>NZ_JAQSVC010000003.1 GCF_029603165.1 Galbibacter pacificus
TATATCAATGAACTCTTCTTCTCTGTCCCTGTACCTTGAAAAGTTTTCGTTTTCAAAGCGGGTGCAAAAGTAATGCGTTTTTTGTTACCCGCAAACTTTTCCGGATCTTTTTTTTGAAAAATTTTTAATCCCCCTTAAAATCCCCCGGAGCACCAATAACAAATGAACTTCCGCCTGTCCCGGACAGCCAACGGCCGTCCCTCAAAGCGGGTGCAAATATAGAAACTATTTCTCTTCCTTTCCAAATGTTTTCTCGAATTATTTTTAATCTTTTTGCAACGCGCTGGAAACATGAGGGTTACCGGGGCGTTTTTTTCCGGGGAGCGCCGCTGTTGTGCTTTTTGTTATGGTGTTATGGTGTTACCTTGTTACGTTGTTATGATGTTATGGGGTTGTGGGGTCGCGCGTTAGGGATTGCAGCGGTCACCCCGCAGCCAAGGCGAGGAGTAGCAGCGGAAAGCCCGGCCCGAATGCAATGGAGGGAACGCCCCGTTTTTTATTAACTTGTAAACATCTATTGTTTTTAGTCTATACATATGGTTTCATTTTGTAACTTTATATAAATTAAATGGGTTATGTTTTCAAAAAATAAAACTAAGGAACTGAAAGAGATCGATCTCGACCAACATGAACTGATAGAGAATGCGCAATCGAGGATCAGGCAAAAAAGGCGACTGTATTATCATTTTGTGTTCTTCTTGTTCGGGAGCGTATTTATGATTATAATTAACAAGGTACTTAAGTATGGCGACCAATACAATTGGTTTGTGTGGGGTATTACCTTTTGGGTGTTTATCTTGCTAATACATTTTATAAATGTTTTTGTTACGAACAAGTTTTTGGGGAAAGAATGGGAACGGGAACAACGCGAGAAATTAATTGCCAAACAAAAGAACAGGATCGCTAAATTGCAACAAGAAGTAGAAAAGGAGTTCCCCATGGAGGAAAACCCAAAAAACACTTTATAGTTAATGGTTACAATTATTGCCGCGGCAGCGGAAAACAATGCGCTTGGAAAGGACAATGATCTGGTTTGGCATTTGCCGGACGATTTTAAAAGATTTAAAAAACTAACAACGGGGCACGCAATTATTATGGGGCGAAAAACTTTTGAGAGTTTCCCTAGTCCGTTACCAAACAGAAAACATATAATTGTTACCCGCCAAAAAGATTATAATGCCGGGGAGAACTGCATTGTGGTAAATGACATAAAAACCGCATTGGAAATGGCAAAGGAGGACAGCCAGCCTTTTATTATTGGCGGCGGGGAAATATACAAGCTGGGGCTACCCTTTACCGAAAAGATTGAACTGACACGGGTTCACGGCACATTTGAAGCAGATGCTTTTTTTCCTGCAATAGATGAAAATGAATGGAAGCTTATTTCCAGCGAATTGCACCTTAAGGACGAAAGGCACAACTATGCTTTTACTTATTTAACCTATGTGAGAAAAAAGTGATTTGATTTGATCCCTGATGTTTTAAAAACCTATATTCAAGATTATTTAGATTCTGGTACGCCGGTCTATACCGCTCTTTCTGGCGGCGACATTAATGAGGTTTACAAAATATCCATTGACACAAATAATTATGTGGTTAAAATAAATTCTGCCGAAAAATTCCCGGAAATGTTTGAAAAAGAAGCTGCCGGGCTTAATGCATTAAGGGCCACAAATAGTATAAGGATTCCCAAAGTTATGGATTACGCCAATGTTGGTGATTTTTTGTTTATTATGATGGAATATATTGAAACTGGCAGAAAAAAGGATGTTTTTTGGCTTGACTTTGGGCATAAGCTTGCCCATTTGCACAAAAATCCGGCTCCTTATTTTGGTTTTGTGTGCGATAATTATATTGGGAGTTTGCATCAACAAAACAACAAACAGATAAATGCGGTTGATTTTTACATTGAAGAACGTATAGAGCCCCAAATAAAACTTGCTACCGAAAAAGGTTTTTCTTTTAAAAATATTGATTCTTTTTATACTAATTTGAAAAGCCTACTCCCAAACGAGGCCCCGTCTTTAATTCACGGAGACTTATGGAACGGGAATTACTTGGTGGACAAACACGGAAACCCATGCCTGATCGATCCTGCCGTTTGCTACGCTCCACGCGAAATGGATATATCCATGATGCATCTGTTTGGTGGTTTTGACCAAATGCTTTTTAATGCATATAATGAAATATTTCCGCTTCAACCTAATTGGGAAGACCGATTGGAGCTTTGGCAACTATACTATTTATTGGTACATCTAAATATTTTTGGGGTAGGTTATTACCAAAGTACAGAGAGGATTCTAAGGAAATACTTGTAGAGTACAATAATTTATTTATTTTTAATATAAATTATATCCACTATTTATATATCCACTATTTAAGTAATAAAAAATGTATAAGCTTATCCTACCACTATTTTTCCTGCTTTCAAATTATTCTGAAGCTCAAAATATTGTCGAAAAAGAGATTAAAACTGATGTTTCTGCTGCTACTGTATTTTTAGATGGCGCCCAAATAAAAAGGCAAAAAACTATTTATCTTGAAAAAGGTGTCTATATTTTAAAATTTGTTAACCTATCACCTTATATTCAGGAGAAGACGATTAATCTTGGTGCTGAAAATGGAAACCTAACTATTTTATCACTTAATTTTCAAACTAGTTTTCAAGACAATCAAGAAAAACCCTCTGATTTACAAAAATTTGAATCTGTGCTTAAGCAACTTGAAGAACAAAAAATATTGGAACAAACATATCTGGATGTAATACATGAAGATATAGCATTTTTAAAGGAGAACAGGAATCTTAATGGTAAAAATGAAGCCTTATCTGTCTCTAATTTAAAAGACGCCAGTAATTTTTATAGCAATAAACTTACCAGCCTTAAACTTAAAGAAATAGACCGCTATAAAGTTATTGCTAAATTAAACGAAGAAATCTCTACACTGCAAAGCAGGATAAATGAATTCTCTAAGGAGCATGAGTATAATTTATCAGAAATAGTAGTGAAGATTGACAATAAAACGGCTTCTCAAATTGATTTTAGCCTTGGTTATATAGTGAAAAATGCCAGTTGGTATCCTACTTATGATTTAAAAGCCAGTAGCTCTACAAACTATATAAATATTGTACATAAAGCCAATGTACGTCAAGACACCAAAGTTGATTGGGAAAACGTTACCCTAACCTTTTCATCTTCAAATCCCAATATTTCGGGCACACCCCCATCACTTAAAACATATTATTTAGACTATAATTTACCGCCTCCAAGTTATAACGAGATTAATGAGGTATCCGGGGTAGTTTCTGATGAAATGGGCGACCCTATTCCCGGTGTAAATGTAATTATTGAAAATACTACCATAGGAACAACGACTAATTTTGACGGAAAATATACACTTTCAATCCCAAAAAATTCAGAAAGGATTATATTTTCCTATATAGGTTACAAAACTGCATTTAAACCTATAAACAATAGTTTTATAAATGTAAGAATGGAAACAAATAATGAAGCTCTAGAAGAAGTTGTCGTTTCGGGATATGGTAAAGAAGAGTTAAAAAAGGCTGCACCTATTGAAGATCAATTGGCTGGCCGGGTAAATGGTCTGCAAATAAGTAATCAAAGGCAAAAAACGAATCCTGAAATATCCAGCAAGAGAAATACTTCATTAAGTTTTAAAATTGATGTTCCTTATTCAATTTCTTCAAATAATAAGAACAATACAATTGAAATGACAAATAATCAAATAACATCCGATTTTCATTATTTTAGTATTCCCAAATTACAAGAAGATGTTTTTTTAATTGCTAAAGTTATTGACTGGAAAAAATATGATCTATTGGACGGGGAAGCAAATATATTTTATGAAAACACGTTTGTTGGAAAAACCGTTTTAGAATTAAATTCACAAAATGACACTTTGAATATTTCTTTTGGAAAGGACCAAAATATAACTATTAAACGAGAAAGAAATAAAGATTTAAAATCTAAAAAATTCTTAGGAAGTAACAAAGAACAACTAGTTGGCTGGACAATAACCATAAAAAACAATAAAAGCGTACCCATAAACCTGACAATTATTGATCAAGTTCCCGTGAGTAATAGGAAAGAAATTGAGGTCAAGGTTGAAAAATTATCTAACGGAAAAATAAACCCACAAACTGGAGAAGTTGAATGGGAACTATTTGTAAAACCCACAAAAACAGAAAAGATCGATTTAAATTATAGTGTTACCTCCCCAAAAAACAATTCTCTTTATATTGAATAAGTTTCACCATTTCCTTTAAACAACAATTAAAGGTTTAAGATTTAATATTCATGGCAAAAGAATATAAATTTGTAAGAAAAACCTACATGTACTCTACTGAAAAATTGATGGTTTTGGTGGAAGAAGAATTAAAAAAGATAACGTATGAAGGCTGGTAAGTTGCTAGCGTTTCTTTTTCTTTTAGCTGAATGTGGATTCCCACTGCTTTTATTACTATTTGCAAAGAGGTTTAAAAATCTAAATGGCTTACTACTATTTTTTGCTTATAGTCTTTTAGCAAAGAAGCCAATACTTTTTCATCGGCATTGGAATGGAATATGTATGAAGCCCCCACAGCGCGCGTATTCAATAATTGAAAATTCTCCAATACCGTTTTGGTCTGTTTTGCTACGGCTTCTCCAGAGTCGATTATTGTTACCGATGTTGGCAAGATTTTTTTCAACTGCGGAATTAAATACGGGTAATGTGTACAGCCCAATACTAAATAATCGGCTTTTTCTTCCATCATTGGCCGTAGGTATTTTTGTAGCAACTGATGCATTTCTTCACTGTTCGCCATCCCGTTTTCAATAAGGGGGACCAATCCGTCGCCAAATTGTTCAATCACCTTTCGGTCTTTGGCATACAGGGCCGATGTTTTGGCAAACAAACCACTTGTTAATGTACCTCTTGTTGCCAATATACCAACAACCCCTGTCTTGGAATTTAGTGCCGCTGGTTTTATGGCCGGTTCGATCCCTATAAATGGCACTTTATAATTTTTTCTTAAGTAATCTATTGCGTTTGTTGTTGCCGTGTTGCAAGCCACTACTATTGCCTTGCAATTTTGGGAAAGGAGGAATTCTGTGTTTTTAATGCTTAGCTGAAGGATTTCTTTTTGCGGCCGTTCCCCGTAGGGTGCATATTTGCTATCTGCCAGATAAATGGTGGATTCTCCCGGAAGCAAATGGTGGATTTCTTTCCAAATGGAGGTACCGCCAACACCTGAGTCGAATATCCCTATAGGTTGTGAGTTCATATTAACCTGATTTCGGTTAGTATGTAAAAATAAAAAACTGCCTACATTTATGCAGGCAGTTTTTATGTATATTTTTATTTTATTTTCGGATTAAAATCCAAGTTCTTTTTTTACATCTGCCAATAAGTCTTTACCGTCGGCTAATATTACTCCAGATCCTGTTGAAGAATCCAATACATAATCGAAACCTTGTGCCCTACCAACTTTTTGGATAGCATCGTTGGCTTTTTGAAGGATTGGCTGCAACAATTCTCTTTCTTTTTTAGATAGCTCCTGTTGCGCCTGTTGTTGCGCCTGCATGATACTCTGTTGCATTCCATCTACTTCCTGGGCTCTTTTTTGGTTTTCCTCCTGAGATTTGGTACCAGCTTCGTTTTTATAAAGTGTCATTTTGTTCTGAAGCTCTTGGTAGCTTGTTTTAATATCTGCCTGGTAATTTTCACCCAATTTCTGCAATTCAGCTTGCGCCGCCTTCATGGCTGGCATATCTTCGACCAATTTTTGAACATCGATATGCGCTATTTTACTTTGTGCATTAGCAAAACTCACTGATCCCACAACTAATACAACCGCAATTACTAATTTTTTAAACTGTTTCATGATTTTCTAAAATTTCTAAAAATGTGTTACTTGTTATTTAATTGATTTATTCTCCCTCTTCGTTTTCCGTAGCGTTTGAATTGTTATTTTCTTTTTTTAATTGTTCTCTTTCTTCTAATTTTGCCTTTTTTCTAGCTTCACGTTCTTCCAACATTTTTTGCCTTCTTTCTTCGTAGGCTTTTTTTCTGGCCTCGATTTCTTTAAGCTTTGCTTCCCTTCTTGCTTCAATTTCGGCGGCTCTGTCTTCTTTTTTCTGTTCGTAAGCTTCTTCTCTTGCTTTTAATTCGGGGTCTGGTTCTTCAAATTCTTTCAGGGCACTGCTTTTTTCCTGCCTGTCGACTTTTTTCCGGGTAACGTTTATACTTCTCAATATTTGCTCGCTAATGTCGTAACGCTTATCGGAGTACAACATAACAACATCCGCAGACTTATCAAAAACAAAATCGTATTTTTTATTGGCGGCAATTTCCTGTACAGCATCAAAAACTTGATCTTGAATTGGTTTTACCAACTGGCTGCGTTGCCTTACCAAATCTCCTTGTGGACCAAACCTGTCTTGTTGGTAATCCTTCATTTGACTTTCAAGCGCATCGATTTCTTCTTCTCTTTCCTGTATCAATTCCTTGGTTAAAAGCACTTTTTCAGCATTTAAATCGGCTCTCATTTTTGTTATTGTACTTTCTTGGTCTTCTACTTCAGATTTCCATTTTTGCACTTTATCGGCCAGCTGTTTATTTGCTGCCTGATACTCCTCTACATTTTGCAAAATGTAATCCATATCGACATAACCAATCCTAACACCTCTTTGGGCGCTTGCGGAAACGGTCATTATAGCCATCAATAATAAAAGAACATATGTTTTCATTACTTTATAGTTTTGTTTCTGTATACGAAGAAAACAAAAATTTCTTATTTTTCATATGTCATACCTTAATAATAACATATTTATCCATAGAAAATATCATGCCAAATTAAAACTGTTGACCAATAATAAAGTGTGTTTGCCATCCACTTGGCTCTATTTCTCCTGGAATTGGGTCGAATCCGTAACCAAAATCTATCCCCAATAAACCAAAGGCAGGCATAAATATACGCACCCCTACACCAGCCGACCTTTTAAGGTTAAAAGGATTATAGGTGTTAAAATTATCGTATGCCGACCCACCTTCGACAAAGGTAAGTCCGTAAATTGATGCCGTCGGCTTTAATGTGATGGGGTATCTTAGTTCTAACGAGAATTTATTATAGACCGTAGAACCATCCTGTCCAGACAGCGACTGGTTTGGATACCCCCTTAGTGCGATGTTTTCCCTTCCGTCTAGCGTATAATTCCCTAAACCGTCTCCTCCAAGGAAAAACCGTTCGAAAGGAATTACCCCGCGATCGTCGTTATATGCACCTAGAAACCCAAATTCAACTCCTGTTTTAAGCACTAGTTTTGCCACAAGGTTGGTATACCAGTTCCCGCTGAATTTTACTTTATAAAACTCCAGCCATTTATATTTTTCTTGATCTATTTTTGCTTGATCGGGGACTACTTCATTTTGAGCATTGATAGTTTGGTATTCCGGATCGTCTCCTAGATTAGCATAATCAATATTATTGAACAATGAATAAGGCGGTGAAAGTTTTAAACTAATGTTCCACTCTGATCCCGCCATGGGAAATATTGGATTTACAGAAGTATTGTTTCTTGAAAGCGCAATGGTATATGCCAAGTTATTGGAATAACCGTTCCCGAAGGTAAACAGCGATGTATAATAATTTTGAAGGTTGTAATGCTGGAAGCTCAATGCGTGAGATAGTTGGAAGTAATCATCCGGCCATTGCAGCCTTTTTGCCAAACCAACGGTTGCTCCAGTTATTACAAAACGGGCATCTTTATCGGCATCTCCAGTTCTTGGGTTATACCTAAATTGAAGCGTCCTGGAAATTGATGTTGAGAACTGCACTGGCTTCCTACCGCCCAACCATGGCTCCATAAAGGAAAAACTATATGTTTGGAAATACCTACTGGCCTGTAAACGCAATGACAAACGTTGGCCATCTCCCATTGGCACTGGCTTGTATGCCTCTCCATTTAGTATATTTCTAATTGAAAAGTTATTAAACGAAAGCCCTAAGGTACCAATAAAACCGCCACCGCCATAGCCTCCTTGAAGTTCGATCTGGCTGGAGCCTTTTTCTACCACTCCATAATCTATGCCTACAGTTCCTGCTTCAGGGTTCGCATCTTTAATTTGCGGATTTATACTTTCGGGATCGAAATATCCTAATTGCCCAAGTTCACGAATGGTCCTTACCACATTGTCTTTAGAGTACAATTGCCCTGGTTTTGTGCGCAATTGCCTGTAGATAACATGGTCATTGGTTTTATCGTTCCCGGAAACCGTTACATTTTCAAAATATGCCAATTTCCCTTCTATAATCCTAATCTCGAAATCTATAGTGTCGTTTTTTGCCGAAACTTCAACCGGGTTAATCTGCGAGAAAAGGTAGCCATTATTTTGATATTGGTTTGTAATATCCCTTCCGTCGGGTTTTGTATTGTCGGCTATGCGTTTATCGAACAGCACCCCGTTGTATACATCTCCTTTTTTAAGACCGAGTATCCTTCCTAAGAATTCATCGGAATATGCGGTGTTCCCAACAAAATCTATATCACCAAAATAATACCTTTCGCCTTCCTGTAATTTAATATTGATATCTAAGGTGTTGTCGTCGTTAAATATTATCGAATCGGAAGTAATGCGTGCATCACGATAACCGTTCTCTTTGTATTTATCTACAATAGAAGTAAGATCGGTTTTAAAGTCTTCTGGGATAAATTTTGATTTTTTCCAGAAGCGGCCAAAGAATTTTTCTTTGGTGTTCTTCATTGCCTTTTTAAGCTTGTTATCGCTTAATTTTTCATTTCCTTCAAAAACAATGTCCTTCACCTTAACCTTTTCCCCACGGTCTATTGCCACTACCATTCTAACCGCATTGGTTTCGGTAGTATCTGGGATGGTATTGATATTTACCTTGGTATTGTAATACCCTTCTTTTTTGTACTTGTTCAGCAAGTAATTTTTTGTATTGGCAATAAAACCTTCAGTTACCTTTTTTCCTTTTTTAAGGTCGGCATCTTTAACGATATCTTCTACCTTTTTCTTTTTAATTCCGGTTACCTTGACATCTGAAAGCGTAGGAAGTTCTGTAACGTTAAGTTCTAAAAATATTTTATTCCCTTCTACTTTGGTTTTGTATATATTAATGTCGCTAAAGAGGTTAAGGCCCCATAATTTGCTTATTACCTTGCTTATTTGTTCCCCGGGAACGGTAATTTCCTGTCCATTCCTCAAACCGGTATATGTAATCACGGTCTGTTTGTTAAAACTCTTTACGCCCGTGACCTCAATACCGCCAAGGATGTATTTTTTTCCCTTATCGATAGTAGTCTCCTGAGCAGTGGCATATTTAGTAAAGGTTAAAAGTAATAATATGAATACACCTAAATATCGTTTCCACATGATATTTTTAGTTAAGTTGTTCGCTTGTCTTTCCAAATCTACGTTCTCTGTTTTGATAGTTTATTAATGCTTCCCACAAATGCTCCTTGGTAAAATCGGGCCATAGCGTTTTAGTGAAATACAGCTCAGCATAGGCGATCTGCCAAAGCAAAAAATTACTTATTCTATGCTCTCCACTTGTCCTGATAAGTAGGTCTACATCGGGCAAATCATGCGTGTAAAGATGATTATTTATTATTGATTCGTCAATAGAATCGATAGAAATTATATTATTTTTAACTTTAGTACATAGCTCAATTACAGCATTTTTAAGCTCTTCCCTACCCCCATAGCTTAATGCTATAGTAAGCGTCATGTGGGTGTTCTGCTTGGTTTTTTCAATTACTTCAAGAAGTTCTTTTCGTGCTGTTTCGGGAAGGGCCTCTATGGTGCCTATAATTTTAAGCCTGATGTTATTTTCTACTAAAGTATGTAGTTCTTTTCTTAATGAAGATACCAGAAGTTTCATAAGAGTATCTACTTCCATCTTCGGGCGGTTCCAGTTTTCGGTCGAGAAAGCATAGAGCGTTAAGTTTTTAACCCCTATTTCTGCGCAGCCTTCAACAACTTCCTTTACGGCTTTTGCCCCATTTTCATGACCAAAAACCCTAAGTTTCCCTTTTTGTTTTGCCCATCTTCCGTTACCATCCATGATAACGGCTATATGTTCGGGTAGGTTATTCTTATTAATTAATTCTTCACTCATTACTCATCAATCAAAACAGCTGTAACATGGTCTTTTTCCAAAGGTATACGTTAAGGTAATACCAGAAAAAACGTACCAGTCGTCACTAAAGATATTTCCAAACTTCAAATCGTCATTATTAGCCAACAGCGTGTTAGGGTTACTGCCATCTATGTTATCGGTAAAGGTATAACGCGCCCCAATTTCGGCTGCCAAAACGAAACGTGTGTTTATTTTACCTTTAACCCCTATTGCCATAGGGATTGCAAATGTAGTTTTATTTCCAGATACTTGGGCATTATTATTTACATAATATAATTCATCATGTAAAAAAACCGATACTCCACCATATAAATAAGGTGTAACCGATCGTGAAAACTCACTTAAATCGAATTCTAAAAAGTTAAACTCCATCCCCAGTGAGCCTTCCAAGATACCGTTGGAAAAACTATAGTCGCGTTGTTGCCTGGCTGAATTGTCAGAATCTTTATCGGCCGCATGTATTGTAGAAAATGTAAAAGAAGCCCGATATGCATATCTTTGGCTAACATTCCATTTAAATAACCCTCCAGCCGCAAAGCTATTAGGCTTAATATACCAAGAAGACCCTACGTCTCCTATGTAATTACTACCTCCCACAAAGGCACCCGCCTCAAACATTTGAGCATAAGTCGCATTTGTGGTTAACATAATCGCTATGGCTAAGATTCTAAAATTCATACCTTTCAAAGTTTGCAAATATATACATTATGATATTTTATAAGTAATATCATTGTAATGAATGTGCTAGTAAAAACAATTTTTGTGTGAATTTATTGTTTTCATGGGGCTTAATTACGCCTATCTTCCCCCCATAAAAGTTTCTTTCGGAGCGTTTTAAGAAAACTCTCTCCTTTAAGGTCTACCAATTTAATGGTAAACGGGGCTCTTTCTATTATCATTTCTGTTTCGTTGTTAAGCGTTGCAATACGGGAATCTAACGAGACCAAAAAATTATCCTCTCTCCCGGTTACCTTCAATTTAATTTTTGTTTTATCGGGAATAACAAGCGGGCGTGCATTTAAATTGTGCGGCGCTATTGGCGTTAACACAAAGGCATCGGTACTTGGTGCAATTACGGGGCCGTTGCAGCTTAACGAGTAACCGGTAGAACCCGTTGGTGTTGCAACAATAAGCCCATCTGCCCAATAAGATGTTAAGTACTCCCCGTCGAGCCATGTTGCAATGGTAATCATGGAAGTTGTATTTTTGCGGCTTACTGCAATTTCATTAAGAGCAAAATTAACTTCGGTCTGGTCTTCCATTGATGTATTGGTAGTTATTTGCAGCAAGGCCCTTTTTTTAACTTCAAAGCCATTTTGCATAACTTCCTCTATTGCTTTTTGGATGTTTTCTTTTTGTACTGTGGCCAGAAAACCCAACCTACCCGTATTTATTCCTAAAATCGGAATATCCAAGTCCCTGACAAACAACACGGTGCGGAGCATGGTCCCATCTCCTCCAAGACTTAAAAAAAGGTCGAAGGAATTGTCGAGGTCTTCAAAAGAAGCAAAAGTTCTATAGTTTGTGTTTATATCTAGCGATTCCTTTATTTGCTCAAGATAGCCTGCTTCCAGAAAAACTTCGGCCTTGTTTACCTGTAGCACCTCTAACAAATTAAGTATGTACTCTTCTGAATCTTCTTTGTAATATTGACCGTAAATACCGACTTTCATAGGTTTTAACAATTTTTCTTAATCAACTCCCGGGCTTTCCAATAGCTGAGAAGCTAAACGCTCTGGCGAGCAGGTTAAATTTTTAAAAACTTGTTTAAATAATCAGAACGTAACTTTAGGCCTTCAATATAAGAATCTTCTTCATTTCCGGAAACAATGTTATAGTTATAGCGCCTGAAAGTTTGAATGATGTTATTAAGGCCAATATTCCCTATTTTCATGGTAATTTGGGTTACATCTTCTGCGTCATTGGAAATAAAGGCGCCCAATAGTTTTCCATCGTTACTTTCAACAATTTGGGATATTTCACTAAACGAATAATCTGTATGCCCCTTTTCTACGATTAAAATTCCGCCGGGCTCATTTAAAAACGGCGTTTCTTTAAACAAGCTCATAATATCAATCAGTTCGTAATATCCAACATAAATACTGTTTTCGTCCAAAATAGGTAAAATATTAGAGTTGAATTTTGCAAAGGCTTCCAAAACGTCCAGCCAGTTGGTACTTTTTTGTACATAAAAAAGATCGAGCGCATAGAGATAATCGCTTATTTTTTTATCCGGGTCAAACCCCTGCACATCATCTTCAGAAATATTCCCCAAAAGCCTATTGTCTTCCACTACCGGGATGTGTGTGTTGGTGCAATTAGAAAACATCCCGCGTACCATTTTCACCGGGTAATTGGGCAACAATGGCAGCACATCGTTATTTATATAAGAATGTATGTTCATAACAAGCTTATTTCTTTGGCAAATTAATCAATTTCTAGCACAAAAAAGCAGCCTTTAGTTTGTATTTTTGCCTTGAAATGTATTTTGAATTTTTATTTTATGACAAAGTTAAGCGTTAACATAAATAAAATTGCCACTTTAAGGAATTCCAGGGGAGGCAATGTGCCCGATTTATTAAAAACCGCAAAGGACATTCAGGATTTCGGGGGCGAGGGCATTACCATACACCCAAGGCCAGACGAACGCCATATTCGCTATCAAGATGCACGGGACTTGCCTGCAGTGGTTTACACCGAATTTAATATTGAAGGAAACCCCATAAAAAGTTTTATCGACCTTGTTTTAGAGGTAAAGCCCACACAGGTAACCTTGGTCCCCGATGCCGAAGATGCCATTACTTCCAATGCCGGCTGGGACACCATAAAACACAGAGATTTTTTGATTGATGTTATTGCTGAATTTAAGGCGAGCGGCATCCGAACCTCTATTTTTGTAGATCCCGTCGCCAAAATGGTCGAAGGCGCGGCCAAAACGGGTACGGACCGTATAGAACTCTATACCGAGGCCTATGCAAGTGCTTTTGCCAAGGGAGACAAAAGCGGCATAAACCCTTATATAGAAGCCGCCAAAATGGCCAGCGAGGCCAAATTGGGCATAAATGCCGGACACGACCTCAACCTTAAAAACACAGCTTATTTCAAGCAGAACATCCCAAATTTATTGGAGGTCTCCATTGGCCATGCTCTTATTGCAGAGTCGCTTTACCTAGGGCTGGAAAATGTAGTACAAATGTATTTGCAAAGGCTGAAATAGTTTTTTTATTAAAAGAGGTGACGCAATACCGAAACCGCAAAAAGGCATCGCTTTTATCTTTTCAACGTTACAAACTTTAAATTTTCTACTGAAAAAATGCAAACATTAAAATCTAAAATCATAGGAAAAGGAAAACCATTGTTAATACTTCATGGTTTTTTGGGAATGTCCGACAACTGGAAAACGCTGGGCACCAAATATGCCGAAGCCGGCTTTGAGGTTCATTTGATAGATTTGAGAAATCACGGCAGGAGTTTTCATTCAGAAGATTTTTCATACGAGGTCATGGTTGAAGACATTCTAAACTATTGCGACCTGAACAACTTGGAAGACATTAACATCATTGGCCATTCCATGGGCGGAAAGATTGCCATGCTCTTGGCGGTTACACAGCCCGAATTGATAAAAAGGCTTTTGGTTGCAGATATTGCCCCTAAATATTACCCCCCGCACCATCAAGATATATTAAACGGCCTCAATGCACTTGATTTTGATAAAATAACATCCAGGACCGAAGCCGACGAACAATTGTCCGATTATATTTCCGACTGGGGAACGCGCCAATTCTTACTTAAAAACCTGTATCGGAAAACAAAAGGAACCCTTGCTTTTAGGTTTAACCTGTCCGTTTTAAGCAATGCCCAGGAAGAAATTGGAGAGCCCCTGCCCTCTCAAAAATCTTTTAACGGCAAAACACTGTTCCTGCGGGGCTCCAAATCTGAATATATTTCCCCGAACGATACCGATATTATCCATGTCCATTTTCCAAATGCTAAAATAGAAACCGTGGAAAATTCCGGGCATTGGCTTCATGCAGAAAACCCAAAACAGTTTTTCGAAAAATCCCTTCATTTTCTAAGTAGATAAATGTTAATTTTTTATCGAATTTGAAATATCAATGCCCTAAAAATTGGATATAATTAATATTGTCTTAATTTTGAAATGCTAATATTCACACATTTATAAATTATTAATTCTATGAAAAAACTTACGCTACTGGCTATGGTATTGCTAATTAGTGCCATTTCTTATGCCGGAGGTTACCGTATTGCGCTTCAGGGACAAAAACAGCTTGCCATGGGACATACGGGGGTTGCAGTTATTAATTCTTCAGAGTTGGTTTTCTTCAATCCGGCCGGACTTACGTATCTGGATAAAAAATTTACGGTTAGCTTAGGGGCAAATGCCGTTTTTGCAAATATCAGTTTTCAAAACGAACAATACGGCTGGCATACAGAAGACAACAATTCCGTTTCCACTCCATTCAACGTCTATGCAGCATACAAAATAAACGATTGGGCAAGCGTTGGCCTTGGTGTTTACACACCTTACGGAAGTAGCGTGGAATACCCAACCGATTGGGAAGGTTCGCACTTGATTAACGACATTAGCCTTTCGGCAATATTTTTTCAGCCTACTTTGTCAATTAAATTACACGATAAATTAAGTATTGGTGGTGGGCCTATTTTTGCAACCGGAAGTGTTAATTTCAACAGAAATATAGACCGTAGCACTACAGATGTGAACGGAAACAGGTCGAATGTCACTATCGATGACAGCGGCATTACAGCATGGGGCTACAATATTGGCATGATGTTCAGGCCTACCGAAAAGTTTACCCTCGGTGTGGATTACCGCTCCAAAATAGACATGAACGCCGAGGATGGCGATGCCGATTTTCAAAATTTGCCTTCTGCGGTCGCCGGGCAATACCAAAGTGTAGCTTTTGACGCTTCATTGCCTTTGCCTGCCGAACTTTCGGTAGGTGCTTCGTATACCATTAACGAAAAATGGCTTGTAGCTTTTGACTATAATAGGGTATACTGGAATGCCTACGAGGCACTGGACGTTATATTCAGCAACGGAACAGAATCCTTAAACCCAAGAAACTACAAAAATTCATCGGTATATCGTTTAGGGGTTCAGTACAAAGCAACGCCGCGCTTTATATTAAGAGGTGGATATTACTTTGACGAATCTCCGGTACGATCTGGGTATTTTGCACCCGAAACGCCACGAAACGACTCCAATAATTTTACAGGTGGGTTTACATTTAAAATCAGTGATCGTTTTGCATTGGATGCTTCTTTCTTATATGTTCATTTTGATGAAGTAGACGAATCGTACAATTATTATCAGGAAAACGGGCAAAATGTACCGTTTGGAGGCACCTACAAGAACAATGCATTTGTGCCAGGCCTAGGAATCACTTATGGATTTTAACACATGTTAACACTGAATAAAATGAAAAAACTATTATATATCTCTCTAGCAGCAATAACCTTTACTGCTTGCCAACCAGAATTTAACGACCCCGTTAACGAACAAGATTTTTATACCAATGGCGATGCCGATTTTTCCAATTATGTTTCCGTGGGTAACTCCTTAACTGCCGGTTTTGCCGATAATGCACTTTACTTAAAAGCACAACAAAACTCCTACCCCGCAATTATGGCCGGACAATTTGGGTTGGCCGGAGGGGGCGATTTTATACAGCCGTTGGTTGATGGTAATCTAGGTGGATTGCTAAACGGAGGCCAAATAATTAGCGGAACCCGGTTGGTATTGCAGATCGATGCCGAAGGCAACAGGGCTCCCGTTTCTCTTGAGGGAACCCCAACAACCGATATTACCAACCATTTAGACGGTCCTTTTAACAATATGGGGATACCGGGCGCCAAAAGTTTCCATTTGCTCGCACCTGGTTACGGGAATATTGCAGGAGTAGAGAATAGAAACGCCAATCCTTACTTTGTCCGTATAGCATCGTCAACAGATGCAACAGTTATTGGGGATGCCGTAGCACAAGATCCAACTTTCTTTTCTCTTTGGATAGGAAGCAACGACATTTTAAGCTATGCTTCCCAAGGGGGTGACGGGGAAGACCAAACCGGCAACACAGACCCAACAACATATGGTTATAACGATATTACCGACCCAAATGTATTCGCAAGCGTGTATAATGAAGAACTTAAAGCCTTAACAAGCACAGGCGCCAAAGGTGTCGTGGCAAACGTTCCCGAAGTTACTTCTATTGCCTATTTTACAACCGTTCCCTATAATGCCATTCCTCTGGATACGCAAACTGCAGAAGCACTAAACCAAGCCTATGCACCATACAATGCAGGCCTACAGCAAGTACAGGCTATCGGGTTGATTACTGCCGAAGAAGCTGCACAGCGCACCATACAGTTTAGTGCTGGGCAAAACCCGGTCGTGTTGTTGGACGAAGACCTAACCGACCTTACCACTGTTAACCCTGCGTTGACCAATATGAGGCAAGCAACAGAAGAAGACTTAATCCCGTTACCGGTTTCTTCGGTTTTAGGTACTTTGGCAGACCCCGACAATCCACAATCTGTAATTGGAGTTGGTGTTCCTTTAAACGACGCCCAAGTGCTAACCATAACGGAACAAACACATGTTTCTACAGCGCAAACTGCATACAACACTACCATTAAAGCATTGGCAGACCAATACGACCTTGCTTTTGTGGATGTAAACGCAATTTTAAAGCAACTCGCCAATGGTGGTGTACCTTTTGATGGCGGGACCATAACAGCCGATTTTGGTACCGGTGGTGCATTTTCGCTAGATGGCGTGCATTTAACGCAACGTGGTTATGCAGTAGTTGCCAATGCATTTATTGATGCCATCAATAAAAAATACAATGCAACGGTTCCAAAAGTAAACCCCGGCAATTACCCCACTATTTTTGTCAAGTAAAACAACATAGCTAAAACATTTAAAAAGCGCCTACTGTTAAAATAGGCGCTTTTTTTATATCTTTAATAAATCAACCAAAATAATTTTAAGCGATGAAGTTTATAATCAAAATTCTGTTAACCGCAATCTCGGTGGTTATCTTGGCAAAAATACTTCCCGGAGTTGCCGTAGAAAGCTACTGGACCGCCATAATAGTTGCCGTGGTACTGGCCATTTTAAATTTTATAGTAAAACCTATCTTGGTTATATTGACCCTGCCCGTTACCATTATAACACTGGGCCTGTTCTTACTTATCATCAATGCCATCATTATCTTACTGGCCGATTATTTTGTAGGAGGATTTTCGGTGGCAAATATATGGTGGGCTTTACTATTTAGCTTATTGCTATCCATTTTACAATCTATTTTTGAGTCGCTAATTTCTTCAGAATAAGAAAGAAAAAACATAACCAAAGCTCATCTAAGGGTTTTTTACGAACGTTTTTTGGCCATAAAACCAAAAGGTGTTAAATAAAAATTAATATTTTGTTTATCAGCCTTTTAAAAACTTGGTTAACTTTTGAAAATGTTTTACTTTTGCATGCCCATTTAAGGGCTATTAAATTTTTTTGAGAATGGATATTACAAGAGAGCAAATTGACGACTTAAATGCAATAGTAAAAGTTGCAATTAAAAAAGAAGATTACAGCGATAAAGTTGATAAAATCTTGACCGATTACCGCAAAACTGCAAACATTCCAGGTTTTAGAAAAGGACACGTTCCCATGGGATTGGTTAAAAAGCAATACGGAAAAGCTGTTCTAGTTGACGAGGTAAACAAACTACTTCAAGATTCGTTAAACAAATACCTCACCGAAGAAAAGCTAGATGTTCTTGGAAACCCGCTTCCTAAGGCACAGGATAATCTTGATTGGGATTCTGAAAACTTTTCTTTTGAATTTGAGCTGGGTCTTGCTCCTGCTTTTGATGTAGATTTGAAAACTAAAAAAGCTATTACCCATTACCAAATTATTGCCGACGATAAAATGATAGACGAGCAGGTTGACCGTATTGCCAAACAATACGGAAAATTAATTTCTCAAGATGAAGCAACCCAAGAAAGCGAAATAACCGGGGTTTTTAAAAATGAAGAAAAAGAAATTGAAAACCGCGTAACGTTTACCCTTGATAAAATAAAAGGAAAAAGAAACCTTGGCAAATTTGTTGGTGCAAAAGCTGGAGATACCTTGGAACTAAAAACCAAAAGCCTTTTTGAAGATGACCATGACCTTATAAACTACCTAAAAGTAGATCACGATCAAGCGCACGACCTGGACATCGATGTTACTTTTACCATCGACGAAATAAACAAGCGTGAAGCTGCCGAATTGAACCAGGAACTTTTCGATAAGCTATTTGGTAAAGACGCGGTAACTTCTGAAAAAGAAATGAGGGCCAAGATCAAGGAAGATGCCGAAAAGCAATTCGCACAACAGGCGGATCAAAAACTTTTGAACGATATTACCGAGAACCTGGTCGAAAACACCAAGTTTGACCTTCCGGATGTATTTTTGAAAAAATGGATCCAGGCAACCGGTGAAAACAACCTTTCGGATGAAGAAGCCAGCGAAGAATATTCAAAATCAGAAAAAGGTTTAAGATACCAGCTTATCGAAGGGAAAATAATAAACGACAACAACCTTCAGGTTAGCTACGACGAGCTTAAGGATTTTGCCAAAAAATACGTAAGCATGCAAATGGCACAGTTTGGGCAAACAGACCCAGAAGATGAGGTGTTGGAAAATATTTCTGCAAGGGTACTTTCAAACCAAGAAGAAGCCAAAAGATTATCTGAACAGGTAATGAGCGAAAAACTGGTAAACCTTTATAAAGAAAAAGCAAATTTAAAGACAAAAGAGGTTACTTACGAAAACTTTGTTAAAGAAGTTTACGGGTAAACCCTTGTAAAATAATTTAAGTATCTTTAAGGCGTTAAACCGTAAGTTTTAACGCCTTTTTACGTCTTAAAAAAAGTAATTAAAATTATATGAACTTCGAAAAAGAATTTAAGGCATTTGCCACTAAAGATAGAGGGGTCAACAGTATGTATTACGACAAGATAATAAGTACCATGACTCCCGTTGGACTTACCCCGAACATTATTGAAGAACGGCAGTTAAATGCTGTGGCCATGGATGTTTTTTCCAGATTGATGATGGACAGGATTATTTTCATGGGCACCGGGATTAACGACCAAGTTGCAAACATTATTCAGGCACAATTATTGTTCCTGGAAAGTGCTGATGCATCCAAAGACATCCAAATATACATTAACTCCCCTGGAGGGAGCGTATATGCAGGCCTGGGTATTTACGACACCATGCAATACATAAAACCCGATGTAGCAACCATATGTACAGGAATGGCCGCATCGATGGGCGCAGTTTTGCTTTGTGCCGGGGAAAAAGGAAAACGTTCTGCACTCCCGCACAGCCGTGTCATGATCCATCAACCATTGGGCGGTGCACAAGGACAGGCAAGCGATATTGAAATTACTGCCAGGGAAATTTTAAAATTGAAAGACGAGCTATACCAAATAATTGCCAAGCATTCAGGCCAGAGCATGGAAAAAGTAACCGAAGATAGCGACCGTGATTATTGGATGAAAGCAGAAGAAGCAAAGAACTACGGAATGATCGACGAAGTTCTTGTTAGAAACTAAAAAAACACCCAATAATCATAAAACCAACCATTTATAATTCTATTTTTAAATAGAAAGTGCATATATTGCATTTTTACAAATAAAAAGAAATGGCGAAAGAAGATTTAGAATGTTCATTCTGCGGAAGAAAAAAACCGGAAACCAACTTGCTCATTGCAGGATTGGATGCCCATATTTGCGACCGCTGTATCGAACAGGCACATGGAATTGTATTGGAAGAATCGCAACAATCTAAAAACAGCGAATTATCATCAGAATTGGTCTTAAAAAAACCGGCCGAGATCAAGGAGTATTTAGACCAGTTCATTATTGGCCAAAACGTTACTAAAAAAGTAATGTCTGTAGCAGTGTATAATCATTACAAAAGATTATTGCAGCCAGCCAGTAAAGACGATATAGAAATACAAAAAAGTAACATTATTATGGTCGGGCAAACCGGTACCGGTAAAACATTAATGGCCAAGACCATTGCAAAGATGCTCAATGTACCTTTGGCAATTGTAGATGCTACCGTACTTACCGAAGCCGGGTATGTAGGAGAAGATGTAGAAAGCATATTGACCCGCCTACTGCAAGCTGCCGATTACAATTTGGAAAAAGCAGAAAGGGGAATTGTTTTTATTGATGAAATTGACAAAATTGCCAGAAAAAGCGACAACCCATCCATAACACGGGACGTTTCTGGCGAAGGGGTCCAGCAGGCATTGCTAAAGCTATTGGAAGGAACTGTTGTAAACGTTCCGCCCAAAGGAGGCCGAAAGCACCCAGACCAAAAGTTTATCGAGGTCAATACCGAAAACATATTGTTTGTAGCCGGTGGGGCTTTTGATGGCATTGACAGGCATATTTCAAAAAGGCTTAACATGCAGGCCGTAGGATATAGTGTTGCAAAGAAAGACATGATTGACCGCGACAACCTTTTGCAATACATTATCCCTAAAGATTTAAAAGAATTTGGTTTAATCCCTGAAATTATTGGCCGTCTTCCCGTTTTAACACATATGGACCCGCTCGATGCAAAAACATTGCGCTCCATTTTAACGGAACCAAAAAACGCCATTATAAAACAGTATGCCAAATTGTTTGAAATGGACGATATTAAGTTTGAAATCAGCGATGAAGCTTTGGCTTACATAGTTGAAAAAGCCATTGAATATGAGCTTGGAGCACGCGGACTCCGCTCTCTATGCGAAACAGTCCTTACCGATGCTATGTTTGAACTGCCAAGTTCTAAAGAAAATGAGCTGATTGTAGACAAGGCATATGTCGAGGACAAGTTGACCAAAGTAACTATTAATAAACTGAAAGCAGTTTCTTAAACTAGAAGGTGCTATATAAATTTAAACCGTCCAAAATTTCTGGGCGGTTTTTTTATTTATATGTTTATAAACTATCCGTTCATGCCCAGCAACTCTTCTAAATAGTGCCTATTGCTGGAAAGTCTTGGTATTTTATGTTGGCCGCCCAACTTATCGTATTTTTTAAGCCAATCGTAAAACAGGTTTTTCCTGGCAATGTGGAGCGTAGGAAAATTTAGCGTAATGTTATTATATCGTTTGGCTTCATAATCAGAGTTTAACGATTTTAAGGCCTCATCCATGGCAATTGTAAATTTTTCCATGTCATCGGGCAACTTCCTAAATTCTATTAGCCATTCATGGGCACCTTTTTTCTTCCCTTTCATAAAAATAGGTCCGGCGGTGTAATCTACTATTTCCGCACCCGTTTCTTTGCAGGCCCGTTGTAGTGCTTCCTCGGCATTTTCAATAATAAGTTCTTCGCCAAATACATTTATATGGTGTTTTGTTCTTCCGGTAACCTTTATACGGTAGGGATCGGTAGAAGTAAACCGAACGGTATCGCCAATTAAATAGCGCCATAAACCAGCATTTGTGGTTATAAGCATGGCATAGTTTTTATTGGTTTCCACCTTCCAGATGGGAATTACTTTTTCCTGCGGGGTTCCGTAGAGTTCCATCGGGATAAACTCATAAAAAATTCCATAATCCAACATCAGTAACAATTCATCAGAATTATTTCGGTCCTGGATAGCAAAAAACCCTTCAGAAGCATTGTATATTTCATAATACCTAAAATTTTTCCGGGGCAACAAACGTTCATACTGTTCCCTATATGGATTAAAACTTACGCCTCCGTGGAAGTACACCTCTAAATTCTCCCAAATTTCAAACAAGTGGTTTTTTCCGGTTTTTTCCAAGACTTCGTTCAGCAATACCAACATCCAGGAAGGCACACCTGCCAAACTTGTAACATCTTCCTTAATGGTTTCCTCAACAATGGCGGCCAACTTACTTTCCCATTCGCTCATTAAGGAAACTTTGTTACTGGGCGTGCTGCTCATTTCTGCCCAAAAAGGCATGTTGTCTATAATAATGGCCGATAGATCGCCAAAAAAGGTATTATTGTCTTGATACAATTCCTTACTGCCCCCCAAACGTAAACTTTTACCCGAGAAAAGCTTGGATTCCTCATTGTTATTAAAATACAGTGAAAGCATGTCTTTTCCCGCTTTAAAATGACAATCTTCCAGCGATTCGTTGCTCACAGGAATAAATTTGCTCTTGGCGTTCGTGGTCCCGCTACTTTTTGCGAACCATTTTATGGGCGTTGGCCAAAAGATATTGTTTTCGCCCATGCGGGCACGCTCTATCATAGGCTCTATATCTTCATAACGTACAATGGGCACCCTATCAGAAAAAGTTTCATAAGCGCCTATTTCACCAAAAGCATAACGCTTGCCTATTTCTGTATCTTTTGCCGCCGTCATTAAATGGGTAAGTACTTCCGTTTGTACTTCCTGCGGATATTTTAAAAACAATTCCATTTGATGGAACCGCTTTTTCAAGAACCAAGAAGCAATAGAATTAAATAATGGAATTGGCATTTTTTTAAGTTATATTTGATAAAAATAGGAAAAAACTTTTATCATGTTCGAAGGTGTACTCACCAAAATGCAGACTGAATATACGGAACCCGTGAATTATTATTTGGTTTTTGAAAATAATTACATCAATTTCAATCAGTTAATAGATAAAAAGATTGCTATAAAGTTTATAAAATTCGAATGCCTATCATGTCACTTGGACAAGCCCATATACCGGCAGGGATTTTGCAAAAGCTGTTTTTTTGAAACACCAAAAGCAGCCGATTGGATTTTAAAACCAGAACTAAGCCAAGCGCATTTAGATATTGAGGACCGCGACCTGACCTATGAAAAAGAAGTGCAGCTCCAGCCCCATATTGTTTACCTTGCCAATTCGAGCAGCATAAAAGTTGGCGTGACCCGGAAAAGCCAGGTGCCCACACGCTGGATCGACCAAGGGGCACACGAGGCCATTGAAATTGTCGAAGTACCCAACAGGTACCTTGCAGGCATAACCGAAGTAGCTTTAAAAGACCATATTTCCGACAAGACCAATTGGCGTAAAATGCTTCAAAACGATATTATCGACGAAGACCTCCCCAAATACCGGGAAACCCTTAAACAGTATATCCCAGAAGAAGTCTTGCCTTATTTTATTGAAAACAATACCGAAACCCACATAACATTTCCGGTGGCAGCGTACCCCCTAAAACCTAAAAGCCTTAATCTAGGGAAAACACCCGAATACGAAGGAGTCCTTAAGGGTATTAAAGGGCAATACCTGATATTTGAAGACCAAACCGTTTTTAATATCCGTGCCAATGAAGGCCTTGTGGTAAACATACACGTTGCACCCTAAATAATGAAATGGGTACTACAAAAAAGGTCAGGGGGTTCTAATCCTCTAACTTTCTTTGGTACTCTTGCTTGTATATGGCTTTAGCAACCTCTTCTCTACGCTGTTGCGATTTCTTTATATAATGTTGATTGCTTCGCAACACTTTAAGTTGTTGTGTCTTTCTGTATTTCTGTTTGTATCTTTTTAAAGCCCTGTCAATATTTTCTCCTTCTTTTATCGGGATAATAAGCATGTATCTATTTTTTTAATTAATAAAAAAACCATCCCGCGAGAGATGGTTTTGTTTTTAAAGTACTTAATCTATTACTTCTACGTTTACGGCATTCATTCCTTTTTTACCTCTTTCGGTCTCAAACCTTACTTTGTCGTTCTCGTTAATGTTGTCGATTAAACCACTTTCATGTACAAAGATATCTTCGTTACTGTCTGATGTTGTGATAAATCCAAAACCTTTTGTTCTGTTGAAGAACTTTACTGTCCCTTCTTTCATTGTATAATAATTTAAATTTGTTATAATCGATACAGAATAAAGCAAACAATAAAGCCTACGCTAAGTTTGCTATTTGTATCTATGGCATAAAGTCAAAAAAAAGTGGGATAATAAAATCTCGGAAGGATAAAAAATACCAAATTTTGTATGTGCTTCATTGCTAATGGTGCAAAGTAACGCCTTTATTTTTGATTAATATATTTATTTGACCTTTAATTACGACAATAGTCGCTTATTTATAATGAACTCATTTAGCCTTCCATTTATATTGGCATTAAAAAATCTAAAAGACAATAACCATAAAATTGTATTTTTGATAAAACCGTTGTATAAAAAATGTACCCCGGCTTAATTAATTAAAATTATTGCATGAAAACAGAAGCTCTATTTAACGCTATACGCAATGGCGAAAAGAATGTTATCGAAACATTATTGAAAGCAGACCCAAATTTATTAAATACTAAAGATCAAAGGGGATCCACTCCGCTTCTTTTAGCAACCTATTATGGCGATATTGATGTTACCAAAGTCATTTTGGCTCATAACCCAGATGTTAATGCAAAGGACACCTCGGGAAATACGGCCCTTATGGGAGTTTGTTTTAAGGGTTTTACTGACATTGCAGCACTACTGATCAATAATGGCGCCAATGTAAACCTTGTTAATGGCAATAATGCAACGGCATTGATATATGCTGCAACATTTGGGAGAAGCAAAATTGTAAAAATCCTTTTAGAAAACGGCGCAGATCGTTCTATGAAAGATTCCCGCGGGCATACCGCATACGACCATGCCAAGATGCAAGGTACGCATGAAATTATTGCTTTGTTGGAAGCTTAGCTCGGGGTACAATTCTTCGGCAATAAGCCCTTCCTTGGAAAAACTGAAAACCACTCTTATTATCGACTCTGTTGCAGTTCCAATAATACTGGCAAGCTCTTCCCTGGACAATTTTATCCTATCTTCACTTACAATACTACGCTGCCCCAATAAATCACCTTTCTTTATAAACTTTACTGTTTGGCTTTTTCCGTTTGATGATAATTTTGTGAGTTTACAAATTCCGGATTTAATACAAAAAACGCCTTGAATAAAATCACCTTCCTAACAGCGATTCGCCTTTTTTTTATATGTTGGGAAGTTTTACAATCTGAAATATTTAATAGTTCTTCCTCGTTCAGGCTCCTTAATGAACTAAATTTTCTAACTATACATTGCTGGCATTTGTCCATTTCTTATAAGAAGCTACAAAATATTGAATATTTTTCAGGCAGTAAATATGATGTATTTTCTTCAATTTTTGCAAATATTTACAATATGTCGTCATGGGCTTCTACAAACAAATTAACCACCGATACATATCGGCAAACGGAACTGTAAATCTAAAATACCCAATAGTGAGGTAATCATTATTATAATATTTTTTTACCCAAATTGATAACTTTTAAAGAATTTAGCAACCCCCTTCTTATCTCGAACGTACGTTAAATTTGTATGCGTTGGGAATATAAGAAATGATAAATTTAAGTAAACAGAAAAAGGACACTAAAAAGTGTCCTTTTGATAAATAAATTAACAAACTAACAATTATTGTTTTATTTGGCCCACCAAAGTTTTGTTCCTTGAACATCGGGCCCTTGTACACTTATTGCCTGACTTAAATTGGGGTTGGACTGAGCTCCGGTTCCATATCTCATACGTTGCGGATACGCTCCATTTAATGTTCCTAAGGCATAAATAACCTGATCTGAAACCCCTGCTGCCAATTCTGATGGATATCCAGTTTTTCTTACTACTGCCCATGCTTCAAAACCGTCAGTATAACTAGCTAACCAACGTTGTAATGCTATTTTTTCCAGTTTTTCATCTGTTGTCCCGGCAGAAATATCAGCTAATGCACTGGATGCTATGTATGCATCTGCATCACCTTCAGCAATATCCCACAGTTTCATTGCTTCTTTAATACCCAGAGTCAATAATGTTTGTGGATCTCCTGACCCAATACCCCTTACAGCGGCTTCTGCCTGTAAAAAATATGATTCTGCACTACTTATGATAATTTCCGGATATCCGGTAGCTTCTTTTCCTCTTGGTTGAATAATGGCATCAGAAGGAGTGCTGAATAAATCGTAACGCACATAAGGCATAATTTCAGCATTAAGTCTCACTGGCTGACCAATATATTGTCCGCCACCAACTTCTATAAAAATTGTATCAGCATCTGATGTTCTAGTATAAGTTGCTCCGGCATCAATTAGAGCAGATTCGATAAAGTCGACACGTTTGGCATAATCAGGATCTGTATAAGTTCCATTTTCTTTTGTATTAACAAAAGAGAAAGTCCCTCCCTTTGCGGGCTTTGCATAAATTGCCAACCTAGGATCATTATTTTCTTGAAGCATATCTATTAATGGTTGACTTACAGTCCAGTCTGAACCAGCTCCAAAGTCGTTCCAAACATCTCCATAGGACGAAGAAGTCCATTCGCTAATTACAAAATCTTTTCTCATAGTAACGCTACCGGTAGATTCATCCAAAAGAGGCTGAGACATTGCTTCCGTAATAGTACTTGCAGCAAAGTTTTCTCCAGGAGCTCCTAAAGCTCTCATTCCAATACGTAATTTTAGAGTATTTGCCAGTTTTTTCCACAATTGTAAATCGCCACCACAATACACATCATTTTCAGCAACATCATCAACACCTATACCAGTTCTTTCTACATCTCCAATAATACTCATTGCATTATCCAGGTCTCCAATAATACCTTGGTAAATATCCATTTGCGTATCGTACTTGGGAGTTAAAACCCCATCTACACCTGCTTCACTATAAGGAACCATTCCGAAAGTATCTGTGTACATCTGAAAATAAAGCCCTTTCATAATTAAAGATATTGCAAACATATATTCGTTTTCAAACTCACCTCCCTCTTTCGTCAAATCATAAAAAGATTTGATATTTCCAAAATAACCAGCCAACCAATCATAGGCTGCATCAGTATAGCCCGGATCATATGTATAAGATAGGCCATCAGACCACCAGCTTTGATCCATCCCAAAAGTAAAGTGACCTGCGAAACGATCTACATGAATAAGGTGTGCTCTCCAATACTCAAATCTTCCCGGTGCATATAACCCAACTTGGGAACTTGTTAGGAAGTATTTTGCACTCACCTCATCAGAGTTAAAGCCCTGATTGTCGGTATTTATTTCATCAAAGTCTTTTGTACATGCAACCCCTGCTAAGAGACACAAAAGACCGGTTATATATTTTAATTTTTTCATTAGGTACATTTTTAGAATTTAACATTCAAACTAAGTCCAATACTTCTAGTAGTTGGAAGCGCATAAAATAACACCCCTTGCCCCAGATTAGAAGTAGAATAGCTCGATTCAGGATCAAAGTTATCTGCTTCTTTATATATAAAGAATAAATTTCTTCCAACCGCACTTACAGATACTGCTGTTAAAAAAGTATGATCTAAGAATTTGGCAGGCATATTGTACGTTAAGCTTAATTCTCTTAAGCGAACATTTGTTTGGGAAAAAACATATTCTGAACCAATGCTACTCACAGCTCCCCAATATTCCTGAGCAGAGATGTTTTCTGTGTTTGGCATGTATCCTCCATTGCCATCTTCTATAACACCGTCTACTACTACGCCTCCTTCTCTGTATTGTAGTGATTTTTTTGATACACCGCTAGCATCCAAACCTGCATCTGTAGCAGAATATACCTCGCCCCCAACTCTAAAATCAATTAAGGTATTTAAAGTGAAGTCTTTGTATCTAAACGTATTTGTAAAACCTCCTGTAAAATCCGGTTGATAGTTCCCTACTTTTACTCTTTCAGAAGTTGCTTGCGGTCGACCTTCAGCTGTTAATAGTAATTGACCATCGTCGGTACGTAGCCAGTCAGTTGCATATATATCACCATAACCTCCTCCAACTTCAGCTCTCACGTCTACAATTCCGTTATTACTTGAGCTAAATGTAAAATTATCCTGTCCGTCTATTAAACTTTCAAGTGAATTTTTATTTTTAGCCATATTAACAGACACATCCCACGAGAATGTTTCATTGCTTACGGGTGTACCACCAATTAAAAACTCAAAACCTTTATTGGTAATTTCACCTACATTCTCTCTAAAATAATCGTATCCAGTTCCTGGATCTACTGGAACATCAAAAATTAAGTTTTTACTACTAATATTATAGTAAGCAAAATCTGCATACAATCTATTCCTGAATGCTTTAAACTCAAAACCTATCTCGTTTGAAGTTACATCTTCCGGTTTAAGGCTTTCACTGAAATGAATATTTTGACGTGTTATTTGTGTGTTTCCCAAATAACCATTAGCGGCTACTTTAAAAACATTTACAATCTGTTGGGCATCTGTATCGTTACCAACACTGGCAGTACTTGCTTTTAGCTTTAATAAATCGATATTAGATCCCTGTAAGTTGAACATTTCATTTAGAAGAACACTCACACTAGCCGAGCTGTAAAAATACGATCTGTTTTCAGCTGGGAGTGTAGAAGACCAATCGTTCCTGGCGGTAAGGTCTAAATAAACCATATCGTTGTATGAAAACGATGCAGACCCATACAATGAATTTACTCTTTTCTCAATATTATCAGATTGTGTTGCAGTAAGTTGAGAACCATCAGTATTATCTAAGAAATATCTTCCAGGTATTTTAAAATCATATCCATTGGTTCCAGAGTTTATATAAGTTGAGTGCCTCATATTTCCTCCTGCATTGGCTGAAAGATTAAAGCTATTACCTATATCTTTATTAAACATTAACAAGAAATCGTAATTGGTTTCTGTTCTGTCATTTTTAGTGAATCTAATTTGCCCATCAGGATAAAAGTGGTGCCCTGTAGCTTCATAAGCCTCGGTATCTTGCTTAATAGCATCTGTACCAACTCTTGCAAAAACGGAAAGCCAATCTGTAAATTGGTAATTTAACTTGGCAAATCCGGTAACTCTCGTTCTTTTATCTCCATTATAATCGTTATATAACATCCAGTATGGATTTCCCCCTGATGATGTTGGAGCAATTACACGATATGGATCGTTAGGGTCTATCGGGTTGTTTATATCCTGATAATTTTTAAGGTCGTTAATTGCCACATTTCTCGCTAAAGGCCATAAATAAGCCACAACTCCTTCAGTACCTTGTGTTGGCCTATTTTGTGCATTTTGAATAAAATATGTGATTTTAGCATCTAAGGATAATTTATCTGATAGATTTGCCGTACCTCTTAAATTAAAATTGTTGCGTTTTACTTTTGAATTTGGCAGAATGGATTCCAAATCAGAGTTAGTATAAGAGAAAAACACTGAAGCTTTTTCAGAACCTGCATTCAAAGCTATTGTATTTACAAAACTAGAACCTGTTTCAAAAAAATCTTTAACATTATTAGGTTGTGCCACATAAGGTCTCATTTCTCCGTTATAGGCTAATCTTTCCGATCCATCAAATCTAGGTCCCCATGAGCTATTTCCTCTAACCGTATTTACTTGAGTTGCCAAATCTGCACTTGTATCTATTTGTGGAAAGTTCCCATTGTTTCCTCTTCCATATTCATTTTGATATTCCGGTAAAACCAATGGGTTTTCAAAAGTGGCACTGGTGGTATAAGAAATCCCCAGTCCTTTAGTTTTTCTTCCACTTTTAGTGGTAATAATAATTACCCCGTTACTTGCTCTAGAACCATAAAGAGCCGCTGCGTTAGGGCCTTTCAGTATAGACATGCTTTCGATATCGTCCGGATTAATATCAGAAATACCATTCCCTAGATCTGGAACAGAATATTCACTGCCATTTGACGTTGACAAAGCACTGTTATCTATTGGCACACCATCTACAACATATAATGGCTGGTTGTTTCCTGTAATCGAGTTATTACCACGAATAACCACCCTGGTTCCACCTCCTACACCAGAAGTAGACTTGCTAACCACAACTCCGGCAACTTTACCTGCCAACGAACTTGCTACGTTAGATTCTTTCACTAAGGAAACACTTCCTCCATCTAATTCGGTAACCGAATATCCTAGAGATTTCCTCTCTCTTGTTAAGCCTAATGAAGTTACTACCACTTCATCTAGCTGTTGTGCATCAATACTTAATGAAACATTTAATGTAGTTTTACCTGAAATATTAAATTCTGTAGTTGTGTAACCAATCATGGAGATGATTAATGCTCCATCATTGGGCACATTATCTAATGAGAAATTCCCATCAAAATCAGTTGAGGTCCCCACATTAGTGCCCTTTACAACAACGGTGGCACCTGGCAAAGGCATGCCATCACTAACATCTGTAATGGTACCCGTTATAGTTTTGTTTTGAGCCAGTAACAGTTGACTTACCAGCAAAAACGCAAACACCAAAAAAGGTAATAGTTTTTTACGCATGAATTAAGGTTTTAAATTAGTTTATTTTAGATTGAAAACAATTGTAAACACTTTGCAGTATTAACAAAAAGTTTAATAAATGTTAAAAAACTCTTAATCATTTAGAAACTATTTCGACAAACGGCATTATTTTATTAACCAACAACATATAATTACATATAAAATGCTTTGTCACCATTATTCTCCACTTCCATACAATTAATTATAAGTTACTGATAATCAGTATTTAAAGTAAAAAATGTGTTTTTTTAGCAAAAGAAACAAATTGATTAATTAACATTAATGCTGTTACTTTATCAAAAAAATCCTAAAATCAGTAATTATTTTATATTTTATAACTGTTATGATATAACTTTAGCAGTTTATTAAAAGTGAAGTATCGTATTATTATGAATAGAAAAGAGCTCCAAAAAATATTTTAGAGCTCTAAAGCAAGTTAAGTTATTCTTATTTTGATTCTTTTATTACCTGAAGATGTTCATCAGTTAATGCATTTCCGTCAAAGAAAGAAATTCCTTTAGCACCATTTGTTTTGGCCAAATTAATTGCTTGCCTTAAATCTTCGCCTGACATTGGTGGCACAAATACCCCAGTATGCAATTCGGTATTTTTCCCTTCTAAATCTGCAACTCCTTGTTTAGTGGCAAAGCCAATCCAATCGATCCCTTCATTATAAAAATTGTTATAAATCATGGGAAGAACCATATCGATATTCCACTTATCCCAGCGTTGACGCACCATATGATCTGCCATTTCAGGATAAGGAAATACAGCTGCGCTTAATCTTTTTCCATGTTTATGAGCTATTTCATAAGCTTCGTCTACAACTGCTTTGATTTTGTTTAAACGAAACTGCTTCCATTCCATATCAATTGCAGGATTATCAAAATCTCGAGGATTTTTATGATAAGTCCTCTCAAATTCAGCAACACAAACATCGCAATAACAAAAATCAAACTCCGGTAGCTCAACTTCTTGTTTTAAGTTATATTTTGGCAACAAACCGATAGGCAAAAATATATCTGAAAATCTAATGTAATCCAGATGCACTGTTTCTACACCTTCTACTTTGGAGAGTCCTTCAACAAGACTTAACACATGTTCTCTGGATGCTTTACGGGTTGGACATAGCCATTGGTAATAATCTACATAAGGTCGTGTATCGAAGCAAGATTTCCCTTCTTTATTAACCGTATACCAATCAGGATGTTTTAGCGCCACAGTATCTCCTGGGCGATTCATAGCCATTATCCACGCATGCACTTCCAATCCCTCCTTTTTGGCAATTGGAGTTAAACGCTCTAATAATTTAGGATCTGTATTTGTATTGATCAGAACGGCATCTATTCCATTTACTTTGTATTTAGCAAACTCTTTTTGATATGAGGTGTCTTCACGTTCTTGATTTGCTGTAATCCATGTCCAATATTTAAAGTCCTGTCCTTTTGTTTTATCAATTTTATTTTCGGCAGTATCTTCAGCATCGCTTTTTTGTTTTTCTACACATGAAAAAAAGCAAATTGTCACAAGAATTAAGAATAGTTTAAAAAGTTTCATTGACTTATAGTTTAGTTTTTATTAGTGATAAAATCCCCATCTTCTTTGATGATTAACAAACTTCCTGTAGACGGACTCGTAACAGATAGATTCCAACCTTGAGAATGAATTTCTAAAGATGGTTTTATAGGTTTTCCATTAATCGAAATTATATTAGGTACTAATTGATCAATTGATGTTATCCATGAATGATGTTTTTGTTTGTATTGCTTTTGTTTTCTATACCAAGCATACATTTGCCATTTAATATATTCATCATCAGGGATTGTAAATGATTGACTGGTTACAATAGCTTTAGATGAAAAATACACATACCCCCATCTTTCAGGTTCGTGCATATTAATAACTCCTTGTGGCGACCAAACCCAATTATATTCAGGAAGATAATTTCCCTTGTTGTCTTTTTTACGTTGATATTTTCCATCAACAACATCAAAATCCCAATTAACTCTCGAAAAATTAATTCTCCAAAATTGATTTTCGGGAGCTCCCTTTTTTGTTGCTTCTTCTATAGCACTCCAGGGCATTGCAATTTCAATAGTCCAGCCTATATCATCATCATTTGAATTGTTTAAGCTTCCTTGAATTTGTACTGCTGTCTTTATACCTTTAATATCCCAATTATCAAGTACTTTACCACCTTCACGATATGGTTTGGTTAAAAAAAGGTCCCAAATGGTATTCAAAGCATTTATTTCAAATTCCATATAATCATGAGTATCACCATCAGGATCAATAAATATTTCAAAATCATTATTGTAGAAAATTACCGTATCACGCTGCTTTAAAGTTGCCCAAACATGAGGTTCTTCCAGCTTGGCATAAAAATATAAGTAATCTTCATTCCATAAAATTTTTATCTTGGTTTCATATTTAGGTATTGTAATTCCTTCAATGTCAATAAAAGGCCCCGTCCAAGGAGCTGTTATCCAAGAATTTTCATTTGCATATCCATCAATTTTAATAGCTTCTGATGTTTTGGGTGCTATATATGCTTTTGGTATTTCAGGAATGTTACTTTGCTGACAAATGAGGAGATTACTTACAAAAAGTAATACAATTAATATTGATTTTTTATAACAAGAGCTCATATTAAGATTGATTAAAAAAAGGTATAAAAAAATTTTACATCCTTTTATACCTTTTTAAATATTCGCAATTTACTTTTCTAATAAAATAAATTTAGACCATCTACCAAAGTAAATAGCTAAACACCCATTATTAGCACATTTTATGCAGTTTGCTATTTTTGATTGGTAGTATCTTTCTTTTTATTTCCAAACAATCCTTTTATTAAATCGTTTGCTGCATTTTTTACTTGCTCCTGTTTCCTGGCTTTTGCAGAATCTGCGGTTTTACTTCCTGTGGCCGCTGTACTGTCCTTTGCTGTTCCCCCGCCTATAAGTCCGCTTATGGCATCTTTTATTTTATCGCTTCCCTGGTTTATCAGTTTATCTTTCTGCATGGCAATTAACTTTTGGGTAAGTGCAGAAGCCGTTTTATCTACATCTGTAGAAATTGAGGGGCTACTGTATGTTCCGCCAATATTGGCCTTTACGGGAACCGTAATGTTTTTGGCATCGGGATCGTTAAGCTTGGCCAATAAATTATTTACATCTTTTCCAAAATATTTGGCCGGTACGTTAAAAGTAGCATTGTAATCAATCGATTTGTCAAAACCGTGGCTACCGGCAACTTCTATGTCTATATCTTTATATTTTATATGAAATGGTTTTACGTTTACCTTTCCATTGTCGAAAGTCAAACTTGTTTTTACATCCTTGGTTTCCCCTTCTTTAAAGTTTAAAAAGTCTAAATTATTGCTAAGCGCACTTAACATTTTTCCTTTTTCTGGGTCAAAACCGCTCACGAGCGCTTCTGCAAGGGCATTTCCGGAAACCGACATTAAATTGGGCGTAAAGTCGCTGTTTAAGTTTCCCTTTAACGATAAATTGGAGTTAAGTTTCCCCTTCAATGCTTGAGCTATGGGCGTAATGGCCTGTAGCATGTCCATGCCCTGAAAGGATTGTGAGATATCAAAACTTTTAATGCCAAGGTCCATGTTAAAAGTTGGTGTTTCTGTTTTTGTGGATACCGACCCGTTTACGGCTACATTTCCACCGAACAAACTTGAGGTCAAGTCTTTTAACATTACGGTTTCATCGCGGACGATAAGCGTGCCGGACACATTCTTTAACTGTAAGTTATCGTAAATAACAGTGCTTGCCTTTGCAGCTATGGTAGCATCTAAAAAAGAAGGGATTTTAAGTTCCTCTTCCTTTGCTCCTGCTGTGGAAGCGGGCTTCTCTTTATTTTCTTCTTTATCTTTTGGCGCCGCTTCGGTTTCCTCCATCATAAAATCGTTCACCGCAAAAGTATTGGAATTCAATGTGAAATTTCCCTTTAAAGTCTCTTTGTTAAACATATAACCCAACAGGTTTTGTATGGAACCTTTGGCCGATAAGTCGGTTTGCCCGGTCTTGGCTTCAAAAGCGTTCAAGGAGACATTGGAAGTGTTAAAAGTAACCTCGGCATTGGCAATCTGTACCGGGTTTTTCATTTCTTCAGATGAATATTCAAATCCTTTTAAAGCCAATGTACCGCTGTTTTTTGTATTTTGATATTGTTCTTTTTCTATTGAATTCATATCAAAAGCGGTAGAAAGATTGGCATCTAAAATTCCCTTAAGCGGCGTATCCAGTGAAAAAGGATATGCATTGGATAAATTTGCCAAATTGATACGCCCTTTTAAATTGGCATTTACCAATGGATTATCGGTAATATTTTTAATATGTGCCTGAGCGCTAAAAACATCCTGTGCAATTTTAAACGTAAGTTTATTAATATCTACATAGGTATTTTCCATGAGGCCCGTTTCGTTGGCAATTTTAGTATCTATGGTAATATTGTTTACGGCCTGCGGTAAATCTGGATATTTAAAAGACGCATTGTTTGACTGTATGACAACATCAAATTTTGGGATATGCGCATCGTCTATGGTTCCGTTTACTTTTCCTGCCACCATAAAATCTCCCGTGGTTTGTACATTTTGTATGTTTTTTGAGTATTCTTCTGGAATAACGGCCAGGAAATTTTTAAAATCCGACGAAGGCGTTTTAAAGGTAATATCAACTTCTTGATTGTTTTCGTTCACCTTTACAAAACCGTCAAAAACCAGTTCCAATTGATTTATAATTGCCTTGTTTTCAAGAAATGTATATTTGTTTTCGGCCAAATCTATGCCCAATAAGGCATCGAGCTGGATTGGGTTTTTACTGAAATAGTTAACGCTATCCATTTCAAAGGAAAGCAAGCCACTGGTTTCGGTATCCAATTCAGATTTTGTTGCCGAAAGATCTCCCTTTCCAAAGTGGTTAAAATCGGTCAGTTCAAAATACATTTTTCCCTGCTCATCGTAATACTTTATTTTTGAGTTTGTTATCTCGTATTTTTGCATGTTCAAAGAAACATTACTACTACTTTTAGCATCGGTCTTTTCAGGAGTTTCGGCAGGTGCTTCATTGGTTGTTTCTTTTGCAATATCGTAGTTTGCCTTGCCATTTTCATCCACATAAATATTAACCACGGCTCCGTCTATACTAAAGGAATTAACCGAATAAGGTTCTCCTTCTTTATTGAATATTTGCATAAACGGCAAACTAATGTTGGCGTTTTTTGCATATACCAATGTATCACCTTCAAATGGGACTTTATTGATAATGCTTAGGTTTTCTACAATTACCGAAGCATTGGGAAAGCTGGTAATCAAGCTAACGTCGGCATCGGTAAAATCGAAATCGGCATTTATGTTTTTGTTCACAGTACTTTTCACAATTTTTATAATCTTGCCTTCAAATAAAAATGGTGCCGCTACAAGGAACACAATTAGTATTCCCAGAACAATCCCGACAATTTTCAATATTTTTTTCATCTGTTTAAAATTTATGCGTTTTCATGGCGAGGCCTAAACTTATTATAAATCAATATTTTATTAAATAAAAGCGTCTTTATCGTTTCATACCATTATATTAGTAAAATTGTAGTAAAATCTATACAAATAACAGCATTTTAATAAAAGTTTAATGTTTGTAAAATATATACGAAGATATTGCTTGTAAAAGATTACATATACTTAAATGGATTTCAAGGATTTACACAAGAATAGCCTTGCCAATAAAAATAACACTTACTTAAACTTCCAAATCGATTTCCTCGCCCGGTTTAAGTTTAAACCTTTTTTTAAAAAGGAAAACAAAAAGGTACAGAAAAGGCGTATCCAAAATGGCCACCAAAACCTTGAAGAAAAAACCGCTTACCACCAATCCGTAAAACAAAGACCACGGAAGTACTTTAAAAACGCACAACAGAAAAACCACCGTAAAAGTATCTATAAACTGCGATGTAAAGGTTGAAAAGTTATTGCGTAGCCAAAGATATTTACCCTTGGTAATCCTTTTCCAGAAATGATAAATTGTAATATCTATGTACTGTGCCAAAAGATATGCAATCATGGACGCAAACACGGCAATGGGCGAAAGGGCAAATACCTGGGTAAACGTTTCGTCTTGAATGGGCGATGTTTTTATTGCCGGGGCCTTTTCTGCAATTAAGATAATGAGCATTGAAAAGAAAGAAGCAAAAATTCCTGCTGTTACCACCTGATTTGCTTTTTTCTTCCCATAAATTTCAGAAATAAGGTCGGTTATTAAAAACGTAATGGGGTATGGCAATATTCCCACCGAAATTTGAAACAAAGAGGCTCCAAAAATTTTTATATCGCCAAAGGGGTACCAATAAAAAAATTTTTGAAATATAAGGTTGGACACCACTAATGAGGTAATAAACAATGCGCCTAAATAGAGATATAGCCTAAAAGCAAGCCTTTTGTCTTTAGCAACCATTTAGTGTATATTTATTTCAAAAGGCATTCTTGCCTGCAATCCTTTTTTATTGGCCATTGCTTTTACTTGTTGCATTAAGTTAAATGCCTCTTCGCCAAGTTCTTCTTTTAGCAATTGTTCTTTGCTTTTTACAAACCCAAGCCCGGAAAAACCTTGCAAAATCTCTTCGATACTGGTTTCGTATACCGGGTAATTTTTTAAGGCATAATCTTTCGTGTTGCTGGTTTTGGCCGCATATGCAACTGCTTCGTCTATACCCCCGATTTCGTCTACCAAACCATTTTCTTTTGCCTGCAAGCCTGTCCAAACCCTGCCTTGGGCAACAGCGTCTACGGCTTCTAAGCTCATTCCCCTTCCTTCGGATACTTTTTTGAGGAAGGTTTTATAAAAGTGTTCAATCCCTTCTTTGGCATATTTTTTAAAATTGTCTGTGGCCGGCTCAAACAAACTGTATGCGGTAGCATTTTTATTGGTATTTACCTGCTCGGCATTAATGCCCCATTTTCCGGCCAGTTCGCTTACGTTAGGGATGGTCGCAAAAACCCCAATGGAACCTGTAATGGTAGAAGGTTCGGCAAAAATTTTATCGCCGGCCACCGCCATGTAATATCCTCCCGAAGCTGCCAGGTCGCCCATGGATACAATTACGGGTTTCACCTTTTTGGTTACTTCTATTTCCCTCCAAATAATATCGGAGGTAAGTGCCATGCCGCCAGGAGAATTGATCCTAAGCACAATTGCCTTTACCTTATCGTCTTCACGGGCTTCTTTAAGCGACTTAAACATAACTTCCTGCCCGATATAATTGTCGTTTCCTTTACCGTAACCTATTTCGCCTTGCGCATAAATTACCGCAATACGGTCTTTTCCGCTTGTTTTTACTTTTCTGGAGGCAAACTTGGCATAATCCAGAACATTAATACGGTTAATGTCTTCTGTTTTTGTTAAGCCTAATTTACCCCTAAGCAGTGTATTGTATTGGTCGATATAACTCAATGCATCAACAAAATTGTTTTGAAGTGCCATTTCTGGCGTTCTTGTGGCCAACTCATCGGCAAAAGTGTTTAAATTTTCAATGTTAATATTTCTGCTTTCAGAAATATCTTCCAGATAAGTATTCCAGACCGAAGATAACAATTGGGTAATTTGCTCCCTGTTTTCTTCGCTCATTTTGTTACTTAAATAGGGCTCTACCGCACTTTTGTATTTTCCATGACGGATGACTTCCATTTTAATGCCCGATTTTTCCTGAAGTTCTTTTAGGTATAATATTTCTGAAGAAAGCCCCCTAAAATCTAAATTTCCGGTAGGATTTAAAAAAACCGAGTCGGCTACAGAGGCCAGATAATAATCCTTTTGAAGGAAAAGATCACCGTAAGCATACACAAATTTACCTGAAACCTTAAATTTTTTGATGGCATCGCGGATACTTTTTGTATTTGCCGCCCCGGTTGATAAAAAAGAATTGTTTATGCTAATACCTTTTATTTTATCGTCGGTGGCCGCGGCTTTTATGGCGAGCAAAACATTGTTGAGCCCGTTATATTCTTCAAAATTGAAGTCAATGTCCGTAAATTCATATTTTCCTCCGTAATCTTTTATGGGCTCCTCGAAGGTTAATTCCAAAACAGAATTGTTCTTAACCTTTATAGGCTCTTCCGAGCTCCCGGCAATGGCCAAAAAAACCAAAAAGACCATGAATATCATTCCCAATGCAATAATTGTCCCTAAAATTGCGGCTAATAGATTTCTTAAAAACTTCATATATTCTAAATTAAGAAGAAGTTCAAAGATAACTTCCAGCGCAATAAAAACAAACTAAAAGGCTTTTTTATAATTATTTCTAAAAATTCCTATACCAAAATTAATGTATTAGACCACAAGAATTTACAAGCACAAAAAACATGTGTAATACATTGAATTTCATGTATTTACAAACGGGTTTTTTGATTTTTTTGAATTAGTAAATTTAAACTATCGTTTTTGCTAGCGTAAAGTTCAAATAGCGGATTACACTCATAATAATTCCCCTAACCTAAAGACCGGATATGTTTTATATATTCGATCTTTTTTATGCATAGCTTTTATATCTTTCGTTACTTTGTACTTTATCATGATTCACTATAAACGTACATATCTTTCGGCAGGAAGCAATCTTGGAAACAAGTTTGAGAACTTAAGCAAAACGGTAAACTTATTGCATGCAAGGGCCGGCAAAGTAGTTTCCTGCTCGCCTATATATCAAACCCCTGCCTGGGGTTTTGACAGCGACGACTTTTACAATATTTGTGTGGCCTTGGATACCGAAATGCAGCCACAAGAATTACTGGACGTACTTTTACAGATTGAAAAAGAAATGGGAAGGGTACGAAACAAGAAAAAAGGCTATTCTGCCCGGACCATCGATCTAGATATCCTGTTTTACAATGATGCCATTATTGACGAACCGGATCTTGTTGTTCCGCATCCACAGTTGCATCTACGAAAATTTGTGCTGCAACCATTGGCTGCAATTGCCCCAGGAAAAATACACCCCATACTACAAAAAAGTATTGCCGAACTTTTAAATGAATGCGAAGATAAAAGTGAGCTTGTAAAAACAAAGCTTGAGATAACAATTGCCAAAAAAGATTTTTCTCAATTTAATTTTATTGCCATTGAAGGAAATATTGGTGCTGGAAAAACAACCCTGGCCACAAAAATTGCAGAAGATTTTAACGGGAAACTTATTTTAGAACGTTTTGCAGACAACCCGTTTTTGCCAAAATTTTACGAAGAACGTAACCGCTATGCCTTTCCGTTGGAGATGTCTTTCCTGGCCGATCGCTACCAGCAATTTACAGACGATACTTCACGCCCGGACCTTTTCAAGAATTTTATGGTAAGCGATTACGATATTTTTAAATCGTTGATATTTGCCAAAGTTACATTACAGGAAGACGAGTTTATGCTGTACAGAAAGGTTTTTAACTTTATGTACAAAGAAGTAATAAAGCCGGACGTTTATGTATACCTGTACCAAAATACCGAACAATTATTGCGTAACATACATAAACGCGGGCGCACGTATGAGCAGAATATCCCCGAAGATTACCTGAACAGTATTAACGACGGGTATTTGGAATTTATAAAAACGCACCCCGAAATTAATCCGTTGGTCATTGATGTTACCGATTTGGATTTTGTCCAGAATAAAAATGATTATCGTTTTATCATCGACAAACTGCATGATTTTTAGGTCAATCTGTTTTTTGATTGGTTTTATTTAAGATTTTTTTTGGATTTCTCCCAGAGGTTTGCTTAATTCGTAGAAGACTTTAAGCAAGAAACTAGCTAACTTTACTTAATATATTTACCCGGGATTCGAATTATCGAATCCCTTTTTTATACCGATAATTTACAGAACAAATCCCACAGGACCACTCCGGTGCTTACTGAAATATTCAAGGAATGTTTGGTGCCAAACTGCGGTATTTCTACTACTTCATCGACCATTGAAACTACTTTTTGCTTTACCCCTTTTACCTCGTTTCCAAAAACAATGGCATATGTTTGATTGGTTTTCACGGAGAAATTATGAAGCATGGTTGCGCTTTCGGCCTGCTCCACTGCAACGGTATAGACACCTTCCTGTTTTAATTTGGCGATAAGGGCCTCTGTACTTTCTACATATTCCCAAGCTATACTTTCGGTAGCGCCCAATGCAGTTTTATGGATATCTTTATGCGGTGGTGTGGCCGTAATGCCGCAGAGGTATATTTTTTTAATCAAAAAGGCATCGGCGGTCCTGAAAACCGAGCCAATATTGTTTAGGCTCCTGATATTGTCGAGCACAATGATTAATGGCGTTTTCTTGGCCTGTTTAAATTCTGGTACGTTTAAACGTTCAAGTTCGCTATTCTTTAATTTACGCATCGTTATATTGCTTGTTTGTGCAAAAGTAACCATTACGGCTGTACAAAAAAAGTTTACCAATAGCCTCGCACTGGTTGGTTTGCACGTACAAAAGGGCTACAAATGGAACTAATGAACAGATTTTGTTTATAACCCATTGCGCTAAAAATGGCATGGAAGCTTAAAAAATAATACTTTCGCTAAACAACCTAATTTATATAAGATTTGGCAACGACAAAAAGTAAAAAAACAACGCCTTTAATGAAACAATACAACAGCATTAAGGCGAAATACCCCGATGCTTTATTACTGTTCAGGGTAGGGGATTTTTATGAAACGTTTGGAGAAGATGCAGTGCATGCGGCCAAAATTTTAGGGATTGTACTTACGCACAGGAACAATGGCGGCGATAGGACGGAGCTGGCCGGTTTCCCCCACCATTCCTTAAATACTTATTTGCCGAAATTGGTGAAAGCCGGGCAACGGGTGGCGATATGCGACCAACTGGAAGACCCCAAACAAACAAAAACGATTGTAAAAAGGGGCGTTACAGAACTGGTTACACCGGGCGTAGCTCTTAACGATGATATATTAACGGCAAAATCGAACAATTTTTTATGTGCTCTTTATTTTGGCAAAAAGCAAATGGGCGTGTCGTTCCTGGATGTTTCTACGGGTGAGTTTTTAACTGCTGAAGGCAATGAAGAATATATTGCAAAATTGCTTCAAAATTTTAGTCCGAGTGAAGTTTTGATCTCTAAAAAGTACAAAACCGTGTTCTCTGAAAATTTTGGCAAGGAATACCATACTTTTTTTATGGAAGATTGGGTTTTTCAGGAAGATTATGCCCATGAAACCCTTAACAATCATTTTAAAACAAAATCGCTTAAGGGCTTTGGAATAGAGCACTTGGAATGTGGCATTATTGCCGGTGGTGCGGCATTGCATTACTTGTCGGAAACGCAGCATAGCAAACTTGAGCACATAACGGCCGTTTCGCGCATTGCCGAGGAAGAATATGTATGGATGGACCGTTTTACCATTAGGAACCTGGAACTTTACCAGGCCCCGTCTGCCAACGCCGTAACCCTGTTGGACGTTATAGATAAAACCATTTCGCCCATGGGGGGCCGTTTATTAAAGCGCTGGCTGGCACTCCCGCTAAAAAATATGGAAAAGATAAAACAGCGCCATGAAATAGTGGAGTACCTAAAACAAGAGAACGAACTGATGCTTTCTTTCAGGGAACAGATAAAACAAATAAGCGATCTGGAAAGGCTAATCTCCAAAGTGGCCACGGGGAAGATAAACCCAAGAGAGGTGATTTTGCTTAAAAATTCGTTGGAAGCAATCGTACCCATAAAAAAAACATCGGAAAACAGTAAAAACGATGCGCTAAAAATCATTGGCAACCGATTAAACTTATGCGATGTTTTAAGGAACCGCATAAAAGAAACCATACACGAAGAAGCACCGGTAAACCTTGCCAAAGGGAACGTAATCGCAAAAGGCTTTTCGAGCGAACTGGACGAACTGAGAAGTTTGGCTTTTTCGGGAAAAGATTATCTTGACCATATGCTGGAGCGTGAAATGAAAAACACGGGAATTTCATCGTTAAAAATAGCCAGCAACAATGTTTTTGGTTACTATATAGAGGTACGAAATACGCATAAAGACAAGGTTCCAGAAAGCTGGATACGTAAACAGACCTTGGTGAATGCCGAAAGGTACATTACCGAAGAACTAAAAGAATATGAAGCCAAAATTTTAGGTGCTGAAGAAAAAATTGCCATTTTGGAGCAGGAGCTTTTTTCGCAGCTGGTTGTATGGATGCACTCGTACATAGAACTGGTTCAAAGCAATGCTTTTTTAATAGCCCAATTGGATTGTTTATGCGGCTTTGTACAACTTGCAACAGAAAATAATTATGTGCTGCCCGAAATTGACGAATCGTTTGATCTTGAAATTATAAACGGAAGGCATCCCGTAATTGAAAAACAATTGCCCCCGGGAGAGGCCTATATTGCCAACAACACCTCGCTAAACCGGGACGAAAAGCAAATTATTATGATTACCGGGCCCAATATGAGCGGTAAATCGGCCATTTTGCGACAAACGGCACTTATTGTGCTTTTGGCTCAGATAGGAAGTTTTGTGCCGGCGGAAAAGGTACGCATAGGAATTGTAGACAAAATATTTACACGTGTAGGGGCCAGCGACAATATTTCTTTGGGAGAATCTACTTTTATGGTAGAAATGAACGAAACGGCCTCCATCCTGAACAACCTTTCCAACCGAAGCCTAATCCTGTTAGATGAAATTGGGCGGGGCACCAGTACCTACGACGGTATTTCTATTGCCTGGGCCATTGCCGAATATATCCATGAGCACCCCGGTAAGGCAAAAACCTTATTTGCAACGCATTATCATGAGTTGAATGAAATGACAGAAACTTTTACGCGGATTAAAAACTTTAATGTATCGGTAAAGGAATTAAAGGACAATGTATTGTTCCTACGGAAGCTGATACCAGGCGGCAGTGAACATAGTTTTGGGATACATGTTGCAAAAATGGCCGGAATGCCACAGCAAGTAATACACCGGGCGAACAAAATTTTAAAGAAATTGGAAAAATCGCATAGCAGTGAAGAACTTACTGACAACTTAAAAGCCTCTCAAAACGAAATGCAGCTAAGCTTTTTTAATCTGGACGATCCACTGCTTGAAAATATTAAAGATGAAATATTGCACACCGACATTGATACCTTAACCCCGGTTGAAGCCCTGATGAAACTCAATGAAATTAAGCGTATGCTGGTTAAAAAATAACGACCTAAATATATAACTAAAATGTTATAACGAATGGTAATATTCTAATCAACTTATCCTTAACTGGTTTATAGCACCGATTAACTTTTATTTAAAAAAAGCTTTGCTTTTTACAGAATTGTATTAAATTTGCATCCGCATTCAGCGATTATTGAATGTTGCTTTTATAAAGTGTTCTTTTATATTTTTGAAATTATGCGAAAATAGCTCAGTTGGTAGAGCGCAACCTTGCCAAGGTTGAGGTCGCGGGTTCGAATCCCGTTTTTCGCTCAACAAACACCAAGCGGTTTTATGTAATTAGGTTGTGGTTTTCCCAACACTTTTAAAGCCGTTTTTTTTATTAATGGCATTTCGCTCGAGTGGTGGAATTGGTAGACACGCTGGACTTAAAATCCAGTGGGCAGTAATGTCCGTGCGGGTTCAAGTCCCGCCTCGAGTACTTAAAACCCCTGTAAAACATTGTTTTTACAGGGGTTTTATAATTAAAAACGAACCTAAAACTTTATACGTTTTTTTTATTATCTTTTCATTTCACTATAAATTAAACCCTATTCGGATATTCGGTCCAAAATTCCTGATATCATACCTAAAATAGTCCCTTCCGCTACCCGTTTCATAATCCATGCTCATAACACGATATCCAACAGAACTCTGTATAACCTTGGGAAATTTATATCCTACATATGCCTGTATTTGCCAAGTTAGGTCGGAACCAATTCCAAAACCACCAATGTCGCCCCTAAAAATCCAATATAATTTTTCATCATACGTTTTGGACACTCTTGCCACGGCAACCGGATCTATCCAGAATTCCAACAAGAAAGCACTTTCATATCTAACATCGCCAACAGTGCCTATGGTTTGTACATCCAAGCTTGATTTAACAGCGTTTATCCTTCCTGCCAGCCCTACTTCCAGATAAGGATTTAATCTGTATAAACCTGCCAGTTCGCAACATAATTGTTTAGCGTTGGCCCTACCGGATTCAATTAAAACCCTGTCGGCATTAACACGCTGCTCCAAGTCCATGTAAATAAAATCGGATGTAATGGCCCATTTTGCATTATGGGCCTCAAGATAAAGCATGCCCCCTATTTGCACTACTGAATATATCATCGGGCTCGACATCTACTTCAACAGGAGGTATAACCCCAACACCCAAATGTCCAGACATATTACTAAACATTATATAGGGCTCTATTAAAAAATCCCATTGATTATCCATATCGCCATCTTGCCCATAGAGCTTACCATTGCCCATGAACAGAATACATATGATGGCTCATACATATACCTTTGTCTTTTTGTTTTTTTGTACCGAGACCTTGAAACTACTTGATTGAACCGTTTTCATTTCTATAAATTTATTGGTTATTGACTGCTAATCGATTTCAGAAGTGCTCTGAAATTTTTGTAGTTTGAGGTCCCGAACATCTATATTTCAATGATGCCTTTATATTATTCCATAGGCTTGACAGGGTATTTTTTTATTAATTTTTTTATTTTTTTAGGAATAGACTTATCCCTTTGTTCTGCTTTTTCTTTTACTACAGAAGTAATTACGCCTTGCCAGGCCAGCTTTTTGGTTTGTCCGTCGTACAGTACATGTCCACCACAAGGGTCCCTTCCATATAATCGTCTTCATCAAAAGTTGTGATTGCTGAAACCATTCCCGGTGCCAAGCCCCAGCCCCAACGGCCTCCGTAACCAAGACTTCCGTTAAAGTCGGTATAAGCAGTTTTGCTTGTTTTTTTTATTGACTACCACGTATAATGTAACGGCCACATCTGCCCCAGAATCTACCATCGACATTCCTCTCGTGCGGTCAACTCGGACTGTATGGCATCTGTGATTCGCTTTTTGTCAAAATCGGTCAATCCCTGGTCGCTATTTTTTCCCATCCTTCAAAAGAATATGTTTTGTAAGACGCAAAATCAATAGATTTATCATAATCGCTTTGTATCTGTGCATATCCTATAACACTTACAAATATGGCAATTAATAAAACCTTCATGTTTTTAGCAATAGTTTTAATTTTTATAATGGGGGAAGATGTGTTTTTTACCTCTAAAAGAAGTCAGTTAATTATAAAAATCTCGTCTAACTCAAAGATAATAATATACAGGGAAAATTCAACAACTTAATTTCTTTGGTTCCAAGCCGATCCACATACTATGTAATATCCAAAATCGTTATTAGACCAAGCCACGTCTACCCCTACACGGATTTTAAATTTCCTTGCTATTAAATACCTAAAGCCTGCACCGTAATTATATATAAAATCTGCCTCATTAAAGCTTTGATTGTCATTAACAGCCTTGGCCATCCCGCCAAAGGCCACACCGCTCCAACGCAATGAAACATCATAGCGCTGTTCTGTTTCCAGTATGTATGTAGAGGTTCCTTGATACCGTGCCGCCGGGACCCCCCTTAACTGTATGCCTGGCTGGGCATAAAATGGGGCATCACCAAATTGCTGGTCTGTTTGAAAGCGGAAACCGCTTATCCAGTTATTCTTTAATTGAATGTACTTTAAAGCAATCAATTCAAAATTATGAAAACTAAAATCACTACCTGTCCAATTGTCGTTTACATGAAAACTAGTATTAACAAAAAGGCCCTTATCTGGGGTGAAAATATTATCTCTTTTATCAAATTCCAATACAATTCCCGGACTACTAATATTACTTTTCAAGTCTTTATCGCTCACAAATTCTGGAAGGGTTTCAAAATCGAAATTTGGAGAGATGTCACTATTCATAAAAAGATATTCAAGACCTACATAAAAATTTGAGCCACCTATTTGTTTTAATATTGAACCAAAAAAAGGAAAAGACCTAAAGTTAAACTCAAATTCTTTTTCACCCACCACCGGAAGCTCTCTGTAATAACTTAAATTAACAGCTCCATATCCTGTTGCAACGGTATATTTTATGCCATGTTGCGGGACAAAACCCATTCTAAATGCACCAAAAAGCCATGATTTATTGGCCGTATATGCGCCAAAAAAGGCAGTGATATTTGGTGGTACATATTTTTCCTTGGTTTGATACTTACTGGGTTTTATAAATATGGGCGCTACCATAATACCTATATGTCCAAGGGCTGGCTCGGTAATGGGCTGCATAAATGGAATAAAGCCTTTTGGATGCAATAGAAATTCGCTGAAATCCAATTTGTTGTCCAATGAATCCCTAAAAATAGATTTTTTAGGCTTGTCCTGTGCCAATAGGCAAGTGTGAAAAAGCACTAGCACCAAAGCAACGAAGAATTTCTTTTTAATGAATACAATTATATATTCAACCATAACAAGTTATATAAGCTATTGCAAAAACAGTATATAATTATCTAGTCTGGCAGTTGCAAAAAAACACATAGCAATAACTATGTTATTATGTTGTTTGCAACAACTGACATTACAAGAAAGGGAGAAACCATAAAATGGTTACAATTTAAAACAACTCTTTATTCAACAACCAGTTTGGGGGAATATTGCATAACAAATTGCATATTTTTCCAACACAACTATTGGGAATGATCCATGATCCGGAATAATCCCAAATATACAACAATTGAGAAACCTTTAAAACAAAAAAAGCCTTCAACAATTTAGCCTGAACTAAAAAGGAAAGCCTTTCATTGGTTTAACTACTAAACCTTCAGCAGTATTTCTACCACTGAACAACACAACTATCTTTATGTAAAAAAGCTCCAATTCTCATTGAAGCTTTAAGCAATTTGCGGTCTGGACGGGACTCGAACCCGCGACCCCATGCGTGACAGGCATGTATTCTAACCAGACTGAACTACCAGACCTTGCTTGATTGCGGATGCAAATATACGCCCCATTTTTAATTACGCAAACCTTTTTTACGAAAAAATTGAATATTTTTTCACCCCCTTAAGCAAACCTTTGCCGTTCAATAAGATATGTCTGTAAAATTTTACCGATATCCTTCTGTACATCAGCAATCACATAGTTAATCTTGTATTGTGCACACCTTAATTTTATAGCCGATTGGTATTTCTCCATGGAATCTTTATATGCGTCTTTTATATTTTCAGCAAATAAATCGATTATTTCTCCTGTTTCAATATCCTTGAATCGCTTGGGGGCATTATCAAAATTAAAATCAAATTCCTTCTCTTTATCCAATACATGGAACAAAACCACTTCGTGTTTATTATACTTTAAATGCTGAAGTGCCTGAAAGAGGGCATCGTGATCGGTCTCTGTTTGAAACATGTCCGTGAACAAGAAAATCAAGCTCCTTCTATGGATTTTCTCTGCTATTTGGTGCAAATATGTATATGTTTTTGTTTGCTGGGCATTATTGTTCTTTGTTAAAAGCCCTTCCAACGTATTAAAAAGTAAGTGCATGTGCCTTTCGCTCCCTTTTTCGGGCGCATAAAATTCATACGTGTCTGCATATACGCTCAGCCCCACTGCATCACGTTGCTTTTTCAACAATTTTATCAAAGCGGTGGCAGCCAATACAGAAAAGCCCAATTTATTTAATTTATTTATGGATTGCTTTTTAATATCGGGGTAATGCATCGAAGCTGAATTATCTATAATAATATGACAGCGCAAATTGGTCTCCTCATCATATTTTTTAGTGTAAAGCTTATCGGTTTTGGCAAATAATTTCCAGTCGATATGCCTTGTACTTTCTCCTTGGTTGTATATTTTATGTTCGGCAAATTCCGAAGAAAACCCGTGAAACGGACTCTTGTGCATCCCGCTTATAAAACCTTCCACTACTTGATTGGCAACAAGCTCTAGGTTATCTGGTAATTGTAAATTGTTTATTTCAGTTTGTAAATCCATACTTTCCTTATTCCACGTATAGGTTTCGGTTGTGCTTTTTTGCCCTATCCACTTCTTTGCTGCATACTTTTAAGGCATGTTGGGCGTTATATATTATCGAGATTAAATTTACTTTATTACTTTTACACATCCAATTATATAATATAATATGAGCAAATCTTTTGAACGCTACCAAAAACGTAAACTTATTTCATCTTACTTTTCTGTTATCTTAAGTATAGCGCTGGTTTTGTTTCTTTTGGGAATGTTGGGTTTGTTGGTTATCAATACAAAAAAATTGGCCGATCATTTTAAGGAACAAGTAGCCATAAGTGTTTTTTTAAAGGATAATGCCAAAGAAGTAGAAATCAATCAGCTACAAAAGAGCCTTGCGATGACCGAATACACCAAATCGGCAACTTTTGTTTCAAAGGACGAAGCGGCAGAAGAACACAGCAAGGAAATCGGGGAAAACTTTTTAGAATTTTTAGGATATAACCCCCTGCAAAATTCAATTGACGTACACCTTAAAGCGGCATATGTTTCTACGGATAGCATTCAAAAAATAGTAACCGATCTCTCTAAAAAAGATTATGTGGCCGACATTTCATACGACAAACCCCTTATTGGCATGCTCAATGAAAACGTAAAGCGAATGAGTTTCTGGATATTAATCGCCAGTGGTATTTTTACCATTATTGCCGTACTTCTTATAAACAGTTCCATTAGGCTGTCGGTATATTCCAAACGCTTTATTATTAAAACCATGCAAATGGTAGGGGCCACCAAACGGTTCATCCGCAGGCCTTTTATCTGGAACAGTATAAAACTTGGTATGATCGGTGCCTTGGTTGCCATTCTGGCTATGGGCGGTATTTTATACTATGCCAATACCAAAATGCCACAGCTTAATTTACTTTCAGACCCATTGGGGCTTTCCCTATTATTTATAAGTATCTTTGCTATTGGAATTATTATTACCTGGATAAGCACCTATATTGCTACCCAACGTTTTTTAAATTTGAGGACAGACGATTTATATTATTAAAAAAATAACGACCGTGAAAAACAAAAACACTCCTACAAATAAAGAATTTATCTTCCAGAAAAAGAATTACCTATTCATGTTTATTGGTTTGGCCCTTATTGTTTTAGGGTTTATCCTCATGAGCGGCGGAGGCAGCGACGACCCCAATGTTTTTAATCCGGAAATCTTTAGTTTTAGGCGAATACGCTTAGCGCCAACCGTCATACTTTTGGGCTTTGCCGTAGAAGTATATGCAATCCTGCTAAACCCGAACAAAAAAAAGGAGAACCAATAATCCTAACTCCATAACAAAAAATGGAAGTAATAGATGCCATCATCCTTGGAATTATTCAAGGACTTACCGAATTTTTACCAGTTTCTTCCAGTGGGCACTTAGAATTGGGGAAAGCCATCCTTGGCGACCATTCCATCCCACAGGAAAGTCTGCTTTTTACCGTGGTTTTGCATTTTGCCACCGCATTGAGCACAATGGTAGTTTTCAGAAAAGATATTCTAGAAATCTTAAAAGGTGTATTTCAATTTAAATGGAATGACGAGCTAATATTTTCATTAAAAATAATTATATCCATGATTCCGGCAGCACTTATCGGGTTTTTCTTTGAAAAACAACTGGAGCTCCTATTTAATGGCAATATCCTTCTGGTTGGGTTTATGCTTATAGTTACTGCCCTTCTTTTGTATTTGGCCGATAAGGCAAAACATACCGGAAAGCCGGTAAGTTTTTCAAATGCATTTGTAATTGGCGTATCTCAGGCCATAGCAATGCTTCCCGGCATATCGCGATCGGGAGCCACTATTTCTACGTCTGTTTTACTGGGAAATGATAAATCCAAAGCAGCGCGTTTCTCTTTTTTAATGGTAGTCCCCCTTATTTTCGGAAAAATTGCCAAAGATATCCTTGGAGGAGAACTTTCAATGGAAAGCCATAATACAGGCACTTTGGCCATCGGGTTCATGGCTGCTTTTATTTCGGGCATACTGGCATGTACCTGGATGATAAAACTGGTTAAAAACAGTAAATTGGCCTATTTTGCCATTTATTGCTTTATTGTTGGGCTTATTGCCATTGCATTAGGTTATATTTATTAAAATTTCTTTATGGTTTATACTGAAGAAAGCATAAAAAACGGACACGTATTATTAATAGACAAGCCTTTAACCTGGTCTTCGTTCCAAGCGGTCAATAAAATAAAATGGGCCATTAAAAAAAAATTTAACCTAAAAAAAATAAAAGTGGGGCATGCCGGAACTTTGGATCCATTGGCTACCGGACTGCTCATTATCTGCACGGGAAAATTCACAAAAAAAATACCTGAACTACAAGGGCAGATTAAAGAATATACGGGAACCATTACCTTGGGCGCCACAAGACCATCGTACGACATGGAAACCGATATAGACAACACCTTCCCAACAGCACATCTCTCCAAGGAACAAATAAAAAAGGCCACCCAAGATTTTATAGGTGAAATAGACCAGCTCCCTCCGGTTTTTTCAGCATTAAAAAAAGATGGAAAAAGGCTTTACGAATTTGCCCGGGAAGGAAAGGAAGTAGAAATAGAGCCCCGAAAAGTAACCATTTCGGCATTTGAAATAACTCGGATAGACATGCCCGACATCCACTTTAAAGTAACTTGCAGCAAAGGAACCTATATCCGGTCGCTGGCTCATGATTTTGGAAAACACTTAAATTCGGGCGCCTATTTATCTGCCTTGCGAAGAACCAAAATTGGCAATTTCAACGTAAATAATGCTATAAGCCCGGATGCATTTGTAACAACACTGCAATCTTAAAAAGAATATTTTTTATCTTTAGCATCCAAGTCGTTTACAAATTATGAACTTAAAAGAAATAATAACAAAGCTTAATAACGCTAATGATACCATTATTAGCAAAATCAACGAGCTTAACAACAGGCAACTTTCCCTTATTATTACCTGTTGCACCATGGGTATTTTTCTTTTATTTTTATTGAACATACACCTTGCGGGTCAACAAAAAGAAGAATTCTTATACGAATTGAGTTTTGAAGAAGAATTGCCAAAGGATGTAATCCCGATGGAAGAAGAAATGAAGCTTACCGAGCTCGAAACGCATAAAGCATATAATGAAGCCGAAAAAAGTCAGTATGCCGACGAAGTAGACAACTTTAAAACCCTAGAAGAACTGGAACAAGAGGCCCAGGAAGCTACCAGTGAAAACCCCAATAATTCCTTGGAAGCCAACAACGATTTATCTTTAAACGATGGTTATGCCAGTGAATATGCCAAAAAACTTAAAGAACAACGCGAAAAAATAGAAGCGCTTAAAAGAAAGGGAGATGCCCCTAAAATAAATATAAAAAGGCGTACCACCATTACCTATTCCTTAATAGACCGGATGCATGTTAAACTTCCAAACCCCGTTTATACATGCGAAAGTTTTGGCAAAGTAGTTATAAACATAAAAGTAGATGGTTATGGCAACGTAACAGACGCCTCATACAACAAGGGCAGCTCCACTACATCCAACGGGTGCTTAATAGACAATGCCATTACGTATGCCCTAAAAGCCCGGTTTACTGCCAAAAATGGCACCCCAGAACAGTTGGGAACCATTACTTATTTATTTCAGGGAGAGTAATTTTAACATATCTTCAACGGTATTTCTTCCTTTGTCTTTATTGTACCATACTTGTAGTTCTTGCTTAAATCCGGGTGTTAATTTACCGTGTTCTGCCTTAAAATTTTTTACTATTCCAGTAGCAATTGTTGGTCTTGGCCCCCAACAATCCAACACTTCAGAGACTTGCTCGTCGACCATGATGAGTTTCGGGATGGAACGGCTTCCCCTTGTCAAGAAATTGTCCATTAACTCTTTGTTTTCATCCCTTAAAACAATTTTCAAGGTAATAAACGGCGATGCTTCCGCTATTTTATTTATAATGGGCAATGTTTGTGCAGCATCACCACACCAGCTTTCGGTAATTACCAACCAAGTAAGCTTTTTAGCTGTTTTGCTTATTGCCGATAATTCTTCAGCCGATAACTTGGCAGTTTTATCCAGGCGCTTCATACGTTTTGCGTTCAATAAAGTATAGTGGCTCAATGCCTCGCTCTGCTCGTCTCCCGTAGACTTTTCTGCTTCGGCCAACGTATCTGTTAGCTTCCGGTAGGCTTTATATGTATAAGACTTTGAGATTGCATTTTTTATTAATTTCCTTACTGCTTCTTCCATAAAAATTATTTAAAAACTTTTGCTTTGCATAGATTTTATATCTTAGACAGGAAATTAGTATAAACTTACATTTTTGTTATCTATGAAAAGATGCGGCTGGTGCGAAGGCGACCCACTTTATGAGGCATACCATGACGAGGAATGGGGTGTTCCCGTTTATGACGATGACACTATTTTTGAATTCTTGATTCTCGAAACATTTCAGGCCGGCTTGAGCTGGATTACCATTTTAAGGAAACGTGAAAACTTCAGGAAGGCCTTTGATAATTTTGACTATAAAAAAATAGCCAATTATGGCGAAGACAAATTCAACGAGCTTCTTTTAGATGAAGGAATTATAAGAAACAGGTTAAAAATAAGGGCCACTATTGCCAATGCGGGGCACTTTATGGAAATCCAAGAAGAATTTGGAAGTTTTAGCAATTATATTTGGGGATTTGTTGATGGAAAACCACTCCAGAATAAAGTTGATTATTATAAAGACGCGCCTGCAACCACCGAAATTTCAGATATGCTAAGCAAGGATCTTAAAAAACGTGGATTCAAATTTGTTGGTTCTACGGTAATTTATGCGCATATGCAGGCCACGGGAATGGTAAACGACCATGAAGTAAACTGTTTTAGGTACCAAGAAGTTAAAAGGCTGGCTTAGTTTTTTTTAAAATATCGATAAATTTTTTCCTTGGGATTTCCCGGGCACCCAAGGTATACAAATGGTTTGTATACAACTGGCAATCTAAGAGTTGGTAATTTTCGCGCTCCAGTTTTCTTGCTAAAAAAATAAAAGCTGTTTTGGAGGCATTGCTCATTTTAGAGAACATGCTCTCGCCACAAAATATATGGCCGAGATCCACACCATAAAGTCCGCCGACCAATTCATTATTGTGCCAAACCTCTATAGATTTTGCAATTCCCAAATTGTGCAATTTAGTATAAGCCTCGATCATTTCGGTATGTATCCATGTTCCGTTTTCGCCGGGCCGTTCTATTTTTGCACAATTCTCAATAACATCCTTAAAATTGGTATTGTAAGTGACTTTAAAAATTCCTTTGTTTAAAACATTTCGCATACTTTTAGAAATCTTCACTTTAGAGGGAGGTAAAACCATCCGTGGGTCTGGGCTCCACCATAACAACAGGGAGTTTTCATCGTACCAAGGAAAAATGCCTTCCCGGTAGGCTTCTTTCAACCTTTTTATGGACAAATCTCCGCCAACAGCTACGATTCCATCTTCAGAAGCACTTTCAACAGGAGGAAATCTCATGTCATTAGTAAGAAAAAACATCCTTTTTATTGATTTTGATTAACTTTTTTCTAAAAATTAGCATAAAAATAAAATTTAACTTGGTTTTATGTAATAATTATTACAATTTTGAACTTGCCTTTGCAACCAATTATTTTCATCATTGCTTTTTGAGTTTAATGCATTGGCAAACCTAAAACCACAACATTAAGTCCCGGCTGGTAAACCGGGGCTTTTTTATTGCCCAAGGTTTAAAAACTAAAAAAGGCCCCGAAAGGCCTTGGTTATTTATTGTTGTTTATCAAACTTGTTTAATTTTTCCCGTTTTTAAAAAGGCAGATCATCATGATCGTCCTCATTAAAATTGTTTGCCGGTTCAAAGGCATCTTCGGGTGGCATGGGCGGCATTTCTGGGGCACCTCCGTTTTCAACGGCCAAGTTCTCGATACGCCATCCTTGAATAGAGTTAAAATATTTTGTTTCCCCTTGTGGGTTTACCCATTCCCTTCCTCTTAAATTAATGCTCACTTTTACGGGCTGCCCTACTTGGTATGCGTTTAAAAGATCGCATTTATCCTGTATAAACTCAATCATTATATGCTGTGGATACTGCTCTTCCGTAGTAATTACCATTTCGCGTTTTCTAAAACCATTGTTCCCATAAGTTTTAGTTTCATCAATCAACTTAATTTTTCCTTGTATTTCCATGCTTCAAAATTATTAAAATATATCCAATTATTTTGCCAATAAAACTTTCCATGCAGAAAGTACATCATTTTGGACTATTAATTCTTGTGCTTTTTTATGTATTTGCTCCGTGTCGTCTGTACTTAATACTTCTCGTATTTTAATAGAACCCTCTATATAGGTGTTTATTTCTTCTTTTGTGGGTAATTTATCAACATTTCCCAAAATTCCAAGGTCGTTTCCAGTAAGTATTTTACTGTAACGGATGTGCGAAGGGATATTATCGACCCCAATTCCTATAGAAGACAATGGTTTTGGAACTTCAAACATTCCTAGATTGGCCCTACAGTACCAATTACTGCCCATACGGCTTACCAGGTCTATTTTATGTTGATCTATTTTCCCGTCGGTTCCCAGAACAGCTTCGTTTATATGCATTTTTAATACTTCGCATACAATTAAGTTTCCGGCACCGCCTTCATCTCCCAAGGCTATTACTTCATTTACTTTACATTCAAACTGTACGGGCGATTCTGCAACCCGAAAAGGCTTTACCGTATCTGATTTTAGCATGGTCAATCCAGACTTTTCAAATTCGTTTACCTCTTTAGGGTATTCGGTGCTGCTTAAAGATACCTGTTGGACAATTGCAAAATTTACAATATTTACTACAACTTCTTTGGTTTCCAATACATTTTCCAATGTGTGTTTTGTAGAGTTGTCCCTTACTCTCCTGTTTGCAGAAAAAATCATTACGGGCGGCTTAGAGCTGTACACGTTAAAAAAACTAAAAGGAGAAAGGTTTACGTTCCCATCTTTGTCCATCGTACTGGCAAAGGCAATTGGTCTGGGGGCCACGGCACTTAATAAAAAACCGTGGAGTTCGGCCGTTGAAACCGTTTTAGGATCTATTGATAACATAGTGTCATTTTAAACAAAAATAGCTTAAATAAAAGAGGTGCAAAAATGTTTTTATCTTTGGTTGAAAATAAGGCGGATTGTTTTTTGAATGAGAAAAAATTATTCTGTTTATAGAAAACAATAAAATTGAAGCATTTATTTTATATTTATGCAACCAACAAAAGCCATGAACCTTTTTCTTAAAAAATGAAAAAAACCACTCGTTGGATATTAATAGCGTCCTCTTTTATTATAGTTATTTCCATTTTGTGGAATACGTATGTTTTTTTTCAGAAATTCAAGGATGAAGAACGTACCAAAATGAAAATATGGGCCGAAGCCCTAGGGGAATTCCTTCAAACCACCGATCTGGACCGCGATCTTGGCAACCTTACCTTGGCCGTAATAAAAAACAACACCAGCACGCCCATGATATATGTTGGAGATGACGGGGAAATTACCTCCAATAATTTACCTGAAAAAAAAGTAAACGATTCTTTATATATCCAGCGTAAAATAAAAAAGTTCAAGGCCGAAAATGCCCCTATCGAAGTAACCTTTAGAAACGATAAATACGGCACCCTGTATTATGGAAACTCTGATGTGCTAAACAATTTAAAGTATTATCCCGTTGCATTAATCCTGATAATAGTTCTTTTTAGTGCGGTAGTTTATTTTTTTTATAAGACTTCCAAAATAGCCGACCAAAACAAACTTTGGGCAGGAATGGCCAAAGAAACGGCCCACCAGATTGGCACACCGCTTTCTTCGCTTTTGGGCTGGGCAGAACTGCTTAAGGCCGAAGATGTAAACCCGACAATTACCAATGAAATAGAAAAGGACATAGACCGTCTTTCTACCATAACGGAAAGGTTCTCCAAAATTGGCTCTATCCCCAAACTGGAATGCCTTGACATCGTTGAAGAAACAAAAAATACGTTTAACTACATACAAGCTAGGAGCTCTAAATGGGTAAATTTCAGTTTTAAGGCACCATCAGAAAAAATATATTGCTTGACAAATGACCAACTCTATAGCTGGACCATTGAAAACCTTATAAAAAATGCCATTGACGCCATGAAAGGAAAAGGAGATTTAACAATTGAAATCCTTTCAGATAAGAAAATAGCAAAGATTAACGTTATAGATACTGGAAAAGGAATACATAAAAATGATTATATCAAGATATTCGAACCCGGATATACCACTAAAATAAGAGGTTGGGGACTTGGATTATCATTGGTAAAAAGAATAATAGAAGATTATCACGATGGAAAAGTTAGGGTCTTACAATCTGCAATAGGAAAAGGAAGCATTATACAGATTGCCCTAAAAATAGAAGATTCGTAAATTAGTAAAAAATTTAGCCCCTGTGGAAACCGTACAAAAAGAAATTAAAGAAGCCGCATTGACCAACAATTGCCCCGAATGTTTTTCTAATGAAGGCCTAATACTCACTTTTTACCAAAAACACATAAAAAGTGCCTGGTTTAAAAAAGCAACCGGTGAGATTACCGACAAAATTGTATGCAACAATTGCCATACCACTATTTACCCTGTGCGCTGGACAGAAGATATTGAAAGAGTAAGGGAGTTTTACCTAAAAACGGTAGAAAATCCAAAAACCTATTTTAAGCTCACAAAGCTTACTATCTTTATATTGCTGGGAATTGTTATTGCAGCTATTGTTGTGTTTGTTTTAATACAAAAACAACTGCTACTAGTTTAAAATGCCGCCCTTATTTTTTTGGCAATACCGTCCAGTTCTTCAGGGGAAAGACTGACTTTATGCTGAAAGGTCATTTCCGACATCGAGTTTAAAGGGATTAAATGCACATGCACATGGGGAACTTCCAGGCCAACAACGGCTATTCCAATACGTTTGCAGTCTATTGCTTTTTCTAATGCCTTGGCTACTTTTCTAGAAAAAGCCATTAAGCCCAAATAAGCATCTTCATCTAGGTCGAATAGTTTGTCTGTTTCTTTCTTTGGGATACACAGCGTATGCCCTTCTGCATTAGGGTTAATATCCAAAAACGCATAAAAGTCGTCGTTTTCTGCAATTTTATAACTTGGAATTTCCCCGCTGACTATTTTGGTGAAAATAGATGCCATTCAGTACATTTTAATGTTACAATACCTCTAAATTAAAAAAGGTTCGGCCAATTGCCAAACCTTTTGTTCAATTGAAAAGTAAAATTATTTTTTACAATAAAGAATCTATTGCTTCAGAATAAGTATTCTTTGGTGCTACGCCCACTTGTCTTCCTACAACTTCTCCATTTTGGAAAACAAGTACGGTTGGTATGTTTCGCACGCCATATTTGGCGGCAAACTCTTGGTTTGCGTCCACGTCTACTTTACCAACAACTGCTTTTCCTTCGTATTCATCGCTTAGTTGCTCTATAATTGGCGCAACCATTCTACATGGCCCGCACCATGCTGCCCAAAAATCTACCAATACAGGTTTTTCGCTCTTTAAAACTACCTCATCAAAAGTAGCATCTGTTATTTCTAAAGCCATTTTATTTTATTTTTAATGTTTGTTCAACGTTATTTAATACTGCAAATTTAGTCAATTATTTTTCCATTCCTTACAGTAGCCGTATTTGTTTTGACTATCAATCCATTGGGTTTTCTGATAGTTTTATTGACATTCTATTTTTGATTTTTTGAAAAGTTGCCACCTTCAACTAAAACATTAAATATCGTTAAACACATCTATAAGTACAAAATGTACGTATAAATTATACAGAAATTTTTTATAGATTTAACTAGATGAAAAAATCTATTTGTTTTTTTATACTCTGTTGTACCTGCTTTTTTACTGAAGCACAGGAAATTGTTTTAACAGACGAAGAATTGTTTGATTGGAAACTTTTAAAGGTAAAAGCATCTGCATATAACTCCACCCATAAACAAACCGTTGGAAACCCATCTGTTGGCGCATGGGGAGATACTTTAAAGCCTGGGATGAAAGCAGTTGCCATATCCCGCGATTTACTCAAATTGGGCATATCGAGGGACACTCCCATAAAAATAGAAGGCTATGATGGAATTTATTTTGTAAAAGATAAAATGAATGCCCGTTACCGGATGAAAATCGATATTTATATGGGCACCAACATTCAAAAAGCTAGAAATTTTGGCAATCAGCGGCTATTGATATGGTATGGGGTGCCAAAGAAACTAGAAGATTGATACTACATATAGAAACAAATATCTTATAAAAACATCTACTTCTCGACAAAAAACCTCATAATTTTTTTCGCGTAGAAAAAAATTCATACTTTTAATGATACTAACAAAAGCTTAATCATGAAAACCATAATTTATATATTTTCCATCCTTTTGCTTGTTTCTTGTCAAAGTGAAGCGGGCAAAGAAAACAATCTTAAAATAGGAAAATTAACCCTCAATAACGAAAGACCAACACCCGGCGACAGCTTAAAAATTACATACTCCGAAACAGCCCCCGACAGCATTGATGCCTATTTTTATTATATGGTAGATATGCAAGCATATCCTGTAGACATTCATTTTAAAAGTGCTCCCGAGCTCATTGGCAATGTATATGTCCCAGACTCTGCCACTGCCATTGCCTTCAACTTTAAAAAAGGGGACACATACGATTTAAACAATAATAAAGGATATATAATTCCACTATACAACAACGAGGGGCATATACTACCGGGAAGCAGGGCTTCCATGGCGGCTTACGCCATATACAAAGGTTCTAATTTTGGTCTGGAAATCGATAAAGATTCCCTTGTAACCACTATTGAGAACGATATAGCGGCCTCTCCTGAAATTAAAGAAAAATGGAATACCTCTTATATAACCTTGACATACAACCAGAACCAGGCCAAAGGAAAAAAGCTTATTAATGAATACGTTAAATCTATCGTTGCCAAAGAAACACTTACCGAAGAAGACTATCAATCCATAGCAAGGATGTACGGGTTATCCCGTGACAAAAAGAAAACGGATTCAATAAAAATTATAGCAGCCGAAAAATTCCCCAACGGATATTTTGCAAAAGAAAGTTATATGGACAGCTTGTTTGCAACCAAAGATCTGGAAGAAAAAACAAAGGTTTACGAAGCATATGCAAAAAAATTCCCCAACGACAGTGGCTGGAGCAAGACATGGGCCTTACAAACCATGGCCCGTTTGAATTATAAAAATGGAAATACCGATAAATTTAAGGTATATGCAAGTCAAATAAAATCAAAAGCAGATAAAGCCGGCATGTACAATGATATTGCATGGGAAAATGTCGAAAAAGGAGAAAACCTTGATTTTTCTGCCGATATTTCTAAATCTTCCTTAGAGCTTGTACAATCATTAAGAGAAAATCCATCGAGTAAACCAAAGTTTTTATCTGTTTACCAATACAACGAAAGATTGGAAAGCACGTACCAAATGTACGCAGACACCTATGCCCTTATTTTATTTAAACAAGGGAACCTAGAAGAAGCCATAAAATACCAAAAAGAAGCTATTGGAGATGGAAATTCGGTAGATGTTAATAAAAGGTATATAGAATTCTTAATAGCCGACAAACAATATGCAACCGTTATCAATACAGCAGAAAACTTTATCAAAAAAGGGAAATCCAACCCAGAAATATTTGATTATTACAAAACGGCCTACAAAGAAGTAAATGGTGAGGAAGGACTTGAAAATAAAGTTGCTGAATTAAACGACATGTCGCATAAAATATTAGAAGAAAAAATTAAAAATGCACTCATAAACGAAGATGCTCCTCAATTTACATTAAAAGATATAGACAATAACAACATAGCCCTTTCTTCATTAAAGGGAAAAGTAGTCATACTTGATTTTTGGGCAACTTGGTGCGGCCCTTGCAAAGCCTCGTTTCCAGAAATGCAGGAGCTTGTAACAAAATATAAGAATAACGACAATGTGGTAGTTCTTTTTGTAAATACATTCGAGAATACCCCAAAACGCAAAGAAGACGTTGTAAAGTTTATTTCAAAAAACAAATATGACTTTCAAGTGTTGCTGGACAATCCAATAAAAAATTCCCGTGACTTTGAGGTGGCCAACCAATATGGAATTAGGGGAATTCCTACCAAAATAATCATTGGCCCGGATGGGAACATTCATTATCGTTCGGTAGGTTATGAAGGCGATGGCAAACTTATAGAAGAAATGGACATCTTGATTAATCTGTTAAAAGAAAAAAGCGTATAATTTTACTTTCTATATACATTTAATTCAATTTATAAATAACGTCTTGCTTTTTTAATTCGGCCAACAATTCATTTGAAATTTGCACCTTTTGCTTTCGGCTGGGCATGGTAAGCTTAATTTCGTTTTCCATTTCGTATACAACAAAGTTAAGGGTATGGTCTCCTTTATGCATGGAAATTACATCTTTTAAAGCATCAATACGTTCTTCCAAAACTTCTTCCAGTTTTAAGTGAATGGTCAATTTTCGGGCATATTTTTCCATTACGTCCTGCAACTGTTCCATAGAATTGAACTGCAACCTTGGCTCGCCCCTTTTCCCGGTCTCTCTGTTTACCCAACCTTCGCGTATGTAAGCTTTTATGTAGATAAATGAATTAATCATTAAAAAGTGACGGAATTTAAGGTATTCTTCCCCAAATATCCTAAACTCATAAGAATCGGTATAGTCTTCCACGGTAAAGGCAGCCCAGCCTTTACCATTTTTAGAGACCCGGTGCTGCACGTCCGATATAACTCCTGCAAAAGAAACCTCCCTGTTTACAATTTCTTCCAGATTGTTAAAAGCACCCACTGTTCCGTTACAGAATACTCCTATTTCGGTTTTAAAGTCATCCAAAGGATGGCCGGAGATATAAATCCCGACTACTTCTTTTTCCCTTTTTAATTTTTCCATGGTTCCCCAAGTATCGCAAGGCGGTATTTGCGGCTCAGGAATTTGTACTTCACTGGCTTCTCCAAAAAGGCTTACCTGCGAAGAATTTTGATTTTCTTGAAACTTGGCGCCATACTTAATGGCCTTTTCCAAGAAAGTAACGCCGTCGCCCTCATCGTGAAAATACTGCGCACGATGTGTATTTATAAACGAATCGAAGCCCCCGGCCAAAGCTAGGTTTTCAAAGGCTTTTTTATTTGCGGCCCTCAAATCTATACGCTTGGCCAAATCGAAAACCGACCGGTACTTGCCGTCTTTTCTAATATCCACAATAGTATTTACGGCACCCTTTCCAACTCCTTTTATGGCACCCATTCCAAAACGGATTGCACCATCTTGGTTTACGGTAAATTTGTAGTAAGATTCGTTTACATCGGGGCCCAGCACTTCTATTCCCATTCGTTTGCATTCTTCCAGGAAAAACGTAACCTGTTTAATGTCGTTCATGTTGTTGGATAGTACGGCCGCCATATATTCTGCGGGATAATTAGCCTTTAAGAATGCTGTTTGGTAACCAATCCAGGCATAACATGTGGAATGCGATTTATTAAATGCATAACTCGCAAAAGCCTCCCAGTCTTTCCAGACTTTTTCCAGAATATCGCGTGAATGGCCGTTTTTTTCGCCTCCGTCCAAGAATTTTGGCTTCAATTGTTCCAAAAGGGCAAAAATCTTTTTCCCCATTGCCTTACGCAGTACATCGGCTTCACCTTTTGTAAACCCGGCCAATTTTTGCGAAAGCAACATTACCTGCTCTTGGTACACCGTAATCCCGTATGTTTCCTTTAAATATTCTTCCATGGCTTCAAGATCGTACTTAATCTCTTCGTCTCCATGTTTCCTTCGGATGAAGCTCGGGATATATTCCAAGGGGCCGGGACGGTACAGTGCATTCATGGCAATAAGGTCGGCAAAAACGGTAGGTTTTAAATCCTTCATGTGCTTTTGCATCCCCGCAGATTCATATTGGAATATCCCCACCGTTTCCCCGCGCTGAAAAAGCTCGTATGTTTTTTCGTCGTCCAAAGGAAATTCATCCGGGTTCAAATCTATATCATGTTTGTATTTTACCAGTTTAACGGTATCCTTGATAAGCGTAAGTGTTTTTAATCCAAGAAAATCCATTTTTAACAAACCGGCACTTTCCACTACAGAGTTATCGAACTGGGTAACGTACAAATCGGAATCCTTGGCAATGGAAACTGGTACAAACTTGGTAATATCATCAGGGGTAATAATTACGCCACAGGCATGAATTCCCGTATTTCTAAGCGACCCTTCCAGCACCCTTGCCTGATTTACGGTAAGCGCTTCCAAATCGTCGCCTTCGGCAATGTTTTTTAGTTGATATACTTTTTCCAGTTCCTCCGAGCGCAAGGCTTCTTTCAGTTTGGCATCATCAAAACCAAAAATTTTTGCCAGCTTCATGTTTGGTATCAACTTGGCTATTCTATCGGCATCGTGCAATGGCAGGTCCAAAACCCTGGCCGTATCCCGAATGGAAGACTTGGCTGCCATGGTACCATATGTAATAATTTGAGCTACTTGATTGGCGCCATATTTATCGATTACATAATCCATTACACGGCTTCTCCCCTCATCATCAAAATCAATATCGATATCGGGCAACGATACACGGTCGGGATTAAGGAAACGCTCAAATAGCAAATCATATTCAATGGGATCCAGATTGGTAATCCCCAGACAATAGGCCACTGCCGAACCTGCTGCCGAACCCCTTCCAGGACCAACCGACACGTCCATTTCCCTTGCAGCCGCGATAAAGTCTTGTACAATAAGGAAATATCCGGGATAACCTGTATTTTCAATAACGCTCAACTCAAAGTCGAGGCGTTCTTTTATTTCTTCTGTAATTTCGGAGTAACGCCGTTTTGCCCCCTCATAAGTAAGATGCTTTAAATATTTATTTTCGCCCCTTTTACCATTGTCGTTTTTATCTTCTTCAACCAAAAATTCTGCTGGTATATTAAAGGCGGGCAACAATACGTCTCTTGCCAATTCGTAAGGTGTCACCTTATCAATAACTTCCTGTATGTTAAAAATGGCTTCGGGCAAATCTTTAAAGAGCGATTTCATGGTATCGCCATCTTTATAGTAATATTCCTGATTGGGCAAGCCGTACCTATAGCCACGACCACGGCCAATGGGTGTGTCTTTCTTTTCGCCATCTTTTACGCACAATAAAATATCATGCGCGTTTGCATCGTCTTTAGAGATATAGTAGGTGTTGTTTGTGGCAATAAGCTTAACATTGTGTTTATTGGCCAGTTGTACCAACTCGGTATTCACACGGTTTTCATCTTCTTGGTCATGGCGCATAATCTCGACATACAGATCGTCACCAAATTGTTCCTTCCACCATAAAAGGGCTTCTTCGGCCTGTATTTCACCTACATTCAGCAATTTGCTAGGAACCTCCCCATATAAATTCCCCGTAAGTACGATAATATCCTCTTTATATTTTTCAACTATATTTTTATCGATCCTTGGTACGTAATAAAATCCTTTTGTATAAGCAACCGATGACATCTTTGCCAAATTATGGTACCCATTTTTATTTTTTGCCAGCATTACCACTTGGTAGCCATTGTCCTTTACCGATTTATCCAAATGATTTTCGCATACATTCAAGGTACAACCCACAATTGGTTTAATTTCTTTTTCGGTAGGAGCTTCGCCTTTGGCAATTGCCGCCTCGTTTTTGGATTTTACGGCTTTGTTATGGTTGCCCACTTCTTTTACAAAATGAAAGGCACCCATCATGTTTGCCATGTCGGTAAGGGCCACTGCCGGCATTTTTGCCTTGGCCGTTGCCGCTACCAAATCTGCAATACTCGATGTGGCCTGTAGGATTGAAAATTGAGAATAGTTATGAAGGTGGGCAAACTCTACTTCTTCTAATTCTTTTATGTTTTGATAAAGCTCTTCTTTAGATATTTCTTCTGAAGGTTCTTCTTTTGCCAACTGTTTTCTGATCTCTTCCGAAGCCTTTTTTAAATTGATGTGCCTCAGCCCGATCAATTCTATTGGTTGTGGGTTGGCTTCAGAAAAATTTCTGAAATAGTCGGGGGAAGCATCCAGTTCTTCAGCAGTAAAAACCCCTTTCCTTATTAATTCCAGAAAACAACGCGTTGTCGCCTCCACATCGGCCGTGGCATTATGGGCTTCGGCAAAAGGCTCGTTAAACAGGTATTCGTGAAGCTCGGTTAGGGTGGGAAGTTTAAACTTTCCTCCACGACCTCCAGGTATGCGGCACATTTCGGCAGTTGTTTCGGTACAGGTGTCTAAAACGGGAAGATCGGTTAGATTGCTATTAATGCCGGCCCTGTATAACTCGGCCCCCATAATGTTTACGTCAAAGCCTACATTTTGGCCGACTATAAATTTGGATTTTGACAATGCTACATTAAATTTCCCTAATACTTCTTGAAGTTCAATACCTTCTTGTTGCGCCAATTCGGTAGAAATTCCATGTATTTTTTCTGCATCAAAAGGAACATTAAAGCCCTCGGGCTTTATTAAATAATCCTGATGTTCTATTACGTTCCCCATTGCATCGTGCAATTGCCAGGCAATCTGTACGGCGCGTGGCCAGTTGTCAACATCGCTTATGGGGGCATCCCAACGTTTCGGCAATCCGGTGGTTTCGGTATCAAAAATCAGGTACATAAAATGCTATCGCTTTAGAATTGAAATAGTTAGTCGTAAGCAGACTCAAACCTTAAAATTAAGCATAATTTAAAGGAGATAAAAGGAGAAGTTTTTACGAGTTATTAACTATTTGGCATAAAAAAACCACCCCTACAACAGGAGCGGCTTTTACACAACTATTTTTTTTAATTTATCAAGAAACTATGCTCTCATAGCGCTTGGCATTGTTTACAGAATTTTTAATGGCATTGCGCTGCCTTAACAACATGGCCTCGGTTGAGCGCGGAAAAGAAGTTTCCTTTAAAATTTTGTCGTAATCTTCCAAGCTGGCCTTCTCGCCACGTTGAACTTCTTCCAAAATAGCCTCTTCATCATTCATGGACAACGTAGACTTTATATCCATCCATGCACGGTGTGCATCCCCGGTGAAACTCCCCGATTTTTCGGGTTTCTGCCCAAAAGAAATAATTTCCCGCTTTAGCTCGTCAACATACACATCTCTCTCTGTAGCCTTGCTTTTAAAATAGGTCTTTAAATTGGTGCTTTCTACGTTTTCGCTCGCATTTAAAAATCCTTTTTTGGCATCAATATTTTTCTCGAGCAACTCATTCATTTTTTTGCCAACATCGTCTGTATAACTCATTTTACTATAATTTAAAGTTTATAATTGTTTTTCCTTAAGTTACTGATACGATGCTCCAACCACAAAAATCCATACATGTTTGTGCCTATTTTAACTTAAACTCTTAAAGGAATTGTAATATTAATCTTTCGTCTTATTTTTATTTTACAGGATAAGTAAACATTCATGGACGTATATTGACAGAAAAGACTTCAATTAGTGAAAAAATAGAAAATTTCCACAAAATAATTTAAGGGTTTATTTATCTTTGTGCCCACATTAAAAAATCATATTGATGTCAATTTCAGATTTATATTCTTCTGGTTTTAGAAACAGAAACCGTGATCATTTTGCGGCCATTGTTAGGGTTGCCCTTTCTGATGGTGAAATGACAGAAGAAGAAAAAGCATTTTTAGACCGTCTAGCAAGAAATTTAGATATTTCTCAAGAGCTTTACGACCAGATACTGGAAAACCCTTCGGCCTTTCCGGTAAACCCCCCTTCTTTATACGAAGCACGACTTGAAAGATTGTTCGACATAGCACGGATGATCTTTGTCGACCATATTGAAGACGAAGACGAACTGCGCATTATGAGGCGCTTAAGCATTGGACTAGGGTTTAGTCCCGATAATGTAGACCTCATCAATAAAAAGGCAATGGACCTTATCCATACCGGCGCAGACCTTGACACTTTCATGGAAGAAATAAAACGCATGAACCACTAATAAAATAGTGACAAAACAGAAGACTGCCCGAACAAGGCAGTCTTTTTTTTATCCGAAGGTTTCCATGAATTCTTCTGCTTTTTCTACCATATTTTTACTTCCGCAGAAAAAGGGAACCCTTTGGTGCAGCTCGCTTGGCTTTATATCGAGGATCGCCTGAAAACCGTCGCTGGCTTTGCCGCCCGCCTGTTCGGCCAAAAAGGCCATGGGATTGCATTCGTACAGCAAACGCAATTTCCCGTTGGCCGCCTTGCTGCTTTTTGGGTATAGAAAGATTCCGCCCTTTATCATGTTCCTATGAAAATCGGACACCAAAGACCCTATGTAACGGGACGTATACGGCCTGTCCCCTTCTTCCATCTGGCAATATTTAATGTACTTTTTAACACCTTCCGGAAAATGCACATAATTCCCTTCGTTTACCGAATAAATAGTTCCGTCTTCCGGATACTGCATATCGGGATGCGACAAATAAAAAGTCCCGATTGCGGGGTTTAAGGTAAATCCGTTAACGCCATGCCCCGTTGTGTACACGAGCATTGTAGAAGTACCGTATATTATATACCCGGCAGCTACTTGTTTTCGGCCGGACTGTAAAAAATCATCCATGGTAACCGGGGTCCCGATTGGGGTAACACGCCGATAAATAGAAAAAATCGAACCCACAGAAACATTTACGTCTATATTGCTGGAACCGTCCAGTGGATCGAACAACACCACATATTTATTTTGGTGATTATTGTCCTGACTGTTAATTACCACAAAATCATTTTCTTCTTCAGATGCAATCCCGCATACAATTTCCCTATTGGTCAACGATTGAATAAACTTTGCATTAGCCAGCACATCCAGCTTTTGTTGATTCTCGCCTTGGGCATTAATATCGCCACTTTCACCTAAAATATCTATGAGACCCGCCTTGTTCACCTCATGGTTGACCACTTTTGCCGCTAAGCGGATGGCATTAATAAGCTTGGATAATTCTCCTGTAGAATATGGGAAAGCTTTCTGGTTTTCTATTATAAACTCTCCCAGGGTCTTGTTTTTCTTGGTCATGGTATTTTTTTGTGTTTTTTGAGTCACAAATATCGGCATTTTTGTGAAACTACAACGTTTTCGTTAAATTTCATTTTTAAATATTTATAACTATAAGTTATATTTGTAACACACATGAAGCATACAATTAGAATAGCACTAAAAAAAGACATGAAGCAGGTACTGGAACTTATCCAAGAACTCGCAGATTTTGAAAAAGAATCCAATGCCGTGGAGATTACCGTTGAAGATTTAATTGCTGACGGTTTTGGGCCCCGGCCGCTGTTTAAATGTTTTGTGGCCGAAATGGACGGAAAGATTGACGGCATTGCCCTTTTTTACCAAAGGTACTCTACCTGGAAAGGAAAAACCATCCATTTGGAAGACCTTGTAGTTAGGCACACGTCCAGAGGATCTGGAATAGGAAGCGCCCTCTTTGCTGAAGTTATAAAACAAGGCCACAAAGAAGGTGTAAAACGCATAGAATGGGTTGTTTTGGACTGGAACACGCCGGCAGTGGAATTTTACAAAAAAAACGGTGCGGTTATTCTAAGAGACTGGGACACGGTACAATTGGACGAGCAAGGAATTAAGAATTTTATAGCAAAACATAATTAATGAGAATTTTTAAGTTTGGAGGCGCATCGGTTAAAGATGCCGAAAGCATAAAAAATGTAGTGAACGTATTACAGGCCGTTGGCCATGAAAATACTTTGTTGGTGGTTTCGGCTATGGGAAAGACCACCAATGCCATGGAAGTAGTTGTAAAAAATTACTTTGAAAACAAAGCCGAAATCCATACAGCTTTTGAAGAAATAATAAGCTACCACAATAATATTCTTAACGATTTGTTCCCCAATACCAAGCATCCTATTTATGCAAAGGTAAAAGGGCTTATAGAGCAGGTTCAAGGCTTTTTGGCCTGGAACAAATCTCCCAAATATAGTTTTGTCTACGATCAAGTAGTAGGTTATGGAGAATTGATCTCGACTACCATCCTTAGTGCCTATTTTGAAGAAGTGGGCATCAAAAATAAATGGCTGGATGTTAGAGATTACATTAAAACCAATGACAATTACAGGGAAGGAACCGTTAATTGGGAACAGACGCAAAAAAATATTTCAGAAAAAATAGACGAAAAAAGCCTTAACATTACACAGGGCTTTTTAGGCAGCGACGAGAACAACTTCACCACTACTTTAGGAAGAGAAGGCTCGGATTATACCGCTGCTATCTTTGCTTATTGCCTCAATGCAGATTCGGTAACCATATGGAAAGATGTACCCGGTGTACTAAATGCAGACCCGCGCTACTTTAAAAATGCCGAGCTTCTTAACACTATATCGTACCGGGAAGCCATAGAACTTGCCTTTTACGGGGCTTCGGTAATTCACCCCAAAACCCTTCAACCGTTACAAAGAAAAGAAATACCATTGTACGTAAAATCTTTTGTCAACCCAACCGAAGAGGGTACCGCGGTAATGAAGTGCAAAGGGATTTCCCCCAATATTCCGTGCTTTATTGTAAAAAAAGACCAAATTTTAATGAGACTTTCTTCTTTGGACTTTTCTTTTATTGTTGAAGAAAACATCAGCGAGATATTTAAACTGTTTCACGACAACCGTATGAAGGTAGACCTCATTCAAAATTCGGCCATAAGTTTTTCGGTCTGCGTTGATAATAAATTCAACAAACTTGACGATCTTTTAAAGGTCTTAAAGTCTAAATTTAAAGTAACCCATTATGAAGATGTATCGCTTTATACCATACGTCATTTTAATGAAAAGGCAATTGCTTCATTACAAAACGGAAGAGAGGTTCTATTAGAGCAGCGCACTCAAGAAACCGTTCAGTTGGTAGTAAAATAAAGCCAAGGCTAAGTTTAGTTTTTCTATATTTGTATTGATGAGACCAATACAGTTTTAAATGGGATTAGTTACTGCAAAAGAAGTTGCACAAGTAATTAAGGCAGATAAATATGGGTTTTTAGGCACACTAAGTGGTTGGGCCCTCATGAAAATACTCAACATATCTGCACTTAATAAAATTTACGACAAGCACAAGGATAAATCCGACCTTGATTTTTTAAATTCTATATTAGAAGAATTTGAAATTAATTTCGAGATTCCCCAAGAAGATTTTAAAAGGCTCCCAAAAGACGGAGCCTATATTACCATTTCAAACCACCCGCTAGGTGGCATTGACGGAATTTTACTTTTAAAACTGCTTCTTGAACAGCGTCCCGACTATAAAATTATAGCCAATTTTTTACTGCACCGCATTAAACCATTGGTTCCTTTTATCATGCCCGTAAATCCCTTCGAAGAACACAAGGATGCCAAAAGCAGCATTACAGGGTTTAAACAATCGCTAAAACATTTACGTGATGGACATCCGCTGGGCATTTTTCCCGCAGGTGAAGTTTCGACATACCGTGATGGAAAATTAATTGTAGACCGTCCTTGGGAAGAGGCAGCCATGAAACTTATAAAAAGGGCAGAGGTACCTGTTGTCCCCATATATTTTCATGCCAAGAACAGTAAATTGTTCTACCGGCTTTCCAAGATGAACGATACCCTACGCACGGCAAAATTACCTTCGGAGCTTTTAACGCAACGTAATCGTGTAATCCGTGTAAGGATTGGTCGGCCCATTAGTGTAGAAGCACAACAGGAGCATGATAACCTAGCTGAATTTACAGAGTTTTTAAGAAGAAAAACCTACATGCTCTCCAATGCTTTTGAAGAAGGAAGGTTGTTCGACAAAGTTCCCACAAGCTTTAAGTTCCCACGATCGCCAAAAGAAATCATTACCCCGGTAAGCAAAAAACTAATGGACCGTGAAGTAACCGAGCTTCGGGAGCTGGACCTGCGCCTGTTGCAAAGTAAAAACTACGAAGTCTTCCTCGCAAAAGCTAAAAAAATGCCTTATATCCTTCGTGAAATTGGCAGGTTGAGAGAAATTACCTTTCGGGAAGTTGGCGAAGGCACCAATCAAGCTATTGATATTGATGAATTTGATGAATATTACCACCACTTATTTTTATGGGACGACGACGCCAAAGCTATTGTAGGCGCATACAGAATGGGAATGGGGTCGGAAATATTTAAAACAAGGGGCATTGACGGTTTTTATATGCAGGACCTCTTTAAGTTTGAGCCCGAACTGTACAAGATGATGAGCGAATCCATAGAAATGGGGCGTGCATTTATTGTAAGCGATTACCAACAAAAACCCATGCCGCTTTTTCTTTTATGGAAAGGAATCGTGCATACTACACTTAGATATCCCAATCATAAATACCTTATTGGTGGCGTGAGCATAAGCAACCAATTTTCAAACTTTTCTAAGTCACTGATGATAGAGTTTATGAAATCTCATTATTGGGATCCCTATGTAGCGCAATATATAAGTCCGAAAAAAGAGTTCAAGGTAAAACTCAAAGATGCCGATAAAGAGTTTGTTTTTGATGAAACAGAAGCCGACCTGAACAAGTTTGACCGGATGATAGACGAAGTAGAGCCCGGCAACCTCAGGTTGCCCGTGCTTATTAAAAAATACATCAAACAGAACGCCAAAGTCGTGGCCTTTAATGTAGACCCGCTTTTTAATAATTCTGTGGACGGACTGATGTATATAAAAATAGCCGACCTTCCGGAAAGCACCGTAAAACCTGTTATGGAAGAATTTCAGGCAGAACTGGAACGAAAATTCATGGACGACCAAAACAACGAAGAAGGGGAAAAAGAGCTAGAATAGGTTGCCTGTTTTGGGCAATACAACAAACCATGGAAAATATATCACTGCGTCTCATCAAAAAAAGTAACTACCGACTGTTTAACTTCATATAGCTTATCGATATTGATGTGATAACAGGTTTTTTTTCCTGTATGCTTTCCCTGAATAAGGTCAACTTTCTTTAGTTCGACCAAATGCTGGGATATGGTTGCTTGGGCCAAATCTATGTCCCTAACCAGATCGTTGCATATACAATTGGGATGGTTGCTAATATACTGTAAAATGGAAATCCTGGCAGGATGACCCAAAGCCTTGAAAATAACGGAAAGTTCATTCTGCTCTAATGTATGTGCCAACTTTTTTGTAAACCCCATGATTTTATTTTTCTTCTTTATGCAATAATAGTAAATAGGGGAATACAGAAAAAGTGCCCAAATGGATATTCAGGCACTTTTTTATGTTAAAACCAAGGTTTTTTACCCACTTGGTATGTGTTGTAAAACTCTTCGTCTGACTTTGTTAAATAGATAATCCCTTCAATCAGGCCAACAATACCCATCAAACCGGCTCCGGCCCCGCAGGTAAAAGCCCCTAGTACTATACTTACCGCAAGCATTATTATACCTTCTTTGTTGTAGCCTAATATAAATTTATGGATTCCTAAGGCGCCCACTACAATAGCCAAAATACCAGCCAATATTTTTTTATTGTCTTGGTTTAGTGCATCTTTTACGCCATCAGAAAATTCATTGGCTGTTTTCTTGGCTTCATCTGAAGTTTCTTTGGCAAATTGTTTCGCTTTTCCTTCAAAATCTTTTTCGTTTTCGCTCATTGTATTTTTAAATTGGTTAGTTTGGCTAATTTACTAAAAAAGCAAGATTGATAATAAAATTAATAGCTAAATATAAGGTTTTTCTATTTTCATTTTTGCTTTATATTTTCCTCATATAATGATATCCACTCTGCTACCGTCATTTTAGTTAATAGTGCCACAACCAGTTTTAATGGTATCCTGTCTATTTTTTTGAACCTGACACAACTTTTTCCCATATCCAGCTTATCGTTGGTGTATAACGGATACTCATTTACAAACCAGTTGTAAAGATCTTTATTGGCATAAATCCCCGAGTGGTATAACGCTATAAAATTTTTCTGGCATGCAATGTTAATAAAAGGCAACGGCAAATCTGGATTGCAATGATACCCATTTGGGTATATACTATGCGGAACAACATAGCCTATCATTCCATAACTTATTGTTTCTTCTAGCCCTTCGGGCAAATTATCTAGTATAACACGGCGCAATTCTTTAAATGCAGCCCTCTTATCTACCGGAACGGCATTTATATAATCTTGGACTGTGGCTGCCTGTATTTGCATTTCCTTAAAATTTATGGACATGCATTAACCCTAACACATGCTTTATAAAGTTAAGAAAAATTCTCCTTAATTTTATCAACAATGGTTTGTGCCAATTTTTCTTTGCTCTCAACGGTCCAACCCGCAATGTGTGGCGTTAACAATACATTACTGGCATGAATTAAATATTTAAACGCATCAGGCATTTCTCCTGTAAATAAATTCTCAAAAGAAGATTTTTCATATTCCAATACATCCAGTCCGGCACCCAGTATTTTTCCAGATTTCAATGCAGCTACCATATCTTTGGTTACTACGCTTTTACCCCGGGCCGTATTGATAAGCCAAAAAGGTTTCTGAAAACTATTTATAAATTCCATATTGACCATTTCTAAAGTTTCCGGCGTTTGTGGGGTATGCAAACTTACAATATCAGCGTTCTTTTTAAATTCCAAAATACCAACTTGCCTTGCATTATCATCACCTACACCTCCAACTATGTCGTAACAAACAACTTCAACATCAAAACCTTTAAGCTTCTTTGCAAAAGCTTTCCCCATGTTTCCATAACCAATTATACCCACGGTTTTACCTTCTAGCTCCAAGCCTCTGTTTTCTTCTCTTTTCCATATTCCGTTGCGTACTTCCCTGTCGGCACGGTTTAAGTTATTGAACAAAGACAAGAGCATGCCCAATGCCTGCTCTCCCACGGCATTTCTATTACCTTCGGGAGCGTTAAACAGTTTTATGCCGAGTTCTTTGGCTACTTCTGCATCAATATTTTCAAGCCCGGCCCCGACACGGCCTATAAATTTCAAATTAGTGGCTTTTCTTAAAAACTTTTCATCTATGGGGAAACGGCTCCGGATTATCATCCCGTCATATTGATGTATCTTTTTTTCAATTTCCTCTTTAGACGAAGTATAATCCGTTTCATTTGTAAAACCCGCTTCGTTTAATTGATCTATAAGAAGCTCATGGTTTGTATCGATGTGTAAAATATTCATTTGTGCTATTAACCTGAGTTCGATTATTAATATAATGCTATGCAAAGGTATTATGAAAATTAAAAAACCAAGCCTTTTGGACGCAGTAGTTTACATAACATAACCACTTTTTATTGTTGGTCCTTTAAAACTTTTTTAATGGCAGCAATTCGTGTTGCCTGACTGTCGTGATGATTTTTAAGAATCGGTACAAGGCTCTCGGGCAGGACACTGGTTTTAAGCAATTTTTTTAGGAGCTCAAAATTGCGCTCTTCCAGTTTTAAAGCTTTTTTAAACAAAAACCTGATTTTGTTCTTTTGAAAAATCAATTGAAAAGTAAGGCAACTTATAAAATAGGAAGTCTTTAAATCGGTTATAAAAAGAACACCTTTGTTCCTGACCTTTAAATAAGAATATAGGTTGTTTGAAAAATTATTTTTAGAAAAAAAACTCTTTTCGTAAAATTCCTTTAACTCGGTATGCGACATATAATACTGACATTCGTTGTATACCTCTTTAAGGTTACTGTTTACAGTATATAGTTGCCTGACATGCTTCTTAGTAGATATGTTTATTCTTTTTTCTTCTTTCATCTCAAAACCTAAAGAAGCCTAAACGCTCCTTTTAGGATTTAATTTTACGTAAAAATAATATATGCCGCTAAATGTGAGAATATTTTTATTAATATTTAACATTTATCTAGATATTTTTAAGTGTTATATGCACAAAAAATACGTTAAGGGGATTGTATCATTAAAAAAACGTAGGATTTAATATTTATTTTAGGGATAGAATGTTAAATTTTTTAAAACCCTAAAATAATCTTAGCAATGGTAAAGTAAATCAATATACCAAATACATCATTGCTGGTGGTTATAAAAGGCCCGGTAGCAACCGCCGGGTCTATTCCCTTTTTATCAAGGAATATGGGCACAAAGGTACCAATAATAGCGGCTATAATTATAACGGTAATTAAGGCAACGCCAATGGTAGCCGAAACCAAATAAGGGGTTTTAAACAAAAAATGACTTATAATTAAAACTACAAAGGCAATGGCAATACCGTTAATAAGCCCCAACATGAACTCTTTCGCCAAACGTTTTAAAAGTTCGCCCCGAATACTATCGTTGGCCAAGGCCTGCACTACAATTGCAGACGATTGCACGCCCATGTTTCCGGCTGTTGCCTGAATAAGCGGCACAAAGCTCAACAAAATCGGGAATTTATTCATAGCTCCCTGAAAGCTCCCTATAATACTGGCCGCACCCAGACCGCCCAACATTCCGATGAGCAACCACGGGAGCCTAGCGCGTGTAAGTTCCCAAATACCGTCATCGGCTTCCACATCTTGTGTAATACCCGCTGCCAACTGGTAATCTTTTTCTGCTTCTTCCCTAATAACGTCCACGATATCGTCAATGGTAATACGCCCAACCAATCTGCCAAGTTCGTCTATTACCGGAATGGCCTCCAAATCGTATTTCGACATCAAGCGGGCCACATCCTCGGCCTTGTCATTTACTGTAACATAGTCTACTTTTGGTATGTACACACTGCTAATTTCGGCTTTGGTAGAAGTGGTCAATAAATCTTTTAAGGAGAGCCTTCCCTTAAGTTTTTCATCATTATCCACCACGTAAATAGAATGCACCCGGGTAACATTCTCGGCCTGGCGGCGCATTTCCTTGACACAGGTAAGAACATTCCAGTTTTCATTAACCTTTACCAGTTCCTTTGCCATTAGCCCACCAGCAGAATTTTCGTCGTAACGCAAAAGCTCCACGATATCCCGGGCATGCTCCTTATCGTCTATCTGGGCAATAATTTCATTAACGCGCTCTTCCGGAAGCTCGGCAATAATATCGGCAGCATCATCAGTATCCAGTTCACTAATCTCCTCTGCGATTTCCTTGGCCGAAAGATTGCCCAAAACCTGCTCTCTTATATCTTCATCCAGCTCTGTAAGTACATCCGAAGTTTTTTCACTATCGAGCAGCTTAATAATATACGTAGCTTCGTCCAGGTTCAGTTCGTGGATAATCTCAGCAACATCGGCATAATGAAATTCCTCCATCATATGCAATAGGGTAGCATCCGCATTGGTTTCAATGAGTTGCTCTATTTGCTCGATAAGCTCGTCGCTAAGTTTAAATGGAACCATACTTACTTTTCTTTTTGGGCGCACAAGCCTGGCTATCCGCTATATCCCTTGCGCAACTTACGTTATATCTTTTTCAATTCTAACTGAAAGTGCTATAAAGTCTTCTACACTCATCTGTTCCGGTCGTCGGTCAAATATAATATCTTCTTTTAAATTATCGGTCAGATTAAATGCTTTTAAACTGTTTCGCAATGTTTTTCTTCTTTGCCCAAATGCAGCTTTCACTACCCTAAAAAACAGTTTCTCGTTGCACGGCAGGGTATAATCTTCCTTTCTTGATAAACGTAAAACCCCCGACTGTACTTTTGGCGGTGGGTTAAATACTTCCGCGGAAACGGTAAACAAATATTCTGCCCGGTAAAACGCCTGCACCAATACCGAAAGTATGCCATAGGTTTTGTTACCTTTTTTTTCGCATATACGTTCGGCCACTTCTTTTTGAAACATCCCGGTAAATTCTGGGACCTGATCGCGAAGTTCCAGTGCTTTAAAAACAATTTGCGATGATATATTATAAGGGAAATTCCCGGTAATGGCAAATGCCTCTTTTCCAAAAATTTTGGACACATCGTATTTTAAAAAGTCACCCTCTATTACTTTAAAAACATTTTTAGTATTTGCAGCACCGGCATGCTCCAACATAAAATTCTGTTGTAAATAAGCAATAGACTCGGTATCCAGATCCATTGCATATACGTCTATGTTTTTTTTCAACAGGTATTTTGTCAACACCCCCATCCCGGGGCCTATCTCCAAAACTTGTTTGTAGTTGGCCAGTGTTAATGTATCTCCAATTTTTTGAGCTATATTTTCGTCTTTTAAAAAATGTTGACCCAGATGTTTTTTTGCACGGACAGTGCCTTCTTGTTGCTTACTGGGCCTATGTGCAGCTTTGTGCCCAAATTTCTTCTTCTTTTTCATTCAATTAATATTTCACGGCCACTCCCTAAAAAAGTCATTATAAAATTTACAAATATCCGTAGCCGCTTCGCCTCCTATACATTTATTTTAATGCTCGCTTACAATTTCCAGCTCCGTTCTATAAGCAACAAATTTATCAGCAAATTTTTGCAGTGCTTTATTACGCAAATCTTGGGCGTCCTCTATATAATATCGTTGCAGGGTTTCCCTGTCTTTGGTAAAATATTGTACAGAATAGGTTATCCCTCCCATTTCTTCTTCAACCAATACCTTTATTATTTTGGCGCTGGTAAACTTTCCGGTAGCAAGCATGTCGGGAATGAGCTCTTTTTGCATCCAGTCCAGCCATTCATTGTGCACTTGTTCTTCTATATTAACGGTTACGTTGTATATGTACATTTGTAGTTTTTGTTGTTTAAGGTTAAAATATGTTTTAACCAGTTTTAATTTTTGGGGAAACTTATTTCTTTTACCTATTTGTAAATCATCATTCCACTTGGTCCCCTCTTATGGAACGGTATTCTTTTCTTGCGTCTATAAGGTAGATACTATCCTGATGTTCATAAATAATCCGTTCAAGCAATTGCTTTGCCTCATCTGGTTTAGACAATTCGTTTTTATAGAGCATTGCCAATTTATAAAGGGCATCGTCCATTAATATATCGGTAGGGTAAAAGGTTATTATTTTTTGATAATCAAGAACGGCCTTTTCATAATCGCCATGTTTTTCAAAGAGCGAAGCCTGCTTAAACAAAGCTTCATCTTCAATAGGTTCTCCCTTGTGGTCGCTTAAAATGGTGCTTAATATAGCCATGGCCCCATCATCGTTATTTTGATAGGCCAACAAATCGGCTTCGGCGTAAAGTTTCAAGGCAACTTGTGTGGTGTCTCCCAGCTTATTGTCGGATATTAAAAGTTTTAATTGCAGCGCATCGTTTGCTATAAGTTGGGACGTGGACGATTTTAATACTTTTAACTGCGTCTCGGCCCATTCAAAATCGCCCTTATAAAAACTTGTCTGGGCAACTTTAAAGCGTGCTTCTTGCCCCAATACATCATTTTTAAGGTCTTTTTGCACTTGCGAATAATATATTAAAGCCTGATTAAATTTTTCATCGTATACCAAAATATCGGCCAAGGTCATTCTTATCTGTGCTTCTGCATATTTATTTATAGGAAGTTCCAGCGCTTTTTTTAAACGTGCTTCGGCCATATCGGTTTCTGAGAGCTTAAATGCCAGAAAACGCGCATACGCTATTTGGACTGGTAATGTTTGTGTATTCTCGCCATATTCGGCCAAAAGTTGCTTAAATGCCGTTTCGATTTTAGCATTATCTTTTTTACGTGCATTTGCAAGGTCGATATTTATCAATTCCAGTTTGGAATGAATCAACAATTGTGTGTCGCGGCTTTCGGCTATTATAAATTCGTATATGCTTTTAGCGGTTTCGGCATCGTTATTTTCCAATGCAATTTTGGCAAGGTCAACAATACTGTTCAACGAAGTTTCCGGAGACCTTTTGTAAATGGCTTTTTCTTGGGCATAGGCACTTTTGTATTGTCCCTGCTGAACAAACAACCAGCTAAGCAGTTCGTTCCACAGGACATTTGGGTCGGTCTGGGCACGTTTTAAGAGCAACTTTTTAAACAGCGCGCTGTTTTCGTTTCCTACATTGCTATCTATAAACCTAGATAGATTTCTTTTTATGTTTCCCACCAAATTTGCCCGCTCAACCATAAGGTCGAGATACATTTCATACATATTTTCAATATCTCCTTTTTCGCCATAGATATAAGCCAGGTCGTAATTAAAATTAAATTCAGGATTGAGCATCATTGCTTTTTTATAGGTGGCAATAGCATTATCCAGTAATGTTTTGCCTTTAAATGCATTTCCAACGGCATAAGCATAATTTGGGTTTTCGTCCAACGTGGCAATGGCCTTGTTGTAATATGTTTCGGCTTTTTGCATTTTCCCCATTAATTGGTAATTATAGCCCGTTTCTACATACAATACCGGATATACATTCCCATTGTCCAATTTTTGCAGCAATACTTTTTCGGCTTCGACATATTTTTCCGATTGTTGGTATGAAGACACCAACCCCATTAGATAACTTCTGTTGTTTGGGTTTTTTGTACATAATTTTTTATAATAAACAATCGCCTTTTCAAATTCCCCTTTTTCAAAATACTGACGTGCTATTGCCTCATCTTGAGCAAAAAGGGCCATACATTGAAATAAAACAAATATGAATAGAATTGAGCGCTTCACCGGTATACTTTTTATGGTTTGCCGTGTTGTTTTAGATAAGGAACGGCTTATTATTCAAAGATAATGCATTAAAACGAAAAAGAAGTTTAGGAGTCAAGGGAGATTTAAAAATACAGGACCCAAAACAGCATTGCCTGGGCCCCGATTTGATGATAATGCTATTAACCAATCTAAAATATAGGATTATTCCTTAATTCCGATTCTATATCACCACACTAAATATACGATTTTTTACACAAAAATTATTATACTCCCCTATTTTTGATTTAATATTAATAAAATTGTAATATTACTACTACATTAAGAAATCATGTCAAAACCTGTATACGGTACCAAAACTTCTGGAATTTTAATTCCCTCCGGGGTTTGACAATTTTCCAATATTCCTGCCAATACTCTTGGCAAGGCCAAGGAGCTTCCGTTTAGTGTATGTGCCAAAACACTTCTTCCGTTTTCGTCTTTATAACGCAGTTTTAGCCTATTGGCCTGGTAATTTTCGAAGTTTGATACCGAGCTAATTTCCAGCCACCTTTCTTGCGCCGTTGAATATACTTCAAAATCGAATGTCAATGCTGCCGTAAAAGTAAGGTCGCCACCGCATAACCGCAATATTCTAAATGGCAACTTTAGCTCTCGCAAGATTTCTTTTACATGTTCCAACATCCCGTCAAAAGCTTTGTAGGAATTGTCCGGATGCTCAACACGAACAATCTCGACCTTATCAAATTGATGCAACCTATTTAAACCCCTAACGTGGGCCCCATAACTTCCGGCTTCTCTTCTAAAACATGGCGTATAGGCCGTACAACATATTGGAAAATCGGCTTCGTTTAAAATTTCGTCCCGAAAGAAATTGGTCACTGGAACTTCTGCAGTTGGAATCAAGTACAAATCGTCTGCCCCAACATGGTACATTTGCCCTTCTTTGTCGGGCAACTGACCGGTTCCATAACCAGATGCTTCGTTCACCATATGTGGTACTTGATATTCCTTATATCCCGCTTGGGTGTTTTTATCTAAAAAATATGCGATTAAGGCACGCTGCAACCGGGCCCCTTTTCCTTTGTATACGGGAAAACCGGCACCAGTTATTTTTGCGCCTAAATCAAAATCGATAATGTCGTATTTTTTTGCCAGTTCCCAATGCGGCAATGCATCTCCGTGCAATGTTGGCACGTCCCCTTCTTTATATATTTCCTCATTATCTTCGTCTGACTTCCCGTCAGGAACAGACGGATGTGGAACATTGGGGATTTGATACAGCAACGCCGTTAACGCTTCCGTTTTTTCATTAAGCTGTTCATTATATGTTTTTGAAGCTTCTTTTAATTCTCCCGTCTGTGCTTTTAAGGCATTGGCCTTATCGATGGCCCCACTTTTAAAATGTGCCCCTATCTCCTTCGACAATTTATTGGACTCGGCAAGAGTGTTGTCCAGTTTTGTTTGGAGCGATCTACGCTCTTCATCCAAAACAATTACCTGTCCTATCAAAGAGGAAGCATCTATGTTCCTTACTTTTAAACGCTTAATAACCTCTTCTTTATTGTCTCTAATAAATTGTACTTGAAGCATGATAATACTTAAAAATTAAATTAAAAAAAGCCTATGGTTTAGCTTTTGTTTAACCAAAAACCAAGCCACAAATTTACAGGTTTACAAGTGATAAAGAAATCTATTTTAAGTCTTTTTTACTAATATCCATGCACTTAATCTTTAATTGAATCCTGCTTATATGGATATATCCAGTCTTCGTGCTTAAAATAGTGCCACGGCTTGTTGGCAATATCGATATCCGGTTTTACAAAATCCTGCCATGGACCACGGTTTACACTAACTTTACTGGTGGAAACATACACAGAAATACTGTCTCCCTTTTTAGCATATTCTTTCTTCAGGTATTGGGCAAATTGCCAAATCATGTCTGGTTTTGTTGCAATTCGTTGACGTTGTTTAGAGGACAAATAATCATCTAGGTTAACTTTGTACCTATTGCCCGTTGTATGATTTAACACCTGAAAGGAGATCATTCCCGATTTTCCCCGGAGCATCATGCGCCAACTCAAGCGGTGCCCCTCTTCTGTCCAGAGCACGTTGTCTTTTATAAACCAATGGCGGAGCGGGAGTGCAATTTGAACCATGAAGTAAATACTTCCAAAAATTAAAAGCGGTTTCTTATAATTAGGTATTATAACTTCGTGGTCAGTATACAGTTTTTTCTTCTTAAGAAATAGACTTCTAATAGTTTCAGCTTCAAAAAAGAAAAGAGCAAATGCCATGGACATATACGGAAATATACCGATGTGAAAAACAAACGAATTGAATAAATGAAAGAAAATAGAAGCAATAAAAGCCCATTTTCGGGTTGTTCTGCAAAGCAACAATGGCACAATAAGCAGATCGAACAAAATACCGCTGTAGGTAATAACAATATGTGCCCATTTTTGTTGAAGCAGCCCACCTATTAAAAAATAATGTTCCCGGGGCACCATTAACATTTTAACTACCGATAAGTCTAACCAATCGGGATAGAGTTTTGCAACCGCTGCATAGATATATACAATCCAGACCTGAAGAATAACGATCAATGTACACCATCTTGGCATGGATATTTTTTTATAGGACGGATTGTACTTGGCATCTAAGGAGAAATATCGGCTTGCGGGCAATAAAAACATTATAAAACAAAGCAAAAGCAATAAATAATAATGATTGTTGTACGAACTCTTCTGCATAAAATAAACGCCAGCCCACATAACCGTATAAGCCCCCATGCTAAAACGGTATTTATAACCAAGCATTACCAGCAATCCAAAAATACCCATAACGGCATAATAAAAATACATTCCATTGCCGGGTAAAGGCTGTAAAAAATCCAACCCGATAAAGTTGAATGTAAATTTTGGATCGACCAATGTTTTTTTTACCCAGCCTGTAAAAATTGCCCCGGTTGCCTCCAAAAAGATGAGCAACCCGAAGATTACCCTAAAAACAACAAGCGGGGAATTGTCTACCCTGGTAAAAAGAAACTTATTGAGCATCGTTTTTAGAAATATAGGCCATGGTCGTCTCTTTATCTTTTATAAGCTGCTTTTTTAAATCCTCAATAGAGTCGAACCGTTTTTCGTCGCGCAACCTTTCAAGCAACTCCACTCTAATTTCCTTATCGTACAAATCTTCATCAAAGTTTAAAAAGTGTACTTCAATGGTCTTTTTCTGCCCGTTTACGGTAGGGTTATAGCCAATGTTCATCATTCCGTAAACAACCACATCATTGTAATTGCTTTTTACCACATACACTCCTTTTTTGGGCACCAATTTGTATTTTTCCTTAATAGAAATGTTGGCTGTGGGGAAGTCAATTTGTTTACCGAGCCCCTTACCTTTTGTAATGGTTCCCGACAGCATATAGGGATACCCTAAAAAGGTATTTGCCGTTTCTATATCCCCTTCGTTTAGGGCTTTTCTAATTTTTGTAGAGCTTACGGAAACTTCGTCTACTTCTTCTACTGAAATCTGTTCGACTTCAAAATCGTACTTTTCCCCAAATTTTATCAAATCCTTAATCGTTGCCGTTCTATTTCTTCCAAATCTATGATCGTAGCCAATAATAACCTTTTTGGCGTTAATGCTATCCACAAGTACTTCCTTTACGTATTGCTCGGCCGTTAACCTGGAAAATTCTTTGGTAAAGGGATGGATGATCAATTGGTCCAACCCGGTTTCTTTCAATATTGAAATTTTTTCTTCCAAGGTATTCAGTAGTTTCAGGTCTGATGATTGCTGAAGCACCATTCTCGGGTGTGGGAAAAAAGTAAGGATGGTAGATTTTAAATCGTTTGCCTTGGCATTGGCAACGAGTTTTTCTATAATTTTTCTATGCCCCACATGAACACCATCAAAAGTTCCTACAGTTACAACTGTGTAATAGTTTTCTTCTTTATCAAAAAGGTTACGCTTTATAATCACTTATAAGCATTTAATGTTAAACTTACATCAACTTCAATAGGTTATATTTCTGTTGAACTTATATAATTTTCGTCCTTTTTTTATTCTTATCTATGGATTGCCTTATACAGCAATCAAAAAAAAATAAAAATGAACATGTAATGCAACCATGCATCCATCATCAACTGCATATTTAATCCCTTGACGGATACACATCACAAAATAACGAATTTAAAAGTGAATATTTAATTAAATAATAATCGGGATTTATTAATTTTTTAAATATCAGTCGGCAATTTTGACTATTTTTATTCCCAGACTTTTTATAAAAATGATAAAAATTACTCGTTTTCTTATTGTTTTTAGTGCTTTATTATGTTGCTCTACGGTTTTATCGCAAGATAAGTCTGTTTGGACTTCCGCTGAAACAAAACAAAAAAGCCTTCTTTTAAAAAAAGGAGCGACTAATATTGGTTATAAACTCAATGTTAAAAATTTAAAAACCAAATTAAAAAACAGCCCAAAAAGAAGCGAGTCCCGACAAAGAAAGGTTTCCGATATACTTATTGACTTTCCGATAGCGGCAAACAAATATGGACAATTTAGGGTAGTTGAAAGCAATGTATTAAGTGAGGAGCTGGCAAAAAAATACCCAGACATAAAATCATATGTTGGGGTTTCTGTGGAAAACCCACTTAAAAGAATTTATTTCTCTGTCGATGCATTAGGCTTTCATGGAATGATACTTGACGGAAATAAAAGAACCTATATAAATCCCGCAAAAAATCAAAAAGACACCTATTATTTAGCGCAAAAAAGCGATTTTAAAAGCCAAAATTTTCAATGTAAGGTTATCAATAAAGAGGCTATGGGCAGCAAAAGCAACAAAACAAACACCTCATTAAAACCTGTAGACGACAGCCAGTTAAGAACCTACAGGTTAGCTTTGGCCTGTACCGGTGAATATGCCCAATTTCAAATTGCCGAGGCCGGCCTTACCAATGGCACAACAGCACAGCAAAAAACAGCTGTACTTTCGGCAATGAATACAACAATAACCCGTGTAAACAGTGTCTATGAAAACGACCTTGCCATTACACTACAGCTTATTGCCAACGACGATGAAATTGTTTTTCTCGATCCCGACACAGATGGGTTGACAAATAATAATTCTGAAACAATAATAAATAATGAAATACAGGATTTAATAGATACGGCAATAGGCCCGGCCAATTATGATATTGGCCATGTTTTTACCAAAACAACCAATGGCGGCGATGGCATAGCTCAGGTGGCATCGGTATGTACTTCTACCAAAGCCCGTGGCGTAACAGGCTATGTAAATCCTGTTGGCGACCCCTTTGATATTGATTACGTGTCTCATGAAATGGGGCACCAATTTGGGGCCACACACACTTTTAACAATTCGTGTAATTCCAATAGAAGTGCCGCAACATCGGTAGAGCCCGGAAGTGGATCTACCATTATGGGATATGCCGGAATATGCCCTAACAATGTGCAAGGAAACAGCGATGCCTATTTTCATGCCATAAGCATTTCTCAAATCTGGGATAATATTACCGCTGGAAACAGCACTTGTGCTTCTACTTCTACGCTGGATAATCAAGCACCCGTAATTGCATCATTAAATAATTATAATATTCCTGCCGGCACACCATTTGCCCTTGATGCTTCGGTTACCGATATAGATGGCGATATGCTTACCTATTGTTGGGAACAACAAAATAATGAAGTTTCTGTACAGCCACCCCAACCCGATGCAGAAGGCGGCCCTATGTTTAGGTCTAAACCACCATCTTTGTCCTCTAAAAGGTATTTTCCAGAGAAAGCCGCTATTCTAAACAACGACCTTGCCCCTAGGTGGGAAGTGGTTCCTACAGTTTCCCGAAACCTTAATTTTTCTTTATTGGTAAGGGACAATAATGCAGAAGGAGGACAAACGGCAAGAGCCGATCTTACCGTTCATACAATAGATACCGGAAACGCGTTTGCAGTAACTTCGCAAAACACGCCCCAAAGCCTACAGGGAGGATCAGTTTACACCATTAACTGGAATGTTGCAGATACCGATGAACTACCCATTGGAACAGGTTTTGTAGACATCTATTTAATTATCGACAACAATTTTGAGAACTTAGTTTCATTGGCCCAAAACACTAAAAACGATGGCGTAAAACAAGTTGTAATTCCAGGCGATATTACCACTGCCAACGCCAGGATTATGGTAAAGGCCGTGGACAATATCTATTTTGCACTAAACGAAGCTGTTCTAGAAATTCAACCTTCCAATTTTGCGCTCATCTTCAATACTTTAGAACATAATGTTTGCCAATCCGACAATAGGGACATCCCTTTTACGTACAATGCTTATAATGGCTTTAACCAAACAGTTACCTTTACAGCAGAAGACGTTCCAAGTGGTTTAACTGTTACTTTCGACCAAACACAGGCGTCTACTTCCGGTACAGTTATAACGGCTAGCTTAAGTGGTTCTGCAAATTTATCGCTCGGGACAAATAATTTTACAATTGTTGCGACCGCCTCGGGCGGCGAGATTAAAGAATATCCCATAGAGCTATCCATATATTCGCCTACATTTAATCTCATAACATTAAACTCCCCAGCAAACAATGCCATAGAAATCCCCTTAAACACAATTTTAAGCTGGGCCCCGTACAACAATGCAAGCGCATATGAAATTGAAGTTTCCGAAACCCCGGACTTTACTGCAATATTATTATCCGATACCATTTCTATCAATCAATTTCAGCCAACCAACCTTGAAGAACTTACAACTTATTATTGGCACATAAAACCTATAAACGATTGTGGTGAAGGAACTTTCAGCAATGCTTTTTCATTTACTACCGTAAATATTACCTGCGAGAGTTTTACCAGCAATGCCAATGTAGCTATTTCAAGTATCGGCAGTAACTCGGCTTCAGCTACATTGAACATCAATGAACAAGGAATTATAAACAATGCAACGGTAACGGTAGATATTTCTCACACATGGATGGAAGATCTTACTATTTATTTAATATCGCCTTCCGGGACTACTATTACCTTACTTGCCGAACAATGTGGTGATAGGGACAATATACAAGCCACCTTCACGGATGAAGGAAACACATTTATATGCTCGAGTTCTTCCCCAACTATTTCAGGCGATATAAAACCCAACCAACCACTGACAGGTTTAATGGGTAAGTTAGCCCAAGGAACTTGGAGGCTTCAAGTGGACGATTCGAACGACGGGGACGGTGGAAACATCAATTCCTTCACCTTAAACTTATGCGTTAATGGTAATTTTCAACCAGATACAGATAACGATGGTGTTTTGGATAGCAACGATAATTGCCCCAATACACCACAAGGAACCAAAGTAGATGTACATGGATGCGAACTTTTTAGTATCGCCGAAAACAATTATACCATTTCCGTAACCGATCAGCCATGTATGGGCGACATAAGCGGAACCGTTACCATTGAAACCGCAGAAGCCCATAATTATACGGCCATACTAACTGGAAATGGTCTAGTATCTTCAAATCCGTTTACACAAAATACCAAGTTTACCGACTTGCCTACCGGAGCTTATGAGCTTTGCTTTTATGTTGATGAAAACAACGAATACCAGCAATGCTTCAACATTAACATACACGAACCACAACCATTAACGGTTTTTTCGAGTAAAAACAAGAATGAGGATAGCGTTTCTTTAGAATTATCGGGTAGCGATTTATACGTTATAGAATTAAACGGGGTAATTTCTAAAACAAACAGGGAAAACGTTGAGCTTTCCTTAAAAAAGGGCATAAATACCTTAAAGGTCAGCACCCATAAAAACTGTCAGGGAACTTATCAAGAGCTTATTGTTACACCGGGGAGTATTTCGGTATACCCGAACGCTTTTCAAGACAGGATTACCATATATACAGGGTTGGAAAACGGCAACAACAACATTAGCCTTTTTGACGCCACGGGAAGACTGATAAAAAGCATGAAATATGAAGCCGATTATAACGGAAAAGTAAAAATGAACCTTGGAGATTTAACTTCTGGGATGTATTTAATGCAAGTAAAGAACCAATTGGGCTCTAATACCATGAAAATTATAAAACAATAATCCTGATGAAAAAATACTTTCCATTATATGGTTTCTTTTTGATAATCTCCTTATCGGGTTGTGGAGATAGTGACGATTCCCCTCCCTCTCCACCTACTGCCGTTACCTTGGTTTTTCCAGAAGAAAACTCAGAGTGTACCGAAGGTGTTGTAAACGCCTCCAACCCAAGCACAAGCACCATTACATTTGAGTGGAATGCCTCAGAAAATACAGACACTTACCAATTATCCATAAGAAATCTCACAACAAATAACACCGAAACGTATACAAGTAACACCCCTTTTATGGAAGTTGCCCTGGAAAGGGGCGTGCCATATTCCTGGTTTGTCACCTCACTCAATACCAGCGCGAACGAATCGGTTAACAGTAATACCTGGAAATTTTACAATGCAGGGGAAGGAACCATAAATTACCCACCTTTCCCAGCCGATTTACTGGAACCAAAGTCTGGTGCCACTTTATACGAGTCCAATAATACCATATATTTTAGCTGGGACGCCACCGACATAGATAACGACATTAGTGGCTTTGAATTGTTGTTGGGGCCTAACGACCCGCCAACGATAAGCGTTGCCACTAATATTACAGAAGAAAGTTACACACACTCTTTGCTTACGACTCCAGGAATTTATTATTGGCAAATTATATCGACCGATTCCCAAGGAAATTCCTCGATTTCAGAAGTATCTCAATTTAAAATAGAATAATTATCAAGTATTGTTAAAATGGTTCATGGTGTTGTTAGCGCCGGCCGTACCAAAAGATTTTATCAGTTCGGCAGCACGTTCCAAACGTTCTTTAAGTTTACCGTATTCTTCTTCGCTCCATTCACCCAGCACATAATCAACCTGTCTCCCTTTTGAAAAATCGGCACCGACCCCAAAACGAAAGCGCGCATAGTTTTGTGTGCCCAATTGATTTTGAATATCTTTTAATCCGTTATGGCCGCCATCGCTCCCTTTTGTTTTTAACCGGATTGTGCCAAAAGATAAATTGATATCATCGGTAATAACCAAAAGATTCTCTAATGCTATTTTCTCCTTTGTCATCCAGTATTTAACGGCTTTTCCACTTAAGTTCATATAAGTGGCCGGCTTTAAAAAAATAAATGTCCTTCCTTTAAATTTATAGGTTGAAGTTGACCCCAGTTTATTGGCTTCAAAAGTCATGGCTTCTTTTTCAGCAAAAAAATCAAGAGCCTTAAAGCCTATATTGTGCCTTGTATTTTCGTATTCAGAACCAATGTTGCCAAGCCCAACAACTAAAAATTTTTTCATGTTATCTATTTCTTCTTTGCCAAATAGTTTTTTAATAAAATGAATCATATGCCGGTACGGTATGATACAAAATTAAAAAAGCATCCCGAAAATGAGATGCTTTTTAATATATATTCGTTTAAGCTGAATTATTCTGCCTTTGGAGCAGCGGCGGCAGGAGCAGCAGCTTTAGTTGCAGCTTTTTCTTCTTTAGCGGCATCTTGAGCAGCTTTCATTGCGGCACGCGATACTCTTACCTGGCATACCACCGTATTGTCCGGGTGCATTATCTTATAATCTTCGCTAACCAAAGAAGTAACATACAGTTTATTGCCTATTTCCAATCCAGAAACATCTGCATCGATATAATCGGGAAGGTTTGCAGGCAACGCCTTTACTTTAAGTTTACGTTGGTTTATACGTAAAACACCACCGGCGATTACCCCTGGTGAATTTCCTTTTTTCCTTACAGGAATCTCCATTGTAACTTCTTTGTCATCAAACAATTGATAAAAATCAATATGCAAGATTTGATCGCTTACAGGATGAAACTGAATATCCTGTAGGATAGCATTGTGCTTACCCCCTTTTTCCAATGAAATAACTACGGTGTGCGCATTTGGAGTGTACACCAAGTCTTTAAATGCTATTTCATCAGCTGAAAAGTGTAATGGCTTATCCCCTCCGTATAATACGCAAGGAACCTTTCCAGCATTACGTAAGGCCTTAGTCGATGCTTTGCCCACGCTTTCTCTTTGAGATCCTTTGATTGTAATTGACTTCATTATATAAAAATTAAATTATTAATTTACATTAAAAATTTAGAGCTGATTGAAGTATTGTGGTGTACTCTGTGCATTACGTCTGCAAACAGTTCGGCACAACTCAATACTTTTACTTTTTCGCTCTGTTTTCTAAGCGGAATAGAATCGGTCACGATCAATTCGGTAAGCTTAGAATTCTCTATTCTTTCATATGCATTTCCTGAAAGCAATGCATGTGTGGATATGGCCCGTACGCTCAATGCTCCTTTTTCTATCATAAGGTCGGCCGCCTTGGTCAAGGTGCCTGCCGTATCGACCATATCGTCTACCAAAACCACATTTTTTCCCGTTACATCACCAATTAGTTCCATGTGGTCTATTATATTGGCTTTTTTACGTTGCTTATAACAAATAACCACATCGCTGCTTAAATATTTAGAATATGCATATGCCCTTTTTGAGCCACCCATATCTGGTGAAGCTATCGTTAAATTGTCCAGCCCCAAACTTTGCAAGTATGGCAAAAATATGGTTGAGGCAAATAAATGGTCTACCGGTTTCTCGAAAAAACCTTGAATTTGATCTGCATGGAGGTCCATTGTGATAATTCTTGTTGCTCCAGCAGACTCTAATAACTTGGCCACCAATTTTGCGCCTATCGGCACCCTTGGTTTGTCTTTTCTATCTTGCCTTGCCCACCCAAAATATGGCATTACAGCCGTAATATGCCTTGCCGATGCCCTTTTCGCGGCATCGAGCATAAGCAACATTTCCATTAAATTCTCAGAACTTGGATTGGTAGAGCCAATGATAAAAACCCTTGTACCTCTTACCGACTCTTCAAATGAAGGCTGAAATTCGCCGTCACTATATCTAGAAAACGATACATTTCCTAATTCTGCTCCAAAGGCTTTTGCAATTTTTTCAGCTAAAACTTGACTTTGTGTACAAGCAAATATCTTTGGATCTGGCACCGAATAAGGCATTCTAATATATTGTTTAATAGTTATTTATCGCTGTAACTCGTAAAACGAGGTGCAAATTTAGAAATTATTTCGAACTCTTAAAGTATAATTGTGACTATTTTTAGTTTGTGGATTAAAAATATTTTATAGTTTTGCATTCCGAATTTGATTGAACATTATAATTTAATCAAATAAAAACGCTCGAGTGGCGGAATTGGTAGACGCGCTGGATTCAAAATCCAAATTTGAAATCGCGCAGAATTAAAGGCCGAAGTGGTGGAATGGTAGACACGATGGATTCAAAATCCATTGCTGATAAGGCGTGAGGGTTCGAGTCCCTCCTTCGGTACGAAAAAAGCCGGGATGAAAATCTCGGCTTTTTTTATATTCAGGTACAACATAGGTACAACATTTTATTCATTTATTAATTCCCATAGCAAAGATCATCAATTGGGATTATTTAGGTTTAAACAAAATGGTTTCATTTAGGTTAAGCTACTTTTTAAGGTTAAAAAGGGAATGTACCTTTCGAATCATCAAACAGATTCTTTAATTTTCTAATCGCCTTTTTGATAATTGAATCTTTACCGGAACTTGTTTTGGGATTTGCCTTTTTTACTTTCGGCATTGTAGGTTCTTGGATTTTATTTCTTGATTTTTCCGCATTGGGATGATCAAACAATAAAATTTTGTTGAAACTATCGCCTTGACCAAGCTGTGCTTTGATATGACAATCTTTTTCACAAGAATTTTCAAAATCAAAATCAATATTTCCAAAATTGAAGTCCATCTCCTTTGGACCATAATAAATCCCTTTGGGCTGTAAAACCATTGAGAGAAATTGTTGAATTTCCATACCCGCTAAACTTAAGCTAAAACCAAACACATTTTCCCCTCGGTTTACAAAATGATCTTTTGGCAACCCCTTAATATAGTAAGGGTTGTCTAATTCCCCACTTTGTTCTAAAGAAACATCTGATGGAGTATATTGTCCTAAACATTGCATACATATTCTTTGTGGACCTACGGTATGCGCTTTCCATCTTGCTTGTTCAATATTTGATAAGTCCGAGTTTGGATTAGTATCAATACCACCATCAATTACAGGTATGAAGTTGGAATAAGCTATGCCATCCAGAGTAAACCGGGGAAGTGGCATATCTACGCAAGAAAATAAAAGATCACAATCAAGGGCAGCCTCTAAACCTGTTTTTTCAGTAATACTATATGGCAGTGCTTCAATGTCTAATCCTTTTCTAAGGTTTACATCGAAGAGTCTGTTCTTTTGAAAATCTACTTTAAACTTACCTATATCTTTTTCGCTAGCCGCAAGTAGACGATCTAAATTTTTACGTTCAATAGTATCAAAATCGATAAAAACTAAATTTTCAATTCCTGTTCTGAGAAGTGCTTCCGCAATAATTGAACCTACACTGCCCATTCCAACTATTCCAACCTTCATTCTTGAAATGCTCTCTTGTTTTGATGGTCCCCAAGAAGATATAGTTCTCGAAAATTCCTGTCCAAATTTGGGTTTAGGTTTCAGGTTCTCGTTGTAGTGAATGTTTAAACCATTCCCTACAACCCTTACGGTTTCACACCATTTTATATCATAGGTTTTGGATGCAGTTTTTTCCCAAAACCTTGCGCTCCAAGTTCCATCTGAGCCAATTGTCATACCAACTACCGGTAAGCCTGTAATGGCTTTAACTCTTGGTGCAAGCATAGTTTCGGCTTCTATATCATCCGTGCTCATACGTTGCCAACCAGGGAAAGGATGACTATGTATAAATACTATCCCGTACTCATTTTTCAAGGCATATGAGGTTGCTTTATCAAAATAATCAGGATTAAAACTCACATTACCGTGAATATTCCTATCATCAATTTCAGGAAAAATCACCTCGTTAATTAGGGCGGTAATTCTTTGATTACCCGTAGAAGCCTTATAAAATGCAAAGCATAAATCCTCTTGTTCGTCATCTCTAATAAGATGATTTGAGAGCGATACATTTATATCTTCTGTCATTGCGACACTATACTTTTTCATCTGTAAAATCGAATAAAGTTCTGATAAATGCCAAATAATCGTCCATATCCATTCCAGACTTCCAGCCATTGAGCGGTCTACTCCAATACTGAAATTCTGAATCTGGTAATTTTCTGTCGTGGATTGCCCCGTAAGGATGATTTCCTCCTCCTCCTGAAATTGGCAACAAGTGAGGTTTTATGTAAGGACCTGATGGTGGATTAAGAGGAAATTGTTTTGCATCTAGCGCAATTTCAACCACCTTATTTTTAAATTTGCCAAGAGGTATTTTGAACTTGAAGCACACAAAACCATTTGTGTGCATCCAAGCTTCAAAATTTCGCTCAATCAATTGTTTCAAAATTTCTTGATTTCCCATTGCTATGAAACAGTTGTAGGAGCTAATTTACAGGTAATAAACTTCTGTCCTTTCTCTATTCTGATTTGATAATCCCTGTCATTTTTATACCCAATCTCTTTATGACCATCGATCTGCTTCAAATAAAAACCTTCTGAGTTTTTACCTGTTTCTTCGATAATCTCATTAGGGGTCATAATGAATTCATCAACATCTAGAGGCTCATCGTCCACATAAATTGTTAACTTTTTGAAAAGCTTCGCTTTGAAACCTTCAATTCCAGGTTCTTTCAAATCAATTACCTCATCTAATTGGACAGGTTCAAAACCTGCTTCATTGATTTTTTTAAGGAGTTCAAAATCCTCAACCGGTTCACAACCAGCTATAATCAATATCTCTTTTCCTGTTATTGTCGAGTTTTCAGATTCATATTTTTTTCTGTTTACTCTTAAACTAAATTGTCCCATCTTTTTTTGTTTTTTTGGGATTATCTCGTTCTTTAAAATAGTTTGAGAATACTATTCAGGTAAGAGTTGTATAGGCAATGTTGCTTATTACGCAAATTTTGATACCTTTGTACAACTAATAATGGGAGTTATAAGGAGATAAACCTTATACATAGAGTCCGCAAAACTTTAAATCCCAATTTTTATTAATCCAATCTATTGTTACCGCAATGGGTTGGATTTTCTTTTTTTATCGGCTCATATTTTTAGATTAAATGCATATTTGTAATCAATTAAACTTTTACCATTCTCATAGTTTTCAATCCACGCATCCTCTAAGTGGCTAAAATTTACTATTTCTGTGGTGGACATCTTTTCAAACCTGTTCTTCACTTTGTTTAAAATCTCTAATTCCAAATCGCTGAATAAATTTTCTTCAAAATCTTTTTTTGCCTTGAATTCTTTGCTATATCCCCAGTCATATTCTCGTTCAATGATATCAATAGCATTCTTAGTATTCATAAAGTCATAGATGCTGTTATAATTATTTGGTACTGGGCCCATATTAATAGCACGATATCTTGTTCCACTCATCGAAACAGCTTCCTGCTTATAATGAAGAAAGTCAGCGTAGAACAATAATTTATTCAGTTGAGTTACAAACGGATTCATAGTTTCCGCAAAAAAAACGACCATTTCTGTCAACTTCTTTATACTGGGCCTTAAATATCCCGTATGATTATCCGGTAGCTTATCCCCCAGCAAATAATCTTCAAATATCAAAGCAAAACGTTTATTGCGTTTTTTTTGTATTAAATGATCTATTCTGTTTAATAGTTCTTTCTGTTCTTTTGAACCGCTCTCATAAGTATTGCTCATTTCAACAAGCGACCTAAATTTAACAGGATCATTAGCTAATTGAATTAAATTAGCGTTAGATTGATTTGGTACTTCACCATTTTCATAATTTCTGTAGCTATTAATTCCAAAACCTAAAATTTCTGCCATTTTAGAAGCTGAAAGCTTGTATTTGGAACGGATTTCCTTAATCTCCTCTGGGAATGGAAGATTATACTTATCTCGATACTGGTTATAAACTTGTTTCATTTTAATAGTATCGAATTCAGTAGATGTAAAATACTGGTTGCTGTCCTGACAATAGAAACTGGGATAACTTACCGGAAATGATTCTTTCCTAAAAGTCAATTCCATATTCCTAACTTCAATCGACATTTCTTTACCTGTAATTGGGCTTTTCATAAATTACTTAAATTGATAGTTCATTTTGTACTCCGCAATATGAAAAGAGATACAGATTACACTCGTATTAGATGCTCCTAGAGTAATCTTGATGTATATTTCCTTCCGTCGTAACATCCTGCCAAAAACCCACATTTCAGAACCTCCATACTGAGTTTCTTTTAAAGGGCCTTCGCAGTAATCATCAATTTCTAAATTTTCAATAATTTTTTTTCTTTCATTCGGCATAAGTTCAAGGTCCGAAAGGGTTTGGGAGTTTTTACTTCGATCATCGAGAAATAAAATATCCCACATTTTCATTTTGACGCGGAACTCTTTTAAAAAATTTTTTACTTGCTGTTTCGAACTCATACTTTAAAGTCATAGGGCAAATATACGAATATTTTTCTAAAAACAACTTTAAAGTTAAAAAAAATGTTTTTAATGGATTAAAAACAACTTTAAGGTTGATAATTTTTTTACTCCTATACAATCAAGTCCACTTTAAAAGAGAGGGTATTCAATCAATATCGGCACAAAGGTAAACTCGTAAAATACTCCCATCAAAAGCTTACGGCATAAAGCCGCTCCCGCACTCGCTATTTATTCCGTTTCCTTTTGAGCTGAGATTTTATCTTCCGTTTGGTTCTAGCTTAAATATTTATTGTTTAACTAAAATCAAATGTTATGTATTTATCAAATTTACAGCAGGATGAAATCTTCGTTCCATCAGAAATGAAGTCCTTAAAAAGCCTGACACAGATGGAATCCCGAAGGGGACTTGAAAATGTCATTATCTCGAATGACAAAATTGTCAACGTGGTTTCCAACAGTTACGGCCACGTACCTAATGAACTTTTCTTCAAGAAAGCCGAAGAAATGTTGACCGATGCCGAGCTGAATTATCAGAAGCGCACGATCAATAGGGATGACAGATCATTTATAACCGACTTTATTATCGATGACAACAGCCAATTCTCGGTAAAGAATGAAAAAGACTTGATACTGCCAATGCTACGGTTCAAGAATTCCTATGATGGGAGCGAAAAAACTTCCGGGCATTTTGGCTTTTACCGGCAAGTATGCTCCAATGGCCTACACGTTTCACAAGCGGAAATTGAGTTTGCAATCAAGCATAGTAAGAACAATACCGACCTGATAATGCCAAGGTTGAAAAATCTGTTCGACAAATTCGTGGACAATGAATTTTACACCATTACCAAGAAGTTCAACAGAATGAGGGAATTCAAGATCATCGATACCAAAGAATTTGTGAAGGTAATTTTGGACAGAACGAAATTGTTCCGGTATGAATGTAGTGATAAGAACAATGATCCTTCAAAGAAATCTCGTGAAGTCCTTGAAATTCTGGATAATGAAGCTCTGCTGCTCAATGAAGAACCTAATTTGTGGATAGGCTATAATGCTTTTAATCAAATGCTTCACAATACATTGAAGAAAAGCTTTTCACAACAGGAACGCTTGGACAAAAAACTGTTCAATGCTGTCTATGAAATGGCTTAATACTATTTAAAGGTTTATCCAGTACCTCAAACTGGATTTTTTAGATTATCCGAAATTTGGAATGATTTCCAATTCAGATTATTATTTTAGGGGTCTATTTACATTTACTATGAAAGCATCTCAATCATTACCACGACCGGAAAATTGGCAGGATTTTGAAAGTCTTTGCAAAAAGCTTTGGGGCGAAATATGGAATTGTCCGGAAATTAAAAAGAATGGGCGTTCTGGACAGAAACAGCAGGGAATTGATATTTATGGAATACCTCAAAATGAAGATTCATATTATGGGATTCAATGTAAGGGCAAGGATGAATATACCAACAAACAACTTGGAGAAAAAGAGGTTCTTGATGAAATCGAAAGTGCTAAAAATTTTGAGCCCAATTTGAAGAAAATGTATTTCGCTACAACGGCTGTTAAGGATGCCGGAATAGAAACCATAATCCGTAAAAAAAATATTGAACACATTGATCAAGGTCTTTTTGAAATCCATCTTTATTCTTGGGAGGATATTGTTGATCTCATCTTTGAGAATAGGTCAACCTATGATTACTATTTAAACAGCCATACATTTAAAAAAAATCAGTCCGTAAAAGTAACTTTTGAGAATGGAAAAACTGAAATGAGAGTTCAACCTAAATTCGTAAAGAAAATCAGGATTGCTCAATCGAAGTATGATGAATTAGAAAAGCGAGCCAAAGATTTGATTCCAGATTGGATAGATAAAATGGTAAATAAGCATTGGATAACTCCTGAAATTTTTGATACCGGTATTTCCTCTCCTGTTAAACAGACTGAATTCAATAGGAGTTTAATTGATGGGACTATTCTCGTGACCAATGATGGTTCAGAACCTTTGGAACATTGGAAACTCATTCTGAGTCTGCCAAAACAAATTATAGAAGTTACCCGTAAAAATTATCGAAAGAAAGGATATTCTATAATTCCAATGCCAAATAACGTTAAATATGACACATATATTGATATGGAAAAACATCTTGTTGAGATAGAACCTAGAAAAAAAATATTGGTCGGTGATGATAGTTTTGGTTCTGAACCACTATTTCTAAAAGCCATAACGGAAAATATCACTCTGAAACTAAATTGGAAGTTAGTGTCCAGAAATTGCAAAGAGAATGGCACTTTAACTTTGCATATTAAACCAGATACCATTATCAAGAGAGTGCCGGTCGATGATGATTCTCCCCTGCTACTGGATGAGAATGATCGTGTGACTATTGAGGATTATCTTGAATTATTGGACGACTAGAATATTTTAACTCGATAAATTCATTTTTCAATCCCACTCAGCCCATTCCCCTGCATTCCGCAGAAAAAGCTCCATTCCGGGAAAAGCGCTTCACTACAAAAGTCTTGGACACAACTCCAAAGCTTCCGATTCCCATTCCACTTGCCCGCTCATTCCCAAGAAAAGTCGGGAAGCGGCCAAGCTACATTCCCATCTACACCTTTGAAGTCAAGTCCGCTTTAAATCCTACTTCAAGAGGATAATCGGTTTTCATAGCCCGGTCAGCACATTGCCGCTGCATTTCGCGAAAAGCTGCATTCCGGGCAAAGATCTTCCCTGCAAAGATCTTGGACACAACTCTAAAGATTCCGATTTCCATTGCGTTAACCCTGCCTGAAAAATGGCAGGGACACTTCATTCCCAATCTACATCTTTAAAGTTAAGTCCGCCTGATAGGAATTCCATTTATCATTTAGTCCCACTTCCTATGTTTTGGTACTTCACAAAAGTCATTTAGAAATACTCCCGAGCCACCGCTGTCCCTACCGTTTTTTTGTAAGCAAAATACCAACATTTGGAAGTTAAACGGAGTGCATAACCGGTCGTGCCTCCCTTTTATAACTCCTTATTAATTCCAAATATTGAAAATGTATCAGCAACAAAAAAAGGTAACAGCGGACGGCTCTATGGGAAGTAAATCTAAATCGAAAATTATGAAATCTTACAAAAACATCAAAAAGGAAGCGGGACTAAAAAAACAAAAAAAGGAAAACGCTCTGGATATAATAAGTAAATCACTTCAAAAAAACATAAACGCAAACTATCCGAAGGGTTCGGGTAGCATTTTAATTAATCTTTAAATTTTTTATTATGAGCACTTTAAAAAATCACGTACAGTTGATCGGAAACGTTGGCCAAGAGCCACAGATCACGAACCTTGAAAGCGGCAAAAAGGTAGCCCGTTTTTCACTCGCCACCAATGAGTATTACAAAGATACCAATGGCGAAAAAGTTCAAAACACCGAATGGCACACGATTGTAGCCTGGGGCAAAACTGCCGAAATTATCGAGAAATATGCCGGAAAGGGTAAGGAAATCGGGGTAACGGGAAAATTGAAATCCCGAAGCTACGAGGATAAGGACCGTATCAAAAGATATGTTACCGAAGTGGAAGCAAACGAAATCCTATTACTTGGAAGTAAAAATGACAAGTAAATTTTAAAAATTAAAGAGGGCGTTTCCGTCTAAAGTAGCGCCCTCTTTTTCATTATTAACTCCTTAAATAGAAATCAAAATGAAAGCACAAGTTAACGAAATCAAAGAGGGTTTACAACATTTTCACGGTTCGGAAACCGTGTTTCAAATCCCATTATTGAGAACCCGATACACCAACGGACTGAAATATTTGGCGGAAGCTGCGGAATGCTTTTGGCTGATAACCGGATACATCGGCATTTGCCAAAACCTTGATGGATAAAAGCTATTTTGTAACCATCGACTTTAAACGGTTGCCTAAGGAAAAACAGGATTATTCTGGGTACGAAGCCGAGATAACGTACAGCGATGGAAACGGGAACATTTTTGGAAAACACGGTTATCGGATAACGGATTTTCCATTGGATGAACTGCGGTTGTTTTTTGTGGATAATACTTTGATGCTGCCAAGCGAATATTAACCCGTTCAAAAACCTAAAAATTATGATCTACTTAAATTTTTCAGACCTGAACGGGGAAGCCCAAGAACGCCTTTTGGAAAGTTCCAAAAAGGACGTTGAACAAAAATTTGGCGATGATATCCGAAATTACGCAAAGGAACATTGCACCAATTTTGAGGTGATGATCGAAGAGGAAGCACTACGGAACCTGTACAGTTATACCTATGTGTTTAATATCTGAAATTGTCCAAATAGGAACGGAAAGGCCTTTGAAATTTCAAGGGTTTTTTTTCATTCCATTGGCATCAATTCAATAAAAAGCCTTATCTTTATTCCGCTGAAATTCAGCATTCAATTTTATGCAGGGTCATCCAATTTTTGACTTTCGCCGATAACCCTGCCCATCGAAAAATTACATAACGGGAAATCTTTTCCCTGAAATTGGCAATTGGCTTTTTAGCCGAATTGTACGAAATTTTTGTCCCGCCGGGCGGGACGAAAAGGAGTAGCAAGAGGGTAACACGCGATGCGATGTTAAGCACTCCTTTTACTTGTTAATCACCTGATTTTTAAACACTTAAAAATAAGTCGATTATTTAAATTTCTACAATTTGCGACAAATGCCCTGCAAGCGCCCATTTTTAGGGAGGAATTTGCGACAAATCGGCGAATTATGGACTCATTTATCGGCATTAGGTTCAAAAAGGAAACGGCGAAACGTTTCCAGCAATTTTCAAGAGCACACTTCAAATCGCACACCGAGGCAATGGCGGTGATGCTCGATTTTTTCTTCTACAACGAAATCTCGCCACGGGAAAAATTGGGCCCGACCGGCAGGACCATCGAGGCCAATTTAAAAAAACGGATCAATGCGGTGATCGCCATAATGCGGGATATGGAAAAGACCCAGACCAAACCCACCGTGGCGATGATCGAATCCCTTTTTCAGACCGAAGAACCCAAAAAGAAACCCCTGATTTTAGAAAAGAAATTTGTGGAAGAAAAGAAGGAAGTACGTTTCAGAGAAAAGAAAAATCAAAAAAACGAACTCTAAATTTTTGAGCTATGTACATCACGATCACACCTCAAAAACTGGGTGGGAACTATTCCCAAAGTTCAGGCGATTTTGTGGGCTATCTGGAAAAGGAAAACCAAGGTCTGGAGCAGGAGGATATGGAACACTTTTTCAACCAATATGGGGATGAAATATCGGCCGAGGAAGTGGTAAAGGATATTGACGGAAACGGTGCCAAACTGAAAAAGAAAGAACCGAAATTCTATTCGATAACGGTCAGTCCGTCCAAATATGAATTGAACCGATTACAGAACAGCAGCGAAGATCTGAAAAGGTACACCCGCGAGCTGATGAAGGATTATGTGGCATCGTTCAACCGGGAGATCAACGGCCGACCTGTAAACATAAATGATGTAAAGTATTATGCAAAAATAGAGCACCAACGCACCTTCAAGGGAACTGACAAACAGATCAGGGAAAACCAGCCCTGTGCCACCAAAATATTGCAGCTAAAAAATGAGATCAGAAGTATTGAAAGCGGCTCAATGGAAGGAAGTATCAGAAAGCGGGAACGGGAAATCGCCAAACTGGAAAAACAAGCCCCACACCAGCAGGACGGGAAACGTATCGTCCAGGGAATGCCAAAATCGGGAAATCAAAGCCATATCCATATCATTGTAAGCCGTAAGGATGCTTCCAATTCGTTCAGTCTTTCGCCCGGGAGTAAATACAAGGCTTCCGATGTCGAGATGAGAGGTAAAAAAGTCAAACGGGGGTTTGATCGGGATAAATTTTTTGAAAATGCCGAAAAGACCTTTGACAGGACTTTTGGCTACCAACGGAACTTTGCGGAAACCTACAAGGCACGGAAGGATTGTGTAAAAAACCCAAAAATCTATTTTGCCTCGTTGATGAAACTGCCCACCAACGAAAAGGCAATCGCTTTCAAACTGATCCGGGAAACGGGCATCCCGATAATGCCGAGCATCCCGACCAATCAGGCGCAGCTTGCCCTAAAGGTTTTCAATAAGCTGCGCAAAGGTTTGGACGTTGCCATCAAATCAAGTTCCATCGGAATCTAAATCTTTGTTATGCAACTGGACAACCTTACAACGGTACTCTTAATTCTTGGCTTAGCAAGTACAATATTTTATATGCTGTACAGGTTGACGCGTTTTGCCTTTATTTTAAACGTGGTCTTGCTCGTGGCTTTGGTGTTTTACCTATCGAGCAGCAACGAACTGATTATTATTTCATTGGTTCTGGTCTGTCCGCTGATGCTAATCAATACGGGACTGTACGTTTTCTTGCACAAAACCGATGAACCAAAAAGTGCCGAGAGCAAGTATCGTGTAAGCTTTGCAACGAGCAAGGGAAGTTTTACATTGGAAAATGTCAAACGAGGTGCTTCCATCATAGGGTCTGCCGGAAGTGGAAAGACCGAAAGCGTGGTGTACGGTTTCCTAAGGCATTTCCAGAAAGAAGGCTTTTGCGGAATTATTCACGACTATAAGGATTTTGAGCTGACAGAAATGGCCTATCCGCTTTTCAGGGATAGCGAGGTCCCTTTTAAGGTCATTTCCTTTGATAAAATCATCCACAGGGTAAATCCCATTGCCCCGCGATATTTAGAGAACGAGGAAAGCGTAAACGAGGTTTCCCGGGTGCTGATCGAGAACTTGTTGGAGCAACGAGAATCCGGCACGAGCGGCACGACCAAATTTTTCAACGATGCTGCCGAAGGATTGATCGGTGGTCTGATCTGGAAGCTTAAAACATCTTATCCCGAATACTGTACCCTGCCCCATTTGATTGCCATTTATCAGTATCTGGACACGGACAGTCTCATCCAGTTCTTGGAAACCAATACGACATCACGGGCAATGGCAGATGCCTTTATCAGTGGTAAGGATTCCGAAAGGCAGACCGCCGGGGTAAAAAGTACCTTGGCCAATGCCCTCAAGCGGATCAGTACCCAACGGATTTTTATGACTTTGTCCGCAGATGAAGTTCCACTGAATATTAATAATCCTGAAAATCCAGCGGTTATTTCGATTGTGAATAATCCAAAATTTGAAACGTCCTATTCGCCCGTTATAGCCACAATCATCCATACCATCACCAAGCAAATGAGTGTGCGCAATTCCAAATCATCGTTTTTGTTGATGGAAGAAGCTCCGACCATACGTTTATTGAATATGCACCGGATCCCGGCCACACTTCGGAGTTATAACATTGCCACCATCTACGTAATGCAGGACAAGATTCAAAACGATATGATGTACGGCGATAAGGCGAGCAAAGCCGTATTGAGCAACCTTTCCTATCAATTTTTTGGCAAAGTGAATGACCCCGACACCGCAAAATATTACGAACGCTTTTTTGAGATCATTAAAGACCCCACCAAAAGCGTAAGCCGGGGACATAATCTTGATTTTGATACCCGTATAACCACAGGGGAAAAAGAAATTCCCAAAATACGCGCTGATGTTTTCTTTCGTTTGAAACAAGGCGAATTTATTACCTATGCGGATGGGAAGGATAAAAAGGTACAGTTTAAATTGCAGAAGATTCAAAGGGAGCTTCCCGAGGAATCAAAGCAATTTACCGCGACTGATTTAGAAGCTAATTTTGAGCGGGTTTATGAGGAGGCGCGGTCAATATTTGAATAATTTTTTTTTTAAAATCGATATATTATCGTAATATTGCAATGAATAAATAGAAGCAAAATGGGATTAGCCAAAACAGAAATGTTTACCGACGAGCAAAACGAAATTTCTTTGTTCGCAAAAGTCTTTGGACATCCGGCAAGGGTAGCGATCTTAGAACACCTTTTTAAAATCGACCGTTGTGTTTGTGGCGATCTGGTTAACGAAATTGGACTTGCCCAGCCGACCATTTCACAACACCTAAAAGAATTGAAGCATTTAGGCTTAATTAAAGGGAATGTGGTAGGGACAAGTGTATGCTATTGTATCAACACTGAAAATTGGGTCAAAATGAAAGAAGTTATGATTCGTTTTTTAGATAAGGACATTCCAAAACCAGATTGCTGTTAAAAAAATTTAAATATATTAATCGTATAATTGCAATAAAACAATAAATATGAAACTCCTAGAAGTAAAGAACAAACTGAACCAATTGGAAGAAATCGCCTTCCAACTACCAAATGGCGAACTGGTTCCCAACCATTTTCACGTTACCGAAGTCGGTAAGATCACAAAGCATTTTATTGACTGTGGCGGAACCGAAAGAACTGAAGAAGTAGTAAACTTTCAACTTTGGAATGCAAACGATTATGACCACAGATTGCATCCCGAAAAACTGTTGAACATTATCGAGCTTTCCGAAAAAGTACTGGAATTAGGCGATTTGGAAATCGAAGTGGAATATCAAGCAGATACAATTGGGAAATTCGGACTTGACTTTAACGGAAAGAATTTCTTACTGACATCCAAACAAACCGACTGTTTGGCTAAAGACCAATGTGGCATTCCTTCAGAAAAACCTAAAATGAAATTATCCGAAATTCAAACCGAAACTTCTTGCGCACCAGGAAGCGGTTGCTGTTAAACTTAAAAATAATACTAATTATGAAAATTATCCTGTTTAGTGATATTCACTCAAACTTACCTGCGTTGCAGGCCTTTTTTAACGATGTGGAGGAAAGGGATGCAGACGCCATCTATTGTCTTGGCGATCTAGTGGGCTATAATATTTGGCCAAACGAAGTCATCGAAGAAATCAAGAAACGAAAAATCCTGACCATAGCTGGAAACTACGATTTTGGTATCGGAAGAAGTAGTGATGATTGTGGTTGTGCCTACAAAACAGACGAAGAAAAAGCCAATGGAGCGGTTTCTATTTCGTTGACCAATGAATTGATAAATGATGACAATAGAGCTTATTTGAGAACCCTTCCTGCACATATCAAGATTGAATTTAAACTGAATGACGATCAATTGAATGTGTTGTTGGTTCACGGCAGCCCAAGGAAAATAAACGAATACCTTTTTGAGGACAGAGCCGAAAAGAGTATGATCCGCATTATGGAACAAGCCGATGCGGACATTATGTGTTTTGGTCATACCCATAAACCCTATCACAGAACTTTCAATTCGGCAGATGAAGACGCACCACATTTTAGACACGCTATCAATATAGGTTCAGTAGGTAAACCAAAAGACAACGATAATCGGGGTAGTTACGTGATTCTGGAAATCAACAAAAATGCTTCTGTTTTAAACAAAGACAGTATTTCGGTACAATTTGTAAAATTTGAATATGATATTGAAAAAGCTGCCAAGGCAATTGAAGAGAGTATCCTACCAAACGACTATGCCGAAAATTTAAGAAATGGATTTTAAAATTAGAAGGAATGAAAAACACTAATGATATCTATTTTTCCAAAGAACACACGTGGATTAGAATAGAAAATAAAACAGGAACTGTGGGGATTACCACTTTCGCTCAAAGCGAGCTCGGCGAAATAGTTTATGTTGACCTGCCCAGCGTTGGCGATGAGTTCAACCAAGACGAAGTCTTTGGCTCCGTTGAGGCGTTAAAGACAGTTAGCGATTTATTTATGCCCCTGACGGGGGAAGTGACGGCTATCAATGAGGATTTGCTTGACAGCCCCACACTCGTAAACGAAAAACCTTTTGAGGAAGGTTGGATGGTTAAAATAGAAATTGAGGATATGGAAGAACTATCAAACCTTTTGAGCGAAGCCGACTATCAAAAAAAAATCGAAAAATAATATGACTAAGAAAAAACTAAGTTTTCTTGATAAAAATCTGACACTTTGGATATTTATTGCAATGGCAATAGGAGTTGGAACTGGATATTTCATTCCTACCTTTCCAAATATCATAAATTCGTTCAGTAGCGGAACAACTAATATCCCGATAGCAATCGGCCTGATATTAATGATGTACCCACCATTGGCAAAGGTTAATTATTCATTGTTGCCAAAGGTTTTTAAAGACACAAAAATTCTAGGCATTTCCCTTTTATTAAACTGGATAATCGGTCCCGCTTTGATGTTTGTCCTTGCAATTACTTTTTTACGAGATTACCCGGAATATATGGTTGGCCTCATTCTCATTGGCCTGGCCCGCTGTGTGGCTATGGTATTGGTCTGGAACGACCTTGCCGAGGGAAGTAGCGAATACGGTGCGGGACTTGTAGCTCTGAACAGTATATTTCAGGTTTTTGCGTATAGTTTTTATGCCTGGATTTTTATTACCGTGCTCCCTCCTTACTTTGGTTTTGAAGGTGCTATTATAGATATTTCTATAGGTACGATTGCGGAAAGTGTAGCAATATATTTGGGGATTCCGTTTCTGATGGGTATTTTAAGCCGCTTGATTTTAGTTGAACTAAAGGGTAAAGACTGGTATGAGAACGTATTTATACCTAAGATTTCACCGATGACTTTGATTGCACTTTTGTTTACCATCGTGGTGATGTTCTCGTTAAAAGGTGAATTAATCGTGGAAATCCCAATGGATGTACTGATTATTGCCGTACCATTGCTTTTATACTTTACCGTAATGTTTATTATAGGTTTCTTTTTCTCTAAAGCGATGGGAATCGAATACGATAAAACGGCTTCTGTAGCCTTTACGGCAGCTGGAAACAATTTTGAATTGGCCATTGCGGTAGCTATTGCCGTTTTTGGGTTAAATTCGGGACAAGCCTTTACAGGGGTAATTGGCCCTTTGGTAGAAGTTCCTGCATTAATCTTATTGGTTAAGGTTTCCTTTTGGTTGCGAAAAAAATATTTTGCATCCTGATCACTTTTATAGTATTTATTTTAGTTTTATGTCTAAAAAGCATATATTGCTCTAATAATTACTAAACGATGATAGCGGACTATATCGAAAAATTACTGTCTGTGGAAGAATATTCTTTTTCCCTTGATGAACTAATGGGACAGACCACAAAGAGCAAAAATGCAATTTGGCTGGAATTGGCCCATTTGATTGAAAAGAACAAAGTCATTAATCTAAGAAAAAGCTTTTACCTTATACTTACCCCCAGATATTCCAATTTCGGAAAACTTCCCATCAGTCTCTATATCAATAAACTTTTCGATTATTTGGGGCGTAAATACTATTTAGGTTTTTACAGCGCGGCAAAAGTGTACGGCGCAAGCCATCAACAAGCCCAGCGGGATTATGTAATGACATCTTCCCCCAAACTGTTGGATATTCAAAAGTCGGCCATTGATATCCGTTTTTTGACCACTTCCGCTTGGCCGGAAAAAAATATACTTTCCAAAAAATCGGATGCCGGTATTTATCATATTTCCAGTCCGGCTTTGACCTTGGCAGACCTGGTGCATTATCAAAATAAATTGGGGGGACTGAACCGAATGCTATCCACCATCGAAGAATTGTTGGAAGAAGTTACCCCAAATGACCTTGAGGATTTATTGAGTTGGTACGGCAATAAGGCAACACTTCAACGACTGGGGTTTTTGTTGGATCAAATAGATCGAGAGAACAGTTTATCGAATTTGATTTTGCAACATTTGGAAAAACAAAATATACATCCGGTTTTATTGAAGCCAACCAATCAACAAAGGCCCGGTTCGGTGGATAATAAATGGAAAGTGGATACCAACCTCCAATTAGAAAACGATTTATGATTTCAAGACCCTATATTGCCCAATGGCGGGAATACGCACCTTGGAAAGAATTTGCACAGGTTGAGCAAGATTTGATTATCGCTAGGACGCTGGTAGAACTATTTTCTGATGATTTTCTTAGGGAAAATATTGCTTTTCGGGGCGGCACCGCTCTGCATAAACTATATCTAAATCCCGCCCCTAGATACTCCGAGGATATCGACCTTGTACAGGTTAAGGAGGGCCCGATCAAACCCATTATGAAGCGCATAGGCGAAGTCATTACTTTTTTTGAAGAAGATAGGCGCACACAGGTAAGGGGGCACGGTGCAAAGGCTTTATACCGTTTTAATTCGGAATATGAAAATGAACGTCGCCGGCTCAAATTGGAAATAAACTGTAAGGAACATTTTAAAGTGCTAGAGTGGAAAAATTTTCCTTTCATAGTCGATAATCCTTGGTTTACGGGTAGTGCGGATATTAGAACATATGGTCTCAATGAACTTCTGGGCACGAAGTTAAGGGCACTTTATCAGCGAAGTAAAGGAAGGGATCTGTTCGATCTGGATTATTCCAGACAACATACAGCTATCGACATTGATGAAATTATCAAGTGCTTTAGGGTATACATAGAATTTTCCGTTGGAAAAGTCCCTTCGCAAAAAGAGTTCCTTCAAAATATGGAAGCGAAGGAAAACGATGCGGCTTTTGAAGGCGATATGGAAGGTTTGTTGCGACCAGAAATTCAATATGATCAAAAAGCAGCTTTCCATTGGTTGAAAGAAATGGTCATTCCAAAAATGTAAGTAGTTCAAAAAGACCCTTTCTCCCTTGGGCCTTGTTGTGTAACCTTCCATTGGCCATCGACTTTGAGCAGTTTGAATAATTCAGGATTTTCTTCATAGGATGTTGTAAACCTGACCCAAGCAGTCTTATCATCGGCAGTTTCTTCCAACACTTTAAAATCGGAATCGCCCGACTTCCCTGCGGTCATCAAATCCTGTATCGATTTAAGCCCCTCATAACCTTCTGTAGTGGTATGCTTTTTTAGGGTCGTATTATCATTATTGTAAAAACTTTCCACCACGATTTTTGAAGTTTCGCTGGGCGAAAGGTCTTGTTTCCCGGCACAGGCCAAAAACAGAAAAACTACGGAGTATATAGCGATATTTTTCATAACGATATTAATTTGGGTTATTGATAAACTTATGCGATATTTTTAACTTTAAGTTCCTTTCCCCGTTCTTTTCATTGAGCTCTAAAACCGCCCTGCGGTCATTGCTTATCGAAAATTTTGGCAGTACATAAACCAATCTTACGGTTTCGTTTTCGGCTATTTTTGAGGGCAGGTTATATTTAAAAATCGGCTCTTGATAAATGTGTTGCAAGGATTTCTTTTTACCTTTTTTCCTCGTTTCAACGGACAAGTTCAAAAAATTCAAATCGTAATCCAAGGTAGATCTATTCTCAATCTGGATCACGAAATACAGTTCTTCTTTGTCGAAAACAATGTTTTCAACACTTAAAATGATGCCCTCATTTCGTTTTTTTATCCGGCCAATCCGTTGCTTTCGGTCAATTAGATAGGAACAGAATTTTTCATAATAATAGACTTCGTTTCTTAACTCTGTCTTGGACACATCTACTTTTGCCGAATCAGCAACAATTGGCTTTTCATTACCTATGCTTTTAGCCTTCGGTATAAAATAGTTCAGTCTGTCAAGCTGTTTCTTATACTTTACAATATACGAAAAAACCGAACCATTTCTATTGACCACCAGAAGATTACTTTCCTTTCCCGGTTTTGCCTGGAGCAGTCCGAAGTACTGTTCTTTCTCGCGGTTATAGGTAAACACAAAATTGTCCGATCCCGTAATCCCTTGGCGGATGGGTGCTGGGAAGAACAAGGCGACATTTTTTAGATCATTGGCATAAATGGTGTCAAGTGGTTTGATTGCTTGCGCAGAAGCTTTGCCAACGGCCAAAATAAATACAAGAAATAGGATATAAGTTTTCATAGTTTAGGTTTTAGGATCAGTTTGTAGTTGTTGAGCACGGTAACCTTTACATTCCGGTTATTTCGCTGGAATATCTTTTTGAAGCCGCTTATCTGTGGCACTCCGGCGATATTGATATCGTCCACCATATCGCCAATAACCTCGGTGGAAACCTGTGCGCGAAAGTTATTTTCCACATAAACCCCTTCACTACCATCCTGTAGGTCGAAGGCTTTCAACTTTGTGGGCTGGTGTTTGATATTCTCGATCTCGATCAAAACCCGATTGGGCCCAAAACTGATAAAACCGTAAATCGGAGTATTTTTAGGGATCCGTTTGCTATTAATGGTAGCAGTTTTGGTCAGGCGCATCCGCAAGCGCGAATTGGCCTTAACCACTTGGTCGCCCTCTACAACCGCATAAATAGCGGCATCCGTTGTACCGGAAACGGAAATATCGCTTTCTTTTGGATCAGAGGCAAAGAACAGCTGGTGATCCAACCCCATTTCCTTGGCATCAATTTTTTGCTCGGCCTTTATTGCTGCCGAATCAACTGTTTTTGCGACCTTGGTAACAGTTTTTTTAACGCCAATATTCCGATAATTTTTTTCGGAATACCTGATTTTCCCTGCGGAGTAAATACTATCCACAATGCGCTCCTTTTCTTTTTCGGGTAAATCCTCATCATAAAAGCCCAGGGAGTCGATCAATTTTTCATCGTATATGCTCGGTGCGTTGGTTTCCCGCACTTCCTTCAGATCATTGATGGCGTCCAGTTTGGAATCATATTCCTTTTGATCTTCTTCCAATGCAGGAACCGAAGTTTCTTTAAGGTTCTCGTTCCCGCTTTCGTCATCGCCCATTACCATTATGGAATAAGAAATCAGGAATAGGAATATCACGGCCAAGACGGCCGCAAATACTATTTTGTTTTTTTCAATCTTCATAATCATTGGTTTTTTAAATACCCACCCGCCTGACTGTCGGGCAGGTTAGGGCTTTCAATTTTCATCGTTCAGTTTTTTAAGGGATTTTTCGAAATAATCGGTGATTAGCAATCCGTGTGGATTGTTGGGGAAGTTCCGATCAACGGCAATGAGGTTTCCGGTGGAGATCAGCTCATAGGTATCGACAATTGATCCCCGGTTGATCTCAAACAGGGTAACCGTTCTGAAACTGTAAACCCCATTATTTTCATCGATTTGGGAATCGATGCTCAATACCTTTTGGACAAGGGAATACTGCAAGAGACGGTTATAAACCCCGTCTGCCTTTTTTTGCCTATAGAGGTTGTCCACGGAACTGTTTCCAAGCCATAGCGCCTTTTCCAAGTTCTTTTCATAATTGCTTGCATCGATGTTATAGAAGTAATTGTGAAAGAGCTCCAAGTGGGCCAAGGCTTCCACCTTAAAGTTTTCTTTTTGGGTAACGAGCTTCAACGGGATGATGCTTCCATCGGTATTGATGGCAAAAGCGTTGTTCAGGGCTTTTTTATTGATGTTGAATACCATCCAAACGGCAAAAAAGCTGGACAAGGCGGAACAGATGACAACAGCCAAGACGATGAACCGGTTTATTCTAAGGACGGAGTAGATATTTTTATAGGGTGTTTTCATTGTATCTTTTTTAGGCAGTAAATAATTTCAGGGTAAATGATGTAGCGCGCCGGTACAGCTTGAACTTTAGGAAGACGATAAACCCCACAGAACCGAGCTGTACGACCGGGGCAAAAAAGCCGCTGCCCACATCCGTTCCGAACAAATTTGTCCAGAAGTTGGTATTGATCTCGGTATAGAGCGCATTGACGAATACATTGACCAAGAAGAACGCGGGAACAAGCATATAGACCGCTGCGTAGAGTTTAAAAAAGTTATAGGCCAATGACCTAAATTTTTCGAACACGGCAAGACTGATGACCAAAGGAAAGAACGCCTGCATAATCCCCAACAAGAAGAAACGTTCGGCCAAGAACAGCGGATAAATAAACAGGTCGAGAATCCACAGGATCGTGCTTACGATGAAAGCAAATATTTTAAACCCAAACAGTGGTGTAACCAAGGCTTCATAGAGCAAGGACATTGCGGCCTGAGCTGCTTTTATGATGTTGACTTCCTCTTCAATGGGAATATCCTGCATCTGCAAGGGCAACAAAGCCGGAGCGGTTCCCCGATATTGTCCCTCAATGGCCACCAAGATACCATCAAAAAAGCCCAATACCTGTGTGGAAAAAATGACCACAAGAACGACCGCAAAATTTTTAATCAGTTCTCCTGGGCTCAATCCCCAGGTATAACCCCCCTGATCTGCAACGCCCTCATTATATTTTTTGAGGATGTTGATCAGGAAGAACAGCACCGCAAGGGTTTTCATTCCCGCAATGGTATATTGTGAGAAACTGCTGTTCTGTATGGTCTGAAAAACCGTATCAACGTATTCCAGCCCAATCCCTAAGATGATAGTCGCGGTCATACCTAATATTCTGTTTCGCGGTTATTGATTTTATCCTGCATCTTGCGGAAAGAGATAATGTCACGGTATCGTTTGGTTTTTAATGTGATTTCCGAAACCATATTTTTGGATTCTTCTTCCTTTTCTTTTAGGATTTCCGCACGGTCGGCATCGCTCATTTTCAGGTAATCGCTGGACAGGATCTGATCGATAAAGTCCATCGTTTCCAAAGAGTTTTCCACAATGGAATTGAAGGATTCCGATACCCGCTCTATTTCGTTCGGTTTGATATAGGGCGAATCGAGAATATCCCTAAGATCACTCTGCATCACATTGATCAGGCGTTGATTGTTCCGGCCTATTTCACGGACTGCTTTTAACTGCTTGACCACATTGTTCACCTTTTCAAGATTCTCTTTCTGGGTTTTCAGAAATTTCACGGTCTTGACAAGGTTTGAGGTCTGTTTTGCCGATTCCACGAGGGATTTGACCAAACTTATAAAGTTTGTATTATCATAGACCGGCATTCCCTGGGCTTTAATGTTCAAGCTGAACAGAAGTGCCATTGCGAGTATTAGAAGTTTTGTTCTCATAATTTTATTTTTTAGATGTGAATTCTTTTATAGCTTGTTGCATATCTTGTGTTTTTTTATAAATGGCCATTATGGCCTCGTTTTCCTGTCCATCCGTTAGGTAGGCGGCATAGACCTCTTTGGGGACTTCTAACCGGAAAATGTTACTTTCCTTACCGATTTTGATAAACATTTCCGTGTACTTGCGTGGCCCGGAAAGATTGTTCTTAATTGATTTTAACTGGTTCAGATCGTGGGTCGAAAGGTTGAGCCGCTTGACCAGTTCCGCATAGCCTTTCTCGTTGTTCAGGCTATAGATGACCTGCGTGTTTTCCAGTATGCTTGCCGAAGTAGAGTTGTTCGGAAGTTGATTGATGGATTGAAGGATAATCCCAATAGCCCCGTTCTGTTTACGGATCGCCTGATAGTAGAATTCCACGCTTTCCAGTACGTTTTCGAACTTTAGTTGCTTGGCGAACTCGTCAAAAAGTATGATACCCTTTTCGGCGCGGTTCTTCCAGATGGTTCGTTGAATTGCAGACTTAATCAACTTCAACATTACGGACAGGATTTCCTTATTGTCCTTTACTTCGTCCAGTTCAAACACTATCAATCGTTTGTCCTCAATTTTATAGGTCTGGTCTTCGCTAACTTCAAAGAGAAAGCTATATAGACCATCACCAACATACTCCGACATTATGTGTAGAAAGCCCGTAACATTGAAGTAGTCGGGATGGATTTTAAGTTTATCCAAAAGGTCTTTTTGGTTGCGCTCGATGAAATGGTAAAAGCCATCCAAGGAGTGGTTTTCGGTAGTGTTATCATAATAGTGGCGCAGTATTTTCTTGACCGAAACCGATTGTGCCTTGGTCACTTTAAGGTCAGAAGCAAAAAGTTCAAATAGAAAGACCGATAAATCTTCCAAACGTTCAGGAGTGAGATCATTGTGGTTGCTGATGTAAAATGGGTTGATACCCAGATTCTTTCCGCTTTCGTAGCGAAGTACCGTGTACTTTTCTGGATAGAGTTTTGCAAACTTGGTGTAGGATCCACCAAGGTCGATGATCACCAGGCGAACGCCGCTTTCAAAATATTGGCGCAGAATGTTATTGGCCAAAAAAGATTTGCCCTCACCGGTCGGTGCGAAAATGGCAAAGTTTCGTGCCTTGATGCGCTTCTTGCGCTCGTCCCAGACATCTTTTAGAACAGGAATGTTATGTTCCCGGTCGTTAAAGATGACCCCGGTAGCATCGGATTTATAATTCGTATTGTTGATGAACAGGCATAAAGCGTGCTTTAAGTCGGTTACGTACAAATCGTTGTTTGAAAAATTGGAAGAAAAGCAGCAGTAGCTGTTCAGGATATAATTCTTCCGTTCCTCGCCTCGTGGATAATAAGGGATGATGTCCAGTTCCTTAAACTCAGTCTTGATCTTGGAACCGATACGGCCAAGATTGGCAGGGTGCTTATCCCAATAGACAATATTTAAATGACCACGGATAATTCGGGAATTGTCGTCAGCATTGATCTGGTCAAGAATGTGCTGGATCTTGCCAAGAACAACTTTGTTCTGTGAACCAAAGTTGGAGCTTTTGTTCAGTTCCTCGATTTTCTTATCGAGCAGCTTGCGCCATTTCTGTTTGTCATCCAGATACAAGATCTGATTGACGATATGGTTCTCGTTTAGCGTAAGCCCTAAACCATCAATAAACCCTTGATGAAATACAAAATCGTCAGAAGTGAATTTCTCGTTGGTCTTGCTACTCTGTACACTTTCGCCAAAGCACAGTTCGCTGTTGATGGCCAGGGCATCAAAATAGTTTTCGCCTATATTGACGTTTTTCTTTTCCAGCAGAATATCGGTATCAAAACCTTCATTGAAGCCGTTGAAATAGCCATTGGTCAAATTTTGGATTGCATCCGCATCAAGTGGAGTAAACTCCATTTTACGACTATTATTGATAAAGGAAACCGAATCGCTGACCGAGCCGATAAAGCGTTGTACGCTATTATCGAGTTCCCGGATAATACCCTTGGAAACCTTACGGAAAGGATTGACATATTTGGGGTTGTTGAGCGCTTTGTTCTTGGTCAGGATAAAGAACAGGAAGCAGCGGTGCTCCATATACCCGCGCCCTTTAAAATGGTCGTGGGTAGCCTTTTCCAAAAAGGTTCTGTTGGGCAATTGTTCCGAAGAGTAGGACTTTTTTAAATAAACATCCTGTTTATGCACCACCGTACCAACTGGTAATGATTTCAAGGCCTGAAACCAAGCCCCGTGCATATCCTCAAAATCTTTTTCGGACAGGGAGTAGATTTCAGGCAGGTTGCCTTCATAGCACAAGACCACATTGCCATTGTTGGCAAAAATGATATTGTCCCGGATATCTGCAATGGGTCGGTATGCCGAAAGGTTAATCTTGTTCATAGTGGATGCCGGAGTTTCGTTTGTTACTGATGATTTTTGGGAAAGCTTTCGCCATCTGGAATAGCTGTGGATTGCTTGTTATTCGGGTCAAAGCGATATACAAAACTGAATTGAGAACCAAAACGCCAATGATGATCCCAAAGCTGAACGAGAAGATGATGACCAATAGCGAAGCGAGGATGGAAACCATCATTATTGCAAACAGGGATATGGGCAGCCCAAAAATGACCGCCCTTTTCCTGATGTTTTTATATACTTCGAACTTTTTCATAAGTACGGTTGATTACTTTAAAATGCCTCTTAGGAGCTTAGACCACGATTCCGATTAGATAGGTAAAGATGCCCACGACCGCGCCAGCAATCAGAACAAATACAAGTACACGGGTAATCCCTTTTTTAAGATCAGCGTTTTCCCCGAAAAAGTGTCCTGCATTGAACAAGAAACCGATCAGGAAGATTACCCCGAGAATTATAGGAAAAATGGTTCTGATGGTATTGGAAACATCATCGACCGAATCTTCGATACCTCCAATTTGGGCAAAAAGCGAAGTTGAGAGCAAAGACAAAAAAGTTGCCAGATAGATTGATTTTTTCATAACGGAACAGTTTAAATTTTTGATTTGTTTTCGTTAAGGGAAAAATACATATATTTGTTTACAAATAACTGATAATCAAATATTTGTGAATAAAATATTATCTATGTTAAATTGAATTCGGATGATATTATTTGATATCAGATTCTATGGATTTTGGAAGGTAGGTTGTTGATAACTCGAAAAGTGAAAATGAAAAAAGTGCTCAAAAACGTCAGTTTTGTCTTTTTGCTCTTGAAAATCTGTTTGATTTTTGGGCAAGAAGTGCACTCCCGAAAAGTAATTGCGGTTGATGTTGGACACGGTGGAAAAGATTCCGGTGCGATAGGGATAAATGGGATTAAAGAAAAAGATGTGGTTCTTGGGATTGCAAAAGAAATATGCGTGCTGAATAAAATGATTTTCAAAGGCAGGTACGATATTTATCTTACGCGATACGATGACAGATTTATACTGATTTCAGACAGAAGTCGATTGGCGAAGTCCTTAAACGCTTGTATGTTCGTTTCCCTGCATTGCAATGCTTCCACAAACAATTCCAGAGGAATGGAGGTTTATACCCTGAATTCCTTTTCTGAAGATTCAGGGCCGAACATTAAAAAATCGATTGCCCTGGGGACGGAAATTTTGGGCGAAGCCAACCTCCATCTCAAAATTGAGAACAGGGGGATGAAATTTGCCAACTTTCAAGTGCTAAGGGAAACAATTGGGTATTGTCCAGCTATTTTGGTTGAATTGGGGTTTCTTACCAATAGCGATGAAAGTGCCTATTTTTTAGAAACCTCAAATGTCAATGCTATTGCTTTGGCTATTTTGTTGGGGATGGATAACTACTTAAAAATACAACTATGAAAGATTTGTTTCTAAAAGTGATAAGAATTATTCGTGAATTGATATTGACCTATATAATAGTGATTTTGAAATGCCGAAATTAAAATGAGGGATTAATCAGGTACTGCATAGGGTTCATCATTCAATTTCTTAAATGACGTAATTTTTTTCGTTTTAACCAGATGAAATAACCAGATATGGATAAAAAAGGACCGGAAAGCCCGACGATACAGTACATAACTTTACTGACCCAACCTCCGTATTGACCGAAGTGGAGCGGCAGGATACTGCTATTGAACTTAGTAATAAAGTCTGCTTCATTAATTCTATCGATACTGACAACAGCTCCGGTTTTATAATCAACGGAGACCTTATTGTAATATTTACTTAGATAAAATGGATCATTTTTGAAAGTGCCATTAAAAATAATATCCCCTTTTTCTGAAGAGGGCAACCTAATGTAGCTTGCTTTGAAATTAGGATATTCTTTTTCAAGTTTAATTAAAGATGCTTCCAAAGATGTTTTTACTATGGGGGGCGAAGGTTCTATACTTTCACTCAACCCTGAATTGACAACTTTATACGCCAAAAAGATCCCGGTGATTGCAATTACAAGATTCAATAACAACGCCCAGACCCCCACATATCTATGAAGGGCTGAATAAAATGTCCTTTTATTACTCTTTTTTATTTTTGTTTTAAATAAAACCGTTTTAAAGATCATTTTACGGTAAAGGATAATTCCCGTAAGCAATGAAAGAAAGAAAACAATTCCTGCAAAAAGCACCAGAAACCTACCGATAATCCCGGAATGCAGCGAATAATGCAATTTTAAAATCCATTTCGTAAAATGAGTGTTCGCATTTATAACCTTGATAATATTACCTGTACCGGGATTGACAAAAACATATTTTCTAGCTTCCGGTCTCCTTAAATTAAATAGAATAGTTTTGCCTTTCCCGAACTTAATTATCCTGGTGCCCCAATCAGGAAATTTTTCTTGGACCGCCGCGGTGGCTCTATCTAATTTTAAGTCGGTTGTATTACTTTCAACTTCATACTTATTAAAAAGAAGAAGGTCTATGTCTTCTGTAAAAACCAATACAGAGCCCGTAATGCCCATAACAAACAAAAATGTGCCTGCAATAATCCCGAAATAGGAATGATATTTTAATAGGACCCTGTTTTTCATAAAGTCACACTACTATAAATGTACGGTAAGCGACACATCAAATTGCGTCCCATTGGCCTTTATGTAATTGGAGTCCCTTGCATTCCATTGGGAAATTGGCGGGTAGTAATCTTCATTCAATAAATTTCTGACACCAACGCCTATTTCTGTAGTAGGGGTAAGTTGATAGTTTGTGGTAAGGTTAAATATATTAAAGCTGTTTACCGGGCCTTTACCATACGTATACCCCCCATTTTCATTTGGTTCAAAGCGATTTCTATCGCCACTGTAAATATGGGTTAGACGTGCATCAAACTTATTGTTCCATTTGTAGGAAACATAGGAAACAAGCTTTAGTGGCGGGATTCTATCCCCTCCTATAAAAGTGTCATAATCCCCATTATCCTGGGTATCTATTTTACCTTCTGTATAAGAAGCCGAAGTTCCAACATTTACGTTCCTCAAAAGTTCGGTATCCAAAGAAAGCTCAAATCCGTACACTTTTTCAGGTTGCCTTAATATTTCAAAGGCACCACTTGGGCTTTCCCTATAAGTAGAACCCAAATCTGAGGTACTGATAAAATATGCACCGCTCAAATTTGTGCTTCCTAAATGGGTATTAAAACCAACTTCATAATTATTTGCTATCACGGCTTCAGAGTTTATCTGGTTGATAGTATTTTCTGTTGCAGAGCGTAATGTCCTTCCTAAATCTGCAACCGAAAAACTTTGGGAGAAACTAACAAAAGGTTTAAACACCTGCCATTTGTTATAACGTATCCCCGCATTGAATACCGTGGCATTGTAATTTAATTCCCCCCCTTTAATATCTATCCCGCCACTATTGGGAGTTGTTTCGCCTACATTATACCTGGTAAGTGTGGTATAATCCGGAACCTGAATATTGATATTTTCTAATCTGATCCCTGCCTTTAGGACAAAATTTTTATAAAGTGTTTTTAATTGTGCATAAGGCGCAAAATTTTTCATATCCATTTGCGGCACCCATTTCCTGCCATCAACTAATTCCTGAGAAGTTTTATCATTTAAAATATCAACTCCATAAAGAATATTCCCCGTTACGTTACCGAAAGAATACGGGGTTTTAAAGTTTAATCTTGCCCCTTTTTTTGTAGATAATATTGATGATTGTCCGCCATCGAAACCCAAATTGGGATCGTAAAAACTGTCTGTATAACCATAGACCGTTTTAAAATCCTGCAAATAGAGATTTAACCTGAAATCGGAATTCCCAAAAATATCATCGTAATCATAGGTTAATTGTGCATTATGATTGTACCTATTGCCCTGATCTTCCCCCAGGTCTTCCCCAAGGATCCCAATGGTTGGGATTTGGCCATAAACGCCAACCTCGGGAATATAATCGGAATCCTGGTTACTGCTGAAGTAATTGTACATTAACTCAACCCGTTGTTTTTCGGTAATTTGATAATTTAATTTGCCAAATAGGCTGTACTGACTTGTCTCCCCCAAACCATAAAATGGCGACAAAACCGTACCATTCGCATCTTTATAAACACCTGTTTGCCTAAACCTTCCGCTTGTCACGTATCCCAACTTGCCAAGCTGCCCAGAAAATGTTTGGGTCACATTGGCCCCTACGGTTTTATCAATATCCGCCAAAGCGCCTTCAGCCCCAATAGAAGTAGTGCTTTCCAATTTTTTAGTGGCGTTGGGTTTTTTGGTGATGTAATTTACAATGCCACCGTCTGCACCATTCCCATATATTGCGGTGGCACCTTTTATCACTTCAATTCTTTCCAAGGTGCTCGGGTCAATGGTATTTACATCCCTTCCTCCTTTACGAAGAGGTGTAGACTGTGGGATTCCGTCAATCAATATAAGCATATTCCTTCCTCTTAGTGTCTGCCCGGTACTGCTTGTTCGGTTAGAACTTAAGGCCAGTCCCGGCACTTCAGTCAGTACATCTGCGACAGAATTACTCGTTTGAGCTAGATTTTCGATTTGGCGAGCGTTCAATACCGAGACGGAAGAAGGCACTTCATCCAAAGTTTCACGGGTCCTATTGGAAGTGATTACAACTTCCTGTAACTGTTGATTTGATTCAGAAAGGACAAAATCAAGTGTGATAATCTCTTGACTGGAAACGTTTAAAGTTTTGGTCTGTGATTTAAACCCTATAAAGAAAACCTTTACGTTATAATTTCCATTTTCAATTTTCTTAAAAGAGAACTTTCCATCAAAATCGGTAATAGTGCCCTTGGTGTTAGTTAACGTTACATTAGCCCCCATAAGAGGATCACCACTTCCATCTTTGACAGTACCTGATATTGTAGTTTGTGCATATGTAATAGAGCTAAATAAGCTAAGCGTGGCAACTAGTAATTTTAAGTTGAATTTCATTGGTCGATAATTTAATTTTTGCCAAATATAAAAATTATTTTTATTTAGACTTATTATAAACAAATGAAAATTATTTTTATTTTCTCTTATCCCCAGACATCTCATAAAAGGCAATTAAATTGAAAGAATTATAATTGTATTATTTAAGAATTAGCTTAAATAAGAAATAATCGTAATTTTGTTTTATGGAAAATAATTCTTGCATAAGACAACAAGCGGATATTGAACAAATAAACCGTTGCAAAGACACAGTTTCGAAATTAAGTGAATCGTTCGACTATTTAGCGAATGGACTTTCATTGGTCGGAAATAGCGTTCGGCTGAAAATACTTTACCTACTCTTTGAGGAAAAAAGACTTTGTGTTTGTGATTTAAGTGATATTCTCAGAATGAACATTTCTGCTATTTCTCAACATTTAAGGAAAATGAAAGACCGAAATCTATTGGAAACCGATAGAGAAGCCCAAACGATTTTTTACTCACTCACAACTGAATACGAAAAAATGCTAAATCCGTTTTTTGAGATACTTGATAAAAACAAAATTTTAGAAACGATATGAAAAGTGACAACAAATTAATAGGTGCAGGTGTGTTAACTGCAATTACAGCATCATTATGTTGTATTACACCAGTTTTGGCTCTAATCGCAGGAACAAGCGGAATTGCTTCAACATTTTCTTGGATAGAACCTTTTAGACCTTATTTAATCGGACTGACAATTTTAGTTCTGGGTTTTGCTTGGTATCAAAAGCTAAAACCTAAAAAAGAAATTGACTGCGAATGTGAGACGGACGAGAAACCAAAATTTATTCAATCAAAAACCTTTTTAGGAATTGTAACCGCATTTGCAATTGTGATGTTGGCTTTCCCATACTATTCAGGAATTTTTTACCAAAACGCAGAAAAGCAAATAATCTTAGTTGACAAATCGGACATTAAAACAACTGAATTTAAAATCAGCGGAATGACCTGTGCGAGTTGCGAAGAACACGTCAATCACGAAGTAAACAAACTCAACGGTATTTTAAATTCAAAAGCGTCCTACGAAAATGGAAACGCAATCATTGAATTTGACAGAACCAAATCTAATGAAACGGAAATTGAGAAAGCAATTAACTCAACAGGCTATAAAGTAACCGACAAAAAACAAATCAATTAGTATGAAAGAATATGATGTATTTATAATTGGTTCGGGAATGGCGGGAATGACCATTGCCAATAAATGCGCCTCAAAAGGACTAAAAGTCGGAATCACAGATGAATTACCCTACGGTGGTACTTGTGCTTTGAGAGGTTGTGACCCAAAAAAAGTAATTATTGGCGCTACTGAAATCCGAGATTTTGCCAAAAGGCTTAAAGGTAATGGCATTGATACCATACCTAAAGTAAATTGGAAGGACATAATGGCCTTTAAACAAACCTTTGTGGATGAAATGCCACCAAAAATTGAAAAAGGATATAAAAAGAACGGAATAGATACCTTTCATAGTTCAGCAAAATTTCTGTCAGAAAACACATTAGAGGTTGGGAACGATAATGTACAAGCTAAAAAAATTGTAATCGCATCGGGTTCCAAACCTCGGGTTTTAGAATTTGAAGGTGGTCATTTTGCCAAATCCAGTACCGATTTCTTGAATTTAGAAAAATTATCAAAATCGTTATTATTCATTGGTGGTGGCTATATCGCCTTTGAGTTTGCACATATTGCAGCTCGATGTGGTGCAGAAGTTACTATTGTTCATCGTGGAGAAAATCCCTTGGAAAATTTTGAACAGGATATTGTAAAACATCTTGTTTCTGCCACAAAAGAGTTAGGTATAAAACTCATCCTTAATACAGATGTTACCGCTATTGAGAAAGTGGATAGCCAATATCGAGTGAAAGGTAAATCCGCAGAGAAAACAGCATATTTTGAAGCTGAAGCTGTTTTTAATTCCGCTGGAAGACCACCAGCAATATTTGATTTGAATTTAGATAAAGCCAACATAGCCTTTACTAAAAAAGGTGTGACGGTAGATAAATTCCTTCAAAGCACTTCAAATCCAAATATTTATGCACCGGGCGATGCCGCAGATTCAGAAGGTTTGCCTTTAACCCCAGTTGCAGTTTTGGAAGGTCATACAGTTGCTTCAAATATAATTAAAGGCAATTCTAAAGAAATAAGTTATCCACCAATGCCAACGGTAGTTTTTTCATTGCCTACGATGGCTTCTGTTGGCTGTACTGAATTGAAAGCGAAAGAACTGAATTACAACATTAGGATAAATTATAAAGAGGTTGGCAATTGGTTCAATGCTAAACGCTTGAATGTAGAAGAATATGCGTTCAAAACTATAATTGACGAAGAAACTCAAACAATTTTGGGAGCGCATTTAATCGGATCACATACAGAAGAAACAATAAATCTCTTTGCAATGGCCCATAAAAACAAAGATGAAGGTTAATGATATTAGAACAATGATTTTCTCATATCCAACATTGGCTTCGGACATACCACATATGCTTTAATAAAAAAATCGAATGGAAACTATATTAAAATCAGAAATTACCTGTCCAGACTGCGGACATAAAAAAGTAGAAGATATGCCAACAAACGCTTGTCAATTTTTTTATGAGTGTGAGAATTGTAAAACGGTTTTAAAACCAAACGAAGGAGATTGTTGTGTATTTTGTTCTTATGGCACAATTGCTTGCCCGCCAATTCAGGAAGGAAATAGTTGTTGTTGAAAATTTTCCAACCAGCCTTTAGAGTGACATATTTAATAACAGTTTGTGCAACGTATTTATAAAAAGGCACTTTAATCACTTCCTTTTATCCCCAGCCTTCTCGTCAAAAGCAATTAAATTGAATAACTCCCGCATCCGGCTGCGCACACGATTGCCGTAACGCTCTTCCAATTCTTCTGCGTTAAGATTGGTGGTTGCGTGGGTTTTGATTTTATGCTTTGTCTGAAGATAAAGCTCGTACCGCGATAAGAGGACTTCGCCCATTACGTTCAGATCCTTCCCGTAAAACCTTCCCGCAGGTTCTACGCCCAAATCGTCAAAACAGAAGAACTTTGTGTTTCCATAATCCTCGATGGTCTTAAAACCAAGATGGTTAAAACTGAATGCCACATTCCGGCAGGGGATCATTTCGTATGGGCGTTGCAACGGCACTAAATGCCGTAAAAGTTTCATCAAGCTGGTTTTGCCGCATCCCACGGGCCCAGATAGTAAAATGCCCTTTTCAACATCAATCTCATATTTTTGGCAGTTTTCGGTGTCCTTGATGAAGTAGGAACAGAGTTTTAGTAAAATATCCTTGTCCTCGTCATAGATTTTGAATTTCTTTCCAAAGAGAAGCTTTCCCTTAGCATTTAGGTAAATCAGGATTTTTGGGAAATCGTAAAGCACGCATTTCCCGTCAAACTTGCCCAGCGAATATTCAACGCCGCCTTCGGTTATTTTAGAGGGGTTGTCCATAATCCTTGTTTTTAGTGGTTCGCAGGTTGTCCCGATTTTGGGACGCTCCCTTTTTGTTTGATTTGTTTTCTTCGGCAAATAACTCGGTCCTATCCATCCAATTTTTGGCCAAGGCCCGCCAATCCCTGATTGTTTTTCCATCGCTTGTTTTCCAATCATTGGCTTCATAATGCGCAAAGAATTTCTTTCCTTCATCAACATTAAAATCTTTTTCAATAAAAAAATCCAAAACGGCCTGCCTGCCCTTTGGCCGTTTATTAATGTTTACCTGTTTGGTATTGTTTATATTAGATACCAGTGCTTGTCCACTCACGGGACGGTGCTGGTACACAGCTTGTCCGTTGGTGGGACGGTGCTGGTACACGACAGGTTCACGTATGGGATGGTAGTGTTCCGCAAGTTGTTCCAATTCGGGACTATACCGTCCCATATCCGGTTCATCACTTGTCCCGATAATGGACATCTTGATTTTACTTCCTTTATACGGATTGTTCGATGGGAAATAGCTTATGTAGTTCCACGAGTTAAGGTCGGTAACACAGCGATGGTAGGTAGATTTCGAACCTATTTTGGCCATACGCATCAGCTCGCGGCGGTTCACGAAAAACTCATCGGCAAACCGGCTACTGTTCCATTCCTGGAACAGGGCCATATAAAGGCTAATGTGCGTTGGGTTCAAGCGGTCATCGAAGAAAAATTTTTCAAAAGCCGCATTGAGTAGCTTGATGTAATTCATCGCCTAAGAATTTAATCCGTGCTGCACACGGTTTGCAGTCATTACATTCTGGATTTCCTCGGCATCGTAGTAAATGATACCACCCACTTTGGTGTAGGGCAATGTGCCATTGACACGAAGGTTTTGAAGTGTTCCCGGACTGACCTGAAGCAATTCCATCACTTCGGAAGATTTCAGGTATTTTTTGAGTTTACCGGTTGCTTGTCGGGAAAGGAGCTTTTTGATGTCATCGAGCAATTCCATTTTGAATTCCCGAAGATCGTCTGTGGTAATGATACTTGTTGGCATAATAGAACGATTTTAAAGAAAAGGGCCACCAAATTGCTTTAAGCTAATTTGATAGCCCTTCGCAGGATTTGACTTTCGTTCTACAAATTTGGGATGGATTATTGGATTTTGTTCCCCATTAAGACCGTAGTACGGTGAAAATTTAACATCTTGAATTTTAATGCGTTTTGATTGGTTTTGAACCTTATATAAGGTTTAGATTATCGAAAATACCACCAAATTAAATGAGACTAGCGAAGAAATAGGATTTCGGTATAAACCGTAGTACGGTCTTTTTTTAACAGTTTTTCAGAGTTATTCTTCACTTTTGTTCATTTCAGAAATCAAGGAGGTACTGAGTAAATCCAGAAATAAAGTCCTACTATTTTTTCTGTTTTTTATATCCTGATAGGTTTTGTAGATTTTCTCAGATGGTTTAATATCGAATATATTCTGAAGCGTATTAGACAATTTGATAATGCTCAAATCATTTTGTTTTGTAATTCCGGCAGCACTTAAAGCATAGACAAATTCTACCCAATCGGTATTGGAAAACGGCCAAGGAATTTTTTGAATGCTATTCAACCTAGTACTTTTTCCATTCCCATTATTTTTAAGCTTGAATAATCGTTCATCCAAATAGATTACCAACAAATTGTATGCTTTAAATTTACCTAAAAGCATATCTCTGGGAGTACAAAATTCGGGATCCTGAAAGTAGAACTTTGAAGTGGTTATATGATAGGTGCTTAAATAATCACGCGTATAATATTCCTTATCAAAATGGGTAGCTTTTGAATTAACATACTGCCCAAAATCAATATTATAAAGAAAGAAGCGATTAAGTTTGCCAATTTTCTTTTTCAAGAACTTAAGCTGGGCTTTTTTATCAGCTTTAGGAAACTGTATTTCCAAAGAATGGATTTCTGAAAAATAAATGAGTTGTATCAGCGGGACTTGCTTTATATTTTTAAAGAAGTCTATTTCTTGCTCTAAGGAATCAAAGTCATTTTCAATGATTTCTTTTTTAAACGAACTAAGTAGATTACGACATATTTCAATAGAACAAAAAGCCCTATTCAAAATATTATTGTTTTTAAGCTTAATTTCGTTCAGTTGTTCCAGTAATATTTCTGTTTGTAACTGTAAATCCATCACCAATCATTTTACAGGTCATTTTGAAAAGGTTCAAGGAGGTTTTCATTTGTTTAAAGATAAATTTAGAACTATAAAATACAAGTAAATTATAGCGTATTTAGATACGGAAATGCCGTATTTTCCTACGGAAATTTATAATATATTATTTAAAAGAGAATTATATGACAATATCTCTGTCTATCTCTTGAAACTTTTACGGAAACGAGATAAAAATTGACGTCTATTTTTTACGTCCGTTTTCTTGAAGATGTTAGAGGCGTGTTTAGAAACAGTACTTTCTGCGATAAATAAATCTTTGGAAATTTCTTTGTAGGTCTTATTGCTTAAAATAGATAAAGCGACTTCAATTTCCCGTCTGGTTAAATTTTCATAAATTATTCTATGCTTTGCTGAATATTCGTTTTGTTTATTGTTCCAATCAAAAATTTTATGCATTTTACTTTTATTCTCAAGCAGGTAAAGATACCTGTCTATTTCAATGGCAGTAATAGCGTAAAAAGCTAAGTTCATTACAGTAAATGTTAACCATTGGTAATCCCCAATGACTGTTAAAACTGGAAGCAGCGCGATACAACTTACGCTTAGGACTGACAATTTATTCCGTCTCAGAAAAAAAGGATTTGGTTTAACCGAATTTGAAATCCTCTGGTAAAAAAACCAAAGAAATACAAAAGCTATTATGGATATTGGAATGGTAAACAGAAATCTAGCAGAACTCAATGAGTGCGTGAAGAAGTAAGGGATCAAAAACAGCAATACAAAACTACCAATTGCTATAATGGTAAGGTTTTGGATTGAAAAATGAAACTTAACTACTATAATATCATACTCTTTATATAGGTAGTATATCAAATAAAGGCAAAGTGTTATAGCTACACCATATGTAATGATATATTGAAAAATAAATGGATCAGGAAAATTTTCTATGGGCAAAAATCCACCTGTGCCATTATAGGCTATAAAAAGTAAGCCCAGTTTTATAAATCTGAAAAAATTGTTTTTAAGTTTTTTAGATGATTGATAGAGAGCAAACAGTACAATGAATATATCAATTAAAAGATAGAAAAAAGTTGTCCAATGTATCGACGTTCCAAACATTCAGTTTATTCATTTTTGGAAATAAATTTGTTAGTTGTTATATTTTTAGTGACATTATTCCATCGAAAAATTCTACCGTTCATAGCGATATACACATCCGGCTTTAAAAATTGTAATGCACTGACTGCAAAACCCAAATTGAAGGGGGCATCCGTATTTTTAGAGTCTCCCATAATAAATGAGCCTACAAGGACAATAGTTTTTTCAAGGTCTTTATTGCCAAGGTAAAATGCGGTATCTTCCATCGTAAAAGTGCCGTGGGTAATTAGGAATTTTTCTGCCTTGGAAGCTTTTATTTTTTTTAGCAAAAAATTTCTATCTTCATCGGTAATTGATCGGCTATCTTTAGCAAATGCCTTTTCAATGATGTAAGGAAAAGAAACATTGGCGGATTCAATAAGTTCTCTAATAGTTATATTACTTTGTTTTTGCTTATTTTCTTGTTTTTCATAATCCAAGCCCTCAATGGTTCCTCCTGTTGTAAGAATGTGTATCATAATTTCGACAGATTTAATTAACTTTAATTTGGGATGAATAATTGTTAAAGGGTATCAATTGTGCTCCCACAGGTCATCATCTGCTCCCCGTAATAGGGATTACGGATTTCTTTATCTGCACTCAGCCAAAACGCACCTTGATTATTGTTGGCCATCGGACATTTCTGTATCAAAATTTCGGGATCGATATTTTGAATATTCATTACAATAGGAACTATATTTTGATTCAATACCACAAAATGATTCCTTTGATTTTTAATATTATCGGCTTCATTGATAGCCACTAACATTCGCTTAATTTTGGAAATATGGGATTGTTCCATTTTATCCAAATCACTTTCGGGAATTGACTTTATTTCTTCCAGTGTTTTTTTTGCGTAAACAGAAATAGCGGTGATATTTCCTTCTACAAAAGCATCTTTCATATCCAGATAGGGTTTTAAGCTTTTCTTAATAGCTTTCTGTGTTTCTTGTGATAATTTCATCTTCGTTTCTGGTATCGTTTCTTCCTCCGCAGAATTGCTCTGGTTCATCATTGATTTTTTACCGCGTAACTGTGCAGCTGCATCTACAGTAAAAGTGCCATTGGTTACAATTTCATCGCCATTTTCAAGACCTTCGGTAATCGTGTATGCTTCCCCATTTCTGTTACCGATGGTCACTTCCCGCATTTCAAAAACGGGTTCCTCAGGATTGGTTTTCACATAAACCACCGAACGCTCTCCAGTCCACATTACTGCTGATGCCGGAACGACAAGCTGCTGTTTTTGGGAAACACCAAAACCTTCTATATTCCCAGCAACAAACATTCCCGGTTTTAAGAGGTTGTTGTTATTTTGTATCGTAGCTCTTACCGTCACCACTCTGGTTTGAGTGTTTAATACCGGGTCAATAAAAGATATAGTAGCATCAAATTCCTTATTGGGATAGGCATTGGTGGTCATTTTAATTTCCTGCCCTATTTTAAATTGGGAAATTTGATTTTCATAGGCGTCAAACGCCGCCCAGACCGAGTTTAGGTTGCTTAATTTCAAAATAGGCTGCCCCTGTTTTACGTAATCGCCTTCTTCTGCCATTTTTTCAGAAACTGTTCCTGAAACCGTGGCATAAATCGGAAAATTTTCACGTACTTTTCCTGACTCTTCAATTGAGTTGATTTGGCTTTCCGAAAGTTTCCAAAGCTTTAATTTATTCCTTACAGATTTGTAAAGTGCTGGTTGGCTTTCTTTAAGCGATGCCGTAGTAATAAGTTCCTGTTGCGCTGCGACAAGATTGGGAGCATATATAGTTGCCAGGAGCTGTCCCTTGCGAACTTCCTGCCCTTCATAACTTACATTGAGACTTTCTATCCTTCCGTCAAAGTAACTTGCCTGAACGGCATTGGCTTCTTCATTTTCCACTATTTTTCCTGTTAGCGAAATAGTGTTGCCATTTTTTCCTTCTGCATCCCCCACTATACTGGTTTGGATGTTGGCCAAGGCCAGTGCATTTTTTGTCATTTTAAACTGGTCAGCGGCAAGACCATCTGCACTTGATTCTGCCGGAATCAGGTCCATCCCGCAAATGGGGCAGTCGCCTGGTTCGGGCTGCATAATCTGGGGGTGCATCGAGCAGGTCCACATTTCTTCCGTAGTTTCAGCGGAATGGTCGTGATTATCAGACATAGTGGACACATCCTTTACCGCCATTGATTTATCTGTCGATGTTCCAAAAATGAGCCAACCCGCAAGCAGCCCAACGAGTACTGCAATACCTATATATAATATGTTCTTGTTCATAACTTGTTTATTTACTTTTTCTATTCATTATTTTCCAATCTTTTGATATAAGCTTTCATTTCAGCGATTTCCTTTTCCTGAGCCTTAATGATCCCATCTGCCAATTTGCGTACTTCGGGATCTTTGATTGCCGCTCTTTTACTGGTAAGAATGGCTATGGAATGATGGGGGATCATAGCTTTCATATAAAGTACATCCCCAATGGGTTTTTGAGCACGGACTAAGGACAAAGCACCAATAAAAAGCACCAGGCTACCGAGATAAATGGCTATATTCTTTTTTTTGTTTTTGTACATTTGGAGCATTAATGAAAGCATAATTACCGCCATTGCCGAAATCCCCAGGCAGGCCATATAAAACCGTGTAAGGCTAAAATAAACGTGATCCCATTCATAGGTATTCAAATACATTGTGATGTACATTGCTGTAAATGATAGCACCAGCATCACTATTAATTTACCGTAGTTGCTTTTCTTCGTCCCGTTGTTATTTTTTTCAGTTGAATTCATTTTTATAAATTTTATTGGTTAGTTGATAGATTTTGTTCGTAATCTGAGCGCATTTCCTATTACGGAAACCGAACTGAAGCTCATTGCCAAGGCCGCAATCATTGGGGATAATAAAATTCCAAAGATTGGATAAAGCACGCCTGCGGCAATGGGAATTCCCAAGGTGTTATAAATAAGGGCAAAAAACAGGTTTTCCTTTATGTTTTTCATAACCGCATCGCTCAAATTCCGCGCTTTTACGATACCGTGCAAATCGCCTTTTACCAAGGTTATGGCCGCACTTTCTATGGCAACATCGGTGCCCGTGCCCATTGCAATGCCCACATCGCTTTTGGCCAAAGCAGGTGCATCGTTGATCCCGTCACCCGCCATTGCAACCACTTTGCCCTCGTTTTGCAATTTTTCAACTTCCTGTAATTTATTTTCGGGAAGCATCCCTGCCTTGAAATCGGCAAGGTTTAGTTCGCCGGCCACGGATTGGGCGGTATCGTGATTGTCGCCTGTAAGCATCACTACAGAAATTCCCTTATCCTGTAATTCTTTTATGGCCTTTGCACTGGTTCTTTTAATTTTATCACCGATGACCACATAACCAGCGGGCATACCGTTTATGGACAGATAAGAAACCGTTTTCCCCTGCTTTTGAAAAGATTGGGCTTCGTTTTCCATTTCTTCGGAAAGGGTGGCGTTTACCTGTTCCATCATTTTGGCGTTGCCCAATGCTACTTTTTCACCGTTTACGTTACCTTCTACACCTTTTCCAGTAACAGCATTGAAGCCATCGGCTTTCAATCCCGAAGTTTCGGGATCGGTTTTTTGTTCTTCCGCGTACTTTACAGTAGCTTCCGCGAGTGGATGTTCACTCAATTTGTTCAGGGAAACGATATATTGAAGCACGTCCCCTTCGGAAAAAGAATCATCGAAAGAACCTACCTTTTCTACCGTTGGTTTTCCCTCGGTAATGGTTCCCGTCTTGTCGATGATAAGCGTATCTACCTTGTCCATTTTTTCCAAAGCTTCGGCATTTTTGATAAGTACCCCGTTCTGAGCACCTTTGCCGACACCTACCATTACGGACATTGGAGTTGCCAATCCCAAGGCACAGGGACAAGCGATGATCAAAACCGCAATGGCATTGACCAAGGCATATACGTAGGCAGGTTCAGGCCCCCAAACTGCCCATACCGCGAAAGTCAATAAGGCGATAAGCACCACTATGGGAACAAAATAACCCGAAACCGTATCGGCCAATTTCTGAATGGGCGCACGGCTGCGGCTTGCATCGTTGACCATTTGGATGATCTGTGAGAGCAACGTGTCAGAACCTACTTTTTCGGCCTTCATCAAAAAGGATTGGTTGCCGTTTATAGTCCCGCTGCTCACTTTATCGTCGGCGGTTTTGCTTACCGGAATAGGTTCGCCGGTAATCATCGATTCATCTACCGAGGTTTCCCCTTCGGTAATCACTCCGTCCACGGGAATTTTATCGCCCGGTTTTACCCGTAGAATGTCGCCCAGTTCGATTTTGTCGATAGCTACCTCTTGTTCTTGGCCATTAACGACCTTGATCGCTTTGTTGGGGGCGAGTTTTAACAATTCCTTTACGGCAGAATTCGTTTTGCTATGCGCACGGGCTTCCAGCATTTGTCCTAATAACACCAAGGTTAAGATAACCGTAGCAGCTTCAAAATAAACGTGTACCGTACCGGCCTCCGTTTTAAACTGTGCAGGAAAAAAATCCGGTACAAACATCCCGAATACACTGAATAACCAAGCGACACCTGCACCAATACCGATGAGCGTGAACATATTGAGGTTCCAGGTCACGATACTGCGGTAAGCGCGTTCAAAAAACATCCAAGCGGCATAAAACACCACGGGAAGAGAAAGACCAAACTGAATCCAGTTCCAGTATTTCAGTTCCAGAAGGTCATATATTGGATTATTGGTCAGCATTTCGCTCATCGCGATCAGAAAGATGGGCAAGGTAAATGCAACCGAAATCCAGAATTTTCTGAGCAGTTTTTTATAGGTTTTTTCTTCTGAAGAAACATCGGGCTCCATAGGCACCAGATCCATCCCACAGATGGGGCAGCTTCCCGGTTCATCTTCTACAATTTCGGGGTGCATCGGGCAGGTCCATTGTTCAGAAGTTATTGCGGAAAGACTTTGTTCTTCTACCAGATCCATCCCGCATACAGGGCAATCGCCGGGCTTATCATAGGTCTTATCACCTTCGCAGTGCATTGGGCAGTAGAATGTTCCAGTACCATTTCCTTTGGGTTGTGGTTTTTGTTTTTCGGCTTCAGCATCTGGACGTTTCCCAGCTTTATAAATGGTATAAGTATCGCCATCCTTTTTCAATGCTTCCTGAAAAGTTTCATAGGGAATGATGCTTTTCATATCAATTACAGCCTCTGCCTTTTTCAAGTCTACGGTTACGCCTAAGACGCCATCTACTTGCTCGAGTGTTTTTTCAACGTGCGACCTGCAACCGTTGCAGGTCATTCCATTGATAGGAAACGTGCGCGTTTTTATTCCGTTAGGTTTAATGGGATGGATATGATACTTAGCTTTCTTCTCTTGGACTGCGTTTTCAAATTCTTCGATGTCGATGTGTTGCTCCATTTCAATGGTAGCGTTTTGGTTTTCAAAATCAATAGCTACGGCAGTAACCCCTGTAACGCCTGACAACGCATTTTTAACGGTTCTCAAACAACCTGTGCAGGACATTCCTTGTATTTGATATTTATGTTTCATTTTTCTAATTATTAAGGATTGAATAGAGCAATATATCTATACCTTGAATTTCTTACTTTGATAATTCAGGTTAATTCTTATACAATTCTATCAAGTGTCTTGCGATTCCATTTTTGTAATTTCCTGTATTGGGTCATCGACATACCCGTCATATTTTTGAATTGTTTTGCGAGATGGCTTCCACTATTGTAATCCAAGGAATATGCTATTTCAGAAAAAGTCTTATTACCCATTTGCAATAGTTCTTTTGTTTTTTCCATTTTCAGTTTTATCAGGTATTTTTCAACTGTAATTCCTGTTGAAGCGCTGAAAGACTTGCTAATTACAGAGTAATCAACATTGAGTACATCAGAAAGAAAGGTGGACGTCTTTTCGTTTAAGCCTTGCAAGTTTTCGACTTTTTTTATCAAAGCTGTTTTGACATTCTCTATTAAAACGGAAGTATTACTATCAATTACTTCAAATCCATTGCGTTCGGCTATTTCTTTCAAAATACTTTTGCTAACCGATACTTCATCTAAAACAATCAATTCTCCCAATTCTAATGATACTATATTTATCCCTGCGTTTTCCAATTCTTGCTTGAGCACCATCTTACAGCGATCGCAAACCATATTTTTTAGTCTAACTTTCATAATCATTGAATTAAAAATTTCACAATTAGCCCGCCCGCAATCCAGATGTAACTTATAAAGGCCGCATATTTTAAAATGTTTTCGAGCAATTGGCTTTTAGGCGCCATTTCGCCCATTTTGCTTTTCACATCCTTCTTTTTGAAAAAACCCAGGTAGATCAAATACCCCGATATTGCTAAAAAAGCAAGGTTCAAATAAAAGGTGTAGTTCAATTTGAAATATTCGCTATCCTGAACCTTTACCTGTGAAGGATCTGGTAACAGGCTCATCAGGTCAAAAGAATAGTGCAAAATGAGTGAGGCCCCAATCAGCGAAGTAAACAGAAGGAAAAGAATAAATAAGGACATCTTCCAACCATAGTATTTGGCATTGATCCTTAAAATTGGAAAAACGACCAAGTCGCTAAAAATAAAGGCCATTACCCCGGCAAAACTCACCCCTTTCCCAAAGAGCAATGCGGCCAAGGGGATGTTGCCCATAGATCCTATGAAGGTTACAAACGCCGCGACGGGGCCCACGATGATATGTTCCAGGATTTCAAAAAACGAAAAGTCCGTATTTCCTTGACCGCTCCCAATAAAGAGTGTCTGAAACCACGCATCGGGCACAAAGGCCGCAACGATACCGGCAATGGTAAAGCCCACGGTGACATCTTTCCAGACCATTTGCCATTCCATCTTATATTTTTTGCCCACTTTCGCCCAGCTATCTTCTTTTTGCATCTGCTTCTTCCAATCTTTGGAATCATCCATTCCCGAACCTTCATCCTCCTTTTCGAGGTTTTTTCTTGCCTTATCAATAAGCTTTTTGGGGTTGATAAGCCGTATTAAAATCCAACTGATCCCTATCAATAAAATTCCCCCGGCATATTCGCCCACTACAAACTGCCATCCCAAAAAGATGGATATGATGATCCCCAGCTCGATAACGAGATTGGTCGAAGCCAATAAGAAGGCTATGGACGAAATGAAACTCGCCCCTTTTTTAAAAAGGGACTTTGTACTTGCCAAGGCGGCAAAACTGCACGAACTGCTTATAAAACCGAAAAAAGTACCCAATAGAACCCCTTTAGATTCTGCACCGCCCATTGTTTTTTGCATCCGTTTTTCGGTCACGAAAATCTGGATCATACTGCTTATGATATAGCCCAGTACGAATGCCCACAACGCCATCCAAAAAAATCCGGTGGTGGTATAAGCGGCCTCTCCCCATTGTTTTAAAAAATCATTCATAACAACTATTTATTTTTTTACTATTCTGATGCTTACCTTAATGAAAATAAAATTTAGTGTGAATGCCCTCCGTGTCCTTCTTCGGCTTCGTTACCCAGATAATTGCCTTGTGGTCCCACACCTTCTATATAAACCAATTGGGAGCCATAATGCCCAGCCCAACCAACAGAATACCCTGAAAAGGCAAGTACCAAAAACACTAAAATCTCAAACCATCTTTTTTGCTTAAACCAGAAAAGGCTAACAAGTTTGAGTAGAGCGGCCGCAGCACTGGACCACATCGCCCACATTGCATACTTATCGTGCTGTTCCAATACCTTTTTTGCAGTTTCGGTAAGTCCTTCAGTATGGGGATGTACAAAGTTACCGGCTACATAAGCCCCTATAAATCCTGCTCCAACTGTTAGCAATACTACCCAATCCAATGTCCGGTTCATTGTAAACAGTTGTATTAATTGTAATACAACGGCCAAAAACAATAGTGCTATGGGAAAATGAACCACTAAGGGGTGCAGATTGGGGAATTCGTCCAAACTAGCTTCTGGATCGGTTTGTAAGGTGGGAACAGAATTGCTTACACCAACAGCTTCGGCGGCTTTCTCATCTTTTATTTCCGTCTTTGTATCTAAACTTGTGGAATTATTTGCGGCAAACGCAGTTGTAAAAATCCCAACATAAGCTAACATCAATATGGTAAGAAATAGTTGTCTTGTTTTCATTTCTATTGTTTTTAATTAGTTTCCAGTTAATTGGAGCAGTAAAGCACCGATAATGACAATGGCTATAATTCCATAAATGATATAGCTGAACCATTTTTTTAAGCCACTTTTCTTTTGTTCTCTTTCATTTCCTGTTTTACAACAATCTTTCATCAGCTTTCTTTTTTGTGCCTGCCAAGGGAAGGGACTTTTTAAAGGGTTAAATTAAGAATACCCTTCCCTAACAGGACTTTATTACCATACCCTAAAAAGGAAAGTTCTAACTAACCAATCAATGAAAAAAACTCTTTCCTTTTTTCGGGTATAATTGTATTTATTTCATTTCTTGAACATCGTTTAAATTTTAAATTTTACAGCTTATTTTTAAGCTGGGTCATATATTTTAAGATCTCTTTTTTTTCCGATTCAGAAAATTTTGCATCCCTATGAATAAACGTGTAGGAGTCAAGCGGCATTTCATCATCTTCAATCTGACTGATAATTGACCGAAGTTTGCTGTTTTTCCTCCGGTCGGAATAATCTCCCCATTCGTTGAAATTCAGTTCGTTTTTCCCTTCTTCAATATGGTCTTCAAGAAACCAGGCCACCGGCTGTACTTTATTGTACCAAGGATATTTGGTATTGTTGCTATGGCAATCATAGCAGGACACCTTTATCTTATTCTGTACCATTGGCGGCACCGTATTGACCTCCATAAAATCAGAAGCGTACTCGGCCTCACTTTGATTGCGCTCTGTGGGGAAAAATTGGATCCCCACAAATGCAATCAGCAAAACCCAGGCTATAGTCTTAAAAACTTTCAATTAATTGATCTCTTTCTGCATCTTTCCACAACCCGGCATTTTGCTGCCCATATATGGGTTTTTGATTTCTTCGGTACTGCTCAACCATTGCGCACCTTTGTTGTTATTGTACATCGGGCAAAAATCCTGGTATAGCTTTTTACTGGTTCCTGTTATGGCTATCATATCGATCATATCTTTGCTCAAAATATCGAAATGCTCCCGCTGGTGCTCCATAGGGCTTTCTGAAATATGTTCCGCGTGTTCCGTGGCGTCTTCAATGATATCAGTCAACTCGCGCTGCTTATCTGAAGAATATTTGCTCTTATCAAAATCTTTAAGGTCAGCCATCAGCATTCCGCCTGCTTTAGCGGCATCTTCTTGATTATCGGCTACCAGGGCATTTTTAATTTTAAGGTAATTGTCGATGATTGCGGATGATTCACTATTACTTGAATTATCGGCCATCATTTCAGACCCGGCATCTTCCTGATGCATCTCATTGGACATTGGAGCTGTTGACCCTTCTTTTTTCCCGTCCTTACAGGACATTGTCGTCAGGGCAACTAATGCCATTGTCAAAATACTCATTGTAATCTTTAATTTTTTCATCTTGATATTCTTTTAATTGTTCTTTGAAAACTTAATTTTTATCACTCTTTTTAGGATTCCTTTCAAACTGGATTTATGATAATCTTCCCCTACTTAAAGGGGAAGATTATTAATTACATTTAGCTTAAATAAGCTTCACAGGCATCAGCGCATTTTTTACACGCGTCTGCACAGTCTTTACAATGCTGGGCGTCGTGTTTCGCACACTCATCAGCACATTTTTTACAGGTTTTATGGCAGTATTCCACCATTTCTTTGGCATCTGAATAATTTGCGGCAAGCAGCTTTGCAGTTGCGCTGCATACTTCGGCACAAGCCCTGTCAGTTCTGATACAATCTACCATCATTTTGATGTCATCTGAATCCAGACAGGCATCTGCGCAGTAATTGCAATGCGCAACACAGTTGTTCAATGCTTCGATCAATTTTGAATTTTTCATACTGTTTAAAATTTAATTAATAATTGAGTTAATTGTTAAGGTAAGGGCCGTTCTTTTTAACCCCTTTTATCTTTTGATTGTAGGATTTCTTTATGCTCTAAATACTCTTCTTTGGAAATTTCATCCTTGGCATAGCGTTCATCCAAAATTTTTAGGGCATCCTTTCGTTTTTTTATCTTTTTTTGCCTCTTGCCTGAATAAATAAAGATGCAGAGGACTACTACCCCTAGTAAAATCAGCCAATCCCATTCGTACATCATAACTTTTAATTTTAAAATCTTGCGGAAAGCCCTCCGCCAACACCAAAACGGTTATCATAACTGCCCATCAGGGAAAAGTTCCTTCCCAAAATATATTCAAGGCCCACCTGCCAAGTGGTTTCTTTCTCATAATCCCTTCCGGGTTCAAAATCATTGACCCAGCCAAAATCAGCTTGATATTCATATTCCCCATAAAGTAGGACGTGGGGAAAGATCATCGTGGCTTTAGAAAAACTGATCTGTGGTCGTAGCTTACTGTCTATCCTAAGATCGGCATTGATAAGCAGCGGCATTAAATATCGGATTCCACCTATGGCCGTGGTGTTGATCTCATCCAGACTATCATCCAGCTCGTTTTCAACGTTTACACCACCAAATACCCTGAAATAATCATTAAGGTATCGCTCATAGGTGGCTTCAACCTCCATATTCTTGTTCCATCCATATTCACCACGAAAAGTGAACTGGTTCCTGATATTGGTGGCTGTGGCATAAAGTTCCGTCATATGGCTTGCAGCTGTCAATTCACCCCAGGTAAATATGTGATCGGCTTCGTTGGTCAATTTAGTCAGCGGGTATCCTTTAAGGCGTTTATCTCGCGGACCATCATAACTGAAAACACGGGCCATACCCGCATTCAGGTGGTATAAAATGTGACAATGGAAAAACCAATCCCCCGTTTCGTTTGCATCAAACTCGATTACCACTTTTTTCATTGGCGGAACATCCACGGTATGCTTCAACGGTGAATAATCCCCATTTTTGTTCAGCACCCTAAAAAAGTGTCCGTGCAGGTGCATTGGGTGGTGCATCATCGTAAGGTTGTTGAGTGTGATACGTACTACTTCCCCTTGCTTGATCTTGATCTTATCGGTTTCCGAAAGTGGTACACCGTTGATGCTCCAGACATACCGGTTCATATTGCCCGTCAGGTTAAAAAGCATCTCTTTTACGGGTTTGTCCCCTTCAAAAGTGGTTTTTACGGGAGATTTCAAATAATCATAATTGAACTGGGGATTTCCGCCAGTTTTCATATTATCGCCAATAACCTTATCGGCAGGGACAACATAGCCCATTTTCATCTCCATTTCATCCATATCTTTAATGGTATCCTTTTTCATCTCCCTATTTTTCATATCCATTCCTGCCTTGCCGGCAGGCGGGTTAGAATGATCCATTTGTGCCATCTTCGTGGAGTCTTTTTTCATTCCCTTCATTTTTCCTTTTTCCATTTTGTCCTTCATATCATCATCCTTCATATCCATACCGTCCATTTTCATTCCCCCCATATCCATACTGTATTTTTTCATCACTTTTATAGAATCGTTTTTTGAAGGATTGAATTTTGAAGCGGGTGCTCCCATTTTCATATCCATTGCCATCATCCTTTTCATATTTTCGATAAGATCGGGTTTGGGAACTACTGGAGCTTTTAGAATGCGGCCTTGCCCTAAATAGGCAGTGGCAAAACCAGAACCGTCCTGTGCCATTGCCCGAACTTCGAGTTTGCCATTTTCAGGAATGGTGACAATATAATCGTAGGTCTCGGCCACGCCAATTAGGGTTTTATTGTGCTTAACGGGTACAACGTCTTTCCCGTCGGCAGACACCAACATCGGGTCTTTACCACCAAAGGTTAACCAGAAATAAGAAGCTGCCGAAGCATTGACAAACCGCAACCGCACCTTTTCCCCGGGTTTAAAGTCTGGATATTCATTTTTGACCGCACCGTTAATAAAAAAGTTTTCATAGAAATTATCAGATATAGCGAAATCCGGCATCCGTTGCCAAATCATTTTTAGCTTGGCACCTACTGCTTTTTTCTTTATAATCTTATCCCAACTTTGGATTTGCCCTTTTTTGATCAAGTACCATTCATTCCCACGCTTTAGGTTTTTAAGCTGCGAGGCAGGATCTTCGTCCATCCAGTCTGATAGCACCAAGACCAAATCTTTATCATAGTCCAAGGTTTTTTCTTTTGGGTTGATCTGGATGGAGCCGTAAACGCCCCGTTGTTCCTGTAATCCGGTATGGGAGTGGTACCAGTACGTTCCGGTTTGCTTAATGGCAAATTTATATTGAAACGTTTCCCCTGGACGAATAGGAGGTGTAGAAAGGTAGGGAACACCATCATAAAAATTGGGCAAAATCATCCCGTGCCAATGGACGGATGTTTCCTCATCCATTTTATTGGTTACGTTGATTACCGCAAATTCCCCTTCGGTGAATACCAGATTAGGCCCCGGGATCCCTCCATTTATAGTCATCGCTTTTACATCTTTCCCCGTAAAATTTACAGTTTCGTAATCGATAGTTAGATTATATTCGTGTACGGGCCAATTATCTACGTTCTCTTCGGAACCATTGGCGGTTTGTGCCTGTATGTTAGTAAGCGCTAACATTGCCAAAAATGGTATCAGTAGTTTTTTCATTGATGAAATTTTTAACTTAAAAATATTGTTTACTTTAAAATTATTGTTTAATAATTTTGGTTTATACTTATATAATTTGGTCTAATGAATTCCTAAAATTTTTTTCCATTGTTTTATATTCTGTGAGGCTCATTCCTGTTTCGGTCTTAAATTGGTTGCTTAAATGTGTTAGGTTGCTGTAATTTAAAAGCTGACTTATTTCCGTAAAATTGAGTTCCTTATAATGAATAAGCTCCTTTGCTTTTTCGATCTTCAGTTTGATGAAATATTTTTCAATCGTGATCTTCTCATTGTAGGAGAATATTTTGCTTATTTTGAAATAGTCGTGGTGTATTTCTTTTGAAAGTATCTCAGAAAGCTTCTCATTTCCGGCTAACGGTAACTTTTTTAACAGGTTGATCAATATTAATTTTGTTTGTTCAACCAGCTTGAAATTTTCGCCATCTATAATGTAAAACCCGTTCGATTCCACTACTTTTCTTATTGTCTTTTTCTCTTTATTGGTTTGAATATCGGCAGTTATTTCTCCCAATTTTACGTCTAAAACTTTAATGCTTTCATCTTTCAATTCGTTTTTTAAAACCTTGATACAGCGATCACAGACCATATTTTTTATGTAGAGTGTTGTTTTCATCTTTTAGTTGGTTAAGTAGTTGATTATTGCAGATTGCACGAAATACATTTTGATGGATTCAATCTGGTTCATCTGAAACTTTAATTGCAGTTCCTGAATATCCAGTACATCATTAAAATCTATCGTTCCAGTTTCATAGGATTTCATTAAAATATCTTCGGCATCATTGGCCTGCTTTAAATTTTTTAATTGCGTTGCATAGCTTATCCTTGCTGAATTTCGGTTTTGAACGGCTTGTGCAAAAAGGGTCTTCAATTTATTTAAGCGGTCTTGTTTTTGCGCTTTTATTTCCTGCTGCCTCAATTCATTTTGCTTGGTGATCGAGCTGTATTTATTGTTGAATATGGGAATGGATATGGACAGCATTGGCATTAAGATGTCTTTTCCGTTATCGCTGAAATTCATCGCAGGCCGTTCGGCAACGGGTATATAATCCAGCCCCACACCAATATTGGGCAGGCTCTCTTTTTGATTGAGCGCTTCTGACTGTGCTATTGATTCAAATAGCTTATCGTACTTTAAAATTTCTGGATGAAGTTTTAGACCTTCGGAAGAAAAGTTGGTGCTTTCTAAGGGAACGAACATCGTATCTACTACTGATATTGGCGCTTTTTCTTCCTTGTTGAGCAGGTTGTTGAACTGGGTTTTTTCGGCCAAAAAGTCTTCCGATAGAATGTCTCTTTCTTTTTCTAGTTCATTTTGTCTGATTTGCAACCGGAGCACATCCACTGCGGAGGCCTTACCAACCTCAACCGAGGTAAGTGCCAAACGTTCGTAGGTTTCGAGCAATTGGATGTTTTGCTCCAAAACCTGCTGTTTGGCGGTAATGGCATATAGTTGATAATAGGATTGAGAAACAGAAAGGGCCAATTTTCGTTTGGCAATGGCAATCTCCACGTATTCTGCATCGGCCATTGAAGAAGCGTAATTTTCCCGTGCGGTAATCGTCCCGAACCAGGGTAGCATCTGTTTCACCGAAAAACGGGCACGCTGTGCCCCGGTACGGGTTTCGGGCTCACTTATAAAATAGCCCGCCCCAAATTCGGTATTGGGAAGCGCGTTTACCTCGTTCACTTTTTCTTCCGCAATGTTGTACCGCAGTTCAAAGGCTTGAATATCCGGGTTGTTGGATTCTGCCTCCTGAATGTAGGATTCCAGTTGTTGTGCTTCGGCAAAACCTCCACACAAAACACCAATAAGTATCAACACGATTTTATAGGCTCTTTTTTTCATCATCTAGAACTGTTTTTGGTTTTTCCTGAATTGCTTTTTATTGCTTTCTGCTTCCGCGAAAGCGCAGCTTCCTTTTTCCAACTGAATAATACGGGTACAATAAAATAGGAGGTAACGTCAATGATCATCCCGCCAAAACTGGGTATGGCCATTGGGATCATAATATCGCTTCCCCGGCCGGTGGAAGTTAAAACAGGCAACAGGGCAAGTATGGTTGTCGCCGTGGTCATCAGGCAGGGACGGATGCGTTTTTGAGCAGCGAACAATGCAGATTCCCGGATTGCCGCTTTGTCCGTCGGATCATTTTTATCAAATGTCTGGGTAAGATAGGTGGCCATAACGACCCCGTCATCGGTAGCAATACCAAACAGGGCAATAAAACCTACCCAAACCGCCACACTTAAATTGATGGTCTTCATATTGAAAAGGTCCCTCAGGTTTTCCCCAAAGAAGTTGAAATTGAAGAACCAGTCCTGCCCGTACAGCCAGATCATTATAAACCCGCCTGCAAAAGCCACCGCTATCCCGGTAAATACCATTAACGATGTTGATACGGAACGGAACTGAAAATAAAGGATCAAAAAGATAATGATGAGCGCCAGCGGGACTACGATCGATAAGGTTTTCTCTGCCCGGATCTGGTTTTCATAGGTTCCCGTAAATTTGTAATTGATCCCTTTTGGAACGGTCAGTTCGCCGTTATCGATCTTCTGTTGGATAACGGCTTGGGCATTTTCCACCACGTTTGTTTCAGCAAAGCCATCCAGTTTATCAAAGAGGACGTAGCCCACCAAGAATGTATCCTCACTTTTAATGACCTGTGGGCCTTTTTCATATCGGATGTCCACCAATTCCCCAAGGGGGACCGGGTTTCCAGTTGAGACGGGGACGTAAATATCCTTTATAGCCTCTGCATTACCACGAAGTTCCCTGGGATATCGCACCCTAACGCCGTAGCGTTCCCTGCCTTCCACGGTCTGCGTTAAAGGCATCCCGCCCACGGCCACTTGAAGGACCTGCTGTACATCTTCAATGGAAATACCATAGCGGGCAAGGCGTTCCCTTTTTATATCGATCAACAAATAGGGCTTGCCCACGATGCGGTCTGCAAAAACGGCCTCTTTTTTTACGCCTTTCGCCTGTTTTAAGATATCCTCCAATTTTAAACCAAAAGCTTCTATCTGTTTCAGGTCCTGACCTTTTACCTTAATTCCCATTGGTGCCCTCATCCCCGTCTGTAACATTACCAAACGGGTCTCGATGGGCTGTAACTTGGGTGCCGAAGTGACGCCGGGAAGTTTGGTGACCTTTACAATCTCGTTCCAGATATCATCGGGGGATTGTATTTCCGGCCTCCAGTTGCGATAGAATTCCCCATCTTCATCGGGGATCAGGCTTCCTGTATCAATAAGGAACGGATCTTCAATCTCAGCGTCTTCGTAGTTTTCAGAATTTCTAACCTCATTGTTGGGATTGGTCACCAAGCCACCATCTTTTAGAACAAAAAAGCCGTCTTTGTTCACTTTATAGCGCTGGGGGCTTCCATCGGAATCCTCCATATATTCCGATTTATACTGAATAATATTTTCGTACATCGACAGGGGAGCGGGATCAAGGGCCGATTCTGTGCGCCCCGATTTTCCTACTACGGTTTTTATCTCGGGGATGCCTGCCACGGCCATATCCAGTTGTTGTAATACCCTTTTGTTTTCCGCTACGCCAGCGTGTGGCAGCGAGGTGGGCATTAACAGGAACGAACCTTCGTTGAGCGAGGGCATAAATTCCTTACCGATATTGGTCATTATTAAAACACCCAGAACAAAAACGGTGGTAGGGATGCACAAAAACAATATTTTATTGCGCAAAGCCCACTTTAAAATGCGGGAATAAAAATGTTTAAATACCCAAAAAGCCGCCAAAAGACCAAAACAGATAATCCCTACAAAAAGGAGATTGATCAAAATACTACGGTCAAAGCCTAAAGGGCGCCAGTATTCTGCCAATAGAAAAACAATGGCTATGGCCGAAATAATCATATTTACAACATTCGCCCGTTTTTCAGAAAGCAAAAGTCTATCTGATACCCTTGATGCAATTTTCGCATCCTTTAAAAAGCCCACAATACCAAAGGCAATCAAAACAAGGCCCAACCAATATCCAAAGACAATGGCAGTAATCCCTAAAAGCATTAAAAGACCATTTATGATATAACCGGTTGTTTTCCGAATGCTCTTTTTTCTAAACAAGAATGCGGCAAAGGGAGGGATCAGGAACAGGGCAACAATAATGGAAGCGGTAAGTGCCATCGTTTTGGTAAAGGCCAATGGGCGGAATAATTTCCCTTCGGCACCTATCATTGTAAATACGGGAATAAAACTGATGATAGTGGTAAGCACCGCTGTAACAATCGCCCCTGAAACTTCGGCAGTAGCGTTATAGACGAGCGTATTGATGGGTTGCCTAGTTTCACCGTTCAATACCCGCAGCTCTTCTTCATCTAAATATCTGATAATATTTTCGCAGAGGATCACGCCAACATCCACCATTGTACCAATGGCGATCGCAATTCCAGATAGGGCCACAATGTTGGCATCAACATTAAAAAACTTCATCGCAATAAAAACCATCAATACGGCCACAGGTAGCAATCCCGAAATAAGTATAGATGCCCGTAAATTGAAGACCATCACGATAATGACCAATATCGTTATCAATATTTCAAGGGTCAAGGCCTCATCGAGCGTGCCCAAAGTTTCATTTATAAGTTCCGTCCGGTCATAAAACGGAACAATCGTCAATTGGGAAGTACGGCCGTCTTTCAATTCTTTGGAAGGTAAGCCCGAACTCAGTTCGTTTATTTTGTCTTTAACGTTGTTGATGACCTCCATCGGGTTTGCGCCATAACGTGCTACCACAACACCGCCGACCACTTCGGCACCTTCTTTGTCCAGTATTCCGCGACGGGGAGCGGGTCCCAGGCTTACTCGGGCAATATCCTTCACCCTTATTGAGGTATAATCTTCGGAAGTGACCACTGCGTTTTCAATATCGGCCACCGATTTCACATAACCCAAACCACGCACCAGATATTCAGCCTGGTTGATTTCAAGGGTCTGCGCACCAATATCCTTGTTGCTTTCTTTTATTGCGCTTACGACATCGCCCAGACCAATGTTGTATTGCCGCATTTTTTCTGGATCTACATCTATTTGATATTCCTTTTGAAACCCGCCTATGGAGGCCACTTCTGAAACCCCGCTCGCGGAAGAAAGGGCATACTTTACATAATAGTCCTGAATGCTGCGCAGTTCCTGTAAATCCCAACCGCCGGTCACGTTTCCATCTTTGTCTCGCCCTTCTAGGGTGTACCAGTATATTTGTCCCAATCCGGTAGCATCTGGACCCAAGCTTGGGTTCACGCCATCGGGCAGCAAACCGCTGGGCAGGGAATTGAGTTTTTCAAGGATACGACTCCTGCTCCAGTAAAATTCAACGTCTTCATCAAAAATAATATAGATGCTGGAAAAGCCGAACATTGAGGAGCTGCGGATGGTCTTTACCCCGGGAATGCCCAACAAAGCGGTGGTAAGCGGATAGCTTATCTGATCTTCGATATCCTGTGGGGAACGGCCTTCCCATTTAGTAAAAACGATTTGCTGGTTTTCGCCGATATCAGGGATGGCATCTACGGCAACGGGGTCTGTGGGAAGGTAACCAGTGTCCCAATTAAAAGGGGCGTTAACGATGCCCCAGCCTACGAAGATCGTAAGCATAAGAACAGCGATAAGTTTATTTTCTATGAGGAATTTTATACCCTTATTTAGCATAGGTATTGATAATTAAACAGTTATACATTGAATAAAATCCTGATGGTTTCAGAAAATTAAACACAACAAAATGAGCCCAAAATGGTAGGAACCACAGGGCTAATTTTCCCGATAATTATCGGGAACTGTTTAAAATCAAATTAAATAGGTCTCGTTTAATTCTTGAACATCCCGTATGAGATAGGGTGGCGTATAATCTTTAAAGGGGATGATATTTTCATCCAAGCCTTCAAAAAGATTTATATAAGAATAATAGAAAGTAGCAACAAATACTTGTTGCTCAAAAGTTAGATTATTAAATGATGGATTTAAGTCATTATGACCATCTATTGCTATTTGCGTATCAGAACAGCAAGGTTTCTCGGAGAAACCTTTTTCACAGCTTTTTTGAGGTTGTTGATTCTCCATTCCACAGGTCTTGACATTATGAAATAAAGAAAAATCAACTAGTGAATCCCCACAATAATGTATATCTACCGCAAACGACATTGTAGTAAACAGCACTATAGACGCCATTAAAATAGATACTATTTTATTGAAGGTTTTTTTCATTAGTGCAAATTTACGAAAATTTAAGAGTTTTGGTTGGTATTAACATTTTTTTAATCTTTTGACAGGGTTGTTCATTATATGTTTCTATTCAATATACTTGGAAATAACATCCTCCCTCAGAGTTTTTCAAACTTTTGATTTTTCTTAAAAAAAAATGAAAACTCTTTTTTTAAATTATAACTACCAATACAATCAATGCTTGTGAATATTCCCTTTCAGCACAAAAAAGTAGAGCAGAAAGGCGGCAATAACCAAGAGAACAAGGGCAATAATGCCTTTTATTTTATCTTTTTTCGTGATTTTGTTCTTAGGCGGTTTTTGAACTTTTTTCTTTCTTCTATTTCTTCTACTTTGAGACATCCTGTTGTACTATTTCCAATTCATTTTCTGCAAACGTATCGCGTTGAGGATGGCCAAAAAGGCTACGCCGACATCGGCAAATACGGCCTCCCACATTGTCGCCATTCCGAAAGCACCTAAGATCATAACGGCAATTTTAACACCAAATGCCAAGGCGATATTCTGCCATACAATTTTCCTTGTGGATCGGCCAATCTTAATGGCCCGGGCAATTTTAGAAGGCTGGTCGGTCTGGATAATGACATCTGCCGTCTCAATGGCCACATCACTTCCCAAGCCCCCCATTGCCATACCTACATCGCTGGTCGCAAGTACAGGAGCATCGTTGATGCCATCGCCGATAAAAGCCACCGTAGTGCCTGTCTCTTTTTGGAGCCGCTCCACTTCATTGAGCTTGTCTTCCGGTAACAATCCGCCCATCGCGCTGTCGATGCCCATTTCCCTACCAACTTCCTTGGTAATAGAATCCTTATCGCCAGAAAGCATTATGATTCTCGATATTCCGGCTTTACGGATTTGTTCGATTGCCTCGTGGGCATCTTTCTTCAATTCATCGGCAATGGTTACGTAGCCTGCAAATTGACCATCAATGGCAACCATTACAATAGATTCTACAATGGTATCAGTTTCCGCTGGGACTTTGATATTGTTTGAGGTCATTAAGGCCTCGTTACCCACTAAAACCGTTTTACCGTTTACGGTGCCTTTCAAGCCTTTTCCGGCAACCTCGGATACTTCGGAAGCTTCAAAATCAGCCCCCTCAGCCTTATATTCCAGAATCGCCTTGGCAATGGGATGGGTGGACTGTTCTTCCATCGCCATCAGGTATTTCATAAATTCCGCTTCCGGGAAAGCATCATTGTTAACAACATCCTTGATTTTAAACACGCCCTTGGTAACCGTTCCGGTCTTATCCATTACCACCGTGTTTACTTTAGTCATTGCATCGAGGAAGGATGCACCTTTAAACAATATTCCATTTCGGGATGCGGCACCAAGGCCACCGAAATATCCCAATGGAATCGAAACAACCAGGGCGCAAGGACAAGAAATAACAAGGAAGATCAAGGCACGGTATAACCAATCTTCAAAGATGTAATTCTCGACAAATAGATAGGGTAAAAAGGTCAGTCCAATAGCAAGGAATACCACGATAGGGGTGTACACCCTCGCAAACTTTCTGATGAACAGTTCCGTTTTTGATTTACGGGCGGTGGCGTTTTGCACCATATCAAGAATTCTTGCAATAGAACTATCCTTAAATTCTTTAGTAGTTTTTATTTCAATTACACCGTCCAAGTTTATGCTTCCAGCAAATACTTTTTCGCCTTTTGCAATGGTATCAGGTTTGCTTTCGCCGGTAATGGCAGCAGTATTAAGCGAAGCTTTTTCAGATAACAGTTTACCGTCCAAAGGGATTTTTTCGCCTACACGTACCTGAACCTTTTCACCAACCTCGACCGTTTCGGGGTTGACGGAAACAAAATCGTTTTTTCGATATACCAAGGCTTCATTGGGACGCACATCCAAAAGAGCCTTTATATTACCCTTCGCTTTTTTAACCGCAGCACTTTGGAAAAGTTCGCCAACAGCATAAAAAAGCATCACGGCCACGCCCTCGGGATATTCGCCTATGGCAAATGCCCCCAATGTGGCGATGGACATTAATAGGAATTCGGTAAAGAAATCGCCGTTTTTTATACTTTTCCAGCCTTCAATAATAACGGGAAACCCAACAGGAATATAGGCTACAACATACCAAAGAATATGAATCCAACCCGTGAAAAATGGGAAGGCATCGAAAAAATCGACGGCAATACCCGCAATCAGCATTACAAAACTGAAAATAGCGGGGAGGTAAGTTCTAAATTTTGATGCCTTTTCCGGACTATTGTGGTTATGGCCATCATCGTGGCTGTGTTCGCCAGAATGTTTCCGGGTATCGATATCCCTTAGATTTTGTTTTTTTTTCATCGTGATTTTATTATTCCAGACCTTGATAGGGCTTATATTCTTTGTCCCCAAATTCTTTTTCGATTTGCAGGGTGATATGCGTTATTTCGAATTTATCGTGTAATTGTTCCCGTATATCATATAAAAATTGGTCCTCGTGCCCATCGGGAACGACCAGATGGGTAGATAGTGCCGTTTCCGTGGTGCTCATTGCCCAGATATGCAGATCGTGTACTTCTTCGACCCCTTCGATATCCATTAGGAACTTTTCCACTTCATCGATGTCGATGTTTTTGGGAACGGCATCGATGGCTATTTTTACGGAATCCCTAAGAAGTCCCCAGGCACTGTATAAAATGACCAGAACAATGACCAAACTAAGCGCAGGGTCTATCCACGTTAATCCCGTGTATTTAATGGCCAGACCGCCAAGCAGCACTCCTAAGGTTACCCCGGCATCGGCAGCCATATGTAAAAATGCCCCGCGTATGTTCAGATCGCCTTTTGAACCTTTCCAAAATAAGAAAGCCGTACCGGTATTTACCACTAAACCAATGGCGGCCACAATCATTACGAGATTGCCGGAAATCTCTGCCGGGTCCTGAAATTTTTGGATGGCGTCCCACGCAATCAATCCGGCCGCGGCAATAATGATGACGCCATTGATCATCGAGGCTAGAATGGTCGTTTTTCGTAAGCCATAGGTATAGCGTTTTGAAGGCCTTTTTGTGGCTATTTTAATGGCCGCCCACGCCAGTATAAGGCTGAAAACATCGCTCGCGTTGTGGCCCGCATCCGCCAAGAGCGCGGAAGAATTTGCCACAAACCCGTAGTAGAGTTCGACTGCTACATAAATAGTGTTTAGGGCTATGCCTATCCCAAAGGCCTTTCCGTAGTTCTGAGAACCGTGTGAATGATCGTGTGCCATAATTAGTTATTTATCCATTGTTTCGCTTGGTCTTTTTGGTGCGGTTCAAAAAACCGCACTTCTGAACCAGTAAAAAAATCGGTAGCTTCCGCAGCCAATTCCTGCCATTTTTTGTCGCCTACCATTGCCATTTTTCCATAATCGTCAAAATGGGCAGCATCCACTTTTAAATCTTGCCATAAGCCTTTTAGATCGTAACCCGTAAAATCTTCCAATTCAAAATACCAACGAACTTTCATTCCGTTATTCCTTATATTATGGATAAGAGGATGAATTTTTTGAATATCCTTTTTAGTGATGTTGCCTTCAATTTTTACCGAAATGACCTGTTCTTTTTCAGAGTCTAATATCTGTATCATTTTTTAGGTTTTTTGTTATTTTCTTTTTTCTCTTTTTAAACATTTTGTACATACGCCTTTTAAAACCAAATTCACATCGGCTACTTTGTACTTATCCGGTAGGCTATCTCGGCTTACTTTATTGGACAAACAGAATGTGTTGCCACAATGGGTACAATGAAAATGCAGATGCATATCCAAATCTTTTTCATCGGAAAGCGCATATTTGGCGATTGCTGTTCCAACATCTATTTGATGTACTACGCCCTTCTCTTGAAATAGTTTTAGGGTTCTATAAATTGTTGTTCTGTCCGCGGTTTTATTGTCGTCGCTTTTTTTGATGAAAGCCATTTCTATTTCTTTCAGGGTTACGGCATAAAACTTTCTTTTGAGGTATTTATAAATAGCTAACCTCATTTCGGTAGGCCTAATCCCTTTACTTTTTAGTATTTTTTCGGCTTTATTCATTATTGAAAATTAAACGGCACTACATTTTTCGCATATACCTTTAACGACCAAATTGACATTTTCGGCCATATACCCTTCCGGCAGGTTGATGTGGGGTATTTTATGATCGGTCAAGCAAACCGTCTCATCACAGTTGGTACAATGAAAATGAATATGCAGATCCTGATCTACCTCACAATTGCACCCGCTTTCACAGAGGGCATATTTGGGTATGCCGGTGCCATCGTCTATTTGATGTACAATTCCGTTGGTCTCAAAGGTTTTAATGGTTCGGGATAGCGTAGCCCTGTCCGATTTCACAAAGGCCTGCTCTATCTCGGTCAAGGTTACGGCCCTTTCCTTTTTCGCCATAAACTTATAAATAAGGATGCGCATTGCGGTGGGCCGCACATTATGTTTGTTCAGAAGGGTTTCGATTTCACTCATATTTCAATACATTTTACTTCTGGGATTTCTTTATCGACTTTCCGGTCTTGATCTGGAAAGCATCTTCTACATTGGAAAGATAGATGATGCCATCACCTGGGGTCGGCGTTTTGCCATTTTCAATAATAATATCAATGGCACTTTTTGCTTCTTCGTTTTGGCACACCAGTTCCAGTTTGACCACCGGGCTATCGGTAATATGAAAGTCCAAAGATGGGGAAGCTCCTTTAGCCTTGAATTTGCCCGTACCTTCGCCCTGGGATAGGGTCATACTTTTAAATCCGGCATCACTCAATGCCTCAATTGTTTTTTGTACCCTGTTGGGCTTTATAAATGCTTTTATTTCTTTCATTTTTTTAAATTTTATTAGTTATACTGTCAATTGTTTTAAAAACCGGACCCACCAAACTTTTTACTAACCAATTGACAAACAGTCTTTGGCAAGCCCGGACTTAATTTACCGAAGGAACGCCAAGCAAAGGTGCTGTAGGTACAGTGTATAACACGTCTGCTTGGAGTTCCCCCTTCGGAGGTTAGGGGGCTTAATGCCCGTGTTCCGTTTCGCCTTTCTTCATTTCGGAGATCAGGTAATAGGCTTTGTTCCACACTACCATTTGCCCTTTTTCCAGCGGCTGTAGCAACTTGATCTCCATCCAGCCATCATCTGCCTGACCGGTTACGACTTTTAAGGGGCTCAACGCCCATTCTTCCTCGCCACCTTCGGTTACCTTTTTGGCCGTAAAAATATACGGTTCCCCGTTTTCGGTAATGATCGCCTCTTCGGGAAGCGCGGTCACCTTGTTTTCGGAAGTGGCTATTTTTGCGGTAAGGTACATTCCCGGGAAGAGGTTTCCCTGCTTGTTCTCTATTTCTGCGTGCACGTGAACCGCTTTGGGGTTCATCTCAAAAGTCTTTCCAACGGAATAGATTTTTGCACTCAGATCGGATTCGGGAAGGGATTCGATATTAAATTCCACCGTCTGTCCCTCTTTAACCTTGCTGACGTCCTTTTCATATACCATTAGGTCGGCGTGGATATGTTCGGTATTCACGATCTCGAACATTTCGGTCTGTTGTTGTACAAACTGCCCTACCTTGATATTCACTTTTTCCACGTAACCGTTAATTGGGCTTACCACGGGAACTTGGCTATATACATTCCCGTTCCTAATGCGGTCCAGACTAACCCCAAATAAGCGTAATTGGGATTCCAGTCCCCTGACCATCCCCTTCATACTGTTATATTCCGACTCGGTTTCCTGAAATTTTCTTCCCGAAGCCACTTCGGCATCGTACAAGCGTTTTTGACGGTCATATTCCTTATTTAAAAAGTTCATCCGGTTATAGGCATTGGAATAATCGGTCTGCAATTTGATAAGATCGGGATGGCTCAAATATCCCAGAATGCTTCCTTTGCTTACCTTATCGCCTTCAATGACCTTTATACTCGTCACATTGGCACCGATAATGGCGGTAACCGCAGCTTCATTTTGCGGGGGCACTTCCAGTTGGCCATTCGCCTCCACCAGCCCGGTAAGGCTTTTGGTGGGCAGGCTATCTACCTTCAATCCCATCGCTTCGAATTTTTGTTGGGACAGGTGCAGTTTTTTGCCCTCCAAACCTGCGTTTTCTTCCTGATGCTCGCCACCATTTTCGGCAGAAGCTGTTTCGTTGTGGTCTTCTTGCCCGCTTTCAGCGGTTTTTTCCTGTTTACAGGAATTTAAACTGAATAGGATCAGGGCTGCGTAAAAAATCGATTTTATATTGAAATTCATAGTTTCTGTCTTTATTGTTTAGCGGAATTGAGGAAAAATTCCAGTTCGTATTTTGATCTCAGATAATTGTTAAGTGCGTCCCAGGACTTGCTCTGGATGCCTATGGCGTCGCGTACGGTTTGCAGAAAGGTGGTATAATCAATACCCCCCTCTTTATAGGCAAAAACCGCCCCGTCCCGTTGCTCTTTGGCAAGCGGAAGGGCTTCCTGTTCATAGTACTGCCAAGATTCCAGCCATTTTAGATAGTCCTGTTGCAGGTCCTGATATTTTGAATTGACCTGAAGCTGTTTTTCCCTGAAATTCTGCTCCGCAATCTGGGTCTGTATTTTGGCCGACTGAGACTGTCCCAATTCCGGCCCGAAAAAGAGTGGAATGGAAATCCCGACCTGAAAGTTGAAAAATCCGTTCTGTCCCGCAATTTTCTGCCGCCCATATTGTGCGTTGAACTTTGGGAAAAACGCTTTGGTGCTGAGATTACGCTCGGCATCGGCCACGTCGATCTGCCGCTCATAATATTGCAGCATCGGGTGGCTCGTGATCGAATCCTTTCGCTGTAGTATGGGCGTGTCCATTTCATCTACACCTGTATCCGCAACGGTAAAGGGCGTATCGCTCACCAACCAAAGGTTCAGTTTTTGAAGATTGCCCAGATAATCCCGATATACCTGCATTTTCTGAAGGCTTACCTGCCGGGCCTGATTGGTGGCGGCCAAATATTCCAGCTTCGAGGAAGCCTCGGTCTCATAACGTAAACGCGCCGCCCGTTCAAAATCGCTAAAAATGGAATCGAGTTCCACATACAATTGGTACTTCCGTTTGGAGGTGTAGGCATCGCCCCAGGCCTTGCTCACTTCCCGTTCCACTTGAAGAGAGGTAAGATCGAGTGCCGTTTCACTTAGCGCAATTTTCTCATTTTGCACCCTATTTTTGGCACCGATACCGAACACATCGATATTTTGCTGCTGGACGCCAATGGTTTGATAGATACCTTCATCGCTTGTACCGTTGTCCGGCAGTTCTTCGCCACCGGTAAAAATTTGGGTGGTCCCAAGATCCCAGGCGGTTTTTTTCAGGGCCTCCTGGTTCTCGACTTCCAGTTGGGCCGCCTTCAATTTGGGATAGTTCGCTTGGGCCCTTTCTACTGCGTCCTGTAAAGAAATTGGGGTAAACCCTTGTTCAACTTTCAGGCTGTCCTGCCGGGGCGCATTTTGCTGGGGGCTATCCAGCGTTTGCGCACTTGCACTTGCCGGGATGGCCATTGATCCAAGACCCAATAAAACGGCGATCAGGGCAGGATTTATGGCAACTTTACCCGATTTTCCGTTGTTGTTTTTTCCCGTTTTTTCCACAAAACTGTACAAAATGGGCACAACGATCAGCGTAAGCAAGGTTGCGGTTATCAATCCGCCAATGACCACCGTGGCCAAAGGCCGCTGTACCGAAGCACCCGCCCCGTGGGAAAGTGCCATCGGGAAAAAGCCCATTATCGCGGCCAAAGCCGTCAATAAAATTGGACGGATCCGTTCCTGTGTCCCTATTAAAATACGTTCCTGTATATCCATAACACCTTCTTCTTTTAATGAGTTCAATCTACTGATGAGTACCAGGCCGTTCAATACCGCAACCCCGAAGAGTACGATAAACCCAACACCCGCAGAGATACTAAAGGGCATCCCACGAATGGCCAGGGCGAAAATGCCACCTATGGCCGCCAACGGAACCGCCATATAGATCATAATGGATTGTGAGAACGAGCCCAACGCAAAATAGAGCAATAGGAAAATAAGTGCCAAAGCAATGGGAACCACAATGATTAAACGGTCTTTCGCCCGTTGCAGGTTTTCAAAAGCACCGCCGTATTCAATATGGTAGCCGGGCGGCAGGTCTAATTGCGCGTCCATTTTGGCCTGAATATCGTGCACCATTGATTCTACATCCCGGCCCCGTACATTCACCCCTACATAAATCCTTCGGGAGGTATTGTCCCGGGAAATCTGCATCGGGCCGGGCTGGTAACTAATATCGGCCACCTCTTTTATGGGGATCTGGTTTCCGCCGGGCAGGTCGATCAAGAGGTTTTTTAGATTATCGATGCTTTGACGATGTTCCTCATCCAAGCGCACCACCATATTAAAACGCTTTTCGCCCTCAAAGATGACGCCCGCCGTACCTCCGGCAAATGCGGTACTCACATATTGGTTCAGTTTCTGGATGTTCAGGCCGTACTGGGCTACCTTTCTTCGATTGAAGCGCACGGTCATCTGTGGCAATCCCGAGGTGGCCTCCAGGTTCACATCGCCGGCGCCGGGAACCGTTTTGATGATATTGGCCATTTTGGCCGCTTTTTCGGAAAGCACATCCAGATCTTCACCATACAATTTAATCGCTACATCTTCCCGAACCCCGGTAAGCAGTTCGTTAAAACGCAGTTCCACGGGCTGACTAAAGACGAAGTTGACCCCGGGCACGACTGCTAATTTCTCTTTTATTTCTGCAATCAGCCCTTCTTTAGTTTCCGCCGAAGTCCAATTATCCTTGTCCTTGTCCAAAATAATGTAGGTGTCCGCGATATCCATCGGCATTGGGTCGGTCGGGATATCGGCCACCCCGATCCGGGAAACCATCGTTTCCACCTCGGGGAAGTTGTCCAGCACAATATTCTCTATCCTCTTTGAAGTCTCGATGGATTCGGTCAAGGAACTTCCCGGCCTTAACAAGGCCTGCATCGCGATATCGCCTTCATCGATACTGGGGATAAATTCCCCGCCCATTCTGCTAAAGGTAAACCCGGCACCCACAAGCAATACTACTGCAACGACCAGGACGATAATGCGGTGGCTCAAAGATTTCAGGATTACCGGCCGGTAGCCATTATTGATACGGGTCATCATCCCGTTGCTGAAACCAGAGATTTTATCTTCCACCTTATGAAACCAGTTTTTCTTTTTGGTCGCCGGTTTCATTGTAAGCGAGGCAATCATCGGTACGTAGGTAAGGCATAAGATGATTGCGCCCAGGACCGCGAACCCGAAAGTAAACGCCATAGGGCGGAACATCTTGCCCTCGATCCCGGTCAGGAATAAAATAGGGGTAAATACGATCAGGATAATGATCTGTCCAAAGAAAGCCGAATTCATCACGGTACTACTCGCGTCATAGACCACTTCATCCATTTCGGATTGATTAAAACTTTGTTTCCCACGCTTAATGCGCTTTTCAATCTCGTGTACCGTTCCCTCCACAATGATCACGGCACCATCGACAATGATCCCAAAGTCGATTGCACCGAGGGACATCAGGTTGGCCCAGACCCCGAAAGCCTTCATCAAAATAAAGGCGAACAGCAGGGAAAGTGGAATTAAGGAAGCAGTAACCAAACCACCTCGAAAACTACCGAGGAGCAGTACCAGCACAAAAATCACGATAAGTGCCCCTTCTATAAGGTTTTTCTCTATGGTTGCCGTAGTCCTTCCGATGAGTTCGCTTCGATCTAAAAAGGGAACGATCTTGAGTCCTTCCGGTAGCGATTTTTGCACTTCCTTTATCCGATCCCTAACGGTATTGACCACCGAATTGGGGTTGTCGCCCCGCAGCATCAGCACCATCCCGCCAACAGCTTCGTGGCCATCCTGGGTAAAGGCACCGTAGCGCACTTGGCTGCCAAAATGTACTTTTTCGGCAACGTCTTTCACTAAAATTGGCAGGCCATTTTCGTTTTTGATCACGATCTGACGGATATCGTCCAGCGAACGAGCCAAACCTTCCCCACGGATGAAATTGGCCATTTTGTTCTTTTCGATATAAGCACCTCCAGTATTCACATTGTTTTCCTGTAGGGCATCAAAGACTTCAGTCATTGTTACATCCATCGCGTTCAATTTGGCGGGATCGATGGCTATTTCATATTGCTTGATCTTTCCGCCAAAGGCATTGACCTCCACAACACCTTCCGTTAGGGCCAATTGGCGTTTTACGATCCAGTCCTGTATGGTTCGCAGCTCGGTAGGGGAATATTTGTCCTCGTAACCTTTTTCGGCTTTAAGGGTATATTGATAGATTTCCCCCAGGCCGGTAGTGATCGGCCCCATTCCGGGGCTACCGAACTGTTCAGGGATTTCGGATTTGACCTCGTTGAGTTTTTCCGCAACCAATTGACGGGGTAGGTACGTGCCCATATCGTCCTTAAAGACGATGGTCACTACCGAAAGCCCAAAACGGGAAACGGAACGTATTTCGTTAACACCCGGCAGGTTGGCCATCGCCAACTCTACGGGATAGGTTACAAACTGCTCGATGTCTTCGGTGGCCAAGTTGGGCGATTGCGTGATTACCTGTACCTGGTTATTGGTAATATCTGGTTGTGCGCCCAGGTTAATGGTGGACATTGAATAGACGCCCACTCCCACGAGTGCGAGTACCATCAGTCCCACGATAAGCTTGTTCCGAATGGAAAAAGCGATGATTTTATTGATCATAAAAATTAAGGATTTAATTCAGTTTTTGAAATGTAAAAGAGTGGCCAAAAGAATCTTGACCTGTCGAAAAAGGATATAGCTATCCTATAAAAACTGAATTAAACTCTTGGAGGATCTAAAAGGGACGAAATAGGCTCTTCGCCCAAACTATCAAAATGAAGGAAAACCTTAGAAGATATTGCTGTATTAATTGGCTTAAAATTCGCTGATGCAAATTCCACCGTATGTACGTGACAGCAATGGCAGGTACAGAAAGGGGGGCAAGTATCTGAAACGCTATGGTTATGATCCAAATTTGAAGCGGCCACTATCTCAGTTTGAGAATTATCGGAAAAGACATCTGCATCCGTACAGGGAAACGCATTGAGCGTCAATACGTAGAGACCAAATATGAATGTTAATAATTTCACGTTGCAAAGATAACAAAATTGTGATGCACAGGGTATGCAAAGGTTAATGTGTTCCTTTTTAATCGATAGAATTCCCCGAGGCTCTGCCTCGGGTGTTGCGTAAAGATATATAGATTTGTTGATATGAGTGAGCATATCCATAAGAGTCACAATAAGACATTGCTTTTGTATCATTTTGTTTGTCCTATCAAGTATAGGAGAAAAGTTCTAAATGATACTGTTGCCAAGACATTCAAAGAAATTTGTCTTGGAATAAAGGAGAGGTACGAAATCCATTTTTTTGAGATTGGTCTGGATGGTGACCACGTTCATTTTTTGATACAGAGCATACCAATGAACGCTCCAAAAAAAATTATCGGAGCGGTAAAGAGTATAACTGCTAAAGAAATTTTTCGACTTCATCCTGAGGTCAAGCAAATGCTTTGGGGGGGTAAATTTTGGACAAGTGGTTATTATGTGAATACTGTAGGGCAATATGTAAACGAAGAAGTGATACAAAAGTACATCCAGAACCAAGGGAAATCAGAATATACCAAGTTGCACCGAAATCAGCTAAAATTATTTTGATACCCCGACGGCTCTGCCTCGGGGTAGTTCATTTACATTCGATTATTTCAAATTTTGAAATAATCGCGAAATATCCATAAAACAATAATCGACCAAAAAAGTATGATAATCCCCCCTGTTAACCAGCTTTTTCTTTTGTTCCAGTTATAATCCTTTGCCTTTCTAAGACAGTCTTCTTTTACAGTTTCGGGAATAAGCCTTAGGGCAAAATAAATGCCAATGGGCAATACTATCAAATCGTCCATATACCCGATTACAGGAATAAAATCCGGGATTAAATCTATGGGGCTCAATGCGTAAGCGATAATCAAAAAAATGATTGCCTTTGCATACCAAGGGGTTCGCTTATCCTTAGATGCCAAATGGAGCATTACCAACTGCTCTTTTAGGTTTTTGGCCCATATTTTTAGTTTTTTCATAATTATACCAGAGGTAAACAGATGCTAAGAGATTAGCATACACAAAAATAGACAGCAAATAAAATTTGAAGGTATTTATTGTTTTTTAGTTTAAGATATTCATATATCTTTGTTTCCACGAATAAAATCGAGGCAAAGGTTACCTATTCGGCTACCTCGTTTTATTGAAACAACATAAGTGTCTGTTCATTGAGGTATTGTTGTGAGATGGATTTTTACTAAGATATATTCCCAATAAATAATCTCTAAAAATTAATTACACTATCTAAAGCATCATCAGCATCCTTATGGATGAAATTGGCTTGATATTTTATCGTAGTGGTTACGGAAGAGTGTCTATAAAGTTTTTGAAGCATTTTAATAGGAATTTTGTCCTCTGAAATGTGACCAAAACTGTGTCGGGCAATATGCATAGTTACTTTTTTGGAAACTTTTGCTTTCTTCGCAACCCCTATCAAATATTTATTGAATTTTTTTGTAGCCGTTTTGGTCTTGGCATATACATCTTTTGCATCTTTGAAATCTGCCTTTTTCATTTCAGGGAAAACAAAATCGTCATTGTTCTGTTTTTCAGATTCATAGCATTTCAAAATCGGAAATACTTTTTCGGGTATTTTGAGTGATAGTAATTTGGAATTTTTGTTCATACGGTAATGAAGTCTATCATCATAAATATCTGACCATTTGATTTTAAGTAAATCGGCAGCCCTAATTCCCGCAAAATAGAAACTGAACAACCAGACATTGCGTGCGTGTGTTTCATTGTCAGTAAGATTTTTAACAGATTCAAATGCCATTATATCTTTCTTGGTTAATCCTATTTTTTCCGTTTCAGGAAATTTTATCCTAATCTTACCTGAGCCAAATGGGTAAAATTTTCTATCCACAACACCCATTTTTATAGCCCTGTTATAAATCGTTCTTATAACTACAAGATTATTAACGATTGACCTATCCGAAAGATTTAATTTCTTCAGATAAATTTTGAATTTTCTTAAAAAAGCTTCGTCTATTTCTTGAAAGGTCAGCTGTTTTGACTTGTAAAAGTTAATGACGTGATTTACACGAGCCTTATCTGTTGACAGTTGAGATAGCTTCTTATTTGATTCGAGTTCGGAAAGAAAATCATTTGCGACTTCATAAAAAGTACTTGACTTCGAATCTGAATAAAGAGCTTCTTTTATCTGATTTGCGGAAAAGTCCTTTTTGTCGGACTGTAAATCTATAAGTGTTTTGTTTACCTCTAGAAGTTTCGTGGAAATCAAATTATTTAATCTGTCCGCATTGGTATGGGATTTCCTAACCCGTAAGTTCTTCTCATCCCAATCCTTTAAATCTATATAATGACCGACATAGTGGTACGTTGACCGACGGTTCTTTGTTATACGGATTGCCAAAGGGTAAAGCCCTTCTTTGTTTGGTTTCTTTCTTACGACTACTTTTGCATTTGAGGCCATACCATTGAATTTTAGAATATAAAGATAATCATTTTTGGTACAATATAGGTACAACATTTATTGATTTTAAACGATATCTAATGATATCAAATATTATTAGATATATGTTAATCAGTTGATTATAAGTTAAGTTAATGAAGTTTAGTATAAAATACGCTGGATTCAAAATCCAGTTCTTTCGGGAGTGTGGGTTCGATTCCCACCTCGAGTACGAAACCCCTGTAAAACGTTGTTTTTACAGGGGTTTTTAATTCTTTAAATTCATTTGAAATAAACGAGAATAATTCAACTTAAGGCATTTTATACATGAATAAATAAGTGTATCTCAATGACTTTTTATTGAGAAAAACACCTGAAAAATAAACATCTAGTTTATAGCTATTCTCGACTTTAGAGAAAATTTTAAAATATAGATTTGATTTTTCTTCCCCATTTTTCAATAGTTTCTGAAGTGGCTCTATCTGCTTGGTCGAAGAATAAATGATGCTTAACATCTAAACCGCAATAGGTGTAAATCCCTCTGTCTGACGTAAGTTTGAGGGCTTTATCCATTCCTAAATCACCATACTCGGCATGTGATTTTCCTTGAGTATTGATAACAACAGCCTGCTTGCCTTCAAGCAATCCTTTTTGAATGCCATGGTCATATCGGTAAGCAAAGCCGTAGCTGAAAACCCGGTCAATGTAGCCTTTCAGCACTGCGGGTAGCCCTGTCCACCAAATTGGATGTATGAATATAATGCAATCTGCCCAGACAATGCAATTCTGCTCTATTTTTACATCTTTCTCAACCTGCCCTATTCGCTGTCCTTCCAAATCTTCCAATGAAAGAATAGGATTAAAATTCTGTTGGTATAAATCCCGAACTTTAACTTCATGTCCGTTTTTGGCAAGGTGTTCTACAATTACCTGTTTTATATGTCCATTCAAGCTCCGTGTATTTGGATGAGCATAAATAATTAAATGTTTCATTTTCTACTTTTTAAATTTGATATCTCAAAAGTATAATTTCACATTTTGCTAAAATTGTAAGAAAACGAAAATCAGTTTACAGGATTACATATGTCTTTTTGGAATTTCAAATATTTTGTCGGGCTGAGATTAAGGTAATATTTAAAGTCTTTTATGAGCTGACTTTGGTCATAGTAATCGCAATGGTTGATGATAGCAAACCAATCTTCTTTTGATGGCTTTGAAGCAATGTTTTCAATGTATTCAATTGCTTTTAAAAATCGTTGGTAGCGGTTAATTTCTTTTGCAGAATACCCAAAATGCTTTTTTTGTTTAATTTGTATATTTCGCTCTGTCTGGTTACTCTCGATAGCAATTGCTTTGATTGGGTTTAGCGATTGTTCTTTAAAATTTGTCAACTTTTCAGCAATCTTGTCGTGCGGTTGCAAATAGGGTCTACAAAACTTAAGAATGTAGTTTACTTGCTGGTTTTCATCATCTATTTTACTGAGTTCATGCCACAATGCTGTAAAGCAATTTTCGTTCAACAGTTCATCAGGGTTCATCGGTAAATTTTCAGCAAGTGAAGTGTTTCCAAAGAACCGATAAAATGCATCGTTTTTAAAGTTGGCGACCAAAATTTTTGATTGTGGCGGTAACGAATAATCAAATGCTTTTCTAATTGTTCCCAATACAAGACATTTGTCAATTTCTATTCGTGTATTATGCTTGGAATTGAGCAACGCTTTTGTTCCGAAATTGAAAATCAAAATGGTTTGATAAGAAGGCAATACCGTTTTTGTTATAGTTTCGTTGGATTGATTTTCAGCAAAATAGAAATGAGAAAACACATTTTCATAGGCTGTCGGAACAGCTATCCTAAAGTTTTTGTATGTTTCATCTTTATGCGACATTACTTTTTCGGCCTTGGTGCTATTGTCAAGTATAAGCGTAGTATGGGATTAGAAGCATTTCACCTTCGGTTTGGCTATATGTTTATTGATGTTCAATTCATTCAAATCTAACATTTTAGCCCGTATTACACATACAATATTGGCAACAGGCTTTTTTTATATTCCGAATTGCCTTAAATGGTGGTCCGTATGTTTATAAACCAATACTCCAATTTGTTCTTTTGTCATTTTGCCGAAGAAGCCGTGTATAAACTCTGGATTGTTAAATCTTTCATATTCGTTCAGCAATAAAATCCAATCGGCTTTTTCAGATTCAATATTTCCATTAGATTCTTTTACTTTGAATTGGGCAGAAGTAGGAACATTTTTGTCAAATGGCTTTTCGTCCTTTATCATTTTTTTCAAAGCTATTTTTCCAAATATCTTTCCCAGAAAAGCTTGCTTGTATGAATGATTTTCTTTCCCGAGAATCCATTTGTTCCAATAAGTATTGTGTTTGAGCATTTGGAAAACGTTCATTTTACCCCATTCGGCTTTATTTTCTTCACTGATTTTGTCAATCCTGTCGATTAATTGTTCCCGAATATTTTTATCAAAGATTGTTTTCATTTGTTCAATTTAAGGCTCTTTATATATAAGTTAATAAGTGTATCTCAACTACTTTTTAGCGAAGACTTTAAATGTTGCATGGTTACATCCTTATATATTTCATCAGTATATAGAATGGAAAAAAAAGTATCATAATTATTCATCTTTTTCACATAAACAAGCTGCTTTATAATAGGTTTGTCATCCGGGAATGAAACCATTTGAATTTCATAAACATCATAATCATTTTCTTCTATGTTTATACTGCTCCAGTTTTGTTTGAATGCTACTTTTTGATTTTTTGAATATTTTTTTTCAAGGTTTGCACACAATAATTTTGAATATCTTTTATAATTATTAAATGAATTTTTAATACCCTCCTTCATATCGTTTATCTCGTTCATTTTACCCTCTGTAGAGGATGTTATATTATAAGCTGAAAAAAAATTATTGTCATCCATCCCAAAGCAAACTAAATAATTGCTTGATAACTCTTCTTTAATCAAATCGGGGATTTCATCATTTTTTTCATTGATAGCTTCCGGATAATAAACCTTATTATTTTGAGGAATTATTATGCTCCAACCAATATCAGTATTTACATATTCGTTATCAATGATTTCCCCTTTATTTTTATCAAATGATTTGTTGTTGATAATATTAATATCAAGAGAGGCTGTCTTATTTTTTGCTCTACATTGTTGCAAGAAACAATTACAATTAATTGTAGAATACAATAAACTCTTTTCATATCAAAATAAGTTGAACTGGTTGTTTTTATTTAAAATATTTTACAAACGGAGTATAAAGGTAGTAAAAAATAAAGATGCGATTCGTTGCTTTGTCAAAAACCATTTTTACATAGAACATACGCGTTAACCTATCAAGAAAAAGACTAAAAACAATTGTTGCGTTAAGTAAACAACAACAATAGGCTTGGAAAAAACCCTGTAAAATCTAATATTTTACAGGGTTTTTCTTGGTTTCTATCTGTCCTCCTTATTTCAACTTAAAACTGTACCGAAACTTTGCCCCTCAAATAAAAAGGGGTCCCGGGCGTAAAATGAATCTCCTCTATGGGTTTGGGTTCATTGTATAAACGGCTTTCGGTAGCAAATTGCGTTTCGTTCCATTCGGTATCAAAAAGATTTTCTATTATAATGCCATAGGTCCAATTTTTCCAAGTGTAGTTTATGTTAAAATCGGTCACAAAATAACCTTCAGCTACAATAGAATCGTCTTCGTTTGCCGGACGGTCGTCGATATACCGGTATGTTAATGCCCCGGAAAATTTTCCGAGGTTGTCCACCATTATCCCTCCTGCCGTTGTAAAATCGGGCGCAAGGGGAATGTAGTCTTCTCCTTTTGGTGCACCTACGCTCCTGCCTTTTGCAAAATTAGCATCGGCATACACATAGAGCCAGGGCAAAGCTTGGTAACGTGCCCCAATATCTAGCCCCAAACGCCTGGTCTGCCCACTTGGCTCCACAACAGCTGCGTCTCCCACATATACAAATTCCTGATCGAGGTACAGCCACCATAAAGTAGCGTTCAAGGCCAGTTTGTCCAATGGTTTCACAATTGTTCCCAAATCCATACCATAAGTCGTCGGAAGAATTTCATAGCCTTTATTAGCCACTACCACCCTTGCATCATTTGAGTGAAATCCCAGGCCGGTCTTTAAAAAAAGCTGCCAATTTGAATTTATACTATAAATGGTGTTCAATTTAGGGCTTATGGCCACTTTATCTTCACTTTTATCATCATAGGTTTCCGAAAGTGCATTCATGTACTGAAACTGAAAATAATCCAACCGGACAGACGGATTGAACGCCCATTTGCCAATACGGTATTCTGCACTAAAAAAACCATAAGCATTTACCTCATCAACATCGCCAAAGGCCAATTGCTCTAGTATTTCTTTTCTGTTTACGGTATGCGAAAGCTCTACATCATCCACATTATCGTACCTAAAACCGCCACCGGCCTGATATTCAAAACTTCCTCTGCCAAGGTTAAGGTTTTCCCTTTCAAAAATACTTTCGGCCCCTACTATTACCCTATTTTCCTTTTGATGGATTTGATCTCCGTTTACAGGATCGTACAAGTAAAAGGTAAAGTTAGAGTATAAATCAAAATTGTATTGAGAGACATATGCTTTGGATTTAATCGTACGGTTTTCGTCCAACATTTTAACATGGTTAACCAAAATATTGGTCCTGCTCGTTTCCCCGCCCTCGGTATCGTCTATGGCCCCAAACCTATCAATCAGGCCTTCATCAATGGCGCGTTGGGGTATTTGACCCGATGCGTTCCAGCGGCTCTGGAAATGAGATGCGGTAAACATCAGCTCCTCGTCATCAGCCACGGCATAGGTATACCTTCCCATGATGTTAACACGGTTAAAATCTTGTGGCGAGTCGAAAGGCCCGTCGGTTAAATACAATTCCGAAGCTATATAGGCATTGCTTTTTTGACTTTCAAGCACTTTTAGCATCCCCATAAAACGCATGGTACTAAATTGGCCCGCTTCTAAGGATATTAAATTATCGTCTAGCTTTTTCCTGCGGTGAAGATCAACATAACCGGCCGTTGTAAAATCTCCATGATCTGCATAATACGGCCCTTTGCCAAAATTAATATCTTCAATGGTCTCCGGAATGACAAAATGCAGGTCGGAATACCCTTGCCCATGTGCATGGGAAACCATATTTACCGGCAAACCATCTACATTAATGGATATATCGGTTCCATGGTCAATATCAAACCCACGCAAAAATATTTGCTCTGCCTTTCCCCCTCCGGCATGCTGACCAATAATAAGGCCCGGAACCTTCCGCAAGATCTCCTGTGAAGATTTTACCGGGTTGGTCTTTATGTCCACATCTACCAAACGGCTTAGCGCATTTACCTCTGACACCAATACGACCTGTCCCAAGGAAATACTTGCCTCATTCATGGTTACCAATTTAGCTGCTGAAAGATCTGAAGCCTTTACAACAACCAAAACCGTTTGATAGCCCAAAGATGAAAAATAAACAGAATCGTTTACCGATGTTTTTACCAAACCATAGGTCCCAGATTCATTGGAATGTGTGTGGCTACCCGTTGTTTTGTTAAATATGGCAACGTCCACCAATGGCTCTCCGAAATTATCGACAACCTTTCCCGCCAATGTTTGGGCATATTGCGCATTAATGAGCAGCATAAAGAATGCTGTTATTATATATTTCATAAATTAATCTTTAATTGACATTTACATTCAAAAGAATGATACCTTATACATTTTAAAATAGTACATAGCTATCTTACCCCTAAAAAAGGGGCACATAACTGTTTTATGTAAATTAAAGAAGTTTGGGCGGCGGTGTAATTACCTCTAGTGGACTGGAATTAAAGACCATATGTAAACTCCATACGGGCAAAAAGTCAACAATCAAAATATTTTTGGTATGGATATGGGCCTGCACCACTATGTGTTTATCTATTGTATGCTGAAAAATAAAATTTCTTTTGTTTTTATCTCCATCTGAATCATTCAATAATTCAGCAAAAAAAGATATTAATTTATGCGAATGAGATTTTACCTGGTGTTCATGAGGGTGCCCGCCATACTGAAAAGAATGGGAGTGTGGGTGAGAATGTGCCGCATGCCCCTTAGCAATACTTTCCAATTGATGCGATACTATATGGGCAACATCAAGCAATGGGTTGTGCAATGGGGCAAAAATGTATACCATAACCATTACGACAACCAAGCTCCTATAGAGAAAACCCTTAATGTTGGCCAATAAATTCAACAAGATATCTTATAAAAAATTAGCAATTACAAATCTATAAAAAAGAATGGCCACACTATCTTTTCCAGAGGTATTAAAAAGCAGTACGTTATACCGTTAATTCTTCAATAAACTATAACTGTTTTTAGTGTTTTCACATTGCTACTATAGATTTTATCTTTCGAATCATCAATAAGATAAAATATAACTATTTGACTTTTAACCACATATTTACGTTCTTTGTGGTGTAAACAAAAAATATGGCTTTTATAAAAATTAAAAGAAAAACAAAATTAGAAAAAAGGTACAGTAAAAAAATGGGGAGCATTAGTGTAAAAGTAACTTATGTAAAAAAGCATTTTTTTGGTGTACCGCTTAGAACTATTCACAAATACAGGGAAACCTATTATGGTAACATAAAAGATTGTGAAGATTGTGTATTGACTGCATAAAAGTATAAACTTTAAAAATAAAAAACCACGCCCAAGGACGTGGTTTTTGCTTTAAACAATATCAGGTTTCCGATTGTTAATTATTGTCATCGGTCATATCATCAATTTCGTCTTCCACTTCTTCTGCACCTTCTTCAATTTTATCACCGGCATCGTCTGCCGCTTCTTTTACTTGTTCTGCCGGAGTGTCTTTTTTCTCCTTACAGCTAGATGTAAATGCTGTTAACGAACAGATTAGTGCAAGTGTTAAAAATATTTTTTTCATGTTGTTTAGTTTTATGGGTTAATAATATGAAATTAAAAAAATCATCGTCTCGCTATCCTACTTATCAACGATATCAAGAACAGTACGATAAATATGAAAAATAAAATTTTGGCAATCCCAGCCGATGCCTCAGAAATACCTCCAAAGCCAAAAACGGCTGCAACTAATGCCACTATTAGAAAAATAATTGTCCAACGTAACATAATTTAAATTTTTATGGTTATATCTAAATATACGTATATAAAGTTTTTCCCGACTTCTTTTTAATTAACTTTAACTTAACATGTTAAATAGCTGTTAATCAGCCTTTATTATTTTTTTGGTGTTTTTTTTAAAATAAAAAGCCCTGCATTTTTTGCAGGGCCTTGAAGCACTTATTATTTTATTTTTTATGCCGAAGCAACTTCTGCCTCTTTGCTTATTTTCTTTACCAAACCTTGCAAAACTTTGCCCGGGCCTACTTCTGTAAACAAAAGGGCACCGTCTTTAACCATGTTCTGTACGCTTTGTGTCCATTTAACCGGGGCCGTTAATTGTGCTATTAAGTTCTTTTTAATCTCGTCCGGGCTTGTAACGGCGGTGGTTGTTACATTTTGATATACCGGACATACGGGATTATTGAATTGGGTTTGCTCTATGGCCGCCGCCAGTTCTTCTCGTGCAGGCTCCATTAAAGGCGAATGAAAAGCCCCGCCAACAGGTAATACCAATGCCCTCCGGGCACCCATTTCCTTCAATGTTTCGCATGCCCTGTTCACGGCTTCTATTTCCCCAGAAATTACCAATTGCCCGGGGCAATTGTAATTTGCGGCAACTACAATGCCTTCTGTTTCATTGCAAACCTGTTCTACAACCTCATCTTCCAGCCCCAAAACGGCTGCCATGGTACTTGGTGTAATCTCGCATGCCTTTTGCATGGCCATGGCTCTTCGGGAAACCAATTGCAGTCCATCTTCAAAAGTCAGGGTATTATTGGCCACCAAGGCCGATAGCTCTCCTAATGAATGCCCGGCAACCATAGCTGGCTTGAATGTATTGCCAAGGACCTTGCTCAATATTACCGAATGCAAAAAAACCGCAGGCTGGGTAACTTTTGTCTGTTTTAAATCTTCTGCCGTTCCCTGAAACATAATGTCGGTTATGGAGAAACCTAAAATGTTGTTTGCCTGTTCGAAAAGCTCTTTTGCCAAATCGGATTTTTCATAGAGCTCTTGCCCCATTCCTACAAATTGAGCCCCTTGACCAGGAAAAATATACGCGTTCATAAGTGTTGTTTTTTCAAATTCTGTTCAGCAAAAATAGAAATTATATTGCTTTTTGGCAGTTTATTCATCCATCAATTACTTCGGCCAGGCCGGTCTAGTTAAAAAAACATGGAAACTTGCCACTTCCCGTGGTTATTGGAGCTACCTACCGAGTAAACCAAGAAGCATAGGTTACATAACTGTTTGCTATACGCTCTATTTCATTTTTACTAAGCTCTTTGCTAATCTCCTTTATTTTTTTGGCGGGAACCCCAGCATAAATGCTCCCAGACTCTACTGTTGTACCTTGTGTAACTACGGCACCGGCGGCTATTATAGAATTACTTTCAACAATACAATTGTCCATTACAATACTGCCCATGCCAATTAGCACATTATCCTGTACGGTACAACCGTGCACAATGGCATTGTGCCCAATAGATACATTATTGCCTATTGTGGTCGGACATTTTTTATAGGTACAATGAATTACGGCCCCATCCTGGACGTTTACCCTGTTTCCTATTTTTATATAATGCACATCGCCCCTTATTACGGCATTAAACCAAACGCTACAATCGTCTCCCATGGTAACATCTCCCACTATCGTGGCATTTTCTGCCATAAAAACATTGCTGCCCCACACAGGTTCTTTGCCATTAACTGCCTTAATAACCATATATTTTTTCTGAAGATTAAAACCCTATTAATAATTTACCGCCGGGCACTTACATTTATAGCCGCCGTCGTCTTGCAAGAAATCGTATCCAATGGTAATTTGATGAAACCCTCCATTGTCAAACCTGAGGTCCCCACTTTGATAAGAATAATTATAAGAAAACATAAACTTGTTCACGTTTACTCCTATAATTGGGGTAAAAAGCTGTAGTTTTTGGGTCTGCGTACTTCCTGCAATGTCATATTCGGCACCGTCAAAACTTCTTCTGTATGAAAGTCCGCCCCATATTTTACCAAATTCCATTTCCCTATATACTTTGGCATTTATATCAACCGAAGATTCTTCTGTATATTCTGAAAACTGAAACATTACCGATGGCTCAAACTGCCATTGCGACCGCCCGAACACATATCCCGTTAAAAAAAGATACCGCCTTAAATTATCTATTTCTTCGGCAGAGTATAAGTCCCTACCGCTCCCCAATATATTCTTAACGGCAACATGCGCATAAAATTCAAGAAAATTATAAGACATCCCAACATCCATATTAAAGTAGTTCACATTGGTACTGGTGCCCGTTATAATAGGATCGGGGATAATGGAAGTAAATTCCGATTCGTCCAGCCTGCTTTGCAAAAAACCTACGTTAAGCCCAAAAGACAACTGGTTTACACCGTCGCGGTATTCCGATAAGGTTATGTGGTGCGCATAAGTAAACTTCATCCCGGTCTGGGAGTGGTACCCATTCCTATCGTTATACAAAATAGCGCCTATCCCGCTTTTCCCCCCAACCCGTACATGGGCATTCAATGTTTGCAATGCCGGGGCCTTTTCTACATCAAACCATTGCTTTCTGGCCGTTAGGCGTATCTTCCCGCCATGACCCACTCCCGCCATGGAAGGAAAGATCAAATAATAATTGTCCGATAGGTAATCAAAATATACCGGAATACCTTCCTGGGCAATACAATTTATTGTAAAGAAAAAGGATAAGGCTATAAAGATTCTTTTATATGTCCCCATAAAAAAGTATAATTATTTTTGTAGGTTAATCCTTCAAAGGTATTAAAAGATGCCATAGGTTTTGTAATTTTGCATCAAATTCGATGAAATGGAAGCCTTTAAAATAAAAATACAGCCCACAAACAGGCCCGCTATTATAAAATTTGAAGCCAATAAATTTTTAACGCGGAAACAAAACTACGAGTTTAAAAACGTTGACGAGGCCAAAAACTCGCCCTTGGCAAAACAGCTTTTTTATCTGCCCTTTACAAAAACGGTATATATCTCCGGCAATTTTGTTGCCATAGAACGTTACGACATAGTAGAATGGCCGGACGTGCAAAACGAAGTGGCCGAACAAATTGAAAATTATTTAAATTCTGGGGAACCGGTAATTATTGAAGATGAAAATACCCCCTCTAAAATTCCGGTTACGGTATATGCCGAAAGTACGCCAAACCCCGCGGCCCTTAAATTTGTATGCAATAAAAAACTGGTATTGGTTACCTACGAATTCAAGAATATTGAAGAAGCCAAAGATTCGCCACTGGCAACGGGACTTTTCCATTTTCCTTTTGTAAAAGAAGTCTTTATTGATGAAAACTATATTTCCATATTAAAATACGATATTGCCCAATGGGATGATATTGTAGTAGAATTAAGGGAATACATCAGGCTCCACATTGAAGAAGGAAAAGATATTGTTAACGAGAACGCCACCGCAAAATCTACAAAATCGCAAACAACAACGGCAGCCAACAATAAAAGTGTGGATACTGCCAATCTGGACGACACCTCCAAGCAAATTGTAGATATCCTTGAAGAATATGTAAAGCCTGCCGTGGCTAGCGACGGGGGTAATATTTTGTTTCAATCGTATGACGAAAGCTCTAAAACCGTAAATGTAATATTACAGGGTGCCTGTAGCGGATGCCCATCTTCTACCTTTACCCTAAAAAACGGCATAGAGAACATGCTTAAAAGCATGCTTAACGATAAGGTAAACGAAGTTGTTGCCATTAACGGATAAAAAATAAACATCTCATACAAAAAGTCCGGCTTGAGTAATTCTTGCCGGGCTTTTCTTTAACATCTGCACAAAAACCGAGGCTGTTTGTATGCTAAAAGCTACTCCAAATATGCTATAGGTCTATGGTATGGAACAAGCGGTTGATACCAATCTTTATGTGCTACAGCCGCTACATAATGCCTGTTCTTACCTTAATCTTTTAAAATCACTATGAAATTCCTTAAACAAGGACAATAAATTAATGGTAGCAGTTATAAGGTCTTTTGTTTCCAGCAAAATACTAAAATACAGCTTGGTATTTTTAGGGCTTGTCTCGGTGCTTCGTATCCTTTCAATCTGCTTTTGTATAAGCCCTGAGACATATTCGAGCAATTCTTTCTTTTCATCAATTATATCGGCTATGTCTTCAAAAGTATCGCCATCAAAATCATCTTTAATCCTTTCATATAAAACATGAAGTTTGTCGTCTATCTTTTTTAGGTCCCTAATCTGGTTGAACTTAAGGTTTTTATGGTTATTATTAACATGGGCATAGCTGTTTTTACTTATATAACCAATAGACTGTACCATGTCTTGAAGGTAATCCAGTGTTAAAATATAAAACTTACTGGCCTCAACAGATCTCTCATCGAGCGATTTAATAAAATAAAAAATATCGCTTTTTAAGGTATCTACTTCATTTTCAAGTTTACTCAACTGTTTTTTAAGTTTCTTGAGCTTGTTTAGGTCCTGTAGCCCCAAACTATCGACTACTTCGGTATAAACCTTATTGATTCTTTTAATTACCTTGGATATATTGTCTGAACTTTCACTTATAATCTCGTTAATGGTAATAAGCGATGTCCTGTCTATTTTTTGTGATGCTTCTTTTTCCTTTTCGGTCTTTTTATAAACCATAAAGCTCCGGGCAAGCAACAACACGGCCAGTATTAACAACAACACCAATGCTATTCCCTTTCCAAAATAGATCAACGTTGCAAACAGGGCCGCGGCAACAAAGGCCACAATGGCGGTTACAAACCATCCGCCAATAACATTAAACACCCCCGCCACACGGTATACGGCACTTTCCCTTCCCCAGGCCTTGTCAGAGAGCGATGTACCCATGGCCACCATAAAGGAGACATATGTGGTAGACAATGGTAGCTTTAAGGAAGTTGCCAGGGAAATCAATATACTGGCAACCATTAAATTTACCGAAGCCCGTACCATGTCAAAGGCCGGCTCGTCGTTATGATGCTTTACGGCCTTTTTATCGTCTGTAGAAAATCTAAGGTCTATTTTATCTTGAATGCTGTTGGGCAGTACCGTTGCTATTGCCCCGTTAATGTTTACAGAAGCTCTAACGATTATCCTTGACAAAAAGTTGGGCTCGAACTTTTCTGCCCCTTCACTGCTCCTTGCCAAATTAATCTCGGTGTACATTACCGAGCGTGCCTTTTTAGAAAGCCATAAAGTTACAACCATAACCAGCCCGGCAAGTATAAGCAAATAGGTAGGTGTCTCTACCTTTCCCGAAAGCCCGCTCATTACAAGCTCATTGGGCAGCACCCCGGTAGATTGGTATGCCCCGTGCCATATTTCATACGATTGGTATGCGGCAATAGGGACCCCGATGAAGTTTACCAGGTCGTTTCCAGCAAATGCCAGCGCAAGGGCAAAGGTTCCAATTAAAATTATTGCCCGTAACAGGTTGTATTTGGTATAACTTATAATTGCCTGCGAAATTGCGGTAAAAAATATTAAACAAGCAATAACAATAAGTGGTTTGTTGCCATCTACAAAACTTAAAAAGGACTGCGGGATTGCGGCTACGCTTTTAATGCCCTTTATCAATATAAAATATACAATAGATGTTATTGCCACACCGCCAAAAACGGCGCCTACATATTTTATTCTCTTTTGATAATGGAATGAGAAAACAAACCTTGAGATCCATTGTACAATGGCACCAACGGTAAATGCTATTATTACCGACAATAATATGCCCACAACAATTTCTCCTGCTTTTGCACCGTTTATGTAGTTTGAAATTTCCCCCAGGGCACCATTGCTGTTTATAATTTTAATAAACGAAATGGCCACCGAGGCCCCTAAAAGCTCAAAAACTATAGATACTGTGGTAGATGTGGGAAGCGCAAGGGAATTAAACAGATCCAGAAGCAGGATGTCCGTGATCATAACGGCCATGAATATGACCATGATTTCGTTAAAATAAAACTGCCCAGGATTAAATATGCCCTTTCGTGCCACTTCCATTAATCCAGACGAAAATATGGCGCCCACGGCCACCCCAATACTTGCTATTATAAGTATTGTTTTTAAAGAAGCTGCTTTAGACCCCACTGCGGAATTTAAAAAATTTACAGCATCGTTACTTACACCAACTACCAAATCTGTAATGGCCAACGCAAAAAGGGCCACCAACATAAAAATATAAAACTGCTCCATAAATACATTTATACTAGGAGCAAAAGTCCATCAAGAAATTAAAAACAAAGTTAACTTAAGGTTACCAAACCATTACATTGAAATTAATAACCGTCTCTTACCCTTATAGTTAAAAGCAACAAAACTTTTAATTGTAAAAAAATTCAGCTATCTTTAAGAAGAAAGTAGTATTAATTATAAACATTAAACATCATGGCAGTATTAAAAGTAATAGAGGTATTGGCAAACTCAGAAAAAAGTTGGGAAGATGCCACTAGAAATGCAGTAAAAAAGGCATCAACATCTGTTAATAATATAAAGTCGGTTTACATCAACGAGCAAAGCGTTACCGTAAAAAACGGCGATGTAGACAAATACAGGGTAAATGTTAAAATAACTTTTGAAATAGATTAAATAAAACGCAATTTGTTTAAATTGTCTGAAAAGAAGCACTATTTATATTTAATGACCCTAATTTGGGGAACTGTTTAGTAGGAAAACTATTAAACAGTTTTTATTTTAAGGAAAATCTTTTTTTAATCAAAAAGTAGGTTCTAATTTTGAAAATAAACAAAAAAGAAAATTTTATGGAAACAGATAAGTGGATAGAAGAAGGTTATAAAATGGCCATGGAGTATGCCCCAAAAATAGTTATGGCCATTTTAATATGGATTATAGGAAACATTATTTTTTCGCGCATTCTAAAAATTGTCAAGAAAATAATGGAAAAACGCGATTATGATATTAGTCTGCGTAAATTTTTAGCGAACATGTTTTACTGGACTTTCAAGATAATCCTTATTTTGGTAGTTCTTGGCACTTTAGGCATAGAAACCACTTCTTTTGCAGCAGTTTTAGCATCGGTCGGTTTAGCAGTGGGTCTAGCTTTGCAGGGTTCATTGTCGAATTTTGCGGGCGGTGTACTTATACTCATCTTTAAGCCCTTTAAAATAGGCGATTGGATTGAAGCCCAAGGACTATCGGGGACTGTTAAGGAAATAGGCATCATCAATACTACTTTAAACACATTTGGCAACCAACTGGCCATTATCCCGAACGGAAAATTGTCTAACGATAATATTGTAAACTACAGTGCCGAAGAAACACGGCGCGAAAACATTACGGCTGGCATTAGTTATGATTCCGACATTAAAAAAGCAAAAGAAATATTGCTCGATATTGTAACCAGCAATGAAAAAGTCTTGAAAACCCCCGAACCACAGGTAATGGTTGCCGAACTTGCGGACAGCTCTGTAAATTTATCTTTAAGGTATTGGGCAACCAATGCAAATTTTTGGGACTGCCGTTGGTATGTAATAGAAGAAATGAAACATAGGTTTGATGCAGAAGGCATTGAAATTCCTTATCCTCACCAAGTAGAAATCCAAAAACAAGGTTAATGTTTACTTAGGTTTTGTAGTAACAAAATCTTTTAAATAATAAGGTTCAAAATAGGCGACATCCACAAAGTCGCCTATTTTATATTTTTCATTAGAAAGAACAGCCATTTCCCTAGCCGAAGGAAAGCAGACTTCTTCTTGAAAAACAGCATTTTCATGCGTGATGACACCTTTGCATTTTTCGGCTCCATCACCTAAAAAATATACTTTTCCTTCGTTTAAATAAGATAAAAATGATTCTGAAGTAATTATTTCGGGCTTGGTCTCTCTTATTTGTGCATGGTTTTTATATACAGCGGCATATACCTCCATCCTTCTGGCATCTAATAAAGGAACAACGGCTATATTATCTTCTTCTGGAGATTGCATCTCTAAAACAGACAATGTAGGTAAAGCTATAAGGGGTTTTCCCAATGAATAGCATAGACCCTTTGCGGCAGACACACCAATACGCAAACCCGTATACGAGCCCGGACCTTCGCTTACGGCAATGGCATCGATATCTAAAAATGACAAAGAAGCACTATCGAGTGCTTCTTTAATAAAAACATGCAGATTCTCGGCATGTGTATAACCTTTGTCGTTAATTTCTTTTAACGCTATTACTTTATCTTCTTTACTGACACTAACCGAACAGTTGGTTGTTGCCGTTTCTAAATTTAGGATAATTGCCATAATGCAAAAATACCTGCATTACTACCATTCTTCCAAAGGAATTCCGTAATAAAATTTAAGCACCTTTAAACGAAAGATAAAGTCGTATTTAGTTTGAATAAGCGTTGCTTCGGCATCGTCCAGTCTTGCCTGTGCCTGGGTAAAGTCGAAACTGTTCATCAAGCCAACATTATAGCGCTCTTTGGCATAGTCAAAAGCCAAGCGTCTTGCCTCAACGGTTTTTCCGGCAGCCTCATAACTTTTGTAAGCCCCTTTTACATCTACATACGCCTGATTAATATCGGTTTCCAATTGTAATTTGTCTTGCTCCAATTGTAATTTTGCACGTTCTACACCAATTTTATTTCTTTTAATGTTGTTTTCAACACTAAAACCATTCAAAATAGGAACATTTATTTGGGCCCCATACGATATTCCGTCATAAATCCAAAGCTGATCTTTAAAACCGATTAATTCCCCGGTAACAAGATCCCTGTTTTGATCTGAATAACGTGTATTGTAATTAATAAATGCACTCAAAGATGGGTACCTTGCGCCTTTGGCAATTTTAAGGTCTTCTTTAGACAAGTCTACATTAGCCTGAGAAGCTTGTATATCGTTTCTAAAAGTAAGTGCTTTTTCATAGATTTCCCGGGGTGTTACATTTAGTACGGCATCGTCTGGAATAACATAACCTTCATCCAGCACATCAAAATTTTCATAATCGCTAATTTGTAGCAATTGTGCCAAGCTTATGCGGGCAATCAACACACTGTTTTCGGCAACAACAATTTGTTGTTCTTGGTTGGCCGCCGTAGCTTCAATCTCTAGCAGGTCGCCTTTTGGTAATACACCATTATCTACCAGTTCCTTGGTCCTTTCCAAATCCTGTTGCGTAGACCTATATTGGGCATTGAGCACATTTAAAGTTTCCCTGTTCGACAATATCTGAAGGTATGCATTGGCCACCCCCAAACGAATATCGTCTTTAATATCATCGGCTTGGTACTGTGTGGCTATGGCATTTAGCTTTGCCCGGTTTAATTGATGGAAGTTACGTAGGCCATCAAAAAGTGTAATACTGGATGTAATGTCTCCCGAAGCAGTAAATATGGAAGTGTTTACAAAATCGTTGGTCGTTGGGTCAATCGTCAAACCTGAGTTACCCGACGCCCTTAAAGTTCCGTTTAACGTTGGAATAAAGTTACCAATGGCATCCGACTTATCGATTTTAACATTCTCCAAATCCAACTCTGCTTGTTGAATGGTTAAGTTATGTTCTTCTGCATAGCGCACGCACTCCTCCAGCGTCCATAGTTTCTTGCCCTCAACCTCTTGGTTCTCCTGGGCTTTAACCGCAATAGCGCACAACAATGCTATAACTAATATTTTAAACTTCATAAAACTTCGTTTTTTTATGTATTGGACCATTAGTTATTTTCTTCTTTTTCATCGTCCATAGGTTCGGTTTTGTTCCAAACCTTGATTTTATCATCTTTTGTAATCCCGGACAGTATCTCTACGTTAATCCCATCGGAAACGCCGAGCTCCACATCACGTCTCTCGAATTCATTTTCTCCGGTCATTACTTCCACATATGGTTTTTCGGTATCTTTATCAAATTGAAGTATGGCCTCTTTTATTGCCAGTACATTTTCTTTCTTTTCTAAAATAATTGAAGCATTGGCACTATATCCGGCCCTAATAAACACATCTTCCGGCAAGGTTAAATCGGCTTCAATGGTAAATTGTACCGCCCCTTGGTCTTCAACCCCTTTTGGGGCAATAAACTTGAGTTTGGCATCAAACTCTTTGTCTTGTACCGCACCTAAATTAATAGAAATAGGCATCCCCATTTTAAGTTTGTCCACTTCAGCCTCATCAACTTTTCCTTGAAAAATCATTTTAGACATATCAGCAATGGTTGCAATAGAAGTCCCATCGTTAAAGTTATTGGCCTCAATTACTTGGTCCCCTTCTTTTACGGGTATTTCCAAAACGGTACCATTCACTGTTGCTCGGATATTGGTATTGGCGGTTGCCGAACCTCCTGCCGAACCTACACGTATTATTTGGTAGTCGTTCTTGGCATTTTCCAGTTCTTGTTTGGCCTGGTTGTATTGCAGTTCTACTGTCAAGAAATCCTGGCTTGCCACCACCCCTTTATCGAACAATTTTTTATTTCTTTCGTATTCTATTTTTGCATTGCTCAAAGCTATTTCGGCATTGCTCACACGGCCCCTTGCACTTACTAACGATTGTTCGTTTGGAACTACTTTGATCTTTGCTATAAGATCTCCGGATTTTAATTTATCGCCTTCTTCAACAAAAATCTCATCAATAATACCGGATATCTGTGGTTTTATTAATACTTCATCTTCCGGGATTACCTTTCCCGTGGCAATAACTTTATTGGTAATTGACTCTTCGGTTGCCGATGTAGTCTTGAAGGTTACAGCGGGTTTGCTATTAGTTTTTATTATTCTTGCAACAGCATATAGAACTAATATTACTCCTAATGCAATTAGAACATACTTTAAAATTTTCTTCATAGTTATTTAGTTTATTCTTCTCTTAATGCTTCTATTGGTTTTATTTTTACAGCCCTGTTGGCCGGTATTAATCCTATTAACATACTTAACCCTACCATTAGGATAAACGAAAATACTATTTGTGGAATACTTACGGTGGGGTTTACAAACGGAAACTCGTCGGAACCTCCAAATTTATAATCCAAAAAGTGCAATGCTGCCACTGATATTACAAAACCTACCAATCCAGCAAAGGTTGTAAGTACGATGGATTCTAATATAATTTGACGTTTAATAATTTTCGGGGTCGCTCCCAGGGCACGCCTCACGCCAATTTCATTGGTTCGTTCTTTTACCGTAATCAATAAAATATTGCTCACGGCAATAACCCCGGCCAGAAGTGTAAAAATTCCAACGAAAAACGAAAAACCCTGAAGCACAAATGTAAATGCGCTTATTCCTTTAAATATTTCAGAAAAATCGAAAGACCCAATAGCCCTTACGTCATCGGGGTGTATATTGTATTTTTGCTTTAAAAGTTTCTTTATTTTGCCTTCTGCCACGGAAACTTGTTTGTCGGGATCTACCAAAATGGCCATCCACCCTATTTTATTGCCACTATTAAAAGCTTTCTGAAAGGTAGTAAAGGGAACAAAAATTGCATTTTCCCCTTCAAAATTTATATTGTCGTTTTTCTTGAAAATCCCCACAACAGAAAAATAAATCCCGTTAATCTGAATTGATTTTCCAATGGCCTTTTCTCCTTTATCAAAAAGCAATTTATAAGCATCGAGGCCTATTACACATACTTTTTTCGATTCTTCTATATCATTTTGGTTGATAAACCTTCCTTCTACAATTCGCTTTTTTGATACTAAATCGATGCTGGGGTAATCTCCATAAACTCCCGATCCACTAGACCTTCCTTCCCTTATTACGGTTGAAGTACCGCCAAAATCACCCAGTTGTATCCGCGGGGCAATAATATCGACCTCGCTTACCTGGCGTTTAATTAGGGCTACATCTTCAAGGGTAAAGTCTATTCTTCGGCCACGCTCAAACCCTTTATAGGGTATTGATGTGGTCTGGGTCCACATAAACATACTATTGGTAGCTGTTCCAGCAAAGATTTTATTAAATCCGTTGGACATTCCCGTTGTGGCCCCTAATAAAAGAATAAGGATTAAAATAGCGAAAATAACACCAAGTGTAGTAAGGAAGGTCCTTAACATATTCTTGCTTAAGGTACTAAAAACTTCGCTCCAAAGGTCTCTGTCTAATATTCCCATAGTTTAGTCTGCTCTTAGTGCTACAATTGGTTTAACTTTGGCCGCCTTAATGGCCGGTATTAATCCCGCCAACAATCCTGCTACTATTAATACAATGGTAGAAGTAATTACCGTTACCGTATCTACAGAAGGGTTTGAAAATGCCGGTGCATCTACAATAGGCGAAATGGCCGCAACGACCCCCATGGCAAAAATCATCCCGATTAAACCGGAAATCGATGTAATAAATACCGATTCCAGTAAAACAAGTTTAATTACATCAAAAGGTTTAGCGCCCAATGCCTTTCGCACCCCTATTTCTTTAGTTCGCTCTTTAATGATGAAAACTAAAATGTTGCCAATTCCTACAATCCCCGCAATTAAAATAAGCATTCCAATACCGATACTTATTACTGAAAGCATGGTTGTAAAGTTGGAAACATCAGAAAAACCCTCGGCATAATTATTCATGTATAGTGCCCCTTGATCGTCGGGGTCTATCATTAACCTTCTTTTTAAAACTTCTTCAAGGTTATCTGAAAAATTAATGGCCTCGGCAAAATTAAATTCCGGGTTGTATGTCAATGCTATTTCATCTATTTGATTGGTATTTCCGTACAAACGTTGAAATGTTGATACCGGCACGTACATGTTTCTTTCTTCCCGTTCGTTTCCATCGTCTGAAAAAACACCTATAACCTTATAAGAAAGCTCGTTTAAAATAAGGTTTTGTCCTACCGGGTCTTCATCCTTAAATAATTCATCGGCTACTACTTTACCTATTACAACTACTTTTAAGGTATTTTTAATGTCGTTTTCATTAATGTAGCGTCCATTGTTTATTAGGGTTCGTTCTATTTTTTGATGATCGGGGTTTACAGAACGTGCGGAGTAGGTGCCTGTTTCATTTCCATACCTAGCCGTTACGCTTTTGGTAAATCTAGGTGTGATGTACTCATAATATCCCTTAAAGCTTTGTTTTATATAATCCAGGTCTTCATTGTCGAATTGTATCCTTCTTCCAGCTTCAAAACCACCATAAGGCTTTGTGGTCGCTCCCGGATAAATAAAGATAGAGTTGGTGGCATCGTCATTAAACTGTTTGGTAAAACCGTTTTTCATTCCATCTACCGAAGCCAGCAAAAGCACCAATATAAAAATACCCCATGCTACGGAAAATCCCGTAAGGAAAGTACGGAGTTTATTGTTCTTGATACTGTGAAATATTTCTGACCAGAGATCCCTACTGAACATGTGCTGAAGCTCTTACTTGATTGACTAATGTATCTTCCATTATTACACCATCTTTTAAGTGTACAATACGTTTGCACATATTGGCAATGTCTTCTTCATGGGTAACCACTAAAATGGTCTTGCCCTCATCGTTGATTTTCTGGATAAGGTCCATTACTTCATACGATGTTTTACTGTCCAATGCCCCGGTTGGTTCATCGGCAAGCATTACTTTTGGTTCTGCTGCCAATGCTCGCGCAATGGCAACTCTTTGTTTTTGCCCACCAGAAAGTTCACTGGGCAAATGGTCTATCCAAGGCCCCAGTCCAACAGATTCCAAATGTTTTACGGCACGCTCCTTTCTTTCTTTTCTATTGACCCCTTGGTAATAAAGTGGGAGTGCCACATTTTCCCAAGCAGATTTATAATTAATTAGATTGAAAGATTGAAAAATAAAGCCGAGAAATTTATTTCGGTAATTTGCAGCTTTTGTCTCGCTAAGATTTTTAATGGGCACACCATCAAGAAGGTATTCGCCTTCGTCAAGATTGTCCAACATGCCCAAAATATTAAGCAATGTTGATTTTCCAGATCCCGAGGAGCCCATAATCGCCACAAGTTCACCTTCTTTTACAGAGAAGTTAATACCTTTTAGCACGTGAAGCGAGTTACTGCCCATGTGATAAGACTTGTGAAGGTCTTTTATTTCAATCATGATGGTTAGGTTTTCTTAGGTACTACATTACATATTGCAATGAAAACATTAAAGTAACCCTGCTTTTCACACAAGCTTACATCAATAAGACTCCTAAAGAATTAATTTGTTACGAAATAAATGTAAAATAATTGTTAAAATTTAACACACCAATACGATTAGGTGTCTTAAATGGGGATTTTTACTTGTTACTTCATCCTTTTAAAGATAAAATAGCCCAGCACAGCTATTAAAACATACGGTACCGCCATTAAATACACAATACCATTGTTAATGCCTTCTGCCACTTCTTTTCCGCCACCCGTTTCCAGTACCGCCCTGCACATAGCACATTGGGCATGGCTCAAGCTTGGCATGCTCAGCAGAAGAACGATAAGTATTATTGTTTTTATATTTTTTAGCTGAACCTTAGTACACATAATATGGAGATATCATAAGATAAACAACTACACCTGTAACAGCGACATAAAGCCACAACGGAAAAGTTATTTTTGCTATTTTTCTATGCTTGTCATAACGTTGCGACAAAGCCCTAACATAGGTTATCAATACCAGCGGGATAATACCTATGGACAATAAAATATGGGTTATCAATATAAAGTAATATACATATTTAACAGCGCCTTCCCCGCCATATGGAGTAGAATTGGAAGTCATATGATAGGCCACATACATTACCAAGAAAGCAATGGAAAATGCTATACAAAGCTTCATTAGGCGCTCGTGCAGCTTCCTGTTCCCGTTTTTTATGGCCACCACGGCCAAAACCAAAACAATGGCTGTTACCCCATTAATTGAAGCATAGATTGGTGGCAGGAAAGATAAAGGCTCTACATCGGGTATTTTAATGCCGAACAAAACGGCCACAGCCAATGGAATAGCAATAGACAATACAATTATCCATTTATTATACTTTTTCTCTACAGATACGTTCGGCTCCATTTTTATTTGCTTTTTAGTAATGCTTCTATATCCTGTTCAATCATTTTTACCCCTTCATCGGTAGTTCCGTCGTAATACACTATAGGATTTCCAAACTCGTCGGCTCTTGAACGGATGTTGCCCTTTCTGTCAATTAATGCAAAAAGCCCCGAATGCTCGAACCCTCCGTTAACACTTTCATCCTGACCGGCAAAAAGGTTAAACCCTGTATTGGAAAGTGCATAAATTTTGGTCATATCCCCGGTCATCATGTGCCAATTTGGATTGGTTACCCCATACCTGTCGGCATATTCTTTTAATACCTCGGGCGTATCGTTTTCTGGGTTAATTGTAAATGAAGCAATAGCAAAGTCTTCTTGATTTTTAAATTTATTTTGAAGTTTTACCATATTAGCGTTCATAATAGGGCATATGGAAGGGCAGGTTGTAAAGAAAAACTCAACCACATATACTTTCCCTTTATAATCTTCGTTGGTTATGGTGTCTTTATGTTGATCTATGAATTTAAAAGAAGGTACTTTACCCATGGTAAGCAAGTCTTCGGCATTTGCTTTTTTCATGCCTACCGAATGCCTATCCCCATCTACCACCGTTCCGGTTTTTATCCTGTTTACAATTTCAGGAATAAAAATAATTCCGAAGACCAGAATTACAAAGCCTATAAGTATGTACGATTTATTCTTCATCTTGATTGTATTTTAAATATGAGCCCCTTTTTGACGGACTTCCATTATTCTTAAGTGCCAATCTATATTCTGCCAGCAACACCTTAATATCGTCAATCATTTTATTATTGATTACCGCTACAGAAGTTGCATCGTAGCCAAACAATTCTTTTTTGGCATCATCATCTTTTAAGCGACCCCTAAGGGCTACATCTTTATCAATTATAAAGACATAAGGTGTATAAAGGTTTTCATCTAAAGAATAAGGGGTTTGCAAACTTTTGAAAACAGATTCTATTTTTTCTTCTGATGCAAATACAAAATGCCAATTAGATACATTTGCCAACGGGCTAAGTTCATTTTTTAAAGCTTGCACCTGTTCTTCTGTACCAGCTGGGACCAATGTTATAAACTGAAAGTCTTTAAAACCATTGAATCTTTTGTATATTTTTTGGTTTAAATTAAAGGCATTTAATTTTTTACTTTCAATTTTTTTGCCAAGAAAGCCCAAAACAGTGATATTCCCTTTAAAATCGACCGCCTCTCCTTCAGAGTCTTTTAGATACCCTATATTTTCTACTTTTTGTTGAAGAACTGGCAATTTCCCAAAATTATTCACGCCCGAAGCAAAAAAAAGGTAAACAACTATAGGAAGTATAAAAAGCACTCCAAGAACAATATATTTCTTCATCTGGCAGTAGTATGTTTAAAACTGGTGCAAAAATAAAAAAGACGGTTTAAAACCGCCTTATTTGTATTGTTAAAGTATTAAAAATCCCAACTTACAAAGCCGTCATGGTATACATCGTGGATATAATTTCCTTCCACGAGCAAGATAAATGCCAGATACGGAATTAAGATTAAAAGTGGCAATACAATAGACCACCTAAAACTTCCCTTTTCTCCTTCAAGGTGCATAAAGGCCCATGCAATGTAATATGCTTTTACCAAGGTTAGGATGATGAAAATCCAGTTGAGCATTTTCATCCCCAGCACATGGCCTTCTAAAAATTCGGGACGTACAATACCTAAAATAACTTCTACAATTGTAATAACGGACATAATTCCAAAAACTGTCCAGATTCTTTTTGTATTTGATTCGTGTGCGTGTGCCATTTTTTTTAACTAAATAATTTATACAAGGTAAAAGAAGGTAAATACAAATACCCATACAAGGTCTACAAAGTGCCAGTACAGACCTACTTTTTCTACCATTTCGTAACTTTTTCTTCTTTCGTATGTTCCTAAAATAACATTGATAAAGATAATGATATTGATAATTACCCCAGAGAATACATGGAATCCGTGAAACCCTGTAATAAAGAAGAAGAAGTCTGCAAATAAGCGATTTCCATATTCGTTATGGACTAAATTTGCACCTTCTACAACCAATGTTGCTTGAGAAAGGCGTTCTGCGGTTTGCTCTCTCGAAAGTATTATTTTTTTGCCATGCTCGTCAGATTGTTCAGTTCTGGCAACAATATTTTTATTTGCTTCAAAACCGGCTACTACTTCTTCAACCGAAAAAGAAGACAATGTGGTTTCAGACTCATACCATACTCCTTCGTTGGAATGCTGGGTAACCCTTTCGCCATGCAATGGTTTTGCAAAATCTGCCAAAGCCACGCGTTCTCCCGTGGTTGCATCTAGAAACTGAAGTATCCTGCCCGATCTTAACTCTACTGCACCATACTCGCCTTTGATAAAGTTTTTCCATTCCCAAGCCTGAGAGCCTACGAATATTAAACCACCTATAATGGTTGCAAACATGTACCAAATAACCTTGTTTTTCTTTAAATGGTGACCTGCATCTACTGCCAATACCATGGTAACAGATGAAAATATTAAGATAAATGTCATAAACGCCACATAATACATTGGGGCGTCAACACCGTGTAAAAACGGAAAGTGTGTAAACACTTCATCGGCAATTGGCCAAGTTTCTATAAACTTGTATCTTGAAAAACCGTAAGCGGCTAAAAAACCAGAAAAAGTCAACGCATCGGATACGATAAAAAACCACATCATCATTTTACCATAACTTGCGCCAAGTGGTTCGTTTCCCCCACTCCAAACTTTTTCTTCAGAACCTGTAGTAACAGTAGCTTCCATAAATGTTAAAGTATTCTTATTTTAAAATTTGTCAAATTTACGTTTTTTATTTATCTAAAGAAATAGAAAAATAAAATCAAATATACCCACAAAAAGTCTAAAAAGTGCCAAAACATCGCACCAAGTTCTAAACCAAGGGTTTGCCCCGGTTTATACTTTTCTTTAAAATGATTATAAATTACTACCACAAGCACCAATAAACCAGCAAATACGTGCACTAAATGCGAAAAGACAATGGCATACAGGAAAGATGTGGTAATGGTACTTTCGCTTCCGGTGAAATAATAACCGGCATCTACTATTTGTGAAAAACCTTGAAATTGAAAAAAAACAAACAACAACCCTAACACAAAGGTGGTTAACAATAACAAGGTTGCCGCTTTTCTATCGCTTTTTTCAATGGCTTTTTTTGAAAGGTAAAAGGTTATGCTACTTATTACAATAGCAACGGTACTTATAACAAAGGCAACGGGTATTTCTATTTCAGAAACCCAATCAGGCCTTGATTTACTTACAACATACGCACTTGTTAGGCCCGCGAACATCATTGCTATACTTATCATCCCGAACCAAAGCATCATTTTTTTTGCTCTGGCGTTCTTCAGTTCGTTACTTCCTTGGGTTAAATCCATCAACTTATAAATTTATCTAGTACATATACAATTTGCATGAGCGAAATATAGCTTACGCTTGCCAACATTAGTGCCCTTGCTGTTTTATTGTCTCTTTTATGATATAATTTGAATGCAAAATACAACATCCCTATACCCATGACAAAAATGATGACTGCCGCAAAAATAGAAAGATCCAATTTTCCCGTAAGCCCCGTTACCGGAAACACGGAAGCCAATATCATCCAGATAGTATACATTATTATTTGCAGTGCCGTGGCCTTATCTTTTTTTCCGGTTGGCAACATTTTAAAACCTGCTCTGTTGTAATCTTCATCCAGCATCCAGCCAATTGCCCAAAAATGGGGGAACTGCCAAAAAAACTGTATCATGAACAAAGTCCCGGGTTCTATTCCAAAATCATTTGTTGCCGCTACCCAGCCCAACATAAAAGGGATGGCGCCCGGAAATGCCCCTACAAAAACCGCCAAGGGGGTTTTGGTCTTTAACGGCGTATAGACACAGGTGTATAAAAATATGGAAATGGCGCCAAACATGGCCGTTTTAGGGTTGACTATATACAATGTTATTACACCTAAAATGGTAAAAACCACCGCTATGGAAAAAGCTGTATTTACCGACATTCTTCCTGATGGGATAGGCCTGTTTTGGGTACGCTTCATAAGTGCATCCAAATCTTTTTCTATTAATTGATTGAATGCATTGGAAGCCCCGACCATAAAGTAACCGCCAAAGACCAGTAGCAACAATATTTTTAGGCTAAAATTATCTGCACCCAATAAATAGCCGGCAATAGAGGAAAAAACAACGCTAAACGCAAGTCCCGCTTTGGTAATTTGTTTAAAATCATCAAATATCAGGGAAAGCGGTTTTGTTTTTGTAGTTGTATCCAATACGGTTTTCATCTATCCTTTCTAAATCGGGTGCAAAGATAACTCACAAAAGCTTTTTATGCAATGATTTAAGGAATTACTCTACTTTAAAAATTATCGGTTTTAAAAACACCACCTCTACTTCTTTATTTCCTTGCTTTCCGGGTTTCATTTGCGGTATCAGTTTGGTCACTCTTTCTGCTTCATGCTCTAATGATGGATGGGGCGCCCTTACCTTTACATCGGATACGTTGCCTTGTTTATCTATTTTAAACTGTACGTCAATACGAAGTCTTCCGCTTAAACCATAATCGGAAGCAATTGAAGTATTAAAGTTTTTTTGAACAATTCTATTTATTTTTTCGCTCATGCATTCTCTTTTTTCATCATTAGAAGCCAAAGATTCGCATCCCGGGTATACTGGCACAAACTCTACAGATACAATTGAAATTGGCCCCGGGTCTTCTTCTATTGTAGGAACCACGATATCGTCTACATCAACTTCTACGGCATCGGTTTTATTTATAAATTCTTTTTTTGCCTCTACTTTGGTATCGTTATCAACCACTTTTACTTCATCGGTAACTTGTGACTTTGCAACAGGTTCATTGTTTATCTTTTTGTTCTTGACCTCTTCTATCTCGAAATCGGGCATTACATACACTTTATCATCTTCCAGGACTGTCTTGGGGTTATTTACGGGGATGTTTGGTACCGCAAAGGCCGATTCGATTAAAGCATAACATACGGCCAGCCCGATTACGAGGCCGATTTGAAACCTAAAGACTCCTCCTTTAATAGAAAAATCTTTTTTCGTTGTTCTTGACTGATTTGGTGCGGAAGCACTCTTTTGCTTAAATGGTTTAAAGTTTTTCATAACTCATTGATTTAAATGTTAATGTTCTCTTAAACATTCTCAACAAGCGTACCAAACAAAAAAAGCCCGGGCAAATGCCCAGGCTTTGTATATAATAAGGAGTTTTCTTATTAATTCAATTTAAACACAATTGGATATGCAAAAGTTACCGGTGTAGGCCTTCCACGTTGTTTACCAGGAATAAGTTTAGGCAATTTATTAATAATACGCCTTGCCTCTTCATCCAAAGATTTGTCCGGAGCCCTTGTGTTAAGAATGGTAATGGTACCATCTTTATTGATACGGAAATTTACATATACCCTTCCTTGAATACCCATTTCTTGAGCCATTTCGGGGTATTTAAATGTTTTTCTTACGTGCTTATCAAGGTTTTCCTTAAAACAGGCAAACTGCTGAGCTTTTGGCACCCCTTTACACTCTTCGAACATTGGTTTATCTTCAATTACCGTAAATGGCACATCTACATCTACCGGTTCTTCTACTTCTTCAATTTCTTCAACCTCAACGATTTCTTCTTCTTGTGATGTTTCGGTTGACTCAATTACAGTCTCTTCAACTTCTTCTTCATCTTCAACCACTTCAATAACTTCTGGCGCAGCTGGTGGTGGTGGAGGTGGTGGGGTTTTAATTTGTTCGGTTAAAGGCACTTCTTCCTCTAACTGATCATCTACATCCAGTGTATAATTAAAAGCCTCAACTTTATCGTACTTTTTCCACTCGATAGCTCGCCAAGTTAGAAATGAAATCAAAGCCAACCCTATAGCGAAGTATAAACCGCTATTACGAGTTAAATCGGCTTTTGGATTCTTTTTAGGTTCCATAATCTATTTATTTGTTTGCTAATTTAATTATTTATTTAGATAATTTCCAATTTAATTTCCCTTTTTAACGCAATCTGGTGATTAAAGCGTACTTTATCAAAAAGATAGCTATTAAAATTCCCATTGAATTTGCTATAATATCTTTCAAATCGAAAGATCTTTCATATGGAAGCACATATTGTAATACCTCAATAATTATACCATATACAAAAGAAAACAGCGAAACTTTAACGATGGCATTTTTAATTTGGCTTTTATTAAAATAGAGGAAAAAAAGCAGGGTGTTCACAAAGTAAAAAACCCCGTGCACCAATTTATCCGGGACTTCCATTCCATGTTCTACTTCCTGTACAATCTTAACAGAAACCAAACTTGCCAAAGTAATGAGGCATAGCCAGCTTACGGCCAAAAAAAGATATGTGTTTTTATGAAGTGCCAACAAGTTCTTTATAATCGGCATCGCTTAACAAATCGTCTATTTCTGATGTATCGGAAATTTTAATTTTTATCATCCATCCTTCACCGTAAGGATCGGTATTTACTTTTTCAGGTTCGTCTTCAAGAGATTCATTGAACTCGGTTATTTCGCCAGAAAGGGGCAAAAACAGGTCTGAAACGGTTTTTACTGCTTCTACGGTACCGAAAACCTCTTCTCTTTCAAGGGTCTCGTCAACGGTTTCCACTTCTACGTAAACAATATCTCCCAATTCGCTTTGCGCAAAGTCCGTAACGCCTACAGTTGCTACATCCCCTTCGATCTTAACCCATTCGTGGTCTTTTGTGTATTTTAATTCTGAAGGAATATTCATAAGATATAAAAGATTAATTTATTAGCTGGACAAATGTAATTCTTTATAGGATTGATTTCAAACAGAAAAGGTGTTAATTTCCAAAATTATATCGCAGGGTAAATCCTGTACGGATAGTGGTTTGTGGAAATGCCGTAGAAACCTTGAACTCTGAAAACGTATGGTCGTAAAAGAACAGGGTTGTTAAATTCTTGGTCAAGGCATAATCTGCCGTAAACTTCAATGCCCAAATGTTCTGCCCGGCAGTGACCTGGTTGGTGTTTATATCGAGGTTCCGTATAACGGTTATGTTATCCCTGAGCGACAGGTCTGCCTTTAAATTTAAATCTCCTTTCAATACGGTTCGTCTTCCGCCAATATTGGTAACAAACCGGAGATCGGGAATTCTGTACCCCAATCCAACCACATATTCTTTGCCCGACATTTCGGTAAGTAGGTTGTTATCGAAACTCAAAGACAGGGCCCTGTCTTTTCTCATTTCTGCTAAAATGCTCACCGAGTTGTTCATTTCAAAATCTACTCGTAATAGTGGGTTGAACTGTTCCACCAGGGTTACGTTGGTATATAAAATTTCGTTTTTATAATTCCCCGCCTGATCGAATTGGCTTCCTTGGCCATAATCTAGATTCGACCTAAAACTGTTTATGCTATAGCTTGAACGGTACCCGTGGCCTAATGAAAAACGCCTGAAATTATCCTTAAACCACTGCAACCTCATTAAACCTGTATATTTGGCCGTCCAGTTGGGTAAAGGAGTATCTCTAAAAGCTTTCAAGGAAACCGAGCTGGCACTCTGCCCTGTGTAAGCTGCATAAAAAGCAGGCAACAATACAGCCTGATTGGTTGGCCCGTAACCTTCGGGATATTCCGCCGCATTGGGGTTTTCTGCTTCGCCTGCCAAACGCTGCGCCACGATTATCCTGTTTTCACTAAACTTGTCGAATGTTTCTGATGATGCTTCTTTGGCTGCATCAAAAGCAGTTCCTATCATAATGGTGGAGATAGAAAAATCGCCGTACTGATTTTGAATAAGCGCATTATAATCCAAAACTCCATCTGCATTTATATCTTCAATTTTATAATTCTCTGCATACGATTCGGAATATTGCCGATCGGCCACCAAATCGATTGTCAAGTCCTTAAACGGTTGTAGACTTGCCGAAACATTTAACTGCGTGGCCTCTCTTGACATATATTGCTGGTTGAACTCTGGAAAGGTTGTTAACCACCCTTTTTGTGCCGCAGCAAAACGAACATCTGCCTGGCTACCAAAAACAAACCCCCAAGATGGGCGCAATGTTCCAAGGAAACCAATAGATTCTGTATATCCCGGCAATACCTTTCCGCTGTTGCTGGAGTAACTCACATTAATACGTTTCACCATGGTTGCCAAATCGATAAATGTGTTGTAAGCCCCGTATTTCTTATCTTTCTTATCCTCCTCTTGTGGCTTGCCATCGGGGTCGGCTATAGGCAATGCCCCTCTTGAGGACTGCTCCCCACCATTGCCGCTTTTTCTGGTCAACCCAATATAGCTATATAGTTTATCCATGGTCAATGCCCCATTAAGGTTATGGGTATTTGCATTTTGAATGGTATTTAAATTTTCTCCGGCTATGTCATTAAGCACGTCGCTGCCCCGCTGCCAATCGAAATCTCCCGTATAGGCATAGGTTCCGCTTAAAAAGCTGAGGAATGGAATTTTGTCAAAAGGAATGTCGTAATTTATCTGCAATTGTTGTGCATGCCTGTTCGGGTCTCCCACGTTCCAGAAATCGTTCCACAGGGCCAGATCGGGATTCACCACTTCATCGCCATTTTCGTCAACATCAAAATAATTTTTTATGATGCTGTTGTTGGAAGCTGTAAAGTTAAATTGAAGTGATTTTGTCAGGTTGTAATTTACGGCATATTGCCAGTCGAACATATAGTTTCGTTGCTGTACCTCGGGTAAGCTAAGAAAATCTGACGTGTCGCCCGCTTCGAATACCTGCCTGAACGATTGACGGTTGAACGTTCTTGTGTAATTTGAATTTATGGAAACGCTTGTGGGCAATAGGTTAAAATTGAATTCTTTTAACCAATTCCAATATTTACTTTTAAGAACGGAATCTGCATTTTTTAACGGAATCACTTCCACAGGCTGAAAATTATGATTGTACAGAAAACCTGTCCTGACATTCTGGTCTTTAAAGTTTTCTACCTCAAAATCCCGGTGTTCAACCTGATTGTATGCAAAATTCAAGGTAAAGTTTTCAATGTCGTATACTTTGGGCTTTTGTTCGGCACCCCTGTTTTTTCTTACTCCAATAAAGTTGATGCTTTTCCTTTTGGTATAATCTTCCGATTGATTTCTTATGCGGTCTTCCTGCTCCGGAGTTTCTGCGGCATCAAGCCTATCTTCCAGTTTTATATCCTGATAAAGCGGATCGAATTCAGGGGTAATCAATTCTTCTGAAACGCTATAATTCATGGGCAATTGAATCCCCCATTGTTTTGGCAATAACTGCCCTAGATTAACATTGGTATTAAGTGCATATCCCCTTACATCTTCCCGGCTGCGTTCGTTGGGAGTCTGGTCTATATTTCCAAAACCGGAGGTGCTCATGTTTCCGGTAGCGGAAATGTTGGCAAAATCGGCTAAATTTAAATCCATTGCGGCAACAGCGGCCCATCCACCGTTATTGTCGAGTTCTGCCAAGCGCAGTTCGTTAAACCAAACCTCTCCACAGACATTGTCCCCCACAACGGTGCTCGGGTTTTTTACCCCGACCATTGCCGCACGGATATTACCAAGGCTCGGGTTCCCTTTTACTGCCACACGCATTTGCCCAAGTTCCCTTGGCGCAAATTCATCAATTACATTTCCGTCTCCGTCGTAATAAGTTACATCCTGCAATGTACCATCGTTTATTCCCTGCGCCTTTATTTTTGAAAGCAAGGACAGGGGCAGGTCGATGTTGTTTATATCCGGCCAAATGGTTTCTGGATCGGTTGTTCCGGGCGGGGTTATTTGCAAAGGTACCTCCACCTGATAATAATTCTCGGTAAAATCTGTCCCCAACCTTAAAAAGGCAACCAAGTCCCCATCACTAACCGGAGTGGTTTCGTATTGTTCGGCATGAACAAACATTTTAATACGTTTGTACTGCCTTACATCAATATTAATGTTTTTAAAAACGCCCCTAGAATCTTCCGTCTCCAAATCGCACACTGCAAAAGACAGCGATTGTTCGTTTTGCCTGATGATGGTATTATTATTGTTTAGTTGTTCTCGAACTACACCGGGAGGTAATCTGTACGGTATTGGCTCACGTTGTTCGTTTTCCTGAATGTTCACTGTATTTACATCCACAAATGTCCCATCGTCATTCGGGTCTGGATCGTCTTCGGGCTGCAAGCTGCTTGAATAATTTCTCCAGTCTCCTCTTACAAGGTCTAGGGTACCAAAACGAAGTACTACCGGGTTGCTAAATCCAGTTAGGAACATTCTCATAAAGCTAACGGATCGAATATCCGTAATACCGCCTATGGCTTCTTCATATTCATCAATTGGCACTTTAAATTGTATCCATCGAACCCGATAGCTATCATTATTGGGCGTTTCCACATCAACTTCACGGATATCGGTAACATATGTATCTGTACGCTGTATGTTGGGGTGAATAGGAATACGGTATTGAAAATAGCTGTCCACGGTATTCATGGTTAGGTCTCTGTCTATATCTTCCACATCGGGCAATGTAGTGGAGCCCCTGTTTGTGTTTCCTACCTGTACGGGAGAGTTCCCTTGCGGATTGTTATAATTGTAATATCTATTTAAAATACTTCCGGTGGCCTCTAGGTAAAACTGATAATTATCCAAAGCAGGATCGGGCCCCGGGTTGTTATAAAACGAAGCTTCTTCGGCATCGAGTAATCCATCAAAACCGGCATCTTGTGTATTTCTGTTGGAAGTATTGGCATCAAAAGCATATACAAGCGATTGTGTTGAAGGCACCTTACCAAATTCGGTCGTGTTCACTAAAGCCGGATTACTATCTAAAGGCAATCCATTTTCGTATTGTTTTCTACCATCTTTGAGGATGTCTTCATTTATATTTCCCAAATTGAAAACCAAATCTCCGCCTTGCCCGGGCAATGGCCCATCTTGATAATAAGGGTCGAGCATCCAAAACTGGATAAATTCCACATTAGACTGTTCAAAATTGGTACTGCTTACCGAGCGCATAATACCGCCCCACCGGTCTTGGTCTGCCAAACTTTCAAAACTTCCATTATCGTTATACGGCCCTTTTTCTTCCGGGTAATAAGCAATGTCCAAAGTAGGCTGAACAAGGGTTTGGCCTTGTGCTACATCTTGTTGTGGAAAAATTTCATCTATAAAAATACGACGTGTCTGGTTTGTTGATATATCGTCTTCGGTAACGCCACCTGGTCTTTGGTTGCTATAAAAAATAGGATCTATGGTATACCAGGCCATTTTAGCACGTTTTCCCCTTGATGCCACATTATCGTTTTCTATTTCTCCTCCATAACCAATTGGCGCACTCGCCAGTGTCCATGCCAATGAAGACCGGATATCTATAAACGCCTGAGCTCCTTCGAAATCGTCTAGGTAAGAAGTGGTTTCCCCATCGAAATCGGAACTTTTTGGAGAACCCGGAATTAAATATGCAAAATCCCCTCTTATGGAAAGGTTTGATGCTACATCGGTATCGATACTAGGCAATTTATTGACCAATCTTGTAAAAAACGGGATTTCTTTGGAGTAATTTCCGTTTATTCCCAAAATAGTATTGTTAACGGGCTCTACTCCAAAATTGGCTTTTTGCGTTAGCGGTCGCTCGCTCATGTTTAAAAAAGTACCCCCTAACATAAAGTTCTCGTTAAACTGATGCTCCACGTGTACACCGGAGAACCTTCTTGTTTGCTGACCAAAAACGGCATTGTTTTCTACTGAGACTTCAATGGGTGTATTGGATGCCCGAAGGCTTTCGTCCAGAATTTGAACCGTTCCCGCTTGATAATTTACCGTATAATCTATTCCTTCTTGGAGCACCCTACCACCAGCTGTTACCCGTACCGACCCTCTTGGCACATTAAATGCACCCAATGGAATTCCGCCAGAGCTTTGTGCCTTGTATCGTCCCTTAAGTACAAACTTGTTTTTCTCGGCATTTTCCAAAGAAGCAGCCTTGGTAAGTTTATACATATTTCGGTATACATATTTAGCTTGGTTATCGTTATTTGGCGTGTAATTAGGGGCATCGTAATTGGAGTCGTCTCCAAGCACATCATATAAATATTCTCCGAAAGGCTCTACTTTTGTGAACTTAATCAATCCATTTTGTGTGTCTACGGTAATTCCCGGCAAAAAATCAAAAAAACCATCGCCGCCACTTTGCGGATCGTTGTATACGTTTAACCGATCAAAATTAAACACGTCCAATAATATTCTTTCTTCCAAACCTTGTGGCCAAGTGGCTTCATCTACCGGGGTTATGTAATTTATTGGCGAAGGGTCTGTATATAAGATGTTAAGCCTAAAATCTTCTTGCGAAAGTTGAAAGGCTCCTGTAGAATATATATTTTTCATCATCAAGTCCCAAACAGGATCGGAAACATTGGTAATATTACTTTTTAGCATTTTTAATACCAATGCCTGCGGATTTACCTGTGTCACCACACCATTGTTTTCTTCAAATTCTGTGGCGTTTACCCCATCATTGGCAAATTCCCCCACTTGATAAACCTGTCCTTGGTACGTATACTGAAAAGCCACTGCCAGCACCTCGTCGTTGCTAAGCCGCTGGTTTAATGAAATATACCCCAATTGTGTATCCAGTTGGTATTCCCTGCCCGATTCCAGTTTTCTGGCATTCTCAAGTATGGAGTAATCAAACCCCTGACTAGGGTTGTACCCGGGAACGTTAAATCCTTGCTGCACCGTTGCGATATCCCTTATTGATTGCGTCAATGCAGAACCGGCTCCACCAATGTTAAAAGGGTCGTATGCATTGGCACCGTTACGGGGCAAGTTGTTTACGGTACCAAAAAATCCTGGAGGGGCATTTTGATTAATTCTTGTGTTTTCTGGGGTTGGCTCGCCCAAATCCTGCAAAGCAACCACATTCCTTACATTATCGGTGCGTTGCGCCCTATTGGTGACCCATACTTCTATTCGGGTTATTTGTACTTGGCTACGGATAAACGGATAACTTTCAAGTGCCTGATCGTATTGGTCCCTAAAAAATTGAGACAAAAAGAAGTGCCTGTCCTCGTCGTAATCAAGTGCCAGTATTTCAAATTCGTTTACTGTTCCGTCTCCTTGTGCGGTTACGCTCCTGCTTTGCGATCGCTGCTCTGAAAAGACACCTGTAACGGTTGTCTTTCCAAATTTTAATTCGGTTTTCACCCCAAATAAACTTTGAGCCCCATTGATTAGCGTACTGTTTAATGGCATGCTAACGTTACCTACTTCAATTTTTTGGATAATGTCGTCTTCATTAGGAGTATATTCCAGTTTTATCAGGTTTTGAAAATCGAAAGTGGCTTCGGTATCGTAATTGGCATTAATGGAAAGCCGAGTACCCACTTTACCCAATAAGCTCAAGCTTATCCTTTGGTCAAAATCAAAAGAGATGTTGCTTCGGTTTCTGGGGGATAATGCAGGGTTGTCATTTTTTTGAAACCGCACTCCCAAATCCATCGCTACCGAACCTTGAGGGATGACCTCAATAGTGTTCCCGCCAAAAATACTTTCGAAGAAATTTGAATTTACATAAAAACTGGGGAGCAAATTTTTTTGCGCCTCCTCTGTACCTTCTTTCCCGGAAACTGCATCTATTTTTTCTTTGAAATAATCTTTCATTTGCTCTTTTAGAACAAGTTTCTCATATTCTTCCGGGGTTAAAATTACTGGGTACGAAATATCGTAATCGCCAATGGTTTCTGTAAAAATATATTTATCGGTTACCGGATCGTAGGTATATTTTGAGGAAATACTTTCCGGGTCTTGAAGCTTTATTTTCCCTAGGGCAACACCACTTTGAGTAGAATCTTGCTGTCGCTCTGATTCTTCTTGAGAAAAAGCGGTTATGCTAATAAGCAAGCTACATAAAAGTAAAATAGCCTTAAGCCTCTTGTTCATTAATTTAGGACATGTAGTAGTTTTCAAGCCAATTACAAATTTTTAAGGGCATTTTTTATTATATCTTCAACACTTAGGTTAGGGTCGGTTTTTACAATTTTATCCACCACCTTTTCGGCTTGTTTTCTGGAAAAACCTAAAACCTCTAATGCTGATAACGCTTCACCTTTATAAGTATTGTTAACAGATGTTAAAATTTCATCAATATTATATATTTTAACGATTTTATCCTTCAAGTCGATTATAACTCTTTGTGCTGTTTTTGCCCCGATTCCTTTTATGGATTGAATAGTAGCTACATCATTAGAGGCTATGGCGTCCCTTACCTGAAGTGGCTCCAAAGAACTCAACATTGTTCTGGCAGTGCTTGCCCCGATACCGGAAACAGAGATTAATAATCTAAAAATTTCTCGCTCTCCCTTATCAAAAAAACCAAATAACGTATGAGAATCTTCTCTAATAAGAAGGTGTGTATACAGTTTAATATTCTCATCAGAACTTATTTTAGAATAGGTATATAATGAGATATGTACCTCATAACCAACACCATTGCACTCGACAACCACATCTGTCGGGTTTTTCTCAATAAGCCTTCCGCTAATTTGTGTAATCATTCTTAATAAAACGTTAATGCTTCAAATGTAATAAATTTATTTACACTTGAAGCATTAATCAACCATCTTATATAGAAAAAAAATTACTAAATTGCTTTTTGTTTTTTTTCTTTCTCTTGGGCATCTACCACTGCCACCGCAGCCATGTTTACAATTTCTTCTACTCCTGCCCCTAATTGTAGAATATGGACAGGTTTTTTCATTCCCAATAGAATAGGGCCAATAGAATCGGCCTGATTAAGCTCCTTCATTAGTTTATAGGTGATGTTGGCCGAATCCAGATTTGGGAAAATAAGTGTGTTTACCTTCTTTCCTGCCAATTTTGAAAAAGGAAACTTACTTTGAAGCATTTCTTTGTTCAGTGCAAAATCAGATTGCAGTTCCCCATCCACAATAATATCGGGATAATGACGGTGCAGATATGCTACGGCATCTCCTACCTTAGTAGCCTTTTCGTCTTTTGAAGATCCAAAATTTGCGTATGAAAGCATTGCAATAACTGGCTCGATACCAAACATTTTTGCAGCAGTAGCAGTCATCTGCGCAATTTTGGCAAGTTCTTTGGCCGTTGGGTCTATATTAATGGACGTATCAGACAAAAACATGGGGCCGCGTTCGGTTATCATGAGGTTCATGGCCGCTACTTTTGTTACACCACTTGCCTTACCTATAAGTTCCAACATAGGCCTAACTACAGTTGGGTAAGCCCTTGAATATCCCGAAATCAGGCAATCTGCATCGCCTTCGTTAACCATCATGGCCGCAAAATAGTTGCGTTCCCTCATTTTTTTCTGGGCATCATATAATGTTACACCGTGCCGTTTTCTGGCTTGCCAGTATTTTTCGGCGTATTGATTTTTCCTCTCATTGCAATCGTCATTTTTGGTATCGATAATGGTAACATCGGCTTCAAAATCGATTTCGTTCATCAACTCGATTATGGTTTCCCTATGGCCTAAAAGTATCGGCTCTGCAATGCCTTCTTCCAGAACTATTTGAGCCGCTTTGAGGATGTCTAAATGGTCTGCCTCTGCAAATACCACTTTTTTAGGGTTGGTTTTTGCCCGGCTGTGCAGTAATCGTACTAATTTATTATCGTTTCCTAAACGTTGTAATAACTCTTCTTCATATTTCCCCCAATCTTCAATGGGTGCTTTTGCCACACCACTTTCTATGGCTGCTTTTGCTACTGCCGGGGGTACGGCCGCAATTAATCTAGGGTCGAACGGTTTTGGTATAATATATTCCCTTCCAAAGTTTAATTTGGTTTCGCCATAAGCAATGTTCACTTGTTCGGGAACGGCTTCTTTGGCCAATTCTGCCAAGGCTTTTACAGCAGCCATTTTCATGGCTTCGTTTATTTTTGTGGCGCGCACATCCAGAGCGCCCCTAAAAATAAACGGAAAACCTAACACATTATTTACCTGGTTGGGATGATCGGACCTTCCCGTGGCCATAATAATGTCCTTGCGGGTTTTCATGGCCAGCTCGTAATCTATTTCCGGATCTGGATTTGCCATCGCAAAAACTATTGGGTTTTTGGCCATGGATTCGAGCATTTTTGGCGATACAATATTTGCTATTGACAAGCCAATGAACACATCGGCATTTTTCATAGCTTCTTCCAGTGTATCTATTTTCCTATCGGAAGCAAATTCCAATTTCTCTTTTGAAAGATTTTCGCGATCTTTGCGAATTACACCTTTACTGTCGAGCATTACAATATTTTCGGCTTTTGCACCAAATGCTTTATATAAACGTGTACATGAAACTGCCGCGGCACCGGCACCGCTGATAACAATTTTTACTTTTTCAATTTTCTTTTTGGTCAGTTCCAGTGCATTTAAAAGGGCCGCAGCAGAAATGATGGCGGTTCCATGTTGATCGTCGTGCATCACCGGAATGTCCAGTTCTTCTTTCAATCTGCGCTCAATTTCAAAAGCTTCTGGGGCTTTAATATCTTCTAAGTTGATTCCTCCAAAAGTTGGTGCTATGGTTTTTACCGTTTCAATAAATTTATCTACGTCCTTGGTATCGAGTTCAATATCTATTCCATCGATATCGGCAAAAATCTTAAACAATAGACCCTTTCCTTCCATTACTGGCTTGGAGGCTTCTGGACCTATATCACCAAGCCCTAAAACAGCTGTTCCATTGGTAATTACCGCCACCAAGTTACCCTTCGTGGTGTATTTATATACATTATCTGTATCTTTTGCTATTTCCAGGCAAGGTTCTGCCACACCGGGCGAATATGCCAATGCCAAATCGCGTTGGGTGGAATAGCGTTTGGTTGGAACAATCTTTATCTTTCCGGGCTGTGGTTTTGCATGATATACTAAGGCTTCCCTTCTTCGGCTTTCCTTACTCATATTTTTGTTTTTTCTATTGGAACTTTCAAACATTCATATATAAAATTAGGTCTCAAAAAATCATTCAATGAAACTTTATAAATAAACTACAAAGGTATAAGAATCTTGCTCTAATAGGATATCTGGAAGGTGAAATGTTTTTTGTTTTTTTATATGGCATGGAGCCCAGCACAAGCAATTGAAACATATTTACATTACCCCTAATAAGAAACGATTAAAAGTTTTAGTTTGAATTTAGCGGCTTGCCGGCTTTCAAGAACTCAAGATTTCGCTTTAAACCAGAAAATTTAGTGCGCTTGACTGCCGATTTTTTAAATATTCCGCTAAAAACTTCTTGTGTGATTTCTTCCCAGTCCTTTTTGGTCATGGAAAGCAACTCCGGATGTGGGCTAAAAAGCGGTTCATTATGCGGTTTGGAAAATCGGTTCCATGGGCATACGTCTTGGCAAACGTCGCAGCCAAACATCCAATTATCGAGCTTTCCGGAGAACTCATTTGGTATTTGATCTTTTAGTTCAATGGTAAAATACGAAATGCACTTACTGCCATTTACCACATAGGGTTCTGTAATTGCTTCGGTGGGGCAGGCGTCAATACATGCGGTACAGCTCCCGCAATGATCGGTTACGGGCATGTCGTACTCCAATTCTATATCAACAATCAACTCGGCAATAAAGAAAAAAGAACCTACTTGTTTGGATAGCAAATTACTGTTTTTCCCAATCCATCCCAGACCGCTTTTGGCAGCCCAGGCCTTATCGAGTACCGGTGCCGAATCTACAAAAGCCCTTCCTCCAACTTCTCCTATTTCTTCTTGCATAAATTGTAGCAGCCGCTTCAACTTGTCTTTAATTACAAAATGATAATCGGTTCCGTAGGCGTATTTTGAAATTTTAGGGGCATTGGAGTCTTTTTGTGTTTCTGCCGGGAAATAATTCAGTAATAATGAAATAACCGATTTTGAGCCTTCAACCAGTTTTCTCGGGTCCAATCTTTTGTCAAAATGGTTTTCCATATAATGCATTTCCCCGTGCATGTTATTATGGAGCCATTCTTCAAGTCTCGGTGCTTCTTCTTCCAGAAAATCGGCTTTAGAGATTCCACATGACAAAAAACCGAGGTGTTTAGCTTCGGTTTTTATAAGTTGTGTGTATGTTTCTTTTCTCGCCATTAAAACAAACCTCCTTGAACCCCTCCTTTGTTTCTTCCCAAGTGTTTATAAGCCAGTTCGGTTACTTCCCTACCTCGCGGGGTCCGCATAATAAAACCTTGCTGAATCAAAAAGGGCTCGTATACTTCTTCTATGGTTTCTGCACTTTCCGACACCGCTGTTGCCAACGTGGTAATCCCCACAGGGCCACCCTTAAATTTATCGATAATGGTCGTGAGAATTTTATTGTCCATTTCATCCAAGCCAAAAGCATCTACATTCAGCGCCTTCAACCCAAATCGGGATATTTCCATATCGATGTTTCCATTTCCCTTGATCTGTGCAAAATCACGAATCCTGCGCAATAGCGCATTAGCAATACGTGGTGTACCGCGGCTACGACCGGCAATTTCAATAGCGGCTTCCATAGAGATGGGGACCTTTAAAATTTGTGCGCTCCGCTGAACAATATCCGCTAACAGTTCGGTTGTATAATATTGCAAACGGCTACTAATGCCAAACCGTGCCCGCATAGGGGCTGTTAACAAACCTGAACGCGTGGTGGCCCCAATTAATGTAAACGGGTTAAGGTTAATCTGTACGGTACGTGCATTAGGGCCACTCTCAATCATGATATCTATTTTATAATCTTCCATGGCCGAATACAAATATTCTTCTACAATGGGGCTCAATCTATGAATTTCATCAATAAAAAGTACGTCGCGTTCTTCTAAATTGGTAAGCAGTCCCGCCAAGTCGCCCGGTTTGTCCAGTACCGGGCCAGAGGTTACTTTTATGCCAACACCCAGTTCGTTGGCCAGGATATTCGCCAAAGTGGTCTTTCCCAGGCCCGGCGGACCATGAAACAAGGTATGGTCTAGGGCCTCCGACCTTAAATTGGCCGCTTGGACAAATACAATTAAGTTTTCCAGCACCTGCTCCTGGCCTGCAAAATCATTAAAGCTCAAAGGCCTCAACGCTTTTTCGATATCTACTTCTTCAGGTGAGAAATGTTCGCCTGTTGGGTCTAAATATTCATTCATAGATTACAAAGATAAAATAAAAGCAACTATCAACGACGAATGCACCTGCAAGTTATAAATTGGTTAAAATCCATCCTTTCTCTTTTAAAATTTGTAATTTGTTTCTCCTAAAAATGGCATTAAATCCTTCATTAAATGAAAACTACAGAATACACTACAAACGTTTTAAAATACATTCCTTTTTTATATGTTATTTGGTCGGATGACCTTGTTTCTCCTTCCGAGGTATCCATTTTTAAAAAAGGGCTGGACAAAGATACACTATCACAAGACGAAAAACGTTCGCTAACAAGCTGGATCGATGCCAATAACCCTTCGGATGAAATTATGGTAACCTGGAAGAAAATGATTGATGAAGCCGAAGTAAAACTTGTGGAAAGCGATCCATACCCGCTCACCTATTTTAGCATGCGGATGGCTTTAAACAGCCAAAGTGTTAAAAATGTGGATGAAAGCCTAAAGTTTATTGAAATTAACTTGGGCATCCAGCCAAACCATTACCACCATTTATTCAACGTAAAGATAGAGGCCGTAAGTTCGTCTTCTTTTTATTCAGCTAAAGAAATTGACATCTTGTTCAAAGGGACTTATGCTAAAGAGGTGGACCGGTTTAGAAAGAAAATAAGCAGCGACACTTTTCATTGGAATATTATAAGGGACAAAGACATTTTTAGGACCAAGGTGCTCGCACAGGTCGAAAACTTGGCAAAAGAAGGATATGGTGCCATGGCCTATGGTCCAGAATATGGCGGGATTGGCAACATGCCGGCCTATGCCAGTGTTTTTGAAAATTTAATGTATGTTGACGGGAGCCTTACCATAAAATTTGGTGTACAATTTGGGCTCTTTGGCGGGAGCATCTATAACCTCGGAACAAAAAAGCATCACGACAGCTATTTAACAAAAGCCGGAAATGCTACACTTTTGGGCTGTTTCGCCATGACCGAGACCCGTCATGGCTCGAATGTACGCGGAGTAAAAACCACCGCAACTTATGTTAAGGAAACCGACAGTATTGTAATAGACACCCCCGGAAAAGACGATAACAAAGAATATATTGGCAATGCACTACACGCTACCATGGCAACCGTTTTTGCACAACTTATTGTAGATGGCACCAATCATGGCGTGCATGCTATTTTAGTTCCTGTCCGGGATAAAAAAGGAGCCTTAATGCCGGGAGTACGTATTGAAGACAATGGGTATAAACTTGGCTTGAATGGCGTTGACAATGGGAAAATATGGTTTAGCAACGTTGCCGTGCCAAGGGAAAATTTATTGAACAAGTTTGGAGACATTAATGAAAATGGCGTATACACTTCTCCTATTGAAAATCCCAACAAACGCTTTTTTACCATGCTCGGCACTTTGGTAGGCGGAAGAATCTGTGTAGCCAAGGGCGCCCTGAGCGGCGCTAAAAAAGCATTGGCCATTGCCGTTAAATATGCATTGAGAAGAAGGCAATTTAACAGCAGCGAAAAGCTTCAGGAAGATTTAATCATGGATTACCCAACGCATCAGCTAAGGCTTATTAAACCAATTGCAAAAACATATGTATACCATTTTGCCTTGGCCAAACTGATAGAAGATTATTCTGTATCAAATGAAAACGAACGAAGGGAAATAGAGACCCAGGCCGCAGCACTTAAGGCCGGGATAACATGGTTTTCCAATCAAACCATTCAGGAATGCAGGGAAGCTTGTGGCGGAAAAGGATATTTGCTTGAAAACAAAATCGCCAACATAAAAGGCGATGTCGATATTTTTACCACTTTTGAAGGAGACAACACTGTACTGATACAATTGGCGGCCAAGGGGCTTTTAACCGATTTTAAGACCGAATTTAACAGTGACAGTTTCATGGATGTTTTAAAATATGTTGGAGCGCAATTATCCGATCGATTGACTACCTTCAACCCCATATTTACTAATAAAACTGACAAAGAGCATCTATTCGACCCCGAATTTCATAAAGAGGCATTGGAATACAGAAGGCGGAGACTCACTTTTTCTGCGGCTTCCAGAATACAGAAATACATTAAAAAGGGCATGCCGTCTTATCAGGCTTTCCTAAAAGTACAAACGCATCTGGTTGCACTTGGAGGTGCTTATGCAGAAGAATTGTGTTATTTAGGGTTCAACAATTTTGCCGATACGATAGAAGATGAAAAAAACCGATTTTTGTTCAAGAAAATCGGGGCCCTGTTTGCTTTAAGCGAGATTCAAGAAAACGCAAGTTGGTATTTGGAACGGGGGTATATAAGCGGCAATAAGTCCAAAGCCATAAGAAAACGTGTGGAACGCCTGTGCACGGAATTAAGGCCCCATGTAAACACGTTGGTAGATGGCTATGGAATTCCGGAGCACTGTATTGACACACCCATTACAGAATAAAAAAAAGAGGTAACATTACTTTTACCTCTCTTTAAAATTATATGGTATGAATATTTATTCTTCTGATAAAGCAAGCATAGCATCGCTATAATCGCAAGCTATCTTTTCTTTTAAGTAAGCAACCGCTTCATCTCTTGGCATTGTTGGGTCTATTTGTACTTTTTCTCCGTTAGGAAGGTTTACCACATAGAAACCATCTTTAAAAGAAGCCAGTTCGATAACCTCGCCGTTTGGCTTAATTGCACTCCACGATTTTTGGTCCGGCTTGTATACCAAGTCTACTTTCTCCCCTTTTCTAGGACCTGCTATAATGGCTATTTGCATTCTGTTTTTAGTTGCCGTCATTTTATAAGTGTTTCCATCTTTTTCGACAACCTGGGTCTCTTTTTCACCTTCTTTCATTGCAATTGGGTTGGAGCCCGTCCAAAACTCAATGACGTTGAAAATGATTAAATCTCCCAACATGAATATTTCATAAACCGGTACGATCCACAATGCCCAAAAAACAAGGTTGTTCACAAACTTGTTTCCCGAAATCCCCTGATTCCAGTCTTTTAAACCATTAAAAGCACTAAAAGAACCTAAACAGCTTGAGCATAGTATGGACATAGCTAATGCCCCTGAAATGACAACTTTTTTCATGATATAAATATTTGATTAATTAGTATGCCTAAGATATTAATTAAATTACAAAAAATCCTGTTTTTTTTATAGTAATTTACCTATATCAAAGAAGAAAAAGTTCTTTTCAGTATTCATAGCTACAAATAATCCATTTCTAAAAACGCTATTTAATGGTTCTGTAACCACCTCGCAGCCATCAGTTTCTTTTGTAGTTAAATTCAATTCCTTTACAAACTCCAAAGTGCTTTTATTAAATATATTGAAAGAATTTTTTTGCTGATTGGAAACTATAATATAATCGGTGCTATGTACGTTATTTGCTACAGCAATACCTTCAATATCATCAACAAAAAACTCCCCGCCAAAACAAGCCAGTTCTTTATTTCCCTTGGATGGGTCTGCATAATACTTTCTAATACATTTTCCTTCGTCCGAATAATATACTATTCCTTCCTCATCATCCACAGCAATAGCCTCGATTTCTTTTTTCCCGCTAAAAGCTCCAAATTCCCTTACCAGTTTGGTTTTTACACCTGTACTGTCCGCCAATAACTCATATTGATACAGATACCCGTCCAACGGCCCGGATTTTCTTCCAACAATGGCATACATTTTCCCTTCTGGGGAATGGTACAAGCTAATCCCCATGGGTAAATTTTGATCTTGTGCGGTTGCATCTTCAAAAACATCGAAACCACCATTGTCCAATGGTTTCATGTCGGGAACCGAAAACAGGCGTATTTGTTGCTTTTCCCTTTCGGTAAAAGCCAAAATATCTGTTGTTACCGAGTCGTTAAGCTTAAAACCGTAGCGTATGTCCACATTGTTTGGACGTTTAAGGTCCCGTATTGTTTTGTTTTCAATAATTTTTCCCTCCAGGTCGAAAGCATAAATAGCTCCATCGGTATCTTTGTCGGTACCAAAGACAATGCTTTTTGAAGGATCCTTTTTATTTACCCAGATTGCCGGATCATCGGTATCGTGTTTTACCTTTTCGGTAATTACATCGGGGGTTATAATAGGCAGGTCGTTCTTTTTGCATCCTATTGCTGCTCCTAAAATAACATATAGGTAAAGTAGTTTTTTCATTCTGAATTATTTTTTTATGGAAAGAAGCAATTCCATTTTGGTGGAATTAAAATCTTTTGGAATTGCTCCTTCAATTTATATTTTATGATTTACTTTTTAAAAAGATCGTACTTCAAACCAAAAGTCAAGCGCTTTTCATAATATTCCATTTGCATGGTCCTTTTTTTTTCTCCTTGATAATAACGCAACGGTTGATTGGTAATGTTGTTAAGGTCGGCAAAAACCCTCAAATTGTTTGTAATTGCATAACTGATATTAAAATCCAGAAAAAATTGCTCGTCGTAATAACGGTCTTCAAAAGCATTTCCGCCAATTTCGTCAATATAAGCATCAGAATAATTTGCAGATAAACGGATACTGAATTTTTTGTCGTTGTACCCAATCGAGCCATTAAATATATTGGGCGCTGTATTGGGCAAGTCCAAATCGTCCCGCTCGTCTCCGTCTTCGTTTTTTATCCCCTTGGCATCCGATTTTAAATACGTATAATTTAGGTAAACATTAAAGTTTCTGGCAAATCCGGGAAGAAAATCCAATTGACGTTGAAAAGAAAACTCCGCTCCAAATACCGAGGCGTTATCTCCGTTTTGCGGCTGGTAAACTTCGTATCCATTGGTAGCGTCGCCATACGTATCGTCTGGCACATTGAATACAGATGTATAAACAAATTTCTCGATATCTTTATAAAAAAGCCCTCCTGAAATAATCCCGACCGATTTAAAATAGTGCTCTGCCATTATATCGAAATTCATCGAGGTCGTGGGGTCCAAGTTGGCATTCCCCAAATAAATCTCCTCATCTTCGGTAACCACGTCTATATAGGGAACAAGATCTACATAATTGGGCCTTGCCAAAGTATTTGTCCATGCCAGGCGCAACAGCGTTTGGTCCGAAAAATTATATTTAAAATGCAGGCCGGGCAATACATTGGTATAAGAGCTTTCTTTGGTTATCTCACCAATAAGGTCTTCTTCGTCTATAATACTGTTTCCAGTAGCCGTAATTTGCGTATTCTCGATACGCACACCCGCAAGCACGCTTAACTTATCGGTAATGTTTTGTGTAGTCATTACATAACCTGCATAAACATCTTCGTCTACATTAAAATTGGCCCTTAAAAATTCATCGGGCACAGATTCCTGCTCGAATTGATTTTGATCTTCTAAATCTAGACTCCCCAAAAATTCTGGAGTTACATAATATCCTGCCTGATACTGACTTCCGGCCAGATAATTTGGATCTGTATAATCTTTGGTCTGCACCAAGTCCATGGTATCGAATTGAGAGGATAAAGGAGTATATTCAAAAAAGTTATTGTCGCGGTTTTTTGTTTTCAACCGGGTACGGGCACCAAACTTGAGCAGCCCATTGTCGTTAAAAAAATTTAATGGCAACTCGAAATTTAAAAAAGCATTTATATCTTCTTCTTCTGTATATTGATTTTCTTCGGTAAGCTCGTCAAACTCGTAATTATTCAAGTCGTTGTCATCTATATTTTGAGGGGTGAATAACGGTTTTTTCGTGTCGAGGTTTCTATTGATGCCAAAATCGGTTGCATACGTTATGTACCTTTCATGCTCACGATCTTCGGAAGCATTGGCGTAAGAAGCCATCCAGTCGAATTTCATGCTTCCGAATAAATGATCCCCGCCAATGCTATAATTTTGCATACGCTGATCTTCCAAACGGGCATTATCGTTCCTTCCGCTGGAAATCCCTCCTTTGGTTTCGCGCTTGGCTTCAACTGGAAAACTAATCAAGTTATTATTTGCATCAATGGTAAAATCTCCTGCCACAATATCTTCACCATCTAAAATTTCATTGCTGTATGCCAACCTGTTTTCGCGGTCGTCTCTCCAGTTGTACATGGTTTTTAAGTATATGCTGTTATCTGCATCCAATTTATAATCAAAATTGGCAGAAAAACTCCTACGGATACGCTGCACCAGATATGTCCGCATTTCATAAACACTATTGTATGGGTTTACTTCCATTTCTTCTATAATATCTTCCCCTTCGCTATCTTGGTTTCCGGTATTGTATTCAAATTCATTGCTCCATTCTGCCTCCACATCGTCCGAACCAAAATCGTTATCGTTTACAGAGGCAGACAACATCCAGCCAAATTTACCGTCGTTGGTCCTGTCGCCAACCAAAAAAGATCCTGTCCAGATACGTTTATTGTTGATAAAATTAATTCCCGATCCGGCAGTTGCCGAAACCCTAAAGCCTTGAGGAGCCGTTCTTGTTACCAAATTTACCGATCCACCAAGTGCATCCCCGTCCATATCGGGCGTAACGGCCTTGCTTACTTCAATGCTCTGGATCATATCTGAAGGGATTAAGTCCATTTGCACGTTCCTGTTATCGCCTTCGGCCGACGGGATGCGGCTTCCGTTTAAGGTAACCGAATTTAACTGTGGCGATAACCCCCTAACTATAATATTGCGGGCCTCCCCCTGATCTACCTGCATCGTAATCCCTGGAATGCGCTTTACGGCATCTCCAATATTGGCATCGGGAAATTTGCCTATTTGGTCGGTAGATACAACATTTGTAATATTTGTATTGTTTTTTTGAGTGTTCAATGCCCGTGCCTGCCCACTCAATGTATATGCCGAAACTTCTACGCTTTCCAGTTCCAAGCTCTTTAAAGCAAGCGTTATTGAAATTGAAGTTGTTTTGCCAGCTTGTACGGTCAGGGTTTGTTTAGTATCGGCAAAACCAAGGTACTTAATCAATAATTCGTGGGTTCCTTCCGGAATTGACAAAAAGGTGAATTTTCCATCAATACCCGACACCACACCTTCGTCCAAATCTTCTAACAAAACCGTGGCCCCGGGTACATAAATACCGTTTTCATCGGCAATTGTTCCTTGTATTTGCCCATTTTGGGCAGTGGCCATGTTTGTAAAAAAGGCAACAAATAGTATTGCCAATATGAGTTTAGTTGCGTTCATAAAATTAGGTTTGTTGTTTTTAACAAAGCTATATTTTACGGTACTTAAGCGTATAAAATTGATGAGAACAAAATGTAATGAAACCGCGTATGACAATGCTATGGAAAGGCAACATTTATATTTAATTAACATTGAGTTAATAATGGGTTTAAGAAACATAGGATTGGTTTATAGCTGCTGTAAAAACCTTGTTAATTTGTCCCCTTGGTTAATGGATAGTTTTTTTCTAAGGCGGTATCTGGCCACTCGTATACTATCTGGTGTTACCCGTAATATTGAAGCAATCTCTTTTGACGAAAGCCCGAGCCGTAAAAGCATGCACAGCCGTAGTTCGGTTATGGATAGCTCTTCTTCGGTACGGTACCTTAGGTTTTTAAAGAAACTAGGATGTATCTGCTCAAAATAATCCATAAACTGGTTCCATTCCTGTTTTTCTGAAAGATCTTCGTTTATAACCAATACAATTTCGTTTAGTTTAGCATCAACATCTATTTTCTTCCTTCCTTTTATATTGGTAAGCGTATGTGCCACTTGCGATAATGTCCTATTTTTCTGCGCAAGATTAAGGCTATATTTGGACAATGAAGATGTTTTTAATTCTATTTCCCGCTGCAAGTTTTCCTCTATAAGCTTCTTTTTTTCCAAATTAGCCTCCAAGGCCTGTTGTTTGTACTTTTCTATGTTCAGCTCGTGCTGTTTACGCTTTTTTAAATACACATACACACCAAATATTAATCCCAGCAAAGCAATGATAAAAATTAGCATTAACCGTTCCTGAGCCTTGTTTACCTCGTTTTCCTTTGTCAATAAATCTATTTTGGCCTCTTTGCTATTGGCATCGTACAAAGCCTGAAGCGCGTTTATTTGTTGTACGTTCTGCAAGCGTATAATAGTTTCGTTAATAGAATCTGAAATACCCAAGTTTATATATGCCTGTTCAAAATCGTTGAGCAGCCCATAGGTTTTGGACAGGTCTTTATAAGCACTCTCCAGTTGATGGTAATTATGGCTTTTTTCCGCTAGGTTTTTTGCCTTTAGGGTATACATTAATGCCTCTTTGTAATTTTCTTTTTTTCTATTGACATCCCCCATGTTGTTAATGATATTTAGCTTCCGGTCAAATTGGCCATCTTGCCGCTCCATATAATCCAATGCTCTTTTAAAATACTGATAGGCCACCTTATACTGTTCTTTATCCTCATAAATACTCCCAATGTTTTCATTCACCAATGCAAGCCCTAAACTATCTTCTATCTGTTCAAACAATTCCAAACTTGTTTTTTGATATTTAAGTGCATCTTTGTAATTGGACAGTTTTTCAAAACAACTTCCCACGTAACCATTTGCCATCGCCCTTCCTTTTATATACTCAATGGTTTTGGAAAGTTGCAGTGCCTTTAAAAACTGTTTGCTGGCCGTTTGGTAATGCTTTACTGAGAAATGGATTTTTCCCATTTGAAGGTATAAATCAACCAAGGCAGTATCTTTAATGTGTGGCTTATATTTTTCGGCTTGTTGATAATTGGCCAAGGCTTCGTTGATCGCGCCTGTTTTTTTATAAAAATGGGCAAATTGTAAATAGGAGTTGGCAATTAAGCTGTCATTCTCGCTTGCCCTGGCAGATTCCAATGCATGTTTTAATTCAAGATATCTCGAATTCACTTGCTTGGAAAGCAAGGAATCGGTTGTTAAATGCTGGGCGTTCAAAAGTGTGGCGGGAATAAATAAAATAAAAAATAAGGTCTTTTCTATATAGTTGATGTTTTTCATGCAGCTTACTTTTATAAAATTCTACAAAGTACACGCCCAAAAAGACCAAAAGATTACCACAGTGTTAAGAAAAAGTTGTTAAATAATGAACACAAAAAAGCCCTTCCTTGGTCGAGGAAGGGCTTTTAAATATTTTAAAAGAAAAACTGTACAATCTTAAGCTTCAAAAGGCTCTATGGATACGTACGATTTATTATTTCTTTTCTTTTCAAACTTAACAACACCGTCTACCTTGGCATGTAATGTATGGTCTTTCCCCATATATACATTTTCTCCAGGATTATGCGCGGTACCTCTTTGTCTTACGATGATATTTCCGGCAATAGCGGCTTGACCACCAAATATCTTAACACCTAAGCGTTTCGATTCTGATTCTCTACCGTTCTTGGAACTACCAACACCTTTTTTGTGTGCCATGGCTTATATCTTTTGAAAATTAATAATTCTGTTTATTTGTTTTTAAGCAATTCTTTTGCCTGCTTAACCCACTCTTCTGACTCAATTTTTTCACGGGTAATCCCGTCAATAGCAGAAAGTTCATCGCGGTCTGCGGCTTTTAGCTTGCTTATTTGCGTCCACGTATAAACGCCTACTTCGTTCAATTTCTTTTCGTAAGCTGGCCCAATACCATTAATTTGCTTAAGGTCGTCTGCATCGGCTTTAGTTGCAGTACCTATGCTGTGAAGAAGTTTATCAACATTGATCTCTATGTGAGCGTCTTCTGCACGGTGCTCGGCACGTGTAACTAAATTCTCACTTACTTCTGCTTCCTTTTTAGCTTTTGGCGCAGCTTTTTTGGCCGGCTTGGCTTCTTCTTTTTTAGCTGTGGCTTTTGGCTCAGCTTTCTTAGCAGTAGCTTTTGGTTCGGCTTTTTTCTTAGGAGCGGCTTTTTTAGTAGCTCCAGATGCCACAATGCTTTCAATAATGATTTCTGTTAAAGATTGTCTGTGCCCGTTTTTCTTACGGTAACCTTTACGTCTTTTCTTTTTGAAAACAATTACTTTATCACCTTTTAGGTGCTTAACGACTTTTGCTTCAACAGAAGCTCCGTCTATAGCCGGGGCGCCAATAGTAACCGTACCTTCGTCATCAAGTAAAAGCACGTTGTCAAACGATACTTTATCTCCTTCTTCTGAAGCTAAACGATGTACAAACACTTTTTGGTCTTTCGCAACTTTAAACTGCTGCCCTGCTATCTCTACGATTGCGTACATAGCGTAATAATTAATAAATTTAACTAATATAAACTTGGCCTAATTAAATTAAGCGGGTGCAAATATACTGCTAAATCATTAAAGAACAAATGTTTTTATGCCTTTTGAATAGTTTTTTTTGTGTTCCAGCTGGGTTTAAATTTTTGCATAAATGCCAAAGTAAGCACTACGGTCGATGCAAAACCCTCGATCAACAATATAAATATTAATATTCCGGGCCCTTGATTGTAGTCTTTTATCCAACTGTCCATAATGGTTCCCGGAAAGTTGGGGTCTATATGATACATGTAAATTGCCATGAAAAACGTAAAGACAAGCGTTGCCAGAAAACCCGCCATAATACCCGTTTTAAACCCCTTGTAATAATCAAAGGTATCGCCTTCCAGAATTCTCCTTAAGCGTATTACCGCATATATTCCATAAGCAACAATGGCCCCGTTAAACAAACGCAACCATATGTATTGATGCCACCCTATTAGTTTCAAAATTAAAAAATAGGCAATTAGGCCAACAGCTATAAAAAGTCCGTATCTTAAATATAATTTATCAGGTTTCATGAGCTATGTATTTGGAATTAACGATATTAAGTTACGAAAAAATATATTTCGCTGCGTTAAAGTTGTTCTAATTTTAAAAACCAACGCACTCATTCCATCAAATACAAGCACCGTATTTCCCCTAAAATTCACCCTTGTTATTTCTTCTTTCTGTTTCTATTTACAATATAAACGCCCAAAAGGATAATCCCCGAAGCTAGCAAATGTATTACGGTAAACTTCTCTCCATCCAAAACACCCCAGAAAATCCCGACAACGGGAATTAAATAGGTAACCGAAGTAGAAAAAACTGCGTTCGAGATTTGTATCAATTTATTAAAAAGAATTTTGGCTAGCCCGGTGCCAAAAACTGCCAACACGGCAATGTATCCCAAAGAGGTTTGAAATTCTTTGTTTTCGTATGTACTTTCATTAAATACACCTGAAAAACTCAACACCAGAATTGCTGGGACCACCATAACGGCAAAGTTGCCAACGGCAATAGCCATGGGGGATACCTCCTGTAGTTTAGACTTAACAATATTGGCATTAATTGCATAGCAAATGGCAGCAACGACCACCAGGAGCGCAAAAAAGTAATTTTGGTCCGGATTTACATTTGCCCCTTGAAAAATTAAAACCACGGCACCCAATAAGCCTATTATAACACCTATAACCTGATTTTTGCTAAAGTTTACCTTAAACACTGCAAAACCAATAAAAATGGTAAAAAGCGGCACCAAAGAATTGAGTATGGAGGCAATGCTACTATCAATCTCCGTTTCGGCAAAAGAAAATAAAAAAACAGGCACAAAAGTACCGCACAAAGCCGATACCGCCACCCATTTCCATTCTTGTCTTTTTATTTTTAAAACCGATCTAAACCCAATGAGGAACAAGAATACGGTAGAAAAAATTATCCTGACAGAGCCAAGCTGTATGGGCGTTAACCCAACTAAGCCTTTCTTTATCAAAATATATGAACTCCCCCAAATTAGCGATAAAACAATAAGGTAAATCCATTTTTTTTGGTCGTTCATCATAAAAATTGACATTTAAGCTGCAAAATTGTGCTTTTTAAGTCAAAAACTCCTTCCTTTTTATATATTTTTGCAATCGGTTTATAACAAATATCGATACGGTTTGCTTAAAATCTATCCCATATTATTTACCTTTTTATACATGCTTGCCATGCTCAAACCGGTATTGCCAGTTTTCGACTATGTAATAAACCAAGACTACATTGCAGAATACTTGTGTATCAATAAGGACAAACCCGAAATGCATTGTAACGGGAAATGTTACCTTATGCAAATGCTGGAAGAACAAAACAGCAGTAAAAAGCAAAACCTCCCCCCAATCGATTTAAGGGAATATCCCATTGGTTTTGTAAGTTTTTTATCAATAAAAAAAATAAACGAGCCGGCTTCACCCAAGGCCGACCATTCTTTTTACAACAATCTGTACAATTTTCAACCAAATTACCAGTTGTTCCATCCTCCCATATTTTCTTGATAACATATACCAATCCGTTATGTGCTAAAAATTTTTGGCACCGGGCTTTCCACTATATTTTTTTTTAAAATTGTCATCCTGAGCATGTCGAAGGACAATTTTAAAAAAAGGATGCCGCTGCAATCCCTAACGCAGGAAAAGGTAACACCCATCAAAAACCATTTTAGCCATATAAAAACGAGGGTTTAATAAAGCCATCGAAGCATTTATTTAGCATTAAGAAAATAATTATAAACACATGAAACTACATATTCTTGCCATTTTATGTATGGCAACCACAATAATTCAAGCACAAGAAGAAACCGGTTTATGGACTTCCGACAGGCCCGACGGGCATGCGCCAATCTCCGTTATGGGTGACCATACCCACAGCAAAGGCGATTGGATGTTTTCCTATCGCTATATGCACATGAACATGAAAGACCTCCATCAAGGCAGTAGCGAAGCATCCATGCAAGATGCCCTTTCCCAATATATGGTAACACCCAAAAATATGCCCATGAACATGCACATGCTGGGCATTATGTATGCGCCAAGCAATAAAATAACACTCATGGCCATGGCCAATTACCAATCGCAAGAAATGGAGCTTCAAAACAGGATGGGCAACGAGTTTAACACAGCATCTTCTGGTTTTGGCGATTTAAAAATTTCGGTATTGTACACTTTCTTCAATAAAAACAGACAAAAGCTACATGCCCAAGTAGGTTTTTCGTTTCCAACGGGAAGCATCAACCAAGAAGATGTTACCCCCATGTCGGCACCAAACAAAACAATACTCCCTTATCCCATGCAAATAGGTAGCGGGACCCTCGATGCCAATCTGGGGCTTACCTATTTAAAAGAATGGGATAAGCTATCGTTTGGATCTCAACTTATGGGAATTTTCCGAACAGGGGAAAACAGCAACGATTACCTTTTAGGAAACGAATATAGCATTAACAACTGGATGGCGGTTCCCGTAAACAGTTGGCTAAGCTTCTCCGGAAGGGTAAAATGGGCCGCTGTTGAAAAAATTCACGGTGCCAATCCAGACCTCAACCCCATGATGGTGGTCACCGCAGACACCGCCAACAGTGGCAAAACATATGCCGAAGCCGGGTTGGGCTTTAACCTTTACGCATTTAAAGGAAGCTTGAAAGATGTGCGCTTTGGATTTGAAGCCACTTTGCCCATTTATCAGAACATGAACGGCATTCAACTTAAAAACCAGGAAACCTTAACATTCGGACTCCAATATTCTTTATAAGACAAGAAAACAAACAATGAAACATATAATTATAACAGCCTTCCTTTTTTGGGCAGGCTACTCGCTTAATGCCCAAACTGAATATAAAGGGCAAGTAACCGACTCGCAACAGAATCCTTTGGTGGGAGTAACAATTTTATCGGCAACAAATGCAAACAAAGGCGTTTCGACCGATGCCTCCGGAAATTTTAGCATCTCATTACAAAACCCGGAAGTTATTTTGCGGTACATAGGCTTTACCGAAAAAAAGATACGGCTTGAACCACGTTTTAATGCACTAACGCTTAATGAAAACACCGAAAACCTTTCCGAAATTATAATCTCGGCAAGCAGGGAAGAACAAAAACGCTCTGAAGTCCCTGGTGCAATCTCGGTAATAAGCGCCAAAAACATTGAACAAACCAAGCCTTTTGGCATCGAACAGTTGGTAAACCAAGCCCCGGGGGTATACATGTCGACCTCCAAAGCGTCGAGCAACGAGCAGCATATGATGGCGGTACGGTCTCCTATCTCTACAAAATCGTTGTTTTTGTATCTGGAAGACGGGTTGCCCATCCGGCCAACGGCCGTATTTAACCACAATGCCCTCTTGGAAATGAACGATGTTACTTTTGGAAGGGTTGAAGTTTTAAAAGGCCCTGCTTCCAGTATTTACGGGAGCGAAGCCATTGGCGGCAGTTTTAATTTTATTACAAAAAACCCCACCGAAGAACTTCACGGGAGCCTCGGCTTTCAAGCGAATGATCTGGGGCTTACCAAGTACGATTTTGAAGCTTCAAATTACACCAATAACAAATTTGGCTTTTATCTGGGCACCCAATATGTGCAACGCAACAATGGCCCCATTCAGCATAGCGATTACGAAAAATTTGCCGTTACCTTTAAAACTGTTTATCATGTTAATCCTTCAATTACATGGATACAGGTTTTTGATATGATTGATTACAGGTCTGATATGACCGGGGCACTCTCCGAAGAAGATTATAAGGCCGGGAATTACGAAAGCGACCAAACCTTTACCGAGCGTGTTGCAAAAGCCTTTAGGTATAGGACCACGGTTGATAAAATATGGAACCCCAACAACAAAACGTCTTTCAATTTTGTTTTCAGAAATAATGAGATGGACCAGATTCCGTCGTACCGAATTCGTCAGTTTCGGGAAAACGGGCAGCTTACCGGTTATGGGTCTGGTGAAAGCAACACCAATAAATTTAACAGTTTCGTAGGCCTGCTTCAGCATAAAACTTCTTTTAACTTTTTAAATTCATCGCTTATTGCAGGGGCATCAGTGGATTTTTCACCACAAACCTACAACGCGGAAACCATTGATGTTTATGTAGACCCCCTTACGGGAATAAATACAGGATATCGATTAAACAACGGAGATTACATATTAAACTATGATGCAGACATTTTAAATACGGCCGGATACCTTCAATATGAAATAACTCCCTTTGAAAACTTTAAAATTACGGCCGCGCTCCGTTACGACCATTTTGAATATCATTACAACAACCTACTGGATGGAAAAGCAGGCCCGAAAGATTCTAATAACCAATACGAAAACTGGGCGCCAAAAATAGGCTTTAACTACAATCTTAGCAATAGGTCGGGACTGTATGTAAACTATTCGAACGGATTTACGCCGCCCGAAACCTCTACCCTATACAGAAATAGTTATGTAGGTGTAAACGGCGACGTTTTCAATCTCAAACCCAGCAATTACAACAATTATGAAGCCGGGGGTTATTTTGTTTCTGAAAAATGGAAACTCGATGCTGCACTATACATTCTGGACGGAAAAAATACCTTGGTAACATTGAGAAATGACACTGATGAATATTACAATGCCAACGCCGGGAAAACAAGGTCTTATGGAATAGAGTATGGAGTTACATTTAAACCCGTTCCAGAATTGAGCATTGCTTACAACGGCAGCTATGCCAAACACCGATATGTCACTTTTTATGAAGGGGGCATAGATTATTCGGGCACCGACCAAGACATTGCGCCTAATTTACTTGGGAACGCTCAGGTAAATTACCAACCAACATTTATCGATAATTTTAATTTTGGGGTGGAATACGAAATGGTGGAAAAATACAATACCAGCTTTGAAGGGCAAATAGATAATGGCGACGGAACGTTCTCTACGGCTACTTACGGAGGTTATAATGTTTTCAATTTAAGAGCAAGCTACAGGTTAAAACAATTTGAAGTTTGGGCACAGGCACTTAATATTTTTGACACCTTATATGCTACAAGGGTTTCATATAATATATACACAAAAGAAAACAATTACTCCATAGGAAACCCAAGGGCATTCCATGCAGGCATCCGATTTAATTTCTAAACAATGAAAAAAAATAAAAACCTAAACAAATGGCTCTGGAAATGGCATTTTATTGCCGGATTACTATCGTTGCCTTTTATACTTATTTTATCCATAACCGGTGTCATATACTTGTTTAAGGCCCAATACGAAGCGCCCATCTATAAACCCATAAAAGAAGTTGTGGCAAAAGATGCTCCTATTACCTACCAACAACAATGGGAAATTGCCAAAGCAAATGCGATAAAAAAGCCCAATTCCATGATTGTTCCTTCAAAGGCAGATCGGGCTACCGAGTTTGTATCGGGCATGTTTGGCGGTGCTACCAGTTTGTTTGTAAATCCGTACAAAGGAGAGGTTTCGGGGCAAATCCTTCCTCAGCAGTCATTTATGTTCAAAGTTAGAAAACTGCACGGCGAACTGTTAATGGGCAAATACGGCACCAAAATAGTAGAGCTTGTTGCCTGTTGGATGGTGGTACTTATTATTACGGGACTGTACGTTTGGTGGCCGGAAAAAAAATGGAGCCTAAAAGGATATTTTATACCCAGGACAAAAATGGGCAGACGTACTTTTTTTAGAGATTTTCATGCCATTACCGGATTTTGGCTATCGGCTTTGTTCCTTTTAATCCTAGCCGGAGGATTACCATGGACGGATGTTTTTGGAGCTAGTTTTAAATGGGTGCAAAAAATCACGAACACAGGTTATCCCGACACATGGAACCAATTCAATATAGAAGAAAACCCTTCTAACACAAAAATGGTTTCTTTAGACCATATTGTCCAATCGGCAAAATTGTTAAACCTTCCAGGGGAAATTACTATTGAATTTCCCAAAGGAAAAAAGGGAGTGTTTAGTATTTCCAATACCAATTATTCAGATTTAAACCAACAAAAAAAATATCACTTCAATCCCTATACCGGCAAGCAAGTTTTAAAATACGACTGGGAAGATGTGGGTATTTTAATGCGGGCACGTATGTGGGTAATGGCGTTTCATCAAGGACAGTTTGGTAAATGGAACTTCCTCATTATGGTTTTTGCTGGGAGCATGTTGTTCTTAATGAGCTTATCAGCCATTGTTTCTTATATATCGAGAAAGCGTAAAGGCAATTGGGGCACCCCCAAAGTCCCCATTTCGTATAAAACGGGAAAGGGCATTGTTTTAATTATATGCATTTTGGGTATAATCTTGCCCTTGTTTGGCATTAGTGTTATATTAATCTGTATTTTTGAGTTTCTTCGGAAGAAGAAAACAACGCTCATTTAAATTTAAGTTATAATGAAAAATTTAATTCTCATACTATCTATTGTTTTTTTATCAGCAACCGCATGTAAGCAAACGCCCAAAAAAGACCAAGGACCAACGCAAATGGAAAAAGTCATGGCCGTGCACGACAGTTTAATGCCCAAGATGAATACATTAACCAAACTTGTGGCCGAACTGAATGAAAAGGCAGACACCACAGAAACAGGGATGAAATATGAAGCCGCAAAAAAGGACCTACAAGCAGCGCATAAGTCCATGATGGACTGGATGCAGGATTTTGGCACAAAATTCGACCATGAGGAAATTTTAAAAAGAAAAGAGCTCACCCCGGAGAAAAAAGAATTGCTAAATGAAGAAGAAAAAGAAGTAGAGGGCTTAAAAGAACAAATCGACACAAGCATAAAAAATGCCGAAGTCCTTTTAGGTGAAAATTAAAAAAATACCAAGATGGTGTTTTCAATAAAGAGAACACCATCTTTTATCATCACTTTTCATATTTACTTCCAACCGTGACCAAAAGATTTGCGATTATCGGCATAAATATTCCCCCCTTATCATTAGAAAAGCTTGAAGAAGATACATTTGTTCCTTTAGTTTCACTCTTGTTACGGTCTTTACTTTTTTCCTTCTATTTATAGGTAGAAGATTCGTTTCCAAAACTAAAAGTTCCTTTATTAATCACTTCAGTAGCAGCCTATAGCACATATTCAACTCCTGAAATTTTAATTAGTCAAGCATTAAAAATAGAATGTCCTATTGATTTTACTGGTATTTTGTATACTCTAATACAATTATTTTCACGCCCCGAACATTTATCCGGGAATTTATTCAAGGCAAAACAGTCCGCTATCTTCGCCCCATTAGCCTATTAATTATCACCGCCACTTTCTATGGCCTTTTATACCATTGGCTAGATTTAGACCTTATACATATCTTGTACTTTTATGTGCAGTAGTAATTTTATTCTTTTTTAGGTAAAATCTTTATTTCCACCGAATGGTCTCCATGATCTTCCGTATGTCTTCTTCTAAGTATTTGGCAGCGGGAAGTACAGAGTCGTAATTGGGCTTAACATTAAAATATAATGAACCCGTTAAAAAATGAGAAGTGCTGTCGGTTACATAAAACTGCGAAGCAGATGCGGCGTTCCCAGCCACCAAATAAAACATTCCATATACTTTATTATCTGGGTTTACAAAAGGCTGTTCTTGAATATTATCGGCCTTTGCAACGTGCTCGTATGTTAATTTTTGGGCATCCCTTAATAGTTTATCAATATTGTTGTTAATTGGTTTATAGGTAATAAAAATGTGGGCATTCATCTGGGAATAATCCAGGTTCATGGAGCAATCAGGCTTTATGGAAGCTTCTGCGGCAGTGTTTTTATAAAAAACATATGGGCATTGGGTAGACAAGGCAGTGTATTCCGGGGACTTATACTCCAGTCGCAAAAGTCCTTTTGGCTTTGGAACGGGGTCATTTCCACAGGAAAAAAATAAAAAAACGCTTATAAATGCAAGGACTATTCTGCTCAATTAACTGTAACTTTAATTTGTTTGATACGTTTTTTGTCTAACGCTTCTATTACAAACGTAACATTATTAAAAGTTATTTTCTCGCCTTTTTTTGGAAAACTTCCGGCTATCTCCAAAACAAAGCCTGCAATGGTTTCGGATTCTCCTTTATTTTCTTCAAAAGGCATCTCGTTTTCCAGTTCTATAACCCGGTAAAAATCCTTAAGTGCTGTTTTTCCTTCAAACACAAAGTTGTTGTTGTCCAATTTTGAATATACCAAGTCTTCATCATCAAATTCATCGCTTATATCGCCAACAATTTCTTCAATTATATCTTCAAGGGTAACCAATCCGGATGTTCCGCCATATTCGTCTACTACAATGGCCAAATGGTTTTTTTTCTCCTGAAATTCTTTTAAGAGGTCGTCCAGCTTTTTATTCTCCGGAACAAAATACGGATCCCTTTTTAAGGTGGGCCAATCAAAATTTTTCCTGTCCAGGTAGGGCAATAAGTCTTTTACATATAATACGCCCGTTACATTGTCCATATTTTCTTTAAAGACCGGGATTCTGGAATATCCGTTCTTAACAATTTCGCTCACCACTTCCTGAAACTTCATTTCTTCGTTCAGGGCAAAAACATCAATACGGGGCTGCATTACCTGCCGTGTATCGGTATTTCCAAAAGAAACAATTCCCTGTAATATCTTTTGTTCCTCAACGGTCGTATCTTCTTCCGAGGTAAGCTCCAAAGCATGCGATAACTGGTCTACGGATATATTACTTCGCTGTTTTCCCAGCCTTTCCTGTAAGAATAAGGTTGTGGAACGCATTGGCATGCTTAGTGGATAAAATACCGTATCCAGGACATTTAAGGGATATGCCATAAAATGTGCAAATTTCATCCTGTTCCTGCTTGCATATATTTTTGGAAGTATTTCTCCAAAAAGTAAAATTAAAAAAGTTACCACAACTACTTCAAGGATAAACCTGATCGGGATAATTCCTAAAACATAACCATCTATGGAGCCAAAGAAAAAATTTCCGAGCGAAGTAAAAAGCAGTACAATGGCAATGTTTATAAAATTATTGGCTACCAATATGGTTGCCAATAACTTTTTAGGGCGGTCCAGCAATTTTACAATAATGCTCCCTATGGATGTGCGTGATTCGTTTATTTCGTTGACATCTGTTTGCGAAAGTGAGAAAAAAGCCACCTCTGCCCCCGAAATAAGTGCAGAACATACTAACAATGTAAATAAAACTATCAATTTAATAATTGAAGCTGTATCTATAAATAATAAGATTAAAATAAAACTCGAGGGCTCCGGGTCCAAAGTATGGTATTTTAGTTAAACTTGGTTAAAATGGTAAATCGTCGTCCTCATCTTCGTAAGAAGCGGGCGATTGCTGTTGTTGCGATTGAGGGGAAGATTGCTGGTTGCTCACAGGCCCTTGGTTTTGGCCCGAAGACGGTTGCGACGTGCCTCCTTGGGAGTCTGCCTTATTGGTTAAAAACGTAAAGTCGGTTACCTGTACCTCGGTGGTATAGCGCATGTTCCCGTCATCGCCCTGCCATTGCCGTGTTTTTAAACGTCCTTCCACATATACCTTATCTCCTTTGCTTAAATATTTTTCGCAGACTTCGGCCGCTTTGTTCCTTACAACTATATTGTGCCATTCGGTATTGGTAACACGTTCTCCCGTTTGTCTGTTTGTATACGATTCATTGGTAGCCAGCGGAAAACGCCCAATGCAGTTACCCCCTTCAAAATAATTCATCTTCACGTCGTCCCCAAGGTGACCTATTAGCATTACTTTATTTAACGTTCCACTCATTTATCAATTTTTTATCTGTTCTATTTTATTTTCAGCACTTTTAAGGTTGTGGTTTTATTTTAAACCTTGCCAACCGTTCAATGCAATTATAAATGTATTAAAAATAACTAAATCTAAAAACCAAAATCTTCAACAAAATTGGCAATCAATACAGGCACGGGGTAATCTTTAACTTTTTCTATTACAGTGCCCGATTTTAATTTGCCGTGCAAAGTTACAATCCAAAATCGAGTATATATATGCTGATGCGATAATTTATGAACTTTGAGCTCCTCGTTGAACAGCCGTATGTTATAAGCATTTCCATGTATCAGTTTTAAAAAGGTATCATGCCCGGCTATATGTTCTATTTCTACTTCTTTTGAAGTTTCTATTAAAGGAAATTCATACAGGTTTTGCCAGATGTCTTTGTTTTTTCTTTGTTGAAGGATTGTTTTTTCATTATCTGTAATAATCAAATAATTGAAATATCTTTTTTTAACTTTTGTCTTTTTCAGTTTTACGGGCAATTCCCCCATTTTTCCTTCGGCAAAAGCCACGCAACTATTTTGAAGGTTACAAAGCTTACAGTTTGGCGACTGCGGTTTGCATTGGCGGGCGCCAAACTCCATAATTGCCTGGTTATAGTCGCCGGGTTGATCTTTTAATATAAGTTCTTTGGCCAGTGCCTTGAAATATTTTATCCCTTCTGTAGAATTTATAGGAATAGCTATGCCAAAATACCGGGCCAAAACCCTGTAAACATTTCCGTCTACAACGGGCGTGGGTCTGTTAAAGCATATGGAAGCAATGGCACTGGCCGTATAATCGCCAACGCCTTTTAGTTTTTTTAGTGCATCATAACCATTAGGGAAAGTTCCCTTATAATTATACGCAATTTCTTGGGCAGTCGTGTGTAGATTTCGTGCACGGGAATAATAGCCCAACCCCTGCCATAATTTTAACACTTCTTCTTCTTGGGCTTTGGCCAGGTCGAAAACCGTTGGATATGCGGCTGTAAATTTCTGGTAATATGGCAATCCCTGTTCTACCCGGGTTTGCTGTAACATAATCTCGGACAGCCAAATACGGTACGGATCCTTCGTTTTTCTCCAGGGCAAATCCCTTTTATTTTCTTTGTACCAATGCACGATGACCCCTTGAAAATCCATATGTTTTGCCGTTAAATTCAAAAATAATAGCTTTATTTGGTTAAATTTTAATTATTTACACTTTATTTATTGGGTAAATAATTTATATATTTGCATCCCCTAAATTTATAACACTGTAAACAAATATATAAAAATGACTAAAGCAGACATTGTAGCCAAGATTTCAGAGAAACTTGGCATGGAAAAAGGAGATGTTCAGGCAACTGTAGAATCCTTTATGGAAGAGGTGAAAAACTCATTGGAAAGCGGTGATAATGTTTATCTAAGAGGTTTTGGTAGCTTCATTATTAAAACCAGAGCAGAAAAAACGGGAAGGAACATTTCTAAAAACACAACCATTAAAATTCCTGCTCACAATATCCCAGCTTTTAAGCCCGCAAAAGTATTTGTAGAGGGTGTTAAGACAAGCGTAGAAGTAAAATAAATTATTAATATAAAACATTACAGTCAATGCCAAGTGGTAAAAAAAGAAAAAGACATAAGGTAGCTACGCACAAGCGTAAGAAGAGAAGAAGAGCTAACCGTCACAAGAAAAAGTAGTTAGATTAACTACTTTTTCTTTATAAAGTATTGTATACTTTACATACAGAACGTTCATTGAAAAAGAAATTTTGTTGTAGCTTAAGGCTATAACAGGAATTTCGCTGGGTTTATTCAAAAAAACCTGTAATAAAAATTTATTTCGCCTTAACCGGCGGGACAAATTTATTGTTTAATCCATCAGTTCCGTTACGCTTAACTTTAAGCGCGGTACAGATAAAAATTCATTCAGAGTGAATAAAGAATTAATTGTAAGATCTGGTTCCTCTGACGTTGATTTTGCCATATTAAAGGATGGAAAACTTATTGAATTACACAAAGAAGAAGAGAGCAGCAACTTTTCGGTTGGTGACATCATGCTTGCCAAGGTGAGGAAGCCGGTAACAGGCCTAAACGCCGCATTTGTAAATGTCGGGTATGAAAAAGATGCATTTTTGCATTACCATGACCTGGGGCCGCAACTCAGTTCTTTGTTAAAATTCATTAAACGTGTAAGCACAGGTAAATTAAAAGATTTTTCTTTAAAAGACTTCCCATTTGAAAAAGACATAGATAAGAATGGTACCATTAATAACGTATTAAAGGCCAATCAATCTATTCTAGTACAAATTGTAAAAGAACCAATTTCAACCAAAGGGCCAAGAATAAGCTCCGAGCTTTCCATAGCCGGGCGTTATTTGGTCTTGGTTCCTTTTTCTGACCGCGTTTCAGTTTCACAAAAAATAGAAAGCAAAGATGAAAAGGACCGTTTAAAGCGGTTGGTACAAAGCATCCGTCCAAAAGGGTATGGTGTAATTGTACGTACAGTGGCAGAAGGCAAAAAAGTCGCCGAACTAGACAAAGATTTAAACAACCTGTTAAAAAAATGGACAGGTTTGTGCAAAAAAATTTACAAAGCGAACTATCCTTCAAAAGTCCTCAGTGAAATGAACCGTGCGGCATCTATTTTAAGAGATGTTTTCAACGATGATTTTACCGGGATTTATGTAGATGATGAAACGCTTTATTATCAGATTAAAGATTACTTGCATGAAATTGCACCAGAGAAAGAATCTATTGTAAAATTGTATGAGTCTAATATTCCTATTTTTGAAAAATATGGAATTGAAAGGCAAATCAAAACTTCTTTTGGACGAACCGTTTCCTCCAGCAAAGGGGCCTATTTGGTTATAGAACATACCGAAGCTTTACATGTTATCGATGTAAACAGCGGCAACCGTTCCAACAAAGCCAAGTCTCAAGAAGACACAGCCTTAGAGGTTAACCTGATTGCCGCTAGTGAAGTAGCTCGGCAATTAAGGCTAAGAGATATGGGAGGGATCATTGTTATAGATTTTATCGATATGTCCAATGCAGACAACCGAAGAAAACTATACGAACATTTAAGAGAAGAAATGCGTGACGATCGAGCCAAACATAAAATCCTACCTCCAAGCAAGTTTGGCCTCATACAAATTACAAGACAACGCGTAAGACCGGAAGTAAACATTAAAACCCGTGAGGTAGACCCTAACGGAAACGGTGGCGAAATAGAAGCCCCCATAGTTTTGATAAATAAGATTACAACCGAGCTCGAACGCATTATTCAAAGCAAGAGCAGTAAAAACGGAATTGTATTAAATACACACCCGTTTATTGCAGCATATTTAACAAAAGGATTTCCATCCGTTCGTTCTAAATGGTTTTTAGAACACAAAAAATGGGTCAAGATTTTACCAAGAGATGCTTACACATATTTAGAGTACCGTTTTAAAGATAAAGACGGAAAAATCTTAAAATAAATTATTAAAAAACCACGCCATCCCGATGACCATTGGGAAGCGTGGTTTTTTTGTTTTAACTCCAAACATCCCTAATAAATCTTAAAAAATTTCCATGCATAATACCTTCAATATCTTTTTTTGAATAGCCCCTATTGTATAGCATTTGGTGGATTTTTTGCAAATCGGCTATGGTATCTATATCGTGTGGGGTCTGCTCCTTACCGAAACCGCCATCTAAATCGGAACCAATCCCTACATGGTTGGTATTTCCTGCCAATTGGCATATATGGTCTATATTGTCGATAATCTGCCGCAAACATGCATCGGCACTTTGTGGTGTTGTTTTGCCACGAACCCAATTAGGCACCATCATCCAAGTATCCATAACAACCCCTATAACTGCTTTTCTGTTTATGAGTTCTTTTAATTGCTCGTCGCTAAATTGCCTGTTATGGTTTATCAATTCCCTACAATTGTTGTGGCTTGCCCAAACCGCACCGTTAAAAACATCCATTGCTTCCCAAAAACTTTGATCGCATAAATGCGTAGCATCCAAAATAATGTTTAGTCTTTCCATTTCTCTTAACAAAGCTTTTCCTTTTTCTCCAATACCCCCTATAGAATCAGTGCCAAAAGCATAAGTCCCCGATCCATAATGCGCTGGACCCACTGCGCGCAAGCCATATTCATAAGCTTTATGAAGATGATCGAGCGTAACAATTGAATCGGCGCCTTCTAAACTTAAAATAAAACCTATCGCTTTTTTACGGTTATCATCATTAGAATTCCAATATTTAAGATGATTTTCTAGTTCGTTTGAGTTGGAAATTTGCTGCATTTCTCCCTGTCTCATCATTTCTTGATACCATGCCAATTGTGCCTGCGTATGTGCCCAAGCTTGTTCGGGCGAATTCCATCCTGGCAACGGATTATCCTTTTTTACATAGCGGGCAATTTGCGTTGCAACACAAAGTCCTATATTTCCTTTTCGCATGGCATCTAAAGAAACTGTATTTTGTGAACGGCCGGGCAGATCGGTCATGCCTTTTTCAAATTCACGGATTTCGTCTACCGTCCAACGGAGATCCCGGTTCCAATCAATTGCATTCATGGAAAGATCCAAATGCGCATCGAGTATAAACATGTTTTATTCTTTTAAATGTTGGATTTTATATTTTAAGCGAGAGCATTATTATCTGGATACCTGCCATAATAATTTCGAATTATAACGATGTCAGGCTGAGCTTGTCGAAGCCCACTTCCAATAACCCTTCGATAAGCTCAGGGTAACAGCTTTCGTATTTACAAATTTTTACACCGAAATTACTTGGTCTCTCGCAACCACTTTCCACTCATTTACCACTTTTCCTTTTTCAACCACCTGTAAATATTGATATTTGGCTACCGTTGGACAAATATGTTTGGGAATTGCATACAAAAGGTCGCCTATTTTATAATTTTCAGGATGTTTGGTATTGAAAACCAAATGTTCCTCACTTTGACTTAGCTGTTCCAAATCAGGTGCATTTAATAATTCTACGCGTGGAAAAGGCATTTCAGAGGCCAAGGATTTATGCCCCAGATCGGATGTTACTATTCCTTTTGATGGCTTGCTGATAATGCGTGTGATCAAAACTGTGGCGGGCAACATTTTCATCTCCGGAAATAAATCGCCATAACCGGCATCCCAAAGCAATACAGTTCCCGGGCTTAAATCTACATCATTGCGCATGGCATGAACAGGAAACGATGGCGAACCTCCGGCTATAATTTCTTTAACCTCAACTCCCATTTTCTTTAAACTTTCTTTTAAAGCAACCACTGTTTCAAAGGCTGTATTGCAATCCTTCTTCCGTTGATCGTAATTAGAGTCCCTTAAATGCCCATCGTAGACATGAAAGCCCTTAGCCTCCACATTTTCATTAACATCAAGGAATTGAAATAATTTTCGAGCTTCTTCACCCGGCTCAATCCCGGTCCGGTTCATCCCAACATTGATATCCATCCAGAGTGAAACCTTCATTTGTTTTTTAATCGCAGCTTCGGTTATATTTTTTGCATTTTCCATATCATCCAACAAAGTTGAAAATTGTGTTTCTGGATATGTACGCATCAACTTAAAAAAGCGTTGTATATGAATTCCTACGGGCTGCATGGCCAATAAAACGTCTTTCGCCTTGCATTGCGCCAAAAGCTCGGCCTCGGCAATGGTAGCACATTTAAATTTTTGAATCCCATATGCCTGTTGCATTTGTATAATTTCGGCAGTTTTGTGGGTTTTTATATGTGGCCGTAACCGGCAAACATCGCTTGCTATTTCGATCATCCGTTTTATGTTATGTTGAATCCTATCGGGATACACCAAAAGCGCCGGTGTTGCTATTTCATCAGCATTTTCTATCTCAAACCAATTTTTTTCCTTCATTGCTTCAGTCTTTAACTCTTCACTATACAAATGTAATAAGTAAGATTTCTCTTCTCGCGGAAGTGATTATTTTAAATTATCAATTATTCTTTGTGTAGTTCAAACATTGCTTCTATTTCTGCCGGAATATTATCGGGGAGCATCATTCCTACGGCACTTCTAACGCCTATTCCATGCGTTTCGCCAAAAATTTCGGCCATAAGTTCACTAAAACCATTAATTACCAAAGGATGCTTTTTAAAATCGGGGGTGCAATTTACCATTCCCAAGACTTTAACCACCCTTTTAACGCGGTCTATATCGCCAAAGTGAGTTTGAATGGTCGAAAGCATGGTCAATGCTACTTGCCGCGCACCTTTGTAACCTACTTCCAAATCGATATCATCTCCAACACGTCCACTCATTAAACTTCCATCGGGCAAAACCGGCCCCTGGCCAGATATGTATAAAAAGTTATCGACCACTAAAACCGGGCGGTAAACGCCTGCCGGTTTTGGAGCCGGTGGTAAAATCAATCCTAATTCTTTTATTTTTTCTGAAGGTTTTATCATGTTCCTATTTTTAAATTTTATTCTAATTACTTTCAATAACAGTCCCGTCTTCCCTGTATAAATTTACTTCGCCATCGAGCAATAACGCTAAAACAGTCATATTTTTGTCTAAAACATGTTCGGGAAGTTGAATGTATTTTATACCCGGATACGCACTCCAATAAACCTTACCAACCACTTTATGTGATAGTTTTGTGCCTTCTCCAACCACCCAAATGCGATTGATATTATTCTTTAAGCCTCTTACCACTACTTCTCCTTCGGGGTTTCCTTTCACAAATAGATATAGTATTTTCTTATCTTTTGATAAAGTTGACGTTCCATAAAAATGTTCTTTAGGGATTCCCGCAACCGTTTCATAAATAGCCTCTTTATGTTTACTTGTCCATCTTCCCAAACCTTTTAAAATTTCAATTTGTTCAATCGGAATGCTTCCATCGGCTTTGGGCCCTATATCCAATAACAGATTTCCACCATTACCAATAACATCAGTAAAAATGCCAATAATTTGGTCTAAACTTTTGTAATCGTTGTCATTTTTTTGATAACCCCACGAGTTATTCATGGTCATACACAATTCCCAATAATCGTCTGTTGGTTTCACAATGGGCATTCCTTGTTCGGGTGTGGCATAATCACCATAACCTTTCAATCTGGAATTTATAATTGTATTAGGGTTTCTGTCCAATAGCATTTGTCTGACTTTCGGTGCTTCCCATTCTTCTGAGCTATGTTCCCAATCACCATCAAACCAATATAAATCAGGATTATAGGCATCTGATAATTCTTTTAATTGTCCTTCGTAATATTGTAAAAATTGTTGCCAACGTCTTGGTTCGTCAGCTATATTGTACCGAATACTATCGCGAGTAAAGTTCGTGTAATCGAGATACGACCAATCGGGTAACGAATAATAGATCCCTACTTTTAATCCATCATCTCGAATTGCACCTACATAAGGTGTTAAAACATCTTTTCTTGCCGCTGAATTTTTAACAGCATTCAAATTTCCATATTTACTATTCCAAAGTGCAAATCCATCATGATGCTTAGAAGTTATTACTGCGTATTTTGCTCCCGACTCTTTAATTAAGTCTGCCCAAGCTTTTGGATCATAATTTTTTGCCGTAAAACCTTTGGTTTGCTTCATATAATCTTCATGCGAAATATACCTGTTGTAAAACGACCACGATTCGTCAATTCCATTCACTGCATACAAACCCCAATGAATAAATATCCCTAGCTTGGCATCGCCAAACCACTCCATTTTATCAGTTCCAGACACTGAATTTGTAGTTTGAGAAAAAACTATTATTCCCTGAAACAAACAGCACATAAGTATGATTTTTTTAACCAATGATATTACCATCAACTTTATATTTTTCACTTAAACAAAAAGGTTCATCACCAAAACTCCGATAAGTCCCATTACACCAACTGTGGTTTCCATGACTGTCCACGTAGAAAGCGTTTCTTTAACCGATAAGTTGAAATATTCCTTAAACAACCAAAAGCCACTGTCGTTGACATGCGAAAGCATTAAACTTCCCGAGCCTATTGCCAGCACCATTAATTCGGTGTTTACACCTTGGCTTTGTGCCAAAGAAGATACAATTCCGGCTGTTGTTAGCCCAGCAACTGTTGCCGAACCCACACAAACCCGGATTACCGTTGCAATAAGCCATGCCAATAATAGTGGCGACAAACTGGAGCCTTTTATCAAATCGGCTATATAATCGCTTACACCGCTATCAACCAAAATTTGTTTCAGCGCACCAGCTCCTGCTATTATTAACAAAACCATGGTAATACTCGAAATAGAAGTTGATAAAGAATCCATTACTTCGGGCATTTTCTTTCCCCGGGAAAGTCCAAGTGTATAAATTGCCACCAAAACAGCTATTAACATAGCAATTACGGGGTTCCCGATAAAATTAACAATGGTAACCGCAACCGATTCTTTTGGTAAAAAATGACTCCCAAGTGTTGTAATTCCTATAAGAATAACCGGCAATAAAGCTGTAAAAATACTTATTCCCATTCCGGGCATTTGATCTTCTTCCAATTCTTGAGCGTTGTAAAATTCTTTTAAAGGTGTTGCGTTAACCCGTTGCATCCATTTTGTCCTGGATAACAAAGGCCCGGCTATTACAATTGCAGGGACAGCGATAACAATTCCATATAATAATGTTTTGCCAATATCGGCATTAAATTGGTCGGCAATAGCGGTTGGTGCCGGATGTGGAGGTAAATATCCATGCGTAACAGACAACGATGCAATCATTGGTAAGCCTACATAAAGTAATGGCATCCTAGTGGAAATGGCAACTGTAAAAACCAGCGGAATCAAAATAACAAATCCAACCGAGTAAAACATAGGTATCCCCACAATAAACCCGGTAAGCACTACCGCCCATTGAATGTTTTTCCTCCCAAATTTTTCAACCAGTTTTCCTGTTATCTGTTGTGCGGCCCCGCTGTCGGCCACCAATTTACCCAGCATGGCGCCCAAACCTAAAATCAGCACGAGAAAGCCCAAGGTATTTCCAATTCCCTTTTGAATGGAATCTATAACGGTAAGTAATTCCATTCCGCCCGTGATCCCAACAAACAGGGAAACTATAATAAAAGAAATAAAGGCATTGAGTTTAAATTTGGCAATAAGTATAAAAAGTAAAAGAATTCCAAGAAGTACAATTAATAATGGCATGGATTGGCGGTAGTTTAAATTGATTAATAATTCTTAATAAAAATAGAACAATTCTTATAAAGAAGCTAAAAAAGAGTAATCAACATAAATTTTTCGTTTTGATATTAGAATTTTTTTATTTTACTTTGTTTTTCAAAGTACTTTAAAAATGAGCAAAAAAGATTATCTTAAAGACATTAATCATATTAAAGATATGATGGACCGTTCTTCCCGTTTTATCTCATTAAGCGGTATCTCTGGGGTTTTTGCCGGCTGCTATGCCATTGTTGGTGCCTTATTTGCATACTTTTACCTTTTTCCAAAGCCCGGGGAACAACTATACATACATAGTTGGAATTTTAGCTGGCTCATTATCGTTGCTGTTGCCGTAATGTTGCTAAGCATTGTTACCGCCATTTGGCTCACTTCCAGAAAAGCTAAAAAACATAATGCCAAAATATGGGACATTACCACTTACAGGCTTGTTATTAATTTTCTTATCCCCCTCGTTACCGGTGGCATTTACATTTTAATAAAACTCAATAGCCAACATTATGGCCTAACGGCTTCTCTTATGCTTATTTTTTATGGACTGGCTTTGGTAAATGCTTCAAAATATACTGTGGGCAACATTAAATATTTAGGATATGTCGAAATTATAACCGGACTCATATGCGCCATGTTCCCCGGTTATGGTTTTTGGTTTTGGTTAATAGGTTTTGGCCTTTTTCATATTATTTACGGAAGCATTATGTTTGCTGAGGAAAAAAAAGGGTAATATTGGGAATTATAGACAACATAAATAAACTTTTTGACCATCGGGTACGGTTGGGGATCATGTCGGTGTTGGCCGTAAACGACGATGCCGACTTTAACCGCCTAAAAGAACTCTTGGGTGTTACCGACGGCAATTTGGCTAGCCACTTAAAAGCACTCGAAAAAGCAAGATACATATCGGTAAACAAAACATTTGTAAACCGAAAGCCAAATACCAGCTACAATGCAACTCAACTAGGAAAAGCTGAGTTTAAAAAGCACATTGAAGCACTGGAAAAATTAATCAATTAATATTTTTTTAATCAATTACTTTGAAAAACAAAGTACTTTAATATACATAAGAATGGAACAGACAAGAAGTAAACTATCAACATGGATCCGCGAATCCATTACAGCAAGAATGCTCATTGTAGGGTTTTTATTGCTCGTTTTATTAATCCCCCTGGCTTTTGTAAAAGAGCTCATCAAGGAACGAAAACACAGACAGGAAGACGTGGTGAACGAAATTAACGACAAATGGGGAGACGAAGTAGTCCTTTCGGGGCCCATTCTCAAAGTCCCTTATAAGGAAATAAAAGAAGTGAAGTCTTTTAACAGCGAAACAAATTCTTATGAAATAAAAAATGAAGAACATATAGATTACGCATATTTCTTTCCGATGGATTTAAACATCAATGCACAAGTTGATACAAAACCGCTCAACCGAAGCATCTACAAATCGGTTGTATATACTTCTGATGTAGATGTGAAAGGGGTTTTTCCTAAAATCGAGTTTGAAAAGGATCGTATTTTGCCCGAAAACATACTTTGGAACAAAGCCACCATACTTATACAAACGTCTAACTTAAAAGGAATACGGAACACCGTAAAAACAACCCTTAACAACCAAACACTTTCCATGGCTCCCGTATACAATAATGCCGTTTTAAATACCATTGAAAGCGTTCCCATAACAAATTTTGCAACTATGCATGCCCAAGAAACATCTTTCCGGTTTAATTTAAAGGTAAACGGAAGCAAAACCATGAAGTTTGTACCCATAGGCAAAACTACCCAAGCCTCTATGGCCTCCAACTGGGCTTCGCCCAGCTTCGACGGGATGTTCCTGCCCGAAGACGGCTCTAGGGAAATCTCCAGCGACGGTTTTAAGGCTTCTTGGAAAATTTTACAGATAAACAGGCAGTTCGAACAATCCTTTTACGATAAAATACCCGACCTCACACCGTTTGCCTTTGGCGCCAAGCTCATCGTTCCGGTAAACGAGTATGCCAAAAGCGAACGCGCCTCAAAATATGGCATCTTGGTCATTGCTTTAACCTTATTGGTGTTTTTATTGATCCAACTGGTTAGCAAAATCTATATCCATCCGTTTCAATATGTCATGATAGGCCTTGCATTGGTAATGTTTTATACCTTATTAATCTCCATCTCCGAGCACAGCTCGTTTTTAAAGGCATACTTGTTGGCATCGGCAGCTGTGTTGGGGCTCGTTACCCTTTACTCCAGGACAATCCTTAAAAATTTTAAGTTTGCCATACTGGTCGGGGCTTCATTGATGTGTTTATACGGGTTTATCTATGTTATTATCCAACTGGAGGATTATGCACTGTTGGTGGGTAGCATTGGCCTGTTTATCATCCTGGCCACTATTATGTTCTTCTCCAAAAAAATAGATTGGGAAAACAAATAGCACTAAAACAGCAGGCAAAAAACTGCTTACCATAAACAATGTATGCCTGCACATATATTTTTAAAGCACCCGTGCAAAGAAATGCCTCAAATATATTGGCTTATTCTTTGCACGGGGTGCTTTTCTTTTCTAACTATACCTTTATATATATCTTCTTTTTATCCATAAAGTACGCTATGCCCCATAAAACCATTGCAAACACGAGGGCAAACATAAGCGAGCCAAAGTAATCGCCCATCCACGACATAAAAACATGGTGTGCTATCCATCCGTAGGCCGATGTATCTCCCATTGGGACACTGAACAAAATAGTAGCGAATATCCCAGAGAGTATATAGATAAACAACGGGTTTTTACCCAAAACCTCGAAGAAATATGTCCAGCTTTTCTTGTTTAACAGCTCGATAACATATACCAAAACGGCTATAACCATTAAATCTATGCCCACGGTCAAGAGCACATACGAGCTTGTCCATATTTTTTTGTTGATGGGGAACAACAAATCCCACCCAAGGGCAGCAAAGGTCAATACGGCGCCAGCCATCATCAGCTTGGCGATAGTTTCGTAGTTCTTCCCGTTTTTTTGAAGGAACGCCCCCGCAAAATAGCCAACAATTACATTAACAATAGATGGCAGGGTGCTTAAAAGGCCTTCGGGATCAAAAGGAAAGCCTTCTCCCTTATACATATGGTCGGCACCGATAAGCCATAGATCTGTTTTAATGGCGGCATTGCCTTCCATGGTATAATCGCCAAAGGCATACATCAATATATGGTAGCCCACCAGGGCAACAATACTAAATATAAGTGCGCCCTTGGCCTTCCAGTAATAAATTATAAGCGATGCAAAACAATAACACAGCGCAATACGCTGCAATACACCAAATATACGGGTTTCGGCCAGTGGTTTTAAATGCCCGTCCTTGACAAACGGAAACCAGTACAGCAAAAAGCCTATTAAAAAGATGAGGAACGTTCTTTTAAAGACTTTCTTTAAAAAAGCCGCACTGCCTAGCGCCTCAAACTTGCGCATGCTAAAGCTCATGGCGTTACCAACCACAAAAAGGAAGGTAGGAAATACCAAATCTGTAAGCGTAAAGCCATGCCAGTGCGCATGGTGCAGGGGTTTGTAAATAGTGGCCCAAGAACCGGGCGTATTAACGATAATCATTAAAAAAAGGGTAAGGCCCCTTAGTACATCGAGGGATAAATAGCGTTCTTTAAGTGCTTTCAAAATAGGTTGGGTTTTTAAATAGCCTTAAATATAATTAATTTGTTAAAACTATATATACCCAAAACAAGTCAACGTTATACTTTTTAGCGTCTATTCTAGTAGGGCATCGCATATATGCATTTATCTGTTCATCGTTTGCCATGCTCCCTCCCATAGTTGTACCTATATATTTTATAAGTTCTGCTATCCCTATGCTAGGGCATCACCCGAAAAGATTAAAACCGGTCTACTTACAAGTAGCATACACTAGGTGCTGTACAAAGTCTCCCCTCGTATACCATCTTTTCGAAGCGAATTACCCCTTTGAGAAGGATAGGTTTCTGCCTCCTTTTATGCCATAGGAATTGTAACATTGCACAAAAACAATAGGCAGGCAAACAACTGTCCAATTATAAAAAGCAGTTATTTTTGTATAAACATATAATACTACTCTAATTTAAGAATTATTTTTCTACATATTCAGGTGATGCAAAACAAAAAAACATATACGGTTGAAGAAGCCAAACGAAGACTGGAAGCTTATTGCGCCTACCAAGAACGTTGCCATGACGATGTGGTAAAAAAACTGCGGTCCATGCACATGATACCCGTTGCCGTAGACACCGTTGTAGCACACCTTATCGAGCATGGCTTCCTGAACGAAGAACGCTTTGCACGCAGCTATGCCAGGGGGAAATTCAACATAAAAAAATGGGGGAAAAACCGTATTGTACGCGAACTTAAGCATAGAAATATCTCCCGCTTTAACATACACCTTGCCTTAAAGGAAATACCCGACGCCGATTACCATAAAACCTTTAACGAGCTTGCCGAAAAGAAGGCCGGGCAACTTACCGGGACAAACCTGTTTAAGAAAAAGCAGCAACTGGCAAATTACCTGCTATACCGTGGATGGGAAAGCGATCTTGTCTACGAAAAAATAAACGATCTCTTGGGCTAAAGCCCGTCCCATAGAGCACCTTAATGAAACAACTTTTTTGTAAAAATAGGGAAAAAGAATTTATTTGTTGCCTACCACCACGTTCCACTGCCGTACCTGCCACGATTTTATAAGTCCGTTTACAACATAAGGGTCTTCTTGGGCAAAAGCCTTGGCCATGGCATCTGTTTCCCCAACAAATACCAGCAAGGCACCACCGGCAGGGTTCTCAAGAGCGCCCCCAAGGAGTAAATGTCCGTTCCCTACATATTTTGTGCTAGCCTTAAATGTTCGTTGCGGTACTGGGAACGTTCTTCTAGGTAATTGGAAACCGTTTGGTAAAATAGTGCATAATAATTCATGCCAAAAAGATATTAAAGCAGTGTTCATGCCCAAGATACTAAAAACATGGGGCATAAAGTACCGTATCATAAGTAAAAAACAGGTATGTGCTATGTTTTTATCCCGAGCTCTTGGTGCGTTTTGGCTATGGCGCGCTCGTTTTTATGGTCTATCCATGCCTGCCCCTTCCATTTGCGCATTAAATTGTCGTAACTGCGCATTACAACAAGATTATAGGCAGCCTTGATAAAATGAGCGGGCTTTTTGGGCAGCGATCGCAGGCTCATGGAAAACCCAGGGGTAACATATTTCATATAGTGCCAATAACCCTCTGGCATATACAGCATTTGGCCGTGCTCCAGGTTGGCAATATAGCCCTGTGCCTGTTTCAATGCCGGCCATTTGTGGTAGTCGGGGTTATCAAAGTCTATATCTTCGCGCGATATCAACGAATGTGGCACCTTGTACATGTATTTGGACTGGTCTGGCGGAAAAATAATGCACTGCTTCTTCCCGTGGAAGTGAAAATGGAGGATATTGGAGTAATCTATGTCAAAATGCATGAATACCTTGCTATTCTCCCCACCAAAAAACAGCATGGGCAACTGCTTTACAAGCTTTATGCCAAGATCGGGCCAATTAAAGTCGTTTTGCAAAGAAGGCACTTCCTTCATTAAATTATAGAGAAAAATCCTATAGCTGGTAGGCTTGGATTCCAGTAGTTTTATGTACTCGCCCATCTTCATTTTTGCATGCGGCTCGTTAAAACCGTCTTCATGCGTAACCGGCCTGTCGTCGTACAGCGGTACTGTTTTGTCTCCCGCCACATGATTTATATAACTTAAATGCCATTTCTTGTATGCCGGCCAATCTTCTGTCAACCTTTCAATTACAACAGGTTTTTGGGGCTTTACATAATTGGCAACAAAGTCCTCTTTACTAATTGTTTGTAGGCGAGGTATTTCCTTTAAGTTCATAAAAAATAACTTGAAATAAACTTTATAAAAGTACAAATTGTTTGCAATTATAGCGTATAGAATAGCTTTAATTACAAACAATTGGCATTATGCGGAGTTAAAAAATGCATGTACAGCAGCTATAAAACCCGCTATATGGCCTTGGTTTTTTGGGCTTCTTCCTTGGCCAGTTCGTTTTTCTGGATTTTATGGCCGGGGCGTGTCCATTTAGGGTTTTCTCCAAGCTCTTGAAGTTTAGATTCCGTGGCTTCGACCGTTTCTGGCTGTGCTTTTTTAACAAATGGTTTCTGCGGGTTAAGCCCCAGCATTTTAAACATCTGCATATCTTCGCTCACGTCGGGGTTTGGCGTGGTAAGCAGCTTGTCCCCGGCAAAAATAGAGTTGGCCCCAGCAAAGAAACACATGGCCTGCCCTTCGCGGCTCATCTCTGTGCGTCCTGCCGAGAGGCGCACCTGTGTTTGTGGCATAACAATACGGGTGGTGGCTACCATGCGTATCATTTCCCATATTTCCACGGGCTTCTCGTTGGCCATTGGGGTACCTTCTACGGCTACCAGCGCATTAATGGGCACCGATTCTGGCTGCGGGCTCAAGGTAGACAAAGCAACCAGCATGCCTGCGCGGTCCTCAACGCTTTCGCCCATACCAATAATGCCCCCGCTACAAACCGTAACATTGGTTTTGCGCACGTTGTCTATGGTTTGCAGGCGGTCTTCAAAACCACGCGTAGAAATTACCTCTTTATAGTATTCTTCAGATGTGTCCAGGTTATGATTATACGCATACAGCCCAGCTTCTGCCAAGCGCTGCGCCTGATTTTCGGTAAGCATGCCCAGCGTACAGCACACCTCCATCTCCAGTTTGTTTATGGTGCGTACCATTTCCAGCACTTGGTCAAACTCGGGCCCATCTTTTACATTTCTCCATGCCGCTCCCATGCAAACGCGCGAACTCCCCGCGGCTTTTGCGCGCAGTGCCTGTGCCTTTACGTGCGGTACCGTCATTAAGTCGTTCCCCTCTATATCGGTATGGTACCTGGCGGCCTGTGGGCAGTAACCGCAGTCTTCCGGGCAGCCCCCGGTTTTAATAGAGAGCAAGGTAGACACCTGTACGGTATTCGGGTCGTGGTATTCCCTGTGTACCGTTGCCGCTTGGTAGAGCAGCTCCATTAACGGCCTGTTATATATTTCCAATATTTCTTCCTTGGTCCAGTTGTGTCTTATCGCACTCATAGAAACTAATTTTTCGGGGCTTCCTCCCGACAGAAAATGTCGGGAGGCGGGTTTTCGTTACTCGCTTCCCCAACGAAAATGTCGGGGAAAGCTCAAACATGCACTCAATCCCTAAGCCAATTCGGTTTACAGGTTCAAAAATAGTAATTCATTTCGGGTTACGTTAAGATCAGCTCATAATTTATTATCAAATCAATAAATTCCTCAAAGAGATTCAAGCCTTTACCCTACACCCTGAACCTCCTCACAAAACATATATTTGCCCAATCTATACTTTATACCGAAAGCAGCACGCTTACCGCATTTCCCCCAAACCCTACCGCATTTACAAGCACTTTTTTTATGTGCCCGGGCATTTTTTTGTGTTCAATATAAGGTACCTTTATAAACGCTTGGTGCTGCATCATCAATACGGCCAGTTCCAGGCTCAGCATTCCCGACGCTCCAAACGTATGTCCTATTTTCCATTTGTTGGTAGTAAGAGCGGGCATGTCTTCCCCAAAAATCTTTTCAATCGCCTTTACTTCGGTACTATCTCCCTTAATGGTACCCGGCGCGTGCATGACAACAACATCTACCAGAGAGGGATCGGTGTTCCTTAGTGCCATTTTCATGGATTTCTGGAAACATTCGGCCTCCTCGGAGATAGAAATGTTATGCTTTAATACCTCCGTAGCGTAACCAACCCCTTCTACATAGGCCAATGCCTCCCCGCTTGGGTTTGCTTCCATGCAAACAACGGCGGCGCCTTCGCCCAGTGCCATGGAGTTGCGTTTTTTGTTCAAGTCCAATGCCTTACAGGGGTAATCATCCTGCGGATTTTCGGCATAGATTTTCAATGCCTTCATTTGGGCTATGGTAAATGGCGTTAACGAAGCCTCGCTCCCGCCAACCAGAAACTTGTTGCTCATCCCGCTTTTAATCCACGCCACACCATTTACCAGTGCGTGCAGCGCGGTGGAACAGGTAATGGAATGCGACAGCTCAGGTCCCTGAGATTGCAAATCGTGCGCCAGCCAAGAAGAAATATTGCCCAAGGTAGTGGTAGGCGAAGCAAGTGTGCTCGATTTTTTATCGGTTAAATATTCTTGGTAATACTTTTCAAACAGCGAAGTTGCCCCACGGGAAGACCCAATATTGATACCAAAGTTGTCCCCCTTTTTCCAATCTGCCTGTTCAACGGCTTTACGGGCCGTCTGCATTGCATATAATACAGAGTTGTCAAGGCTTTTGTATTTAACATCAGACGCCCTAATGGCTTCTATTTCGGTTTTACTCCCGCCCGATAGTGCCGCCACCAATGCCTTGTGCGTGCCAAAATCTTTTTCGGTTAAAAAATGGTGGTTGTTTAAATAGTTTTCCCAGGTTTCCCGTGCAGTACTGCCAAGCGCGGATATTGAAGATAGTGCCGTAATGGCAATTTTAGTTTTCATCTATAATTCAATCTACATTTTGCATTTGCAAAGCTACTAACCTGAGCTCAATTATTATAACAAAGTCAGAATTAATAAAAGTATTTGATTATAAGGTAGGCTTTTGTTTAGGGTCGGTCTATGCAAATAAGTGCATCACCGCCAAGTATACAGACAAACTTGGTGGCAATAGCTAAAAATAAGGTTGCTTATACTGTTATTTTTCGGCGTAATAACAGGTAAGTATGGAATCCAGAACGGCTTCTCCCTTTTCTATTTTACGCACTTTTTTCAGCATGCTTTCATTTAGAAACTTAAACAAAGGCTGGTTAACCGCATTGATATGCCGGAAAGCTTCCTTTAAAACCTCGTCCCAAACGGCGTGGTATTTTAACAGATCGTCCGGATAAACAATTTTTCGTTTGGTGCCCTCGTCTTTTGCCTTAAATGGCCTGGCTATGTTTAAATATCCGTAATCGTCTGTAAGTTCTTCGCCGGGGTAAATGTCCCGCACGGCAATCTCAAAGTCGTATGGAGTGGTTAAACAATTGCTTTTAAAGCTATGATTTACAAATTTTGCCATGTCCCAACATAATACATACTCGCCTTTGTTATTCCTAAAGGTAAAGTAGTCTATAATATGTTGGTAATCGTTGCTCATGTTGGCAACTTGGGCAGGGGTAAGCACAACATCCAGTTGGTCCTGAACCCAGGTAATTGTTCCTTTAGGAATCAATTGTGTAGCCACAACGCCATGACCTATTTCATCAGAAATAAATCGCAGCTCGGTATGCGGATGAATCATTGAATGATAAGCAAATAAGTTTTGATCTCTATAGCTAATTTATAGTATTTTTTCAATCAAATATTCAATTTTATCATAAATTTTTTGCAATTGTTCATCGGTTATCACATAAGGTGCTGCAATATATATCGTATTCCCTAAAGGCCTCATAAACAATTTATTATCCAAAAAGAAATTCAATAGTTTATCACGAAGGTTTCCGTACCGTTCCATTTCCAGGTTTAAATCCATTGCATAAATAATTCCACATTGCCTTGTCTGGGCAATTCTAGGGTGGCTTTTAATATGCTTGTCAAACTTTTGATGCGATTTGATAACCCGTTGGATATGCTGCTGCATTTCCTCCGATTGCAATAACTCTATTCCTGCTATGGCGGCGGCGCAAGCGACAGGATTGGCGCTGTATGTGTGGCCATGAAACAGCCCTTTACCAATATCGTCGCTATAAAATGCCTGATATACTGCCTCTGTGCAACTGGTAATGGCCATGGGCACCATTCCAGCGGTTAAGGCCTTGCTCAAGCACATAATATCCGGATATGTATTTAAGTGCAACGAAGCAAAGTGTTTCCCGGTTTTGCCAAAACCTGTCATTACCTCATCGGCAATGGTCAATACGTTTTGCTTTTTGCATTCTTTTATCAATAATTCGAGCCCCGATGCATCGTGCATCTTCATGGCGGCGGCTCCTTGTACCAAAGGCTCGTATATAAAAGCAGCTACGTTATTTTCTGCAATAATAGTTTGTAACCTATACAACACTTCGTGATTGTTCTTCCCATTTGGTACGGGAATGCGTTTTACCGAAAGAAAAAATTCTTCAAACGGACCATTGTAAACCGAAAGCCCGGAAACCGACATGGCACCAAAAGTATCACCGTGAAAACCTTCTTCAAAAGCAATTAGCACATTGCGCTTATCTCCTTGATTAAAATGATACTGAAGCGACATTTTAATAGCTACATCAACCGAAGTAGAACCGTTATCAGAAAAAAATAGTTTGTTTTGATTATCGGGAAGAATACCGATAAGTTTTTCAGATAAGTGTACCGCTGGCTCGTGTGTGAGCCCTGCAAATACAACCTGGTCGAGCGTTTCTACTTGTTTTTTTACCCGTTCCACAATATAAGCATTGCAATGCCCATATGCCGAGGTATACCAAGAAGCAATCCCGTCTATATATTCTTGTTTGTCCTCGGTATACAAGACAGCGCCCTTTGCATGGGTAATTGCAATACTATCGGGGTGTAATTTATGCTGTGTTAATGGGTGCCAAAGGTGTTTTTTGTCTCTTTCTGAAAGTGCCATTTACTATTATTTAAACAAAATACACAACAAAGATGCGTATTCTATTCAGCAAAAAAAACTATGAACTCATTTAACTTTTTATGGAAGCAAAAAATCAGTCATTTTGGTACAATAGAATCCCTTTTTGAGGGCGATGACTATTTAGGAAACTTTATTCGATAGAATAGCTTCGGAAAATTCTGTCAAGTTTTTTGCAAATTTTTTGGCGTATTTACGAATGGTTTCTTGTGTAAATTCTTTTTCTTCATCGATTCTACCGATAACCGGAACATTCGTCATTTTTTGTATAATTTGTTCGGTCGTTGGGTGTTCTTTTCCGCTAAAAATTATGGCCACATCAAAACCTTGCTGTTTTAATAGGTTTACGGTTAAAAGTGTATGGTTGATGCTTCCCAAATAGTGCCTGGAAACTACAATTATTTTGTAATTTGGCGCTATAATGTCCATAATGGTATTTTGTTCGTTCAAGGGGACCAATAAACCTCCGGCGCCTTCAATCACCAATGTATTTGCAGTCTCGGGCAGCTTTATTTTATCAATGTCAATATGAATGTTATCTATTACAGCTGCCGCATGCGGACTTATAGGCACTTTTAGCGCATAACTATTAGGGTGAAATTTAGTTTGCGTATTGGAGATTAATGCTTTTACTTTATGCGTATCTGAATTGTCCAGATCTCCCGACTGGATTGGTTTCCAATAATCTGCTTCCAAAGCTTCGGCAATAATTGCAGATGTAATCGTTTTTCCTACCTCAGTAGAAATTCCCGTTACAAAATATCTAGGCTTCATAGTTGGTACTGTTAGTAGTGTTAATCTAATTTACAAAATCACCTGCAATTTGCGGTCATTAACAGGTCTAAAACTACAGAAATTTCGTCAAAAGTATTAAAACTATGCATGCAAAAGCGCAAACGCTCTGCTCCTTTTTTTACTGTTGGCGATAAAATGGGCTTAACATCAAATCCCTTTTGTTGCAGTCCGACCGCTGTTTTTTTTACATTTTCATTGCCGGGAACTACACAACACTGTATTGCCGAATGACTTGAAATGTATTGTAATCCCGGGGAATGAGTTTTAGCAATTTCATGCTTGAAATATGCTATATTGTCCAGTAATTTTTGTTTATTTTTTTTGAATGATGAATCTGTATGCTGCTTTTTTAATTCCTGATAAACGACAAAAATCGTTGCTAGGGAATGTGGAGATAACCCGGTGGTATAAATAAAGCTCCGTGCAAAATTAACCAAATAATTCTTAAGCTCAATGCTCCCTAAAATGGTCGCTCCATGGCAACCAAGGGCTTTTCCAAAAGTTATAATTCTGGCAAAGACCTTGTTTTGAAGCTGTAATTCCTGCAATAAGCCTTCACCCGAATCTCCAAATACCCCAACGGCATGAGCTTCGTCTACAATTAAATGTGCGTTGTATTTTTTTGTCAAAACAGTCAGACTTATCAAATCGGGTGAATCACCATCCATTGAAAAAACCGACTCGGTTACCACATAGACATCGCCTTCTATTATTTGGGCATGCTTTTTTAATTTTGACTCTAAATCGTTTAAATCGTTATGCTTAAACTTAAAAGATTTGGCATTGCCCATTTGTAAACCATCGCGAATGCTGGCATGGATGTATTCATCAACTAAAACTACATCCCCACGTTGCGGAACGGAGGCAAAAAAGCCAATGTTGGCATCGTAGCCAGAATTAAACACCAGTGAAGCTTCAGCATCGTGAAAATCGCACAGCAATGCTTCAACTTCGGTATAAAGTTGATGGTTTCCGGTAAGCAGGCGCGAACCCGTGGCGCCATTTTGCATAATTTTCCTTTCTTCGAGTAAGGAAGATGTCTGTTTAAAAATTTCTGCCGAGCGCGAAAACCCCAGATAATCATTAGAAGAAAAGTCTACTTTCAAGCAGTCTTCAGGTAATTTCCGAAGTGCATTTTCGTCTTGTCTTTGCCGTATTTTTTTCAATAGTTTCTTCGGAAATTGTTGCATGTCCCTACAAATTACAAGTGTAAAATTACACATCCAAAAATTAAAATTGGTATCTTGAGCTCCATAATCTACTTATTTAATAACCATTTTAAAGCCTGTACCCTTGAAAAAGACAATTTGCACTTCCCTGGTTTTTTTAATTTCGTTTTTGGTAAATGCCCAAACTCCTGTAAAATATGCTATTTCGTTTAAAAATGCCGTGCACCACGAAGCGCAAATTTCTGTGGTTTTCCCAAAAACTTCATCAGATTCTTTGCATATTAGAATGAGCAGAAGCTCCCCGGGAAGGTATGCGCTGCACGAATTTGCAAAAAATGTCTATGGCGTGACTGCCACAAATGAAAAAGGCGATACCTTGAAAATTGTCCGCCATAATCCTTACGAGTGGGTTTTAGTAAACCCGAAAGGGGCAACCATCGTAAATTATACGCTTTTTGGGAACCGTGGCGATGGGACCTACAGCCAAATTGACGAAATCCATGCGCATTTAAATATACCGGCTACGTTTATGTATGCCGATGCTTTTTTTAGCCATCCGGTTGAAGTTACCTTTAATGTGCGAGAAGACCTACACTGGAAAGTGGCCACACAACTGCCCAACAAAGAAGGATTTACGTATACTGCTCCAAATTTTCAATATTTTTTTGACAGCCCTACGGAAATAAGCAATTACAAAAAGAGATCTTTTACGGTTGATTCTAATGGAAAAGATTACACCATTGAATTTGTTTTGCACGACAATAGCACTGAAGCTCTTTTGGACACTTATTTTGAAAAGGTAAAACGAATTGTCTTGGCCGAAAAAGATGTATTCGGGGCACTTCCGGATTATGATTATGGTAAATACACCTTTCTTGCCTGCTATGTTGCCAATGCTAGCGGAGATGGTATGGAACATAGAAATTCTACCATTTTAACCGATAGGGAAGGCCTTGCCAACGGCGGTATGGATGGAAATATAGGTACGGTTTCTCACGAATATTTTCATTCGTGGAACGTAGAGCGCCTTCGGCCAAAAAGTCTGGAACCTTTTAATTTTTCCAAAGCAAATATGAGTGGCGAATTGTGGTTTGCCGAAGGGTTTACCAGTTATTACACCAATTTAATTTTATGCCGTGCAGGCATTATAAGCCCCGAAGAATATGCAAAACGGTTGAACGGTACTTTTAATTATGTATGGAATTCACCGGCGCACGAATATTTTAATCCTATCGAGATGAGTTATCAAGCGCCTTTTGTAGATGCGGCTACCTCGGTCGATCCCGTTAACCGGGAAAACACGTTTATTTCTTATTATTCCTACGGAAGTGTGCTCGGTTTGGCATTAGACCTCTCTTTACGGCAAAACGGATTGAACCTAGACGATTTTATGCGAAAAATGTGGGAAGCACAAGGCATTGAAGAAGATCCCTATACAATAGACGACCTTCATTTTAATTTAAGCCTATATGCCGGGAAAAGCTTTGCTGACCATTTTTTCAACAATTATATTTATAAAAGTAAAATGCCCGATTATGCTGTTTTGTTTGAAAGTGTTGGTTTTAATTTTACCCAAGATGAAAACAAACCATACACCGGAATGTACATAAAAGGCAACACCATTGTCCGAAACGCACAAAAAGAAAGCCCCGCGTACAAGGCCGGACTGGAAAATGGCGATGTTATTCTTGCTATTGATGGCACAACGGTAGATAATGCTCAAACCATAGATAAAATTATTTCAGAAAAAAAGGTAGGCGATGTCATTAAAGTGAAATACAGTCGGTACGGAGAAGAAAAAACAACGAATTTAACACTACAAAGCGATCCTACCTACCATATTTCATTTAATGAAAAAGCCAAAAGAAAAATTGAAAAGCACAGGGAAACGTGGTTGAAGCAATAGAATTTTCCCGGGCATCATCTAAAATCGATTTAGCGCAAATACTAAAGCTTCAACAAGAAAACCTTCCTGACAAATTAACTTCCGAAGAAAAAAGAAACGAAGGTTTTGTTACTGTTGTCCATTCTTATAAAATGTTGAAGCAATTAAACGGGAAATGTGCTCATTTTATAGCCAAATACAATCATTGTGTGGTTGGGTATGCCTTGGCCATGCACCCGTATTTTAAAGATAAAATCGAGGTATTAAAACCCATGTTTAAAATCTTGGACAAGGTGTTGGCAAATACAAACTACATGGTCATGGGGCAAATATGCATCGATAAGGATTTTAGAAGGCAAGGTATTTTTAAACAATTATACAAAGAGATGAGCATGGCTTTGAAAACAGATTTTAATTGCATTGTTACCGAAGTTGATGCTACCAATAAACGTTCTTTGGACGCTCATTTTTCAATTGGTTTTATAAACATAAAGACCTATAAAACCAACCAACAAGAATGGGTGTTATTAAAATTGCAATTATAATTTCATCCTGTACTTTCTTTTGTCTGCATATACCGAAGCCTGTGCTGTATTGGGTATATTTTTTTTCTTTCCAAACCAGCTTTTGGCCCGATTGTAATCTAGAAAATAACTAATCCGAAGGGATAAACTGTGCAATTGAGGCTCGTTGAAAAGGTTATCGAAATTCCTGTTAAAATCGTGCACGGCTTCTTCTTGGTAACTTTCAATGGCATTGCGGTACAATAAAGTTAACTGGCTTCCGGGAGCAAACCACCATGAAAAACGCACATCTATATTCCAGTTATTATAAGTGGTATTATGATTTTCATGGTAATCGGGGTTCAAGATTAAATCTCCATCTGTATCCAGCGTGAAAAACTTTTCATAGCTTACATCCGAATAATAATGCCGAAACGAAAGGTTGAGCGCCATGACATTGTTAAAAATATATTGCGATTCTATGGCATTTTTAATTGTATTCCTGTCCCGTTGGCCAAAAATAATATCGCCGTCCAGATTATTTACATAGCCCCGGTCTTCGTTGTTTAAAATAATGTTGGTGGTTAAAAACAATTTCCATTTATCAGAGAACCGATAGCGCGGATAAAAATCAATCCGTTTTTCATCCCTCCAACCTTCGCTGTACACATACCAGTCGTAAGTAAGCCCCATGGCAAATTTCTTTCTGTAATCGGTTTCAAACCAAGCCCATCCGTCGTAATAACCAGGCACCTTTACAAACCGGTCTTCTTCACGGGGCTCGTAAATATCGTTAACCCCAAAAGGGGTTGTTTCAAAACCACCACCAAAGTAGATAAACTTTCTTGTGGTAAAGCTGGAATTAAAATTAAAGTTGAATTCATTGTACAAATCGGGTTCCAACCTGCGGGTAAAATTAAGGTTAAAATTAAGGTATAAGTTATTCAGTCCTCCTTTTGGTTTTAAATACCTGAACCCGTAATATCCGTAATAATTAATATAATTGGTCCTTCCCGTGTAACCCAAGTCGTCAATATTATAATCTTTGGTCCTAAAATTTACTTCGCCCGACATACGATGGCTTCCGCTAATTTTAGAAAGCCCGGCACCGCCTTCAATACCAAATTGCGTATGGTTGGTCATTACCCAGCTTCCTTCGGTCCGGCCCCAATAGCGCATGGTATTCTTCTTGTTGGTAATATCAGCATAGAGTCCCGAGGCATTTGCATCCCTAAAATCACCTTCGCGCGTGGTATTGGTATTTACAAAAGAAATTGAAGAATTACCGCCAAAACGTTGGTCGAGCACCAAAACATTGTAGTTTGTCAACGGTTCTACCAAAACGCTTCGTTTTTCTTGGCTTATACTATCTTTTACCTGGGCGTAAGTACGCTCGGTAATCCCGTTAAATATACCAATCCCTAGCCCGCCATTGGTTCTTCCGGAAATTTTCATGGCATTTATTAAATCGACTGTTGCGGGATTTTCTACTATTTCTTCGTGTATGCTTAAATCCACATCGCCAGTTGGAGCGCTTCCTACACGGCGCGAATAAAACAAATCTCCTTTGCTGAACAACTCAGTGCCTTCGGTAAAAAAAGCCCGCTGTTCATCGTATTGCACTTCAAAAGCGGTAAGGTTAAGCACGCGCTCGTCGAATTTTGTTTGTCCAAAATCGGGGATTAAAATCATATCCAGCGTAAAAGCATCGGTAATACCGTATTTTAAGTCCATTCCCCCATTGAAATTCACCTCGGTTTTGCCATCAAAACTGGTTACGTATGAAGACACATACGGTTGAAAAGACAAACGAAAGGGGGCATTGATATTTTTTATATTGTGCAATTCGCCATCATAAATTAAAAAGGCACCTTTGGAATTATCAACATGGTTCCAACTAAAACGCTTCCGCTCTCGGCGAAACTCCCGTTCCATGTTCAACCCCCAAAGTTGGACGTCTTTTTCGGGAAAACGTAATTGAGAATACGGGATAAATATCTCTACCGTCCAATTGGTTTCGTTTATCCTAATATCGCTATACCAAACCGCATTCCACGAAGAGTCTTCGTTGTCGTTGGTAATTTTAGAGTCCCATTGCACCCCAGCAGCCGTAACTACAAACTCAAAGCTCTGCTGGTGATCGTTATAGCCGTTTAAAAGAATAAAGAAAAAATCGTCGTTGCCCAAATCGTCCCTTTCAGTAAGTTCTTTTGTAATTTTATCTATTTCGGGGTCCTTCATTACCGCACCAAAATAAATACCGAGATCGTCGTACAATATTTTTACTTCGGTACGCAAACTATCTGGAGCCGGTGCTCCGTTATTGGGCATGCGTTCTACAAAATTTGTGGCAATGGGCACATCTTTCCAAACCGCCTCGTCCAAAACTCCGTCAATTTTTGGAGCTTCGGTAATTCGCATGGCATTTATCTTTTTCCTTGGAATGGTATCTGTTTCTTGAGAAACGGCAATTTGCAAACTAAAAAGCAGCAAAATTAAAGCTAGGGATTTCATTAATGGCTCTGTTTCTTTAAAGACAATTTAAAAGGGTCATTGTTACAGTGGCAAAAGAAAAAAGTTTAATTTCATCCATTTGTCTTGGGTGGCCTTGGTGGTCGTGGCGCATCTTCATGACCCAGTATTTCGGAAATCTGCTCGCTCAAGTCCTCCATTTTTAGTTGAAAAGATTTTGTTGTTTCTTCTTTTTGTATTTCAATTTTTACTTTCCCTTGGCGCAGTTGCAAAGTGTAGCCCGTTCCTTCCCAATAGGCAAAACGGTCACTTTTTTCTATTGCGGCTCCTAAATTTTTTTCTATAACCTGTAATACTTTTGCGGTGTTTTCTTTATCAAACGAAGCCTTAAAATTATATTCAGAGGTGGTTTCGCTCTTAGAAATTGATACATATGAGTTTTTACTTGTTGAAGTTGAAACCGAAGTGGTTTGCGACCACAATCCTCCTGAAAGGAACAAAAGTGCAAAGGCAAAAATTAATTTTTTCATGATACTTAATTTTAAAGTTCTTGAAGCAAATTTCTACAACACGCCTAACAAAATGGGTTAACCGAAGGTTAACGAAGGGTTAACGCCTCCATTTAGTAATTACGTAATTTATCAAGTTGCTTATTTTTGTAGTTGAATGAAACGGAAAAAGCAGATACAATTTTTGTTGTTTTTTTGCCTGCTCGTATTGGCAGGGCTCGTGTCAATTCAATACTACCTCGTTCAAAATACATACCAGCTTAACTCTAAAACCTACATCAACGAGGTTAAAAAACAAATTGCCCCAGTTATTGAATCAACCGAAATGGACTCAATTGAAGAACAGTTTTTTGATGAATTTAAAAACCTCTGCCTTCAAAGAGTAAATGACAGCATTACATTAATGCAATTTCGGTCAAAGGCTAAGTTTATGGCAGATTCCATTCAGAAATTAAGTCAGCTTTATTTGCAATCACAGTTTGAAGATTACCCCATTTTAAAAGAAATCCGCCTCCGTGCGCAAATAACCCAGATTATTTTTGAGACCAACGGAATATACGACACACTGCTAAAAGCTACCGAAAATCCTATTATTTTCTTCGGAGATGCTATTCAAGGAAATGCTTTCAACATTAGCACCGGCATTGTACAGTCGTCTGCCGACCAAAAGAAGGATTCCGTCAACAAAAACCTTAATTATTTTTATAAGCATCATCAAACAACCGACATGGATATTTCCAATTTTCAACAGAAAATATGGGAGAAAATGTTTGGGGTACTCATTGCCGGTATTGTACTAATTTTTTCGGTTATTTTATTGTTTTTCTATATGTACCGTTCTCTTATCAAACAAAAGAAAATTGCAGAAATAAAAACCGATTTTGCCAATAATATAAGCCACGAATTAAAAACTCCGCTTACTTCGCTCAATCTCATTACAAAATCACTGGAAAAAGAAAGCGCTTTTCAAAACTCAGCCTCGGCAAGAGGGCTTGTAAACGCCCTATCCCGGCAAAACATACGTATACAGACTATTGTAGACCGGGTAACGGAAAGCTCTTTGGAGCCACAAAAAATAGAAGAAAAGAAAATAGACATTGTTCGGCTTTTAAAAGATGTTATCTCTGATTTTAATACCCCGACACATGATTTAAAAAATGAAATATATCCAGATACATTCATTTTAACAACAGATGCCCATCAAATGGAAAGGGTTGTCCAAAACCTGTTGGAAAATGCCGTAAAATACAGTCCGGAAGCAACAGAAATATTAATAAAATCCTATGCCAAGGATACATTTTACTTTATTGAAGTTACAGATTATGGACATGGAATCCCGGCTCCCGAACAAAAAAGGGTTTTTGATAAATTTTACCGTATCCCGCAAGGCAACAGGCACGATATAAAAGGACTGGGGCTCGGCCTCTACTTTTGCAAACAGATCATGAAAGCCTTAAAAGGGGCTATTTATATAAAGAACAGCACAAAAAAGGGAAGTACATTTGTTTTAAAAATCCCCGTTTAAGCAATAATAATTATTCATAAAACAATGATTAAGGTATTAATAGTTGAAGACGATCTGGACTTGGGCGATTTGCTAAAGCAATACCTGGAATTAAATAAATTTAAGGTTCAGCGGGTATTTAATGGTATTGAGGCACGCGAAGCTTTAAAAGAAAGCACCTTTAGTATACTCGTTCTGGATGTAATGATGCCCGAAGAAGACGGCTTTACATTAGCTCAAAAGCTTCAACTTCAATATCCCGGATTGCCCTTTCTTTTTGTTACGGCCCGAAAAATGAAAGAAGACATTTTAACGGGGCTGAAACTTGGTGCCGATGATTACATTCTCAAACCCTTTGATGCCGATGAACTTATTCTTCGTATAAAAAATATACTGAAACGCAAACCCCTTATTAGTGAAATTAAAGCCGAAGTATACACCATCGGGAAATACACGTTTGAGCCTAAAAATTTATTGCTTAAAACTTCGGACTCAGAAAAAACACTTACTGAAAAAGAAGCTCAGCTTTTGAATTTTTTATATCAAAACAAGAAACAGGTTATACGCCGGGAAGACATTCTCAATCATTTGTGGGAAGAAACCGACTTCTTTTCCGGGCGGAGCTTGGATGTGTTTATCAGCCGGTTAAGAAAATACCTTTCAGCAGACAGATCCATTCAAATTGAAAGTCTTCGCGGTATTGGGTTTCGGTTTTTAACTGAATAATTCATAAAGCAGAAAAACTACATATTATCCCTTTTTCAATAAATAATTATTGTTTTTCAATAATTTTATATTATTTTTGTATATATTTCATTTTTTAAATCATGTGTCATGGTGAAACAGATATCCAACATTTTACATATAATGCTACTTGTATTTCAAATATTTATTTTCTTTTTAACTATTGGAGAAATTATTCATTTTGCAGAAAAATTTGATAAAATCCACAACGATTATTTTTTTGGCATTCATTTATCAGAAAGTGACACCCCATTAACACATATCATTGTTTTTTGTATTACTATTTTAGTAATGAGCCTTTTGTTTTACCTTTTAAATTTATTTAGAAAAGTCATTTTGGATTTTAGAAAAGAATTTGTTTTTACCGAAAAAAATGGAAAGCAATTGAGAAAAATAGCCTTTGGATTAATTATAATTGGTTTGACCATATTAACGGTCTTTCTAATATTTTTCCCTTATAAGACTAATTATGAAATATCTAATGCCAATGACAATACAATTAGATGGGTATACAATTTAGGACTATTCGTTGGAAAATTAACTTCTTTGCTATTTCCCATTTTTATTCCGGCACTCTTTTTTATGCTAATCTCAAAATTGATCAAAGAAGGTAACATTATTAAAACCGAAAACGACTTAACCATATAGTTATGCCCATAATTATTAATCTTGATGTAATGCTTGCCAAACGAAAAATGCAGAGCAATGAGCTTGCCGAAAAAATAGGCATCACGACCGCAAACCTTTCAATTTTAAAAACGGGAAAGGCTAAGGCTATCCGGTTTTCAACTTTAGAAGCTATATGCAAGGAGTTAGACTGTCAACCGGGTGATATTTTGGAATACAACCAATAAAAAACGTCCCGCAATTGCGGGACGTTTTTTTATATATTTTTGTTTGTTTATGCTAAATTAATCTGCTAAAACAATCACTTTATTGTTGTTCATTTCTACGGTTCCGCTGTTTATTGGCAATAAGGTTATCCCCTTTTCGCCTTTCGAAAATTTAGAGGCAACTTCTTTCCCTAATTGAATATCCCCATAGATTTTCACGTTCCCCTTGCCCAATAAAGATACGATAGGCGCGTGATTATCCAACATTTGAAATTCCCCATCTACGCCCGGCACAACAACCGAAGTAACTTTTCCTTTAAACAATGTAGCCTCGGGGGTTACTATTTCAAGAATCATAGTTATTTGTTTATTTGTTAATTATCAATTGTTATTTATCAACAAGATAAATACTACCTTATTAACATATAACTATTAACTTCAAGCCAATTATGCTTCAGCCAACATTTTCTCTCCGGCCTCAATCGCTTCTTCGATAGTTCCTTTTAAGTTGAAAGCAGCTTCAGGAAGGTGGTCTAATTCACCATCCATAATCATGTTAAAGCCTTTAATGGTATCTTTAATATCTACCAACACCCCTTTAAGTCCAGTAAACTGCTCTGCAACATGGAAAGGTTGCGACAAGAAACGTTGTACACGCCTTGCTCTTGATACAGCCATTTTATCTTCCTCAGAAAGTTCTTCCATACCAAGAATGGCAATAATATCCTGTAATTCTTTATAGCGTTGTAAAAGCTCTTTTACGCGTTGTGCACAAGCATAGTGGTCTTTACCCAAAACTTCGGGGGCCAAAATCCTTGAAGAAGACTCCAATGGGTCCACCGCAGGATAAATACCAAGCTCGGCAATCTTCCTGGAAAGCACCGTAGTTGCATCCAAGTGGGCAAATGTTGTTGCAGGAGCGGGATCCGTTAAGTCATCCGCAGGTACGTAAACCGCCTGTACCGAAGTAATGGAACCTCTTTTTGTTGAAGTAATACGCTCTTGCATTGCTCCCATCTCGGTGGCCAATGTTGGCTGGTAACCTACCGCAGAAGGCATACGTCCAAGAAGTGCAGACACCTCTGAACCTGCTTGTGTAAAACGGAAGATGTTGTCTACGAAGAAAAGTACGTCCTTACCTTGGCCATCGCCTGCTCCATCACGGAAAAATTCGGCAATAGTCAATCCAGACAAAGCTACACGCGCACGCGCTCCTGGAGGTTCGTTCATCTGTCCGAAAACAAAAGTTGCCTTAGACTCCTTCATGGCCGCCTTATCTACTTTAGACAAGTCCCAGCCGCCTTCTTCCATAGAGTGCATAAAATCGTCTCCGTACTTAATAATCCCAGATTCCAACATCTCTCTCAAAAGGTCGTTTCCTTCACGGGTCCTTTCACCAACTCCGGCAAAAACAGATAAACCTCCGTGACCTTTTGCAATATTATTAATCAACTCCTGGATAAGTACCGTTTTTCCTACACCGGCACCTCCAAAAAGACCAATTTTACCTCCTTTTGCATAAGGTTCAATAAGGTCGATTACTTTAATACCCGTATAAAGTACTTCTGTAGAAGTTGTTAAATCTTCAAATTTTGGTGCTTCCCTGTGAATTGGCAAACCATCTTTTCCGGCTTTCGGCAATTCTCCAAGACCGTCAATGGCATCTCCAATTACATTAAACAAACGTCCATAAACATCGTCGCCAATTGGCATTTGTATTGGGTTTCCGGTAGCAAGTACCTCTACGCCCCGACTCAACCCGTCAGTAGAATCCATTGAAATAGTTCTTACCGTATCTTCCCCAATATGAGACTGTACTTCAAGTACCAATTTAGAACCATTTTTTCTTTCGATCTCCAAAGAATCGTAAATCTTTGGCAATTCAGATCCCGATTCAAATGCTACGTCTACAACCGGACCAATAATTTGTGCAACTTTACCTGTAATTTTAGACATTACTTAAGTGTTTAATGTTAAGCTTATTATTTGCAGAAAAGGATTCATAAAAATAATTTTAATCATCCTTTTTTCGCGGTGCAAAGATATATTTTTAATTGAAAAAATAACCCGATTTAAACATTTTTTTTTCCTGTGCTATCAGCTTGTTTTTTTGAGGGTTATACCGCTTGTCCAAAAAATATATTCCCGCCCTGTTTTTCCCGTTTCACATTCTTGTCAGAAGCATCTTTTATGCGCTTATTTATTTTAGTATTTGCCTGCTTCCCCCACTACACGCCCCGATGCTCACGATTGGGGCGGGGTAGTTGGCTCAATCAGGGCTAGCAGCCAAGGCTTTTTTACTTTTACCAACAAAGAACATAACACCGCTTTACATTTTATTGTTCATAGCACACTCGTTGGCTTGGTGCATACTTTTATAACAAATTTGTTCTTTTTATGCTTTTTACTCACGCAGCGACCCCGGTGTTTATCGGATAAAGCACTAGAATGCTTCCTTGCCCATATGGCATGGCAAACGGGAAGCCTTCCTTTTCAATGCCCTGCTCTTTTTTTATGGTAATTGTGCTGGGTAAAGCGTATTATAGTCTGCCGCCTTCAATCTTGGTAAAGTAGCCTCATATTCAACTTCGATGGCCTCTAGAAATTTGTTGGCCAGATAGGCATACCCTCTTGCCGTTGGATGGATCCCATCCAACGAAAAGGCGCCCCCAAAAATCAGATCGTCGTTCAAAACAAATTCATCAAAAGGCACCCCGCCCTCTTGAGACAATGCGGTTAATATTGCGTTTGCATCCACCAATGCCAATCCATGCTGTTCTGCAACCGCCTGTATTGTGGCATTGTATGCCTGTGTTGCGGTTTTTACGTGCATTTGTTCAGATGGTATCAATACCTGGCCGTCGTCTAACGGAACACCAACACCAATAACAGACTGCGGATTGTTCGGGTCGGCCAGTGTACCTAAAACAGAAGACACCGGCAGGGGTATCAAATCCTCCTCGGTTGCCTGCCGCATATTTATCAAGGCAGGATTTACACCTGTTAAATCGGTTAAATCTTCGTCTATCAATACAACTGCATTTTGTCCGGCACTAAAATTAATCGTCCGTTTTTCTACTTCTTCAGCAGTAATCAAACCAAAACCTTGCGCCTGCACCAATCCGCCATTATATGCAGCGTAAGCCCCATTAATGGCATCGGCAGTATTTTCATCTAAAGGAATGGCGTTATAAGGCACGGTTGTAAAATAAGGAATCGATGTTATGTCTGGAATATTGGCCACAATTCCCTTAGCATCGTTTTGCACCAATTGAGAAACAATATTGGCATACATTTGCGCAAACACATCTGGATCGGTAATATCGTTGGTGGCATAGGTGGTAAAGTCAAGGTTGCCCGTTTGATCTATACCAACGCCCCCGCCAGTAGCATAGCCCAGCACGTCATTGTTCCCTATCCAAAGGCTAAAAAAAGTAGGGTTTTGCGCAACCGCATCGGCAATAACGCTGGTTGATGGGCTTGACGAAAAACGCACAAAATAGGGATTGGCGCTCCCAGTTTGTAGCCCAGCGATATTACCATAACCCGGTATTACCAAATGATAACTTAAAGCACCCGGGACCCCCATGTTATTATAGTTCCCCGAAAGTATTTGCGATATATCGGTAGTTGGCATGCCCGGTAAGCGTACCGGGCCCGAGCCATTAAAATACAGTCGGTTTTCAAATCCGGGCAAAGGATTACCCCCTAAAAGCAATCCTCCCAAATTACCGTTCATTAAGGGCTGATTAAATTCTCCTCCTCCCACTAAAGAAAATTGTGTTGCCAATATATTGGGCAACGAATTTGTTTGTCCGGCAATGAAAAGAGCCCCATCGGTATATCCAGCGGTTAGGGAATTTCCCACCGACACATAATTTGAAAAATCGGCTGCTCCGGCAGAATATTCTTCTTCAGGACCGTGCATTGTTCCGGAATCGTCATCAGAGCTACAGGAATATAATCCTAAAAGCAACAGCAATAGCAAACTTATATAGTTGGTATTCATAAAATATCGTATTATAATTAGCTTAAAAGTTATTGATTGTCCAAGACACGTAGAGTTGTGTTCCTATTAACCCTGTTCCGTAAGCAGTGTAATATTCTTCTCCAGACAGGTTAGCGGCACCCACCTTAAAAATAGATTTTATGCTTGGCACTGTATAGTTTAACTGTGCGTCCATAACCGTAATCGAAGGGATGTTTCCATCGCCAAAACCTGCCTGCCAGAAAAAGGCATCGCTCCACCGGTAACTAAAGTTGAACCCAAAATTCTTCACCAGTTCTGTATGCCCAAAAGAAGCTTTGAATTTATGTTTTGGCGTATTAAATCCCGCTCTAAATTCGGGATCGTCTTGATCAAAATCGGCATAGGTGTAATTTCCGCTTAAATCAAATCCATTAAAAACTTTAGTCGAAACAGCAATAGAAGCTCCATACGATTGTACACCGGATTTTGCATTGGTGTAGGTTTGAAACACTTTATAGTCGCCACTTTGTATGGCTACCAATGATTGCGAATTGTCTCCAACTTCTCCGTATAATGGAGCAACTACATTTTGAGTTGCAATAAAGTCGGTATAATCGGTGTAATACCCGCTTAGATCAATGCTTACTTTCCCTAATTGACCTCTATAGCCAATCTCGTATGCAATGGCCTGTTCCGGTTTTACCAAATCGACATCTGAAGCTACCGGAGCACCTGCCTGGACCGAAGCTGCGGAAAATGAATTTTCGTAAGCATTTCTTCCACTTATGGTTGCAGTAGGGTTTCCGCCGTTGGCTGCTTGATTATTTACGTCAAAGGTGCGTACATATCTGTCCAGATTATCTTCGGCCGAACCTACCAATATAGCCCTTCCTACATCTAACCCAATATATAAATCTTGTGTGGTCGGGTTTCTAAAGGCCGTTTGTATAGATGCCCTAAAGTTGTGGTTTCTATTTTCGCCTGCTGTATATCCCACAGAAAAACGGGGCGTTACCTGCCCGTTAAACAATTCGGATTTATCATAACGCAACGAACCGGTAAGCTTCAACCGCTCATCCATTAATTGTTTTTGAATTTGCGTATACAGCCCTAATTCATTATAACTTATGGGGCCATCGTAATCAGTAAAAATAGTTCCGAAGGAATTCAAACGATACGTCCTAAAAGAACCGCCCACTTGAATGTCGGCAAAATCAACCAAATGCGAAAAGTTGTAATTGGCATCTGCATGGTACAATTGCGATCCGTCCCTAAACTGAGACCCGGAAGCCAAATCGGGATTGGTAGTTACGGTATTAAATGCCTGTTGAAATTCCGGCGTCCCTGGAATAAGCCTGCCTGTGTCGGCCGTTTGCCTGGCAATTGTATGCGCTTGTTCGCTGGATGCCCCACTTAAAGTTGCTTGCACATATGCACCTGCATATTCGCCAAACCATTGTTGGTCTCCCTTCCAATAACGATTTACGTTAATCCCGGTGAATCGCATATCGTAGGAATCTCCCGCATCCTCATCGGTCATATATCCTCTTACAAAAAAATTGTCATTACGGACTTCTATTTTGTGTTGTTGCAAGAAGAAGTTTTTCAATGAATATCTATTGGAACCTTGATAAATAGTAGCTCCCTTACCAATTTTTCCTTGGTAAATAATTTCCAAATCATCGGCAAATGGGCGATAATGTAACGCTGCATCAAACTTTACGCTCTCTGCTTCGTAATTTGTTAAGTTGCTTTCAAGATAACCTGTTCTACTTACATTTTCATTGGGCAGTAAATTAACCGCTCCTTCCGGAATGATCCCGTTTTCTGCAAGGGCAATACCTACAGCGCGAATATTGGTGCTTACCTCATCGCCATATACGTTTAACCCATCGTAATCGGGCATTTCACGACCAGTTCCCGGATTTAGTACATTTTCTTGACTTACCGCAAACCAATCGGTTCCTTTTAAATAAGAAAAGTTGGCTTTGGCGGCAAATTTATCAGAAAACTTTTTGGCAACGCGTATTCCCAAGTCCCAAAAAACATTATCTCCGGCAGCTTCTTGTGATGTCATTCCCGATTTGGCATAAGCGCTTATTCCTTCAAAATCGAACGGGCTTTTACTCCGCATAAACAAAATTCCATTAAACGCATTGGCTCCATACAAGGCAGACGATGCACCGGGCAATAATTCCACGCTTTGCACATCTATCTCTGTCATTCCCAATAAATTACCCAAAGGAAAATTCAAGGCCGGTGCCGCATTGTCCATTCCATCAATTAACTGGACAAAACGTGTATTGGCAAAAGCCGCAAATCCACGGGTGTTAATTGATTTAAAGGTTAAACTATTGGTATTGATATCTACCCCCTTAAGATTTTCCAGGCCATCGTAAAAATCGACAGAAGCCGTATTTTTTATTTCTTTCAGGCCAAATCGTTCCACTGTAACGGGCGACTCAAAAATACGTTCGGGTGTCCTCGATGCCGAGATAACAATTTCTCCCAAGTTGGTAGTTTCTTCTTTTAGTTGAATTTGCAATGACCGTGCCGTTGACAACGCAATCGTTTGCGGAGCAAAGCCAATGCTAGAAACTTTAATATTGAACGGATATTCATCTTCTATTGATAGTGAAAAATTCCCCTCAAAGTCGGTTACGGTTCCAACTGTTGTTCCCATCACTTGCACATTTGCTCCGGGAATGGGCTGGTTTTGTTCATCAACCACTTTTCCGGAAATAGTAGTCTGGGCAACTCCCAATGCACTAAAGAGAAAAGTGAGCACAAAAAAAATTGTTCTTATCATAATATGTTAGTTTTTGATAAGAACAATATACATATTTTTTCAATTACGTAACTTTTTAATTAAAAAATTACGAAATTATCACTCATTCACTCAACCGTTACAGATTTTGCAAGATTACGGGGTTGATCTACATTACACCCTCTCATCACTGCAATATGATAAGAAAGCAATTGCAGTGGAATTGTAGTTAACAATGGCGTCAAGCCTTCTAATGTTTCAGGCACTTCGATGACAAAATCGGCCATTGAACGAACTTCCTCATCGCCTTCGGTAACAATTCCGATGATTTTTCCTTTTCTGGATTTGATTTCCTGAATATTACTTACCACTTTTTCATAATGCCCTTTTTTGGTAGCAATTACTACAACCGGCATCTGTTCATCAATTAAGGCAATAGGCCCGTGTTTCATTTCGGCGGCCGGATATCCTTCCGCATGGATATAAGAAATCTCCTTAAGCTTTAAAGCACCTTCTAATGCTACCGGGAAGTTGTAACCCCTTCCCAAGTACAGAAAATTAGGAGAGTCTTTATATATTGATGAAATATATTTTACATGGTCGTCTATTTTTAAACATTTCTCCACTTTGGCAGGAATGGCCTCCATTTCTGCAAGGTATTGCTGAAATTCTGTTTTGGAAAGCATCCCTTTAGACTGTGCCAACTTCAAGGCGATCAATGTTAAAACAGTAATCTGTGTTGTAAACGCTTTGGTTGAAGCTACCCCGATTTCTGGTCCGGCATGGGTATAGGCCCCTGCATGGGATTCCCTTGCGATAGAAGATCCTACCACGTTGCATACGCCAAATACAAAAGCTCCGTTTTGTTTGGCCAATTTTATAGCAGCCAGTGTATCGGCAGTTTCCCCAGATTGCGATATGGCAATAACCACATCGTTTGAAGTAATTACGGGGTTTCTATATCTAAATTCTGATGCATATTCGACCTCAACGGGAATACGCACCAAGTCTTCAAAAATATATTCGGCCACCAAACCAGCATGCCACGATGTCCCGCAGGCCACAATAATTATCCTGTTGGCCTTTAATATTTTTTCAAGGTTATCTTCTATTCCGGCCATTTTTATAATGCCTTCGTTTATCCTTAAACGACCCCGATAAGTGTCTTTTATCGCTTCGGGCTGTTCATGGATTTCTTTCAGCATAAAATGGTCGTACCCATTTTTTTCAATTTGCTCAAGGCTCAACTGAAGCTCGTGCACATATGGGGCTACCGCCTTATCGTCTTTTATTTGCCGTATTTTAACATCGCGTCCCAGACGGACGATGGCCATTTGCTCGTCTTCCAGATAAATGGCATTGTTGGTATATTCAATAAAAGGAGAAGCATCGGAGGCGATAAAAAATTCGTCCTCGCCCACACCAATGGCCAATGGGCTCCCTAATTTAGCCGTTACTATTTCATCGGGTTTAGATTTGTCGAAAACTGCAATCGCATAAGCCCCTATTACTTGGTTTAAAGCTATTTGAACTGCTTTTCCTAATTTTACGTTCTCATTTTTTTTGATGTCCTCAATTAAGTTCACCAACACCTCGGTATCGGTATCAGACTCAAATTTATAGCCTCTTTTCTGGAGTGCTTTTTTTATAGATCCGTAGTTTTCTATAATTCCGTTATGGATTATCACCAAGTTCCCGGAATTTGAATAATGCGGATGTGCGTTTACATCGTTTGGGATACCGTGCGTTGCCCAACGGGTATGGCCCAAGCCAATACTTCCATTGGTTGTATTTTCGCTTTCTGCCTTAGCTTTTAAATCGGCTACCTTCCCTTTTGTTTTGCACAAATTTGTGTCTTCACCATCGTAAAGAACAATCCCTGCACTGTCATACCCTCTGTATTCTAACCTTTCAAGGCCTTTGGTAATAATTGGATATGCTTGCCGTGCACCTATATAACCTACAATTCCACACATTTTTTTTAAGTTTTATTTAGTCTTCTTTTGGTTTGGTATAAAAAATTTCTAATTGTAACTTTTTATCATTACCTGCATTGTTTCCAAACAACACAGTTCCGTATTGGTTTGGTATGGAGGCTTGGGGAATTTTTATTTTTAGGTCTTCGTCGGTTTCTGCACTACCATCTTGAACCTTATATGCTGAAACGTTCGTTGAGTTTAAGATACTATTAGTCGTTGTCAAGGCCAATCGTGTATTGGTTGAATCCTTACGGATAATATCATTTATATATTCTGTAATCCTAAACTTATATTGAATCCCTTTTTCATTATCTGCATCCAATATACCCCCAAATATAGTCTTAGTGGTAGAATCTATACCTGTATTTGTGTCCAAAACGTTATTATAATCGACCAAAACCCTTTCATTGCTGAGATCATACAAATACAATCGTTTTGGCAGGGTTAATTTTGACTCCTCTGTCAGGCTTTCTTCATCTACATAAAAAACAAGGTTTGCCTCGTTTATTAACCAATCATTTTCTTCGGCTTCTTGAAATGCAACATCGGGGTCTTGACCGCCCAACATGTCCAACTCTACATATGTCCCACTTCCGCCCCGTACATATAAATTTGAAGCATTGGCATTGTTAAACTGATCTAAAACAGTGGCAGGATATGCGGCTTCATCTATATAATTTACCTTGTTACCGTTCAAGCTTAACTTAAAAGTCGAGTTTTCCACAACGGCTTCATCATCATCGTTTGTTGTATCGTAGTCATATTGAATTTCTACATATGCGTTTGCTACATTTAAGAGCATTGCCAGTTCGTGGTTGGCAGATTCCATGGAAATATAAAGCCCGCGCAAAAATTCCTTGAAGTTGTTCTGACTGGCCAAAACGCTCGCCCCTTCATTGTCCAATATTTTTTCCTGAAAAAATTGTTTATCCAATTCAACCCATATTCCAGGTGAAAGTCTTTCTGAAGGAACGGTAACCGACTCGTCTTCATCTTCAGTATCGGGATCGTCTTCCCCGTTAAAAAATAAAATTTCCTCTTCGTCTATTGTGTAACTGTCTTCATACAAAACAGTAGTCACAAAAGACGTAGGGTCTTCGCTTGAAAAATATTCCTGGGCATCTTGAAAATTTGACCCGGGGTCAAGGTCACGTAAAAACTTGGTATATTCCTGTACCTTTAACGTAAAAGGCGTGTTTCGGTTCCCGTAAATTGAATCTATACGATAGGGTTTTGGTTCATTTTCGTCCAAATCGGTGGTATCGGTTAACGCCGTACTGAAAAAAGGAATGTATAAATATACTGCCGTTGCACGCTCGTTTTCCTGTCCTTCGGCATTTTCATCGATCTGGCTCTTTTCTCCAAAAGTTGGATCAGTCGTACCTAAAAGCATCTGGCCCACAAACGATGTTTGCTCAAGTCCGTATACGGGCTGGTTAAAGTCGCTCAGTTGATAGGCCGTAAGGCCATCTGTCCTTACACTTTCCAGTTTTCGGTTATAGGTAAACACATCGTATTTTACACTATTTGTTACCGTGCTTCCATCGTCTATAAGGTCTACGCCAATGGTATTGTAGTCTCTTTCACATGCTGTAAAAAAAATAACACTACCCGTTACAAGTAGTGCCGTAAGCATATAACTTCCTTTAAAAATCTTCTTCATTGTATCCGCTGGATTAACTTAATACTTTTGTTTCGTAAAATTGATTGTACGCCTCTTCAAATTCATAAATTGAAACATAAGGCTGTACTGGTTTTGAAAGCGAGTCGATATGTTTTTTTAGGTCGTCGGGGAGTTCTTCAGAGGCAACAACTACCGCATCCGAATGATCTACGGCAACTTTTAAAACATTGCTGTACGTAGGGTCTTCCAGTGCTTTTATTGCTCCTTCCTCTATACCATCAAATTTAACTTTCGCCAACATTTCTTTATCTAACGTTCCCTCAAAACCTTTGTTGTATACAGACGTAACTATTTTACTTTCTGCAAAAAGGGGCTCGTCTGCGTAATATTTTTTAAGGTACAACGGCAATAAAGAAGCCATCCATCCATGAACATGGATAATATCTGGATTCCAATTGAGTTTTTTTACCGTTTCCACAACCCCTTTGGCAAAGAAAATTGCGCGTTCATCGTTGTCGGGAAATAAATTACCTTCTTCATCGGTAAAAGTTGCCTTTCTTTTAAAGTATTCTTCGTTGTCTATAAAGTAAACTTGGATTCTTTCTTTGGGAATAGAGGCAACTTTAATGATAAGCGGCATATCCATATCGTTTACCACCAAATTCATTCCCGATAAGCGAATTACTTCGTGCAGTTGATGCCTTCTTTCATTAATATTACCAAAACGAGGCATAAAGATTCGTATTTGTCCTCCTCTGTCATTCACCATTCTTGGACTCTCATAAGCCATTGATGACACTTCATTTTCAGGTAAATAAGGAACCATTTCAGAAGCGACAAATAATACTCTTTTGTCTGTCATAAAATCAATTTGTTTCTTTAGACTAAGGGTTAAAGCATGCAAAAATACAAAAAATATGCCTAATTAGTTTAATTTATATAGCTTTGCACGCTGTTAATTTTTTATAAAATGCAAATTTTTAATCAAAAAGAAGCATTAACCCAATTCCTTCAAAAGGAAAAAAAGGAACATAAAACCATTGGTTTGGTCCCCACTATGGGCGCCCTTCATAAAGGTCATTTGTCACTGGTACACAATGCTTTAAACCAAAACGATATTGTTGTTGTGAGTATTTTTGTAAACCCCACACAGTTTGACAATAAAACGGATCTTGAGAAATACCCTAAAACAATGGAAAAAGATTTAAAAATTCTTGAAGATTTAAGTCACAACCTTGTTGTTTTTACTCCAAACGCCCATGAAATTTACGATAACAATATTGCATCGGAAAAGTTTGATTTTGATGGTTTGGAACATGAAATGGAAGGAAAGTTCAGGACCGGCCATTTTGACGGTGTTGGAACGATTGTAAAAAAATTATTTAGTATCGTCATGCCCGATAATGCTTATTTTGGTGAAAAAGATTTTCAGCAGCTCCAAATCATTAAAAAAATGGTGCAAAAGCACCGCATTCCCGTTAATGTAATTGGATGCCCCATTAGCAGGGAAGCAAACGGACTGGCCATGAGCTCCCGTAATGAAAGACTCTCTGCCGAGCTGCGCGAAGAAGCTTCGTTTATATACAAAACCATCACAGCGGCCAAAAATAAGTTTGGCACAGAAAGTGCAGAAGATACGGTAAAATGGATTGAAGGCATGTTTAGCAATAATCCAAGCTTAAGCTTGGAATATGCTGAGATTGCTGATGAAAATACGTTAAAACCTGTTAAAACGAAAGAAGAAAACAAACACTACCGGCTTTTTGTTGCAGTTTATGCAAATGACATAAGGCTAATAGATAATGTTGCTCTAAATTAATACCTTTGTAACATGCAAATTGAAGTAGTAAAGTCTAAAATTCACAGAGTTACGGTTACCGGTGCCGACCTAAATTATATAGGGAGCATTACCATTGACGAAGCGCTGATGGAAGCCTCCAACATTATTGAAGGCGAAAAAGTACAGATTGTCAATATCAACAACGGCGAACGGCTCGAAACATATGCCATTAAAGGAACTAAAAACAGTGGCGAAATAACGTTGAACGGCCCTGCTGCCCGCCGTGTACAACGTGGTGATGTTATTATTATTATTTCTTACGGAATCATGGATTTTGAAGAAGCAAAAAACTTTAAGCCTTCCATTATTTTCCCGAACGAAAAAGACAATACCCTTACATAAGTTGAATAAAAAGCTTGTCAACATACTTAAAAACACACTCCCACTATTGCTGGGAGTTTTTTTAATTTGGTATTCGTACTCGCATACCACGCCCGAAGACCGTACCAATATTATAAACGCCGTAAAAGAAGCCAACTACGTCTGGGTATTGGTTTCATTACTTTTGGGCTTCCTAAGCCATTTATCGCGGGCACTGCGGTGGAATTTAATATTGGCCCCCATGGGCTACAAACCCAGTCTTGCCAATAACATCATGGCTATTTTTGTGGCTTATTTGGCAAATCTTGGCGTTCCCCGTTCTGGGGAAGTATTAAGGGCCACCACCATTAGTACCTACGAAAAAATCCCTTTCCAGAAAGCCTTTGGCACCATCATAGCCGAACGCGTTATAGATGTTATCATGTTGCTTCTGGTAGTTTTGGTAACCGGAATCCTGCAAACAGAAATTATTGCCGATTTTTTCCTGAGCAAAAACATTAATTATGTACAATTAATTCTCTTAGGAGTTGCCGCCGCGGCAATTGGCATAACTTTTTTGGTGCTGATCAAAAGGGCAAAAAGCGGCTTTCTGGCCAAAATAAAAACCTTTGTATTTGGTATCATAGAAGGTCTTACCAGTATTTTTAAAATGAAGGACAAATGGCTTTTCCTTTTCTATACGCTTTGTATCTGGACATTGTACATTGCCATGTTCTGGGTTATTAAATTTTCCCTTCCCGAAACCTTAAACCTGCCCATAAGTGCTATTTTGGCAGCTTTTGTTGCCGGCGCCTTTGCCATGAGCGCTACAAATGGCGGTATTGGCCTGTACCCGCTAGCGGTAAGCAAGATATTGCTTATTTATGGTATTGGCAAAGCTTCCGGAGATGCTTTTGGTTGGATTATGTGGAGCGCACAGACATTAATGGTCGTGATTTTTGGCGCATTGTCGTTTCTTTTTCTTCCTATATACAATTCTTCGAAAAAAGCGAGTAAGTAAAAGGGGGGCACTTAGAACAAGCCCTTGGTTTTTTATAAATTAATCCTTCCCTTTTAAATAATTGATTTTAAAATTTCTGAATCGTAGTAATGCCCTTGTTCAGCCTAAACTGATACAAAACAACAGTATGCTGATTTTAAAATTAATACATATTACTATTTTTGTGTAAAATATAAGCGACATTCACATATTTAAGTATTGTTAATCAGTATTTTATTAAATCGGTTATAGTATATATTTTTATGAGTTTTTTGAGTGTTCAAATTCAGGCGCAAGTGACCTTGGTTACGGGCGATTCGTACAAACTGAACGAGAAAAGGGAAATTAGCTTTTATGTTCCCGAAGATTATTCCAAAGAAAAAACATACCCCTTATTGTTGTGTTAGATGCCGACTATTTGTTTGATATGCTAGTGGACAATGTAAAATTCTATACCTACAACAAAAAATACAACGATATTGAAACCTTATACGGATTAAAAAATCAAGTCAGCATCAACGACATGATGGCCATTTATGCAGGCATTAAGAAAAAGGAAGAATGGGTGTCATTAAACGGATTGAGCAGGATTGCAAAAAAAGAACATCCACATGTACGAAAAAGCATTTGTATTGGAAGAAATAGATTTTCTCGACAAAGAGTTTCTTCTTGAGCGCATAGATAAGTTAAAAGCAGACTTTGGTTATTAGCCTTTATTTCATCACTCTTGCCCTTGTTGTACATCCCTAAAGCTTTTTCATAGCTATTTGTCGTAATTTTTGGTGGTGTGGCGTTTCTTTTTCTTTCAACATGCCATAAAAGCAAATAATTTTTTATCTTTCGGTCACCAAATCTAATTCCATTTTACTATGAAAAAGTTCGCATTATGCTGTGGCCTTATCATTTTATGTGCTTTTAATGCCATTGCACAGGTTACCACCACTTCTTTAGATTCATATAAATTAGGCGAAAAAAGAAATGTACGCTTGTATGTTCCCGAAGATTATTCAGCAGAAAAAGTATATCCCCTTATTGTTGTTCTGGATGCCGATTACCTATTCGACCTGGTAGTGGGCAATGCTAAATTTTATACCTACAAAGATGAAATGCCCAAGAGTATCATTGTAGGAATTGACCAAAATGAAACCCGATACGAAGATTGCTTTTACAGTGATGAAAACGGGCTTCCGGACAAAAAAGGAAATGCCTTCTTTGAATTTATCGGCATGGAGCTTATACCGATGATTGAAAAAAACTACAACCTTGCAAATTTCAAGGCAATTGTTGGACATGGCGTTACTGCCAATTTTGCCGATTATTATTTGTTTAAGGACAATCCATTGTTTAATGCCTACGTAATTCTTTCTCCTACATTTGCCCCGACCATGGAAAGCAATACCCCTAAAAGGTTGAGCGAGCTTCAGGAAATGATTTTTTATTACCTGGCTACCGGGGAACACGACGCTAAAGAAAGCCAGCAACGCATCAATGTTTTTAATAACCAGATGAAAGGGTACACCAACGATAATTTGCATTATTATTATGATAACTTTACCAATGCCAGCCATTTCAGCGTGGCTTCATACGGCATCCCGAAAGCGCTGGATCAATTCTTTACCATTTATAAGCCCATAAGTGTAGAAGAATACAAAAAAGATGTATTGGCTTATGAAGGACCTGTAATTGATTACCTTACCAACAAATACAACACCATTGAAACCTTGTTTGGCTTTAAAAAGCAGGTAAGCCTTAACGATATGATGGCAATTTATGCGGCCACTAAAAAGAAAGAAGACCTGGAATCTCTAAACGAATTAAGCAAGATTGCAAAAAAGGAATACCCCGACACCATGCTCGGATTCTTTTGGGAAGCCGAATACTTTGAGCAAATGGGCGAACCCAAAAAGGCTATGCGAACCTACGAAAAGGCTTTTGGCATGCCCGAAATAGACTTTGCTACCAAAGATTTGGCTCTGGAACGCATCGATGCCTTAAAAGCCGATTTTGGTTGGTGATTTTTTTGAAGGTTCACAAAAAATTTAAATGTTGCCCCGTGCCTTTTCCCGAACCCATTCTATATAATCTGTTTGCTGTATTTTGGCAACGTCCAATTGGCGTAGCATCATAACTACTTGCCCCCGATGGAAACTACCATGGTTAAAAACCGTTTGTATGATTTCTCTTGATGGTATTGAAAAATTATCGCCTTTGCTTTCAAATTGAATTTCTTTTTCCAAATCTACGGTTTCTGTAAATTCTTTGAAATTTTTAGACGTTGCCTGCCATTGACTAAAAAGCGCTTTATTGTCTCCTGAAAAACTTGTAACAGCTTCTGCACCGTTTCCATCTCCTTTTAAACGGGAAAGCCATATTGTTTCGGCATACCAAATATGTTTAACAGTAGCGCATATGGTAGGAAAACTTCCCACAAATTCCTTGTATAAAAGCTTGTCGTTTAATAATGTTAGATCCGTTATCAATCTATTATTGGCCCAAATATTATAGGTAGCGTAATCTATATATCTTTTGTTTATTTCTTTAATTTCACACATAAGTCTTTTGTCTATTTTTTATTAGTTGAATATAGCTATTTTTAACTATTCATCTTTGTTTGGTTATTACAGTTTCACAAAACATAAACTGTTTTTATTCATTGGTACGGGCATGTAACTCAAAACTTACTTATCTTCTTTGTATCTTTCAGCTTTAAAAATTAAAAACCCGAATGGCAAAGGTAAAAACAACTTTTTTCTGCCAGAATTGTGGCGCTCAATACGCTAAATGGCAAGGGCAATGTTCTTCTTGTAAAGAATGGAATACCCTTGTAGAGGAAATTGTACAAAAAGAAGACAAAAAAGGTTGGAAAACCACTGACACTTCATCTAAAAGAACCGCAAAACCGCTAAAAATTAAAGAAATAGACGGTTCGCAGGAAATGCGCATGTCATCCGGCGGCATGGAATTCGATCGTGTGCTGGGAGGTGGCATTGTTCCGGGTTCAGTAATCCTTTTGGGCGGAGAACCAGGCATAGGCAAAAGTACCCTCCTGTTGCAAATAGCATTGCATTTGCCGTTTAAAACTTTATATGTTTCGGGAGAAGAAAGCCAGAAACAAATAAAAATGCGTGCCGAACGTATTTTTCCCGACAGTGAGCAATGTTACATCCTTACCGAAACCAAAACACAGAATATTTATAAACAAATTGAAGGTATCGAGCCCGATATTTTAATTATAGATTCCATCCAAACCCTGCATACCGATTATATAGAATCGTCTGCGGGAAGCATCAGCCAGATTCGCGAATGCACTTCCGAGCTCATAAAATTTGCCAAGGAAACGGGTACGCCCGTAATACTTATTGGGCATATCACCAAAGATGGGCACATTGCCGGTCCCAAAATATTGGAGCATATGGTAGATACCGTACTTCAGTTTGAAGGCGACCGAAATCATGTTTACCGCATTTTACGCTCCTTAAAAAACCGCTTTGGCTCTACGGCCGAGCTTGGCATATACGAAATGCTGGGAAAAGGGCTCCGGGAGGTAAGCAACCCATCTGAAATATTAATCTCCAAAACCGAAGAAGACCTCAGTGGCACGGCTATTGCCGCAACCCTTGAAGGCATGCGCCCGTTAATGATTGAAGTACAGGCGCTGGTAAGCACGGCTGTATATGGCACGCCCCAACGCACCACCACGGGCTACAATGTAAAACGCCTGAACATGCTTTTGGCTGTACTGGAAAAGCGTGCAGGGTTTAGACTGGGCGCAAAAGACGTTTTTTTAAATATTACCGGGGGTATCTCCATAGACGAACCCGCAATAGATATGGCCGTTGTTGCTGCCATACTTTCCAGCAATGAAGATATTGCCATAGAAAAAGATATTTGTTTTGCCGCCGAAATAGGCCTTGCTGGGGAAATAAGACCAGTGCAACGTGTGGAACAAAGAATTCTGGAAGCCGAAAAATTAGGGTTTTCGACTATTTTTGTATCTAAACTGAATAAAATAGCAATTAAAAATCCAAAAATAAATATTAGAAAGGTTAGTAAAATTGAAGATGTAGTCGGATATTTATTTGGATAAAATATGTAATGATGAAAAAAGTTATAGTAACATTTGTAGTAATTGTAAGCCTAATGGCTTGTAAAGACGCTAAAAAGAATCAAAAAAACACTTTTGAAACCAAAGAAGTGGTAAAAATAACCCAAAAAGAAAAAACCAAAATCCCGGAAGGTGTAGATTTTATTGCTTCGGGAGACAACCCATCCTGGAGCCTGTTGATAGATTTTGATAATGCCATGAATTTTACATCGCTCGATAGACCAAAAAAATTAACAACCCCGGTACCGGAGCCAAACATTCCTCAAGACACAAATGCTTTAAACTATTTGGCAGAAACAGAAGCGGGTATTTTGCAGGTAACAATCTTTAAAAAGCCCTGCATTACCAATGCCAACGAAGATTTTTCATACAAAGTCTATATCGAAGCCAAAGAAAAAGACATGGAAAATTACAAAACTTTTGAAGGCTGCGGAAAATATATTGGCGATTATAGGCTAAACGATATCTGGGCATTGGAAACCATTGATGGCAAGGCAATAGATAAAACCATGAAACGCCCTAATTTGGAATTCAATTTAAGAAACGGACAAGTTTTTGGGTTTGGTGGTTGCAACCGTATTAACGGAACACTGGTGGTTGAAAAGGACTCGCTTGCAATTGGGGCTTTGGCCAGCACAAAAATGATGTGCCCGAATGCCGAACTTGAAACCCAGTTTTTGCAGATTGTAAACAATATGAAGTTTCACTACAAATATAAAAACCTCATTTTAACCCTTACTTCAGCAGAACATACACTTACTTTTAGAAAAGTAGATTGATGATTAGATTCAGCTGAAAAAAAGTCTTCATTAACCTGAGTTTCGATTTAAGGTGTGTTTTAAAAACCTCTATGTTAAAAACAACTATGAAGCCAATAGCTCGACCGTACATTGGTAATTTGCAACCAACTATATCTCAACTACAAACATGCCGAAGAACCCATGTTAATTAAAAACAGAGCAACTTAGCAACCTTCAAAAGTATTAGTTTTTAACTTCTATGGCGCGGGATTTGGAATGCTTGCGTGTATGCTGTTAATTTCATTTATAACTTCAGCATCCAATTCCATGTTGATACTTGCTATATTTTCCTTAAGCTGATCCATTTTGGTAGCTCCAATAATATTACTGGTAACAAAAGGCCGGGAATTTACAAATGCCAAAGCTAAAGTAGCCATGGAAATCTTGTGTTTTTTGGCCAATGCATAATACTTTTGCGTGGCTTTTAAGGCATTTTCACCATTGTATCTGCCCATTTCGGGAAACAAGGTAATCCTTGCATCTTCTATCCCTTTTTTCTCGATAAATTTATCGGTAAGCCTTCCAAAGGCCAAAGGAGAATATGGGAGTAGCCCAACATTTTCTTTCATTGATATTTCTGCAAGGCCAATTTCATAAGTCCTATTCAATAAATTATATGGGTTTTGAACTGTTGCAATACGTGGTAGGCCATTGTATTTGTTTTCTTCCAGATAGCGCATTACGCTCCACGGTACGTCATTTGAAAGTCCAATGTGCCTAATTTTACCTTCTTTTATATATCCTTCCAAAATATTTAAAATTTCATGGATATTATCTTTCCATTGCTCGGTTTGGTCATATTGGTAATCGCGTTTGCCAAAAAAATTGGATTTTCGGTCGGGCCAATGCAATTGGTACAAATCGATATAATCGGTTTGCAGTCTTTGTAAGCTTGTATGTATAGCCTCGTTAAATGCTTTTTTGGTAAAGCCGCCGTTGCGTATATAATGCTCGTTAAACTCGGATGGGCCGGCAATTTTAGAAGCCAGCACGATTTTATCCCGATTTCCGGTTTTTTTAAACCATTCTCCAATAATTGTCTCGGTTACGCCCTGTGTTTCTTTTTCCTTCGGAATTGCATACAATTCGGCCGTGTCAAAAAAATTCACCCCGTTTGCCAAGGCATAATCCATTTGTTCATGGCCATCTTCTTTGGTATTTTGTTTACCCCATGTCATGGTCCCGAGGCAAATTTTACTTACTTCTATATTGGAGTTGGGTAGTTTTGTATACTTCATTGAATGCGATTTTTTATAATGAAAGAAGATTTCTAAAAGGGATTGTAAAAACTCCACTTTCAGAAATCTTCTCAAAAATACAAAATTAAGGAATAGTAATTCCTACATATCGTTTAGCAGTTTGGTAACCTCATCGAGCTTTGGTGTCAAGATTACTTCAATCCTACGGTTTTTTGCTTTCCCTTCGGTAGTTGTATTGCTGGCAACCGGCACATATTCGCCCCTTCCCGCCGCGGTGAGGTTTGCAGGGTCTATTTGGCTATTTTCCTGTAAAATCTGTACAATGGAAGTTGCCCTTTTTGTAGAAAGATCCCAATTGTTTTGCAAAGGTCCATTGCCCCTGTATGGCACATTATCGGTATGTCCTTCAATAAGCACATTTATATCCGGGTTTTGGGCGAGCACATTCCCTAATTGTTGTACCGCCTTGCGACCATTGGCATTTACCGCCCAACTACCACTTTGGAACAATAATTTATTCTCCATGGAAACATACACTTTTCCGCCGCGTTGTTCCACGGTAAGCCCTTTTCCTTCAAAATCAAGCAATGCCCTGGAAATGGCATCTTTTAAATTTTTCATGGCCGCATCCTTAGCGGCAATAAGCCCTTCGAGTTCGTCTACCCTTTTAGACCGCGCGTCCAGCTGTTGCTTAAGTGTTTCAAGCCTTGCGTTTTCTGCGGCCAGGGCTTTTTCCTTCTCTTCCAATTGGCGGAGCAGTTCCCTGTTTTTTTCAGAATTGGCCGCAATTGCTGCACTGCTGTTTTTTTCCAATGCATTATAGGAAGCCTGAAGATTGTCTAAATTATTCTTTGTGGCCGTATAATCTTGCTGTAATTGATTGCGTTCGGCCAAAACTTTATCATATTTTTTCTGAAGCGCGTCAAGATCGTTCTGCAACCGATTGTTATCGGTATCCAATTGTTGGTTTTCTGCCGAAAGATTTTCTTTTTCTTCTTTTAAAGCATCGTACCTGCCCTGAAGGTCGTTATATACCTTTGAAGATACACAGGATGCGTTTATTGCTACAAGGAACAATCCTATAAAAACTTTCTTTATCATATTAAATTAATCTTCTATTTCAACTAAAATAGGGCAATGATCGCTATGTTTTGCCTCTGGTAATATAACGGCTCTTTTCAACTTTTCTTGTAAGGGTTTGGCTACCATGTTGTAGTCTATACGCCATCCTTTATTATTGGCCCTAGCATTGGCACGGTAGCTCCACCAACTATAATTATGTGGTTCTTTGTTGAAAAAACGAAAGCTGTCGATAAATCCACTGTCGATAAATTCGCCAATCCATTCCCTTTCCACCGGTAAAAAACCGGAGACCTTGGCATTTCGTATCGGGTCGTGAATGTCTATGGCTTCGTGACAAATGTTATAATCGCCACAAATAATCAAATTAGGAACTTCATGCTTCAGTGCATTTATATATTTTTGAAAATCTGCCATGTACGTCAATTTATGTTCCAACCGGGCAATGTTGGTCCCCGACGGTAAGTAAAGGCTCATAATCGAGCATGTATCAAAATCGGCGCGCAGGTTTCTTCCTTCGGCGTCCATATAATCGATTCCTGTTCCATAGGTTACGCTATTGGGCTGGGTTTTGGACAAAATAGCAACCCCGCTATACCCCTTTTTTTCGGCGCTGTACCAATAATGATACGGATAACCGACATTTTCAAAAACCGAAAGGTCCAGTTGCTCTTTGTTTGCTTTTATTTCCTGCAAGCATATTACATCTGGGTCGGCCGATTGTAGCCAATCTAAAAATCCCTTATTAATAGCTGCGCGTATTCCGTTTACGTTGTACGATATAATTTTCACTCTCCTAAATATTTAAATGTAAAAAAGCTAAAATAAGGATAGTTTAAGAAAAAGTAATAGCGTTGTTGATAAGAAGATAAATTATTTAGGATTCGTGCTGTGCTACTTCAATTACTTTTCCATTTTTAAAAATTACATCTAAAACATCTGGGTCTATATTAAATAATCCCGGCACAAAACCAAGGGTATAAGCTATATGATTTTCATTATATATATAAAATTCTTTTCCCAACAAGACTATTATTTCTGCTTTGGTTTTACCTATTAACATTTGGCTTTCTATAATATGTTTAGACATTTTATATCTTTCTTCGACATTTGTATCCCATTCCTTTTTATAAAATTCTTCTGAAGGGTAATACGAGGCCGAAAACATCCATAAAAAAATAATGCCAAAATAAATAAAAGGACTTGCTATTAATGCTGAAAAAATAGCCGTGGAATTCCTACTGTTTTTACTTCCAACCTTTAATTTCTTCAAAATCCATTTTAAGAAAAAAAATGTTAGAAAAGCAATAATCGAGATTCCTATAAACGCGTCCATGCTTATTTCTTTTATAATTAAAAACCCTACACTTTTTTAATAACATAGGTAACTATGCCCCATATAATAAGCTTGTTTTCTTCTTCTATTTTTAGCGGCTTATACTTTTTGTTTTCTGGCATTAAAAGCAATCCTTCTTTCCCTATTTTTAACCGTTTTACGGTAAATTCGCCATCGATAAAGCATACGGCTATTTTTCCATCAATAGGCTCCAAACTTTTATCAATTATTAAAAGGTCGCCATCGTCGAGGCCGGCACCTTCCATAGATTGACCGCTCACACGTGCATAAAAGGTTGCTTCGGTATTTTTTATTAGTTCTTTATTGAGGTCTATGCGTGTTTCCTTAAAATCTTCGGCAGGCGATGGAAATCCGGCGGAAATCCCGCCATCTACCAATTCTAATGACGACCGGGTTGTTTTGTCCGGTTTAAAAAATTGAAGATTTCTTTTTTTGTCATCCATTATTTCACCCGTATTATTTCGTCTATATTGGTAGTATATCTTGGCGAAAGATGTTCTTGGCGCATTTTCCAGGTACGCTTTAAATCTTGATTGGCAATTTTTATTTTAAGGGTTCCATACTTATTGTTGATGCCATCTATGATTTTCATCAAACTGTGGTGTTTGGGGTCTTCTTCCAAGAACATATCCAGCTGACGTGCATTGGTGGGCACCAGCCCGGAAACAATTACCCCTGCTTTTTTATACTTTATTCCATATTTATAAATGCCCTCTACGGCGTTCACTGCATATTTTACCAAGGTAAGCGACGAATCGGTAGGATAGGGCAAGGTAACCAAAAGTCCGCCGCGGTGCTGTTCTTCATCTGCTTTATGCCGATCGCTCTTTAAAAAAACATACATAAAATTACAACTGCTATGTTGTTTGCGCAATTTCTCTGCACAACTTCCGGCAAAGGTAGAAATGCGTTCTTTAAGGTTATCCAGGTTGGAATATGTATATTCGAAACTTCGGGTAGTTGCAATGGCTTTTTTGGGTGCCGTAACATCATTCTCCAATTCTAATGTGGGCTGTCCTTCCAAATCCTTTTTCAAACGAAGTCCCGTAACTCCCATTTCTGAGCGCACCCATACATCGCTTAACAATGTAAAATCGAAAGCCGTTTTTACGCCTTTTGATTGCAATCGTTTACTGTGCCCTCTTCCAATACCCCAAACCGATTCGATTGCGATCCATCGTAATGCTTTAATGCGTTTTTCTTCAGCATCTATTACATAAACGCCATTTGTCCTGTCTTTATATTTCTTGGCAATTTTATTGGCCACTTTGGTCAAGGCCTTGGTACGGGCTATCCCGATGCTAATGGGCATTCCCGTCCATTTAAAAACACGTTCTTTTATTTGTTTTCCTACGGAAGTATAATCGGTTGCCTTATCAACATCAAACTTTAGAAAAGCTTCATCTATGCTGTAATGTTCCACCAATGGGGTAAATTGCCGTAAAATATTCATCACCCGTGTGCTCATGTCGCCATACAACGGATAATTGGAAGAAAACACATGAATACTCTTTTCAGCAAAAAAACTTTTATACTTAAAAGCCGGAGCTCCCATGGGTAATCCCAGCTCTTTAGCTTCATCGCTTCGGGAAATTACGCACCCATCATTATTGGAAAGTATGGCTATAGGTTTATTATTGAGATGCGGTTGAAACACCCGCTCACATGAAGCATAAAAATTATTACAATCTACCAAAGCATACATAATGCAAAGATACTGATTTGGGATTTTATTATGCTATGTTGCTATGGACTATGGAGGATACGATTAAAATATACCTCCGAAAAATGTAGCGCTTAACCCCTTAATTCTTCTCTTTTAACCCAACTTACTTAAATGCTTGTTCACCGGTAATATCGGCTCCTGTAATTAATAAATGAATATCGTGTGTGCCTTCATATGTAATTACGCTTTCCAAATTCATCATATGGCGCATAATGCTATATTCTCCGGTAATTCCCATGGCCCCCAATACTTGTCGTGCTTCACGTGCAATATTTAAAGCCATTGCTACATTATTGCGTTTGGCCATCGATATTTGGGCAGTGGTTGCACGTCCTTCATTTTTTAGCTGCCCCAAACGAAAGGCCAACAGTTGTGCCTTTGTTATTTCAGTGACCATTTCGGCCAATTTTTTTTGTTGCAATTGTGTAGCGGCAATGGGCTTGTCAAATTGAATTCGCTCTTTGGCATAACGCAATGCCGTATCGTAGCAATCCATTGCTGCGCCAATGGCGCCCCAGGCTATTCCATAACGTGCCGAATCTAAACAGCCAAGCGGTGCGCCCAATCCGTTTTTACCCGGCAATAAATTTTCTTTGGGGACCTTTACATTGTCAAAGATAAGTTCTCCGGTTGCCGAAGCACGAAGCGACCATTTATTATGTGTCTCCGGCGTAGAAAAGCCCTCCATGCCCCGTTCTACTATTAAACCATGAATACGACCTTCTTCGTTTTTTGCCCATACCACCGCAATATCTGCAAAAGGTGCATTGGAAATCCATAATTTGGCACCATTCAACACATAATAATCCCCAGCATCTTTAAACTTCGTTTCCATTCCACCCGGATTCGAACCGTGATTGGGCTCGGTTAAGCCAAAACACCCCATAAATTCGCCCGTAGCCAATTTTGGCAGATATTTTTTACATTGCTCCTCAGTTCCATATTTCCAAATGGGGTACATTACCAAAGACGATTGAACTGATGCTGTTGAACGTACACCGCTATCGCCACGTTCTATTTCCTGCATAATGAGGCCATAACTTATTTGGTCAAGACCAGCCCCTCCATATTCTTCCGGAATATAGGGCCCAAAAGCCCCTATTTCTGCCAATCCTTTTAATAATTGCTTTGGAAATTCTGCTTTTTGGGCAAAATTTTCAATGATAGGAGATACTTCTTTCTTCACCCATGTTCTGGCCGCATCGCGAACCAATTTATGTTCGTCTGAAAGAAGGTCGTCTAAATTATAATAATCGGGTGCTTCAAAAAGGTCTGGTTTCATTGCGAAATTGGTTTTCTCAAATATAAATATAAGTAATTTAACAAAACAAGGTCTTGGTGTTATATTTATAAAACTAAGGCAATATCGTGCAAATAAGACAAGTATGGGAAATTTTTAATATAATTTTAAGTCATATATAGAAAAATTTTCTTGCTGTTGATAAATATTTTAAGTAAGATTGCATAGCCCCTTTCACTAGTTAACATATGAATAAACTTACTTCCATACTGTCTAAAATTGCCGCCACATTAAATATTGATACGCCCGATAAAAAGGGCGCCCATAATATTGTTGGAAAATGGAAAGCCCTTACATATACCGAAAAGCTTTATGAGAATGACAAACTGATAAATGAAGATGATTTTTCTTACAACGGCGACAATGCGTTTTATATGGTATTTAGGAAAAATGGAAATTTTATACAAAACGAACATTCAAAAGATATACAAAATAATTCCTTGGAAAAAACAACCAAAAAGGGAACTTATACCGTTGAGGGGGATAAAGTAATTCTTACCTACGGAAGCGTTCACAATGATAAAAACGTAATTGCTTTGTTGTATACCATCAATGAAAACAAGCTTACCACTGTTAACGATTACAAACAAAAGGATATTGATGATGTATATCACCACGTAAGTACAAGAACCTTTATAAAAGAATAAAGAGCATCCAAAAATTTTGGACACTCTTTAGTATTAAACTCATTCTAAAACTCTTTTCTATTTATATGATAATTACACCTCGTAATTATCCCAATTGGCTATTTCTTGGCGCTCTTCCGGTTTAATACACACATCCAGTGTACGCTGGTCGTATTTCATGTTGTACTGTGACAATACATCGTCTGGAACACCATCCCAAACATTTGGTGTATTACCAACATAGCCCAGATATTCAATTCCTTCCTTGCTGGTAAAATATCCTGTTGAAACTAGGTCCCTTAACCGAGAGAAAAAGCGTTCCCCTTGGACGTGTTCCGGTTTTACTTCCTCTGGATAGGCAATATCGTCCACAATGGCGATCTGTTCTTCTTTTGAAGCGTTTTTAAACACTTTATTGTAGCGCTTATTGCTTTCATGGTCTATCCACATAATTCCGCCGCGTAATGGCAATTGATGGTGCGGCATGTCAAGCACAATATATGCTATAAAGTCGACTACGCCCACTTCGCTGGCCGCATGATATTCTCCTTCTGCGGGGATAATGATATCGGCCAGAACGGTAAGTGTTTCCAGTTCGTGGTCGTTAAAGTATTTTTGGTCCCTTAATTCCTTTTCGCGAGCTAATTCCTCGACAGTCCGGGTAGTGTCGTAATTATTGTCACTATCGGCAGGGGCATCGGTTTTGGCAATCGTTTTTTCTTCGGAATCCGTGAGGCATGCCGAAAACATAAATCCGGATGTTACGGTTCCAGCTACCATAGCCTTTAAACTTTTTCTTCTATCCATGATTCTAATGTTTTAAATATTCATTTTTTTCATCTCTTGGGTCAAATACTCTGATGCTCTCCAGGCAAGGGCCAAGATAGTCCATGTCGGGTTTTTATCAGCTTGCGATACAAAAGCACCACCGTCCATTACAAATAAGTTGGGGACATCGTGTGCTTGGTTGTACTTGTTCAATACAGAGGTTTTAGGATCGTCTCCCATACGGGTTGTACCTACTTCGTGAATAATTCTACCGGGAGCTTCCAAGCCGTGGTCGCTTTCTTCGCCCGGTTTATCGCCAAGTGGCGTAGCGCCCATGTTATGGAACAGCTCTTCAAAGGTATCCTGCATATGCTTGGCTTGTTTACGCTCGTCGTCTGTCCAGTTGTAGTTAAAACGAAGTACAGGAATACCGAATTTATCAACTACATTAGGATCTATCTCACAATAATTATCTTTTTGAGGGATACTTTCGCCCCTTCCGGCCATTCCAACCATGGCTCCGTAATATTTGTAGACGTCTTCTTTTAACCCTACACCATATCCTCCTGCCTTCTTCTTGTTTTCACCTTTGCGCTGAAATCTTCCATTTAGGTTTTGAATGCCCATCCCTGCTCCGTATGAAGGCATGCCCATGCCTCCCCAAAACTCAATGTGGTATCCTCTAGAAAAGCCTAGGTTTTTCTTATCGTTTAGCCACCATGGCACGTACATGTGCATTCCGCCAACTCCATCTTCGTTATAACGTTTTCTATCCATTAACTCCGGAATTATAGCCGATCTTGATGCTCCGGTGGAATCGTGCAGGTATCTTCCCACAACACCACTTGAATTTGCCAATCCTTCAGGGAACCTTTCTGATTTTGAATTCAGTAAAATTCGGGCAGAACCACAAGCACTTGCCGCCAAAATAACCACTTTGGCCTTTACGGTATATTCTTGAAGGTCTTCCTTATTTACATATGAAACGCCTGTTGCCTTGCCGCTATCGTCTGTTAAAACTTCACGTACCATTGCATTTACGTACAGGTCTACATTGTCATATTCCAACGCGGGTTTTACAAGTACTGAAGAAGACGAAAAATCTCCATAAATACTGCATGAACGCGAACATTGACTACAATAAAAACAAGCACCTCTGCGATTATCAACACGTTTGGTTAAGATGGACAATCTGGAAGGAATTACAGGAAGCCCCATTTTCCCGCCTGCTTTTTGTAAATACAATTCGTGCAAACGCGGTTTTGGGGGCGGCAAAAAGTATCCATCGGGCTCGTTTGGAATATTCTCTTTGGTACCGAAAACACCCACTAGTTTATCAACCTTATCGTAATAAGGCCTTACATCTTCGTAGCCAATAGGCCAATTGTCTCCCTTACCGTCGAAATCTTTTCTTTTATAGTCCAAAGGTCCAAAGCGAAGCGATATACGCCCCCAATGGTTGGTTCTACCACCCAACATTCTGGAACGGAACCAATCGAACTTAGTTCCATTTTTATGTGTATACGGTTCTCCGTCCAGCTCCCACCCTCCGTAGGCCATGTCAAAATCACCAAAGGCACGGGTAGTACTTGCCCCTCTTCTCGGCGATTCGTATGGCCATTTAAACTGAGTTTGTTGTTCTGGGTTGGCGGGGTCGAAATTTGGACCTGCTTCTAAAACCGCTATGTTAAAGCCAGCTTCAGAAAGTATTTTTGTAGCCATTCCACCACCCGCTCCCGATCCTACAATAAGTACATCGTAGACTTTGGAAGCTTCTTTAATTTGAAAAGACATTTTGAGTTTGTGTTTAATTAATATTCTATTACGTTCTTTCTATGCTTAGTTGGTTGTATACAGGTTTTTGTTGGGGCTATTGCTCATATAAAAATGCAATTCCCCGCCCTGCATTATATCGCTGTGTTTTATAAAAGGTGCTTTTAGTTCCTTTCCGTTAAGGGTTACCTTATCGACAAACACATTTTTTTCTGATTGATTTTCGGCTACGACTGTAAAAGTATTGCCGTTTTCCAGTTGAATTTTTGCACTTTTCATGGCTGGGCTCCCAAGAGCATATACATCAGATCCCGGTGCTACGGGGTAAAATCCTAGCGTACTAAAAATGTACCAGGCACTCATTTGCCCAAAATCGTCATTGCCGCCCAATCCATCTTCTTTTGCTTGGTACATGGCCTTAAGGATCATCCTAATTTTATCCTGCGATTTCCATGGTGTATCTGTCCAATTGTACAAATAAACTACGTGGTGAGAGGGCTCGTTACCATGTACATAATTCCCTATTATCCCTTCTCTGGAAATGTCTTCGGTATTGGCAAAATATTTATCGGGCAATTCCATGGAAAACAACGAATCCAGATGTTGCGAAAATTGCTTTTTTCCGCCCATCAATTCTATTATGGTCTTAGGGTCGTGCGGCACATACAAGCTATAATTCCATGAATTTCCTTCGATAAAACCTTGCCCGTGCGTATCCAATGGATCGAATTGTTTCTTGAAAGAGCCATCGTCTAATTTAGGACGCATAAAACCACTGTTTTTATCAAATACATTTTTATAATTTTCAGAACGCTTTATAAATTCATCATAAACGGCTTCATTCTCCATTTTTTTGGCTGCCTGTGCTATGGCCCAATCATCGTATGCATATTCCAGGGTTTTAGAAACCGAAGCTCCATTTTTATCTTCTGGAACATAGCCTTTTTCCATATAATATTTCAATCCGTCGTAATAGGGCACTTTAGCCGTGTGTACACTAGCGGCCAAAGCTGCTTTGGCATCGAAACCTGTATTGCCTTTTACAATGGCATCGGCAATAACCGACACGCTATGGTAACCAATCATGCACCAGTTTTCGTTGGCATAATGCGACCATACAGGCAACATTCCATGCACGCTTTGATCGTAATGTGCAATCATGGAATTAATCATGTCTGAATTTCGTTTGGGCTGTAATACATTAAACAATGGGTGCAAGGCCCGGTATGTGTCCCAAAGCGAAAAACTTGTATAATTGGTAAACCCGTTGGCTTGATGAATGTTCATATCCAATCCACGGTATTTTCCATCTACATCCATATATTCGGTTGGCCCTAAAAAGGCATGATACATGGCGGTGTAAAAGTTAATCATTTCGGCATTGTTTATGGGCTCTATTTGAACTTTATTAAGCTCTTTGTTCCATTTTTCCTGACTTTCTGTTTTTACTTTATCAAAATCCCAATGCGGAATTTCTGCTTTCATATTTTTAATGGCCCCTATTGTACTAACCGGTGATATGGCAAATTTGATTTTTATTTTTTCTCCTTCAGAAGTATTAAAATCGAAATATGTTTTTAAGTTTTCGCCGGCCATTTCGGGGAAGTTTGTGTTCTGGTCGAACTTTCTCCAAAACCCTTTATACACATTATTGTCATAATTAACCTGCCCATATTTGGCAACAGGCTTGTTAAAACTCATGGCAAAATAAACGGTACGGGTCCGTGCCCACCCATTGGTTTGGCGATAACCTGTTACCAGTGTATCGTTTTCTACGCGTACAAAGGTCCATACATTTTTGTTATCGTAATTATAGATCCCCGATGTTAAATCTAAAATGATATGCGCCTGCTCCGACTTTGGAAATGTATACTGATGCATTCCCACACGGGTAGTTGCCGTTAATTCGGCCTTAATATTGTAATCGTCTAAAATTACACTATAATAAGCCGGCTCGGCATCTTCCTTATCATGAGAAAAACGGGAACGATAGCCACTATCGGGATTGGTTTCGGTACCCGGATTCATTTGGAGCTCCCCGGTTGTTGGCATAATAAGGAAATCTCCTAAATCAGAATGGCCCGTACCGCTAAAATGCGTATGACTGAACCCTACGATTGTAGGGTCGTCGTACTGATATCCTGCGCAATATCTATACACATCCGGATTGTAATGCCCATCTACCCCATACGGAATCGTATCGGTATCCGGACTTAACTGTATACTCCCAAAAGGAACGGTGGCGCCGGGATAGGTATGCCCCATTTTGGCGGTGCCAATCATGGGGTCTACGTATTGTACCAAATCTTTTTCATCAAAATTTTTGGTTTCTGATGTTCCATTAGCACCTGTTTTTTTTTCTTCTGAAGAACATCCAACCGCAGTTATTATAACAACCATTGCGAAACCCTTTATAATAGCTCCGCCTATATATTGTCGAAATCTTTTCATTTTAATTTATTACTTCTATTTTCAACTTCGCTCCAATTTATCACTTTTTCAGCATTCGTAGAATTATCAACTCAATAATTTTATATGAAGCTTTTTATTATTCATTTGATAATGAATAAGGTGCATCTTCTTTTGCTGTACCTCTTTTTTTGTTTGGTGCGGTACCCATCTCAAAATCTATTGTTGCGCCTTTCATTAGTTCTTGATGACTAACATAATTTTTTGAATATTCCTTTCCGTTGAAAGTCATCTTCTGGATGTATTTATTTTCATGGTCGTTTGTAGGTGCATTTATAGTAACTTCTTTACCATTTTGAAGCGACAATGTCATTTTTTTAAACAAAGGCGTTCCTACTACATATTCGTCGGTAGCAGGACAAACAGGATAGAAGCCCATCGCTGAAAACACGTACCATGCTGATGTTTGGCCATTATCTTCATCTCCACAATATCCATCTGAAGTTGGTCGGTACATCCTGTCCATTGTTTCACGGATCCAATATTGCGCTTTCCAGGGTTGTCCGGCAAAATCATATAAATATATCATATGCTGGATGGGCTGGTTTCCATGTGCATATTGCCCCATGTTGGCTATTTGCATTTCACGGATTTCGTGAATTACGCCCCCGTAATAACTTTCATCAAAAACAGGTGGCAATGAAAACACCTCATCCAATTGGGCAGCAAATGCTTCCTTGCCCCCCATGAGGTCCATTAACCCCTGAATATCGTGAAAAACAGACCATGTGTAATGCCAGCTATTTCCTTCGGTGAAGGCATCGCCCCATTTAAATGGGTTAAAGGGCGCCATGAAGTCGCCATTTTTGTTCTTTCCACGCATTAATTTTGTTTCGGGATCAAATAATTTCTTATAGTTTAAGCTGCGTTTTTTGTAAAGTTTGATTTCTTTTTTAGGTTTTCCAAGGGCTTTTGCCAATTGATAAATGGCAAAATCATCGTAAGCATACTCTAAAGTCCGAGCAGCATTTTCATTAATATCAACATCGTAAGGCACATAACCTAATTCTTTGTAATATGATGCTCCGGCACGCCCAACAGCAGTTAGTGGCCCTGCATTGTTGGCCCCGTGTATTACGGCTTCATATAATGTTTCAATATCGTATTTGGCGTTTTTATTTTTTAGGTAAGCATCTGCAACTACAGAAGCCGAGTTGTTCCCGACCATTACGTTGCGCAAACCTGGGCTTGCCCATTCCGGCAACCAACCACTTTCTTTGTATGCATTTGCTAAGCCTTCCTGCATTTGGTTGTTCAATTCTGGGTACATAAGGTTCAAGAAAGGAAATAACGAACGGAAGGTGTCCCAAAACCCGGTGTCGGTAAACATATATCCCGGAAGCACTTTTCCATTGTAGGGGCTATAATGTACCACGTTCCCGTCTTTATCATATTCAAAGAATTTTCTTGGGAAAAGCAGCGACCTGTACAAGCAGGAGTAAAAAGTACGGAATTGATCTATGGAGCCGCCTTCGACTTTAATTCGGTTTAGCTCTTTGTTCCAAATTTTCCTCCCTTCAGCTTTTAAGGCATCGAAGTCTTTAGCCCCGATTTCATTTAAATTAAGGGCCGCCTGTTCATGGCTAATAAAAGAAGAAGCTACTCTTGCGTTTACAATTTCACCTTTATTGGTTTTAAAGCCAATTACGGCGCCCACATGATCGGCTTCTGCCTCCATGTCACCGCTTAAATTTCCGCCATTAAAAGTATGTGTGTTGGCAAAAGGCTTATCGAACTCAATTACAAAATAATTTTTAAAGTTTTTTGGAACACCACCGCTATTTTTAGTTGTGTACCCTATAACTTTGTTTTCTTCCGGGAGAATTTTAATATACGAGCCCTTATCCAATGCATCTATAACCACGTAAGAGCTATCGGTTTCCGGGAAAGTAAACCTAAAACGTGCTGTCCTTTCGGTTGGGGTAATTTCGGTAGTTACATCGTGATCTGCCAGATATACACTGTAATAATGCGGTTTTACAATTTCTGATTTATGCGAAAACCAACTTGCCCTTTCATCTTCATTGAAAACGAGCTTACCCGTAACGGGCATAATGGCAAACTGGCCATAATCGTTCATCCACGGGGAAGGTTGATGTGTTTGTTTAAAACCCCTTAATTTATCAGCATCATAGACATAGGCCCATCCATCGCCCATTTTTCCCGATTGCGGTGTCCAAAAATTCATGCCCCAAGGCATTGCAATGGCCGGATATACATTTCCGTTGGACATGCTCGGCTTAGAATCTGTCCCCATAAGCGGGTTAACGTAATCTATTGGGTTGTCTATGGCGTTAATTTGTTGTTGCTGGCCAAAAGAAAAGCCGCAAAAAAGTAGAAAAATTGTAATTGATAAAGATTTCATCTGTTATTGTTTATTGTTTTTCAACGGTTGGGTAATGTGCCGCTATTGTAATTCCGGTCGATATTCAAAATTTAATTAGCCTTGAAAAGGGCCTGTCCTTTTGTTTTAAATTGATTTATAAAAATACTCCTTTCCCATTGAAAACCCCTCTAAAAAAGTGATTCTCCCGCTTTTAATTCTAAAAACGGGAGGATCCTCAACTAACTAATTATAAAGAACAATGTTTTACCAGTCTGGATTTTGTGTTAGTTCTTTGTTGTTGTTTACTTCTCTTAACGGAATAGGGAACAACAAATATTTTTCGGTTAAAGTAGGGCCATAAGAAAATTCATGTCCGACATAATCTTCAAAAACACCCGTTTCAAGGTTCAACGCCTTTCTTCTCCTCACCATATCAAACCAATATTTATTTTCGAAAGAAAGCTCATAAAATCTTTCTTTCCAAATATCTTCTTCTGTAATACTGGCATCGTAAAGAGGCAAATTTGCCCTTTCCCTTATTTGATTTATTGCATCAAGCACTTCTGCTGTTGCGCCATAAGCTTTATACCCAGCTTCGGCATATGTAAGAAGAACCTCGGCATATCTAAAGAATGTCCACCCCAAACTACTTTGAGCTGTTCTTAACACAGCATCTTCATCAAAATATTTGTAGATATAAGTTGCACTAAAGTCTACTGTATCATTTGGATCTTCAATAGAAGGATACTTTGTGTAATAAAATTCCTGTTCTTCTAAACGCTTATCTCCGCTTTCATGTGCATCTATAAATTGCTGGGTAGGATATAATGCCCCATATTCATCAGAGAATTGAGATATCCCTCTAGATCTAGGCAACATCCAAGCAGTTAATCCACTTGTTGCAAACCCAACCAAATATTGGCTTTGAAAAATCAGCTCACCTGTATTTGTTATTGCTGGATCATGCAACTGGTCATAATCTTCAAAAAGAGAAAAAGCATTACTATCTATTACTTCTTTTGCTTTATCGGCTGCCAATTTGTAGTAATTATCCCCTGCCTGTAATGGATATCCAGCCATTGTAAGGTACACACTAGATAAAAGGGTTTTAATTGCTCCTTGGCTTACGCGCCCTGAGGGATCAGAAAAAGGAAGTCCAGATTTTTCAGCATCCGTCAAATCGGATACAATAGCGTCATAAACTTCTTGTTGTGAGCTTCTAGCTGGATATAGCAATTCTGAAGAGGCGTCTACCGGTTCTACAATTAACGGCACGTCTCCAAACAACCTCACCAAATGGAAATAATAAAACGCCCGTATAAACTTTGCCTGAGCTATCAAATCATCTTTGTCACTTTGGGGCATATCAATCTCCGGAATTCTAGATATCGCTAGGTTTGCGTTTGCTATTGCTCTATATGAATTTTGCCACCATGACAACACATATGAATCTTCCGAGTTGGCCGTCAAGTTTCTATATGCATTATTGAACTGACTTTGACCAACTTCAGTATTGCACAAACCTGTTATAAACTCTAACATCATGAATGGGCTTTCCCCATAAGTTCCTGAACCATCACTTACAAATCTCAATGAAGCATATAGTGTGTTTATTGCAGATTCTGCTTGCTCTCTTGTTTGAAAGTAATTTTCTTGGGTATAATCAGATTTATTATCCTCAGTTAAAAAATCTGAACAACTACTCGCCCCCAATAAAACTAGGCAAAGTAGAATGTTGATATATGTTTTGTTAATTTTCATCACTATTAGTTTTTCTATTTAAAAAGTAAGATTCAATCCTAATGTAAATGTTCTAGGCTTGGGATAATCAAAGAATGTAATTCCTTGAGAAAAAGCGTCTCCATATGTACTTACTTCTGGATCATATCCTGTATAGTCTGTTACCAAAAAGAAGTTTTGAACAGATGCATATAATCTCAGTCTTTTAAGCTTAAATTTATCCAGTATATCTTGTGAAAAATTATAACCTAATATCAAGTTACGACCTCTAATAAAAGAAGCGTCTTCAACCATATGGGAATCTATAGTCGACCTATAATAAGCACTTGACGGTCTGTTTTGTGCTATCATGGTATCTTGGTTGTCTGGAGTCCATCCATCCAACACAGTAGCATAACTATTTGCTTGTCCGGTTCTATCCTCGCCAGAGTGTCTGGACAAATTTAAAACATCGTTTCCATAAGAGAACTGAAGGTCTAATGTTAAGTCTAAATTTTTGTATTTAAATGTATTAAACAAGGATCCAAACCCTTTTGGATAACCGTTTCCAATTATTTCACGGTCTGCAGCATTTATTTCTCCATCATCGTTTAAGTCTTTATGCTTAATATCTCCCGGCAACAACCCATATACAGCTGCCTCATCGGCTTCATCGCTTCCCCATGTACCTTCTCTTACCAAACCATAGAAAGAGCCAACCGATTCGCCTACTCTTAAAATATTTGTATCAGACAAAAATCCTGGGCCTGGGAAAATATCATCATCTTCTTCGCCCAATGCCAATATTTCGTTTTTATTTAATGATATATTGAATGTAGTTGACCAAGAAAAATCGTCTGTAAGTACATTTATGGTATTTAAGGTAAATTCCAAACCTTTATTCTCCATACTACCTATGTTTGAATAAATATTTGAGTAACCACTTGACGTAGGTATAGGAGCATTTAGCAACATATCTGTTGTTTTCTTGTAATAAACATCAGTTTCCAGTTCTATTCTGTTATTAAATAGCCCTAATTCTATACCTGCATCAAACTGTGCAGTTTTTTCCCACTTTAAATTGCGATTTGCAAGCGTCCCGATTCCTACCCCAGGATATCTTTCGCCTCCCAAAACTGCGGTATTTGACCCCAAGCTAGCCAAAGACTGGTATACTCCAATCTCAGAGTTTCCAGTTTCACCATAACTTGTTCTAAATTTAAGGTTTGAGATGGCCTCACTGTCTTTCAAGAAATCTTCTTCCGAAACCTTCCATGCAAATGCTGCCGAAGGAAAGAATGCCCGCTTATTATCTTCTCCAAATTTTGAAGAACCATCCAAACGTCCCGTTACAGTGAACAAATACTTATTCATTAAGTTATAATTAACCCTTCCGAAGAAAGAGTTAAGGGTCCATTGATACGTGTCCGACTCTGGAGTTAATGGATTGGCGCCTACACCTAAGTTATTGTATTGATAAAAATCATCTGTGAACCCTTGAGACCCACCGCGTGAAGTAAAATAATCGTATTGTTGCCAACTCAAACCACCTAACGCTGTAATTTTATTATTTTCGTTAATTTCCAAGTTATACGTTAAATAGTTCTCAAATTGCCAATAGTTTGTTCTTGTATTTCTAATAGCTGCCTCACCTTGAACATTGGCGCTTAGATTATTTAGGTCCCTTCCTGAATAATAATCATCTTGTATATTATTAATATTAGCCCCTAAACTACTTCTTAATTCTAAGTTATCGGTTATATTAATATTTGCATATACGTCTCCTAAGAAAGTTTGTGTTTTTAATATATTGGTACGGTTTAAAAGAATATTAACGGGATTCTCACCACCCTCCATATTTGGATAATCGGCATTTGTTCCATATTCTCCATCAGGGTATTTAACAGGCACAATCGGCAATGTTTCAACCATCATTCTTAATGCCGTTAAACCTCCAACGCCACCATCAACTCTATTTTCTTCTACATTGTTAAAAGTGAAGCTCCCTCCAACTTTTAGCCAATCTTTTACTTGCCCATCAAGCACTAACCTTCCAGAATACCTTTTTAAATAAGATTCTAAAAGAAGCCCTTCTTGATCTGAATGGTTTAAGTACAACCCATAAGAAGTTTTTTCATTTCCTCCCGTAAAAGACAAGTTATGGTTCTGTGTTATAGCAGTCCTAGTAGCTTCTTCTTGCCAATCTGTATCGTACAACGGATTACCTTCAGCATCAAATAGAGTCCTGTCGCTCCTGTAGTTCATTGGATTCTCATACTTTCCATTAGCCCAACCGACAGGGTCGTATTTTTGGGCATTATTATATGAGTTCATTTCAACTTGTAAAAATTCTTCGGAATTAAGCACATCGAGCTTTCTTACCATTTCCCCGATGCTAATAAAAGAATCATAACTTACTTGACCTCCGGTTTGCGATCCCCTTTTTGTAGTTACAATAATAACACCATTAGCACCTCTAGCACCATATATTGCCGTAGCCGAAGCATCTTTCAACACCTCCATTGACTTTATGTCATTAGGGTTTAAGTAGTTTATCGGTCCAGCTCCAATTACACCATCAACAACATATAAAGGAGAATTATTTGCATTTATGGAGTTATTACCACGTATTCTTACATTTGTATTTCCCCCTGGTCTTCCCGAGTTTGTCGATACATTAACCCCAGCAGCCCTACCTGCTAAGGCCTGCTCCGGGTTTGTAGTAGGCATTTCCTCTATCGACTGACTACTTATTGTTGACACAGAACCTGTTAGGTCTGATTTACGCTGCGTACCGTAACCTACCACCACAACTTCGTCTAACGCTTGTGTATCTGGCTGTAGTGTAACGTTAATTGTCGTTTGTCCGTTAACAGCAACTTCCTTTGTTTTAAAACTGACATAACTGAAAACCAGTGTAGCATCGTCTGGTACGTCTGCAAGCTGGTAATTTCCGTCAAAATCTGTTTGAGTTCCATTGGTTGTTCCTTTAACCAATACGTTTGCGCCCGGTAGCGGGCCATTTTCATCTGATACAGTTCCTGAGACTGTCTGTGCCTGTGTATACCCAAAGCATAACAATGCAATTGGTAACACAAACCTCTTGAATAGATTTGTTTTCATTTGTGTAGCTAGTTAAAAATTACATTATACTAAAACGTTTTATTATAGAGCGCAACAACCATCGGTTTCGCAACTTTCAACTACCATTTATATAGTTGATTTTTTAACAATTGCTAAAACGATTTAGCCGAGACCGCTAAAAAAACAGCCGGTTAGGACCATTTTGTGTTAAAACGATTTAGTATGAAATGCTATATTACGAAAAAATAAGATTGTCACAAAATAATTCCATTAATTTTAAAGAAAAATCAATTTCATATAACAAAAGATGAATTATAACAATATATCCGTAAATAAATTTAATTCCTCCGGTATGCTACATTTTTAAATAAAAATCTTTTGTAAGTTGAACATAATCAGCTGTATACTCATGTCTTGCATGCTCTATAACCAGCTCATCTTTTACACAATTAGGCAATTTAGAAAATGTAAACTCCAACAGGCTTCGTTTGGTTTCGGCGGCAACATTGCCTTTTACATGTGTAATTCGGGAAGGGAAGAGCTTATATTTTGAGGCTATTTCTCTAAAATTTGCTTCTTCTTTGTATGGGACAACAACATTAAATGTGCCTTTGGGATCCAGCAATTTGGCCACCCCTTTCATCAATTCGTCAAAGGGTAATGAAAAGTTGTTCCTGGCCACATCTCTTTGCATGCTGCCAGAAGTTACCGCTTCAGAATAAAATGGTGGGTTGGATATAATCAAATCATATTTATCGTCTATTTCGTCTACAAATTCATCAAATCCCGCATGATAACAAAACAGACGGTCGTTCCATGCCGATGCTTCGAAATTTTCCGTGCACTGCTCATAGGCATTGTCGTCTATTTCAATGGCATCGATAAGTTCTGCGGTACTTCTTTGTGCCATCATTAAAGACAACAGCCCGGTGCCAGCACCTATATCCAAAACAGAAAAAGGCTGTCTTTCCAATGAGGCCCATGCCCCCAAAAGAACACCATCCGTACCCACTTTCATGGCACAGCGGTCTTGATAAATTGAAAATTGTTTAAACTGGAACGGTTTTTTTGCCATTTGGGTACAACTTTGGCATTGCCTATAAATAGAGCTCTATAAGACCTTCGGGGGTTTTAACGATAATTTCCCTGGCACCTCTATTGATCTCTTGTATAAATTCGTCGTTCATGGGGATTAAAATTTGCTTCCCTTCATTTTCAACTTCAAATAGGGCCTGTGCGGTATTGTCGTTCACCGAAGTAATAACCCCTACTTTTCCGTAATTTACATCGGTCATTGTAAAGCCAATAATCTCGTGAAAGTAAAATTTGTTTCCCGAGAGCTTGGGCAAAAATTCCAATGGCAAATAGAGTTCGGCTTTTAAAATAGCTTCGGCTTCGGCTTCTGTAGCCACATCCTCTAAACGCATCCGCAACAAGGTGGATTTATGCAACGAGGATTTTTCAATAAAAAAAGGAACCAGATTATTGCCAATGGCAATAAATACTGATTCCAAGTTTTTGTATAGTTCGGGTTCATCGGTATCCAGCTTTGCCAGCACCTCCCCTTTAAAGCCGTACTTTTTAACTATTTTACCGAGATAGAAGCAATCTTCTTTTCTCATGTAAATATTATTAAGCGTCTGCTTTCTTTTCTTCTTCAGCCTCTTCCGCAGCTTCTTCTGCAACGGGCTCTTGAGCTTCTGCTTCGGCCTCTGGCGCAGCTTCTTCTGCTACTTCTTCTTTGGCTTCGGCCGTAGCTTCTGCCTCGGCTTCAGTAGCCGCAGCTATACGCTTGGCATTAATTTCTTTTTCAGCTTCCAAAGTTTTTGCTTTTGCTTCTTCTTTAGCTTTCACTAAATCTTCTTTCTTAGCATCTACTTTTCCGGTTTTTTCTTCAACCCAAGCTTCAAATTTCTTTTGTGCTTCTTCTTCGGTTAAAGCTCCTTTTGCTACCCCACCTAACAAGTGGTGCTTCAACAAAACGCCTTTGTACGATAGAATTCTTCTAGCGGTATCAGTTGGCTGGGCACCGTTCTGAAGCCATTTTACAGATCCGTCAACATCTAATTCAATTTGAGCCGGATTTGTTGTTGGATTGTAAGTTCCTAGTTTTTCAAGAAACTTACCATCTCTTTTTGAGCGGGCATCTGCCGCCACTACCCAATAAAAAGGTTTTCCTTTTTTACCGTGTCTTTGTAATCTAATTTTTACTGGCATAATCCATTAATTAGTGGGGTTCACGACCCCTATTATTAATAATAAAATTCGCCCGCCACTTGGCTAAAGCGGGTGCAAATATACGCTATTTATTGTATACAACTAACTATTATTATAATTTTTTGTTTCAATAAACTGTGAATCAAAGACATGATTTTAAGTTTTGTGAGTTAACTAAACTAATATTTATGATGAACAACGGATTTTACATGGAAGTTTTCGATATATTTTGTACTATTATAATAGTTCTCCCTTAAAAACATTCAAAAAATATTTGCTCACATTAAATTGTTTGCCTAGACAAAACTTGTCGAGCCCTGCTCGTCCCCCCTGTCTACAGTCATTAAACCCAACTTGGCACATGCTTGTGCTATGTTGACTTTAGTTAAAAAAGCCCGAAATTCGGGCTTTTTTTAAGGCACGCCCATAATTGCCTGTTTGTAATTAACCAATAAACAATATGTATCTAGCGCCAAAGTAATACTTTTGTATCATGGCCGGAATTTATATCCATATACCCTTTTGTAAACAGGCATGCCATTATTGCGATTTTCATTTTTCGACTTCCATGAAAAAGAAAACCGAAATGATCGAGGCATTGGCCAAAGAAATTATTATAAGAAAAGAGGAGTTTTCAGAAAAAATTGAAACCATTTATTTTGGTGGTGGCACACCGAGCCTTCTTTTGGTTGATGAAATTAATTTTTTAATCGGCACCATTTATAATAATTACAAGGTTGATGCAAAACCGGAAATTACATTGGAAGCCAATCCAGACGACCTGAACGGTGAAAAAATCAAGGCATTGGCCCAAACAAAAATAAACCGGTTGAGCATTGGCGTGCAATCTTTTTTTGAAGACGATTTAAAACTTATGAACCGTGCCCATAATGCCAAGGAAGCACTTCGCTGTTTGGATAGTGCCACAAAATATTTTTCTAATATTTCTATTGATTTAATTTACGGCATTCAACACATGTCTGTAGAAAAATGGAAAAAAAACATCCACACGGCCATGTCTTTCAATATTCCACATATTTCCAGTTATGCACTTACCGTCGAGCCCAAAACGGCTTTGGCAAAGTTTATAAAAACGGGCGTCATGCCCGATGTGGATGATGAATTGGCACAGCAACATTTCGAAATTCTTGTAGAAATGCTCGAAAAAAATGGTTTTGTACATTACGAGCTCTCCAACTTTGGCAAAGAAGGCTATTTTAGCAGGAACAATACTGCCTATTGGCTTGGCAAAAAATATATGGGGATTGGCCCTTCAGCACATAGCTTTGATGGCAAAAACCGTAGCTGGAACATAAACAACAATACTAAGTACCTTAGCAGCATCCATAATGGCGTTTTGCCTAAAGAAACGGAAAGACTATCGGTTACCGATCGGTACAACGAGGCTGTAATGACCGGTTTACGGACCATCTGGGGGATTTCCTTACATCAAATTGAAAACGAATATGGAAAACCCTACAAAGATTATCTTTTAAAACAGGCAGCTAAGTATATTAAAGAAGAATTGTTAACTTTTACTGATAATAAACAGATCCTTAAAACCGGGAAAAAAGGAAAATTCCTGGCCGACGGTATTGCTTCCGACTTATTTATGCTAAAAGATATTGCATAAAAAACAGGGCATTAAATAAGTTTTAATTTGTAAAAATATGATTAAAACCACTATAGAAATCAATCAGGACACATATACAATAGATGTTTCCAAACCCATTGATGTTTCCATTCCGCTTCGCGGTGAAAAAAGCAACCCCACGGCCTGGTATGTAGGCCCGCCCGAAATAGCTCCGGTTACCGATGGCAATTTTACGGGAAGTGTTGCTTCGGGGGCCTCGACCAATTTCAACAATATTTTTTTTAACCCGCACGCCCATGGCACACATACCGAATGTATTGGGCATATCACAAAGGAATTTCATAGCATAAACGATTGCCTGACACGATTTTTCTTTTTGGCCGAACTGATCTCGGTAACCCCCGAAGAAACAAACGGAGATAGGGTGATTACCAAAAAAATGATTGAAAATGCGCTAAAAAACAATTCGCCCGAAGCAGTTTTAATACGTACATTACCAAATTCCGAAGAAAAACTCACCCATCAATACTCGCACACCAATCCGCCGTATCTTCTGGAAGAAACAGCATTGTTCCTTCGTGAAAAGGGCATAAAACATTTGTTGATAGACCTCCCTTCGGTAGACAAAGAAAAAGACGAAGGCAAATTATTGGCACATAAAGCTTTTTGGAACTTTAACAAAAAACAACGGCTCGATGCCACCATTACCGAATTTATATTTGTACCCGATCATGTTGTGGACGGAACCTTTTTTTTAAATTTACAAATAGCATCTTTTGTAAACGATGCCTCCCCCAGCAAACCTATTTTGTATAAAATAATTGAAAAATGAAGTACAGTTTAAAACTTGAAGAGTTGGCAATGTTTTTACTGGGCATTTTTATGTTCAGCAAACTTTCGTTAAGCTGGTGGTTTTTTATTGGCCTTTTCTTTGTTCCGGATATTGGAATGTTTGGATATATTGTCAATCAAAAAACAGGAGCATTTACGTACAATTTGTTTCACCACAAGGGAATAGCATTGGTTTTATATTTTGTGGGAATATGGCAACAAAGCGAATGGCTTCAATTTATCGGGATAATATTGTTTGCCCATGTATCGTTCGACAGAATGCTGGGCTATGGCTTGAAATACAAGGATAATTTTAATAATACACATTTAGGAAAAATAGGAAATCAATGAGCGACATTGTTCAAATATCGGTAGGCTTGTTATTAGGAGTTTTTGGCTCGTATTGGCTGTTTACGGTTTTTAGAAAGAAAAAATCAACAGAAAATACCGAAAAGCAATCGGTTATTTTACTGGAAAAAATAAGGAACGTTTATAAATTGATAACTGTTGAAGGCGAATTTGCAGAGATTTACCATTATGAAAATGTACGGGAGCATTTTATGCGCCTCATCAGCAGTAAAAAAAAGGCTTTGTTGGTTATAAATGCCAAGGTAAACATAGGTTTCGACCTTAAAAAGATAGAAATGCATGCCGACCCCAATGCAAAAAAAATCATTTTAACGGCTTTCCCGCAACCGGAAGTGCTCAGCATTGAACCCGATGTAAAATATTACGATATCAAAGAAGGGCTTTTTAACTGGTTTAAATCCGACGACCTTTCGGCCATAAACAGCGAAGCCAAAGAACACATCCTGAAAAAAATTCCGGACAGCGGACTTTTGGACTCGGCCAAAAAAGAAGCTTTGGATGCCGTGCATATGATTGAAAGCATGGTGCAGGCCATTGGCTGGAAACTGGACTATAAAACCCTCGAAATCGATCAAAAAAGTATTTTAAAGGAACATACAAAAAAAGACAAATGAACATAGAGGAACTATACCAATATTGCACCGCAAAAAAAGCAGTAACCGAAGATTTTCCCTTTGATAAAAACACATTGGTTTTTAAGGTCGCCGGAAAAATGTTTGCGCTATGCGGCTTGGAAAAATGGGAAAAAGGCGAAAAAAGCATCAACTTAAAATGCGATCCGGACAAGGCCGTTGAATTAAGGGCTTCTTATAAAAGCATCAATCCTGGCTATCATATGAGTAAAACACATTGGAACACGGTTTCTTTAAACTCCAATGAAATAAGTCCGGAATTTTTAAGGGAGCTCATAGATCATTCCTATGAAATGGTAGTAAAAGGCCTGCCCAAAAAACTTCAAAAGGAAATATGGGAATAGCATTTAACTTTTCTTCATTTTAAAATGTTACCTTATTCACTCATTCAACAGTATAAAACACCAAAATAGGGTAATATTTGCATGGTTTTGGATAAAATGCTTGAATTTTTGCCCGATTCATTACGGTAATTTTGTATTGAATTTTTGTGAAGAACATAAAATACAAGAAATATGCAAGTAAAATGGGAAGGCGTAATGCCGGCAGTAACTACAAAGTTTAATGAGAATGATACATTAGACTTAAAAATGTTTGAGGTAAACATCAAAGCGCAACTCGATGCTGGTGTAACCGGAATTATTTTGGGCGGAACTTTGGGGGAAGCAAGTACTTTGACCGATGATGAAAAAGTCACTTTAATAAAAGAAACGGTCCGCATCGTGGACCATAAAATCCCGGTAATAATCAACATTGCCGAGCAAACCACAAAAGGCGCAATTGAAGCCGCTGCAATAGCCAAAGAAAACGGAGCAAGCGGACTCATGATGCTCCCGCCTATGCGCTACAAGGCAAACGACTTTGAAACCGTTACTTATTTTAAGGAAGTGGCCAACAGTACCGACCTCCCCATTATGATATACAACAACCCTGTTGATTATAATATTGAAGTGACCTTGGACATGTTTGAGGAATTGTTGAAGTGCAACAATATCCAGGCAGTGAAAGAGTCTACAAGAGATATTTCTAATGTAACCCGGATAAAAAACAGGTTTGGAGACCGTTTAAAAGTACTCACCGGGGTTGATACCTTAGGCCTTGAAAGCATTTTTATGGGTGCCGATGGCTGGGTTGCAGGCTTGGTTTGTGCATTTCCTGCCGAAACCGTAGCCATTTATGAATTGGCAAAAGCAGGGAAAAACGAAGCGGCTATTGCTATTTACCGTTGGTTTTTACCTTTGTTAGAGCTGGATATTAGTCCGCAGTTGGTACAAAACATCAAATTGGCCGAAGTTGCAACCAAAATAGGTACAGAAACCGTTAGGGCTCCAAGATTGCCATTACAAGGCAAGGAGCGCAAGCGTGTATTAAAAATTATAGAAGAAAGTGTAAAAAGCCGTCCGCAACTACCAAATTACAAAGCATTGAAAGCAACGGCAATATAAGGCTATGCCTCCTGCAAGGCTCCAAAAAACCTTGTAGGTATTCAAAACAATACTAATCCCTACAAGGTTAAAAAAAGACTTTGCAGGAAAAAATTTTAAAATGATTACAGGAAAGAATTTTATAGGAAACAAAACCTCATCAAAAGGAACAATTACCTACAAAACCTTCAACCCGGTTCTAAACAAAGAAACCCCGTGGACGTTCAAAGAGGCAACTTCAGACGAAATAAACGAAGCTGTTTCTTTGGCTGTTGAAGCATTCAAGGAATATAAAAGTTGTTCTGGGGCAAAAAAGGCAACCTTTTTAAATGCCATTGCCGATGAGATTGAAGCCTTGGGAGATAGTTTAATTGAAACGTATACAGCAGAATCCGGTTTACCCGAAGGCAGGGCCAAAGGTGAACGCGGAAGGACCATGGGGCAATTGCGTGCCTTTGCAACGCTCTTGGAAGAAGGCTCTTGGGTGGAAGCCACTATAGACACAGCCCAACCCGAAAGACAACCATTACCAAAACCCGATATCAGGAAAATGCAGTTCCCAATAGGTCCCGTTGTGGTATTTGGAACCAGTAATTTTCCCTTGGCATTTTCTACGGCAGGTGGCGATACGGCAAGCGCTTTGGCCGCCGGATGCCCCGTAATTGTAAAAAGTCATCCCATGCATGCGGCCACAGGCGAGTTGGTATCGGCGGCCATTACCAAAGCTGCCGAAAAAACGGGAATGCCAAAAGGTGTTTTTTCAAACATAAACAGCAAAGGCATTGAAGTAGGCAAACAATTGGTCATGCACCCAAAAATAAAGGCCGTTGGTTTTACGGGAAGCATAAAAGGAGGAACGGCATTGTACGAACTTGCTTCTCAACGAAAAGAGCCTATTCCCGTGTATGCAGAAATGGGAAGCATCAATCCGGTGATTGCTTTTCCATCGGCTTTAATGGAAAAGGGGGATTTTTGGGCAAAGCAATATGCAGGCTCCATTACTTTAGGCGCCGGGCAATTTTGTACCAATCCGGGATTGATTCTTGGGGTTAAAAGCGATGCACTTACAAAGTTTATAAACACCTTGGGCAAAGAAATTTCTCAAATCGAACCCACGCCCATGTTACACCCAAATATCCATAAAGCATACAAGACAGGCATGGAAACCGCTTCTTCGCAAGCGCAGACAAAAGAAGTAGCCGCTTACACAGGCAAAGCAAACCCAAACTACGGAAAGGCCAAGGTTTTAACCGTTGATGGCAATGTATTTTTAAACAACACGGTATTGCACCAAGAGGTTTTTGGGCCATATTCTATTATAGTTCAATGTGAAAACGATACCGAACTGGAAAATATACTGAATGCTTTGGAAGGACAGTTAACGGGAACCATTTTAGGAAATGCCGAAGAATTAACCCAAAAATCCAAAATTGTAGATGCTTTAAAAGAAAAAGTAGGCCGACTCATTCTCAACAGTGTCCCAACAGGGGTAGAAGTTTGTCCGGCAATGCACCACGGAGGCCCTTTTCCTGCAACTACCGATGCCAAATATACATCTGTTGGAGTTTCGGCCGTAAAAAGATGGGTATGTCCCGTGGCATACCAAAATTGGCCATTGGAGCTGTTGCCCGATGCTTTAAAAAACGAAAACCCGCTACAAATTACACGTATTGTAAACGGAATTTATACAGATAAAAAGGTTTAATATGATAAAAAACAGCTTTTTACTTTTATGCTTGACAACCGGCTTTATGCTTGGTTCGTGTACCAATAACAGAAAACAGCATACATCTTCTGATGCGTTGACGGCCGTAATCGATACCGTTGAAAACTTTGAACTGTACAATCGGGAAGAACACCCTTTGGGGCGTTTTGAAAAAGAACTCTATAAAAAAGATGCCGATTTTGCCAAGCAACAACTAGAAAAGCTGAATAAAATTGATACATCCAACTTGGCTGAAACCGAATTGATTTCATGGGAATTACTTAAATTCAAACTTCAGGACCGTGTAGATTTTTACGATTATGAAATGTTCCTAAATCCTATTCAGGCAGATCAAGGGTTTCATTTAAACTTGAATTATCGTATAAAACTGATATTGAGTTATGATGATGCCCGAGAATATTTAAATCTCCTGAACGACATTCCAAATTTTGTAGATCAAAACTTGGTTTTAATCCGCGAAGGCATTAAAAAAGGGATATCGCAACCCAAGGTTATTTTTAAGGGTTACGAAACTACTTATAACGAACATATTGTAACCAATGCTTCTGAAAGTTATTTTTATTCGCCTTTTAAAAAACTTCCGGAAACAATGACGGAAGCCCAAAAAGATTCGGTATTAGCAGCAGCAACAGAAGCGATTGAAAAAAGTGTGGTGCCTTCGTTTAAAAAAGTGAAAACGTTTTTTGAAGAAGAATACATCCCAAACACCCGAACGGCAATTGGTGTTTCTGAAACGCCGGGCGGAAAAGAATTTTATCAAAACCGTATTGATTTTTACACGACTTCCAAGGCATATACTGCCGATGATATTCACAAATTAGGTTTGCAGGAAGTGGCTCGGATTAAAGCCGAAATGGAAAAAATTATTGAAAAAGTAGGCTTTAAAGGCAGTTTTGAAGAATTTTTGGAGTTTTTGCGAACCGACAAACAGTTTTATGTAAGCACTGGAAGGGAGTTGCTAAAAGAAGCCCGGGATATTGCAAAACGCATCGATGCCGAGCTTCCCAAGTATTTTAAAACCCTGCCAAGAAAACCTTATGGAGTAATTAAAGTCCCCGATGCCATTGCACCAAAATATACGGGAGGCCGGTATTCGGGAACATCGAGCAGTACCGAGCCCGGTTATTACCTGGTAAACACATACAAATTGGAGAGTAGGCCTTTGTATAACCTTCCTGCGTTAACGGCGCATGAGGCCGTTCCGGGGCATCATTTACAGGGGTCGCTTAATAATGAAATGGGCGACAGCATTCCAAAATTCCGCAAGCATATGTATTTATCGGCATATGGCGAAGGCTGGGCACTTTATACCGAGTTTTTGGCTGATGAAATGGGCATTTATACAACCCCTTATGAAGAATTTGGAAAGCTTACATACGAAATGTGGCGCGCCTGCCGGCTGGTGGTAGACACAGGAATTCATGCCAAGGGCTGGACACGTGAGCAGGTAGTAGATTATATGAAATCGAACACGGCCTTGTCTGAACATGAAATCAATACCGAAACCGACCGCTATATTGCATGGCCTGGGCAGGCCATCTCGTATAAAATGGGCGAGCTGAAAATTAGGGAACTTAGGAAAAAGACCAAAAAAGAACTGGGATCCGATTTTGACATCCGGGAATTCCACGAAATAATTTTAGGGCAAGGTACCGTAACCTTACCTATTTTAGAGAGACGGGTTAACAAGTATATTAAAAAGAAAAAGGAGTAGACAAACAATGGCTTATAGCCCCGATTGAACAAATCTACCCCGCCCCGGTCATGAAATGCCGGGGCGTGTAGTTGTGAAAGCGGGCAACAGCGATACATGCAATACGCAAGCATACATGCTACTTACATAAAAGAGAAGAAAAAATTAATGGCAAGAAAAACTTTTTTTTGTGTAGATGCCCATACCTGTGGTAATCCGGTACGGGTAATTGCCGGTGGCGGTCCTAATTTGGAAGGCAAGAACATGAGTGAAAAGCGGCAACATTTTATGAAGGAATTCGACTGGATCCGCAAAGGATTGATGTTCGAGCCCCGCGGGCATGACATGATGAGCGGGAGCATTTTGTACCCCCCGAATAATCCCGAAAACGATTTTGGAATTATTTTTATTGAAACCAGCGGTTGTTTGCCCATGTGCGGGCACGGAACCATTGGCACGATTACCATTGCCATTGAAGAAGGTTTGGTAACGCCAAAAATTCCCGGTAAAATCCGCATGGAAGCTCCCGCCGGTTTGATTGAAATTGACTACCAGCAAACCGGAAAAAAAGTGGACTGGGTAAAATTGACCAACGTGAAGTCGTATTTGGCAGCTACGGAACTGACCATTGAATGCAGTGGTTTGGGCGAACTGGTTTTTGATGTTGCCTATGGCGGAAATTTTTATGCCATTGTAGACCCGCAAAAGAACTTTTCGGGGGTTCATGATTTTTCGGCGAGTGAACTGATTCATTTTAGTCAGGAAGTCCGCCAAAAAATCAACACAAAGTACAAGGAAATGTTTGTGCATCCAGAAGATGCAACCATAAACGGGGTAAGCCATATGCTTTGGACCGGAAACACCATTAACCCAAAATCTACGGCCAGAAATGCCGTTTTTTATGGCGATAAGGCCATTGACCGTTCGCCGTGTGGCACCGGGACATCGGCACGAATGGCACAATGGTATACCAAAGGGTTACTAAAGCCGGGAGACGATTTTGTACACGAGAGTTTTATTGGTTCGCAATTTATTGGTAACATTGAAAAAGAAACTACCTTAGCGGGCAAGAAAGCCATTGTGCCAAGCATTCAAGGCTGGGCCAGGGTTTATGGATACAACAACATTATTATTGACGACGACGATCCGTATGCACACGGGTTTCAAGTAATTTAAATATGCAAAAAAATATTGTTATTATCGGGGGCGGGATTATAGGCCTTTCATCTGCGTATTACCTTCAAAAAGAAGGGCACCAGGTAACGGTTATCGATAAATCGGATATTTCTGAAGGAGCTTCTTTTGTTAATGCCGGGTATATTACACCAAGTCATATTATCCCTTTGGCATCGCCGGGAATGATTGCCAAAGGAATTAAATGGATGTTCAATTCTTCCAGTCCCTTTTATATGAAACCTCGTTGGGATGCCGACTTTTTTAAATGGTCGTGGTATTTCCATAAATCGTCGACCCCCGAAAAGGTAGCTAAAGCCATTCCGGTAATTAGCGAAATTAATGTTTTAAGCAGAACATTGTACAAAGATTTGATAGCCTCTCGAGATTTGGGGCAATTTCATTGGGAGCACAAAGGCCTTTTAATGTTATACAAAACAGACAAGGCAGGTGAAAGTGAAATGGCGGTTGCCGAAAAAGCCAAAAAAGAAGGATTGGAGGCCCGCCATGTAGATAAAAATGACTTAAAAGTTTTAGAACCCAACGTAACCATAGATGCCAAAGGTGCCATTTTTTATGAATGCGATGCACATAGCACGCCTACCGAAATCATGCCCAAACTGGTAGCGTTTCTTAAAAAAAATGGTGTTGCCATTAAAACAAACGAAACTGTTGAAAATATGGTCATTGACGGCAATAAAGTAAAAATCATACAAACAAATAAGGCTTTTTACAATGCCGATGAAATGGTAATTGCTGCCGGTTCATGGAGTGAAGGGCTGGCAAAAAAACTAGGATTGAAGCTCCCCGTTCAGGCAGGAAAGGGATACCGAATTGATTTGCACAGACCTACTGGCATTGAGCTGCCCGCTATTTTAATGGAAGCCAAAGCCGCCATGACGCCCATGAACGGGTTTACGCGATTTGCTGGAACCATGGAATTTTCAGGAATCAATAAGACCATACGCAAAGAACGTGTCGAGGCCATTGCCCGTGCCGCCAAAGCTTATTATCCGGAAATTGAAATTACTCCCGATGAAAAAAACAACGCTCAAAGTGGGTTACGCCCCGTGTCGCCCGACGGGCTTCCTTATATTGGGTGTTCTTCAAAATACAAGAACATTACCTTTGCAACCGGGCATGCCATGATGGGGTGGAGCTTGGGTCCGGCAACAGGAAAATTGGTATCTGAAATTATTGACGGAAAGAAATTATCCATGAATATTGATGCTTTTCATCCAGACAGGAAGTTTTAGCCTTAAAAATTTAATTTTTTAACCTTATTTAACATATTTTCTCGATTATTCTTTTATATTATACATAGTATAATCTTATAAATAAATATATGTTAAAAACAGTTATCAAAGAAGGTGAGAATATTGAAAGGGCGCTTAAAAGGTTTAAAAGAAAATATAAAAAAACCAAAGTGCTTCAGGAGTTACGGGAAAGACAACAATATACCAAACCTTCTCAAGCAAGAAGAGAAATAAAGCAAAAAGCAGCTTATAAAGAGAAATACCTCCGTAGTTTAGAAGAATAATTAAATGGCGGTTACATGTAGAATATTTAGTAGCTTTAATGCCTAAATATGCTAAATGAAAAACCCGTCTCAATATTATAAAAATAAGCTTCAGCTTTTTAATCAACAATATACGGCAGTCAAAAAATCACTGGTCATAATCAGTTTTTTTAGGCTGCTTTCTTTTTTACTGATTGTATTTTTTATTTATTGGTTTTGGGGAGTCTTATCAATAATGATTCCTTGTATAATTGTTTCCATTGCCCTATTTCTTTTTTTGGTAACAAAATATAGTGTTTTTAAGTACAAAAGGGATAAAATCCGAGAACGTATCCATATCAACAAGGCCGAATTAAAAGTTCTTGAAAAAAATTTCTCCTTTCTTCCAAGCGGAAAAGAATTCTCTAATTATACGCATGATTATAGCCATGATATTGACCTATTTGGTAAAGGAAGCTTTTTTCAATACAGTAATAGGACTGCAACCAAAGCAGGAACAGAAACATTGGCAAATTTATATGCCGAAAACGCTGTTGACCGAATTCCCGAAAAACAAGAAGCAATACGGGAACTCGCCAAAAAAGTAGAATGGCGCCAAGATTACAGCGCAACTGCAACACTCGTAAAAGTAAAAGTTTCGGCAAAAAAGATTGCCAAATGGCTACAATCGCATCAACCCATTGTTAAAAAAAGCCTTGTTTGGCTCCCTTACGCTTTTTCGGCATGCTCGATGGCCATAATTACCTTGGCCGTTTTTAATATTGTTCCCAGCTCCCTTATTATGTATTGGTTTGTTTTGGGCTTGGGGGTTTCCGGTTCGTATGTAAAAAAGGTAAATCAGTTGGCTCAAAACACTTCAAAAGCTCAAGACACTTTTCAGCAATATCATCAACTTATTGCCAAAATAGAATCCGAAACTTTTTCTTCAACTTTATTAAAGGAAAAACAACAAATTGTTTTAGGGCAACACAAATCTACTTCCCTGCTTATAAAAAAATTCTCCAAAGCACTCGATGCATTGGAACAACGGGCCAATATATTAATTTCAATCCCGGCAAATGCCTTTTTGTTGATGGACTTATACAATATACACAGGATTGAAAAATGGATCCATCAGCACAAAAATAAAGTAGAAAAATGGTTTGAGGTTATCGCCTTTTTTGATGCCTACAATTCTTTGGGCAACTTTACTTTTAATCATCCGCATTATGCATTCCCGGCAATTAATATAAATGAAACGGTAATAAACGCCAAGGCAATGGGGCACCCGCTTATTCAAGAAACAAAGTTGGTTTATAATGATTTTAAGATTATCCGGGAGCATTTTTTTGTAATTACTGGTGCTAACATGGCCGGAAAAAGCACCTTTTTACGCACTGTTTCCTTGCACATTGTAATGGCCAATTGCGGCTTGCCTGTTTGTGCAGCTTCCAGTGAATATTCTCCTATAAAACTTATCACCAGCATGCGTACTGCTGATTCGCTTACGGACGATGCATCTTATTTTTATGCGGAATTAAAACGGCTGAAGCTCATTGTAGATAAAATTAAAACCGATACTTATTTTGTGGTGCTGGACGAAATTTTAAAAGGCACCAACAGTAAAGACAAAGCCATTGGCTCCAAAAAGTTTATTCAAAAGTTATCGGCTTCTAGGTCAACGGGAATTATTGCGACACACGATTTAAGCCTGTGCCAAGTTGCCAATAACAACGATAAAGTAGCCAACTATTTCTTTGAAGCCTTTATAGACGGAAAAGCACTTACTTTCGATTATACTTTTAAAGAAGGAATTTGTGAGAACATGAACGCCTCTTTTCTTTTGGAGAATATGGGGATTGTTTAAAGCTCGATGTCGGTTTTAATAAGCCAATTGTAAATAAAAAGATAAATTCTAAAAATTCAAAATGTCATCCTTTTAACATGCTCAGGATGACATTTTGAAGATTCGATTATAAAAAACAGTGGTTAAACCACCCTAATTATAAAATAATTTTTCTTCCCGCGCTGCAATAAAACAAACTTGTCATTTATTAAATCGTCTTTGGTAATGGTGTAATCTTCTTTTACCTTGTCTTTATTTACCGAAATGGAGTTTTCCTTAAGTGCCCGTCTGGCTTCTCCATTGGATTTAAGAAAATTGGTTTTTGCCGCCAAGGCCGCAATTACATCCAGTCCTTCGTTTATTTCATCCCTTTGGATTTCTGCTTGCGGAACACCGTCAAAAACATCCAAGAACGTTTTTTCGTTTAGCTGCTTCAAATCTTCTGCCGAACCTCCAAATAGAATATTGGATGCCTTTACGGCATTTTCATATTCTTCTTTGGCATGTACAAACGTGGTTACTTCCTCCGCTAAACGTTTTTGGAGCAATCGCATGTGCGGCGCTTCGTTGTGTTCTTTAATGAGGGCATCGATTGTTTCTTTGTCTAAAAATGTAAAAATCTTAATATATTTTTCGGCATCCCCGTCTGAGGTGTTCAACCAAAACTGATAAAATTTATAAGGCGATGTTTTGTCGGCGTCCAACCAAACGTTCCCGCCTTCTGACTTTCCAAATTTTGACCCGTCTGCTTTTGTTATTAACGGGCATGTCATTGCAAATGCTCTTGCAGGCTCGTCATCATTTTCTCCGGCATTCATGCGCCTTACCAATTCGGTTCCGGTGGTAATGTTCCCCCATTGGTCGCTACCTCCCATTTGAAGCATACAGCCAAATTCTTTATGCAAATGGTAAAAATCGTATCCTTGAATAAGCTGGTATGTAAACTCGGTAAACGACATGCCCACGCCCGAATCGGAACTTAAGCGTTTTTTAACCGAATCTTTTGCCATCATATAATTTACCGTAATTCGCTTTCCTACGTCTCTGGCAAATTCAATAAAAGAAAAATCCTTCATCCAGTCGTAATTATTGACCAACAAAGGTGCATTTTCAGCTTTCGAATCAAAATCCAAATATTTGGAAAGCACTCCTTTAATTCCCGCTACATTTTTTGCCAGCGTGGCCTCGTCCAATAAATTACGCTCATCCGACTTGCCCGAAGGGTCCCCAATCATACCGGTAGCACCTCCTATCAAAGCAATGGGCCTGTGCCCGGCTTTGTACAAATGACACAATAAAATAATGGGCACCAAGCTACCAATATGCAAAGAATCCGACGTTGGGTCGAACCCAATATACGCAGTGGTCATTTCTTTGTTGAGTTGTTCTTCGGTTCCGGGCATAATATCGTGCACCATGCCCCTCCATTTTAATTCTTCTACCAGATTTACGGTCATTTCAATACTATTTTTAACAGGCGCAAAGATAAAACAATGTTGTTATGTGGTAAAGTTATTTGCTGTTAAAGCGACATTAATCCATTATTCCATAATCTATGTTTTCTATAATTTAAGTTGCATGCTTCATGTTTATGCCGATAATTGTATTTTAGCTGTATGATATTAGTAACCGGTGGCACAGGACTTATAGGAGCCCATTTGCTCTTGGAACTTTCCCTAAAGGAAGATGGGATTCGTGCAATTTATCGAAATAAGACAAAAATAGATGCCGTTAAAACCTTTTTTAACAAGGAAGGTGCCATACGCCGTTTTGAAAAAATAGAATGGGTTGAAGCCGATATTACCGATATTCCCGCTTTGCAAAATGCCTTCATAGGAATTGAAAAAGTATATCATTGTGCAGGGCTTATTTCTTTTGACCCAAAGGATTATCATTTATTACGGAAAACCAATATTGAAGGAACCTCCAATATGGTAAACCTTTGCATAGCCCATAACGTGCATAAGCTTTGCTACCTAAGCTCCATTGCAACTTTGGGGAATAAAATTGACAATAAAACCGTTGATGAAGATGTATACTGGAACCCCGAAGCCGAAAATAATGTATACGCCATTACCAAATACGGTGCCGAAATGCAGGCATGGCGCGGCACACAAGAAGGCTTGCCTACTGTAATATTAAATCCGGGCGTTGTGTTTGGCGAAGGTTTTCAAGAAGCCCCAAGCAGTGGTTTTTTTAAAAAAGTACAAAAAGGCCTTTCTTTTTATCCGCCTGGCGGCACTGGCTTTGTAGATGTGAAAAATGTTGTTGAAGCTTTGGTATCTGGCATGGATACTCCTATTTGCAACGAGCGTTTTATCCTTGTTGGAGAAAATGCAACTTACCAAGACGTCCTGTTGAAAATAGCGCTCGCCCTAAACAAAAAGCCTCCACATAAAAAAATAAAACCATGGCAGCTTGCACTTTTTTGGCGACTGGACTGGTTTTTGAGCTTTTTTCCCGGGAGAAAGCGCAAATTAACCCGTAATGCTGCACATGCACTGCTATCGCAAACATTATACAGTAACGATAAAGCAAAGAAAAAACTTAACCTACAATTTACCCCGTTGGAAACAACCATACAGCGAATTGCCAAAAAGCTTACTTTTTAGCACCTGGCTTTTTGACCGGCTGTTGCTTTTTTACGTTTTTTTCCTGCTTCTTTTTCAATTTTCCGTCTATTGTGTCTTTTAATTTTTGCAACCGCTCTTCAACTTCTGTAAACATTTCCAACTGTAGGGCAGGGTTCGATGTATAATAAACGCTGCTTTGCGCCAAAAGGGTGCTGTCTATATCATATTTCTTATATAGATATTCAATAGGATCGATGTCGTTTTCTTCCAGTTTGTTTACGGCACTGGATTTTGCGGCATTTAAAATGGCAATATCATAATAAATATCCACCATTGTTTTTTTTGAAATCAGGTTTTCAGGCTTGTCCACAACATCCTCCTTGCAGGAAACAAGCAATACAAAAACCAACAAAAGCACAATAACCCTCTTCATGTTCTCTAATCTCTGTTAAAAGTAAGTCGTTTTACGTTTCTTTTTTTGGAAAACTCTCCATTATGGTAAGCTAAATTTCCATTTACAAAGGTGTGGGTAACCTTGGTCGAGAACGTTGTGCCCTCAAAAGGAGACCACCCGCATTTGTATAAAATATTGTTCTTATTAACTGTCCAATTCGTCACCGGATCTACCAATACAAGATCGGCATAATATCCTTCCCTTACAAATCCCCTTTTTGCAATATTGAACAATATGGCCGGGTTGTGACACATTTTTTGGATTAATTTTTCCAAGGAAATCTTCCCTTCCTTTTGTTTTTCCATTAATGCCGCCAGCGTATGTTGAACAAGTGGCCCCCCGGAAGGGGCATCTGTATAAATGTTCTGTTTTTCTTCAAGTGTATGTGGTGCATGGTCGGTTGCTAGCACGTCTATCCTATTGTCCAGTAAAGCCTCCCAAAGTGCTTCTCTGTCTTTGGCCGTTTTTACTGCCGGGTTCCACTTTATAAAAGTGCCTTTTTCATTATAATCTGCATCCGAGAACCAAAGGTGATGCGTACAAACTTCTGCTGTTATCCTTTTTTCTTCTAACGGAATGTCGTTTCTAAAAAGCTCTGTTTCCTTTGCTGTGGACACATGGAACACATGTAAGCGCGCATTGGTTTTTCTGGCCAATGCTATTGCTTTTGACGATGACAAATAGCACGCATCCGCACTGCGGATAATTGGATGGTATTTTATGGGTATATCGTTACCAAACTCAGCCTTATATTTTTCCAAGTTGTTCTTTATGGTTGTTTCGTCTTCACAATGGGCAGAAATTACCATTTCGGTGTTAGAAAATATCTTTTCAATTACGGCTTCGTTATCAACCAGCATATTTCCGGTAGAAGACCCTAAAAACAATTTCACCCCGGCACATGCATTTTTGTCTAAACGTTTTAATTCTTCCAAATTATCGTTGGTCCCCCCAAACATAAACGAATAATTGGCATAGGCTGTTTGCTTACCGATCTCCATTTTCTCTTCAAGTTTTTCAATGGTAACCGTTTGCGGATTGGTATTTGGCTGTTCTATAAATGTGGTTACACCTCCGGCAATGGCCGCTCTGCTTTCTGTGGCTATATTTCCTTTGTGGGTAAGCCCGGGCTCCCTAAAATGTACTTGATCGTCTATAATTCCGGGCATTAAAATTTTTCCGTTGGCATCGATTATTACGGCATGGGCATCAGTAATATCTTTTCCTATCTTCTTGATATATTCGCCTTCAATAAGCACGTCGCCTTCAAAAACCTTTTCTTCATTAACTATGGTGGCATTTTTTATTATGGTCTTCTTCATTTCTTAAAAATATAGCTTGATTACTTAAAAAAGCTATTCCATTTTAGCGAGAGCACGCCAAAAATAGCTTCGTTTATAATTTTCCCGTTCATTTTAGATTTCCCCCTGGTACGGTCTTTAAAAATAATGGGGACTTCTATCATTTTAAACTGCTGCAAATGTGCTTTAAACTTCATTTCAATCTGGAAAGCATAACCAACAAACTTAATTTTGTCCAGGTCAATTGTTTCTATTACCTCCCTTTTATAGCAAACAAACCCAGCAGTTGGGTCGTGTATTTTCATACCCGTAATGGTTTTAACATACATGGAGGCCCCATAGGAAAGCAGCACTCTTTGCAAGGGCCAGTTAACCACATTTACACCCTTTACATAACGCGAACCTATGGCCATGCTAGCGCCATGGCGCACGCAGGCATTGTAAAGCCTGACAAGGTCACGTGGATTATGCGAGAAATCGGCATCCATTTCAAAAACATATTCGTAATCTTTATCCAGTGCCCATTTAAATCCGTGAATATATGCCGTTCCCAAACCCGATTTTTCTTTTCTTACTTCCAAATGAAGTGCCTGCGGATACTTCTCTTGCAGTTCTTCTACCTTTTGCGCGGTTCCGTCGGGAGAATTATCGTCTACAATAAGGATATGAAAAGATTTTTTAAGTTGAAATACAGCCGTGATTATAATTTCTACATTTTCAATTTCGTTGTATGTAGGTATAATTACTAAACTATCTGATTGCATGCTATCTTTCTTGATGCCACAAAAATAGCATTAAATAAAAAGTATTTGCGATATCTTTTAGTTTTTTAAACTGATTTTAAGGAATTTTGCATGCGAATATTTATGTATTTTTACCAAACAATCTGGAATTAACTATAATGAACAAAGCACTTTCAATCAAAATACTCATTGGTTTTTTAATTGTTATTACTATTGTCAATCTCATACAAAGTGCTTATACCGGAATTATTTTTGACGAGGCTTATTACTGGTATTTTGCCAAAAACTTAAGCTGGGGGTATTTTGACCACCCCCCGATGGTTGCTTTTTTGGTTAAATTGGGCACCCTTTTATTTCAAGGGGAATTGGGCGTGCGCCTTGCCGCCCCTTTTCTATATAGTGCCAATGTAATATTGTTATGGTTCTTGATAGATAGCGAAAAAAAATACCGCTACATCTGGCTTTTTATAATGTTTGTAAGCAGCGTGGGGCTTTTAACGGCATATGGCTTTATGATTTTGCCCGACACTCCATTAATAACTTTTAGCTTGCTGTTTTTATGGGCATACAAACGTTTTTTATACCAGCAGGACAGTATTGCCGTTTTGATGCTCGGTTTTAGTATGGCAGCTGTTATGTACTGTAAGTATCATGGAGTGCTTTTAATAGGCTTTGTACTTTTCTCGAACCTGTCTTTACTCAAAAACGGCAAGTTTTGGCTGGCCGTTTTATTTTCATTAATCCTTTATATACCTCATCTCATTTGGCTCTATGAAGCTGATTTTGCGCCTTTAAGGTACCATCTCTTCGATCGTGCCAATAGTGCCTATAAAATTAAGTTTACTTTAAATTACCTTACCAATTGTATTGCCGTAGCGGGATTGGCATTTCCTTTTATGTATTGGTCGTTGTATGCATTGGCCTCAAAAGATAAATTTGACAAGGCACTGAAATTTGTTGCATATGGCGTATTTGCTTTTTTCCTGTTTTCCAGTTTTTCAAGAAAAACGCAAGCACAATGGGTAATTTTAATGGTTATCCCGCTTATTCTTTTTTCGTTAAGATATGCCTTTATCCATACAAAATATCGCAAATGGTTATTCCGTATAAGTGTTTTTTCGGTAATTTTAATCTGCATCTTAAGGGTTGCCCTTATTTTCCCGTCCATTTCCCCTATAAATTACGAAGCATATGGAAATAAAGAATGGGTAGCCCATTTAAACAAGCAGGTTGGGGATATTCCGGTTGTATTTCACAGTTCGTATAGAGATGCTTCTATGTATGCCTTTTATTCTGGAAATACTGTTTATTCGTCTAACGATATTGATGCGCGCCAAAATCAGTTTGATATCGACAGCTCCGAATTTAAGGTTCGGAACAAAAAAGTGGCCTACATTACCGGCGACGATAGGTATAAAATAGATTCCACTATTACATACATCCGGGAATTTAGGCACCACAAATTTAAAGGAACTATTATTGACAATTTCACGAGTTACAGAAAGATGAAATTGTCATTTGCCAAGAAAACTTTTAAGAAAAACATTCCCAATGCTTTTGCGGCTACTCTTTACAACCCGTACCCAGAAAACATAGGCATTAAAAAATTGACTTTTGAAGGTATTTCTTTCGATAAGCACAAACGGATTATTAAAACATTTCCGTTAATTATTTCTTCTGAAGAAAATACAATTAGCCCCAAGGGTTCGATCATCCTTAACGTGAAAGTTCCCGATACGGTTATTATGCCCAATAGCAAATATTTTAGAATGGGCATTTTAGAGCATGGCATTTACCCAGGATTTCAAGGAAAACTGATAAAAATCGACTGACTTGAACGAAACGTTGCGACATATTGATTTTAACACAGCAGAAACACTTTTACTATTTGCTTCAGTATTGAGTTTAACCATTGCAAAGTTTATAGACGAGCAAAAGTTCCACTCTTTCATTATGCTCTTTGTTAATTATAAATACCTCAAAATTTTCAGCAAAGAACCAAACCAGACCACCACTCCATTTAATTTTTTTCTATTTGTCCCTCAATTAATCTGTTTTACCTTAATTGTATGGATTGGTATCGATATTTTTAAACTTCCCATAAATATAAATCCCTATTTAATACTTCCATTTTTGTTCCTGTTTATTCTTTTTAAATTCTATTTGGAAAAAATGATAGCAACAATTTTTGATATCACTTCTTTTGTTGAAAGTTTTCATTTTCATAAAGTAACCTATAGAAACCTTGCTGCACTACTATTGCTCCCGTTAATTAGTTTGCTCATTTACAGTAATTTAAACATTAAAATTATGTTTTATATAATTTTAATTGTTTTTATATCTTTAAATATCATCTCTTTAGCACTTACATTAAGAAATCATCAAAAATTAATAGGAAAATATTTGTTTTATTTTATTTTGTATCTTTGCGCGCTAGAAATAGCCCCTTATTTGATACTAATAAAATTTTATTTTATTGATAAGGCTTCAAACTAATGGATATTTATGAAAGTTAAGACAATACTGGTTTCCCAACCCGAGCCTAAAGTGGAAAATTCCCCATATTTAAGGCTGGTGGAAAAGCAAAAAATCAAGGTAGATTTTAGACCTTTTATTCATGTTGAAGGAGTTAATGCAAGAGATGTAAGACAGCAAAAAATTGACTTAACGCAATTTACAGCAATCGTACTAACAAGTAGAAACTCTGTAGACCATTTTTTTAGAATTGCCGAAGAAATGCGGTTCAAGGTGCCGGATTCTATGAAATATTTTTGCCAATCTGAAGCCGTAGCCTATTATTTACAAAAATATGTAGTTTACAGAAAACGTAAAATTTATGTTGGTAAACGGACTTTTCAAGAACTTGCACCACTTATCAAGAAGTATAAAGATGAAAAGTTCCTGTTACCATCTTCCGATGTGCTGAAACCTTCTGTTCCGGAAACATTGAACGAACTTAAAGTAGACTGGAAAAGGGCAATCTTATACAAAACCGTTATAAGCGACCTTTCTGACTTAAGAGATGTTTATTATGACATTCTGGTATTCTTTAGCCCTTCTGGAATTGAATCTTTACTGAAGAATTTTCCCGACTTTAAACAAAACGATACCCGGATTGCCGTATTTGGAAATACTACCGTTAAAGCGGCAACAGAAGCGGGACTGCGCATAGATATTGAAGCGCCCACTCCCGAAACCCCATCCATGACAATGGCCCTTGAGAAATACATTGCTCAAGTGAACAAAAAATAACATTTAGAATTGCATACCATATACAAAAAGCCTCTGGGAATCCAGAGGCTTTTCTACTAACTATTTGGCAAGCTCGGGAGGCTTCACTCCCTATAAATTAATGTCAGACCAAAGGTCCGCCGACCTTTGTTTCTTCATTGGCATACGATGCAAACTTTTTAAAGTTTTCCTTAAAGGCATCTGCCAATTGATGGGCTTTTTTGTAATAGCCTTCATCGTTATTCCATGTTTTTCTCGAACTCAATATTTCACTGGGCACATTGGGGCAACTTCGTGGCTGCGCCAGCCCAAAAACTGAATGTATATGGTAGTTTTCATAGCAAATTTCTCCCAAATTCCCACTCATGGCGGCTTGAATCATGGCACGTGTATACTTTAAGGCCATTCTTTTTCCAACACCATACGGACCACCTGTCCATCCGGTGTTTACCAACCATACATTTACGCCAGACTCCTTCATCTTAGCGCTTAACATTTCGGCATATTTAGCAGGGTGCAATGGCATAAACGGCGCACCAAAACATGCCGAAAACGACGGCACGGGTTCATCTACACCATCTTCGGTTCCCGCTACTTTGGCGGTATAACCAGAAATAAAATGGTATGCTGCCTGGCCAGGCGTAAGTTTTGAAATTGGTGGCAGTACCCCAAAAGCATCTGCCGTTAAAAAGAATATGTTTTTGGGCGTATAGCCAATGGAAGGTTGCTGTATATTTTTAATATGATAAATAGGGTAACTTACGCGTGTGTTTGGTGTAATGGACGTATTGCCAAAATCTACTTCTCCATTCTCTTTTACAACGACATTTTCCAAAAGTGCGCCTTCTTTTATGGCGCCATATATATCGGGTTCGTTTTCTTCTGAAAGATTGATTACTTTGGCATAACAGCCACCCTCGAAATTGAAAACTGAATTTTCGCTTGTCCACCCATGCTCGTCATCGCCAATAAGCTTTCTGGTAGGATCTGCCGAAAGGGTTGTTTTTCCCGTACCGGACAGCCCGAAAAAAATGGAGGTGTCTCCTTTTTTGCCAACATTTGCACTACAGTGCATTGGCAACGTATTTGCATATACTGGAAGTAAAAAATTTAAAGCAGAAAAAATACCTTTTTTTATTTCACCGGTATAGCCTGTTCCGCCAATCAAGACAATTTTCCTCTTAAAATTAAGTATTGCAAAATTATGTTGGCGTGTTCCGTCGGTTTCGGGATTGGCCTTAAATCCAGGCGCATTGACAACCGTCCAATCGGCCGTAAAATTTTCCAAAGTCTCTTCCCCCGGGCGTAAGAACATGTTATACGCAAATAAATTGCTCCATGGGTATTCATTAATTACGCGAATATTCAATCGGTACTCTTTGTCTGCACAAGCATAGCAATCGCGTACATATAGTTCTTTTCCAGATAAATAATCGGTTACCTTATTGTATAAGGCATCAAATTTTTCAGTATCAAAAGGCAAGTTAATATCTCCCCACCATACTTTATCGGCCGTTATTTCGTCCTTTACAAGGAACCTATCCTTGGGCGACCTTCCGGTAAATTCGCCCGTATTTATCACCAAGGCTCCAGAAGAAGCCTCTTGCCCCATTCCCTTTTCAATAGAAATCTGGTGTAATTTTTTCGGACTTAATTGATAATTAACCTTTGCATTATTAATTCCATATTCTTTTAACGAAATCGTTTTCGTAACAAGTGCTTTGTCCACCGTCATTATAAATTAATTGTTGTTAGTAGCTACCGCAAATGTATAAAAAATATCTAACTACAACGTTTGAGTTATCGATTTTTTGCTAAATTTTTAGACGAACGAACTTATAAATTAAGATTCCCCAAGAAACAATAAGCAATGTTCCGCCTATTGGGGTAATAAAGCCTATTTTTTTAAAATCAAAAGGAGTAAGGCTGTTGGTGGCAAGTCCGTAAATGGAACCAGAAAACAATACAACCCCAAGAATTACCAAATACATAATGGTATTTTTTGTCCCTTCACTCAAAAAAGTGGTGCTTCCAACAAAAAGAAGTAAAAGTGCATGATACATTTGATATTTAACGCCGGTTTCAAAAGTTTTTATAGCTTCTGCATCGATGGCATTTTTTAAAGCATGTGCCCCAAAGGCACCTAATATTACAGCCAAAAAGCCTAAAATAGCTCCGGCAATCAAAATTCCTTTAGTCATAATTCATTGTAATTTAATTGTTACGTATACAACATTTTTATACATTAGTGTTAAATTATAAATATTGTTGTATGAGAAATATCTTATTGATTGGTGCAGGAAAATCTACTTCACATTTATTAAAATACTTATTAGAAAAAGCAGAAAAAGAGCAACTTCACATTACCGTTGGCGACAAAGACCCGAGTAATTGCGAGAAATTGCTTAAAAACCATCCTAAGAGCACCGCAGTAAAATTAGATATTTTTGATGAGGAAGACAGGCAAAATGCAATAAAAAAAGCCCATTTGGTAATCTCTATGTTGCCCGCAAGATACCATATTGACGTGGCCAAAGATTGCCTTAGGTTTGAAAAAAATTTGGTTACGGCATCATATGTAAGCCCAGAAATGGAACAATTAAACAATGCTGTTAAGCAAAAGGGGCTTATATTTTTAAATGAAATTGGCGTAGATCCCGGAATTGACCATATGAGCGCCATGAAGGTTATAGATAGCATAAGGGACAGAGGTGGCAAAATGATTCTTTTTGAATCTTTTACCGGTGGGTTGGTGGCCCCGGAAAGCGATACCAATTTATGGAACTATAAATTTACATGGAACCCCAGAAATGTGGTGGTGGCAGGGCAGGGCGGCACGGCCAAATTTATTCAGGAAGGCAATTACAAATACATTCCGTACCATAAGCTTTTTAGACGGACAGAGTTTCTTGAAGTAGAGGGTTATGGAAAGTTTGAAGGCTATGCCAACCGCGATTCCCTAAAATACAGAAGTGCTTATGGCTTAGAGAACGTCCTTACGCTCTACCGTGGCACCATTAGGAGGATTGGCTTTTCCAAGGCATGGAACATGTTTGTACAATTGGGAATGACAGACGATACGTTTGTGCTGGAAGATTCAGAAAATATGACGTACCGCGAGTTTGTAAATTCTTTCCTTCCCTATTCGCCAACCGATTCGGTAGAACTAAAGCTGAGGCACTATTTAAAAATTGATCAAGACGATAATATGTGGGAGAAACTTGTTGAGCTCGATCTTTTTGATCCACATAAGAAAATAGCTATAAAAAATGCAACCCCGGCCCAGGCACTGCAAAAAATTCTGGAAGACCATTGGTTGCTAAACAACGACGATAAGGATATGATTGTAATGTACCATAAATTTGGTTATGAGCTTAATGGCGAAAAAAAACAAATAGATTCCAGCATGGTTGCCATTGGCGAAGATAAAACTTATACGGCCATGTCTAAAACCGTTGGGCTTCCGTTGGGCATTGCGGCACTTAAAATTTTAAATAAAGAAATTTCGGCAACGGGCGTGGTAATTCCCATTCTTAAAGATATTTACGCCCCTGTTCTGAATGAATTGGAAAATCATGGCATAAAATTTACCGAAAAAAACATTCCATATATGGGTTACAACCCAAACAATGTTGCAGGTTGATACTAAATACTTTTATTAATTTTGACTTTGTTATAATAATCAAATTCCTGTTTAAAGTAACTTGCAATAAATTTTACGAGCATGATTAAAAAGTTTTGCCTCTATGCCACCATTGCCGTGTTTGCTGCCAATTGCACTTCGGTCAAAACAGCTGCCAATAAAAGTACACACCTAAAATTCTTGGATGAATATATTTTCCCGAACAATGTTTTATTTAAAGGTGAAGAAATTGGTGGCCTTTCGGGCATAGATGTCTATAAAGACTCATATTTTTTTGTTTGTGACGACTCTAAAAGCCCGCGGTTTTATACTGCTGATATTGTTATAAAAAATGAAAAAATAGATACTGTAATATTTAAAAGCGTGTCTCATTTGAAGAAGAACAACACCTTTGTTGAAAATCATTTTTTCGATCTAGAATCCCTTCTTTACCATCCTGTCAACAACAGTTTTATTCTTTCTAGTGAAGGAACTATAAAAAACAAGCAAGATCCCTCGGTTATTGAAGTTGACAAAGAAGGAAATTTCATCAAAAGCTATCAAATCCCCGAATACTTCAAGGCTAACAGCAAATACAAGCCGAGGCACAACGGACTTTTTGAAGGACTGGCTATTTCTTATGACAAAAAAGGATTTTGGGTCGGAACAGAGCTTCCGTTGGAAAGTGATGGTTCGGAACCCGTTTTTTCAGAAAAATACAGCCCCGCCCGTATTACTTATTACAATTGGAACGACACGCTACCAAAAAAACAATTTATATATCAACTGGATAAAATAGACAAAAAGCCAAAAGGCACATTTTCTGTTAACGGTCTCACGGACATGCTCGCCCTTTCTACCGATAAAATGCTTGTGTTGGAACGCTCTTATTCATCAGGTTGGGGAAAAGAGTCGAACGGATTGCGGATATACGAAATTGACCCCTTAAATAGTACAAATACATTAGAAACGCTTAATCTATCGGAAGAAAAAATAGCAACGGTACCTAAAAAATTAGTCTTTGACCTAGAAGACATTCGCCTGCAATTAAAACATCGATCTATAGATAATATTGAAGGCATTTGCTATGGCCCCCCACTTTCAAACGGACATAAAACCATCCTTTTAATTTCTGATAATAATTTCAATACCCTCGATCCGCAGGTAAATCAATTTTTATTATTTGAAATCATCAATTAACCATTGGCTTACATATTTACAGTCAATATTGGTATCTTTGCTTACAATCAATAAGGCTGAAAATGAAGTTTTCTAATGAAAAAATAGAAATAGACGGAATAGACAAAGAGATTTTAAGAGCATTGATGGAAGATGCAAGGAAGCCTATTCTCGAAATAGCAAGAAAAATCGGTATTTCGGGTGCGGCCATTCATCAACGTTTAAGAAAGCTGGAAAGTTCCGGGCTCATTTCGGGGTCAAAATTTGTAATCAACCCAAGAGTTTTAGGTTATCATACCATGGCGTTTATTGGCATCTATCTAGACAAAGCCATGAGAAACCCAGAGGCAGTGAAACAATTACGTGAAATACCAGAAGTGTTGGAATGTCATTATACCACCGGAAATTGGTCCATTCTCATTAAAATACTCTGTAAGGATAATGAGCATTTAATGAACGTACTTAACCATAAAATACAATCTATTGAAGGTGTTTCCAGAACGGAAACCTTTATTTCCTTAAATCAACAAATAGACCGGCAGATAAGTGTATAAAAAAGCCTTCAAATCTATAAAATGAAGGCTTTCCATATATAATTTTCCTAATTTTCTAATCCCTGCTTCCAAAAACCTGCAAGGCAAAGTACAAGAGCGTTGCCAAAGAGCCAATTGCAGCTACCACATACGTTCTTGCGGCCCATTTTAAGGAATCTTCGGCCCCTTTGTATTCTTCAGGTGTAACCATGTTTTTATTTTTCAGCCAAGCCAAGGCGCGGTTACTGGCATCGTATTCTACCGGAAGGGTAATAAAGCTAAATAGTGTCCCCAAGGCAAACATAATAAGGCCTATTACCGCAACGGTATATCCAAAAGCAGTTGTGGCACCAAGCACCAAGCCGCCAAAAATAACCCAGACAGACATTCCCGAAGCTACACTTACAACGGGCACCAATTTAGAGCGCATTTGTAACCATTCGTACCCCTTTGCATGTTGAACCGCATGCCCGCACTCGTGTGACGCCACTGCGGCTGCGGCCGCGTTTCTTTGATTGTAAACCCCTTCGCTTAAATTTACCGTTTTTTTTGCAGGATTGTAATGGTCTGTTAACATCCCGGGCGTAGAAATTACCTCAACATCATAAATTCCATTGTCCTGAAGCATTTTTCTGGCAATTTCCGCTCCGCTCATCCCGTTTCTTAAATGTACTTTGGAATAATGCTTAAACTTACTTTTAAGCCGTGAACTTACCAGCATACTGATAAGCCCGATTCCCCCGATGATAATCCAATATCCTATTCCCATATCAATTATTTTTTATTCTTAAATTTACAACTAAAAATACAAAAACCCCGCCAAATTCAGCGAGGTTTTATTCTTCTGCCGTAAAGGCAGTTCACTTGATTATGAACAACTGACTTCCCACCCGAAAGCCTCTGCAATGCCTTCATAAACTATGGTTCCTTTAACTATATTGAGTCCTTTTTGTAAAGATTTATCGGTTTGACATGCTTTTTCCCAGCCCATATTGGCCAATTTTAATACATACGGGAGTGTAACATTGGTTAGCGCTACCGTAGAAGTATAAGGCACGGCACCGGGCATATTGGCTACACAATAGTGCACCACATCATCGATAATGTAGGTCGGATTTTCGTGCGTAGTAGCTTTGGTGGTTTCTATACAGCCTCCTTGGTCTACCGCCACATCTACAATTACGGTTCCCGGATGCATTTCCTTGAGCATATCTCGGGTTATTAAACTTGGTGCCTTGGCCCCCGGAATTAATACGCCCCCAACAATAAGATCGTGGGTCTTTATATGTCTTCTGATGTTGTATTCATTAGAGAACTCGGTAACCACATGGCTTGGCATAATATCGTTGACATGGCGCAAACGTTTCATATTAATATCCAAAATGGTAACATGGGCGCCCAATCCGGCAGCCATTTTTGCCGCTTGAATTCCAACAGTACCAGCGCCCAAAATAAGAACACGGCCCGGTGGTACCCCAGGGACTCCGCCCAATAAAACACCGCGCCCTTTGATGGGTTTTTCCAAATATTTTGCCCCCTGTTGAATGGCCATCCTTCCGGCAACTTCAGACATAGGCGTTAGCAATGGCAAGGTACCATCTGCATCCTCTACCGTTTCATAGGCAATACATATAGCTTTACTTGTTATCATTGCCTTTGTTAAGGTTTCACTAGAAGCAAAATGAAAATAAGTAAAAACAAGTTGATTCTCCTGTATAAGATTGTATTCTTGATCAACGGGTTCTTTAACCTTTACAATCATATCGCTTTTTAAATAAACACCTTCAATTGTATCAAGGATAATGGCACCCACTTGAAGATAATCATCATCAAAAAAACCACTTCCTTCTCCCGCTGTAGATTGCACATACACCGTATGCCCGTTTTTTACAAGTTCGAAAACCCCGGCAGGAGTCATTCCCACTCTATTTTCATTGTTTTTAATTTCTTTTGGAACCCCAATTTTCATTGCTTCTATTTTTAAGATTTAATGCAATTTCAGGTTTCTAGTGATTAAATTCAAATAAAGTTGATAAAAAACAGGGGGATGTCGATAAAATGTGTGGTTCTTTAATTAAATACCCCTATATATTGTAGGGGTATGTTATAAAAATATGATATATTTTTTAGAAATTATATTTTTTTAAGGGTCATGATATATAAAACAAAAAACCTTGACTTAGAATCAAGGTTTTTATTGGTGGTATAAGTTGCGATAAAAGAATGGTATTTATCCAACTATATTTACGATTTTTCCAGGAACAACAATAATTTTCTTAGGCGTTCTTCCTTCTAGCTGTGCCTGCGTTTTTTCGTGCGCCATTACTGTTTTTTCAATTTCGTCTTTGGTCATGTCCAATGGCAAATCGAGTGTAAAACGCATTTTCCCGTTGAAGGAAATCGGGTAGGTTTTATTGCTTTCTACTAAATATTTCTCATTAAACACAGGAAAAGAAGCAGTTGCAACCGATTCTTCGTTACCCAATTTATGCCACAGTTCTTCTGCAATGTGTGGTGCATAAGGCGAAATTAATACAGCCAACGGTTCTAAAATTTTTTTACTTGTACATTTTTGGGCCGTTAACTCATTCACACAAATCATAAATGTAGAAACCGATGTGTTGAACGAAAAATTCTCTATATCTTCTTCTACTTTTTTAATGGTCTTGTGCAAACTCTTTAAGTTCTCCTTTGTAGGTTCGTCATCGGTTACTTTTAGTCCGTTGTCATCAAAATAAAGTTTCCATAATTTTTTCAAGAATCCATGTACGCCGGTAATTCCCGCCGTACTCCATGGTTTTGCCTGCTCCAATGGGCCTAGGAACATTTCGTACATCCGCAAGGTATCGGCGCCGTAATTTTCGCAAATATCATCGGGGTTAACCACATTGTATTTGGATTTTGACATTTTTTCGACTTCGCGACCAACCAAATAAGCCCCTCCCGGCCTCCCCGAAGGGAAGGAGTTTGCGTTATATATTTCTCCATTATTCAAAACAAACTCGGCTTCTTTAAACTCGGGGCGCCAATTTTTAAATGCTTCAATATCTAATTCGTCGGATGTATTTACGAAAGAGACATCTGTGTGGATTGGAGTAACAGATTTACCCTCTTTCAAATTTTTAGAAATAAATGTATTTTCTCCTTCAATTCTATACACAAAAGCGCTCTCTCCAAGAATCATTCCTTGGTTGATGAGTTTTTTGGCAAATTCGTCTACCGGAAGCAATCCTTGGTCGAACAGAAACTTTTGCCAAAAACGGGCGTATAATAAATGCCCAGTGGCGTGTTCGCTTCCGCCAATATATAAATCTACATCCCGCCAATAATTTAAAGCATCTTGCGAGGCAAATTCTCCGATGTTTCCGGCATCCATATAGCGGTTAAAATACCATGAACTTCCAGCCCAGCCTGGCATGGTGTTGAGTTCCAAGGGATAAATGCCATTATGTGATGCTTCGACAGGCTCAGCATAACAAAGGTCGTTAGAAACAACTTTATTGTTGACTGTATCCCACGCCCAGTCGGTAGCATTTCCCAAAGGTGGTTCACCGGTTTCTGTGGGAAGGTATTTCTCCACTTCCGGCAATTCAATGGGTAAATGCTTTTTATCAATCATCTGTGGGAGTCCGTTTACGTAATAGACAGGAAACGGTTCCCCCCAATAACGCTGACGGGAAAAAACGGCATCACGTAGGCGGTAATTTACCTTTCCTTCGCCTTGTCCTATTTTCTCCAGTTCTGCAATGGTTATTTTGGCAGCTTCTTTATAACCCAAGCCGTTTAAAAAGTCACTGTTGGAAATTACGGTATTTTCTTTATCGGCAAAAGCTTCTTGGCTAATATCAACCCCTTCAAAAATATTGGGGATTTCTATCCCAAAGTGCTTTGCAAAATCGTAATCGCGCTGGTCACCACAGGGTACCGCCATTACGGCGCCAGTTCCGTAGCCCGCCAATACATAATCACCAATCCAAATAGGAACTGGCTTTTTGGTAAACGGATGCTCCGCATAAGCGCCGGTAAACACGCCACTTATGGTTTTTACATCGGCCATGCGTTCGCGCTCGCTACGCTTGGCAGTTGCTTCAATGTATGCTTCAACTTCAGCCTTTTGTTCGGGCGTGGTAATTTTCTCAACCAGCTCGTGTTCGGGAGCCAACGTCATAAATGAAACCCCGAAAATAGTATCGGGACGGGTCGTGAAGACTTCAATGTCATTTTCTGCATTCAAAACTTCATGTTCAATGTTTGAGAACTTTAAACCTTGAACTTTAAATTTTACAACTGCTCCTACTGATTTCCCTATCCAATTACGTTGAATTTCTTTTAACGGCTCCGGCCAATCTACTTTTTCCAATCCTTGTAGCAAACGCTCGGCATAGGCAGAAATACGCATGCTCCATTGCTTCATTTTTTTTCGTACCACCGGATGACCGCCACGTTCTGAAACTCCGTTTACAATTTCATCGTTTGCCAAAACGGTTCCCAAGGCAGGGCACCAGTTCACCTCTGTTTCAGCTAAATACGTAAGCCTATACTGAAGCAGTATTTTTTGTTGCTCTTCGGAAGTGAAACCGTTCCACGCTTCAGCAGTAAAAACACGTACATTATCATCACACACTGCGTTTACGGAAGCATTCCCTTCGGCCTCAAACTTTTTTATCAAGGTTGAAATATCTTCGGCCTTATCATTAACGTTATTGTACCAAGAATTAAAAAGCTGAATAAAAATCCACTGCGTCCATTTATAATATTCAGGATTCGAGGTACGTACCTCGCGGCTCCAATCGAACGAAAACCCTATTTTATCCAACTGTTCACGGTAACGGGCAATATTGGTTTCGGTAGTTACCGCCGGATGCTGCCCAGTTTGTATGGCATATTGCTCGGCAGGCAACCCAAAACTATCGTACCCCATTGGGTGAAGTACATTAAAGCCTTTGTGGCGTTTGTATCGGGCATAAATATCGCTGGCGATATACCCAAGCGGGTGACCCACGTGCAGTCCCGCACCCGATGGATACGGAAACATATCTAATACATAAAACTTGGGCTTAGCCGAATTGTTTTCAGCTTTAAACGTTTGGTTGTCCGCCCAATATTTTTGCCATTTGGCTTCAATTTCATTGAAATTGTACTTCATCACTATCTTCTTTTTTCAAAAATGGTATAAGAGACCGCAAAAGTACGCTTATTGAATGAAATAAGAAAGTTAGAAACCAATGGTACAGGGAATAAGTTATCTCAAAAAAATAAATCCCGAGCGGAAAAATTTGTTCTCTTATTCAACACGATTTGTACAATCCCATAAAGTATCATTTGGCGAAAATGAAAATTTTTGTGCCTTTCCAGCGCAACCAAAAAATGTGTATAAAAAAGGACAAATTGTATACAATTGGGTAAAATTTACACACTTCAAAAATCAGCTAAGCATTGTAAACGCTTGTTTTTCAAGGATATTCAAATTGGTATCAATGTTGACTTATCCTTGATGAATATAAGTAAACAACATGAAGCAAACAACGATAATATCAGAATCCCCAAAAACAACAAGTATCAACGAATACTTTAACCGCATAGAAAAATTTATTTCGAGCGCATCTCCATCTTTCATATTGGCAGGAACATTCATTCTGTTGGTGGGCGGTGCTTCCTTATTCTACTTTTTACAACCTTATTTTGAAGCCGTTCATTTAGAGAGAATGGCCACCGGATGGGGGATGGCATTAATTATAATGGGGATTTCCCTGCTTGCCATTAAAATTAGTTTCTTAATCTATATTTTAACGTTATATCTGCGCTATAGATCCATTAAATCTGTTTCTGATGCCGAATTACCCTTGTGTACAGTTATTGTACCTGCATATAATGAAGGGCAATTGGTATATAAAACATTGATAAGTTTGGCAGAAAGCGATTATCCAGAACACAAATTGCAACTCATTTCTATTGACGATGGAAGCCAGGACAATACTTGGGAATGGATGAAAAAAGCAAAAGATGAATTGGGCGACCGCGTTGCTATTTACCAGCAACCCAAAAACATGGGAAAAAGACATGCGCTGCACCGTGGATTTAAAATAGGTACTGGAGACATTTTTATTACCGTAGACAGTGATTCTATTGTTTTAAAAGACACCTTACGGATAATGGCCAGTCCATTTGTGGTAAACCAAGAATGTGGTGCTGTTGCCGGAAACGTACGCGTATTAAACAGGGATAAAGCCTTGATACCACGTATGCTTAATGTAAACTTTGCCTTTAGTTTTGAGTTTATTCGTTCTGCACAAAGTAGATTGGGCTCAGTATTGTGTACGCCAGGTGCTTTGTCGGCCTACAGAAGAGAAGCTGTTTTTAATTGCCTGAATGACTGGATTAACCAGACTTTTATGGGCGAGGTTTCCAAGATTGGAGAAGACCGGGCCATGACCAACATGATTTTAAAACAAGGATATAAAGTATTATTTCAGCGTAAAGCATACGTATATACTAACATTCCCGAGAAATATAAGAACTTGTACAAAATGTTTATCAGATGGGAAAGAAGTAATGTACGCGAGAATATTGCCATGAGCAGGTTTGCTTTTGGAAACTTTAGGGAAGGTGCAAAAAGCGGGACCAGGATATTGCTAATGAACCAGTGGTTGAAAATGATTATGGCCTATCCTGCAATATTATTGATGATATTTTTTGTAAGCACACATCCGTTATTGTTCCTTAGCTCTACGTTGGTAGGTATCATGATATTTTCCAGTATGCACGCCTTCTTTTATGCCAAAAAGCATAGCATGTCCGAGTCTTTTTGGGCATATCCGTACAGTGTTTTCTATGCCTTTACCCTATTCTGGATTACTCCTTATGCCATTGCTACTGCTGGAAAAAGTGGTTGGTTAACGAGAGATTTGACCAAAGGGCAACTAAAGAAACAACAATTGGTAGCCGCATCTTAGCGAACTGAAAATAAAAACGGTTCTAGCGGATAACATATCGGCATATCAACCTATATATATTCAAGGGATAAACTTTTTAATAAAAAGTCTATCCCTTTTTTATGCTGATCATGGATTAACGCTTAAATATATAAGGAATAATATAATGCAAAAACATTATTTATTAAACACAAAAACCTCTTCCTTTGTAAACGGGAACTAATCCCGAGTTAAAAGAAGAGGTTTTTAAACGCAAAATTTAAGTAAACTTTTAGTCGTCTACAAAGACCAAGCCTTTCCTCCGGTTGCTTCTTCCAAAGGCATGCACCCAGTGTAAACTCCCGGAATAGGATCGTAAGCCAATACTTCTTCTCCTATTTTCTGGCTATTTTTATAAGCATTGATAGTAGACCAACGTAAATCGTTAATCATACCAAAGGCCAATGCTTCGTTGTCTTCTACTTTATTTTCTGTGGTTCCAATTTCCACTTCGTTCCCTTCAATACTAATACGGTCGTTCAGGTCTTTCTTCTTGTCTTCGGATGCCTTTAGGTTTTCCGACACAATTTCTTCGTATTGCTCTGGAGTAATCTCGCTTAAGTCTTCGTTGTATTTAGCCTTTAATTGATTTACCAACCCGGCCATTTTTTTACGATACCGTGCTTGATCTTCATCAAACTCTACTTCTTTAACGTACTTGTCTATAAATTGAGGTACGTTTACTTCTGATGCAGAGGGAGTGTCTGTTTTTGGAATAATTACATCTACTATATTGGTAAGGGCTATCCCTTCTTCGGCTGTAAAAAACTCCGGAACCCATGTGGCCTTATCGGCAGTACAGCTTTGCAACATGCTTAAAAGGGTAGGCGATGCTACAACAAATCCGGTAGTCAAACCAATATTTCTAAGTGCTTTTCTTCTGTTCATAATGATTGGTTTTTACAGGTTCATTTTTTTAAGTTCTTCTACAGCGTGGTTTGCGGCCCTTGCCGTAAATGCCATATAGCCTAACGATGGGTTATGACATGCAGACGATGCCATAAATGCTCCATCGGTAACATATACATTTGGCACAGCGTGCAATTGGTTATGCTTGTTCAACACCGATGTTTTAGGATCCCTCCCCATACGGGCTGTTCCCATTTCGTGTATTCCAAGCCCCATTCCACCGATACTGTCGTAGGTAGAAATATCTTTAAACCCTGCTGCTTCCAGCATTTCGGCAGCCTGTTGTTTCATGTCCTTGCGCATGGCCAGTTCGTTTTCGCCAAAATCGGCATCAAAAGTAACGGTTGGTAATCCCCATTCGTCCTTTTTATCATAATCAAGGTACATACGGTTGCTATGGTCTGGCAAGGTTTCGCCAAAGGCAGTCATTCCCATGGTCCAGCCTCCCGGTTCCATTAGTGCTTCTTTTAATTCTTTACCATACGCCAATTCACGGATAGACTCGGACCAATCTCCTCGGCTGGCCCCACCTTGGTAACCATATCCTCTTATAAAGTCTTTTTGGTTGGTATCGCCACCTAGGTTTCTAAAGCGTGGAATGTAAACCCCGTTTGGCCTTCTTCCTTTGTAATATTTATCATGGAAACCATCAAATTTACCGCTTGCACCAACCCTAAAGTGGTGATCCATTAAATTGTGGCCTAATTCGCCGCTATCGTTCCCCATTCCGTCAGGGAACCTTTCAGACTTAGATTGCAACAAAATAGAAGCCGATGCAATTGCCGATGCACAAAGGAAAATTACTTTTGCTTTAAACTCCATCGTTTCTTTGGTTTCGGCATCAATTACGCGAACTCCTGTTGCTCTTCCCGTTTCGGCATCGTACATTATTTCATGAACAATAGAGAAAGGTCTAAGCGTCATGTTTCCTGTAGCTTCGGCCGTAGGTAAAGTGGACGAGTTACTACTAAAGTACGCCCCGAAAGGACATCCCCGGATACATCTGTTTCTGTATTGACAAGGCCCCCTGCCTTCTCCGGGCTTGGTTCCTTGTGTAATATGGGCTACACGACCTATGGTAATGGTACGGTCGTTAAATTTACTCTCTATACTTTGTTTAAAATGATCTTCTACACAATTCAAGTCCATTGGAGGCAAGAAATTTCCATCTGGAAGTACAGGCAATCCCAGATTAACTCCGCTTACGCCAATAAAACTTTCCACTTTATCGTACCATGGCTTTATTTCGTCATAACGCAATGGCCAGTCTACAGCAATCCCGTCTTTTAAATTTGCTTCAAAGTCCACGTCGCCCATGCGGTAACTTTGCCTGCCCCACATAAGGGAACGCCCACCAACATGATAACCGCGCATCCAATCGAAGCGCCTATCCTCGTTGTATGGGTGCTTAACATCATCTACAAAGAAATGTTGACTTGCCCCACTTACGGTATAGCCGGTACGTGCCTGTTTGTATTTCCTTTCTTTGACCTCTCTGGAGGCAGCGCCTCCGTTAGGCATATCCCAGGGATCTAGGTTTGCCGTTGGATAATCTTCCACATGTTTCACCATGCGTCCTCTTTCCAATACAAGAGTTTTCAATCCATTTTCGCAAAGTTCTTTTGCGGCCCAGCCACCGGAAACACCGGTACCTACAACAATGGCATCGTATTCCTCTTGAGGGGAATTGTAATAAAATGTACTCATTATTTATAGCTTGTTTATAATAGTAGTTTTTCAAATATAAAAATTAATTTTTTACATTAGACGAATATTTTAATTAAGAATAAATCATTTTAACAACATTAACATTATTGAATTGATAATTTTTACATATAAATACTACGAATATGAAGAGGCGTAAATTTATTCGGAACACTAGCAGCACGGGCTTAGCTATCTCATTATTAGGAATGTACGCTTGTAAAAAAACGTCTACAAAAAAAGAAATTGTCACTAAAAAAGACGTGTTTGAACCATTTTTTAAACTTTCGTTGGCACAATGGTCTATTCATAAAATGATATGGGAAGAAAATTTCGATCCGATGAATTTTGCAAAAAAGGCCAAGGAACTGGGTTTTTCCGGACTGGAATATGTAAATCAACTTTATAACAAAGAAATAGAAAAACGTGGCAACACTAACGAAGCAATTATTTCGTTGGCAAACGACCTGAAAAAAAGAAGCGAAGAACACCAAATGCACAACCAGATAATGATGGTTGATTTACAAGGTGAAGAAAACTTACTGGCTACCCCTGATGAAGCAATCCGGAAACAAGCAGTAGAAAACCATAAAATATGGGTTGATGCCACTTCTATTTTAGGCTGCCATTCCATGCGGATTAATTTATTTGGCTCCCTTGACGAAGGCAAATGGAAAGAAAGCTCTGTTGCATCATTGACCGAACTGTCTGAATATGCTTCTGCTAAAAATGTAAACATTATTGTAGAAAACCACGGCTACCTTTCTTCAAACGGAGCGCTCATGGCCGAAGTCATGGCAACCGTAAACAAAAAAAATTGCGGTACTTTGCCCGATTTCGGTAATTTTTGCCTCCGAAGGGAAGGAAATGAACTATGGGGTACGCCTTGCATAGAAGAATACGATAAATACAAAGGCGTTGAAGAATTGATGCCTTTTGCCAAAGGAGTTAGTGCAAAATCTTTTAACTTTGACGAAAATGGCAACGAAACCACTATAGATTTCCTGAAAATGATGAAGATTGTAAAAGATGCCGGGTTTAACGGTTATGTAGGGGTGGAATATGAAGGCGAGGAACTCCCGGAAGAAAAAGGGATCCTGGCCACCAAAGCACTCCTTATTGAAGTTGCAAAAAAAATAAATACCGGTGCGGGTTCTTAAGGCATAAGAAAAGTTTATAAAATTGTAAACTCAAAAAACCGCACATAATTACTAACTATAACTATTTAATATTTAAACGCAAGCTAACATGAACAAAAAAATTCAATTTCAACTTTCCTTTATGATGTTCTTAGAATTTTTCATTTGGGGAGGTTGGTTTGTTACGCTAGGCACATTCCTAGGGAACAACCTTGAAGCCACCGGCGGACAAATGGCCATGGCATTTTCTACTCAATCTTGGGGAGCTATTATAGCCCCTTTTATTATTGGTTTAATAGCCGACCGCTATTTTAATGCTGAAAAAATCTTGGGGATTTTGCATATCATAGGGGCCATATTAATGTATCTAATGTACCAAAGCACCGATTTCAGTGTCTTTTACCCATATGTATTGGCTTATATGATTGCCTTTATGCCAACGCTAGCCTTGGTAAACTCCATTTCTTTTAACCAGATGACAGACCCCGGAAAACAATTTTCTTTTGTAAGGGTTTTTGGAACCATCGGCTGGATTGTTGCAGGAGCGGTTATTAGTTACCTTGCATGGGATTCTACCGAAAATATATCTCAGGGAATGCTTAAAAATACTTTTTTAATGACTTCCATTGTTTCAGTAATTTTAGCTTTGTTTAGCTTCACTTTACCTAAAACACCGCCAAAAGCCGACAAAAACGAAAAGGCCAGCATCTCTGAAATATTGGGCTTGGACGCTCTTAAACTTTTAAAAGACAGAAATTTCCTGCTATTCTTTATTTCATCGGTGCTTATTTGTATCCCTTTGGCATTTTATTATCAAAATGCGAGTCCGTTTTTAACAGAAATAGGCGTAGAAAACTCCACCTTTAAAATGTCTTTTGGGCAAATGTCTGAAGTGTTGTTTATGCTTTTATTACCGTTTTTCTTTAAAAAATTCGGTTTCAAAAAAACCATTTTGGCAGGTATGCTTGCATGGACCCTACGCTATCTCTTGTTTGCTTTTGGAGATGCAGGGGATTTAGTGTTTATGCTAATTATCGGAATTGCTTTACACGGTCTTTGCTACGATTTTTTCTTTGTTTCGGGTCAAATTTATACCGATTCCAAAGCGGGTGCTAAGCACAAAAGTGCTGCGCAAGGACTTATCACTTTGGCAACCTATGGCGTTGGGATGCTCATTGGCTTTGAAGTAGCTGGAGCCATTTCTGATAAATTTTTAATTTCTGAAGGAACTCACGATTGGTACAGCATCTGGATATACCCGGCAGGCTTTGCATTGGCTGTGGCCATCCTGTTTGCCATTTTCTTTAAAAATGAGAAAATAGAATATAAAGAGCAATAAAAATATGGTCCCGGCCATGTTACACAAGGAAATTTAAAAAAACCTTAACTCAATTGCCTTTTTAACGTTATAACTTTACAATTATATATTTAATTTTTTACTAACAATATGAGCAAGAAAATAAGACTCGGAATTTTAGGCGGCGGTGGCGACTCTCTCATTGGCGTGTTACACCGTATTGCTTCTTCCATGTACGACAGCTACCAACTTGTTGGAGGCGTCTTTAACCCTAATCTAGATGAAAATATTGGTTTTGCAGAGCACATAGGCATTCCTACAAACCGCGTATATAAAGATTTTGATGCCCTGATAGAAGAAGAACTAAAACTCCCCGAAAACGAACGAATGCAAGTAGTTTCGGTGCTTACACCCAATTTTCTTCATTTCCCAATGGCAAGAAAGCTTTTGGAGTCGGGGTTTAATGTCATTTGCGAAAAACCAATGACAACCACCTTCGAGGAGGCTAAAATCCTTCAGGAAACATTAGAAAAAGCCAATACCATATTTGCCGTTACATATACTTATACCGGTTACCCAATGGTACGTCAAATGAAAGAAATGATAGCTTCTGGCGTTATTGGCGAAATACAAAAAATAGATGTTCAGTATTACCAAGGCTGGATAAACCCCATAATTCACGACAAAGACAAAAGAGCCAATACTTGGCGCCTTGATCCTGAAAAATCGGGCATTAGCTGTTGTGTGGGCGATATTGGCACACATGGTTTCGACATGATGGAATATGTAACCGGAATGGAGGTAAACAGTATCCTCGCCGACCTTAATTATCTTTATAGTGACAATAAAATGGATATCGACGGTACTATTTTGCTTCGTTTCTCGGAGAATGTAAAAGGGGTTTTAAGGACCAGCCAGATTGCCACAGGCGAAGAAAATAATTTTACTGTAAGTATCTACGGCAACAAAGGAGGCTTGAAATGGGAGCAGGAAAATCCAAACTATCTTTATCATTTAACTGAAGATGAGCCTTTAAAAGTATTAAAACCCGGCCATGCATATAATAGTGATTTCTCGTTGGACGGGACCAAACTTCCACCGGGACACCCCGAAGGAATTTTCGATTCCATGGGGAACATCTATAAAGGTGTAGCCAAGGCCATCCGAAAGGAAAAATATCATCCAGGAGAATTTCCGGTCATGAACGATGGAGTCCGCGGAATGAATTTTATAGAAAAAGCAGTCGAATCTCATAAAAAAGGAAATGTTTGGGTAGAAATATAATTTCCCTCATTCCCTTTAAACATATTTATACAAGGCTGTGCATAATCTATACACAGCCTTGTTTTATAAAAATATAAGTAAAACAACCCTATGCCGGGGTTATGGACATAAATTGTAAAACAAAAATGCTTTATAAATATATTATATAAAACACAATGAGAAAACTAAGAATGGGCATGGTTGGCGGCGGCCTGGACTCTTTTATGGGTGATGTGCACCGCAAAGCTTCTGCTTTGGACGGAATGATAGAATTGGTATGTGGTGCTTTTAACAGCACCCTTGAAAAAACAAAGGCCACGGGAAAAGCATTCTTTTTACCCGAAAACAGGTGTTATGGCAGTTTTCAAGAAATGATTTTAAAGGAAAAAGAGCTTCCAGAAGGCGAACGAATGGATTTTGTAACCATTGTAACCCCCAATTTTTTACATTTCCAACCAGCAAAAATGGCTTTGGAAAATGGGTTCCATGTGGTCTGCGACAAACCGGTTACACTCACCGTAAACGAAGCCCAAATACTTGAAAAACTGGTGAACGATACAAGCCTATTGTTTGCGCTTACTCATAATTATACCGGGAACGCCATGGTAAAACAGGCTAAGCAAATGGTTGAAAATGGAGAATTGGGAACCATTAGAAAAATACAGGTTCAATACCTGCAAGGGTGGATGGCTGCCGAAGTAGACAAGGAAGCAAAAATAAAGCCTTGGCGGGCAGACCCCAAAAAATCTGGAGTTGGCGGCTCTTTAGCCGATATCGGGACACATGCCGAAAATTTAGTTTCTTATATAACGGGGCTTCAAATAACCGAAATTGCAGCCGATCTGGGTAGGATTGGAAAAGACCGTGTGCTCGACAACGATGGAAATATCCTGCTTAGAATGGAAAACGGGGCTAAAGGGACCATGTCTATTTCGCAAATGGCCGTAGGCGAAGAAAACGCCCTCGGCATAAAAATATACGGTAGCAAAGGCAGCATAGAATGGAACCAGGAAGAAGCTACCAAACTAACGGCCAAATGGATCGACAAGCCCGAACAAACCTTCACCCCAGATGGAAACGACATCTATAAAAATGTAAGGGAAATTTCAAGAATCCCCAAAGGGCACCCCGAAGGCTATTTGGAGGCCTTTGCCAATATTTATAAAGCGTTCGGCACACATTTAATGAGCGTTCTTGAAAACAATCCAATGGAAAAACCAGATTACCCATCGATAAACGACGGGGTAAAAGGGGTTGAGTTTATCTATGCTGCCGTTGAAAGCGATAAACAAAATGCGGCGTGGGTAAAATTAAAATAAAAAATGCCAAACGTTAGACATGGCATTTTTTAATACTTTTATTTTTAAACACGTATTTTTCTGGATAAATTGCTGAATATATATACCGAAGCATTTTTATCAACTAAAAAAATAAATTTCATGCATGTCCTCAACTGTATGAATATATATAAATTAAAAATTTAAAATAGATGAAAACCATAAAAGGCCCTGCCGTTTTCCTGGCCCAATTTGTAGATAATAAAGCTCCTTTCAATACCCTTGATGGGATGTGCAAATGGGCTGCCGATTTGGGTTACAAAGGAATACAAATACCTACTTGGGAAAACTTTTTAATCGATCTCGACAAAGCGGCCGAAAGTAAAACATATTGCGACGAACTTAAAGGAAAAATCAATTCATACGGATTGGAGATTACCGAGCTTTCCACTCACCTGCAAGGGCAATTGGTAGCTGTCCATCCTGCTTATGACATTATGTTTGACAATTTTGCCCCCGAAAAGGTAAAAAACAACCCAAAAGCAAGAACAGAATGGGCGGTAGACACTGTAAAAAAAGCGGCCAAGGCAAGCAATCATTTAGGACTTAAAGCGCACGCTACTTTTTCTGGTGCTTTGCTGTGGCATACTTTTCACCCATGGCCACAACGACCGCCGGGACTGGTAGAAATGGGTTTTGACGAATTGGCCAAGCGCTGGTTGCCCATTTTAAATGTTTTTGACGAGCAAGGCGTGGACGTGTGTTATGAAGTACATCCCGGTGAAGATATCCACGATGGGGACACCTTTGAACGTTTCCTCGAAGCTACCGGAAACCATAAGCGTGTAAATATTTTGTACGACCCTTCTCATTTTGTGCTCCAACAATTAGATTATATAGAATACATAGACCATTATCATGAGTTTATTAAATCTTTCCATGTAAAAGACTCCGAATTTAATCCAACAGGAAAAAAAGGTGCTTTTGGAGGCTATAACAATTGGGGGGACCGAGCCGGAAGGTACCGTTCTTTGGGTGATGGACAAATTGACTTTAAAAAAATATTTTCAAAGCTCACGCAATACGGATGTGACTTATGGGCGGTAATGGAATGGGAGTGTTGCATTAAAAGCCCGGAACAAGGAGCAAGAGAAGGAGCCCCATTTATTAAAAAACATATTATTGAAGCTACCGAAAAAGTATTTGACGATTTCGCCGGAGCAGATGTGGATGAAGCTAAACTGAAAAAAATTCTCGGACTATAAAAACAATTAAATTTATACAAATGAAAACTATTAGCTATTTGTTTATGGCATCGATTGTATTGATGTCGTGCAAGCAAAAAAACAATTCTGAAACTGCTTCAGAAGAAACGACAACTTCTAAAAAAGAAGTAGCTCAAGCAACTTCAGCAGCAAAAGGCGAATGGAAAACGCTTTTTGATGGCACCGATTTTAGCAACTGGCATATGTACAACACCGGAAAAGAAGTATCCAGCGCTTGGTCTATAGAAGATGGTGCAATGGTGCTCACCCCCGGAGACCATGCAGGAAATATTGTTACCAATGAAGAATATACCAATTTCGTGCTTTCCTTGGAATGGAAGATTTCCGAAGGCGGTAACAGTGGTTTTTTCTGGGGAGTTCAAGAAGATGAAAAATACCATGAACCCTACCAAACCGGACCTGAAATTCAAATCTTGGACAACGAAAAACATCCAGATGCCAAGGCAGGAAAATCGCACCAGGCTGGAGCCTTGTACGACATGATTGCCCCAAGTGAAGATGTAGCAAAACCAGTAGGAGAGTGGAATACGTGCGTGTTGGAAATAAACCACAATACCAATAAAGGAACCGTAACCTTAAACGGGACAAAAGTGGTAGAATTTCCCGTTCATGGAGCGAAGTGGGACGAATTAATCGCCAATTCCAAGTTTAAGGACTGGGATGGTTTTGGCGTATACGAAACTGGAAAAATCGGACTCCAATACCACGGCAACAAAGTTTCTTTCAGAAATATTAAAATAAAAGAACTGGACTAATGATAAAAAAATTATTTTTTTGCGGTTTGCTTTTAAACGTTACAGTAGCATGCAATACTCCACAAAAAGAAGAAGCAAAAACTGAGGCCATTACAACAAAAGCTGAAGAAAAACCAGCGGTAATAACCTATGAAGAATACTCGGGAAAAGAGCCCACAAAACCTGAAGAAACTGAGTTTTATGAGCCTGTTCCCCCTACGGTAGACCCCAGTGGAAAAAATGGCGCCCCAAGTGATGCCATTGTTCTTTTTGATGGTAAAAACCTCGACAACTGGATCAGTGCTGCCGATAGTACTGCCGCAAAATGGACCATTAATAACGATGGGAGCATGACCGTTAAAAACAAAACCGGTGATATCCAGACAAAACAAAATTTTGGCAGCATACAGCTTCATATAGAATGGCGTTCTCCAGCAGAGATACATGGCAAAGGACAAAGCAGGGGAAACAGCGGTGTGTTCCTTCAAGGGTTATATGAAGTACAGGTACTGGACAATAACGACAACAAAACCTATACAAATGGCCAAGTAGGTTCTATTTATAAGCAAGGCGCCCCGTTGGCAATGGCCTCTGTTCCAACCGGCGAATGGAACACTTACGATATTATTTACCATGCTCCCGAATTTAACAAAGAAGGTGGAAAAATAAAATCGGCTACCATTACCTTATTACAAAATGGCGTTTTGATACAAGACCATACCGAAATAAAAGGTACCACCCCATATATTGGGTGGCCTAAAAACGATCCGCACGGAAAAGGACCGCTTAAGCTCCAGGACCATGGCGATAACAGCCGTGTTAGTTACCGGAACATATGGGTAAGGGAACTGGAATAATTCTATTAAAATAGTAGTATAAAAAAGGGTTGGCACCAATGATACCAACCCTTTTTTGTTGTTACCAATCTGGATTTTGATCAATATTTGGATTTGTATTCATTTCGGATTGTGGAATGGGAAAATATGCATGCTTTGGCAACACCAAAAATTCTTTGCCAACTTTATCGCTATTGTTTATTTCCTGTTCTATTAAGCCCCATCGTTTTAAGTCGTAAAACCTGAGTCCCTCCCGGAAAAATTCAATCATTCTTTGATGCCTTATTTCCTCCATCATTTCTGTTTGGCCTAAAGCAGCTAATGCCGACAGGCTTGCCCTTTCCCTGATCCTGTTTACCAACGGAACAGCTTCAGCAGATCTACCTTGCATTGTCAAAGCTTCAGCATACATCAATAAAACATCGGCAAAACGAAGTGCTTTTTCATTAATTTCAGAAATCCATATGCCTTCATTGTCATCATACCAGTTTTGGTATTTTTTAATTTTGGCACTGTAGCCAAAAGGCGAGGAAAATTCGGCATACGGAATGTTATAAAATGTGGCGCCTGGATAATCCCATATCAATGAAGCGTACATTCTAGGATCAAAATCGCCATCGGTAGTTTTTTCTTCTTGAAATTCCTGAAATATCTTTTCTGTGGGATGCGCTTCAAACCAGCCTCCAACTTCTGTTGGGGCAAATTCCTGAGCGGTAGTTACTCCTTGCGATTCGTTTGCATTTTCGCCTGCCCAAGGGTCGGTTCCTCCAACATTTTGGTTTTGTATTTCAAACAATGATTCTATATTATTGTCATTTCCCGGCAAGAAATTCTCCTGAAAATCTGCAAGCAGATCGTAATTATATGGAGCCTTTGGCATTCCTGTTGGAGTTGTTAGGGTTGAAAACTGCGTAACGGCATCTTCCCATTTCTGCTGATATAAATACACTTTCCCCAAATAGCCAATTGCCGCGCCTTTGGTGGCCCTTCCAACCCATTGTGATGGGTATGTAACCGGTAAATTGGCTGCGGCCTCTTTAAAATCATTTTCAATTTGTACCCATACCTCGCTTTCGGGCGATTGTTGAATAAAATATTCTTCCCGTGTTTGCGGTACCGAAGTAAAAATAGGCACAGCACCATAATTAATCACTAAATGAAAATAATTAAGCGCCCGTAAAAACTTAGCTTCGGCTACAAATTTTTCTTTGTCGGCATCAGAGACTTCTACGGTGCCTATATTGTCTATTATTTGGTTGGCCCTAAATATACCCGTGTAACACCCTGTAAATATTGAGGTCGGCGTACCGGTAGAAGGCGTGTTACTAAAGGTAGAAAGTTCGTATAGTGCTTTAACGTCGTTACGGATAAAAAAGTCGTCTCCCCGGCCATTGGTAAGTTCTACGCCCCTTACGCCCCAATAACCGTTGTCTATATGTCTAAACATTTTATAGGTTGCCGCAAGTCCCGACAAAACATCGTCTTCCGTTTTCCAAAAATTTTCTTGTGTAACCACATTTGGGTTGGTTTGTTCTAATTCATCATCGCAACTTATAAAAGTTGAAATGATTAAAAGTATATATATGTATTTTTTCATCTTTAATAAAGTTTTATCGTTCATCTTAAAAAGAAAATTCAACACCAGTCATAAAAGTTCGCGAAAGCGGATAGGCAACATGGCCAAAATCTACGCCACGGTCTAAAACAGAACCTGTTCTACCCAAATCGGGGTTATACCCTTTGTAATCGGTTATTGTAAAAATATTGTCCAAGCTTATGTATATCCTACATCGGTTGATTTTTGCCGTACTTAAAACATTCTCCGGTAATGTATACCCAAACTGAAGTGTTTTAAACCTAAAATAAGATCCGTCTTCCAGAAAACGATCGGACGTTCTGGAGTTAAGGTTCGGGTCGTTTATTACTGCCCGGGGCATATTGGTATCCGTATTTGTTGAAGTCCATGCGCTTAAAGTAGTTTTGGCATAATTGTATTCCAAGTTCATCCCTTCCAAATCTTGACGTACCCCATTGTAGATTTTATTTCCTTGGGTACCTTGAAAAAACAAATTGAGGTCAAAATTTTTATAGGTAAAGCTTCCGCCAAGACCATAAGAAAAATCGGGTGTCGGGCTTCCTAAAAACTGTCTATCGTCTTCGTCAATTTGTCCATCGTTGTTGTAATCAACAAACCTTATGTCGCCCGGTTGCGCATTGGGTTGGATAAGTTGCCCGTCTTGTGTATGGGCATTAACTTCTTCTTCTGAATTAAATATTCCATCGGTTTTTATAAGATAGAACGACCCCACCGGAAACCCTGCTTGTGTTACCGTGGCAGAAGCGCCATGGTGGGTGGGTTGTCCGCCAAATATTTGCTGGGATCCCGTACCTAGAAAATCCACTTCATTATCTACTGAGGCCAGTGTTCCAGTAATTTCATATGAAAAATCGTTGCCAGAATTTCTGTAGGTAAGCGATGTTTCAAAGCCTTTGTTGGTTATCTGCCCGGCATTTATGTATGGGCTGTTTGAGCTCGCTCCTGTGGAAAGCGGAATGGGCACTTGCAACAGTACATCGGAATTTTCTTTTACAAAATAATCAAAAATGAAATTCAATTTTCTTTCGAAAAAGCTAAGGTCCGTCCCCACATTAAATGTTTTAGAGGTCTCCCATTTAATATCTGGCGTTGCAAAAGCAGTTTGAATAGCTCCGGGCCACAATGTTTGGCCTTGCCCTGTAACATAATTGGCATTGAGGCTTATGGCCGGGCTGTATCGATAATCGTCGAATTCCTGATTTCCCAGCACCCCATAACTCAACCTTAATTTCGCCGTATTTACCGTTTCTTTTATATTTTCAAAAAAAGGCTCGTTCGAAATGTTCCAGGCAAAGGCCAAGGAAGGAAAGTTACCATATTGATTATCCGACCCAAAGCGGGACGAGCCATCACGCCTAATAATTCCCGTAAGGATATATCTATCTGCAAATGAATATGTTAATCGACCCAAATAAGATACCAAGGCGTTTTCCCAAGCGTTGCTTCCGGCAGCTGCATTTACGGTTCCTGCATCCAGTACTTTAACCCCGGGCGGCATTCCGCTTTTTGAACCCGTAAGCCCTCTATATGAAGTGTTTTGATAGGTATAGCCCACTAAGGCATCTATTTTATGTTCACCAAAAGTTTTTTTGTAGTTTAATGTGTTTTCGGTTAGTACATAATCATTTTCATACCTTGTCTCGGTTAAATCGGCATCCAAATTTGTAAACAGGGCACCCACTTCATACGGGTAGGTATATTGGTAATTATACCCTTCTGTACTGGTATAGCCCAAATTCAATTTATATTTAAGTCCTTCTATAATATCGACTTCAGCAAAAGCATTTATAATGGCTTTTTTAACATGGTCTTCGGGTATTCTAAGATTGAGCTGGGCCACTGGGTTTGCAATATCTACAACAGGCCCATAAGCCCCTCCGTAACCTCCTACCGCATCTGGGTTGTACACATCAAAAACGGGAATCATTTTTGGGGCAGACCCAACGGCATTTCCACCTTGACCACCAAGTCCTTCGGGCCGTCGCCAATATTCTTTTGACAGAATTACAGATTCGCCTAATTTAAATCTTCCTTTGGTCAACGTAGACTTTAAACGTAGGTTCCATCGGTTATAACCTGTTTCTTTTACAATTCCTTCTTGGTCGATATAGCCCCCTGAAACGCTGTACGTATAGTTTTCGCCACCACCGCTTGCAGACAAATTATAGTTTTGTATGGGGGCTGTTCTATAAATTTCGTCCTGCCAATTGGTACCTTCCCCCAAAGATTCTGGGTTATTGGCCAAATCCAACCTTGCCAAGCCTGCATTATCGTGCGCGGCGTTACTAACAGTTGCCCATTCTGAAGCATTTAACACTTCTTGTTTGTTTATGATATTTTGAAATCCGTAGTAGGTACTAAAGTCAATTACATTTTCTCCACTCCTTCCAGATTTCGTAGTAATGATAACAACGCCATTTGCGGCCCTAGAACCATAAATTGCAGCAGCTGAAGCATCTTTAAGTATATCCATTGAAGATATATCGGTAGGGTTAAGGTTATTGATGTTGTCTACTTGAACCCCGTCTACAATATACAACGGGTTGTTATTACCCAACGAGCCCGTACCCCTTATTAATATTCTTACTCCAGAACCCGGATTTCCACCTGAAGATTCCACCTGAACCCCCGGCACACGCCCTTGAAGCGCTTTTTCTACAGTTGCGGAACCCTGCGTTACAATATCGTCTGATTTAACAGAAGACATTGCCCCAGTTACTTCTTCCCTGGTTTGTGTACCATAACCAATAACCACCACTTCATCGAGCGCGGCCGCACTTTCTTGAATGGTTATTTTTAGGTTGGCCTGCCCATCAACCGGTACTTCTTTAGTAGTAAAACCAATATACGAAACTACCAATGTGGCATTTTGACCGGATAGGGAAAGGGTAAAATTTCCATCAAAATCGGTTTGGGATCCATTAGAAGTCCCTTTTTCTAAAATATTGGCACCGGGCAAGGGCGTCCCCATTTCATCAAGGACCTGTCCAGAAACTTGAAATTGCTGACTTTCTTTCAGGAAGGCTTCATGATCTATTTTATCCTCTTGTTTCGCTTTTTTTAGCAGTATTTTCCTGTCGAGTATCTCATAGTCTACCGAATAATCCTTAAAAACATTTTCCAGCACCTTGTTTATAGATGCTTTTTTAAGCGCTATTGAAATTTCCCTGTTAAGGTCTACTTCTTCTGTGTTGAATATAAACTTAAACTCGGTTGTGGTCTCAATTTGATCAATAACGGCCCCAACTGTACTATTTTGAAGGTTGAGCGTTATTTTGGTCTTTTGAGAATACGATGTGTTGGCCTGCAATGTAAAGATCATTGCAAAAACAAACAAAATGGATAATTTCATTTTTAAGTCGAGGTTATAACTCCATGGATCGAAAACCCATAGCTTTAATCGTTTTTTCATAATTTTGAATTGTTAGAGTTGATTAATAATTTAATCGCTTAAACTGATCGGGAAATGTGGCAGCATTTCCTGGTCTTTTTTATTTAAGTGATTCTTTTTTAGCTTTGTTAGTTGAAAAATGTGTTTCTTCTTATACTTTCTATTTTAATTGATTACGATTTTGTTTTCTACCACCTGATAATTTATTTCATAGATTTTACTGAAGTAATTGAGCACCTGTTCAATGCTTTCATGGCGGGTTTCTATAATTGCGTTAAAATGCTCGGCCGCCAATTCTTTGTTATTGTTAATGATCACCACATTGTAACTACGCTCTAGGTCCTTTATAATATTATCAAAAGATTCGTCCCTAAAAACAATATTCCCGTTTAACCATGACGTATAAATAGAGGTATCTACTTTTGACTTTGAGATACTTTTATCGGTTTTATTATATGCCCCCATATCTCCGGGTTCCAATATACTCTCCTTCTTTATTTTTTTGCCATTTTCTGTTAACAAGCTCACGGAACCATTTACCAATACTACTTCGGTATGAATGTCTTCGCTATAGTTTTTTATGTTAAACTCGGTTCCATAAACTTTTACGTCCATTCCTTGAGCCCCCACAAAAAACGGCCTATCTTTTTCGTGTACCACATTAAAAAAAGCCTCGCCTTGCAAATACACCCTTCGCTGGTCTTTTTTTACAAAGCCTACAGGGTACATTAAAGAACTGCCCGAATTTAACCGCACATGGGTGCCATCGGCCAAAAAAAGATCGAACTTCTTTCCATAAGGCACCATTAATTTATTATACACCAATGCGCTGTTTTTTTCGGTCGATTTGTTGTAGTGCAATTTTTCTCCATCGCTTTGGGCTATGGTATTCCCCTTTTTGTCTTGAATATTGCTTTTTTTAGAAATAGTTTGTACCGATCCATTCCCCAATTGAAGGGTCACTTGTTCTTCCCTCGGAACGATTTTAGTATTATTCGGGACTTCATGTATTGTTTCAACGTAGTACCGATAAGTAAAAAAAGTCCCGAACAAAATCAATAAAATGGCCGCATATTTTACTCCAGATTGCAATATCTTAAGCCTATCTTTTCTCTTTTCCTTTTTTATATTTAACAGGAATTGCTTTTTTGCTTTTTCGGTATTAGGTTTGTTCATAGTTATCGAAATTGCAAAATGAGTTTCCACATATTCCTTGAAAAGCCTATAATTTTCAGCTGCACCTATCCAATTATTGAGCATGTCCAGTTCTGCCGAGGTTGCGGAATTGGTTAGGAATTTAACTATAAGCTGTTCTATTTCCGGAGAAATCATTTTACATATTTATTAGTATTACAAGACCAAATTATAATACCCTTACTTTTTTCGTGTTTTTTTTAACGATTTCGCTTTTATTAACATAAATTTGAATGCAATCAAATAATAAGTGTATGTTTCACAATAATTATGATGTGTTTATAAACGGACTAAAAAAAGGAGATGAAAAAGCATATGAATATTTGGTAGATATTTATTATCAAAAATTATATGCTTATGCAATTAGTTTGATTAATGACAAAGATATAGCCGAAGACATTGTTCAGAACGTATTGATTAAAACATGGCAGTTTAGAAAAAACCTCAATGCCAAATACTCCATTCAGGGGTTTCTCTATAAATCGGTTTACAATGAATTTATAAACACCTATCAAAAGAGCAAGGCAACCACTTTGTTGCATTACAAATATTTAGAAAGTCTGGAAGAAATAACCACACAGGCCGATGAAAATAAAATCGAGTATTTTTTTAGTATTGTTTCCAAAGAAATTGAAAAACTCCCTCCAAAGTGCCAACGCATTTTTATGTTGAGCAAAAAAGAAGGACTTACCAATAACGAAATAGCCGAACATTTAAGTATTTCCACAAAAACAGTTGAAGCCCAGATAAGCAAGGCCTATAATTTGCTTAGGGAAAAATTGGCCAAACAGTATGAGGCTATTCTCCTTTTTTGTCTTTTAAACAATAGAGCAACAATAAAAAAGCCGTTTCTAAATAAATAGAAACGGCTTTTTTGGCTTGTTTAAAGCTGTTATTTTATATTTCCGTAACACGCAAAGTGTTCACCATACCTTTGTCTTGTATTGGCATGGCAGCAAGGCTTATCATCATATCACCTTTATCCAAGAACCCCTTGTTTGTTGCTATTTTGTTTACGTCCTCAATGGTTTGATCTGTACTTACAAACTTATCATAATAAAAAGCTTTTACACCCCATAGCAAACTTAACTGAGTTAAAATTCTTTTATTGGATGTAAATACCAAAATATGTGCCTTTGGACGCCAAGCAGAAATTTGAAATGCTGTATAGCCACTATTGGTCAATGTTGAAATAACCTTTGCGTTAATCTCGTTTGCCATGGAAGCAGCATGAAAACATACCGACTTGGTAATATATCTTTTGGTTTTTATATGAGGTGGTTCCTGAGGAACTTTAATAAGATGAGAATGTTCCACACTTTCAATGATGCTTGCCATTTTTTCGATTACCTGAACCGGATAGGCCCCAACCGAAGTTTCTCCAGAAAGCATTACGGCATCTGCCCCGTCCATCACCGAGTTTGCCACATCATTTACCTCAGCACGTGTTGGCGTTAAGCTCGATATCATGGTTTCCATCATTTGCGTGGCAATAATTACTGGAATACGTGCTTTTTTAGCGCGTAATACAAGTTGTTTTTGCACCAATGGAACTTCCTGTGCCGGGATTTCAACACCCAAATCGCCACGGGCAACCATTAAACCATCGCAATGGGCCACGATTTTATCTATGTTTTCCACCGCTTCTGGCTTTTCTATTTTGGCTACAATTGGAATTTTCTGGTCTGTATGCTCGCTTATTAATTTTTGCAAATCCATTAAGTCCTCGCTATGGCGAACAAACGAAAGTGCAATCCAATCTACATCTTGCTTAATGGCAAAAATGGCATCTTTTATATCTTTTTTGGTAAGTGCGGGAAGCGAAATATCCGTATTGGGCAGATTTACCCCTTTTTTAGATTTCAATGGCCCTCCTTGCACTACTTTTGCTTTTACCGCTTCTTTTTTATCGGTTGAAACAACTTCAAACATCAACTTACCGTCATCCAGCAAAATGTGTTCTCCGGGTTTTACATCTCTTGGAAACTCTTTATAATTCATGTAAACCCTTTCGGCATTTCCCTCAAAAGCTTCTCCGGTCACAAAAGTAATTTCATCGCCTTTGCTTACAATAACATCTTCTTTCATTACCCCAACACGAAGTTTGGGCCCTTGTAGATCGGCCAGGATGGCTGTGTTGTAATTATATTCTTTGTTTAAAGATCGTATCATATCGATTCGTTCTTTTACATCGTCGTAATTGGCATGCGAAAAATTAATTCTGAACACATTTACCCCTGCCTCTATCATGTCTTTTAAAACCTCCTTAGTGCTTGTGGCAGGACCAAGCGTTGCTACAATTTTTGTCTTTTTTCTATTAGGCATTCGTTAGAAAAATTAAGTTATTTTTAGATTTTAGTTGTTGTGCTTCTATTTTATATGCGGTTATTACACCGGGTATTTTTTTTAGCTTTAACAGTACCTGTATTTCGTTTTTATACCTTCCTTCTTCATCTATTTTTAAAAAATAGTCTACTTTACTGTATTCGGGTATTAAAAAGGCTCTTTGCATTTCGTTCTTTTCGGCAAACAGGCTTAATCCGGGCTTTTCCAATTGTACGGCTGTTTTGTTTTTTACCAAACTCCACTGCACGTCGTTTTCTTCGTCGTACCATTTAAATGCTGGCACTTTTGCATTCTTTGTTATGGTTACATCTTCATCCAACCTTGTTAATTTTATATTCAATCCTGAATTTAAAAAGTATGCTAACCTGTAATCATCTAAAGAGCCGTGAATAGCGATTAAGGTATACGAGTGTTCATAAACGTCATCTAATAATTTATAGATTGCCATACATAAGTTTACACGGAAATGTAAATATATAATTATAAGCGTGACTTAGCAACTTTTAAGTCTTTGATTGCAATGATTTTAATACGAAAACGATGTAGTTTTGCTTATAGAAACTCATCTATTTTATCCTGCAGGGCATAATAAGCCCTTTTGGACGCGCTTTCTTCGGCTTTTTTCTTGGAAGTGGCGCGGGCTTTGGAAATTAACTTTTTATTAATGTACAGTTTTACTGCAAAATGCTTTAGATCGTCGTTTCCATCATCTTCATAGGTATCAAATAAAAATTCCTTCTTTTCTTTTTGGCACCATTCAATTATTAAGCTTTTATAGCTAATAATCTTCCCTTCAAGGCTTTCTATGTCCACATAAGGTTTGATTACCCGTTTATGGATAAAGCGTTCGCAATAATGAAAGCCCCTGTCCAAAAAAATGGCACCCACCAGTGCTTCGAACACATTTCCGTGGATATTATCGCCAAAATGTTCGCTGGGTATCTTGCTTTTTACAAATTTTATGAGGTTAAGGTCTTTTCCCAGTTCGTTTAGATGCTCCCGGCTTACAATTTTAGAGCGCATTTTGGTAAGGTACCCTTCGTCTCCGGTAGGTACTTCGTTAAAAAGGTAATGCGAGATAATGGAGCCCAACATGGTATCTCCCAAAAATTCCAAGCGTTCGTAGTTTACGGGAATGCCTTTTTGGTCTTTAATATTAACAGACCTATGGGTGAAAGCCTTTCTATAGAGCTCGATATTTTTAGGTTTAAAGCCTAGTATTTTATAGATTTCTAAAAAAAAATCCCCGTCATCTTGTGACCGGGAATTTAATATTTTTCGAATGATCTTCATTCAATAGGTTTGATATCTAATCTAGCTTTTTAAATACTACACAAGCATTATGTCCTCCAAAACCAAAGGTATTACTCATTGCCACTTTAACATCTCGCTTTTGAGCTTTGTTTAGTGTTAAGTTAAGCTTAGGGTCTATATTTTCATCAACTGTAGAGTGGTTGATGGTCGGTGGTACAACACCCTTTTCTATGGCCAATATCGATGCAATAGCTTCTATTGCCCCAGCAGCACCCAATAAGTGCCCCGTCATCGACTTGGTAGAGTTAATGTTTATATTGTACGCGTTCTCCCCAAACACTTTACCGATGGCTTTAAGTTCGGCAACATCCCCTAAGGGAGTTGATGTTCCATGTGTATTAATTGCATCTACATCCGCTGATTTTAATCCGGCGTTTTCCAGGCAATTTTCCATTACTGCCACAACACCAATACCTTCCGGATGAGGCGCAGTCATGTGGTATGCGTCGGATGATAACCCGCCGCCCACGATTTCTGCATAAATTTTGGCTCCCCGTGCAATGGCGTGCTCATATTCTTCGAGCACCAATGCACCAGAGCCTTCCCCAAGTACAAAACCGTCCCTGTTGGCATCAAATGGCCTAGACGCTGTTTTGGGGTCGTCGTTTCTTGTGCTCATGGCATGCATTGCATTAAACCCTCCCATTCCGGCCGCTGTAACAGCAGCTTCAGAACCACCGGTAACAACCACGTCGGTTGCGCCCAGTCGAATTGAGTTTAGTGCATCAAAAATGGCATTTGCCGATGAAGCACAGGCTGATACCGTTGTATAGTTTGGCCCCATAAATCCATTTTTAATGGAAATAAGGCCAGGGGCTATATCGGCTATCATTTTAGGGATAAAGAAAGGGTTGAACCTTGGGCTTCCGTCTCCAAGGGCAAAGTTGGTTACTTCTTCTTGAAAAGTTTCCAGACCGCCAATTCCGGCCCCCCAAATAACCCCTACCCGGTATTTGTTTACTTTATCGATGTCGATCCCGGAATCTTTTAATGCCTCATCGGCCGTAACCATGGCATATTGGGCAAAACGGTCCATCCGGCGCGCTTCTTTCCTGTCGATAAAGTCTGTAGGATCAAAGTTTTTAACTTCACAGGCGAATTGCGTTTTAAATTTGGACGCATCAAAATGGGTTACCGGAGCAGCTCCACTAACACCATTCACAAGACCGTTCCAATATTCGTCTACAGTATTCCCTATGGGTGTTAATGCTCCTAATCCTGTTACTACAACTCGCTTTAATTTCATCTGAATATTTTTTATTCTGATAAATAATAATCTACCAAAAAAATTTATTCACGCAATATAGCATGAATAAATTTTTTGGTCTATTTTTTTATAAAAACGTTTACTTTGCTTCTTCGATATACTTAACTGCTTGACCAACAGTAGCAATGTTTTCAGCTTGATCATCTGGAATTTGAATATCGAATTCTTTTTCGAATTCCATAATTAATTCCACAGTGTCTAATGAGTCTGCGCCTAAATCGTTAGTGAAGCTTGCTTCTGGCACTACCTCGTTTTCATCTACACCTAATTTATCTACGATAATCGCTTTTACTCTTGATGCAATGTCTGACATAATTTTTTTGTTTTAAAATTTAATTGTTGGCAAAAATAAAAAACTTTACTTTAAAAAAACGTTTTGAGGCTAAAATGTGCTTTTAAAGTTAATAATTTTTAATTCAACTATTTAATTTTTGCCTTCACTTTCTTGATTATTATTCTTTTTTTTGCCTAGAAATTAATTAATTACACCTCATGAAGCATATCATTATATTGGCCTCAGGCTCAGGAACCAATGCAGAAAATATAATAAAATATTTTGAAAATTCTCAAACCGCATCGGTTAGAATGGTGCTTTCCAATAAAAAAGAGGCAAAAGTTTTGGACCGTGCCAATAGTTACGGAAAAAGTGCAATTTCTTTTAACAAAACCGCTTTTACGAACGGAGATGTGCTTGATCTTTTAAAAAATTTAAATCCGGACCTTATTGTTTTGGCCGGGTTTTTATGGAAGGTCCCTTCTGAAATAATTACCGCATTTCCAGATAAAATCATTAATATACATCCTGCCCTGTTGCCAAATTATGGAGGCAAAGGAATGTACGGGCTAAAGGTCCACCAAGCTATTATTACCAATAAAGAAGTAGAAACGGGGATTACCATACATTATGTAAACGAGAATTATGACGAAGGAAACATTATTTTTCAGGCGAAAACCAAGGTAACGGCTCAAGACACTGCCGAGTCGGTGGCACAAAAGGTACATCAACTGGAATACAAACATTTTCCCGAAATCATAGAAAAACTTTTGAATGGATAAATACGACGTACATATATATACAGACGGGGCCTCTAAAGGAAATCCCGGCCCGGGAGGTTATGGCATTGTTATGGAATGGGTAGGGAAACCTTATAAAAAAGAGTTTGCCAAAGGCTTTAGAAAAACCACTAACAACCGTATGGAACTTATGGCCGTGATTGAAGCACTTAAAAAACTTAAAAAAACGCAACTTCTGGTAAAGGTTTTTTCCGACTCTAAATATGTGGTGGACGCCGTTGAAAAGGGCTGGGTTTTTGGATGGGAAAAAAAAGGGTTTAAAGACAAGAAAAACCCGGACCTGTGGAAAGGCTTTTTAAAGCAATACCGAAAACAAAGAGTCTCCTTTCAATGGATAAAAGGGCATAATAACCACCCGCAAAATGAACGCTGCGATTTTTTGGCCGTACAGGCCGCCCAAGAAAAAAGACTGGCCATCGATACAGAATTTGAAAATAATTCGTTATAAATTACTATTTTCACAATATATCAAAAAATCACCCCCCATGAAATTCTTGATTTTATTTTGTGTTTATTTAACCACTACCGCTCCATCGCACTCTCAAGAATGGAACCTAAAACGCAATACCAACAACATTAAGGTGTACACCCGGGAACTGGACTCTACCAAGTTTAATGAATACAAGGCTGTGCTTATTGCAAGAACATCCATAAAAAAGGCCCTGGAAACAATTGTGGATGCCGATAATTTAAAAAAATGGAACTATAAGACCCCGCAAAGCAAACTTGTAAAAAAGATTTCTGATAGCGAATTTGTTTTTTGGATGGAAAACGACCTTCCCTGGCCCATAAGCAACCGGGACCATGTTTCATCCATAAATGTTTCCCAACCAGAGGCCAATACATATAAAATAGTCATTAAACCAGCCGATAGCAATTATGTGGAAAAAGAAAAGAACATTATAAGAATGGATAATTTTGAAGGTTATTGGCTCATTAAAGAAATAGGGAAAGATTCTGTGGAGATTACACAGCAAATGTACGGAGACCCAAAAGGAACCATTCCGTCATGGCTTGTAAATTCAATTCTTGTTACATTTCCTTACCATTCTTTTGAAAATCTGAAAGAAATACTGGAAAACTAAGCTTATATTTGCACAAAAATTATTGCATGGGGAAATTACTAATTGTAGGAAGCGTTGCTTTTGATGCTATTGAAACTCCTTTTGGTAAAACTGATAAAATTTTAGGGGGCGCCGCTCCTTTTATAGGGTTAGCTGCTTCTCAGTTTAATGTAGAGAGCGCCATTGTTTCTGTAGTAGGCGACGATTTTCCTAAAGAATACCTCGACCTTTTTTCGAAAAAAGGCATCGACATTAATGCCATAGAGGTTGTTAAAGGCGGAAAAACCTTCTTCTGGAAGGGAAAATACCATAACGACCTAAATTCCAGAGATACCTTAGAAACGCAACTTAATGTCCTGGCAAACTTCAACCCAATAGTTCCGGACAATTATAAAGATGCCGAAGTATTAATGTTAGGAAACCTAAATCCGTCCGTCCAACTAAGTGTTATTGAACAAATGGAAACAAAGCCAAAGCTCATTGTTTTGGACACCATGAATTTTTGGATGGACAATACCCTGGACGAGCTAATGCAGGTAATCGCCAAAGTAGATGTAATCACCATAAACGATGAAGAAGCAAGGCAATTATCCGGCGAATATTCTTTGGTAAAAGCCGCCGAAAAAATACAAGCAATGGGACCAAAGTACATTGTTATTAAAAAAGGGGAGCACGGCGCTCTATTGTTCCACAAAGGGAGTATATTTTTTGCCCCTGCACTTCCCCTGGAAGAAGTATTCGATCCGACCGGTGCCGGTGATACCTTTGCAGGCGGTTTTTCTGGATACATCGCCAAAACAGAAGACTATTCGTTTGCCAATATGAAAACAGCCGTTATCCATGGATCGAACCTTGCATCATTTTGTGTGGAAAAATTTGGAACCAAAAGGCTACAGGAATTACAGCACGATGCTGTTTACAAAAGGTTGGAACAGTTTAAGAGTTTAACGCAATTTGATATAAAACTTACGTAAATAACCACTGCCCTGAATAATTTCGGGGTTTTTTATTAGAATAATAATGAGTGACGCTATTAAACACGAATGTGGAATTGCCCTAGTAAGGCTATTAAAACCATTGGAATACTACAAAGAAAAATACGGGAGTGCATTTTATGGCATCAATAAAATGTACCTCATGATGGAAAAGCAGCACAACAGGGGGCAAGACGGTGCAGGTTTTGCCAGCATAAAGTTAAATATGCAAGCCGGGGAACGCTACATGAGCAGGGTACGCTCCAATCAAGCCCAGCCCATTCAAGACATCTTTAACCAAATAAATGGGCGTATTAACGAAGAATTAAAAGAGTACCCCGAATACAACGACAGCATCGAATTGCAAAAACGGAATATTCCGTATATCGGGGAGCTTATGCTGGGGCATGTGCGCTATGGTACTTTTGGCAAAAATAGTATTGAAAGCGTCCATCCGTTTTTAAGGCAAAACAATTGGATGCACAGAAACTTAATTGTTGCCGGAAATTTCAACATGACCAATGTAAACGAGCTTTTCTCCAATCTTATCCGTTTGGGCCAGCATCCAAAAGAAAAAGCCGATACCATTACCGTAATGGAAAAAATAGGACATTTTTTAGATGATGCCGTTTCCAAGCTATACAAGCAAATAAAAAAGGAAGGATATACCAAAATGGAGGCTTCTCCAATTATTGCAGAAAGGCTTAACGTTGCCAAAATATTAAGGAAGGCCGCAAAAAATTTCGATGGTGGTTACGCTATGGCCGGACTTTTAGGACATGGGGATGCTTTTGTGCTTCGGGATCCAGCGGGAATACGCCCTACTTACTATTACCAAGATGATGAAGTGGTTGTGGTTGCTTCAGAAAGACCTGTAATTCAAACCGTTTTTAATGTCGATATTGAAAACGTACATGAACTGGACCCCGGAAAGGCCCTTATCATAAAAAAAGACGGTTCCGTAAAAGCAAAAAAAATATTAGAGCCTCTTGAGCGTAAAGCCTGTTCTTTTGAGCGTATTTATTTTTCCCGCGGAAGCGATGCAGAAATATATCAGGAAAGAAAGAACTTGGGAAGACTATTATTGCCTAAAATACTCAAGACCATTGATGATGATATAGAGAATACTGTTTTCTCATACATCCCAAATACGGCCGAAACTTCCTTTTACGGAATGGTAAAACAGGCCCAGGACTTTTTAAACGATAAAAAAGAGCAGGAAATATTGCAGGAAGGGGCATCGCTTACAAGTGAACGCCTTCATGAAATCCTGTCCAAAAGGCCACGAATCGAAAAAGTGGCCATAAAAGACGCCAAGCTCCGCACGTTTATTACCGAAGACAGTAGCCGTGACGATTTGGTAACACATGTTTACGACATTACATACGGATCGGTAAAACCAACAGACAACCTTGTTATTATTGATGACAGTATTGTAAGGGGGACCACTTTAAAGAAAAGCATTCTCCGCATTCTCGACAGGTTGCACCCAAAAACAATTATTGTAGTTTCATCTGCTCCGCAAATACGTTACCCCGATTGCTATGGAATTGATATGGCCCGCATGGAAGACCTTATTGCTTTTAAAGCGGCACTGGCCCTACATGAAGACAGGGGGACAAAAGAAGAAATAGTAGAGGCTATTTACAAAAATTGCAAGGATCAAGCTGATTTACCCGATGCTGAAGTAAAAAATGCAGTTCAAGAATTCTATGAACCATTTAGCGACGAAGAAATCTCTGAGAAAATTTCCGAACTTTTATGCCCCGAAGGTATTAATGCAAAAGTAAAAATAATATATCAAACGGTTGACAATTTACACAAGGCATGCCCCAAAAACCTTGGCGATTGGTATTTTACGGGCAATTACCCAACAGCTGGAGGCAACCGGGTAGTGAACAGAGCCTTTATGAATTTTTACGAAGGGGTTACTGGAAGAGCTTATTAAAAAGCGAATATACGTTTTATCGGTAAAATATGCATTTTAACTGATTATTAACTTATAAATAACTTTCAAATATTATCTTTGACAATACCATAGCATAAGTAGGTTAAGTTCATGGTAAGATTTGGGGCAAAAAAGGTGGATTTATTTCCACCTTTTTTATTTTATACCAATCCTCAATTAGAATCAAAATTTCCTTCGATTTAAAATTTAAAACAGCATCTTTCACTTTAACTAAAAAACGTGCATTACAACCAATTGATTTTGTCGTAAATGCACCTCAACATATATTCGCATCACCATAGCATAAGTAGGTTAAGTTCATGGTAAGATTTGGGGCAAAAAGGGCGGATTAATTCCGCCCTTTTTATTTTTAAGCTTTTTTTCTTCAATTGTACCCAAACAAAAACGGCTGCAATTACAGCCGCTTTTTCAAACATTATTTTACAATATGTCCCTATGAACTCAATTCCCAACCTTTTCTGTATGAGCCATTGATCCATTCGTTCGCTTTTTCGTAATTGGTAACCCGCATGTTTTTTCCGTCCCACATAATTTTCTTTCTTCCGGGATAATCATATGGATCCCAGTCTCCTATTTTCTTGCCTGGCTTCAATACTTTGTACTGAAAAGCTTTTATTGCCAAATTGCCCATAAGTACCGTTTCGGTTAAAGGTCCGGCATAGGAGAATGGAGAAGAGGTTTCAATACCTTTTAAGCATCCGTCAACAAAATTATTGTAGTGCCCCGAAATGGCTCCGTCAATCCTTTTCAATCTTTTTTCGGTAGGGAAATCGCCTACTTTATCTTTATAAGCATTTAAAATTCTAGGGTTTTCAGAGTATGCATCGGTAATTAAAATTCCTTTTTCACCATAAAAAATGGAGCCTCCCCCGGGATCTCCAATGGTTTCTCCTTCTTGTAGCCCATCTGGAATGTCGGGCATTATGCCGCCATCGTACCAGCTAAGGGCAATATCTCCATGATTTTCTGTATTGAATTTTAAACGGACAATTGAAGAAGGCGGACAGGCTTCGCTATAGTCGGCTTCTACAAAATCTCCAGACCATACTGTTGTACAGCTTGCTTCTGCTTCGGTAGGATAATTTAATTTTAATACCCTAAAAGGTGTCTCCATGATATGACATCCCATATCTCCAAGTGCTCCTGTTCCGAAATCCCACCATCCCCTCCATTTAAATGGCAGATAAGCGGGGTTGTATGGCCTAAATGCGGCAGGGCCCAACCATTGGTCCCAGTCTAACGTACCGGGCACTGGCACTCCCTCTGGCCTTCCTTTGGTTCCCTGTGGCCAAACCGGTCTATTTGTCCAGCAATCTACTTTTATTACTTTCCCTATGACACCGGCTTCAATCCATTCTTGAGTAGTCCGGGCACCATCCGAAGAGCTTCCTTGGTTCCCCATCTGGGTAACAATACTGTTCTCTTGGGCAACTTTGGCCATTAATCGTGCTTCAGCAATATTGTGCGTTAGCGGTTTTTCAACATAAGCATGTTTTTTGGCTTTCATAAACGGGAGTGCAATGGTAGCATGGTTATGATCGGGTGTCGCCACCATAAAAGCATCTATTTCGTTTAAGTGCTTATCATAAACTTCTCTAAAATCCTTGTATTTTTTTGCTTTTGGATGTGCTTTAAAGGTGTCTTTTGCACGCACTTCGTCCACATCGCACAGGGTAACAAATTTAACTTTTTTAGTGTTTCCCAATTCCTTGATCACTTGGCCACCTCTTCCTCCAACTCCAAATCCGGCCATATATAAAGTGTCGCTTGGAGGGACATGAACACCGCCCATAACATGCGAAGGCACAATATAAAGTGCACTTCCCGCAGCGGCTGCGTTCTTAATAAAGTTTCTACGTTTCATTTTGACAAATCGTTAATATTTTTAAAAGGTTAATGTTTATTTCGCAAAAAAGTTACGCATTTTTTTTGAAGAAATTCTTTTTGATGAAATGGAATTATTCCATAATTTTGGATTATGTCCGATAATCTAAAAAATAGCAAAGGAAGGGGCGCACAAATAAATGTCCGTAATAAATTTCTGGAACTCTCCCATGAAATGAGGGAAGACTTTCTTGAATATTGCCGGCTCGAAGGAGAAATTGCCGACAAAAACAAAACCAGTTACCTAGAAGTCTTTCCCAAAACTATTGTGAACAAAGTAACCAGCCCCGATGTTGGCATGGGGTATTCCATGAATCCTTATCAAGGGTGCGAACATGGTTGCATTTATTGTTATGCGCGAAATTCTCATGAATATTGGGGCTATAGTGCCGGATTGGACTTTGAAAGAAAAATACTTGTTAAAAAAAATGCCCCCCAATTATTGGAAAAGAAACTTTTAAGCAGAAATTGGCAGGCAAAAACTATTGTAATGGCAGGAAACACCGATTGTTACCAACCGGCAGAACAAAAATTCAGGATTACCAGAAAATGCCTTGAGGTATTTTTAAAATACAAGCATCCTGTTGCCATTATTACAAAAAACGCCTTTATTTTGCGCGACCTGGACATTATAAAAGAACTTACTTCTCAAGGATTAATTGCCGTAAACGTTTCTATTACTTCCTTAAGCGAAGACACACGCCGGGTGTTGGAGCCACGTACGGCAAGCATAAAAAAACGCTTGGAAACCGTAAAGACATTATCTGATAATATGGTGCCTGTAAATGTGATGATGGCCCCCATAATCCCTTCAATTAATAGTCATGAAATCCTTCCGTTAGCAAAAACCGTTAGGAAACACGGAGCCATATCCATTGGGTTTACCGTGGTAAGGCTCAATGGTGCCATTGGTGAAATTTTTACCGATTGGATACACAAAACATTGCCCGATAAAGCCGAAAAGGTACTACACCAAATTGCCGAATGTCATGGCGGCACATTAAACGACAGTAGGTACGGCGTAAGAAAAACAGGTGAAGGAAAGATAGCAGAGCAAATCCATGCACTTATAAAAATAGCACGACAGCAATATTTTAGCGATATCCAAATGCCACAATTAAACAAAAGCCTATTTAATATGCAACGGGAGCTCTTTAAAAATTCCCCTCCAGGGCAAATGAATCTATTTGAGTGATGAAACACTTTAAACTAGGTTGAAAGATTCAACGAACGAAAAAAACGGTTATGCGAACGTCCGCATAACCGTTTTTAGCAATTAACCAAATTTAAGCATTATTTTATATTGGAGCTATGTCGTCTAGTTTTTCCACAACCTCCTCTTTTTTATTTCTGAATTTTAATTTTGCCCAATATACTATGTAAAATAGCAACGGAACAATAATAAGTGTAAGGAAAGTAGCTATAAAGAGGCCAAAAATAACCGTCCAAGCCAAAGGTCCCCAGAAAATAACGTTATCTCCTCCCATATATATCTGTGCATCAAATTGCGAGAACAGGGAAAAGAAGTCGATATTTAAACCTATTGCCAAAGGAATTAACCCAAGAATGGTTGTTATGGCCGTTAGCAATACAGGACGTAACCTAGCCCTGCCAGACATTACCAATACTTCTTTCATATCGGCTTTTGGCAACAAATCGCTGTCTTCCGTAAGCCCTAACTTAATCTTTCTCCTATCTATTAATATTTGTGCATAATCCAATAATACAACACCATTGTTTACCACGATCCCCGCAAGTGAGATAATCCCCATCATGGTCATCATGATAACAAAAGACCATCCCGTAATCATCAAACCACCAAATACCCCAATAAAACTCAGGAATATCGCCAACATGATAATAGTAGGCTTGGACACAGAACTAAACTGAAAAATTAAAATAAGCATAATGAGCCCCAATCCTGCAAAAAACGCACTCATTAAAAAGGCCATTTGTTTGTTTTGTTCTTCAATTTGACCTGTATAATCTATATGAATGCTATTGGGAACATCGAAGTTGCCCATTTCCTTTTGAATTTTCCCTACTGCGGCCCCAGCATCGGTATATCCAGGAGCCAAACCAGAATACACGGTAACTACCCGTTTGAGGTCTCTGTGCTTGATGGCACTAAAGGAAGACGTATTTTTATGTTTGGCAACAGCAGAAACGGGGATTTCTTTAATCTGGCCTGAAGCCTGATCCCTAAATATTATATTCTGATCGAATAAAGCACTTGTATTATATCTCAAGTCTTTGTTAAATCGCACATAAATATCGTAATCATCGCCACCTTCTTTGTAAATCCCGGCTTTTTCACCAAATATGGAACGTCTTAACTGGTTTCCAACCTGGCCTACGGCTACGCCCAATTCTCCTGCCTTTTCCCTATCCACTTCAACTACCATTGCCGGCTTTCCTTTGTTCACATCGATCTTGAGCTCTTCAACTTCAGCTATATTTTTGGTGTTGATGTAATCGCGCATTTTTTCGGCCGTAACAATAAGCTCGTCGTAATCTTCACCACTTAACTCGATATTGATTGGGTATCCAGCAGGTGGACCAACGGCATCTTTCTCAACAGAAATGGCAACCCCGGGGTAAATTCCCTTTAAAGCTTCTTGTACTTTTTTACGAAGCACTTCGCTGTCTTTTCCCCGACGGTATTTGTATTCCCGCATGGTAGCGGTAATTTTTCCTTTGTGTGGCATTTCGGCACTGGAACCCCCATCTGTTTGTGGGTTTCCGGCACCTTCCCCCACTTGCGAAACAGCCGATTCTACCATATAGTTATAACCATTGTCCATGTATTCGCCATCGTTCAGGATAGCATATACCCGCTTTTCAATATCTTTGGTAATGGCATTGGTCTTGTCTATATCGGTTCCTTGTGGATATTCAATATAAACAATAATCTGGTTTGGTTTATTGTCGGGAAAGAACTCCACTTTAGTCCGCCCACTTCCCAATGATTGGCCAAACAGCATAAAAACTATAATAAGCAGGGCAAAGGTCCCGCCAACAAACAGCAAGGGTTTCCATCCGCCAAGGGCCATTTTAAGGAAGCTTTGGTATTTTTTTTCCAGCCATGTAAGCGTGTGTGCTTGAAAATAGTCGGCGGCCCCTTTTAACCAATAACGGTATATCCAGAACATAATGGCGGTAACAATCATTAAAGTTCCAAGCCCTCTGACAGCGCCACCAAAAATTAGTATAAAAATACCGGGAACCCCCAAAATAATGCTTAAACGTATTAATTGTTTTCTGGTAAGTTTTTTCTCTCCGGTGTCCATAAACTGGGAAACAAGCATGGAGTTCATAAAAATGGCCACAAAAAGTGAGGAGCCCAGCACTACCGACAAGGTAATTGGGAAAAATTTCATGAATTCGCCCATCACGCCCGGCCACATCCCTAATGGGATAAATGCCGCAACCGTTGTGGCTGTAGAAATAATTATAGGAAATGCAATCTCACCAATACCCTTTTTGGCGGCTTCTATACGGGACATGCCTTCTTCGTCCATTAAGCGGTATACATTTTCCACAACAACAATCCCGTTATCTACCAACATACCAAGACCCATAATGAGTCCGAAAAGAATCATGGTGTTTAGTGTATATCCAAGCCCTTGAAGAATCATGAACGACATAAACATTGACATTGGAATTGCAAAACCTACAAACAATGCATTCCGGAAGCCCAAAAAGAACATTAACACACCTACAACCAAAATAATACCGAAGATTATGTTGTTTACCAAGTCGCTTACTTGATTTAAGGTCTGCGAAGACTGGTCGTTGGCAACGGTTATTGATAAATCGGGCGGATAATATTCTTTTTCAGCCTTTTTTATAATTTCTTCAATTTGCTCTGAAGCTTCAATCATGTTTTTTCCGGCACGCTTTTTCACATCGAGCATCACAACACTTTCTCCAAATTCGCGTGCAAAAGTGGTTTTATCTTCTTCTTTAAAGGAAATTGAAGCAATGTCTCTTAAGTACACTACTCCGTCTTGAGATTTTACCACAAAATTTTGAAGTTCCTGTGGGTCTTCTATTTCTCCAAGAATCCTGATTGTTCGTCTTTGTCCGCTTACAATCATATTTCCGGCCGACATTGTTACGTTCCCGTTCCTTATGGTATTAAGCACATCGTCGAAACTAATCTGGGCGGCCATCATTTTATAGACATCCACGGCAACTTCTACCTCTTTTTCTTGCGCTCCGCGGATATCAACTTGTTTTATCTGCGGAAGGTCTTCAATTCTATCTTCTAAATATTCACCGTATTCTTTTAATTTTTCAACCGGGTAATCCCCTTTTATGTTGATATTTAGGATGGGCATTTCTTCCGATAGGTTTAGATCGAACACATTGGGCTCTACCTTAGCCCCGTTGAACACCGGCCAATCCTCGCCGGCCTTTTCGGCATCTACTTCATCTTTCACCTTTTGTTTGGCAGCCTCTACGGTAATGTCTTCATCAAACTCCACGGTTATAATTGCATAATCTTCTTGAGAGGTTGATGTAATTTCCACTACGTTGCTCACGTTTTTAAGTTCGTCTTCAAGCGGATCGGTAATCAACCTTTCTATATCTTCAGCGGTATTCCCCGGGTAAGGTGTACTTATGTATATCTTGGTTTCTTTTACCTCGGGAAAAGATTCCCGGGGCATTCCAAAATAAGCCGATACCCCCAATATGAGGACTATTGCAATCATGACATAGATTGTTGTCTTGTTTTCTATAGCCCAAGACGACAGTCTAAATTCTTTATCAGCGTTTTTATTAATTTTACTCATGGACTATTTCTTTAGTATTTTTACTTTTTGTCCTTCCTGAACACTGCGCGCTCCTTCTTTTATAACATAATCTCCAGCATTTATACCCTTTACAACTTCCACGAGGTTTCCTTGGGTTTTCCCTGTTTGGATAACGGCCTGATGTACTTCTGCCTCTCCATTATCGGAAATATTGGAAGCGATGTAAACATATTGGTTTCCTTCGGCGTTTTCTGAAATAACGCTTTGAGGTATTAAAAAGGCTTTTTCGCTGGTGTAATCGTTAATTATAACTTTGGCCGTAAGGTTTGGTTTTATCATCCCATTTTTGTTTGGCACGCCCACTTCTATTTTAAATGAACGGTTGGAAGGATTGATGTAATTACTTACCTGACGGACGTCTGTTTCTACTTTTTCGCCAATTACAGGAAACTCGGCAATAACATTGGTCCCTTTTTTGATGCTAGGCAAATATTTTTCGGGCACTTCGGTCTCTATGTACATATTGTTTAGGCTCACAATACGCATAATAGGGGTTCCCATGGCCACATTGGTACCTTGCTCTGAAATAATTTCTTCGATAGTACCTGAAAAAGGCGCTACTACAGTAGCTTTTGACAATTGGCTTTCTAGTTGCGAAACTGCACTTTTATTGGACTCGTATTGCGTTTGCGCCTGTAAATATTGCATTTCGGAGCCAATATTTTGTTCCCAAAGTCTTTTTTGACGCTCATAAGTTGTCTTGGCCAAGGTTTCCTGTGCCTTAAGCTGTGCCAACTGAGCACCTAAGCCCCCTTCGTCTATACGTGCCAGTACTTGTCCTTTGTGTACGCTCTGGCCTTCTTTTACCACCACTTGCTGAAGGGCTCCGGAATATTCGGCATTAATTACAATGTTTTCCTTGGTACTTACATTTCCTTGAAGTTCAATATAATGGTTAAACAGTGTATCTTTTGCCGTAAATGCAGTTACCAACACATAATTTTTGGTGGTATCCAGTTTCTTAACTGCATCGTTCAATTTTTTTATATCGGCACCCAAGGCATCGTGCTGAAGGGATAATTCTTCACGTTTTTGTTTTATCGCCTCCAAATTACCATTTTCTATAACCTCATCTACAGACTGCTTTCCCCCGCCCCCACATGAAGCTAGGACCAATGCTGAAATTATGATTAAATATGTCTTTTTCATTGTTTGTTGATTTAGTTTATGCCAATTAATTTTTATTTAAAACATCAGGGGTATTCAATATTGTCTCAAGCTCAGCTTTTGCTTCAATTACTTCCAACATAGATTCTATGTATTCTTGTTGTGCGGTGTAAAGCTGTGTTTGTGCCTGTCTAAAGTCGAAACTTGTTGAAATCCCTTCTCTATATTTAATTTGATTTTTGTTCTCAATACGCTCTGCCAATTTCAGGTTTTGTTCAGATGTATGGTAGTTTTCAATAGCAAACCTGTAATTACTTTTAGCCCTGTCCAGGTCCAAATTAATTTGTTGTGTTGTCTGAATAAAGTCTGTTTTTGCCTGGTCCAGTGCTATTTTTGCCTGTTGGGTCCGGGCGCTACGTTGTAAGGAGCTAAAAATAGGGATATTCATACTCACTCCCAATATAGACGATTGAAACCAAGAAGTTTCACTATCAAAAAACACAAATTCGTTATCAAAGGCTGAGGTGCCGTAATTAATAAACCCGTTTATGGTTGGCAGCGCTTTACTTTTTTCCAGTTTTAATTCCAAATCGCGCTGTTTAGTCAAGTTTTGTGCGATTCTATAATCTACGTTATTTTCGAAGTTAAAGGCTGTTTCGGTAAGGGCCAGGCTTACGCTCTCCTCTGTTAAGGTCTGTAAATTATCTTCTAGGTTCACCTCGGCATCAATAGGAACACCCAATGCCAAATTGAGCATTTGAACAGCAATGCCTTCCATTCTTTTGGAATTACTTAACTGATTTTTAATTTGCAGGGTTGTAATCTGTAACTGTTCTACATCTTCTTCTTCGGCAAACCCGTTTTCGTACATGGCCTGGGTTTCTTTTAAATTATCTTCCAGGGCTGCAAGGTTTTTTTCTAAAATTGCAACGCTCTCTTGGGTAAGCAAAACCCCACCATATGCATTAATTACGCCTTCCCTAACTTCCAGAAGCGTTTTTTCGTTGGTGTTTTCGTTATAATCAACAAACACTTTTGCGGCTTTTAACCCTACCAAATACGATCCGTCAAAAATTAGCTGCGTCAAGGTTCCCGTAAGCGACATTTGTTGCTTGGTTCCAAATTTAACCGGTACAAATGTGCCGGGCTCGCCACCAGCTATTTCGCCCGGAATTAACGTTACTGGTTGCTTTAACATGTTTTGGTAGTCTACAACACCATCTATTTGTGGCAAACCTGCTGCGGTTGTTTCCCATTTTTTCTTTAAAGATTTTGCTATTTCACGCCTGGAGTTTATAGCGGCATAACTACTATCTAATGCAAAATTGATAGCCTCTTCCATGGAAAAACTATAACTTTTTTCTTGAGAAAATCCAGATATACTTGTTAAAAAAGCAGCGATGATTAATAAGTTCCTCATCGTTTAATCGTTGTTTTGGTTAATAAATTCATTTAAAATTTTAAGTCCGTTTTCTGTGGCAATTGCCCGAATATGATATTCCAGGAACTTTGTTGCCAAATCTGACGGTTTGAAATCTGTAGCAGGGAAAATATCGGGATCTTTAATGTTTAACATTCCGCTAAAATAAATTCTGGCTATAAAATCTATATCAATTCCTTTTCTGAACAATTTGCTGTCAACGCCTTTTTTTATATTCTCCATAACGCATTCGTTCATTACCTCAAACTGTTTCCAGAACAAACGGTTGTATATTTTTGGATAATACTTTTTAAGTTGAAATTGCGGGGAAGATTTTTCGTCCTTAAGGTAATCGCTTACAAATTTTTTAATATGAAAAAGCTCTTCTATAGGATTATGCGATGCTTCGCAAATAAAATCAATTCCACTGCTAATCGACTCAAAAAGGTAAAAAACAGCCGCTTCCACCAATTCTGTCTTTGTTTTAAAATGTTGATATATCGTTTTTTTAGAAATCCCAAGTTCTGTTGCTATGTCGTCCATTGTGACACTTTTAAAACCTAGATTCAAAAACATTTCAGTAGCCTTATCTAATATTTTTTCCTTCATAATTGGGGGCAAATATACGCAAGGAAACTTTAAAAACAATAAAAGTTTCCTAAGTATTTACAATTATTTAACATAAAAAACCCGTTGGCAACTTTCTTAAATATGGTATTTTAGCCGAAAATTTAACCCTATGTTATCCATTCATGCTTATAGAGACGCATTTGTTAGTCATTTAGAACAGCATATTGTTACACGGGAGCCTGTTAATCTTTATAACCCAATGAATTATATTTTAGGATTGGGAGGCAAAAGGTTACGCCCTGTTTTAACTTTGATGACTGCCGATATCTTTGGAAACGACTATAAAAAGGCAATGAATGCAGCAATGGCAATAGAGATATTCCATAATTTTTCGTTGATCCACGACGATATCATGGACGATGCGCCGCTGAGAAGAGGAAAAGAAACCGTGCACGAGAAGTGGGATTTAAACACCGGTATTCTTTCTGGTGATGTTATGCTTATTGTTGCCTATCAGTTTTTTGAACGTTACGACCCTGAAGTTTTTCATAAACTGGCAAAACTATTTAGCAAAACCGCTATTGAAGTATGCGAAGGACAACAATATGATATTGATTTTGAAACCCGTGACGATGTTACCATTGATGAGTACCTAAAAATGATTACCTATAAAACTGCCGTTTTGGTGGGAGCTGCCATGGAAATGGGCGCCATTGTTACGCATGCTGATGAAAATGATGCAAAAGCTATTTACGATTTTGGCATGAATTTAGGGATTGCCTTTCAAATAAAAGATGATTATCTGGATGCCTTTGGAGACCCAAAAAGCTTTGGGAAACAAATTGGCGGGGATATTATTGAAAATAAAAAGACCTTTCTTTACCTTAAGACCATTGAAGAATTAGGCAACGATGAAGCCGAGCAACTCCTTCATTTATATGCTATCGCCCCAGCCGACCCTTCGGCAAAAATTCAAACCGTAAAAGAATTAATGGCGTCCAGCGGGGCTGTTGATGCTACCTTGAAAGCAATAGAAAATTATACAAAAAAAGCACTGGATATCCTGAACGGGCTAAACATTAGCGCCGAAAAGAAGGAAACATTGGTTTCTTTTGCCAATATACTAATGGGAAGGGAAGTATAAAAAACTCATTCTGATACATACGGAACCTGTTTTGCGGTTATTGTTGGACTACGAACTAATTTAGGAACTTTTTTTTCTTCTTTTACAATGGCCACAACCTCAATACCAACATGAATTCCATATAAATTGTCCGGGTTTTTCACCCCGATAAAATAGGCTTTGGATTGTGTGCCCTTTACCCCAACAATTCCCGATTTATAATTTTCTCTCGAACCTTCAATATCAAACCCATAATCTTCGCCTGCCCTAAATTTTGTAGCTTCTGTTTTATTCATTAAATAGATATCGCAAATATTAGCCCCAGGAGGTGCATTTAAATTTGTTACTGCCGTTGACAGTGAATTTTTTTCCGTCTCGATATATTTAGACAGCTCACTGGCTAGGCTAAATGTTTTTGCAGTGGCCTTTATGGCTTCTTCATCTCTATTAGCGGTTAAAACATAAAACCATTCGGCTGTGTTTTTAGGCAAGTACACCGGAAAAACAGCTCGGTCTTTCCCGCCCTTTACCAAGGCATTGGATTTACTGTTTAGATAAAACTTTTCTTTTTGCAGTGTTTTGGTTTCCAGTTTTTCAACAGTTTCCATGATGGTTTTTTCTTCGCCATAAACGGTATCATAAACTGTTCGGTATGCCATTACAGCAGGCTGATTATTATAAGAATTAATATCTACATCCAAATCAAAAGCAACAGGATCTTGAGTGTTGTTTTTAAAAAGTAATCGATACACGCTTTTTTCAAATGAAGTAATACCACTTTTAAATTTTCTAAAACGCCTTTCGGTAAAAACAGTATTGTTACTTTGAAGTGCCGTTAATGAAAAATGAGATATTTTTTTGCCGTCGGTCCTCTTAACTTCAAACTGGATAAGGTCGTCCATGTTGGCCGCGACAAAAAATTCTTTTTCTTTATTGGGGCCAAGCATTACCTCTTCATGAATATTGGTTTGGCTATACATTACACCGGTGAAAAACAAAAAGCAGTATGTTATAATGCGCATGGCTTAAGATTTTTGTTAAATGTAAAAATTTTAACGCAAAAACATACTGCCCTTTTTTAATCTAGTTGAAACCGCACTCCCAAAAACCCTCGTATTCCTTGATTTGGCCCATATACATAAGATGGATCAAAAGTTAGCGCATATGGATTATCGGGCGTTGCCATTACATTTCCCTGAGCATCAAATTGTACGCTTTTATCAAAAGGGTCGTTGGCCCTGGCAATGATAAACGGGTTGCCTTTATTGGGGGTCCAATTCAATAAATTTTTAATGCCCCCAAACAATTCAAACTTTTTAAATCCATTAAACGTAAACTGAATGTTTTGAATGCTCCACCAAGGTGAATTTGGCTTACGGGGGTCCAAATCGCCCAAAAGCGGTAAACGCATGGGTCCGTATACATTTCCCGTATAATCAATATTCAAATGCCATGGCATTATTTTGTATGAAACACCCCAAGTTCCCGAAAATTGCTCGGTTAACATTTGCCTGGTAGTTTCGCCATTTTCCGTTTGCGAAACATCCATCAAGGTTGCACCAAGCATCAATTTCAATCCGTTGTAAAAAGCAATATCTGCATTGGCACTTATTCCTTTGCTAACGGCATATCCATCCAAATTATCATAAATAATTTCATTGGGGTCGGTATCATAATCGGGCACAATCATATTGGTAAAATAGGTATACCAAGCAGAAAGATCGAGCCCGATAAAATTATTATTTCCTGTATAGATTTTCTTTAGATAGTTAATGTTAACATTATACGAGCGCTCGGGGTCTAATTCTTCTGCAATAACCACTTCCCTTGCCCCGGTAAGCGCGGCATGGTCTTCGGTAAACAAATTTACCACCCGAAAACCGGTGCCTGCATTGATCCTAAAAATATCGTTTGGCGAGAAGCTCCATTTATAGGCAAGGCGTGGCGTGAAAATATTTCCGTGACGGTTGTCGTAATCGTAACGCATCCCCAGCAACAAGGTATGTTGTTTATTGAATTTTATTTCGTCCTGGACAAAAACGCCGGGAATGGTTGTTGCGTCAGGAATGTTTTTCAATCCATTTTCTGTCGCCGGGGTATTGTCGTCATAATAATTATACCGCAATGCTGTTCCAAACAGCAAATCGTGATTTCCCCATTTTTTATCCCAAGTAAGTTGCCCAAAAGCAATACGCTGTTGCGCCAAATACGGAACATCGCCGTATACAGAATTCTGGTCATGATCGGTATACGAAAATGTAAACAACATTTTCTCCTTAAAAGGAAGTTGATATTTCCCTAAAAATTCCCAACGGGACGTATAAATGCTTTCGCCATAAACTTCATCCCCGCCCCGATATTTGGGCGCCCATTGCATTTCGCCACCCCAGCGGTCTTCGTAAAAATAACGCGTAGCAAGTGAGAAAAGTCGGTTTTCCTTTCGTTTAAAATCCCATTTTTGAAACAGTGAAATGCGGTCTTGCAAAGTTAGATCGGTAAAATTATCATTGTTATTATCTATGGGGTTGCTATAATTAAAGTAATTCGCACCAAATAAAAAGGAAATCTTTTCTCCCAACAATGCCCTGTAGCCCATGTCCAGATTAAATTCTCCCCAAGTGGTCCCAAAAGCATCGATGGTAAATTTTGGCGCATATGCTGGGGTTTTGGTAATAATATTTATCAATCCGCCCACGGCTTCGCTTCCATACAAAGACGATGCCGGCCCTTTTACCACTTCCATACGTTCTATCAACGAATTTGGAATTCCCGAAAGCCCGTAAACCGTAGACAGGCCACTTACAATTGGCATCCCATCAATTAAAACCATGGTATAGGGACCTTCAAGACCGTTTATATGGATATCGCCCGTATTGCAAATGTTACAATTTAATTGCGGACGTACACCATTAACGTTCTGCAAGGCTTCAAAAACATTGGCAGTAGGGTTCTTTTTAAAAAAAGCAGGTTTATAAACTTCTACCGGAACGGGAGTTTCCATCCTGCTTACTGGCTTTAACGTTCCGGTAATTACCACTTGGTCAAGCTTGCTTTCTTCCCTTAAATTAAATTCAACAAAAATAGTATTATCATCAACTCGTATTTTTTTGGTTACTGAAGAAAACCCGGTATAAGAAACCAATAAAGTATAATTACCTTCTTCTAAAAACAATTTAAAATATCCATTTTCATCAGTGGCGATTCCCTTGTTTGTTCCAAATACAGAGACGTTTGCATACGGCAATGCTTCATTTTTATGCATAACACGTCCTTCCACATATTGTCCAAGCACCGAGAAACATATCAGGTAAAAGAGAAAAAACAGCTTTATTTTCATTATTAGCTTTATTTAAATTTATTTTTAGACAAAACTAAAAATTTGTTTTTACAAATAAAAATGTATTTTTGTATAAATAAAAAACATGACGCTTTCTGAAGAAGATTACATAAAGGCCATTTACCATCTTTCGAAGGATGACCAAAAAGGAGTTTCTACCAATGCAATTGCTATGCAGATGGACACCAAAGCGTCGTCTGTAACCGACATGATTAAGAAACTAGCCGAAAAAGACGTGGTTCATTATAAAAAATACCAAGGCGCCCGGTTGACCGACAAGGGAAAAACATATGCCGCCAAAATTATACGAAAACACCGTTTATGGGAATTTTTTTTAGTGGAAAAACTTAATTTTTCATGGGATGAAGTTCACGACATTGCCGAAGAACTAGAGCACATAAAAAGCGAAAAACTTGTTGAAAAACTAGATGCCTTTCTGGATTACCCGAGAATTGACCCGCATGGCGACCCGATTCCTGACAAAGACGGAAATATTACAAAAGTTGAAAAAGTATTGCTTTCTTCCGCAAAAAAAGGAGACAAGGGCATTGTGGTGGGTGTAAAAGATTCCTCGTCTGACTTTTTAAGGTATTTAGACAAACTCAATATTGCCTTAGGCGAAAAAATTATTATCCTCAACAAAGAGCCTTTCGATAATTCTGTTTTAATCCAACTCAATCATAAGGAAATAAACATCTCGTCTATGACTGCCAACAATATTTTTCTAAAAATCAGCTAATCATGCCTAAACCCGGCCATCATTCATTGGAAGAAGTTCATGAAAGTATAAACACTACTACCAAAAAATCCTTTTGGAAGCGGATTCTCTCTTTCTTTGGCCCTGCCTATTTAATTAGCGTGGGATACATGGACCCTGGAAATTGGGCCACCGATATTGCAGGCGGGAGCCAATTTGGCTATAGCTTACTCTGGGTCCTGTTAATGTCCAATATCATGGCCTTATTGCTTCAAAGTTTAAGTGCACGACTGGGCATAGTAAGGGGCAAGGACCTTGCACAAGCTTCTAAGGAAACCTATTCGCGACCTGTTAATTTTATATTGTACCTATTGGCCGAAGTAGCCATTGCCGCAACAGACCTTGCCGAAGTTTTAGGCATGGCCATTGGTTTACAGCTCCTATTGGACATTCCGTTAATTTGGGGCGTTTGCTTTACGGTTTTGGATACTTTTCTATTGCTTTTTCTTATAAATAAGGGGATACGGAAAATGGAGGCTTTTATTATTGCCCTCATTAGCATTATTGGACTTTCTTTTTTATTTGAAATGTTTTTTGCCAAGCCGGACATGCATGAAGTAGCCAGTGGCCTCATCCCTTCTATCCCCAATAGTGATGCTCTTTATATTGCAATTGGCATCATAGGGGCTACCGTAATGCCGCACAACCTTTATTTGCATTCGTCTTTGGTGCAAACAAGAAAATTCAACAAAAATTTCAAGGGCATAAAGCAGGCGCTTAAATATAATTTTGTCGACTCTGCCATTGCCCTTAACTTGGCTTTTTTTGTAAATGCTGCTATCTTAATTCTGGCCGCTGCCACTTTTTATAAAAATGGTATGTTTGGCATTGCAGAAATACAGGATGCACACCAATTATTATCGCCCTTATTAGGTTCTAAATGGGCATCCATACTTTTTGCATTGGCACTTATTGCTGCCGGACAAAGCTCTACCGTTACCGGAACGCTTGCCGGACAAATTGTAATGGAGGGTTACTTAAACTTAAGAATCGAGCCTTGGGTAAGAAGGGTAATTACACGCATTATTGCAATTATCCCTGCTATTCTCACCATTGTAATTCTAGGTGAAGGAGCCACGGGAAAGCTCCTTGTCCTCAGTCAAGTAGTATTAAGCCTTCAACTTGGATTTGCCATTATTCCATTAATTCATTTTGTAAGCAATAAAAAATTAATGGGCGATTTTTCTATTAAATTCCCATTAAAAATTTGTTCATGGATTATTGCCTTAATTATTGTGTCACTTAATATAAAACTTGTTTTTGAAGAAGTTTCCGGCTGGCTAGCATCGGCCGAACACCCTTTTTATATTTGGGCCGTGGTGCTTCCCCTTGCCATTGCTGCTTTATTATTGTTGGTTTATATAATTTTTAGTCCCAATATTCATAAAAAAACAAGAAAGGAGAAACATGTGCCTCACATAGACGAAGTATTGTTCAACAAGCTACCCAGTACCTTGTCCTACAACAAAATTGCCATCGCTATTGACTTTTCACAGGCGGACAAAGTTGGTATTGACACTGCCTTAAAAATTGGTCAAAAAAACACAAAATATACGCTTATCCACGTGGTTGAGACTGCCGGGGCATTGATTTATGGGCAACAGATTAACGACCATGAAGCCTCTAGCGATAAAAAGTATTTGGAATCGTACCAAAAAATACTAACCGACATGGGCTATAACGTAACTATTAAATTAGGTTTTGGAAGGCCCAAAAAAGTAATTCCGAAGTTTGTAAACGAAGAAACATACGACCTCTTGATTATGGGAGCCCATGGCCATGATTTTTTTAAAGACATCCTCTTCGGTACTACCGTAAATACAGTAAGACACCGCGTAAAAACCCCTGTATTAATTGTAAAACAATAATTTAACTAACCATTATGTTTGAAACGATTATAAATTTTTTTGAAGAAATAGATCCTGTTATCGGTGCGTTGCTGGCCACCACTTTTACATGGCTGATAACGGCTTTGGGGGCATCGTTTGTATTCTTTTTTAAAGAGATGAAACGAAGCGTGCTCGACGGAATGCTTGGCTTTACCGGAGGCGTCATGGTGGCCGCTAGTTTTTGGAGCTTATTGGCCCCCGCTATAGAAATGAGCACAGGCGATGGATTTGCCAAAGTACTTCCATCAGCAATCGGTTTTGGCCTTGGCGCTTTATTCCTTTTTGGTTTGGACAAATTTTTACCGCACCTGCATATTAACTTTAAGCCCAGTGAAAGCGAAGGTGTGCAAACCAACTTGCACCGTACCATTTTACTAGTCCTGGCAATTACCTTGCACAATATTCCTGAAGGATTGGCGGTTGGCGTATTATTTGGCGGAGTAGCGGCCGGGATTCCCGAAGCTTCCATTGCCGGAGCCGTTGTTTTGGCCATAGGGATAGGAATCCAAAATTTCCCCGAGGGAATTGCCGTTTCCATGCCGTTGCGCCGACAAGGGTTAAGCCGAAAAAAAAGTTTTTATTACGGGCAACTTTCTGCCATTGTCGAGCCCATTGCCGGAGTTGTAGGTGCCTTGGCGGTAAGCTTTTTTACACCGGTTTTGCCATATGCACTTGCTTTTGCGGCCGGCGCCATGATTTTTGTAGTGGTCGAAGAAGTTATTCCCGAAACCCAACAAGATAAATATACCGATATTGCCACCCTGGGTTTTATGGGCGGATTTATTGTCATGATGACATTGGATGTGGCTTTGGGGTAAAAAATTTGTTAGCTTAATTCGCCGACGAGGTATGGTCGCTTATAATTAACCACTCATTGTCGAACTTATGCCAAACAAGGGTAAAATAACCGTGAAGGTCGCCAATGCTTCTTTTTAAATGGAAAGAACCTATCATTTGGGCAACGCCTTCTTTTACCTGCTGAAGTTTAATGACTTTAAAGGTTAATTTTCCCATAGCAGTTGTGTCTGGATAACTTTTTAAATAACGCGCTTTGGTAGCCTCCCAACCAAAAACAGCACCTGAAGAACCTACAAAAGCCAAGTTTTTGGACTTCCAATAGCCTTCCATAAAAGCAGGGATATCGCCACGGTTCCATGCACCCTCTTGATTGTAAAAGACTTTTAATATCTCCGATTCATTTATGGCAGAAAGTTTTTCCTGAGCAGAAGAAATCCCCAGGTTTACAATTAGAAAAAGCAAGGTTATGCATTTTGTCATTTTATGTTTTTTATGGTAGCTGCCTTAAAAATAATACTTTTTATTACTTGTTCAATATATCCATAATCTCATCTCTTTCCACAGTCTTGTTTCTATTTGCCTGTTGCATTAAAAGGAACAGTCCATGGTCTTCTTTTTCTTCATAAGTAAATTCAGGAAATCTTTTTTTTTCATAATGCATTCAAATTTAGGAAAGTTACTTTTATTATATCAATCTACCATATCCAAAGAGCGTTCCATCGTGTACAAAAATGGCCATTCTTGTATTTGCGCTTCTTGATATACAGCCAATAAACGCTGCTTGAATTCGTCTATCAATCCATGCACCAAGGTAAATTTAACAGCCTCGTCAAAAGATTTGGCCATGCTTTTGTAAAATGCATCTTGTTTTACTGCCTTTTCTTTGTTAAATGTTTGGGCTATTTCTAAATTGAACCACATCACATCGGCTATCATTACGGGGTTCACCCCCAAATCCATAAAATGTTTAATATACTTTTGTGCTACAGACCGCCTTGCTTTGGGTCTTTTTCTTTTTATAGGGAAGTATTCATTGGCAATTTTTGCCTTACATTCGTCTATTAATTTATCTTCTTTCGGGTTAAAAACAAAATCGTAGTAAACCTTTACTTCTTTAAACCGATTGTACAATTCTATTATTTGCGTCTCTAATTCCTTTTTCTTTAATGTTTCCAGGTATTTCTTTAGGTCGCGTTTGGACATATCAATGACATTTACAATCGTCGTCGCCACAGGCATTTCCGCCCTTTTTTCCTCCTAAAAAGGACAATGTTTTTGGGAAAACAAATTTTAAAACCAAATAAGCAACTGCCATAAAAACAACCAGATACACCAAGATAGTCTGCAACTCCATTCTTTTGTTATTTAATTAATTGATATGCTATTAAAGCTGTAATATAAGCAAAACACGTCATAAATACCAATTGTCCCATGGGCCATTTCCAGCCGTTGGTCTCCCTTTTTACAATAGCTACCGTACTCATGCACTGCATGGCAAAAGCATAAAATAACAACAAAGAAATTCCTGAAGCCAAGTTAAACAATGGTCCGCCGGTAATCGGGTTCCGCTCGTCTGCCATTCTGTTTTTAATGGTTTCTTCTTCGTCGCTCCCCACACTATAAATAGTGGCCAGTGTTCCAACAAAAACTTCTCTTGCGGCAAACGAACTTATAAGCGCAATGCCTATTTTCCAATCGTAACCCAAAGGCCTTATGGCGGGTTCAATGGCATGACCTGCAATACCAATATATGAATTTTCAAGCTTGTAAGCTGCTATTTTTGTTGAAAGCTCCTCTTCGGTAAGCTTTTGGCTATCGGGTTGCGAAGTTATTACAGCTTCGGCATTATCGAATTTTTCTGAAGGTCCATTGGATGCCAAAAACCATAAAATGATAGAAATTGCCAAGATGATTTTTCCTGCCCCAAAAACAAAACTTTTGGTTTTTTCTACCACCGTTATCAATACGTTTTTTACCAATGGCAATTTATAATTGGGCATTTCTACTACAAAAAAGGTCCTGCTTTTTACTTTTAAAACTTTATTCAATGCCCAAGCCGAAAATACCGCGGTTAAAAAGCCAAGCAAGTACAAGGCCATAAGTGTAATGCCTTGTAGGTTCATGCCCAGAAAGCGTTTATCTGGAATTACCAAAGCAATAATGATAAGATATACCGGGAGACGTGCCGAGCAGGTAACAAAAGGGGTTACCAAAATGGTGATAAGCCGTTCTTTCCAGCTTTCTATATTTCGGGTGGCCATAACTGCCGGAATTGCACAGGCCGTTCCGGAGATTAAGGGCACAACACTTTTTCCGCTCAAGCCAAAACGCCTCATTATGCGGTCCATTAAAAAAACAACCCGGCTCATGTAGCCCGATTCTTCTAAAATGGAAATGAAAAGGAACAAAAAGGCTATTTGTGGTATAAATATAACAATCCCGCCAAGTCCGGGAATAATCCCTTCTGCTATTAAATCGGTTAGTGCGCCTGCCGGAAGCGTTTCTTTGGCCCATTCGCTAAAAGAAGCAAACAGCCCATCTATAAAATCCATGGGATAGCTGCTCCAATCGTATATGGCTTGAAAAATGGTAAGTAAAATTAAAAAGAAGACAACATAGCCCCATATTTTGTGGGTTAAAATGCGGTCTATGGTAGCACGGAAGCCTTTCGCTGCATTAATGTCCACTTCATAGCCTTCTTTTAAAACGCCATTGATGAACTGATAACGCAGCACGGTTTCTTTATGCTGCATTTTTTTGAGTTCGGACTGGGATTTTGTGGAGAATGCCGATGTATCCTTAATCAAATTACGGTCTAAATTGGCAAAATTGGCATCCTGGGTTATTACCAGCCACAGTTTGTATATATCCTGATTTGGAAAGGCAGCTCTTAATCCGTTAAAATAATCGGTATCTACCAAAGTGGTGTCCACACATGGTGTTGTTGAAAGGTTTTTATAATTGGCAATAAGTTCTTTTAACTGGTTTATTCCCGTTTTTTTACGCGTGCTTACCAACGCAATCTTAGTATGCAAGCGTTCTTCCAGTGTATCTATATCAAGGGATATGCCCTTACGTTCCATGCGGTCGGCCATATTGACAACAAGAATGGCCGGGATTTTTAAATCTTTTATTTGTGTAAAGAGCAGCAAGTTTCTCTTTAGGTTTTCCACATCGGTAATAACCACAGCAACATCTGGAAAATCTTTGTCTTTTTTGTTGAGCAATAATTCAATTACCACATTTTCGTCCAACGAAGTGGCATTTAAGCTATAGGTCCCGGGCAAATCTATAATATGTGCTTTTACGCCTCGCGGAAGTTTGCAAACGCCTTCTTTTTTTTCTACGGTAATGCCGGGATAGTTACCAACTTTTTGGTTGAGCCCGGTCAATTGGTTGAAGATGGATGTTTTTCCGGTATTGGGGTTCCCGATGAGGGCTACATTGATCTGCTTACTCATACGGATTGACTTTCTGGAATTACATCGATTTCTATTTGAAGGGCCGTTTCACGGCGGATTGCCAAAAATGACCCGTTTATGTTTAAATATAAGGGGTCTTTGAACGGTGCAATTTGCAATAATTCTACCTCATTGCCCGGCAGGCATCCCATTTCTAACAGTTTAATAGGAATAATATCTGTGGAAAACTCTTTGATAATGGCCCGCTGGCCCCTCTTTAAATTTGCAATCGTCAACTTCAAAACCTTATTTAGATTGATTTTAAGTAAGCAAAAGTAAGATAAAATTTAGGTTTGAGGAAATAAATTAAATTTAGTTTGCTGGTTTTAAAAGTTAAATGTTTGCCAAGACGTACAAACAGTAGCTGCCAGCCCTGAATCGAACAGATTCCACCGCCCTATTTGCAAAAGCAGGAAAAAGCTGGCGTTTTTCTGATATGCCCTTGTACTACTTGGCATATTCGTTTTTTAAAACCTGAATGTCGTGTAGCAGTTTATCTATTTCTTCTTGTTTTGTACCATCGTAAAACCCGCGGATCTGCTTTTTTTTATCTACCAGGACAAAATTTTCGGTATGTATCATGTCGAAAGGTCCGCCATCGCCAACGGTCTTAACCGCTAGGTAGCTTTTTCGGGCAAGCTCGTAAATTTGTTTCTTATCACCTGTAAGCATATTCCACTTACTGTCTATTACCCCTTTTTCTTTGGCATAGGCCTTAAGGCGCGGCACCGAATCTATTTTTGGCGTTACCGAGTAGGACAAGAGCTTAACATCGGGATCATTTATAATTTTATGCTGAATTTTAACCATGTTGTCGGTCATGATCGGGCAAATTGACAGACATGTGGTAAAAAAGAAATCGGCCACGTAAATTTTGTCTTCATAATCGGCCTCGGTAATGGTGTCTCCATTTTGATTGATTAACTTGAAGGGAGCTATTTTGTGGTATTTCCTTATGTATTGAATACTGGTATCTACCAGTGATGCATTTACCATGGATGGCTCATAAACCGGCAGGCGCTCCTTTGGCTTTAGTGCTTGGTATATTAAACTTACAATGATGGCCGAAAGCACTAGAAGTGTAATGAAGAGATATTTGAACTTGCTAAAAAACTGAAGCATTTATGTTTTTTTCTGAGTTGCAAAAGTACAACAATAGCATTTAAAAAAGGCAATTTTATCATAAAAGCGTCATAAAAATCAACTGCTTATCTATTTTCATTGTGCCAAATAGATTGAAAACATTACTTTTGTGCGATTTCAAATTGAAACCATTTTTATGAGTCCGATTTTAGTTAAGGCATTACAACTTTTTTTAAGTTTATCCATATTAATTATTCTGCATGAATTAGGGCATTTTATCCCTGCAAAATTATTTAAGACCCGCGTTGAAAAATTCTTTTTATTCTTCGATGTAAAGTTTGCTTTGTTTAAAAAGAAAATAGGCGAGACCGTTTATGGTATTGGCTGGCTACCACTGGGGGGCTATGTGAAAATATCTGGGATGATAGACGAAAGCATGGACAAAGAGCAAATGGCACAACCGCCACAGCCTTGGGAGTTTCGCTCTAAACCGGCATGGCAACGGCTTATAATTATGTTGGGGGGCGTAACGGTAAACCTTATTTTAGGATTCTTTATTTATGCCATGGTCTTATACGTATGGGGAAGCAATGAATTTCCACAGGATATTTATCCCAATGGATTTAAGGTAGCCGAACAGTTAAAGCAATACGGTTTTAGGGACGGTGACAAAATTCTAAAGATAGACGGCAAAAAACCTGAAGACATTATGGATGTCGGGAGGATTATTGTAGTACGCGATATCGAAAATGTAGAAGTGGCCCATGCCAATGGCAAGACCGAAATTTTAAGTGTACCGGACAGTCTGGGCACCTATTTGTACAAGGAAGGGGCTATAAGACCTTTTACCCCGAGAATAGCACCGGTTCTGGACAGCATTGTACCAGATAGCCCCGCAGCCAAGGCAGGGCTAGAAGCAAACGACGAAATTGTTTCAGTGAACGGAACTGCCATTACTTTTTGGGACGAGTTTACAGACGTTGTAAAGCAAAATGAAAACACACCGATTCATCTGGTAATAAAGAAGAACAAAATAACAGATACTATTTCGGTTACCCCCGGCGAAAATAAAACAATAGGCGTTTACCCAAAGGCCTCTTTTACCATTAAAGACATTACCAAGAAAAAATATTCTTTCACAGAAGCAATTCCGGCAGGTATCGAATACGGGTATTGGACCTTAAGGGACTATATAAGTTCCATGAAATTTATATTTACCAAAAAAGGAGCTACCGAAGTAGGTGGTTTTGGCACCATTGCCAAACTATTTCCCGACACATGGAATTGGCAAGGGTTTTGGCTTTCAACGGCCTTTATTTCTATTATTTTGGCATTTATGAACATCTTACCCATTCCGGCACTGGACGGGGGCCATGTGATGTTCTTGTTATATGAAATGATCACCGGCAGAAAACCAAGTGAAAAATTCTTGGAATATGCACAAATGGTTGGGTTCTTTTTATTAATTGCCTTACTTTTGTACGCCAACGGAAACGATATATACAAGGCGATTTTTAAATAAAATAAAAAAAGATATTTTTTGTTTGCCTTACCGAAAAAAACATATATATTTGCATCCGCAAAAAAGGAATAAAATCTTTCTCAACAGCCCGATTAAAGCTCGTTGAGCAAATTAAAATAAAATTCCTCCTTAGCTCAGTTGGTTAGAGCATCTGACTGTTAATCAGAGGGTCCTTGGTTCGAGCCCAAGAGGGGGAGCAAAATTAGAAATCCAGTCTACAAAATAGACTGGATTTTTTGATTTATAAGTATATACAATGCATGTTTAGCTACAATTACTGCACCTATATGCATTTCCATTGAAAAGTCAACTTGTCAAGTTTTTGGGAGAAATTAGGTTCCTAATTAGGTTCCCATTTTCAAAACTGAATTGTATGCCAATTGTTCAACTTAGTTTTTCAAAATCACTGTTCTGGTCACTTTATTGAAAGGGCCCGGAATCAAATTGCCATTACTATCAACAAGCTCTAAACTAATAATGACTTCTCCTTTTGGCAACCCCTTGATAACATAAGGAGCCCATTGAGTTATTAAAAACTCATCTCCATTGATAGTAGCCCTCACTTTGTTTCCATCTTCGGAAAGTTCTGTATTCAACACAAAAAAATCCAACAACAAGTTTTCGGTATCTTTGCCAGCATACTCCCCTTTGGGGCGACTGTAAATTAATGTTGGTGCATCCATATCCATTTGTAAAGTATCTTTAGGATTGGTTCCTACTTCTAGTTTTTTTACCACGAAAGAATTGTCGTTTTTAACCGACTCATGGTACGACCGGCTTAAAAACGCCACTAAATAATGTACACCATCAGGGATTTCCTTTCTGAAATTGGCTTCATAATGTGCCGAGTAGGGCTGGTTATTTAGTATAAAGTGAATATGTTGCCCCTTATCAGAGTTAGCTAGTAAATTTGTATTGGAACTCTCTGTCTGCGCCCCCAATTTGTAGTTCTTTACGGTAAATGAAAAATCAACTTCTCCACTTTTAGCAATCTTTCCACTTTGAGGAGCGTCCATTGAAAGCACCGCATCAGAATAGGCCGGGGAACCATCTAGCTTATGGAGGGTAATTTTATTTTTAGCCTTCATATCAGTAACTTCATTTTCAGTTTTAACAGCTTCTTTATGATCACTTTTCTTCTGTTCTTTGCAAGCCATAATGCTTAATGTAGCTACCAATGCAGCTATAATTAGATTTATTTTACTTCTTTTCATAAAATTTAATTTTTAAGGGTTATTTTTTTATTTGTAAAGCTTGGAAAAGTCCCATACTGACTCTTTACCATTGTTTTTAATCAATAAATTTCCCAACTCGACTTGTTCATAGTTTAAATTGTTTAATTTACAATACAACTTGTTAACTCTACTAAATTCCACTTTAGTAGATGGTGAAATAGAAATTACAATATCCCCACTAGCAATGCTGAGTGTCTCATTCTCTTTTTTTATAAGTTCACAGCCTAAATGACGCATTTCTTGTGCAATACGGTTATAGTCTTTTATCGTGCAAATTAATTCCAATTTTTCCACGCCTTGAAAAAGCTTTTCGTTGGTGTAACTTCCCTTAAGATATGTTTCCCTTGAATAGGTAGTATAGTCATCACCATATAAAACTTCTAAAAACGATGGGTTATAAAATGCATACCACGTGTATAATGCAGTTCCTGGGCTTGGGGTATAAAATGCCTTAAACCAAGTTTGTTTCGTATCGCCAAAAGGCATGTCTACAGTTTCATTTGCCGATAGATAAGATGTTCCATTTGCTTTTAATCTGGGTTCAATTCCCAAATGAAAATGCTCATCCTTATTCTCTAAAGAATATCCCAAACCGCTTTTGCCCACAGGCTCGCTAAATATATTGTTTGGACCTAAAATTTCTATGTAGTGTTTATGCCCTCTAACATAGCAAGAAGCAGCGGTTTTATTTGCTTCCTGAAAATTGGGCAGCCCCATGTCCATAGAAGCGTATGAGTTACGCCATTCTTTGTTCTCCATAAATTTGGCATAGGAAAGACTATCCACTACAACATACAGATGGTTAAATACTACTTTTGATACATCTTTACCAAAATATTCTACTATTTTATCTTTACTGAATGGCTTATCGTTAGCATTATCGGTTTTTCCCTTGCACGAAACTATCAATAGCATAATGAGTAAAAGAAACTGACTGTAAAAATTCATATTAAAATTATTTTAAAAATGTTCAGAACATATTGCACCATATTTATAATGAATTTTGTAATGATCGTTAAAAAATATTTGCAACTTCAGCAGCTTGCAACATCTGGTAATGCAACGCTGTATTTTTAACAAAAGGTTTTAATAAATCACTGCCGGGGCCATACATTGCCAGCTCGACATAATCTGCCGAATGGTTCATACTTATCCATCCTACGGAATTATGCTGCTTTTGAATCTCGGCTAAAATACTAAAAGGCAAATGTTTGGGATTGTACAAACCATCTTCTTGGTTCAAATTAGCATAATATCCCAGTAATTTACTAGCCTCTTGATCGGTTAGTGCTATATTATTGGCATACGCCACACGCTCCTTCAATTGTGAGGTGTTCGTTTTTGCATTAATCCCATTTAAAATCCATTCATTGGAGTGTTTATAATTTTGAATTGAATCAAAATTTTTATTTACATCCTTCCCATAAATCAGGCCCGGATTTGCATTTCCATGATCTGTGGTAATGATAACCAATGTTTCTTGGTCGTTTTCTGCAAATTCCATCGCTGCTCCAATGGCCGCATCAAACGCTGCCTGGTCGTATATCAATCCAGCTATATCATTACCATGTGCAGCCCAATCCACTTTTCCCCCTTCAACTAAAAGTACAAAACCTTCTTGGTGCTGTTTCATTGTATCGATGGCTTTACGGGTCATTTCTTCAAGAGTGGGAAATTCGGTTTGAAGAGCCGTATCGTTGTTGTAATCTATGGTATATGGCAATGATTCTTCCCCAAAAATACCAAGCAGCGGTTTATTGGCATCGGCATGAAGCAGTTCGTTACGAGTCTTTACCACATTGTATCCCGCAGTTTTGTACTGCCTGTACATATCTGTTTTATCTTTTCGCTTATCGGATGAAAAATACTTATTCCCGCCTCCCATGATCACATCGATCCCTTGTTTCAGATAATCCTCAGCAATTTGCTCCTGGGCATTTCTTGATTTCGAGTTGATGCAAAAACCTGCCGGGGTAGCGTGGGTTGCCGGTACGGTGGTAACGACCCCTGCTTTTTTTCCCGCCTTTTTAAACTTTTGCCATAGAGGCAAATGTGCTTCCCCATTCCCGCTTACATTTAAAGATCCGTTCGGAACACGTACCCCGCCTCCCCATGAAGAACTGGCAGCTGCCGAATCGGTAACCAAAGAACTTGCCGAAGCGGTATCCATCAATGCCCTGGATACTTTATCCTCCTGGTATAACCTTAACCAATGGCTTGCTTGTCCCGTTTTTCTTCTAAGGTATAAATCGGCCATGTTCAAGGTACCGATACTCATCCCGTCACTCACCAGCATAATAATATTCTTTGCTCGCTTATGGGTGTCCCGCAGGTTTCTTTCTGTTGCATATCCCGGCATTGCGGGACTTAACAATGAGGCCCCGATAGCGGTAAGGGTCCCGTTTTTAAAAAAATCTCTTCTTTTCATTTTTTAGTATTTAATAGCGGTTAATGTATTATTGAACGATTGCGCCTTTACAATCTGTCAGGATGTAATTAAAATGCTCCACATCGTCTGCATTCAGTTTCAATATCCCGGATATGGTGACCAATTCATCTGTTGCAAACTTTGGTTTGAATGTAAAATGTAATTCTATTGCGGTTTCCGGCCCCGCCATGCCACAGAAGAAACAAGAGGCCATTGGGCTTTTAGATAAGATATATATCTTTTCATCTGGAGCGATATTTAAAAAATACCCCGAAATTGTTATTCGTTTGCCCTCCAAGGCTTTAACTGATTTTTCAAAATGAGGGTATAAAAAATAGGAATCGTATGCCGAAAAATACTTTTCCGAATAATTAACGGCTCCCAAGTCCTCCCATGTCACCTTTTGCTGTGCGGAACATAAAAAAGTACATAAAAGCAGGCACCACAAGATTTTATTATTTTTCATTGCTTAATATATTAGATATGTTCATCTTTAAAATAGGTGGAATGGCCATTGTTATTGATAGCATTATCATAAACAGTACTAATACCCCAATCTGCAATGCTTCTTGCCAGGGGAATTTTTGAATATCTATCTGTTTGAAGTTTTCTTGCAGTATTTCAAAAATATAGTACATCCCCATTTGAGAAAGTAAAACTCCCACCATCCAAGCTATTAGCCCTATTAAAAATCCTTCGTAAGCTACTATTTTGACCAATTGCAGGTTACTGGCCCCATACGTTCGGAGCAGTGCCAGATCGAAAGCGCGTTCTTTTACCATTTTAAAAAGACTGATAAAAATAGTGATGCACGAAATAACAAGTACCGTGTACGCCAACCAAGTTATTGCCTGTACGCCCACTCCGGTATATTGAAACAAACGTTCCATTTCATATTTAGGCAGTACGGCCTGCATATTGGTGTTTTCGTTTATCTGCCTTGGCAGGGTCAGAAAAGCTGACGGGCTTCTAAAAGAGACCAACATTGAAGTAATTTCTTTATGGCCATCTTCTTCGTGCCCCTCTTCTTCATGTTCTTCATGTTTATCATGTTCATTATCATGATGACCGTGGTGATGCACCTCCCAGATGCTTTCTAATGCTGTAATAATCAATCGATCGATTACTTTATAGGCAGGTTTATAAATTCCCACGACGGTGAGTGGTTCAGAATGTTGGTGCGCCCCTTCTTCTACCAATCCGTGAGAGCTTAAAAAGGTATCGCCTATGCTAAGTTTAAGTTTTTCTGCCACCGAATGGCCCAAAACCACCTCCATGGGTTTTTGAACGCTTCTCCCCTTTTGGAGCTCGGCATTGTACAATGGGGCAAACCCTTGGGTGGTGCCGACAATTCTATATCCTTTATAATTATCGCCATACGATATGGGAACGGCCGACTTGATCAACGGGTTTTTGGCTATTTTTTTTGCCTGCCGATAAGGAATGTTTCCCGTTGGGTTGTCAATGTGTAAAGCAGAGGACAATACTAACTGTAACGGGCTCCCTTTTGCCCCGATAATCATATCTATTTTACCGGTACTATTCTCAAAATGCCTTCTTATGGAGGTATCCATCTGCCTAATCCCGATTAAAAGCCCGATACTAATGGCCAGCGAAATAAGGCTCAACAATGAATACAAGGGCTTATGAAATATGTTTTTAATACTAAGCTTACCGATATTCATAACATTATACTTTTTTGAAAGAAAGGCTTGATACGATGATCGTGCGTAATTACTATAAGGTTGGCATTATTTATCTCGGCCTGTTGCAATAATAAATTCAGTACCGAATGACAATTTTTATCATCCAGACTGGAGGTGGGCTCATCTGCCAATATCACTTTAGGTCGGTGCACCACTGCTAAAGCTATTCCCAACCGTTGTAATTGGCCAACGCTCAACTCGTTTATTTTTTTATCCTTACAATCCTCTAAGTTCAACTGACCGAGTAACGCTGAAACTTCATCGTGGTTATAATCAACATTGCTAAAAAATAGCCGTGTCTTGATATTCTCCATCACATTTAAGGAAGTAACGGCCCTATTTTGTTGAAAGACCAACCCTATGTTTTGACCGATAAACCTATCGAGTTCTTTACTTTTTAGCGTCTGCAAACAAGTTTTTTCTATAAATACGGAGCCGGTATTGGGTGTGAGCAAACCGGCAATTAAATGCAATAATGTAGTTTTGCCTATTCCAGATGCGCCCAACACCAATAAATGTTCTCCGTTTTTCAGGGAAATATCGGGAAAACTAAAACCATCCCCTTTTTTTGGATACCGATATGTAATGCTCTGAGAGTGAATCATGTTTCCATTTACATTTACTTTACATTAATGATAATAATAAAAGGTAGCGCCGAAATATTAGCGCTACCTTTCCATACAGATAAGAAACAAATTCAAATTCATTCCAATATTCAAAATCGAAATTGTACACTGAATTCTTATTGTCACATCCATATATACGCATCTTAAAACCCATCAATATTAAGTTCGAAATAATAATGAAGGCTAATATTATGTGTAAAATTGGTATAGACCACACCAAAGTAATACGCCCCTGTCTCCCAAGCTTTCCCGTTTGTTATGGAATTGGGCTGCGGAACGTTGTTGTCCATGGAAGCCCCGATGGTGAAATCGGGTGCCGGACGTTCCTGAACGCCGTTCTCGCCAAATATTACATTGCTGAAGGTATATACGTCTTCTTCATTTTCATGCTGAAAAACATCGTATACTATCACCTTTGAAAAATCGATGTCTTCGACGGTTTCGGGGAAATAGTTCAAGCTTTTTTTAACAAGAAGCAGGTACACTTGCCCGTCACCCTTTACGTTTTGGATAAAAACCATGGAATTTAATACCTCATTTTTTGAAAATTCAACGTTCTCCGGGCTCTCCAGCAATTCGTTAACATAATGAGAGTCGCCCTGGTCCGTATCCATGGTCCAGAGGTACAATAAGGGGTCTACGGGCAGGTTTGCCGGATCGACCAGCTCAACTTCCTTTATTTCTTCCACTTTGGCCCCATTTTGGTCGTTTACCGTGATGATAAAGTCGTATACCCCTTCAGCGGCATCTTCAGGAATATCAAAATGTTTATGGACATTGGTGTTTTTTAGGCCTTGATAGTCATCCCAAGTTGTCTCAAAATCCCAATCGTGGGAATAGGTTTCACCGCTTTGCGGCCATATTTTTACCTGGACTGTTTCAAGAAGGTCTCCCGCCACAGCATCCATTTCAAAATGAAAATCCCTGCCAATGACACCTACACCGTCATTTCCGGAACCGATTTCAATGTTCTCAATAGTAGGTTTTGGTGGCTCAACAATGGTCTGATCGTCATCTTGACTACAGGAAACCAATAATAAGGTGGCCAAAAATGCGGTAAGCAACGAGCAAGTGCTTCTTTTATAAGAAAATATTTTCATGGTCGGGATTTACTTATTCTACAATCTTTATATCGATAGAGGTTCTGGATTGCCAGCCAGTTTGATCGGTTACCGAATACTGGCAGTGATAATCACCGACGTCCACATCTTCGGGGATGGAAATCTCCATGTCTATTTCATATGAAGTCAGACTTCCTTCAATACTATGGTTTTCCATGAATATCATTGGGTTCACCGATTCCTTAACGGGATCCAGTTCGCATTGGGCACCTTGGTCGTCATGTGTATGGTGATCAAAATTGTTATGGATGTCCACACTATATGAAGCCAGCTCCATATTATCGGTAACCATGGCCTTAAAATGATAGGTTTCTCCCCTTGCCAATTCGGCACATGCCTGAGGAAACCCATCGTTGTATTTGACGGTAATTTCCGGTTTCTCTTCATCTTTATCAGCACTATCGTCACTTGAACAAGAAAACAGGACGACAGGAACAAGAAAGAGCATTAAGTATTTATAAAAGCGTTTCATTAAAAAAAGGTTTTAAACCGCATGGCGAAAACACCATGCGGTATATTAATATTTTAGGAGGCGGTTACATCGATATGTGTTTCGTATTCAACAACATTTCCCTCCTCGTCCTCTACTGTAAAGACTACATGGTATTCTCCGGCAGGTGCTGTAGCGGGCACGTCTATGTGTTCGTGAAACTCAACCTCTGTCTCTCCATGATAGCCTTCTTCAAAAGCTTCTTCATAATGCCATTCGGCCTCCCCTTCTCCCGGGGTCACCCCATGTGCATGCGCATCCACCGTAATGTTATGAATTCCATGAAGCGCGTTGATCATGAACTCGGCATGAAAATCACTTCCCCTTACAACAGAAGTATCAATGGAATAATCGCTAAGGGTAATGGGGGCCATTATTTGCAGGTGCCCTTCCACCTCTGTACTATTGCCAGCCTCATCGTTAACCGTTAAAACAACATGGTATTCCCCGGAAGGTATATTTTCGGGTACGTCTATGTGTTCGTGGAATGTCGGGTTGATTACAAGGTATTTTTCGTCTGTAAAGGTCTGTTCAAAGTCCCATTCTTCTTCCCCTTCAGTAGGCGTTAAATCGTGGGAGTGAATGGAGACTACAATACTGCTTACCGTAGCCTCGGCGTTGATTTCTGCTTCCATGTGCACATCAGAGCCTTTATAGGCAACCTGATCCGTAGAGTGCTCGCTCCCCTCTCCATATTCAAAATTTGAAATTTCGGGTGCTTTTAAGCTTAGGCCATTGTCGTCATCACTGCTACATGAGGATAATACAATTCCTAAAAAAGCGGCAATTGCTAAAAATCTAAAGTTTAATTTCATAATAATCATGTTTAAAATATTAATGTTAATAGAATGTTTGTGTTAGTGAAATAGAGATGTTCCTTCCGGCTTCCGGCACATCGATGAGCCTGTAAAAACTGGTATGGTTGTAGTATTTTGTATCGAACACATTGTTCAGTTTAAAGCGGACTTCAAGCGGGGCCGTATTTTTTAAGACGTTTATTTTTGTTTGCAACGATACATTTAATACCTGGTACCCATCGGTCACTTCTTCCGGGGGAACAATCTCTTCCTGTTTTGCCGTAATCCTATAATTGGCGGTAAATACCGGGTCTTGAAGGAATAGGATTTTGTAGAATTGGTAACTCGCAGAAAACAAACCGGACAATGGCGGCGAAAATGGTATGGTAAAGCCCTCTTTCTCACCACTTACCTGTTCGGAATGCACATATTCGGCAGAAGCTTCCAATTTTAGTCTGTTGAATAACCTGGTACCGGCCTGCACTTCTCCGCCATACCTAAAGACCTTGCTTTGTGTATACTCATATATCTGCAAAGTTTCGTAATAATTGGGCGTTGGGTTTAAATAAATAAAATTGTTGAAATAGTTCACGAACGGGCTCATGTTGATATTAAAAAGAGGTGCATCATGGCCGATTTCAACATCAATTTGGTATGACTCCTCCGGATCCAGCTCCAGGTTCCCTTTTTCATAGCGGTACATATGATAATTTACCCCATCGGAGGCCAGTTCATTGGCCAAGGGCATCCTGAAACTCTTCCCAAGGTTCAGCTTATATGTGGTATTCTTATGGATATAGCTCAAACCGACGGAACCGCTAAAGTTCCCGAAGTTTAAATCCTTGTCCTGGGCCCTTTGTAAGTAAACATAAGAAGTGGAGCCATCTCCGTTGTTTATTGTGGAGGGGTACCAATCGTAATAAGCCTGCGTGTTTATGTATCCATAATCATAACGCAGCCCTGCCTGTAAATGGAAATCGGGCTGTATTTCATATTGGTCGTAAACAAATACGCCAGCCATAAAACGTTTGTATGCCGGGATCAAGAAACCCCATCCGCCAATACCGTTATCCTGAAATTCTATCTGGAGCCCGGTTTCAATTGCATGCCCCCCAATTGCTTTGAGGTCATCTTTCACATTAAAAGTATAGGTGTTCTTGTTGAACTCCCTTTCTTTACTATTGGGTGGCTTAGGCATGTACCCATGGGGCACGGGCTCGGAATGCTCTTCCCTGTAGTTGTTTTGAAAGCCTACATCAAAATGCAGCAAATGCCCGTCCAAACTTATCGTTGTACTGTTGGACAGTTTAAAATGGTTTACATTATGAAAAGGCAGATCAATGTCCCTATTGGAAGTATCGTAATCTATGCTCGAGGTCCTAACCTCCAGTCCATGGGCATTGGCAAAAAATCCGTTCTTGGCATTTACATTGCTTATAAAAGTCTCGGTCTTCACCTTACCGGAAATAAAACCCAGGCTAAAACTTGCATTTGCTTCGCGTCCCGCCGTATTTCTTAAATAATTGTCATACAGTTCAAATATGTAATTCTCATAATTTATTTTATCTGTTGGAACCTTGTAATCCCCATAGTCCCTATATGTCAATCGGCCCCGGTAAAACCAGTTGTCCTTTAGGGAATATATCCCCCCCGATATACCCAAAAGGTCGTTGTTGCTTTCTGCCAAAAGGTTTACCTCGCCCTGAAGCGTGTCCTTTTCGGGCACGGGTGAAGGCTTTATGTCCACAACCCCGGCAATGGCATCCGAGCCATACATCAAGGATGCGGGACCCTTAACAATCTGGATACGGTCAATCCCATATTGGTCTATTTCCAGTCCGTGATCGCTCCCCCACTGCTGCGCTTCGTGTTTGATACCGTTTTGTACTACGCCTACACGGTTAAAGCCCAATCCACGGATTACAGGTTTGGACTGCCCCGAACCGATATTTATGGTACTGACGCCGGGAATCTTGTCCAAGGTCTGCATAAGGCTGTTTTCCCTGTTGGAATCCATAAATTCCTTTGAGGCCTCAATGGTTACGATCGGGGATTCCATAACCTGGCGATTTTTGGTTTTACCATGCAGTTCCACTTCTTCGAGCACCATATCGGTTTCGTTTAATTCCACGAGTATCCCGCTGATGTTTTTGCTAACCTCTATAGTCATTTCCTTTGGGGCATATCCCAGATAGGTCACTTTAAACATATGGCTCCCCTTTTGCAACTTCTTTACAATGAAGCTACCATCGATGGCTGATATTGCATAGGCACTGGCTCCAACAATATTTGCCCCCGAAATGGGCGCTTGGGTACGTGCATCGACAACAGTCCCACTGATTGAATAGGTTTCTTGCGCATAGGAATACGAACATAAGCCGATGCTTAAACATATTCCTAACAATTTATATAACATTGAATGTCAGGTATATTAAAATTTGTAGACAGTCCAGAGTACGGACCTTACTTTTGGGATATATCTTCAGAAAATCATAACCACATTTAATAAGTGCTTGGCCATTAAACTAATTTAGCCAGCGTTCTAGACAACCCTAGTTTAACGAACGGCGGTATTAATTGCCGTTATGGCAACTGAAACGATATATTAAAAATGAAAATGTATTAAGAAATAGGCGGAGGCCTGGAGAAAAGCTGGTTAGGAATGCCTTGGGAACAATAATGGAAATAATGCCCCTGAATTATCGGTCTTTCAACAAAAACCTCAACATTCTCAAATGTAATTTCTTCTGTTTGCGCAGGAAGGACCGGCGTATGCTCGTTTGCAACGGCATGGTCACAAACAATACAATGCGCCAAGTGGTCTTTGTCGTCACTATGGAGTATTACATGCAACCCAGCCAATTTCACCGTAACGAATAGAGCTAGGAACAAATAAGTAATACTATGTTTTAGACGATTTTTCATAGTTGCCATACAAACATACAAAAGATTATCCGATGAAAAGAAAAATGCTTTTAATTATTAATGTTAATTAAATCTTTGGCAATATTATTCTTAAAAATCTTAAAGACATAGAAAGACAGCCCTCTATTTTGACTGTATACTAACAATGCTTATGCGACCTGAAATTAATAAGGTGCCCCACAATAAGCCCGAATGCCCCAATAAATATCAAGTTGGTATGAACATGGAGCAGCATTTCCATGGCAATGGATGTAGCAATCAAAATCAAGGATATACAGACCAAGGCCTTTAAATAATATGGAGCGTTGCCCCTTACAATTCTATAAACGGGCCATCCCCCGATACATAGAAAACCTAAATCGATAAAGCCATTATGTGAAATTCCAATGGAAAACAAAAACAGTAATGGAGCAAGCAAACAATGTATCAAGCACAATATTGCTGCATACATTCCTATTAAATCAATGTATTTTTCCTTCATGAAAACGAAAATTAAATTAAAGAAGCAAACATAGTGAATTATTCATTAATGCGACAACATTGCATTAATAAATATTGTTTATTTTCAAACTCATCGTAATGACTTCCCATAAAAGCTTCTTCGATTTCAGCCAGCTGCTTTTAGAGTTTTCGTATAAAACCACAAGCTTTTTTCATTCAAATCATTAGTTTTGTTGCTTCGTGATGATAATCAAATTACATTTAATTTAATTTTTTTAGGATGAAGAACAAATCGTTGTATCAAAAAAGTAGAATATTGCTTTTCTTCTTTCTTGCATTTACGGGCATTTCTGTAGCGCAAGTGGTGGAAAACAACCAAGGTGAATTTAGTGAGTTTATGAACCGTACAGGAAACCGTTACCGTTCTGCATCGGGGCTTCCCGGCCCTGATTATTGGCAAAACAGGGTTGATTATAAAATTAAAGCAGCACTTGACGACCAAGCACATACGCTTACCGGGCAAATTACCATTAACTATACCAATAACAGTCCGGATGCACTTCCGTTTATATGGTTGTATTTGGAACAAAATCGTTTTACCGAAAATTCTAGGGGCACATTAACCACCCCCATTGGCGGAAACCGTTATGTTGGAGACACCGACGGCGGATACGAAATAACAAACCTTCAGGCTAAAAATGGACGGAACACTTCTACAAAACATATCATTACCGATACCCGCATGCAAGTATGGTTTAATGAACCTATCAAGGCAAATGGCGGAACTGCATCGGTTTCCATGGATTTTAAATATAAGGTACCTGAAAAGGGAATGGACCGCATGGGAAGGCTGGAGGTTGAAGACGGTACCATATACGCCATGGCGCAATGGTATCCAAGGGCCGCTGTATACGATGATATTGAGGGATGGAATGTTGAGCCTTATTTGGGGGCTGGTGAATTCTATCTGGAATACGGGAACTTCGATTACGAAATTACGGCCCCATACAATCATATTGTAGTCGGTTCTGGTCAGTTGATAAACGCCACCCAAGTAATGTCCACTACCATGAGAGACCGTATGGATAGGGCCAAAGAAAGTAATGAAACCGTTTATATCGTAAAACCGGAAGAGGTAAACGACACTTCCATAAGGGCCAAACAAAGTGGAACCCTTACTTGGCACTTTACCATGGAAAATTCTAGGGATGTTGCTTTTGCCTCATCCAAAGCATTTATTTGGGATGCCGCTAAAATAGATTTGCCTAGTGGGAAAAAGGCCCTGGCACAATCAGTTTACCCAAAAGAGAGCGTTGGATCTCATGCTTGGAGCCGTTCTACGGAATATTCAAAACAGGCCATTGAAAATTATTCAAACAGATGGTACGAATACCCATATCCTGTCGCTACTAATGTGGCCGCCGATATTGGGGGCATGGAATATCCCGGACTGAACTTTTGCAGATGGACCAGTACCGGAGCCGGGCTTTGGGGGGTGACCGACCATGAATTTGGACATAACTGGTTCCCGATGATTGTGGGTTCTAACGAAAGAAGGTATGCCTGGATGGACGAAGGTTTCAATACTTTTATCAATTATTACAGTACTTTGGATTTTGGTGAATATCCCGCCGGGCTTAATAAAACCAGAAACATGACAGGCTGGTTTAACAGCGATACGCGAGAAGGAATCGACACTTACCCGGATGTAACCAATTTGAGGAATTTAGGGATGACAGCTTATCGGAAACCGGCAATCGGACTTTTACTTTTAAGGGAGTATATTTTAGGGCCTGAACGATTTGATAATGCTTTTAAATCATACATAAAAACCTGGGCGTACAAGCACCCACAACCAGCCGATTTCTTTAATCATATCGAGAATGTTGGTGGTGAAAATCTTTCTTGGTTCTTTAAAAATTGGTTTTACGGCACCGGAAATATCGATTTGGCCATAGAAAGTGTAAGGCAAAATGAAGAAAAAACGGCATTTATAGTTACTGTTGCCAATAAAGGAGGAGTACCAATGCCCGTAAAAATGAAAATTACGTACCGCGACGGGACATCGGAAGAAAAAATACTCCCTGTTGAAATATGGCAACGTGGCGATACATGGAGTTTCTTGTTGGAAACAGACGTACTTCCAACAAGCATTGAAATTGACCCTGATAAGGTTTTGCCCGATGTAAACCCATCCAACGATGCTTGGCCAGGTCCTAATTTTTATCAGGACTAACTTGAAAATATATCACTAACTATAACTTAAAGACCGCCTTTTAGACGGTCTTTTTTATTATTCATATACTAATAAAACCAAGTAAAAAGGTTATGTTTTTATACTTTAGAAGCTATTTCGTTAAAAATTGAATATTGTTTTCTTAGAAGTCTTTTTTAATTACATTTGCATTTATTTAAACTAAGTCTAAATTAAAATAAGAAGCGATATGACTGCAAAAAAAATGGCTTTTTTAATTCTTATGATGTTTTCTTTCATAGGAGTAAAAGCACAAAGTACCGGTACTATTATTGGTAATATAAACACTTTAGATGGTGTTCCAGTAGAACATGTAACTATCAGTCTTAAAGGAACCCGAATAGGTACTGTAAGCGATGAAACCGGAACATACGAGCTTAGTAGAGTGAGCCCGGGTTCATATACTTTAGTAGTGTCTTACGTAGGATATCATACCGAATTACGTCAAGTTACTGTAGAATCAAACCAAACAACAACGGTGCCCGAAATTTTATTAAGTGAAAATACCCAAGAGCTAGAAGGGATTACCTTAACGTCGGCTGCTAAAATTTTTGCAGAAAAGAAAACGGAAATGGTGGCAAGGCTTCCGCTAAAGAACCTGGACAACCCACAAGTATATACCGTAGTCCCTAAAGAATTACTAAACGAACAAATGGCAACCGATTTTCGTGGTGCTTTAATGTCATCGCCGGGTGTTACCAACGTAATGTTGGGTGTTGGCTCTGGAGGAACAGGTTTATCAATGCGCATGAGGGGTTTTTCTGGGGCCGATGGTGCAGGTTCTATTCGTAATGGAATGGCAACGAATTTTGTGTCCTTATCAGATCCGGTAAACTTAGAGCGTCTGGAAATCATCAAAGGTCCTTCATCTACTTTATTTGGTTCTACTTTAATATCTTACGGTGGTCTGGTAAACCGCGTTACCAAAAAACCGATGGCTTATGAAAAAGGAGAAGTGGGCTTTTCCGTAGGAGCTTATGGTTTAGGGCGTGTCACAATCGATTATAATACGCCTTTAAATAAAGATAATACTTTTTTATTCAGAATAAATTCGGCGATTCATCGTGAGAAGTCGTTTCAGGATCAAGGAATCAATAGAACTTTTATGATTGCTCCGGCATTTAAGTATTTGGTAAATGAGAAGTTAACCGTAAACCTGGATTTTGAGTTTTTTAGATCGAATAGAAATTCTACTTATGTCGGGTTGACCCCCACTGCAAACATTACAAATTTTGATGATTTGAATTGGGATTTTAAACGTTCATATGCCTCCAATGACATTACCAGCGAAGCAGAAGTGTTGAATGTTTTTGCAAATGCCGAATACAAGATAAACGAACATTGGACATCTGATACACGTGTATCTTATTCGAATACCGATAACAATGCCAATTATTTATTTCTTTTGGTAAAAGCTGGAGAAGGAGATTATGAAGGAGAAAGATTGCTTCAAAGACGCTTGATGAATTTGCCAAGTAACTTCAATACAATACAAGTACAACAAAACGTAACCGGAATTCATAATTGGGGAAACATCAATAATAAATTTCTTATCGGGGTTGACTATACACAATTACAAACAACCGACTCGCGAACAATGATTAATGATTATGATGCTTATGTGAATAGCTTAGACGATGATCCTACAAACGACCAGTTTACCGTTATCAATCAAGATTCTCCCGTGTTAAACGTAAGCACTTACGAAGCAGGTTTGGCTACTACAAGCCGGGCTGCCAACCGAAGAGACACACAAACCTATAGTGCGTATGTGTCAGATGTAGTAACGCTTTACGACCGCTTGAATATTATGATGGGGCTTCGAGTAGATCGTTTTCACGACAGGGCAAATGATTATTTACAAACAGCTTGGTCGCCTAAAACCGGATTGGTATACCACGTAATCGAAAACCAACTTTCAGCATTTGTAAACTATCAAAACGGATTTAGAAACGTAGCCCCTAATACGCTTTCGGATGATACAAGACAAGTATTTAAACCAGAGCACGCTAACCAAATAGAAGGAGGAGTGAAGTTTGAATTGCTCAATGGAAAAGTAAATGGAACCGTAAGTTATTATAACATTGAAGTAAAGGATAAAGTTCGTTCAGTCTTTGATGAAAATGATGAATTGATAAGCGTTCAAGACGGTGCACAAACCAGTGAAGGGATAGAATTTGATTTGATTGCAAATCCTTTCGATGGATTCCACATAATTGCTGGATACGGATATAACGATAGTCGTTATACCAAAGTTGGCGATAATCAGGCTGGGATTGAAGGAAATCATCCGTTGGCTACACCAATGAATTCTGCAAATTACTGGGCGAGTTATAAATTTACAAGAGGATCTTTACAAGGGTTTGGGTTAGGTTTTGGAGGTAATTATACAGGCGATTATTATTTTGATGATGCTAATACTGTTACAGTTTCAGGTTTTCATACGCTAGATGCTTCCGTTTTTTACGAACAACCTAAGTTTAGAATCGGGTTAAAGTTAAACAACTTAACCGATGAAGAATACTGGACAGCAACCTACTGGGCAATACCACAACAAACAAGAACCTTTTTGGCAAATCTAACATTTAGATTTTAATTAAAAATACTAACAAGCTGATGACGCTTTTCAATTGCTCATCAGCTTGATTTTTTCATATGTGGATTATGATTAGAAAATTACTTGTTTATCTTGCTCCCATCTTTGTAAACATACTATTTGCACAAGAGCCTATCACCATTGGAAATTCGTATAAAATCAATTCATCGATTTTAAACGAAGAACGGACTATTGATATCCAATTACCTAAAAATTATAGCAATGCCGATTTTGCCAAAGGAAAGTATCCGGTTTTGTATGTGCTCGATGGCGATTTTAATTTTCAATTTGTAGCAGCTTTAGAAAGGTTTGATACTAAATTTTTATACCGCCCACACCCAGAAATGATTGTTGTTGGAATTAGAAACACCGACCGGACGCGAGATTTCACTCCAACAAATGCAACTATTACAGGGCCTAACGGAGAAAAACGATTTGAAAATAGCGGAGGGGCTGATAAATTTATCCAATTTCTTCAAGATGAATTGCTGCCTTTTATCAATTCAAAATACAGAACAAATGGCTATAATATTTTGTTAGGGCATTCTTTTGGAGGCCTTTTTACCTTGTATACTTTGTTGGAGAAGCCAGCTTTATTTCAAGGTTATATGGCCATCGACCCTAGCTTGTGGTGGGATGGAAAATATGTTTTTAAAGCGGCAAAAGAGCAATGGAAAACAGCTAATTTTAAAGGAAAAATGCTATTTGTAGGGCTTGCTTTTGAGTCGGAGGAAAATGCTAAAGATCGTCTTGAACACGGAAAAACAATCCGGAAATTTTGCGAAACCATTTTATCTGAAAGTCCTGAAAACCATTTGATAAGTAACTGGAAGTATTATCCCGAATACGATCATGGAAACATCCCCATTCCTGCAACACTTGATGCATTGAAGTTTTTGTTTGACGGGATCCAATTACCGGTGAAAGAAGTGCCACAAAACCCAGAATTGGTACAACAAACCTATAAAGCATTGTCAAAAAAATTAGATTTTGAATTCATCCCTGAAGAATCTCTTTTCTATCAATTAATTCAATACACAAAAAGCACAGGGCAAAGCGAAAGTTCCAAAAAACTTTTAAAAGATGCATTGCAAATGTATCCTGAAAGCAAACAACTTCAAAAAATGAATCAAGAGTTATAAATTAAAATGAAGAAAACCACGTCAAAAAAGAAGAAAAAAAAGAGTTTATTCAATCGTATCGTTGCCTGGATTCATTTATGGCCAAGCATTGTTTCGGGTATTATTTTGGTATTTGTTTGCCTCACCGGAACTATTATTGTGTATGGCGATGAAATTATGGACTTTACAGCAGGTGATGCCAAATATGTCGAGGCAGGAGAAAGCAGGATATCTTCAGAAGAAATTGTTGAGAATTTAAAAAAAGAGTATCCCGATTATATGATTTCTGAATATGTTTTTTTTAAAGATCCCGAAAGAAGTATTCGCATCAGGGCCTTTAACAGAAAAGAAGTGAGTCTGGCAATGATTTATATGAATCCATACACCGGAGAAATTCTAAAAAAGGACAGCACCATTCACTTCTTCTTTGTAACTGCTCATCTACACGCTTCTTTATTGGCCGGGGAAGTTGGCCATTGGATCGTAACTATTTCAACCATTATTTTTGTAATTAGCTGTATAACCGGACTTATTTTATGGTGGCCAAAACGTTGGAACAAAACCACCAGACAAGCGAGCTTTACCATAAAATGGAAAGCAAAATTCAAACGTCTCAACTATGATCTGCACAATGTATACGGGTTTTATTCTTTGCTTTTATGTCTGGTTTTAAGTGTAACGGGACTTATTATTTTCTTTCCTTCGTTATCCAATTTAACCATTAAAGCTACAGGAGGAGAATTAACACATTTAACAGATGTTTTGCCCAAACAAGACACTACCAAAGTATCAAAAAACATGGTGCCTTTTGCGTATGAAGTTTTGGAAAAAGAGCACAACAATAAACAAATGGTAAGCATTTGGAATTACGACCAACAAAAACTGGGCGCCTATGTATTTACTTCGGGAAAAGTAGGTTTAAAGAGTATAGAAAATGCCGACTTGGCTATATACAACAGGTATACAGGTGAAAAAATAAACGTAGGTGAAAAGTTAATAAAACACGAAACTACCGAAAATATTGTATGGCAATTACATATGGGACAATGGTGGGGGCAATTTGGCAAATTGTCTACTTTTTTAGCCGGCATCGTAGCGACATCGCTCCCCATAACAGGATTTTTAATATGGTGGGGAAGACGAAAGAAAAAGAAGAAATCTTCAGTCATATAAGAATAAAGGAATTTTTCCCTTAGTTTTGTTCAACAAAAATAAAACCGGAATTAAAATTAGTATATGTTTGTAATTAGCAAACGTAACAGTGGGGATTATAAATTTGTTTTTACTTCCAAAAGGGGCAAAACTATCTTTACCAGCATCGCGTGTAAACATAAAACAGATTGCGAGTTAATAATTGCTGCCATTAGGGATTCGCTTGAGCAGTTTGCTTTTACCAAAAAAAGCACCCCGTCGGGAAAATATTTCTTTAGGCTGTCCAAAGGAGGACTGGTATTGGCGACAAGCAGGAAGTACTCCACCCAACGGATGCTCGAGAAAGGCATCGATGAAATTTTAACGTTTGTCCCAAAGGCAGAAACCTTGGATTTTTCTGAAGACGAAAACATCTTTTCGGAAGATGAAACTACTGTTGCAAGCCCATAAAAACACTCCCCTGTATTATTAACCTGAGTTTTATTATCTTATATTTTCAAGAAATTTCCTGAAATTTTCTGGGGCAAAATTCCACACAAAAGGCAACAATAAATAAACTGCCACCGTTAAAAACAAAATGGAGATAACGTTCATCCAGAAACCCGATTTTATCATATCGGGAATTTTTAAGTAACCCGAACCAAAAACAACAGCATTGGGCGGGGTAGCAACCGGCAACATAAATGCACACGATGCAGCCACCGTAGTTGCGACCATCAACATATAGGGGCTGACCTCAAGAGAAATGGCAATGGGTGCCAAAATGGGCAATAGCATGGCCGTGGTAGCCAAATTTGAGGTGACTTCAGTAAAAAAATTCACAACCGTTATTACCACAAAAATAAGTAGCAATAAAGACAGATCTTGTAATAATCCTGCCTGGGCACCAAGCCAATTGGCCAACCCTGTTATTTCAAATCCTGTTGCAAGCGCCATTCCACCCCCAAACAATAAAATAATCCCCCAAGGTAGTTTAACGGCCTCTTTCCAATTAATTATAGGCTCGTCTTTTTTGGTCGATGGCAATATAAACAATAGTATTCCAGAAGCAATAGCTATAATGGTATCGTCTATTCCCGGGATTATTCTTTGCCATATAAAAGAGCGCGTAATCCAAAAAAATGCCGTAAGAAAAAAAACGGCCAATACCACCTTTTCTTCCTTTTTCATAGGCCCCAGCTTACTTACCAACCTATTAATTTCCTCCCTCCCGCCAGGGAATTCTTTTTGTTTAAACTTAAAGGCTACATTTGTTAAATAATACCAAGCTATCCACAATAAAACAATGGATATAGGAAAACCAAACTTTGCCCATTGCCAAAATGTAATTTCTATGCCGTAGGTTTTTTCCACAAATCCTGCCAATACCAAATTTGGCGGAGTCCCAATTAATGTTCCTATGCCTCCTATAGAAGCACTGTAGGCAATAGATAGCATTAATGCCTTGCCAAAAATTAAGTGCTCGTTTTTTTCCGTATGTGGGTTGTCCTTTAATTGGAAAACTATAGACATGCCTATGGGCAACATCATTACAGAAGTTGCTGTATTGGATATCCACATCGACAAAAATGCGGTAGCGACCATGAACCCTAAAATTATTTTGGATACGTTTGTGCCAATTATTTTAATGATATGCAATGCTATTCTCTTGTGAAGACCCCATTTTTCTATCGCTATGGCCAATATAAAGCCACCCATATACAAAAAAACATATTTGTGCCCAAAAGCTGCTGTTGTGGCAGAAATATCTACAGCCCCGGTAAGGGGAAATAATAGAATGGGCAACAAAGCCGTCACACCAATGGGAATCACCTCGGTAATCCACCAAATAGCCATCCATATGGCTATGGAAAGCATGTCGTATGCATTTTCGGGCATTCCCTTTGGGCCGTCCAATAGCTGAAGTATCAAAAACATGCATGGGCCCAACAATAGAAAAGCGATTTTCTTTGCTGAAATCATTCGTAAGAGAGTAATTATAAATTTTAAAAAGTTGTTTAATCGATACTAAAATAGCATAAGTTTTAACCAATTAAACAAAATTGAAGGCATAAAAATTTTATTTTGGTCGAATTTGAAAAACAACAATTTAAAATAATTCACTCGTTGATGAATAATACCCCCTTATGAATTAAAAACTTCGCTTAAGATTTTATACGATTTTATACGCTCCCGATGGTCGAAAATATGAGAAACCGTTATAATTTCTTTCACCTGAGTCGTTTTAATAAATTTGGAAAGCTCTTTTTCTATAGTGGCTTTAGAACCAATAAAGGTGAAATACATCATGTTTTTTATCATTGCCTCTTGTTCTGGGGTCCATATTCCTTCCATAGAATCTATTGGTGGCGGCAAAGGCCTACGAAGGTTTGTAACGATGCCCATTGCAAATTGATAAAGGCTTGTGGCCAAACGTTGTGCTTCTTCATCGGTATCGGCTGCGATTACATTCACACAAGCCATTGGGTATGGGCTTTCCAGTTGTTTTGAAGGCTTAAATCCTTCGGTATAAATGTCCAGGGCACTGAATAGTTGTCCGGGCGCAAAATGACTTGCAAACGCATATGGAAGTCCTTTTTGGGCGGCCAATTGTGCACTAAATGTACTGGAGCCCAATAAATAAATGGGAACTTCCAATCCTTCCCCCGGAATGGCGCGGACACGTTCGTTCTCGTTTTCTTCCAAAAAATATTGTTGCAATTCGTTTATATCGTTAGGAAAATCCTGAACACTTTCCTGCTTGCCCCTTCGTAATGCTTGCGCAGTTAATTGGTCTGTCCCGGGCGCCCTTCCAAGTCCAAGGTCTATTCTGTTTGGGTACAAAATAGCCAAGGTCCCAAATTGTTCGGCTACGATAAGCGGGGCATGATTGGGCAACATTACTCCTCCCGACCCTACTCTTATTTTGGTGGTTCCTTGTGCTATATAGCCCAACAAAACTACCGTTGCAGAGCTTACCAAGCTTTCCATATTATGATGTTCGGAAACCCAAAAGCGTTCATACCCATATTTTTCAGCGTGTCGGGCCAAATCCAGACTGTTATTCATTGCCGTTTTATGGTGGGATCCTTGAGGAACGGGAACCAGGTCCAACACAGAGAATTTAGTGTTGGACAATGTATTTTGATGTGACATGCACTTGTTCGTTTTTAATTAAAATGAAAAATTTTAAGTCGTTTAAAAACTAAACCCCTTACAAAAAAATTAATCGGTTATGGGTCGATATTCCCTTTCAAATGAAGGTGTTTCCCCAACAACGTCATCTATTTCTTTGGCGAGGTACAGCAAATGTGCTTTTGCCATACTATTGGAAACCCGTGGTAAAACCCTTTTTATTTTTTGCTGAATGGTAATTAAATTATTCAATGCCAAAGAACGGATATCTGTATTAGACGTGGTTTCTTCAGACAATCTTGCCATTAAACCAGCTATGGGCCCTTGGGCTTTATCGGGATCGTACAGGGCAATCATGTCGGCTACATAGGTTTTTTGAAGCTTCCGTTCGTAATCACTTGGATTGTAAAAAATATCCAGATCACTCCAAACATATGCGCTTACATCGTTTAAATATTCTTCTGGGGTATAGGGGTCGTTAAAATTATACCTTTCAGCAATAAAAGACATCCTGCTCATCCGGCTTCCGCCAATAAGCGTTAACATCATGCTTTCCATCATGTTCGTTACCGGATCCTTGGTCTTTGGTTGTTCCACCTTATTCAAAATACTATCATTTAATAGCCAAGCAGGCTCGGTAAAAACATATTTATTAAGGAACATAAGTGCTTCTTTTTGCTTGGCCTTAGATACAGGCCTGTAAACATCGCCATCTTCTTCCCGGGATTTTGGCGTAACGTAAATGCCCCCAATATTTTTGGCCACATGAAATAGGTAATTGTTGTATTGCTTAATTACGTCTTGGTATATTTCATCTAGGTTTTGGTAATTGTCGCTTCCTTTTTCTTCGGTCCATTCTGCCAAATTTGGCAATATCCGTTGTAAGTTTTTAATTCCGTAATAGGAAGCTACCATGGCATTGTCTCCCAGATCTTCTGTTTGGGAGCGCGGATCGAAATCCCTTCCTTCGCCACCAAACCACAATCTTGGGTTTGCTGCAATGCTATCTATCACCCATTTATTCAATATTTCTTTTTCTTCTTCTGATGTTGTGCTGACTGGAAATTTTGAATACCCCCATTGAATGGCCCATTTGTCGTAATCACCAATACGGGGCATTAAGTTTTTAACCTCAACACTGTCTTCCGGTTGGGCTACATAGTTAAAACGTGCATAATCCATTATCGAACTGGTATGCCCGTGCTTGGTTAACCAATCGTTATCTCTTAAACGTTCTACCGGGGTTGCATAGCTAGCGCCCATATTGTGCCTCAGCCCAAGCGTATGCCCAACTTCGTGCGAGGACACAAAACGGATAAGCTCTCCCATAAGCTCATCGTCGTAAGTCATTTTACGCGCCCGTTCATCTACTGCTCCAGCCTGCACCATGTACCAATTATGCAATAGGTTCATTAAATTATGGTACCACCCCATATGACTTTCAAGGATTTCGCCACTGCGTGGATCGATAATATTTGGTCCGTAGGCATTTTTAGAAGGGGAGGCAAAATAACGCAAAACCGAATAGCGCGCATCTTCCAAGCTCATAGTATCATTGTTCACCGGCCATTCTTTACCAATAATGGCATTTTTAAACCCTGCCTGTTCAAAAGCCTTTTGCCAATCGTTGATGCCCTGAATAAGATAAGGGCGCCATTTTTTTGGCGTGGCCGGGTCTATGTAGTAAACTATTTGCTTTTTGGGCACTACCAGCTCGCCATTTTTCCATTTTTCCATGTCTTCCGGCCGGGGCTCCAACCGCCAACGGTGGATATATATATTTTTGTTTACCTTTTGCTGGTTATCTCCATATTCCAGATAAGAACTGGCAAAATACCCCACCCGGGGGTCGTAAAGCCTTTTTTGCATGGGGTTTTTGGGGAGCAAAATAAAAGAGTTGTTGAGCTCAACGGTTACAACTCCCGACAGAATTGCCGCCTGTAAGTTTTTATCGTTTCCATGAGAAACCTTTGCCTTGTATGTTTTTACCGTTTTTACTTCGGTATTTATTGGGTAGGTATTTATTTCTTTTATGTACGATTTATCCTTTTCTAATGAAGTTAAGTTGTAGGTTTCCTTTTGCCCCGAACTTAATGCCAAAAGATTGTTTTCGCTGTTGATAAAATCGGTTACTTCAATAACCGAGGCATTATTGTCTTTATTTCTGGCTTTAACGTCAAAAGCTTCGAGGATCGGGGTAATGTTTGAGTTCTGCACTGCTTTTGCAATGGCATCGTCTTTATCGGCATGGCTTACAAATGTTGCTATGCGGAGAAAAATTTTGTTTGAAGGGCCTTTTTCAAAAAAAATGGTTCGCTCTCCAATTTCTTCCCCACCATAATTTCCAGCGCCGCCGGGTGTTTTTACAAACCTAGTTACCACCAGTATTTCACGGCTTAACAAGGTGTCTGGAATTTCAAAGTAATAGTGGTCGTTTACCTTATGGACGTCAAAAAGCCCCTTTTTGGTCTGTGCGTTTTCGGGAATTACCTCCTCGTATGGTTCTGCGGGGGTAAACGACAATCCTTCAGGGGTTGATTGTGCCATTTTTTGACTTCCGCAGGAAACCATTATGCCCAACATAATTATTGACATGCATTTAAAAAAAGGAAATGCAAATTTTCTGTACTTACTTTTCTTCATCATAGCATCGATGCTTTTTGAGTAGCTGATTTTTCTTACAATGACTTCTTTCAAAAAAAGTAGCCATCAACATACATTTAGTAAGCAGGATTAGTCTTTTTTAGTAAGCAGGATTAGTCTTTCAATCTTAAAAATAAAAAATTTGTAGTAAATGATATCTAATGATTGGCAATGAGTTAACAGTTTTCTGTTAATTATAACAAAATATTAGGAACTGTAAATTCCCGATAGCCGTTTAAAAATTTCCGGTCCTGTTGCATATGTTATAGTACAGGCTCTTTTCGGTAGCGGTTTTTGTATTCAACTGGCGTCATTCCAACGGTTCTTTTAAAAATGTCCCTAAACGATTTATTGTCGGAATAACCCACATCATACATTACTTCGTTTACTGTTTTGATGCCTTTTTCCAGCTTTTTTTTGGCAGCTTCTACCCGCACGCGCTGCAAGTACTCGATAATGGTATTGCTGGTTGTTTTTTTAAACCTGCGCTCGAAGCTCCTTCTTCCTATGCCACTGATCTTTGTTAATTTTGACACGGTTATTTTTTCATGGTAGTTTTGTTCAATATATTCCTGCGTTTTTTTAACGCAACTATCTTCATGGTCTTTCTGGCCTTTGAAAATGATAAAAGGCGATTGACTGTCCCTATCGATGTCTATTTCGAATATTTTGGACGATAATACGGCCATTTCGCGTCCGGCCATCTTTTCTATTAAATACAAATTTAGGTTTAGTGAGGAATAGGCGCCCCCACTTGTATAAATACCCTGCTCGTCGGTAATAATTTTATCGTCTACCAGGTTAACTTCGGGGTACATTTTTTTAAAATCCTCGGCAGCCAGCCAATGTGTGGTACAGTCTTTTCCGTTCAACAATCCTGTTTTGGCCAATAAAAAGGCTCCAATACACAAACTTGCCACTTCGGCCCCATTACGGTGCTGCTTGATAATCCAAGGGACAAAAAGCGAATTTGCCTCAACAATTTTACGGTAGTCGCCATGAATTGCCGGGATAATAATTAAGTCTGTTTTATTCAACTGGTCTATGGTAATATCTGGATGGATGCTAAATATCCCGTAACTGTGACTACTTTTTTTTGTGGCGCCTACCAGCTGTATTTTAAACAGAGGCGGTTCTCCCATTTTCTGCAAGGCATTGTTTGTCATGCTAAACATTTTGTGAGTGGCCTCTAAATTGCTCAAACTGGTATCTCCTTCTGGAATTAATATTGATATGTGCTTCATTTGTTTTTGTCTTTTTTTTACCTTTATAAAGGTATTGAATTACCCTGTCGCAATCAACCCTTTTTATTGTCGTAATGACACCTGAGAAATCCTAAAAGCATTCCTTAATTTTGTAAAAATCATTTAATTAATACTCATGGTAACAGAAATTTTTTTAAACCTTCCAGTGAAAGACCTTAGCAAATCCATTACTTTTTTTAAGCATTTAGGATTTTCTTTTAACGAACAATTTACAGATGAAAAAGCAGCATGTTTAGTCTTGGGGAACAATATATACGCCATGTTGTTGACAGTTCCTTTTTTTGAAACATTTACCAATAAATCTGTTTGCAATTCTTCTATCGATACCGAAGTTATAAACGCCATCTCTGTGGAAAGCAGGGAGAAAGTAGATATGCTCTTAAAAAAAGTAATCGAAGCTGGAGGGAATGAACCCAAACCTGCACAAGATCATGGTTGGACATACCAACGAAGCTTTGAGGATGTTGATGGTCATTTATGGGAATTAATACATGCCGATATGACCAAGTTTCCTAAAAATTAAACCTTTCCCATGTATGGTTGAAATATTTGTTACAGATGTCACAAACGAATCGAGTGCAAAACATGTTCTCAAGGAACTGCATACTATTTTCAAGGATTACAGTGCAAATTTCGACCTTGAAGACTGCGACCGTATTTTGAGAGTGGAATCTTCCTCGGCCATTTGTCATCGATCTATAATTGAATTGCTTGAAAAAATGCAGGTAAATGCAGCAATTTATCAAGAACAGCAATACAAATAATGGTTTATCTTCTTATTTTTAGAAAAAAGAAGATAAATTGTTTGCGCTATGCTTCTATTTTTCAAAAGATTTTATTGTATTGTACTCTTTTATACAAGTGTATGTTGTGCCTATGCACAAGAAAAAACGCCGGACAGTAGTGATACAAATCAAGAAAAGGCAATAATTACTTATCCCAACAAAATTAGTTTTAGGCTTGCCCTGAACAATGATTTTAATTCGTTTGAAATTAAAGACCCCTCTACGGGGTTTGGTGCTACCATAGAGCCCAATCAAGAGCTCAAAACCAACTTTTCGGTATTGTTTAGGTTTATTGAATTAAATATTGGCTTTATCCCTTCTTTTCTTGATTTTAATAACGACAACGATAGCAAGGGAAAAACAACCTTTTTTAACCTTGGCACGCGTTTTTATTTTAAAAAATGGATGCAAAGCCTGGAGTGGTCCCGTACAAAGGGATATTATGTAGACCTTCCCGGAATTAATGAAAATGTATTGTTCCCCGACTTTAAGATTTTTAGAATTGGTGGAACCACTTCATATATCTTTAATGATTCTTTCTCCTTTAGGGCAATTTTTAAACAAAATGAATGGCAACGTATAAGCCAAGGCAGTTTTGTGCCTACATTAACTTATTTTTATACCGAAATCTCTAATGGGGAAGACTCGGGAGAAGACAAATCTTTTGATATAACCATAGGGCCTTCTTATTTCTACAACTGGGTTATTAACAAACGTTTTTTGGTGTCTGGCGGTGTACATGGCGGCATAGGCTATACCAACACCCATTCGCAGGCGAGCCATGAAACTTACAGTGGCATAAATTACCAAGCCGATGTTAAGTTGGGGCTGGGTTATAATATTGACAGCTTTTTTACGGGCATTCATTATAACTATAGGTCTTTTTACCATAATACGGACAGCAGTTATAATTTAAAAGACCAGCACAGCTTCTTGGAATTCCATGTTGGTTACCGTTTTGATGCCCCCAAAAAATGGGTTGATAAAATAGATAAAATTGAAAACAAATATGGGCTATAAAAAAACAGCCACTCAAAAGAGCGACTGTTTTTCAATAACGTTTTTTTACCTATAAAATTCTCGTTATTTACTCACTAAGCAATCCCAAAACCGAAATTTCGGGATTAATATTCCGGCACATGGCCAAAACATTATTTGTTTGCAGCATATAATTCTGCTACCTTATTCCAGTTTATTACATTAAAAAATGCAGAAATATAGTCTGGGCGCTTATTTTGATAGTTCAAATAATAGGCGTGTTCCCAAACGTCCAATCCTAAAATTGGAATTCCTCCACAACCGGTATCCGGCATAATGGGGTTGTCTTGGTTTGGTGTAGAGCAAACTTCCAGTTTTCCTCCCTTGTGCACACAAAGCCAAGCCCATCCCGAACCAAAACGGGTTCCGGCAGCGGTTGTAAATTCTTCTTTAAACTTATCGAAAGAACCGAAAGCCGAATCGATTGCAGAAGCTAGTTCTCCCGAAGGTGTTCCGCCTCCATTTGGAGACATTATTTCCCAAAACAGGCTATGGTTATAAAAACCACCTCCGTTATTTCTAACAGCACCGTTGCCCATATCCAGGTTTTTAAGGATGTCTTCAATAGATTTTCCCTCTAAATTTGTCCCTTCAATGGCACCGTTAAGTTTTGTTGTATATCCTTGATGATGTTTTGTATGATGTATTTCCATAGTACGCGCATCTATATGTGGTTCTAATGCATCGTATGCGTACGGTAATTTTGGTAAATCAAAAGCCATTTTTCTTTCTTTTTTTAGTTAATAATTTTAGTATTCCAAATTTAAGTAAAAGCAACCGAAAACATGATAATAATTTGTTAATAACTCATAGAGTTTCCCTATTTTGCAATAAACTTTTTATGTTGAATTCTTCAGCCTTTCAAATATACAATGCTTCGGCAGGTTCTGGAAAAACCTTCACTCTGGTAAAAAAATACCTGTCCATTTTATTGGGCTCAAACAATTTGGATGCCTTTAAACAGGTGCTGGCCATTACATTTACCAACAAAGCCGTAAACGAGATGAAGGAAAGGGTGCTTAAAAACCTGCACGAGTTTTCGGGCGAAACCATTCTTGAAAAACCAACGCCCATTTTTGAAGGCCTTGTTAAGGAGCTTAATGTTTCCCCAATGGAATTGCACAAAAAATCAAAAAAAGTGCTTACCCGTATTTTGCACAATTATGCCTTTTTTGATATTGTTACAATAGATAAGTTCAACCATAGGCTGCTTAGGACATTTGCGTTCGATTTAAAACTTCCCACTAACTTTGAGGTTTCACTGGATGAGGAATCGCTTATAAACGAAGCCGTTGACAATCTCATTTTTCAGGCAGGTTCCAACCAACTGCTTACCGAAATACTTATAAATTTTGCATTAGAAAAAACCGATGACGATAAAAGCTGGGATATTTCCCGCGATTTAAGGGGCATTGCCAAATTGCTTACAAAAGAAGATTACATTGAACACGTTCAATTGCTGGAAGATAAAACCCTGGAAGATTTTAAAAAACTAGGGCTTCAGTTGAAGGAAATGAACAACAGCCTGCATAAAAGTATTGTTGATAAAGCAACAGCATTGTTGCATGCTTTTTCAGAAAAAGGGCTTGAAGACACCGATTTTACAGGAAAGTACTTGCCAAAATTTTTACGAAAAATTGCCTCAAACGACTTTTCCAACTTAAAATTTACCGCAAACTGGCAAGAAAACATAGCCGACCAGCCTTTATACCCAAAAAGGATACCAGACAGCAAGGCCACTTTAATCGATATGCTTCAACCGGAGATTGCCACATCATTTTTAAAAATAAAACAGGAAATATTTCAACTTGAATTTTTACAAGATTTTTATAAAAACCTGGTGCCGCTTTCATTGTTGAGTGCCATCAATCAAGAGCTAAATAAAATAAAAGAAGACCGCAACCTTTTATTGATCTCCGAGTTTAACAAGCTTATTTCTTCGGCTATTGCCAACCAACCCGCACCGTTTATTTACGAGCGTATTGGCGAAAAATACAAACATTATTTTATAGACGAGTTTCAGGATACTTCCACAATGCAATGGAAAAACATACAACCATTGGTTTCAAATGCGCTCGAGACCATGCTACCGAACGAAAAAACCGGAACACTGCTCATTGTGGGCGACGCAAAACAGGCCATTTACCGTTGGAGGGGCGGGAAAGCAGAACAATTTATAGCACTTTACAATAAAGAAAGCAAGCCCTTCCAAACAGAACAATTTGTGGAAAACCTGCCGAAAAACTACAGGAGCTTTGACGAGATTGTAACGTTTAACAATGAGTTTTTTAAGCACATTTCCCAAAATTTAAAAAACGACACTTATAGAGACCTATTCAAAGAAAAGAGCACACAACAAACCAACGATAAGCCGGGAGGCTATATCAATATTTCTTTTATCGATAAAGAGGAAGGTAGCGAAAACGACGAAGATCCGTATTGCAATATTACCCTAGACGCTATAAACAAATGCATTGCCAAAGGCTTTAATTTTAAGGATATTGCCATTTTAACCCGCAAAAAGAATGAAGGAGTTGCCATTGCCGATTACCTTTTGGCGAAGGACATCCCCATTGTTTCATCTGAAACTTTATTGCTCAAGAACGATATTAAAGTAAATTTTATCATCCAGCTAATCTCTTATTTTAACCGACCCGACGACCCAGAACTTCATCTTGAGATTTTAAAATTCCTGGCCCATAAAAACGGTGTTGAAAACCTCCATGATTATTTTGCAAAAAACCTACACCGCCTGCCAACAATTTTAAAAGAAGAAGGCTTTGACGAGACGTATTTTTTACAGCTTCCGTTTTACAATGCTATTGAATACAGTGTCAATTCGTTCGATCTGGTCGATGAATCGGATGCGCACATACAGTTTTTTTTAGATGAAGTTTTTGCCTTTACACAGAACAATAACGGAGGTATTGGCAGTTTTCTGGAATATTGGGACCAGAAGAAAGACAAGTTGAGCATAATTGCACCACAAGCTTCCAATGCTGTACAGATTCTTACCATTCATAAATCCAAAGGGCTTGAATTCCCCGTGGTAATTTATCCTTATGCAAACACGGATATTTACAGGGAAAAAGACTTTAAGGTGTGGTTTCCGGTAGATTTGGAACTTTTTGGGGTTTCCTATGCCCTGTTCAGTAAAAAAAGCGCCGTTGAAAACATAAATCAAACAGGGGCAGATTTAATACAGTTGTACAAAGAAAAACAAGAACTGGACCAGTTTAACATTCTCTATGTAGCGCTAACACGGGCGATCGAGCAATTGTACATTATTTGCAAAAAAGACAGCAATGCCAAGGGAATTGAAAATCAAAACAGTTTTGCCGGACTTTTCATTAATTACTTAAAATCAAAAATGCTTTGGCAAGAGCAGGAGTCGAATTATAAAATTGGCATTCCGCAGAAGCAATCGCGCTCGAGAGAAACAACGTCGGTTACCAAAGAAATTGAATTCATAAGCAACGATTCCTTTGGAAATACCTTCCAGCTCATAACCAAATCCGGCTCCCTGTGGAATACCAAACAAAAAGAAGCCATCGACAAAGGAAATATCTTCCACTATCTGCTTTCAAAAATATATTACACATTTGATGTAGCCCAAACAGTTACGGAGGCCGTCGATAATGGATTAATTCCAAAAGAAGAACAATCCCAGATTCAACAATATTTATCTAATTTGGTTGCACACCCATTGCTAAAAGAATATTATACCCAAGCATATACCGTTTATAACGAAAGCGAAATAATGAGCCCTGAAGGCCAATTTTTAAGGCCCGACCGGTTTGTGTTAAAAAACAACAAGGCAACCATAATAGACTATAAAACAGGAGCTCCTTCAGAGAAATACAAAACACAAGTAAACAATTATGCAAATATTTTAAAAGAAGCCGGATTCGAAATAAATCAAAAGTTTTTGGTTTTCATAAACGAAAATATTGAAGTAATCTCCGTATAATATTATAATCTATATAACTTTGTAAAAAAACAGAATAAATGTACGGTAAAATAAAAGAACACTTAGAACAAGAGCTACAGGACATTAAAGATGCTGGGCTGTATAAAAAAGAGCGTATTATTACCTCACAACAAGGTGCCGAGATAACCATTAGTACCGGAGAAACGGTTATAAATTTTTGTGCCAACAATTATTTAGGGCTCTCGTCGCACCCCGAAGTTATCCAAGCAGCAAAAAACACGTTGGATTCACATGGGTTTGGGATGTCGTCGGTACGTTTTATATGTGGCACACAAGACATCCACAAAGAACTTGAACAAAGAATAGCCGCTTTCTACGGAACTGAAGATACCATTCTTTATGCTGCTGCTTTTGATGCAAACGGGGGGGTATTCGAACCTCTATTGACTGCCGAGGATGCCATTATTTCAGACTCCCTAAACCACGCGTCCATAATTGACGGCGTCCGGCTATGCAAGGCCAAGCGCTATAGATATCAAAATAGTGATATGGCCGATCTTGAAAAGCAATTAAAACAAGCCAATGAAGATGGAGCTCGTTTTAAAATAATTGTTACCGATGGTGTTTTTTCTATGGACGGCCTAGTAGCCCCGCTCGATAACATATGCAACCTTGCAGACAAATACGACGCCATGGTAATGATAGACGAATGCCATGCTACCGGGTTTATTGGTGAAACGGGAAGAGGCACCCTGGAAGAAAAAAATGTCATGGGAAGGATAGATATAATAACCGGCACCCTAGGAAAAGCACTTGGCGGTGCCATGGGCGGTTATACCACCGGAAAAAAAGAAATCATTGAGTTGCTTCGTCAACGTTCCCGCCCTTATTTGTTTTCAAATTCTTTGGCACCTAATATTGTAGGTGCATCGATTAAAGTTTTTGAAATGCTATCTAAAAGTACCGAATTAAGAGACCGCCTGGAAAAAAACACAAAATATTTTAAGGAAGGCATGACAAAAGCAGGCTTTGACATCATAGACGGAGATTCGGCTATTGTACCTGTAATGCTGTACGATGCAAAACTTTCGCAGACTATGGCCGATGAGCTTCTAGAAAAAGGTATCTATGTTATAGGATTTTTCTATCCGGTAGTGCCCAAGGAAAAAGCACGGATCAGAGTACAATTATCGGCCGCTCACACGCGTGAGCACTTGGATAAGGCCATAAAAGCATTTACAGAGGTAGGCAAAAAACTAGGGGTAGTTTAAGCTCGCTATCTTTTCATTTTAATTAAAAAATTATATATTTGTTTTTGTTAATAAGTTGTAACAGCTTACATTTGTCTTTAAATTAACACTTAAAATTAAATAATTGAACATGAAACATCTTAGCAAATTACTAGTTGCTGCGTTCCTATTTGTAGGGATTAGCAACATGAATGCTCAAGACCAGAACAATCCTTGGCAGATTAGCTTTGGGGTAAATGCGGTTGACGCTTACCCTACAAATTCTGATAGGCCATTTGCTTCAGAGAAATGGTTCGACGAGTATTTTAACGCAAGTGATCACTGGAACATTCTACCTTCTATCTCTTATGTATCGGTTTCAAAATACGTAGGTGGTGGATTCTCCGTAGGGGTTCGAGGATCGCTAAACAAAATTGATAAACTTGGAGATACCGAAGTAGATGATTGGTCTTACTACGGTGTTGATGGTACTATCAAATACAATTTCGCGGAAGGACACATTTTCGACCCTTTTGTTGAAGTAGGTGGTGGATACACTTGGTTGGACGAGATTGGAGCCGGTACTCTTAATGGAGGTGTTGGTTTCAATGTATGGTTTACTGAAAACCTAGGTCTTACTTTACAATCTAGCTACAAGCATGTATTTGAAGACTACAGTACTCCTCATTTCCAACACTTAGCTGGTCTTGCTATCAAGTTCGGTGGAACTGATTCTGACGGTGACGGTGTTTACGATAAGGATGATGCTTGTCCAGAAGTTCCTGGTTTAGAAGCTTTCAACGGTTGTCCTGATTCTGACGGAGATGGTATCGAAGATTCTAAAGATGCTTGTCCTAACGAAGCTGGTACTGCCGAAATGAACGGTTGTCCTGATTCTGATGGTGACGGTGTAGCTGATCCTCAAGATGAGTGTCCTGAAACTCCAGGTCTTAAAGAACTTGCTGGTTGTCCTGATTCTGACGGTGACGGTGTAGCTGATAAAGACGATCAATGTCCAGATGTTGCTGGTCCTGCCGCTACAAACGGTTGTCCTGACAAAGATGGCGATGGTGTATTAGACAAAGACGACCAATGTCCTGAAACTGCAGGTACTGTTGCTAACAATGGTTGTCCTGAGTTATCTGAAGCAGTTCAGAAAGCATTGAACGATTATGCTAAAACTATCTTATTCGACACTGGTAAATCAACTATCAAGACTGAATCTGCACAAGTATTAACAGATATCGTTGGAATTCTTAACGAATATCCAAATGCCAAGTTCTCTATCGACGGGCACACAGATAGCACTGGTAGTGATTCATTGAACCAAAGACTTTCAGAAGAAAGAGCTGGTGCGGTTAAAGTTTATTTAATCGAGCACGGTATCGACGCTGGTAGATTAGAGTCCCATGGTTATGGTGAAACTAAGCCAATTGCTTCTAACTCAACTAGAAACGGTAGAGCTCAAAACAGAAGAGTTGAAATTAACCTAATTAAATAATTAGATTAATTCAAACCATACAAGGAACGCTCCGAAATTCGGAGCGTTTTTTTATTTCTATCATTTTGCTTTTATTTTTGGTACTTTAGTACAAGCAAACCCTTTTACATGAAATCATTTTTAGCTCAAGTAGCCAAAGAGATATATACCAAAAATCAAAACTCGTTATCCACATTAGTAATTATACTTCCCAGTAAAAGGGCCGTTACCTTTTTAAGGAACGAGCTTTTAAAATTGGTAGAAAAAGCAACGATCGCCCCAAAGATTATTAGTATTGAAGAATTTATCCAAGATCTTGCTAATTTAAAGCTAGCTACCAATATTCAATTGTCGTTCGAGTTTTACAGCATCTACAAAAAACTCACCCCAGAAGGCCAGTTAGAAGATTTTCATACTTTCACCTCGTGGTCACAAACGGTACTAAAGGACTTTAATGAAATCGATCGCTATTTAATCGACCCAAAAAGTTTTTTTTCACACCTTTTCCATATTAAGGAACTAGACCAGTTTCATTGGACAAATACCGAAAACAAAACCCATTTACAGTTGCAATATCTTAAATTTTGGGAAAAATTGCATGTGTATTATACAGCCTTCAACCATCATTTAATACAAAAAGGAATTGGATATCAAGGGATGATATACCGTGAAGCCAATGAAAACATAGAACATTACATTCAGAACAAAAAAAATATAACACATTATTTAATTGGGTTCAATGCCCTAAACAATGCCGAAAAAAATATTTTTCAGGAACTCCTCACCAATACCGAAGCAGAAATTTATTGGGATATAGACGCATTTTTCATTGAGCATACAGAACACGATGCCGGTTTGTTTTTAAGAAAATATAAAGACCAATGGCCTTATTTTAAACAGCATCCCTTTAAAGTTATAAGCACCCATTTTCAAGAGGAAAAAAATATACAAATAATTGGCGTCCCAAAAAATATCGGGCAGGCCAAATACGTGGGGAACCTTTTAGCCCAACCGAGCCTTGATATAAAAAACACTGCAATTGTTCTTGGAAACGAAAATTTATTAAACCCAATCTTGAACAGCATCCCCAAAACTATAAACAAAGCAAATATTACCAGTGGATTTCCCTTGGAGCTTTCGCCCTTTGCCCCTTTTTTTGAAATGCTAATGGAAGTCTGGGAAAAGAATAAAAATGGCTTATGGTATTATCAAGATGTCATAAAAATCCTATCAAACCCCATTGCTCATACATTTACTACAGGCAAAAAAGAAGAAACGAAAGCGCTTATACAAAAAATTAATAAGGAAAACGTTATTTACCTAAATGATGAAACAGTTATCAATATAAGTGCTCAATTATTCATTCCGGCTACAAATAAGACCACAAATGCAATTATTAATAACTGTATTGACATTATCCTTGCCTTGAAAGTCCATTATTCCAACGAAAACCAACGAAACTTGTTGTTTTTGGAATATCTCTATCGTTTTTACGAAATATTCAATCAGCTTAATACCTTTAATCAAGAGCATGCTTTTATTACCGGGATGCGTTCCTTAAAAAAAATATACGATGAGCTGTTAACCGGCGAAACTGTAGACTTTCAAGGAGAACCTTTAGAAGGGCTTCAAATTATGGGAATGCTTGAAAGCAGGAACTTAGATTTCGACAATGTCATCCTTACTTCGGTAAATGAGGGGATCCTGCCGGCGGGAAAAAGCAATAATTCATTTATCCCGTTCGATTTAAAAATAGCCTTCGGCCTTCCAACCTACAAAGAGAAGGACGCCATTTATAGCTATCATTTTTACCGCTTGCTCCAAAGGGCCAAAAACATATACCTCCTGTACAATACAGAACCCGATGTTTTGGAAGGTGGGGAAAAGAGCAGGCTGCTTCAACAATTAACCATGTTGAAACAGGATAACCACCACATAACTCAATTTATTGCCAATCCACATATAAAAAATAATAAAAAAGAGCTTTTCCATATCAATAAAAGCAATGCAGCCATCCAGCGGTTAAAAGAGGTTTCCAATAAAGGTTTTTCACCTACATCATTAAGCAATTATATCAGGAATCCGCTTAGCTTTTACACACAAACCATCTTGGGCATAAAAGAAATTGAGGAAGTAGAAGAAACCATTGCCGCCAATACATTGGGCACTATTGTTCACGATACGCTCGAAGCCCTATACAAACCATTAGAAGGACAATTCCTGCATATTGAACATATCCAACAAATGCGTAAAAGCATTGAAAAGTTGGTTGCTGAGCATTTTTCACAATCTTATACCAGCACATCCAATTTGCAGGGAAAAAACCTTATCGCGTACCATGTCGCCAAGCGTTATATTGAAAATTTCATGAACTTTGAAGAAAAGCGATTAAAAAAAGGCAAAAAAATTAAAATCCTTCAAATTGAAACCAAGGTAAAGTCGCAAATCAAACATCCCGATTACAATTTTCCTATTTATATCAAAGGAAAGGTAGACCGTGTGGAAGAAGTAGACGGAATCATCAATATTATAGACTATAAAACCGGAAAGGTGGAACAAAAGGATGTAGAAATAATAAACTGGAGCGTCCTTACCGAGGATTATAAATACAGTAAAGCCTTTCAAATACTCTGTTATGCATATATGATGTATAAGGAAACACCATACAATTTATTTGAAGGCGGAATAATTTCCTTTAAAAACTTACAAAGCGAAGTTATCAAGTTTGCTAAAAAGGATAAACAAGGGAAAGGTGCCGTAAAAATATATTCAATAGACCAACAACTAATCGAAACGTTTGAAGAAATTTTAAAAAATCTGATACACGAAATTTTTTCTAAAGCCGTTCCTTTTCAGGAAAAAGAAATACAAAAACATGAATATTAAAAGAAACCATATACTTCAAGGAAAGCACCATAAACCCATTCTAACCGATGTTTATATAAAAAACAAACAAGCAAAAGCACCTATTGTTATTTTCAGTCATGGATATAAAGGCTTTAAAGATTGGGGGTATTGGGATTTGGTAGCAAAAACATTTGCCGAAAACGGTTTTTGCTTTATAAAGTTTAATTTTTCGCATAATGGCGGCACCATTGAACAGCCCATAGATTTTCCGGATCCTGAGGCATTTGCAAAAAACAATTTTTCAATTGAATTAGACGATTTGGATACCGTTATTAATTGGGTTACAAGTAAAGATTTTGATGCAGCCGACAGAATTGACACCACAAATATTGTATTAATCGGCCATTCGCGCGGGGGCGGAATTTCCATCATTAAATCGGCTGAAGACTCCCGGGTAAGCAAAATTATAACCTGGGCCAGCGTTTGCGATTTCAAGGCACGTTTTGCCGATGAAAAAGCACGGGCGTATTGGCAGGAAAATGGAATAATTTATATTGAAAATAGCCGCACTAAACAGCAATTGCCCCATTATTATCAGTTTTATGAAGATTTTATAGCAAACGAAGCCCGTTTAACCATTAAAACCGCTTCCGAAAGGCTTGAAGCACCACAACTCATCGTCCACGGCACACACGACCCTACAGTAAATATTAAAGAGGCCCAAGCGCTTCATCAGTGGAATCCTAAAAGTAAATTAGTCATAATTAAAGATGCCAATCATGTGTTTGGAGGAAAACATCCCTGGGAAGAAAACAAGCTCCCACGACACATGCAACAGGTTGTAGAAGCGTCTATTAAATTTGCCTTAAGCTAAATTTGTTATTTCTTCTTATCCGGACGCGTTGGTCGTACTTCAATTTTGCTCGGCAATGTTCTTGGGTGCATTTTTAGTAAGTCTACAACCAATTCCCCAATATCTTCGGGTTGAATTTTCCATGTATCAGAATCTGAAGGTGTGTTATTGTTAAAATGAGAAGCTACAGAGCCCGGCATAATGGTCGATACTTTTATATCATATGGTCTTAAATCGAGCATAGCCGCTTGTGTAAACCCTACAACCCCAAATTTGGTAGCATTATAGCCTGCCGCCGTTGGGAAAAAATTGGTTCCTGCCAAACTTGCCAATGTTATATAATACCCTTTAGCTTGCTTCAAGGCTTCAACAGAAGCTTTTAAAGTGTGATAAACGCCATTTAAATTGGTATTTATCATCTGCTGCCATTTATCATCTTCCAGTTCGTCTATGGGAGCAAAATGACCAACTCCTGCGTTAGCTAGAATTACATCGACATGCCCCCATTTGTCCAAAATCACTTCAATGGCATTTTTTTCATCCGATAATTTTGTTACATCCGATGAAATTCCAAGAACCTCATCCGGGTTTGAACTCAAAGACGATGCCGATTTCTCTGCGTCTTCAATTTTGCGCCCGCTTATGGCCACTTTCATTCCATGCTTCAACAATACTTCGGCAATTCCATATCCAATTCCTTTTGTGCCTCCAGTTATATAAGCTACTTTTCCTTTTAAATCCATTTTAGTTTAATTTTTCCATAAAGATAAAAGCTAACAAGGACCCATTAAAATAGCTTGCGTTATTGTTTTCTTAAAATAAAAAAGCAACGTTTATAACGTTGCCTTTGGTGGAGCATATCGGAGTCGAACCGATGACCTCTACACTGCCAGTGTAGCGCTCTAGCCAGCTGAGCTAATGCCCCAAATTATTTTTTTGCCATTTTCTTCCGGTGGCAAATATAATGTTTTTTTGCAATTTCTACTTTTTAACGCTTAAAACCAGTAAAGGTATTGAGCAACGAAATTCGCGCTTCAAAATTATATTTTTTTCCCATAACTTGGTAAAAAAACCGCGTTTTCTTCTAAAAACTATTAAAATATCCGGCTGGTTTTCCTGAAAATGCTCTAGCACCCCCTCAAAAGTAGTAGTGTTTTCGGTGGTTTGCAGACCATTGCTTAATTTTTTTAATGTTGGATTTATCTCTAAATCTTCTGCTGTATAGCTTGGCGTTTTTACCAATAAGAGGTTTAAATTCAATTTAAATTTATCTTTTAAAAGCACTAATGGGTCTAAAATGGCATCTCGTTTAACAATTCCTGACTTAAAGGCAACCAAACCGGTTTTATAAGGCTTAAATGTATTTCCCTCGGGTACAATTAATGTAGGAATGTTTGTTTTTTTAACAATGCTGCCCGATGTTTGCCCCAAGTATACTTCTTCGCGTATGTCAATGGTTTTAGGTTCTAAAATAATTAAATCTATTCCATATTGATTGTCTACCGCCTTAACCCCGTCCAAAACATCACCATTATATGCGGCCTTGGTTACCGAAACCCCTTTTTTGTCCACCTTACTTAAAATCCCTTCAAGTTGATCTGTGGTAGACTTGGCAACGATATCTTCTATATTAGCAATATTACCAGCCTTATTTATCAAGGTAAATGCCTGCATTATGTAGAGCTTGCTCCCAAAAGAACTGGCAAAATCTATAGCATATTGTAATGTTTTTACTGAGTTGGCCGAAGTACCAATGGGAACCAAAATATTTTTCATGGGTGTAGTATTTAATGTTTGATTGTTAAATGCTTTATTTTGCATTTAAATTTACATAAAATTATTTTGTGTTTACACTAAGCTAACATTTCGCTAGACAAATTCATGGAGAAAACCAAAATCAGCTTTAAAGAAATTAATCAATTAGCAGTGCCAGCGATTATAGCAGGCATTGCAGAACCCTTAATATCGCTTACCGATATTGCCATTATAGGAAATGTTGATAAAAACCCGGTCGAGGCCCTTGCTGCCGCCGGAATTGTGGGTTCGTTTCTATCCGCCATTATTTGGATAGTCGCCCAAACCAAAACAGCCATTTCGGCCATTGTTTCGCAACATTTAGGGGCCAACAGGTTGCATGCGGTAAAAACCCTGGTCCCACAGGCCTTGGTTTTTAACTTTTTGCTCAGCCTTGCAATTTATTTTAGCACAGCGTTACTTGCTAAAGAAATTTTCAGCTTATACAATGCCGAAGGGCTTATTTTGCAATACACAGAAGATTATTATACCATCCGAGCCATTGGTTACCCATTAACACTGGTGACTTTTGCAGTTTTTGGGGTTTTTAGGGGGTTGCAAAACACCTTATGGGCCATGAAATGCAGTTTAACGGGCGCATTGGTAAATATTGTTTTAGATTACGCATTAGTATATGGTATAGATGGCTTGCTTCCGGCTATGCATTTAAAAGGTGCAGGTTATGCAAGCGTGATGGCACAATTGGTTATGCTCATCATGGCATTGTACTTTTACTTTAAAAAAACACCTTTTAATTTAAGACTTCGGTTAAAGGTCAATCCGCAAATGAAAAAGCTCTTATTAATGAGCGCAAATCTTTTTGTGCGGACCGCAGCTCTCAATTTTGCCATTTATCTAGCCAATGCCTACGCTACAGATTATGGCAAAAACTATATCGCGGCACAAAGTATTTTAATGAATATCTGGCTGTTTTTTTCCTTTTTTATAGATGGTTATGCAAACGCCGGAAATGCCCTTTCAGGAAGGTTATTGGGAGCTAAAGATTACAAGCGGCTTTGGTTTTTAAGTATCGACATTTGTAAATATGCCATTATAATTTCATTTGTTTTAATGTTGGCCTGCGGTTTGTTTTATAATCAAATAGGCCTGCTTTTTAACAAAGAAGTTGCCGTACTTTCACTGTTTTCATCTGTTTTTTGGATGGTACTGCTCATGCAGCCTGTAAATGCCATCGCTTTCATGTTCGACGGTATTTTCAAAGGTCTTGGCGAAGCTTCCTATTTGCGTAATGTATTATTAGCGGCCACTTTTCTCGGTTTTACCCCAACATTACTTGTTCTGGATTACCTCGACTGGAAATTATATGCCATTTGGACCGCCTTTTTCGTATGGATGCTTGTTCGCTCCTCGGCTCTGGTTATTAAGTTCAGGAGGAAGTATGTAAACGCCTAATCCCATTATTAAAAAAATGTCTTGGCCTCTTCTACAAATAGTATTAAAGGCGTTTTGCTAACAGCGGCACGTTGCTTATTAGGCAGAAATTAGTATTATTATGATTTCATACCAATAGTTGGTGCCTTTGAAAAGGTTATGGGATTATGGTTAAAAATATCTCTGTTTTCTAGGAGATTATTTTGACAATTTCATCAGCCAACAAATTAAAACGGGAAAATATACTTCCGCAAGTGAAGTTGTAAAGGCAGCACTTATCATAGAACTAAAAAAGGAGAGAAATCAGGTTTTGTAGAAAATTTTTACCGAAAAAAAACGCTTGAAAAGCTTACATCAAAAACACCTGACTGAACAATGAGTTATAAAATCAACCAAAAAAGTGATCAGGCAAAAATCACCGGGATTTTGCATCAAATAACAGATAAAAAGGCCCTAGTCAGTATTCGTAACCGTAATGTGGGCGAGCATGCTCAATTTAAACGAATCGAATACTGGCAAACATATCAGCAGAGTTGAAAGTATAGGCTTTGAAATCCCGTAATGCGCTTATACCTTCCGTTGGCTTTTCATCCTCAAAAATGAACGGATAAAAATTCCCCAAGCTGGCTTTGATTACTTATTTTTGATATAACAATTGCAAAACATACAAAACATGGGCACCGATCGTCTTGATGGAAGTTTATATACAAAAATTGAAAATAACATTGCAACCATTGAATTTGGCCATCCTGCCAGTAATTCTTTTCCAACGGTATTATTAAATCGTTTGGCCCATGAATTTGAAAAACTTTCTGAGAATAAGAACGTACATGTGATAATCCTTAAAAGCGAAGGCAAAAAAGCCTTTTGTGCCGGAGCTTCTTTTGATGAATTGGTTGCCATTTCCAGCGAAGCAGAAGGAAAACGGTTTTTTAGCGGGTTTGCCAAGGTAATCAACTCCATGCGGCTTTGTAAAAAATTAATTGTCGGCCGCATTCAGGGGAAAACCGTTGGTGGAGGGGTTGGCTTAATTGCCGCCTGCGACTATGCCATTGCTACCGAAGCCGCCGCCATTAAACTTTCTGAGCTTACCATTGGCATTGGTCCTTTTGTTATCGCCCCCGCCATAGAACGCAAAATGGGCATTGCTGCCCTAGCCGAGCTTTCGTTGGCCGCTACCGAATGGAAAAATGCATACTGGGCAAAAGAAAGAGGGTTGTATGCCAAAGTTTTTGAATCCCTTACCGATGTTGATGAAGAAATTGATATTTTAACGAACAAACTCGCTGCATACAACCCTCAAGCCGTTTTGGCCATGAAAAAAATCATGTGGCAAGGTACCGACCATTGGGAGTCGCTCTTAGAAGAAAGAGCAGAAACTTCCGGCCGGCTCGTGCTATCTCCCGAAACCAAAAAAGCCTTAGAAAAATTTAAAAAATAACCCCATTGTAAGTTTCCAAAAAGCACCGATACAATTTGGCCATTCAAGCTTATTTTAATAACTAATTTCCTCCTCGGCAATAGCCCTCGTTACATTGGCTGTAATCGACGGAAAACTAACAAAGAAATTACGCCCATCTTTTCTTTTTAAGGTGGCCATTTGTTCCCCTTCATGGTTTGTCGTTAGTTTTGTAACTACTACTTCGTTATTATGTACCGTTTTATAATCGGGCACTCCGCCTCTTTTAATAATTATATTCTTTTTTGGTAACTCTATGTGTTGAAATGTCGCTTCCGGAATATTGTTAATCTTTAAAACATCCCCTAACTTAATTTCCTTATCCTGCGCTTGGGCTAAAAATGCAAAAAATGAGAATACTGCAATAAATAGTCTTTTTTTCATAACTTTTTTATTTATATATTAATATACGCTCGATATATTGTCAAATATAAATAAAAAGCTGCGTTTTTTTAAGTGCAAAATTCTTAAATATTTGCTAAATCGTTCCGTAAAAAAGTTTTATTTTGCCCAATTATTCTCCCAATCTTTCCATACGACATCAATCCCTTGATTCCGTAGCATGGTTGCTATTTCTTCAGTTGGCCGTTCATCGGATATTTCGAATTGGTCTAACGACTGTTTATCGACTACATACCCCCCCGGATTGGTTTTAGACTCGGCACTCATAGATGTAATCCCCAAGTTTACAATATGGTCCCTAAACTTTTCATTTTCCCTTGTTGAAATTGATAATTCCACATCTTCGTCAAACAACCGGTAAGCGCATATTAACTGCACCAAATCCCGGTCGGTCATTGCTACTTTTGGTTCCAATCCCCCCGAAAAAGGTCGTAAACGAGGAAAAGAGATTGAAAATTTAGTTCGCCAATATGTTTTTTTAAGATACGACAAATGCAATGCCGTGAAAAAACTGTCGGCTCGCCAATCCTCCAGCCCAAATAAAGCCCCGAGCCCTATTTTATGGACTCCGGCCCGCCCCAATCGGTCGGGCGTTTCCAACCGATAGAAAAAGTTTGATTTTTTCCCCTTCGGATGATGTTTTTTATATTCCATTTCATGATATGTTTCCTGATATACCAAAACGGCATACAGGCCTTCATCAATCAACAATTCATATTCATCTTGATCCAAAGGCTGCACTTCAATGCTTATGTTCGAAAAATGGTTTCGTATTAATTGAATGGCGTTTTTTAAATACGAAACCCCAACGGTTGCATTTGCCTCTCCCGTAACCAGTAAGATATGTTCAAATCCCTTGCTTTTTATGTAGCCCACTTCTTCTAATATTTCAGCATCGGTTAATGTACGGCGCGGGATTTTATTGGTAAAGCTAAAACCGCAATAGGTGCATATATTTTGGCATTCATTGCTTAAATACATGGGCGCGAACATTTGCATGGTGTTCCCAAAACGTTTTTTTGTGATTATACTGCTTTTTTGTGCCATTTCTTCCAGAAAAGGTTTAGCCGCCGGAGCTATCAATGCCTTTAAATCTTCCTGGTTTGGCTTGGGTCTTTCCAAGGCGCGAATTACATCGTTGGAAGTTTTGTCCATAATGCTTTCCAAAACATGGGTCCATGGATATTTCTCAAAGGTATCTCTAAAACTACTCATATAAAAAACTGGTTAATGGGCTACTGGCTTCTGCTTTCGCCTGAATGTTTGCCAAGCTTGCCAAATATGCTTCCCGTCCTGCTTCTACGCCTTTTTTAAATGCTTTTGCCATGCCAACGGGATTATTAGAAACCGCTATGGCCGTATTTACCAAAACCGCATCGGCTCCCATTTCCATGGCCGCCGCCGCATGAGACGGTGCCCCTATGCCCGCGTCGACAATAACAGGAACTGTACTTTGTGCTATAATAATTTCCAGAAAATCGAACGTCTTCAACCCTTTGTTGGTCCCAATTGGTGCTCCCAAAGGCATTACACATTGCACGCCTATATCTTCCAACCTTTTGCACAAAACGGGGTCAGCATGTATATATGGCATTACCACAAAACCTTTTTTTACCAATTTTTCGGTGGCTTTTAATGTTTCAACCGGGTCGGGTAACAAATAATTAGGGTCTGGGTGAATTTCTAACTTTACCCAATTTGTTTCCAAGGCCTCCCGTGCCAATTCGGCCGCGAAAACAGCTTCTTTTGCATTTCGTACCCCCGAGGTATTCGGCAATAAATTAAGGTGCTTGTTTTGCAAACCATTTAGCAGGTCATCTTCTTCATTTTGGGCATCCACCCTTTTTAAGGCCACGGTTACCAGTTCGCTACCGCTTGCCTTTATGGCCTCTTTCATCAGGGTGGCCGAACTAAACTTTCCAGTGCCTACAAATAGACGCGATTGAAATTTTTTATCGGCTATTTTCAAATAATCTTCATTTTGCATAATTCATGGGTATTTTTTTACGCATTCGTGCGTGAATAGTATTAATTTTTTCTTCAAGGTTTGCTGTGTTGGTCAACCAACCGGACATGGCAACGCCATATACCCCTGTTTCTTTTAATAGATTTAAATCGGTTTGCAATATTCCGCCTATCGCAATTATTGGAATGTTGTGTTTTTTTAATCGTAATGCTACAATTATGTTATGATATCCATCAATTCCGAGAATCGGACTTAAGCTTTTCTTTGTCTCCGTATATCGAAAAGGGCCTAAACCAATATAATTCACTCCTTTATCAATTAAGCCCCTACAATCTTTCTTGGTATTGGCCGTTCCCCCAATAATTTTTTCGGGTCCCAATAATTTTCTCGCCAGCAAAGGGCAACTGTCTTCTTTTCCTAAATGAACACCATCTACATCCAGCTCTTTGGCTATTTCCAGATAATCGTTTAATATAAGCTTAACCCCATATGCTTCGCAAATGGACTTAGCTATTAAGGTCGTTTTTAATATGGTGGGCGGTGATTCGTTTTTTAAACGCAATTGCACCCATTTCACTCCGCTTTCACAAACATTTTTTATGTTTTGAATGTGTTCTTTTGGCGTTTTTCCTTGCGATATATAATGTAACTTGGCTATTTCCATAAATGGTAACCTAATTTGGTGGTATTCGATATTAAAATGCTTTCCGTATACTGTTTTGCCTTTTTACAAGCTTCATGAAGTGGCAAACCCAACGCTAAATAGGTTGTAATTGCCGATGACAGCACACAGCCACTCCCATGCTTTTCGTATATTTTTCCAGTTGATAAGGGGAATAAAACCAAGTTTTCCTTTCCTTTTTCATATAAAACGTCTTTTCCCTTTTCTGCTGGATGATGTCCTCCTTTGAGTAATATATTTGTATGAACCATTAAAGCTTTAATAGTTCTTTCCATTGAAAATAAAGGACGTAATTGTTCAATTTCTTCATAATTGGGCGTTAACAATGTGATTTTTTTTACTGTTTCTTCTGATAAAAAATCCCCTGCTTGCTGAAACCGATGTCCGCTTGTTGATTTTAACACCGGGTCCAATACTATTTTTGTGTTGGAATTGTACTTTTTTATCATGTCGAGCAATTCATTTAACAGTTTTTCATTTTGAACAATTCCAATCTTAACAGCCTTGATTTTATAAGCTTTTAATAATACTTGTAACTGAAATTTTATCGTTTCGGGATTCGTCCATTCGCATTGATAAAAGCCTTCGTCCGTTTGAACGGTATTGGCGGTACAAACCCCTAAACCATACGCCTTGATGGCTTCAATGGTTTTAATATCTGCCAACAATCCAGCCCCGGCAGAGGGGTCGAATCCGGCTATCGACAATACAAAAGGCCTTTTATCCATATACCTCATCATATTCATTTTTTAACGACAGAAAAGCATTTACCGGATTTGAGGCGTTCCATACGCTGCCCAAAACAGCAATGCCTCCGTATCCTAATTTTTTGGTTTCTTGTATGTTCTTTTCCGTTACCCCACCCAGGGCAATTGGTTTTTGTTGTAAAGAACTCACATCCCATTCCATACCATGGTAATTTTCTTTTGAAACAGAATTAAAAACAGGGCTCAAAAATGCATACTCGAATTTTTGAGATAACATTTTGTATTCCCCCAACTGATGAAATCCGGTACTTTTGCACTTATTTTCTTGTTGAAAATACCGAGTGTACCTGTCTAAATCTTTTATTTCGCCACGTTGTTTTTCTTTTATATGAATGCCTTTCAAATTAAATTTCAAAACCAATTCATGATGCTGATGAAGCATACATCGATTATGGAAATTCTCATTGATGTCCGTAATCCATTTATGCAGTTCTTCTTTAGTCATTTTAGGCTTCCGGACATGCAGGCAATTTAATCCGGCAACAAACAGTTTGTTTATAATTTCAACCTCGTTTTTTAAATTATTTTCGGATGTTATTACAGTAAACATGTTTGATAGCTTTATTAAATTATAGTATTCAAGTATCGGGGTTATAAACATTTCATCGTTATAGGTATACTTCGCTTCCCTTTTCTTTAAACTCTTCGGCCTTTTTCTTCATTCCTTCTTCTATGGCTTCTTGAGTATCTAGACCATTTTCTTTGGCATAGTTTCGCACATCTTGAGTAATCTTCATGGAGCAAAAATTAGGACCGCACATCGAGCAGAAATGAGCTACCTTTGCATTGTCCGAAGGCAGGGTTTCATCGTGATATGCACGTGCCGTATCGGGGTCTAATGCCAAATTAAATTGGTCTTCCCAACGGAACTCGAAACGTGCCTTGCTCATGGCATCGTCGCGGTGTTGGGCTCCGGGATGACCTTTTGCCAAATCGGCGGCATGTGCTGCAATTTTATAGGTAATTACACCTTGTTTTACATCTTCTTTATTAGGCAGCCCCAAATGTTCCTTTGGCGTAACATAGCATAGCATGGCACAACCGTACCAACCAATCATTGCGGCACCTATACCGCTTGTGATATGGTCGTAACCGGGAGCGATATCGGTTGTTAAAGGCCCCAATGTATAAAAGGGTGCCTCGCCACATTCTCTTAACTGTTTATCCATATTTTCCTTAATCATGTGCATTGGTATATGGCCGGGGCCTTCAATAATGGTTTGCACATCGTATTTCCATGCAATTTTTGTAAGCTCGCCAAGTGTTTCCAGTTCGGCAAACTGTGCATAATCGTTTGCATCGGCTATGCTTCCCGGACGCAGGCCATCGCCTAGGGAAAAGGAAACATCGTAGGCTTTCATGATTTCGCAGATTTCTTCAAAATGCGTGTACAAAAAGTTTTCTTTATGATGTGCCAAGCACCATTTTGCCATAATAGACCCCCCGCGTGATACAATCCCGGTTACACGTTTGGCCGTATGCGGTACATAAGCCAAGCGAACCCCGGCATGAATGGTAAAATAATCAACCCCTTGTTCGGCCTGTTCGATCAAGGTATCCCTAAAAATCTCCCATGTTAAATTTTCGGCTTTTCCGTTTACCTTCTCCAATGCCTGATAAATGGGAACCGTTCCTATGGGCACGGGCGAATTGCGCAAAATCCACTCACGGGTTTCATGAATGTTTTTTCCAGTGGAAAGGTCCATAATGGTATCTGCTCCCCAACGGCACGCCCAAACGGCTTTTTCTACTTCTTCTTCAATGGATGATGTTACGGCTGAGTTCCCGATATTGGCATTTATTTTTACCAGAAAATTTCTACCAATAATCATCGGTTCGCTTTCCGGGTGGTTGATGTTGCACGGAATAACGGCCCGGCCACTTGCTACTTCCTGACGCACAAATTCTGGCGTGATCTCTTTAGGAATGGCGGCCCCAAAGCTCTCTCCGGGATGTTGCCCGGCAATGGCTTTGGCCTCTTGCAGTTTTTGGTTTTCACGAATGGCTATAAATTCCATTTCGGGAGTAATGATCCCTTTTTTGGCATAATGCATTTGGGTAACATTTTGCCCTTTTTTGGCCTTGAAAGGATTTTTAAGGTGTTGAAACCGTAGTTCGTCCAAATTCTCATTGTTCAGGCGTTCGTTTCCATAAGAAGAAGTAAGCCCGTCGAGCTGTTCAACATCGCCCCGTGCTGCTATCCATTGTTCGCGAATGGGCTGCAAGCCTTTTTTCACGTCTATTTGTATGTTCGGGTCTGTATATGGGCCGCTGGTATCGTATACCAATACCGGATCGTTTTTTTCGCGTGTTCCGTTAAATTTATCTACGGTATCGTCTAATTGTATTTGCCGCATGGGCACTTTTACCCCTTTATGGATGTTTCCGTATACATATATTTTATTTGAATTAGGAAAAGGAGCCCTGCTTATGGTATTGTTGGGTGTGGTGTTTTGGGTTTTAGGATTCATGTTCTTGTAATTTATTTTTCTAAATAATTGTTTTTTAGGTAAAGCCCGATTGATGGAACGGGCAGGGATAGCAGCGGTATCCCTCGACGATAAATGTCGGGGATACAGCGGATAGCCAGGCCGGAATGCAATGAAGGGCCCGCCCAAATAAAACTTCAGTATTATCCGCCTTGGGTTGCTTTAATAATTAATATATTGGCATTATTTGTAATGGTTTCCTGCCACTTTGCTTTTGGCACGACTTGGTTGTTTATGGCCACGGCAATGCCATTTGGGGAAACTTGCAGTTGCTCCAGCAATTCCTGTGTATTGATGCCCTGTGAAAATGTGTGCTTGGTGCTGTTTACGTTTACAGTAATCATTTTTTTATGTTTTTCTGTAAACTTTAGGAGGGGAACTCCCTGAAAAGTAGATTGAATAGGTTACAAGTGCCGTAAGTAGCCTTGTCCCCAAAACATACTATTTGGAAATAGTATGTCGCTTAAATATTTCAACTTTTCCCTTCGCTCGTATTAACGAGATCAGGTTCCGAGGGTTTTATCTCAGCCGGCTTTCACGGCACCCCTAAAGTTTATGTTGTGATAAAGGTATGTATTTTGTTTGAGGATGCAAAGCGATTATTCGACAAAAGGAACATTGCTTTGAGATTTCGTGCGTCATTAAATATTGACCTAAACATTACCTTGTTTTTAACCAGCCCGTAATGCTATACCGTTCTGCGGCCAATACTGTCTTTACTTCATGCTCTAAGAGCTGGCTTTCAAAAATAACAACGCGCCCGGGCAGTGGATACAAACTTTTGGCTGCTTCCACACCGTTTTTTTCCTGATAGATTACCAGTTCGCCGCCATTTTCGTTTTTCCAATATTCGTCGTTGAGATAACAAACAAAAGATAGTTTCCTACGGTCATCGTTCTGGAAAGTATCCAAATGACGTTTGTAAAAGGTGCCTTCGGGATAGACGGCATAATGAAATTCTTTGTGCAAAATACCCAAAAAGCAGGTTTTGTTAAGGTAATGTGTCATATGGTTTATTTTGTGGAAGAAGCGTGTCTCGGCCGCGTTGGCTTTTTGCTCGTCGATCCATAAAACAAAGTCGCCACGGATGGATTTTATAATCTGTTCGTCAAACTTATTGCCAATGGCCGCTTTTTTAAACTGTTCCTCCTCGTATTTGGCCATCAGGGAATTGCGTAGCAGCACCACTTCATCATCTGTAAAGAAGTTGTCTATAACGCTGTATTGCTGCTCCAAAAGATCGTTGATAATACGCTCGTACAACGGATCTTCCACAAATTCTAGTTGATCGAACAACTCACTCATATGCTGCTCATTAAAAAGTGCGCAAATATAGCTTTTAATTTGAACGGTTATTTGTTAAATAATGGAGCTATTAACCATTTTATCAACCCATATGTAAACAGGCAATTTAGTAAGCCACCGGTATGCTTTTGCCCTTTACTTCAATACGCTTTAAAATTGTTTGGGTGGTATTTGCATCTTGGCCGCCTGTAAAACCGGGTTGTTTCCCTCCGACACTGATGGTAAACCAACCAGGCTCGATAACCAACCTGTCCTCGTTATTTATCATGGACAACTGCCTTGGCTGAATGGTAAACTCCACTTTTTGCTTACCTCCTTTTTTTAGGTGAATCCTTTTAAAGCCAATTAATTGACGGATTGGCCGCTTTGTTGAGGCTTCTTCATCGGTAAGGTATAACTGTACCACTTCGTCTCCATCATAATTACCTGTGTTAGTAACTTCAACAGAAACAGGGATCGGTTTATTTATTTCAATTTCCGTGGGAAGTTTACATGATGAATATTCAAACTTGGTATAGCTAAGCCCGTACCCAAATGGATAGAGCGGTTCTTTGTTGAAATACTTATAAGTTCGTCCCTGCATGTTGTAATCTTCAAACGGGGGCAAGTCGTCAACCGATTTGTAATAAGTAACCGGAAGCCTTCCCGCGGGGTTGTAATCGCCAAAGAGTACATCTGCAATGGCATCGCCCCCTTCCTGACCGGGATATCCCGCCGACAAAATTGCCGGAACATTTGCCGATGCCCAGTTAATCGACAAGGCACTTCCGTTAAGCAATACCAATACAACAGGTTTTCCAGTGGCAACTATGGCCTGCATGAGTTCTATTTGGGCTTTTGGCAAATTAAGATCGGTCCGGTCGCCACCGGAAAACCCTTCAACTGCTACCTTCATTTCTTCGCCTTCCAAGCGTTCGTTAAGCCCTAAAGCGAGGATTACCACATCGGCATCTTTGGCTATTTCGGTTGCTTTTTTCAATTGATTTTCCTTTGGTATGCTCCAAAGCATTTTAGCGGTAGCATCGCCATAATAATTGTTATATTTTACTTCAATTTTATATTTTTTCCCTCTTTCCATTACCATTTCTTTAGGGTCTATAACCGCGCGGTGCTCGTGATTTCCCCCACCTTTAACCTCATTGGCAATGGTAAACTCCATAAAAGGTTTGCCCCAATCACTAAAGTAATAGATTCCAGTTTTTGGAGGAGTGATGTATCCTGTCCAGCGAACGCTGTAATTTCCTATTTTTAAGCGCGGGTCGGGTGTTTCAATATCCCATTGAAAGTCAATCGTGCTGTCTATTTTAGTAAAAAGTGGTACTCCTTTCCATTCCGTCTCGTTGTAATATTGAGCGGTAAGCCCTTGTTTACCATCTTTTGTTGAAAGGTATTTTGACGGAATGGCTTCCATGGAGGGTATTCCTTTTGCTAATTCGCAACCTTCTTCATATAAAATAGTTGTTTGGGAGCCCAATTTATTTTTAATTCCCTGCAAAACCGTTACCGGGCTTTTTGGTATGCCGTTGTAATTTCCCCAAAGCGACTGTACATTAGCTGCATTCGGGCCAATCACAGCTACTTTTTTTACTTCTTTTGAAAAAGGCAAAAGATTGTTTTTGTTTTTTAGAAGAACAATGCTTTCCCGGGCGGCTTTTTTTGCTAAATCGTTATGTTCGGTACTGTTGTTATCCGAAAAGGGAATTTGTGCATAAGGAACTTTTTCATCGGGATCAAACATCCCCAGTTTTAAGCGTGCCCGCATCAACCGGCGAAGGGCAATGGTTAATTCTGCTTCATTTATAAGCCCGTTTTTAACAGCATCGGTTAATTTTTCATAAGAATTGCCGCAGTTTAGGTCGCAACCCTCTTTAACGGCCATTGCCGAGGCTTCCATAGCATCTTTTGCTACACCGTGTGTTTTCCACATATCGTAAATAGCGCCACAATCTGACACCACATAACCATCAAAGCCCCACTTATTCCTTAAAATATCAAACAGTGTGTCACTGGCACTTGCCGCTTCCCCATAAACACGGTTGTAGGCCGTCATGACCGAATATACATTGCCCTCTTTTACCAACGAACGGAAGGCCGGCAAATACGTTTCCCATAAATCTTTTTGTGTGGGCATTACGTCGAATTCATGCCGTAAAGGTTCAGGACCGGAATGTACAGCGAAATGCTTGGCAGTTGCCACCACTTTTAGGTATTTCTGGTCGTCGCCTTGCAAGCCCTTTACAAATTGCGTCCCTAATTCCCCAGTGAGATAGGGGTCTTCTCCATATGTTTCATGGCCCCGCCCCCACCTTGGATCGCGATAAATATTGATATTGGGTGACCAAAAGGTAAGCCCTTGATAAATTTCCCGTTGGCCCCTGCGTATGTATTCATGATGCTTTGCTCGGGCTTCATCGGATATTGCTGAAGCAACCGCAAATATTAAATCTTTGTCCCAAGAAGCGGCAATGGTTATGGACTGCGGAAAAACAGTAGCGTACCCAGCCCTTGCCACCCCGTGCAACGATTCGTTCCACCAATTGTATTTGGGTATCCCCAATCGTTCAATTGCAGGTGCCCTGAACAGCAATTGGTTAATTTTTTCCTCAACCGTGAGGCGTTCCATTATATCGTCTAAACGTTCTTCTTCCGATAATTCAGTGTTTTGAAAAGGATAGCTTTGTGCATTGCTTAAATTAACAATCGTTATTAGCAATAAAGACAAAAAAGATTTTGCAAGGGTCTGGTTTTTCATTTTGGCGGGTGTTTGTTCTACACTTAAATAAAGGCATTAAATTACTCAGAAATTCTGAACCAATCAAAATCTGCATAGCCTCCGCGTTTTGCCTTTTGTGTACTTATGCTAAAAAGGCCCACTTTAGCACCAATCCACTTACCGGGTTGTGCTTTAAAAGGTTTCCCTATTTGTTTAAATTTTTTACCACTTTCGCTATAACTGAATCGGCAGGTGGCATCTGGAGTCCTTACAGTAACCTTAAAATATATTTGATTGCTTTTGATGCGCGCTTTAGTAATTATTTTTTCGTCGTTTCCATTGATGGCCTCCAAAGCTTCGGTTTGTGCAATAAAAAACCCATCTTTATCCGAAGCAATTGTTAGCGTTGCATAATCCATTCCCATGATGATGAGCCCTGAACTTTTACCAGATATGGCTTCCTCCGGGAAAAGCTTCACCTTTGTTGTCGCAGAAAAGTTATTTGCAGGAAATTTTTGAAGCAAGAGATTGGGAACCATCCAAAGGTTTCTGCTCCCTTCGGGTACTTTCCTGCAGAACAGCCGTAAATAATCGGTGTTTCGAAGTTGTACGCTCCATAATACATTTGGATTGGCCTGCCATTGCCATTGAAGGCCTAGTTTATCTGTGCTAAATTCATCGGTTTCAATAGGAGAGACCATTGGATATGTTTCTCCAACAATTGGCTTTTTATGTTTAGTTACCGGTTCGCCAACACCATTTCCATCGTAATCTTCGCCCATTACCGGCCAGTTGTTTTTCCAACTCATGGGTTGTAAGTGCACTATTCTTCCATAAGCGTCAACATCTTGAAAATGATAAAACCAAGAGACTCCTGCTGGCGTTTCTACCCAAGCTCCTTGATGCGGACCATTAATTTTTGTGCTTCCCTGTTCCAGCACCACTTTTTCTTCATAAGGTCCAAAAATGTCTTTTGACCTTAAAACAAGTTGCCATCCCGTGGCTACGCCCCCAGCGGGCGCAAAAATGTAGTAATACCCGTTTCGTTTGTAAAATTTAGCGCCTTCAACCGTTGGGTTTGCGTCGTGGCCATCGAAAACGTGCTTTCCTTTATCCAGTATTTTGGTTCCTTCGGAGTTCATTTCATGCACGGTCAACAAACTTTTTACTCCGGCACGGCTACCTGCCCAGGCATGTACCAAATAGGCTTTCCCATTGTCGTCCCAAAGCGGACTGGGGTCAATGGCTCCTTTGGCCTCCATTACCAAGACGGGCTCATCCCATTTACCAAACGGGTCTTTGGTTTTTACCATGTAAATTCCGAAATCAGGATCGCCCCAATAAATATAAATTTCATTGTTATGATAACGGATGCTCGGTGCCCAAACGCCGTTTCCATGTTGGGGAATTTTAAAATGATCAACAGGAATTTGCTCCCGAAGTGCGTAATTAATAAGTTCCCAATTTACCATGTCTTTTGAATGAAGTACGGGAAGTCCCGGGGCACAGTTAAAACTGGAAGCCGTCATGTAATAATCATTGCCCACACGCACCACGTCCGGATCTGAATAATCGGCATGTAAAATAGGGTTTTTGTAGGTTCCATCACCTTGATCGGCTACCCAGACATCGGATTTGTACAAATCAGTATTCTGTGCATAAGACCCTTGAAATACAACGCCCGTTAGAAAAAGTGTTTTTAAAATCTTGCCAAGCATTTTTTTGAATGTTTTCAGTATTTCGCTCCGTTGATGGTTGTATTTGTAAACTGAATAGGCTCTGCATGTTCCACAAGCATTGGCATTTTTGCCTTTTTGATGGTAACGTTTTTAAAAGTGATGTTTTTTACGGGGTTTGCTTTGCGCCCACGTATTAAAATTCCATATTTTCCTCCGTTATCAACCTTGACATCTTCTATATGTATATTTTTAATGCTCGGCATGTAATTACCTTCTTGGTTGGCATAAATTCCATAATGGGTATTTATTTTTAAAAATGCTTCTTTTACCTGTCCAACTTCAATATTCTTTACAAAAACATTCTCCACAAACCCACCACGAAGCGTGTTGGTTTTAATACGGATGGCACGTTCCAGGTTCGGACTGTCCATTTTACAGTTTCTTACATACACATTGCGTACCCCGGCAGAAATTTCGCTTCCCATTACAACTCCTCCGTGACCGTCTTTCATTTCGCAATTTTCAACTACAATATTTTCGCTTGGGATATTTACCCGCCTTCCATCATCGTTTCTTCCCGATTTTATGGCGATACAATCATCGCCCGTATCAAACAAACAATTTTTTATGTATACATTCTTGCTGTATTCGGGATCGCAACCATCGTTGTTGGGTCCATGACTGCTTACGGTAACGCCATCAACAGTAATGTTTGTTGATTTTATGGGGTGCATTACCCAAAAAGGTGCATTGGTAAAGGTTACGCCTTGTACCAAAATGTTTTCGCATTCAAAGGGTTCAAAAAATGTAGGGCGCAAATGATGCCCTTCGCCAAAAACACGTTCTGCAACCGGGGTTCCGGCTTCATTCATTTTGCGTAAAGTTGGCAAATTAATGGAATCCTTTTGTTGAGGCGCTCCTTCTTTATGTCCGTAACGCTCAGCTCCACACCAAGGCCACCAATTTTTTTTACCTGCTTGCCCGTTAAAAACCCCTTTTCCGGTCACGGCAATATTTTTTTGTTTGTAAGCATAGATAAGCGGGGAATAGTTCATGAGTTCCACCCCTTCATAAGAAGTGTGTACCACCGGTAAATATGCCTTTTTATCTTTGGTGAAAAGCACCTCGGCCCCTTCTTCCAAATGTAAATTTATATTGCTTTTTAGGTGAATCGGTCCCGTAAGGTATTTTCCTTTGGGAATAATTACCTTTCCGCCACCGGTATTGGTGCATGCCTTGATAGCTTCTTTTATGGCATTGGTATTATCGGTTTTCCCATCGTTTACGGCACCAAAATCTTTAATGTTGAAAGTTTTATCGGGAAATTCAGGAACAATAATCCCTTCAATAATTTTAGCAACAGGGTCTTCTTGGACAATTTCTTTTTTTGATTCTTCTTTACATGAAAAAATCAACAATGTAGTTATAAGGCTTAATAGAAGCTTTTTCATTTTGGCTGTTTTATGGTGTGTTTAATGCAATCGATTACACAAATATATTCACTTGGAGCATATTTACAAATTTTAGGGTTGCTTTTTTATGGTTTCATAAAATAAAAGAAGGGAAATCCATAAAATCTCATTCTTGAGTAGCAAGCCTGTGGGTTTTAATAAAGTTTGCTTCAAAAATTATAATAAGGAGCATCCATTTAAAAACGCATTTTTCCTATATAATTCTCATTATCTTTGTAAAAATTTTCCTGGAGATGAGTACAATAAGAATTACCAAACAGTTCAGTTTTGAAACCGGCCATGCCCTTTATGGTTACGACGGAAAATGCAGGAATGTGCATGGGCATAGTTACAAATTGTCTGTAACCGTAATTGGAACACCCATTACCGACACTTCGCACGTAAAATTGGGGATGGTAATCGATTTTGGTGATTTAAAAAAAATCGTGAAAGAAGATATTGTCGATGTTTTTGATCATGCCACGGTTTTTAACAAAAACACACCGCATGTAGAATTGGCCAAAGAATTATCTGGGCGGGGGCACAACGTTATTTTAGTGGATTATCAACCCACCAGTGAAAACATGGTGATTGATTTTGCAAAAAAAATTCAAAAAAAACTTCCCCAACATATCAAATTACATTCGCTAAAATTGCAGGAAACTGAAACCTCTTTTGCCGAATGGTATGCCAGCGACAATGAACATGAACCCATTTAAGTTTTTTCAACCTCCCCGATGATCATCGTTCTGAAAACTATTTATTTTATCTTTACACCTTTAAACAAAATTGATGAACATTCCCGAGGGTAAAAAAATATATTTTGCTTCCGACAATCATTTAGGGGCACCAGACCATAAAGAAAGTTTGGTTCGTGAAAAAAAATTTGTGGCGTGGCTCGACCATGTAAAAGAAGATGCAGCCGCCATTTTTTTATTAGGGGATTTGTTCGACTTCTGGTTTGAATACAAAAGCGTTGTTCCCAAAGGGTTTACAAGAACCTTGGGGAAACTGGCAGAAATTACCGATGCCGGTATTCCGGTTTATTATTTTGTAGGAAATCACGATTTGTGGATGAACGGTTATTTTGAAGAAGAACTCCATATCCCCGTATACCATAAACCACAAGAATATACCTTTAACAACAAAACCTTTCTTATCGGCCACGGAGATGGCCTGGGGCCGGGAGATAAAGGTTACAAACGGATGAAAAAAGTATTTACCAATCCTGTGGCAAAATGGTTTTTTAGGTGGCTCCATCCTGATTTGGGAGTAAAACTAGCACAATATCTGTCGGTAAAAAACAAATTGATTTCCGGCGATGAAGATATTAAGTTTTTAGGGGAAGAAAATGAATGGCTTGTACAATACTGCAAGCGAAAGCTTGAAAATAGACACCGCAATTATTTTGTTTTTGGGCACAGGCACCTTCCTTTGGAAATAACTTTAGCAAACAATAGCAAATATTTTAATTTAGGTGATTGGATTTCTTATTACACCTATGCCGTTTTTGATGGAAATGAGATGCAACTTTTAAAATATGAAGACGTACAATAAAAAGCGCTTTTATAAAAAGAAATGGTTCCTTTTCTTTTTGGTGCTCTGCATTATATGTGTTTTTCTTCAATTTTTCCTTCAATTTAGAACTTCAGACAAACAAACGCTTAAAATTTTTAAAAAGGCCCATGTGCCCGTTTCCATAAAATATTTTAACGTCAAGGCCACAAATTGCTCCATACGGGCCATAGAAACTTCAGAAAAGAAAAAAAACACGGTATTATTTGTACATGGCGCCCCGGGGTCGGCCGATGCTTTTTATAATTACCTAAAAGACCCGACACTTCTTAAAAATGCAGAAATAGTAACTTTCGACCGTCCGGGTTATGGGTATTCCGATTTTGGGAAGGCGCATCCATCAATAATAAAACAGGCCATGGCCGTTAGCGAACTTATTGATTCCCTGCATTTAAAAAATGTAATTTTGGTCGGGCATTCTTATGGTGCTCCTGTTGCAGCTTATGCTACTTTAAAAAACAAAGACATAAAAGGACTGGTTATGCTTTCCCCGGCAATAGCCCCCGATAAAGAAATCTATTTTTGGATAGGCAATCTGGCCAGGTGGCGGGCTACAAGATGGTTGGTCCCGCCCGCTTTTGTAGTCTCTGCTGATGAAAAATATACACATGAGGCAGCACTACGGTTAATAGAACCGCAATGGAAAAACCTACAAGTACCAACGGTAATTATACACGGTAAAAAAGATATGTTGGCCTCTTATGAAAATATGACATATGCCAAAGAGCAATTTAAAAATGCCCCTGTAAGAACCATTTCCCTTCCGGAAGAAAATCACTTTATCCCATGGACGAAGCAACAGCTAATTGTCAGGGAAATAGATTCGCTAATCCATCTTTAATTATAGAATAATTAAGATATTTTTCTCCATAAAATGATTTTTATACATTTGAAAAAATCATAAGAAGCTATGCGATTCTCATTTGTACTGTTATTTTTAACTTTTTCCGTAAGTTTATTTTCTCAAAATAGTAATGACAGTATTGTCCGTGTGGGTTATGGAGGATCTGAACCGTTTGTATACTCGGATGATTCGCCAACGGGAATTATTGTCGATCTATGGCGTGAATTAGCATTTAACGAGAACCTGAAGTATAAACTATACCCATATAAAAACATTGATTCTGGCTTGAATGCCGTAAAAAACAATGCTGTCGATGTTTTTATTGGCCCAACTACCATCAATGCCGAGCGTGCAGAGCAGGTTACCTTCTCTCAACCGTATTTTGATACAGAAATGGCCATTTTGGCCCCCGTTCTGGATTTAACCCTCTGGGAGCGTATCCAGCCCTTTTTTAGTAAAACTTTTTTATTCGCCGTGCTAGGATTGCTGTTTGTACTTACAATTGTCGGGGTGCTCTTTTGGTTTGCCGAAGGGAAATATATGGCCGAAGAATATGGAAAAAGCATCGTTAAGGGAATAGGAAACGGTATTTGGCTGGCTATTGTAACCATGACCACCGTTGGTTATGGCGATTATGCCCCTAAAACGGTATTAGGGAGGTTTATAATAGGAAGTTGGATGATTATATCGTTGATTATGGCCACCTCCTTTGTGGCCGGAATTGCAACCACGCTTTCCATTACTTCCAAGGAAGGAAAGACAATTTCCTCGCTTACCCATTTGGAAAATAAAAAGGTTGCCGTACCATCCAATCCAAAGTTAATAGACAACATACATATTGTTGGGGGCGAAACCATTGTGGTTAATAACGTTCAAGAAGGGTACGATAAACTAATGGATGGAAATGTCGATGCTTTGGTCTATGACGTTGTTCCGCTTGAACATATTTTTGACAAAGGTGATAAAGAAGAATTCCTGCTAAGCAAAAAAGAAATTTTACCCCAACATTACGGGCTGGCCTTTCCCGAAGCCAATGTCCTAAAAAAACAAATCGATATTGAAATTTTAAGGCTTAAAGAAAGTGGGGAAATCAAAAAAATCATAAAAGAATGGATCAATAAGGATTAAACCATATCAGTTTCTATTACAATGTCGTTCAGCAATGTTTTGTGCACGGGGCATTTTGAAGAGATCTCCTTTAACCTGGCTTTTTGGGTTTCGTCCAGGTTTCCAATGAGTTTTATTTTTTTTGAAAGATGATCCATTCTGCCCGACCTGTCTCCTTTTATCATTAAATCCTCGCTGTGCTTCTTGGCATATGTTATGTATACAAAAACTTCCTGGAGGTCCCATTTTTTTCTTTCGGCATATAGTTTTAAGGTCATGGCCGTACACGAGGCCAAGGCCGCACTTAAAAAATCGTATGGGGCAGGGCCAAAATCGTCACCCCCCACACTTTTGGGCTCATCGGCCAGAAAGGCGTGGGTTCGGGTTTGCATATTGGTGGTAAAATTGTCTTCCTTTAGGTTTAAATGGGCTACCAACTGTTCTCCATTTCTATCGAGCATACTGTTCTGATGAACATCAAAATACCGTTGTACCCAACAACCAATTACATTTCCGGCATATTCGCTGTCCCTTTTATCCGTTAACAAATGGTCGGCACCGTCTAAACTCACAAAACTTTTAGGGTGCATGGCGCTCATATATATTTCTTCGGCATTAGCTACCCCCACAACCTTATCGAAAGGGGCGTGCATTATTAACAATGGCCTTCGAAGCGATTTAATGACCGCGGGAAGGTCCATGCCATCAAAACCCTTTATAAAATCCTGGTCTATTTTAAATGGCCTGCCCCCAATATTTACTTCAGCTTGTCCTTTGTCTTGAATCTCTTCAAGTTGGTGCGAAAACAGGTTTTTTGCATGCATTACGGAGGCCGGAGCACCAATGGTGGCCACAGCCTTGATATTATCCAATCGCGATGCTGCCACGAGAACCGCAGTCCCGCCCAATGAATGCCCAATCAGCATGGAAGGCGCTTGGTAATGCCTGGTCATATAATTGTTTACCACCATAAGGTCTTCAATATTTGCAGAAAAGGAACTCTCTGTAAATGCTCCTTCGCTTTGCCCCAATCCGGTAAAATCAAAACGAACTACGCCAAACCCGTGGTTTGTCAATGACCTGCTTACATTTTTTACAGCGGTTAAATTGCTGTTGCACGTAAAACAATGTGCAAATATGGCATAATAATTAGGCTTTTGGTTGGCCGGCAACTCCAAATAGGCGTTCAATTCGTAGCCCTTGCTATTTTTAATTCTGAATGATGGACTTTTCATTATTGTTTTTATTTACAAGGCTTTGCAACTTTTTATTTGTAAACTGTTCATAGTTGACCAAAAGCTTTTTTAACTTTGGGTCGATGTAGGTTTTACAAAACGGTTTTTCCGGGTTGGAATAATAATAATTATAAAACATCTCTTCGGAAGGCTTAAAGGTGTTGAATAAAGAAGCTTTCGTTATTATTTTTTCTGAAGAATTATTTTGAAATGCTTCCAGCAAGACCCTTATTTTATGTTGCTGTTCAACTGAAAAAGCATAGACTGCAGAAACATACTTGTTCCTTTTACTGTGGTTAACTGTACTTTTGTGTGTTTTAAGATGAATTTCTACAAGCGCCTTTAGCGGTATTTGTTCCGGATTGAAATAAACAATTACCGTTTCATAAAATGTGCTCGGGGCTTCTTTTGAAGCTACAAACCCCTGTTCTACTTTCACCACGCCAATCAACGATTGATAAATGGCTTCCATGCACCAATGGCAACTTCCCCCAAAAGCAATTTTTGTCATGGTATATGCTTTATCATTTTAATTTGTAACGCTTCAAAAAATCGGTCACTTTTGCTTCAGGCATTTCACAAGGCTTAAGGCTTTCTGAAGGAGCAGTGATCTAATAATTTAATTAAACTTATAAAATTGTTGCCTCCCAATTCTTCTGCATATATTTTTATACTTTTCCCATTGTTGAAATCGGTTCGGGAAACCCCATATTTTTTATTCAAATATTCCACTTCCGAATATCCTATTGGAATTTGTTTGATTTTATTCAATAGCATCTTATCAGCTTGATGGTTAAGGTTAAACCGCTTTATTTTTTAGGTAAAAGCTTACGGAAGCTATTTTTCTATATCTACACCGCCCCAAACCACTGCAAATTGCTGGCAGTGAATCACAATCGATTTATAATCGGTTAAATTTATGTCTTCGGGCAATTTGTATTGCTGGCTCCCTTTATTAGATTTTAATTCTGCTATAAGCACACCGCCCTCTTTATCTATTGCTTCGCGGTTTTTAATTTCGCTCATTTTTAAAGGCGATAGGTACAATTTTAGGTTGGGCCCCGCCAGTGTATTAAAATTACTTCCAAGCCTAAAATAATGCTGTCCATTTTTTTCTGTAATAGACCAGTTTCCTTTTACGTTATATACTTTTTCTACCCATTGGTTTCCGTTTTGGGTATATGCACTGGATGCAATTAAGGTAAACAGTAAAAAAGTAAATACAGTAGTTTTCATCGGTTTGCTTTTTTGGGTTAAGAGCTACAAGACAACATGGAACAACCTATTTTATGGCGTGCCCAGTCTGGGCGTTTTACAAACCATTTTTCGTGTTCCGGTTGTTCGTCATATGGGCGCTTTAACAAATTATACAACTCATCAACAAGGCTATAATCGCCATTATTGGCTGCATCTATTGCAAGTTGGGCCATATAGTTTCTTAAAACGTATTTGGGGTTTATTGTGTTCATTTTCTTTTTTCGTTCCTCATCGTTTAGCTTTTCGTTTTTTAGCCTAATTGCATACAGTTCAAACCAGGCATTCCATTTCTTCAATACATCGCCCTCAAGTTCCGCAGGAAAATAAAAGGCTTCTTCAATTAATTTGGCTCCTTTTTCTGGGTTTTGTTTTTTAAATGTACTTAAATTTCTAAAAAACAGGGTCATATCTATCTCATTGTTTTCCAACAGCTCTTCAAGTTGCATTGTTAAAGTTGTATCTTCTTTTTCTTCAGAAGTAAATAACCCAAGCTTTTTGCGCATCATTTCCAAGGACTTGACTTCAAAATCTTCCTTATAGGCATTAAGGGCGTCTTCCAACCCTTTTGTTTCGTTAATAAGCGGATACAATGCATTTGCTAATTGGTACAGGTTCCAAAGGCCAATATTAGGCTGATTTCCAAAACGGTATCTTTTATGGGTGGCATCGGTGGTATTGGGCGTCCATCCAAAATCGAAACCTTCCAGCCAGCCATAGGGGCCATAATCAATGGTGAGCCCTAAAACAGACATATTATCGGTATTGAGCACGCCATGGACAAAACCGACCCGTTGCCAATGAATTATGGTTTCCAATGTTTTACGGGCAATTTCCTTGAATAGTTTTACATAGGTTTCTTTTGAAGGTTCCCCCAAGTGGGAATAAAAATGCTTTATGGTATAATCTGCCAGTTTCTTCAATGTTGCATGGTCTTCCCTTGCAGCATGTATCTCGAAGTTTCCAAAACGAATAAAAGTTGGCGCAACACGGCACAATACGGCCCCTTTTTCGAATTCCGGGTTGCCGTTGTACATCATGTCCCTTAGAACATTGTCGCCTGTTAAGGCCAGTGAAAGTGCCCTTGTTGTTGGCACCCCTAAATGGAACATGGCCTCACTGCACAAATATTCCCTAATAGATGAGCGCAATACTGCCAAACCATCGGCCGAACGAGAATAGGGTGTTTCTCCCGCTCCTTTTAATTGCAATGCCCAACGTTTATCCTGATGTACAACTTCTGCCAGGTTAATGGCGCGGCCATCGCCCAATTGTCCTGCCCAATTACCAAATTGGTGACCACCATAACACATGGCGTATGGCTTGGTGTTTGGCAGTACTTTTTTTCCGGTAAAAACATTGAGGAAATCATCGGTTTTAGCATCTTCGGGAGTTAGCCCAAGTTCCCGCAACATCTCCTCGGAAACATGAATCAACGATGGTTTTGAGGTTGTTTTCGGTTTTACATAACTAAAACAGGCTCCCTTTACCTGCCGTGTATAATTCTCTGTAATTGGGTCGGCAGGAAGTTCTTTGTTAAACGTGTCTTGTATGTTTAGCCTTAACTTACTCAAAATATGTGTTGTAATAACGTTTTAATCTTGTTCTTATTCTGTTTATATGTATTTATTAAATTGTTGCTGTCATTATTTAGATGAAGCCGTTTTTTTTAATTTGCCGGCATGCATTTTTCTAAGTTTTGCCAATTTTGGTGTAATTACCGCACTACAATATCCCTGCGATTGATTGTTTCTGTAATAATCCTGATGATAATCTTCTGCTTCATAAAAAGTTCCTAATGGACTTATTTCAGTAACAATTGGGTCTTCATAATAAGGTTCTATTTGTTCTGCAACTTTTTCGGCTATTGTTTTTTGTTTTTCATCGTGATAATAAATAACCGAACGGTATTGAGAACCTACATCGGCCCCTTGCCTATTCATGGTTGTAGGGTCGTGGCTCGTCATAAATATTATTAGCAGTTCTTTATACGAAATTATTTCAGGATTGAATGTAATTTGAACGACCTCTGCATGGCCTGTTAAGCCAGAGCACACCTCTCTGTATGTAGGTTTCCCGGGAGCCGTTCCCCCTGCATAGCCGGATACTACTTTTTCTATGCCTGCTACTTCTTGAAAAACAGCCTCGATACACCAAAAACAACCGCCGCCAATAGTGGCTACTTCATGTTTATTATTCATTTTCTGTCCTTTCTAATTTTATTGATTCAGAATTTATGCAATAACGCAAACCGCTTGGTTCCGGACCATCCGGAAAAACATGCCCTAAATGCGCATCGCAGGTATTGCACATTACCTCAACCCTTACCATGCCAAAAGAAGCGTCTTTTTCGTACTTAATGGCATTTTCTTTAATAGGCTGGGTAAAACTGGGCCATCCCGAACTGGAATCGTACTTAATGGTAGCGTCGAACAATGGGGTGCCGCAACAAATACAATTGTATTTTCCTGCATCGTAAATAGTGCACAAAGCACCCGAATGCGCCATTTCGGTTCCTTTTAACCGTGTAATCCTGTACTGTTCGGGCGTGAGCAATTCTTTCCATTCGGCATCGGTTTTTTCAACACGTTTATCTGGTTTAGGATTACCTTTTACCGAAAAATTTATTACTTCTTTCCAAGTTAACATAGTGTTTTTCCTTTCTTTTTTTGTTGAAGAACCCGTTTAAGCTTTTTAACCTGCCCGTTTAACATTGTTCAAGCGGTTGGGTAAAATGACTGATTTTTCACTTTAATCAAAAGAATTAAAACGAGTTCCGATTAAAACAGTATAATAGTCGTTTTTGGTTTAAATTTCTTACGGCAAAACGGATATCATTGCTCAACTGTTTTTTTCAATGTAATGAAAATTATATAGACCTCTTGAATTTAGTTGGTTAAAAAAAGAAACTATTTGCAGCGAAGTATGTCATACTATTTTATATCCTTCAACTTTAATTGAAGGGAAACGGTACCGTTCCATTCATTTTCATCGATTGCATAAACTGCATCGAAGGTTTTTTTATGGATTGTTTTTTCAATTTTATTCCCAAGTCCAAAGCCAATGGCCCCAAATGTATTGCTGTTTCCCTGTGATACATTTAGTTTTAAATGTATTTGGTCTTGTCCCACGCATTTTCCATAACCGTTATCCTGTAGTCCTTGAGTTAAAAAAACGAGAGCCATATTTCCGGGGCCAAATGGAGCAAATTGTTTAAGGATGCGGTAAAATTTAGGCGTAATATCATTCAGGTCGATTTCGGCATCGATAATGAGTTCGGGCGTTAACAATTGTAAATCGATTGTTTCCGAAACCACTTTTTCAAATTTAGCCTTAAACAGTTTGTACTGTTCGGGTTTTAACGTAAGCCCTGCCGCATATTTATGCCCTCCAAATTGCTCCAGGCAGTCTTCACAGGCTTCAATGGCATTGTAAACATCGAACCCTTTGACCGACCTTGCCGATGCAGCGAGTTTTTCGCCACTTTTGGTAAAAACCAGTGTCGGCCTGTAATAAGTTTCGATAAGCCTTGAAGCTACAATACCTATAACGCCTTTGTGCCAGGTTTCATCAAACACCACCGAAGTATAGTTCTTTTCTTCTTTATTCTCCTGTATCTGCAATAATGCTTGCTGGGTAATTTGTTGGTCCAGGTTTTTTCGGTCGGCATTAAAATTTTCTACTTCTTCTGCAAACTGAACAGCAGTATTAAAATCTTTTTCGACCAGCAATTGCACTGCATGCTGGCCATGTTTCATCCTTCCGGCCGCATTGATGCGCGGCGCAACCACAAAAACAACATCGGTAATGGTAAGTTCTTTTTTTAATTGTTTGGTAATAGCCTTGATACCCGGCCTGGGCATTTCGTTTATAACTTTCATCCCAAAATGGGCCAAAACCCTATTTTCTCCGGTAATAGGGACTATATCGGCTCCTATTGCGGTAGCCACCAAGTCCAGATAAGGAACAAGGTCTTCAGTGGTTTGCCCTTTGCGCAAGCCAAGTGCCTGAATAAGCTTGAACCCCACCCCACAGCCGCATAATTCATCATAAGGATATTGGCAATCGTTTTGCTTTGGGTCTAAAATAGCAACTGCATCTGGAATGGTCTCGCCCGGCCTGTGGTGATCGCAAATAATAAAATCGATGCCCTTTTCTTTGGCATATGCCACTTTATCGACTGCTTTAATGCCACAATCCAATGCTATTATGAGCGTAAAATCGTTGTCGTCGGCAAAATCGATGCCCTGAAACGAAACCCCGTATCCTTCATCATACCTATCTGGAATATAGGTGGCCACATTAAAGTAATTTTCTTTTAAATAAGACGACATTAAGGAAACAGCCGTAGTTCCGTCCACATCATAATCGCCATAAACCAAAATATTCTCGCCTTCTTCAATGGCCTTTTCAATCCGCAATACGGCCTTTCTCATGTCTTTCATCAGAAAAGGGTCGTGAAGGTGGTTTAACGAAGGCCGGAAAAACTTTTTGGCATCCGAATAATTGGTAATTCCCCGCTGTAACAGCAATGTACTGACAATAGCATTTACGCCAAGCTCCTTGGATAGTCTTGAAATTTCATCTTTTGAAGGCATTGCCTTTACGGTCCAGCGAGTCATAAACAGTAGGGTTAGGGGCTAGTTATTTATGAATTGTGATAATGTGTGTTGATTGTCATTTCGGCAAAGCGACGAAACATTTCCATGACGCCACAATATTTTTCTACAGAAAGGTCGACCGCCCTTTGCAGTTTCTTTTCTTCCAAGGATTTTCCGTAAAAATGATAATCTACGCTTACTTTATGGTAATATTTTGGGTGCTCGTCTGTAAGTTCGGCCGTAATATCGATTTTAAAATCTTCTACTTCCAGTTTCATTTTCTTTATCATAGAAGCAACGTCCAATCCAGAACAGCCTGCCAATGCCGATAGCATTAATGCTTTTGGCCGCAATCCATCTCCGTTTCCGCCATCTTCTGGGCTAGCGTCTATAATTAATTCGCCCGCTGGATTGGTAGAATGAAATTGCATGTTCTCTCTCCAGGTTGTTATGACTGTATTTGTATTTGCCATTTTTATATTTTTATATGAATCGTCAAAAATACATATTCCTCAACAGAAAGTCCTTTTATTCATTCTAAAATTACCTGTACCCTTTCTTGTAAGATCGGAATAACTTCTATTTCAAACCATTTGTTTTTGGCCATCCAAAACCGGTTTGTGGGCGATGGATGCGGAATTGGAAAAAATGCCGGCAGGAACTCCTGATAATTCCGCACGGTTTCTGTAAGGTTTTTATAACTATTGCCCTTTAAATATGCTTTCTGTGCATATTGACCTATTAATATTACAAGCTGAAGGTCTGCTAATTGATCGAATATCTTTTGATGCCATTTCGGCATACATTCGGGCCTTGGAGGCAAATCGCCGGTTTTACCTTTGCCGGGATAACAAAACCCCATTGGCACCACGGCTATGTTATTGGTATTGTAAAAAGTTTTAGCGTCTATGCCTAGCCATTGGCGTAACTTTTTTCCGCTTGCGTCGTCAAAATCGGTTTGGCTTTCATGTGCCTTTGTCCCCGGTGCCTGTCCAATAATAAGTATTTTGCTGTTTTTATTGAAACGTAGCACAGGGCGCGGTTCTAAAGGTAAATGTGCCGCACATATGTTACATTTTTTTATTTCCTTTAGCAATTCTTTCAAATTTTATTATTTTTAGGACTTTCCGCTTATTACAATTACAAACTCACCCTTTGGCGCTTTTGTATTAAAATGATTTATCAACTCGTGAACGGTGCCCCTTATGGTTTCTTCGTGCATTTTTGTAAGTTCTCTGGAAACGGACATCTGCCTGTCTCCGCCAAAAAATGTAGCAAAATCGGTCAACGTTTTTATCAATTTGTGAGGGGACTCATAAAAAACCATGCTCCTGGGTTCTTCGGCCAATATCTTTAGCCGTGTTTGCCGGCCTTTCTTTACGGGCAAAAAACCTTCAAAAACAAATTTATCGTTTGGCAGGCCACTGTTTACCAATGCAGGCACAAAAGCGGTTGCTCCCGGCAGACAGTCTACTTCTATTCCTTTTTCAATACATGTACGTGTTAATAAAAACCCGGGGTCGGAGATGGCGGGTGTTCCGGCGTCACTGATGAGCGCAATTGTTATTCCGGACAATATCCGTTCGGAAATGGCCTCGACCGTTTTGTGCTCGTTATGCATATGGTGACTGTGCATTTGTGTAGAAATTCCCAAATGCTTTAAAAGTTTTCCGCTTGTCCGGGTATCTTCGGCTAGAATAAGATCTGCTTCCTTTAATGTCCGAATGGCCCTTAAGGTAATATCTTCAAGGTTACCTATGGGCGTTGGTACTATATACAGTTTTGACATAACAACATTTATGGCAAAGGTAAAGGAAGTTTTATTTTTATGAATTTTTTTCTAACAATCCTATTAAATCGAAGCTGCAGACAAAAATGACGTCCAATTGCTAATGGTTCGTTCATTGAACTCTTTATATGTGTTTTAAGAAAACTTTTTTTCAATAATTTCTAAAAACCTGTTTTCATAAGCTTCTTTTCCTTCCCAATTATCGTAATCCGGCTTTATCATTTCAACAATAAACTGATGGACATCTTCGTAAGAATCCATAGTATTGATTTGAGATATCACCCGGATATAATCTTCATCGCTATTGTTGAACAAGTGTTTGGTAAATGCCAATTTATCATTCAGCCCAATAGAAAGGCCCGCTTTTAACCGATTGTTTAGCGACGATGCCCTTTTTTCTACCGTTATGGTATTTCCACTGGACATTTTTGGTGTTACCACCTCCATGTCCCTTTTTACAAAGGTGGGCTCGGGCAATATTCCCGATAAAATTTCGTCCAAGGTTTCTTCTTCGGGCATTTCTTCAACCATATCCCGTATGGTATCTATTACGGGCGTCATAATTGCATCTTCATTGGGATTGCTTTCGGGCACGTCCGAGTTTCCTTTCAACACCGAATTGGCTAATTGCTCAAACTTGTCGGCTACTTCGTTCCTGCCGGTTGTTGGCTGGATTTCCCCAAAATTATCTTCGACAAACTTCAACAACGTAAGTTTTTCATACAGTTCCCTGCTTTCGGTGTGCATGGTGGCCAGATCTTCCTTTCCCTTTAATTTCAAGACTCGATGAGCTATGCTTATCAACTCTGCTTCTAATTTCTTTTTCATGACTGCTTTTTTGTGTTTTGAGACTATTCTGTTCTTACAGCAATTTTTTTATAACCTGTATTTTAATATGCATATAAGATAGTTATTTTTTAATAATTATTTACTTAAAGTCTTCTTAAGCCATAAATAATGGGTTGTTAAATACCGCAACATGAACAATTACAATGAAATATCGACGGTATATTAAAAACTTTGTATTTGTTGATATTATTTCTCTTTTCTTAAATTTAGACTTTAATTATTTGCTTAAGTTTGTTTAGTTTTTTCTCAAAAAGAAATCTCTTTTCTTTTTCGCCTAGAAAATTACAAAATGTTTCTCGAAAATACAGTAAATCATAAAGAGCAATTTGGCTGGATAGAAGTCATTTGCGGGTCTATGTTTTCCGGTAAAACGGAAGAATTGATCCGAAGGCTTAAACGCGCCCAGTTTGCAAGGCAAAAGGTTGAAATTTTCAAGCCCGCGGTAGATGTGCGCTATGACGACGAAATGGTAGTTTCTCATGATGCCAACGAGATTAGGTCTACTCCGGTTCCTGCTGCGGCCAACATCCGTCTTTTGGCAGATGGCTGTGATGTTGTGGGAATAGACGAAGCCCAGTTTTTTGATGATGAAATTGTTTCGGTATGCAACGACCTTGCCAACAAAGGGGTGCGTGTAGTTGTTGCGGGCCTGGACATGGACTTTAAGGGGAATCCGTTTGGGCCAATGCCGGCATTAATGGCCACTGCCGAATACGTTACCAAAGTACATGCCATTTGTACCCGTACCGGAAACCTTGCCAATTACAGCTTTAGAAAATCCACCAACGACAAATTGGTACTGCTGGGAGAAACAGAAGAATACGAGCCCTTGAGCAGGGCCGCTTTTTTTAAGGCCATGCTTCGCGAAAAAGTAAATAAAATGGACGTTAAAGATCCTGAGGATATTTCTTTAAAAGAAAAGGTTAAAAAAAATGACGATGACGCACACCAGGGAAACCACACTGGAAATTAACCTTCCGGCAATAAAACACAATTACAACTTATTAAAGGGCAAAATTAAACCCACTACCAAATTCATGGCTGTTGTAAAAGCCTATGCCTACGGAAGCGATGCCCCTAAAATTGCCATTTTTCTTGAAAAACTAGGTGTAGATTATTTTGCAGTTGCCTACACCGACGAAGGTATTGCACTACGAAATGCCGGTATAACCAAACCTATTTTGGTATTACATCCGCTTCCAGTTCATTTCAACGAGATTATAAATTATAGACTAGAACCAAGTTTATATAGCTTTAATGTTTTGGAAGTTTTTTTGGAGGCTGCCAAAAACGAAAAAGAGTATCCAATTCATCTTAAATTTAACACCGGCCTCAACCGTTTAGGATTTGTTAAAATGGACATAGCGCTTATTTCAGGGAAGCTTCTTCATCAAAAAAACGTTTATGTAGCATCTGTATTTTCTCACTTGGGAGCTTCGGAAGATTTAAATGAAAAAGATTTCACGATGCGGCAAATCCTTTCATTTAAAGAAATAAAAGCATCTTTGGCCGAGAAATTTTCGCATAAACCCCTATACCATTTGTTAAATACATCCGGAATATTAAATTATACAACTAGTGCACAGTTTGATATGGTCAGGAGCGGTATCGGGCTGTATGGTTTTGGAAACGACGCACAATACGATGCTTTGTTTAAAACAGTGCTCAGCTTAAAAAGTGTTATTTCACAGATACACAATATTGCCCCTGGTAACAGTATCGGGTACAATCAAGGGCATATTGCCGATAAGGCTATGAAAACAGCCACCATTCCATTGGGCCACGCCGATGGAATAGGGCGCCAGTACGGAAAAGGCAAGGCACATGTAACCATTCATGGCCATAAATGCCCCATAGTTGGTAATGTGTGTATGGACATGCTCATGGTAGACGTTTCCGAAGTGCAATGCAAGGAAGGCGACGAAGTGCTGGTTTTTGGCAAAAGTCCTACCGCCGGTGAATTTGCGGCAACAGCAGGCACCATATCTTACGAACTCATTGCGGGCATTTCCCAGCGGGTACGGCGCAAAATAATTACACATTGAGCACCTCCAAATAATAAGGCTGTTATATTTTTTCTAGTTATGAAGCAAAAAATGGCTTCACTTGTTGACTCTTTCAATACTTATCGTATTTTTTTATATATTTAGTCATTGACTAATCAACAAAATAATTTATATGGGATTCTTTAAAGATTTTAAGGCCTTTTTGCTTAAAGGTGACATTGTAAACTTGGCCACTGCTGTTATCGTTGGTGGCGCCTTTGGAAAAATCGTAACTTCTTTGACCAAAGATATTTTAATGCCGCCTATAGGGATGCTTCTCGGCGGTGTAAAATTTACCGAACTTAAAATTGTATTGAAAGATGCTGTCCTAAATGGTGAAGAGATGGTCTCGGAAGCCATTACCATCAATTATGGCCTTTTTATACAAACGGTTATAGATTTTATAATTATCGGTTTTTGTATCTTTGTGGTACTGAAAGCCTATGAAAAAACCAAAAAGAAAAAAGAAGAAGTTCCTGCAGCACCCGCCGGGCCAACTACCGAAGAATTGTTAATTGAAATTCGTGACGAGTTAAAAAAGCAAAATACCAAATAAAATACCCCTTTTCGGGGCAAACCGCTGCACAAGCAATAGTAATTAAAGCCACGCCCATAAAGCGTGGTTATTTTTAATTCAATCGATAATTATAACATTTTGTTACGATTAAAACAATTGTTGTTTTTCCGATGGTAGAACCGTGAATATTAACTACTTTTGTCTTCAAATAAAATGTAGAAGACATCATAATTAAATAAAACATGAAAATAGCTGTTGTAGGGGCTACCGGAATGGTAGGCGAGGTAATGCTTAAAGTTTTAGCGGAACGCAATTTCCCGATTACCGAATTATTAGTTGTAGCATCAGAAAGATCTGTAGGTAAAGAATTATCCTTCAAAGGACAAACATATAAAGTAATTGGTTTGGCCGATGCGGTGGCCGAAAAACCGGATATTGCCATTTTTTCGGCTGGTGGTGGCACTTCTTTGGAATGGGCACCAAAATTTGCAGATGCCGGTGTAACCGTTATCGATAACTCTTCGGCATGGCGCATGGACCCCACCAAAAAATTGGTGGTCCCGGAAATCAATGCCAACGAATTAACCCCGGAAGATAAAATCATTGCCAATCCAAACTGTTCCACCATACAAATGGTAATGGCCTTGGCCCCACTGCACAAAGCCTATAAAATGAAGCGCGTGGTAGTTTCTACATATCAATCTATTTCAGGGACAGGTGTTAAAGCCGTTAAACAGCTGGAAAATGAGCTTGCAGGCGTGGAAGGTGAAATGGCTTATCCATATCCGATCAACAGAAATGCTTTGCCGCATTGCGATGTTTTTGAAGAAAATGGATATACCAAAGAAGAAATGAAACTGGCACGGGAGCCTCAAAAAATATTCGGCGACCACTCATTTGCAGTTTCGGCTACTGCCGTTCGTATTCCAACATCTGGCGGACATTCGGAAGCTGTGAATGTACAGTTTGAAAATGATTTTACTTTGGCAGACATTAGAAGGTTGCTAAACGACACCCCGGGGGTCGTGGTTCAGGACAATCCAGATACCAATACTTACCCAATGCCCATTTATGCACATGATAAAGACGAGGTTTTTGTTGGAAGAATTAGACGGGATGAATCACAACCCAACACCTTAAATATGTGGATTGTAGCCGATAACCTTCGAAAAGGTGCGGCCACCAATGCAGTTCAGATTGCTGAGTATTTGGTAAAAAACAATCTTGTATAAAGAAGATTCTGTAAAAATATGTTAAAAAAGCCCTTTTCCTGATATGGTCAAGGGCTTTTTCTTTAAATTATCCCCGCTAATTTTAATCAATCCAATGGAATGAAGTAGGCTATATCCTAAATGCTCAGTGCCATATTCCATATTGACCTTTAAAAACAATAAATTTGAACCCATGAAACAATTAATCGCTTTTGTGGTAGTTGCGGGGATTTTAAATTCTTGTGATACCACAGAACCTAAAAAAAAGCTCGCCTTGAAATATCCAGCTACTAAAAAAGTAGATACCATAAACTCTTATTTTGGAACTGAAGTAAAAGACCCGTATCGTTGGCTTGAAGACGACCGCTCTGATGAAACGGCCGCATGGGTAAAAGCCGAAAACGAAGTAACGTTTGGCTATCTTGAAAGAATTCCTTTTAGGGAACAGCTAAAAAAACGACTGGAGCAATTATGGAACTACGAAAAACTCTCGGCACCTTTTAAAGAAGGCGATTATATGTATTACTACAAAAACGACGGCTTGCAAAACCAATATGTGGTATACCGAAAAAAAACAGGCGATAACAAAGAAGAAGTTTTTCTTGATCCCAATACTTTTTCTACAGACGGGACCACATCTCTTAGCGGTTTAAGCTTCTCCAAAAGCGGAAAATTGGCTGCCTATTCCATTTCTGAAGGTGGTAGCGACTGGCGAAAAATCATTGTAAAAAATGCGGAAACCAAGGAAATTATTGAAGATACGCTTGCAGATGTAAAATTTAGCGGTATTTCGTGGAAAGCAGATGAAGGCTTCTATTATTCCAGTTACGATAAACCTAAAGGAAGCGAACTTTCGGCAAAAACCGATCAACATAAGCTTTATTACCACAAACTCGGCACTCCGCAAAAGGACGATAAACTTATTTTTGGGGGAACCGAAGAACAAAAGCATCGTTATGTAGGGGGCAATGTCACCGAGGACAACCGCTATTTAATAATCAGCGCATCTATATCAACCTCTGGGAACAAACTTTATTTAAAAGATTTAACAAAGGAAAATGCTTCCTTAATACCTATTATTGAAACTACGGAAAGCGATACATATGTTATAGAAAATAAAGGTTCCACATTGTTCCTGTTAACCGATTTAGACGCTCCCAATAAAAAAATCGTAACCGTCGATGCCTCCGCTCCAACCCCGGAAAACTGGAAAGATTTTGTCCCTGAAACAGAATATGTGTTAAATCCAAATACAGGAAGCGGATATTTTTTTGCCGAATATATGGTTGATGCCGTTTCTCAAGTGAAACAATACAATTATAAAGGGGAACTAGTTCGGGACATTGAACTTCCGGGACTGGGAAGCATTGGTGGCTTTGGCGCCAAGAAAAAAGACAAAGAACTCTATTATTCATTTACCAATTACAATACCCCGGGGAGTATTTATAAATTTAACCCGGAAACGGGAGAATCTGAGGCTTATTGGAAACCTAAGATCGACTTCAATGGCAACGATTATGAGTCTGAACAGGTATTTTACACTTCAAAAGACGGCACAAAAATCCCCATGATCATAACCTACAAAAAAGGGATTGAACTCAATGGGAAAAACCCGACCATTCTTTATGGTTATGGAGGTTTCAACATTAGTTTAACACCTTCGTTCAGTACAGCAATGGCGGTATGGCTGGAACAAGGTGGGATTTATGCTGTACCAAACCTTCGTGGCGGTGGCGAATATGGAAAAAAATGGCACGATGCCGGCACAAAGCTCCATAAGCAAAACGTGTTCGACGATTTTATTGCCGCTGGCGAATATTTAATCGATCAACATTACACCTCTTCCGAATATTTAGCCATTCGTGGGGGTTCTAATGGAGGGCTTTTAGTGGGTGCCACTATGACACAACGCCCAGACCTAATGAAAGTAGCCTTACCGGCTGTAGGTGTTTTGGACATGCTCCGCTACCACACTTTCACCGCAGGGGCCGGATGGGCCTATGATTATGGCACCGCAGAGGACAGCAAAGAAATGTTTAATTACTTAAAAGGCTATTCCCCTGTCCACAATGTAAAAAAAGACACACGATATCCAGCCACATTAATTACAACGGGAGACCACGACGACCGTGTAGTACCGGCACATAGCTTTAAGTTTGCTGCCGAATTACAGGAAAAACAACAAGGCAAGAACCCTGTTCTTATCCGTATTGAAACCAATGCGGGGCATGGTGCCGGTACCCCGGTGAGCAAAACCATCGATCAATATGCAGATATTTTTGGATTTACCCTTTTCAATATGGGTTATAAAGAACTTCCAAACCAAGCTGCTTTAAAAGAATTTAAAAACTAAACCCAACACATATGATAAATAAAACAATCTTTTTGGCAGCCTTTCTGGCTTTTATTTCTTTAGCGCAAGCACAAACACAACAAGAAGTTGTAGATGCCATTGTAAAAGAGGCCTCAGAAAACTCTCAATTAAAGGAGCTTGCCTTCGAACTCATGGACGGTATTGGTCCGCGTTTGGTAGGCACTCCACAAATGCAACAGGCACACGATTGGGCCGTAAAAAAATACAGCTCTTGGGATATCACGGCCGAGAACCAACAATGGGGTGAATGGAAAGGCTGGGAACGTGGCATAACCCATATCGATATGGTTTCCCCTCGCGTAAAATCTATCCAAGGAATGCAGTTGGCATGGAACCCAAGCACTTCTAAAAAAGGAGTTACGGCAGAATTGATCATCCTTCCCGAAGTAAAAGATTCCATTGACTTCCAGAAATGGCTTCCTTCAGTAAAAGGAAAAATAGTAATGGTTTCCATGAAACAACCTACCGGAAGACCCGATGATAATTGGGAAGAATTTGCAACCCCTGAATCTTTTGAAAAAATGAAAAAAAACAGGGACTCCCTTGAAGATGCATGGCGGGACAATATGCGTAAAACCGGATATACGCGCAGAACGTTGCCCGAGGCCCTGGAAAAAGCCGGCGCCGTTGGTATTGTACAATCGTATTGGTCCAAAGGCTTTGGGGCAAACAAAATATTTAGCGCCGGAACAAAAAAAATCCCTATGGTCGATGTGGCCCTGGAAGACTACGGAATGCTTTACCGCTTGGTGGAACACGGTAAAAAACCCGAAATTAAAATTGTTGCCGAATCTAAAAATTTAGGCACTGTGCCCACTTTCAACACCATTGCAACCATCAAGGGTATGGAAAAACCCGACGAATATGTAATTCTATCTGCCCATTTCGATTCTTGGGATGGCGGTACGGGTGCTACCGATAATGGTACGGGAACCATTACCATGATGGAAACTGCGCGTATTCTTAAAAAAATATACCCAAACCCTAAACGGACTATTATTATTGGTTTGTGGGGAAGCGAAGAACAAGGGTTAAACGGGTCGAGGGCCTTTGTAGAAGACCATCCTAAAATTGTTGCGAACGTACAAGCCGTTTTTAATCAAGATAATGGAACGGGACGCGTAGTAAATTTATCAGGGCAAGGGTTTTTAAATTCTTATGAATATTTGGGAAGGTGGCTACATGCAGTTCCCGAAAGCATCACAAAACAAATTGAAACACACTTTCCCGGTACTCCCGCGAGAGGCGGATCAGATTATGCCTCGTTTGTGGCCGAAGGCGCTCCGGCATTTTCCTTAAGCTCCTTAAGTTGGGCTTATTGGAATTATACATGGCATACCAATCTGGACACTTACGACAAAATTGTTTTTGACGATGTGCAAAACAATGTCATTCTAACCGCTATTTTAGCATATATGGCCTGTGAAGATCCGCAAAAAACATCCAATGTAAAAAGTGTTTTACCAATTGATGACGAAACAGGAAAGCCACGCGAATGGCCAGAAGCAAGAGAACCAAACAGAAAAGGTGGATTGGACTAACAAACCTGCCAAAAAGAGACGGTTCCGACCTCTCCAAAAAGAGATAAAGCGGAAACCTCAAGGTAAAGCCGTCGAGGAATTTTAAGATTCAAAATATTACAAACCCCTTAAAATGAATTGGATTCTTTTTAAGGGGTTTATTTTGTTCGTATTTTTAGTCCATCAACAGGTTCTGTATTAAAAAAGTCAAACAGGGTAAAAATGAAAACATATATATTGTTACTTCGTGGGATAAATGTAGGCGGACATAGAAAAATAAAAATGGCCGATTTAAGGGCTACATTGGAAAAAATCGGGTTTCAAAAAGTGGCTTCTTATATTCAAAGCGGGAATGTTATTTTTTCTTCAGATGAAAGCGACGTTTCAAAAATTCAGCAAAAGATAGAACAGCACATTGCAGCCCATTTTGGGTTTGATGTCAAGTGCTTTATTATTTCTGAAAAAAAATTTACCGCTATTATAAAGAACAATCCCTTTTTAAAAAAAGGCGAACCTATTGAAAAATTGTACTGCACCTTTTTAGAAGGTACTCCTCTACCAGAATCCATACAAAACTTAAATGAATACCGTGTTGATGATGAAGAATATACGCACCGCGATAATATCCTATACTTTTGCTACCATAACGGTTATGGAAAAGCAAAAATTTCCAATCCGTTTATAGAGAAAAAATTAAAGCTTGGCGCTACCACACGAAACTGGAAAACCATGCTTAAATTACGGGATATGATTTAAAATTCATAATCAATATCTTTACCAAAAACTTTCCTGGAATGCTTGAAGTAAAAAACGTTTCTTTTCAATATAAAGAGGCCCCCGTCTTAAAAAATATCAGCTTTAAACTTCAAAAAGGAGAACACCTATCCATTATTGGCGAAAGTGGTTCTGGAAAAAGTACATTGCTCAAAATAATTTATGGTTTATATCATCTAGAAAAAGGAACATTATATTGGGGCAACAAGCAACTTATGGGTCCGAATTACAATATTGTGCCGGGGGAAGATTTTATAAAATATGTTGCCCAGGATTACGATTTGATGCCCTTTATTACCGTTGAAGAAAACGTGGGAAAATTCTTGTCAAACTTTTATTTGAGAAAAAAGAAAAAGCGCATCGCCGAATTATTGGAAGTCGTTGGCATGACAGCCTACGCCAACACCAAGCCCACAGAGTTAAGCGGTGGGCAACAACAACGCGTAGCTATTGCAAAAGCCTTGGCCAACAAACCCGAATTACTGCTTCTTGATGAGCCATTTAGCAATATTGACAATTTTAAGAAAAACCGACTGAGACGTGATTTATTTACGTATTTAAAGTCGCAAAACATAACTTGCATTACGGCCACACACGACAATACAGATTCCTTGGCTTATGCCAATGCAACAATGGTTTTAAAAGCAGGCAAAAAGGTTGATTTTAATAACCCAAAAGAGCTTTACCAAAGGCCAAAAAACCGCTATGTGGCTTCTTTGTTTGGCGAAGTTAATGAAATTGCCATGAACCAACTTATCGAGGGTGATTCTTCAACAAAAAAAATTTTACTATATCCCCACGAGCTAAAAGTTATACCTACATCTATTTTTAAGGTGAAGGTAAAAACCTGTTATTTTCAAGGTTCACATTACTTAATTGAAGCTAAAAGAAAAAGGAAAACTATTTATTTTAACCATCCAAAAGCGTTGCCTATAGAAAAAGAGATATCGTTATCTATTTTAAAAAATAACTAAGGTATCTTTAATTATTGGCTATCTTTAAATTCCCTATAAATAGTTGAGCTCCTTGATCCATATCAAGTGGGGCACTTACATAAAAGTACTTTGTCGGTTTGTTCAAGAACATCTTGGCATCCAACAATTTAGACTTGTCAAGATACAACCGCATTTGATCCCCATCTACAGCAATGGAAACGTGTATTAAAGCATTTCCATAGTTATCCAAAGGAAAGTCCAATGTATTGCTGACTTTTGTATCACTGCTGCTATTAGATACGGCCCTGTTCCAAAAATGTAGTTCTGTTGATGTTATGGAATTATCATTATAAGCATCGGATATCCATGAACGGACAGCATTGTCTTTACTGAAACCAAAATTCATCCCGCCTATATCTTTAGCTTTATCGCTTCTTGTAACGATATCAAACTCCAAGGTAAACTTTCCTTTGGGCATGGCCAATAAAGTATCGAGCTTAAAACTGGACCGGTCTCCCAGTTTTAGCCATTTCCCGGGAAGTCCCGGTATTTCGACAATAGATCCGGTGCCATTGGTTTTCCAATATCTGGGCATGGAACCAAGGTTTTCGTTGTCATAATTATCCTGAAAATATATATTACTTCCCGGAACGAAAGAAAAAACTTCTTCCACGTAAGGCACCTGTCCTTTTGAAGCATTTCCCTGAGCAGTACTTTCTTCCTCATCGGTTGAACCATTTAACATATCATCGGTTACGTCCACAGCCTTCTTTTCTACCTTATCCTGGATCTTCTTCCAAAATTGGGCATTTGTGGTAATTGGGGAGAATGCAAATAATAATAGTAAACCCGGAAGAATCGTTATTTTTTTCATTGTTTTTTGTTTTTGGCTGTATTTAGACTATAAAAATATACAAATATCCCGTCCCTTACAATGTAAGTAAGAAATTTCATGAAAAAAGCCGGAGCCTGACCTTAGTCAACGCCCCGGCTTTTCAACCTAAAACTTAACTATAATTTTTATTAGTTCTCTTCTTCTGGTGCGGGCTCTTCTGCTCCGGCCTTGGTATAAGTAAGCGTTATTTGTGTTTGGATTACTTTTCCGTCTACATCTTCGATACGCACGTTGGAATCAATCGTATAGCTTGTTCTTTGTGCATCAAAATCCAACGCTAGAATGTCCTCAAAACAGTTGTAAACAAGTCCCAACGTATCTCCTCCAAGTTTCCATGTTCCGGCAATAGACCCGGCACCTTCACAATCTTCCTCGTTTTGACCTGCACTGTATGTAAAAGTCCTGTCGGAATTATATTCGTATACCTGATCGTTTTGGCAAGCGGTTTGTTGTGCAAATATATCCGTACTTGGGTTGTCTTCGTCATCATCGGTGAGGTCTACTTCTTCATCGGCTTCTATGGCCGACAATCTCCATTCTCCTACAAATGCTGTTTCAGCTTCAGACAAAGCTCCCGTATAATCCGGAACACAATTGTCAGAATCGTCGTCCGTACAGCTTACAAATACACCCATAAGGGCAACAAACAACGTTGTTGCAATTAGTTTTTGATTTTTCATTTTTTGCTATTAAGTTTTGTTATTCAACCTATAGAAGCGAAAAACGAAAAAAGGTTGCGTACATACTTGTTAATTTTTATAAGAAATTACGCGTTGCTACCAAATTTCCAGAATGGTAAACTTTGAAGATTGAAAAGAGACAATGTCTTTGTTGGTTTTTCCAACAAGTAATTTACCAATTGGCGACTGTGGTGAAATACAATAGATTTTTAAATTGTTTATGATTATTTCTCCTAAGGAAACTGCAATAAAATAAGTATGTTCACTTGTTTTAACCAAACTCCCAATAATTACCTTTTTATTACTTTCTTCGGAAGTTCTATTGAAATTGATACGCGAAAATGTTTGAAGCATTTCTTCAATTTCCTTTAAGCGAAATCCTGCTTTTTCACGTTCCAACTGAAGCATGGCACGGCCGGTTTCATGCTTGTCGCCCGCACTGCTTTTTGTCTCAGAGGCCAAAGATTCTTCAATACTCTTGATGCTTTTCTGTATTTGGTACATCCTCTTGTTTAAAAGCGCAAGGCATTCTTTTATGAGTTGTTGTTTAATTTCGTCCATAATTATTACTATGTTTTACTTCGGCAACGAAAAAGCTCCATAATAACCCATTTGAGTCACGATCCATTCTTTTCTTTGCTGAATATAGTTTGATGCCGGCGCAGCTTTCATTTTTAACGGGTTTGGCAATATGGCCGCAATGGCAGCAGCTTCGTATTTTGACAGCCCCCCTGCTTTTTTATGAAACCAATATTGAGAAGCGGCCTCGGCACCATAAATACCATTCCCCATTTCGATGCTGTTTAAATACACCTCCAAAATATGTTCCTTGCCCCAAAGTTGTTCTATTAAAAATGTAAAATACACTTCAAATCCTTTACGTATCCAACTACGGCCCGGCCATAAAAATACATTTTTAGCGGTCTGCTGACTTATGGTGCTGGCACCACGAAGCTTTCCGCCATCGGAAGCTTTATTGATTACCTTTTCGATTGCCTGAACATCAAAACCATTGTGGTAAACAAATTTTTGGTCCTCACTACAAATCACCGCCAATTGCAGGTTTTTGGAAATTTTATCCAACGCAATCCACTCATGTTTCCATACAATCGCTTTATCCGATTGTTTTTGTTGAATGCTTCTTATTACCATAAGGGGTGTAACTGGCACCGGAACCCATTTATACAAGAGTACAAGCCCCAAGCTAATTATTACAAACCAAACCAATAGCTTAAAAATAAAACGCAGTAATTTTTTAAACATGTTCTATAGTTATTTTTGCCAATTCTTCGCCTACTTGGGCGCCAATGGCTATACCCATACCCCCTAAACGGACCCCACAAAAAATATTGTTTGAAAGTGCCTCTATAATAGGTTTCTTTATACTTCCAACACCCATAATACCACTCCACGAATAATCTATTTCGGAGACTGTATTTGGTAAGATAACTGTTTTTAGAATTTCTTTTAACTTATTTTGAATTGTTTCGGTCGTCCCAAATTCTGCGGTTGCTTCTTTTTTAAAATCTAAATTTCTACCGCCGCCCAGAAGAATGCGGTTATGTATGTTCCTGAAATAATAATATCCTTTATCCAAATGAAAACTCCCTTTTATATGAAGGTTTTTTATCGGTTTGGTAATAAGTACTTGGGCACGGGCCGGTTGTATGTCCTCAAATTCTTTCAATGAGAGAAAGCCATTGGTAGCCAGGCACAATTTTTGGGTATAGAAGTTGGTAAGGTCGGTTTGTACCTCAACATGGGAACCGGCATCATCATAACCGAGCATTTCTGTGCCATATAAAATTTTAATCTTTTCTTTAATGCATTTTGAATAAAGTGCATACATCATTTTCCCGGTATCAATCTGCCCTTCAAAAGCATTTGCCATATAATAATCTTGGATTCCCGCAAAACCAAAGGAATTCTTTTCAACGGAGAAAACTTCTTTTTTAAACAAGGGGAATAAAAGGTTATTAATCCGATTTCTGTTTTCCAAACAGGCCTCATAAAGCTCCGGGTTGCCTTCTTGAAACAACTCAAATCCGCGATGGTGCCTGTAACCGATACCTTTGCTCCCAAGACCTTTTTTAAGTTTTTGCAATCCCAGGTACCGCTTTTCAACCAGGCTCACCATTGCTTCTTCGGTTTGCGTATTAAGATCGTCCAGCAATTCTGAAATGCTTCCAAAACAGGCAAATCCCGCATTTTTAGTACTGGCTCCTCTGGGAAGCAACCCGCGCTCCAAAACCACGATTTTGTTTTTTGGATATTTTTTGCGAAGCGACAAAGCACAATGGAGCCCTACAATACCACCACCGATTATTGTAAAGTCTACCTTGGAAAAATAGGTTTCCTGCTCCCAATATGACAATTGAAATGACATATCCCTAAGGTAAACATATTTTTGGTGATTCCTATATTGATGTTGACTTTGTCCCAGGTCTTGGACTACCATAAAAAACGACCTACAAATACTGTAGGCCGCTTATTGTTTACTATAGAAAAAGAGGATCTTTACTCCTCTTCCATGGGTTTCATTTTAAAGGTTTCCATAAACTTGGTGGTGTAATTACCGGAAACATAATCTGGCTCGTCCATTAACTGCCTATGGAAAGGAATGGTTGTTTTTATCCCTTCGATTACAAACTCGTCCAAGGCGCGTTTCATTTTATTGATGGCCTCTTCTCTTGTTTGGGCTGTTGTTATCAACTTGGCTATCATCGAATCGTAATTGGGCGGGATAATATATCCGCTATACACATGTGTGTCCAAACGCACACCATGTCCACCGGGAGCATGCAACGTAGTGATTTTGCCTGGCGATGGCCTAAAATCGTTATAAGGATCTTCTGCATTGATCCTACACTCAATAGAATGTAGTTTCGGAAAGTAATTTTTCCCTGAAATAGGCACTCCGGCGGCTACCAGTATTTGCTCTCGGATTAGGTCGTAATCTATTACCTGTTCCGTAATAGGGTGCTCTACCTGGATACGGGTATTCATTTCCATAAAATAGAAGTTCCGGTGTTTGTCCACCAAAAATTCTACGGTCCCGGCTCCTTCGTATTTTATATATTCGGCGGCTTTTACGGCAGCTTTCCCCATTTTTTCACGGAGTTCATCGGTCATAAAAGGGGACGGTGTTTCTTCCGTAAGCTTTTGGTGTCGACGCTGCACCGAGCAGTCTCTTTCTGAAAGATGGCAAGCCTTACCAAATTGATCTCCCACAACCTGTATTTCTATGTGCCGCGGTTCTTCAATAAGTTTTTCCATGTACATCCCGTCGTTTCCAAAGGCTGCACCTGCTTCTTGCTTGGCACTTTCGTATGCTTTTTGTATGTCTTCTTCTTTCCAAACGGCTCGCATCCCTTTTCCTCCACCGCCTGCGGTGGCCTTTAGCATAACGGGATAGCCCATTTCTTTTGCCAATTTCTTGGTTTCCTCTAAAGATCCCAATAACCCGTCTGATCCAGGCACTGTTGGTACCTTAGCTGCTTTCATGGTTGCTTTTGCACTTGCCTTGTCTCCCATTTTTTCAATCATTTCAGGTCCGGCACCTATAAATTTTATGCCGTGCTCTTTACAAATTCTTGAAAAATTAGCATTTTCTGACAGGAAGCCATACCCCGGATGAATCGCATCGGCATTGGTAATTTCTGCAGCTGCAATAATATTGGATATTTTAAGATATGAATCTTTGCTAGGTGCAGGGCCAATGCAGACGGCCTCATCGGCAAAACGAACGTGTAAGCTTTCTTCATCTGCTTTAGAATACACGGCTACTGTTTTAATCCCCATCTCTCTGCAAGTTCGAATTACACGAAGTGCAATTTCGCCTCTATTTGCAATCAATATTTTTTTGAACATCTCTTGAAACTTTAAATTATCGATTCTAAATTTTAAATTATTTTAAATGACGCACTTAAAGTCATCATTCAAAATTGAACATTCAAAATTTCTATGATGGGTCTACCAAAAATAATGGCTGATCGAATTCTATAGGAGAAGAGTCGTCAGCCAATACTTTTACGATTTTACCAGATACTTCCGATTCAATTTCATTAAACAGTTTCATTGCTTCAATGATACAAAGAACATCTCCTTTTGCAATGGTATCGCCAACTTCAACGAAATTTGGTTTGTCTGGTGATGGCCTTCTGTACAATGTCCCTATGATCGGCGACTTTATTGTGATGTACTTACTATCGTCTTCAGTGGCTTTAACCGGAGTGGCCTCGGCCTCGGCTTGAGTTGCCGCTGGTGCCGCTGCAGGTTGTGGAGCTGTACCCTGTTGGGGCATTGGCTGATTTACAGGAATTTGTTGAACATAGGTAGTAGCTTCTCCTTTTTTGTCCTCAGACCCTGTTTTAATGGTAATCTTCACATCCTCCATTTCAAGCTTTACTTCGCTTGCGCCGGATTTTGCCACGAATTTGATTAAACTTTGAATCTCTTTTAAATCCATGATTGAGTTTTGTTAGTAATTTGAGTTCTGTTATGCGTTATATGCCCATTTTAAATAAATGGATCCCCAGGTAAAGCCACCGCCAAAGGCTGCAAATATTAAATTGTCCCCTTTTTTTAATTGCTTTTCGTAATCGTTGAGCAATAAAGGCAGGGTTGCCGATGTGGTGTTACCGTATTTTTCAATGTTAACCATTACGCTGGACGGATCGAGGTTTACACGGTTGGCCGTAGCATCGATAATGCGCCTGTTGGCCTGGTGTGGCACTAACCATTGGATGTCATCTTTTGTAAGGTTATTGCGAACCATTATTCTTTCTGCAACATCTGCCATATTTGACACGGCAAACTTGAAAACTGTTTTCCCGTCTTGATATACATAATGTTGCTTGTTTTTCACTGTTTCTTCTGAGGCCGGAAGTATGGATCCGCCAGCATCGATCTTTAAGAAGTCCCTGCCAATGCCATCGCTCCTTAAGTATTCGTCCTGCAAACCTAGCCCTTCTTCATTGGGCTCGAAAAGTACGGCCCCGGCGCCATCGCCAAATATAATACAGGTTGTCCTGTCTGTATAATCTATAATGGAAGACATTTTATCGGCCCCTATGAGTAATATCTTTTTATATCTACCTGCTTCTATATAACTGGAGGCGGTAGACATTCCGTATAAAAAGCTGGAGCATGCTGCCTGTAAATCGTATGAAAATGCGTTTATGGCCCCTATTTTCGAGGCTACATAAGCAGCAGTTGCCGCCACGGGTAAGTCGGGGGTTGCAGTGGCTACAATAACCATGTCTATTTCTTGCGGGTTTGCGCCGCTTTTTTGAAGTAGATCTTCTGCTGCCTTAATGGCTAGATAAGAAGTCCCTTTACCTTCTTCTTTTAAAATGTGCCTTTGTTTAATTCCAGTTCTTGAGGTAATCCACTCATCATTCGTATCCACCATCGTTTCCAACATCTGGTTGGTCAATATATATTCGGGCACATATGCTCCTACAGCTGTAATAGCTGCTTTAAGTCTATTCATAATTCGCTTAGTTTTTATCAAAAACGTGCAAAAATTCGATGAAAATCAGTCCAAATTACTAATTTTTATTCGAATAGTGGTGCAAAATAGGGCGTTTTTGACTTTTAGAAAAATTTTGAATAAAAAAACTCCCACTTCTTGTGAGAGTTTTATTCTTTTTACTAAAATTTCATGTTATGCTACTTCTTCAGTAGTGTTGTCAATAAGCACTTGGCCTCTGTAATAAAGTTTACCTTCGTGCCAGTGAGCTCTGTGATACACGTGCTGTTCCCCTGTTGTTGGGTCTGTAGCAATTTGAGGAGCAGTAGCCTTGTAATGCGTTCTTCTCTTATCTCTTCTTGTGCTAGACTGTCTTCTTTTAGGATGTGCCATTTTAAATCTTTATTTATCCGTTAATAGTTTTTTCAATTGATCCCAACGGGGATCGGTTTCACCGTCGTTATTCTTTTTTTCTTCTTTTGGTTGAAACTCTTCCAGTTTCTCCAAGATCTCTGTCGATAAAGTCCCGTCTTTCACCCCTGGGTGTACCCTTTTGCTGGGAACCGAAAGTACGATCATCTCATAAATGTATTGTGCTACATTTATTTGATGCTCGCCATGGGGGATTATAAGGATTTCTTCGTTTTCATCGTTATATTCCTCCCCGAACTTTACCAATAAGTGAAGCTTTCCTTTTATTTTTTGGTCGTACGGCTCATTGGACAAATCGCAATTTACGTTTACAGACCCTTTGTTTTCAAAGGTTAACTCCAGCATGTTGCTTTTTTTGTCCAATATAAGTTTAACCTTTACGTCTGCATTGTTATACTCGTCGAACTCGAAAGCATCAAAGAACTTTTTCTTAATTTCAAAATCGAACTGGTGTTTTCCTTGTTTTAATCCTACAAAAGGAATCTCAAACTCCTTAAACTTCTTCATTGTAAACATCAGTTTTAAAAACCTTACTCCTTAATTATAAGGCGGGTGCAAAGATATAAATTTTTATTTATGATAATAATCTTATTAACTTTTTTTTGTTTATAACTTTCCTGTCGTCTTTTCTAAGGGATTTTTGGTTAATTCGTTGTATTCTTCTCTATTTCTATATATTGAAATTGCCGTAAAAACGGCTTCTTCAAACGATTTATGGTTGGCCTCTCCTTTTCCTGCAATTTCAAAGGCGGTTCCATGGTCGGGAGAGGTGCGCACTTTGGACAGTCCGGCCGTATAGTTCACCCCTTTTCCAAACGATAAGGTCTTAAACGGGATTAAGCCCTGATCGTGATAAGATGCCAAAATAGCATCAAATTGATGGTGTAGCCCGGAACCGAAAAAACTATCGGCGGCATAAGGACCGTATACCAGTTTCCCGCTGTCGTTTATTTTATTGATTACGGGGCGCAATACCTCATCGTCTTCTTTGCCAATGACACCATTATCCCCTGTATGTGGATTGATGCCCAAAACAGCAATCTTTGGTTTACGTACCCTAAAATCCTGTACCAAAGAATTATATATTTTATTGATTTTCCCTTCTACCAATTTTGGGGTTATCTTATTGCTTACTTCTTTTACGGGCACGTGGTCTGTTAACAATCCTACTTTTAGGTCATTGGTAACCATAAACATTAATGCCTCTCCTTCGAGCTCTTGCGCAAGGTAATCTGTATGGCCCGGAAACTTAAATTCTTCCGACTGTATGTTGTGTTTGTTTATAGGAGCGGTCACCAATACGTCTATTTCGCCGTTCTTTAACGCCGTTACGGCAGCCTTTAACGATAAAAAAGCATATTTCCCTCCTTCTTCGGTCTCTTTTCCCGGCTCTATGTTCGGGGTTTCTTTCCATACATTTACCACATTGAATTTTCCGGCGACTACCTTGACTGCCGAATCTATACCGTTATAAGCAAGGTTCATGTCGAGCATTTTACGCTGGTAATTTATCACCTTGGTAGAACCAAAAATAACAGGAGTGCATAATTCCAACATTCTATTGTCTTCAAAGGTCTTTAAAATTACCTCGCACCCAATTCCGTTTAAATCCCCAATGGAAATCCCTACCTTTATGTTATCGTCGTTTTTCATCTGTTTTTAATTTTAGGTTTTTTGGGAAACAGCTTGTTTTTTAATTTTCCGTTTTCCCGAACCGGCACGCAAATTTGGTCATCTCTTTTGACGTATGGCCCAAAAACACCCCTATGCTGGTTTTAACCTTGCATGCCCTTGCCCTCTATCCCCTACTTAAACAAATAACTATTGTAGTTTGCGGTACTATTTAGTAGGTTTGTTATTGTATTTGCGACTAACCATTTTACTTATGGACATATGCAAATTTAATTAATAAAAATAGAAATGTTTACGGGAATTATAGAAGAGTTGGCATTGGTCACCAATATTGTAAAGGATGAAGAAAATATACACCTTACCATAAAGAGCACTATTACCAACGAATTAAAAATAGACCAGAGCGTTGCCCATAATGGGGTATGCCTCACGGTAGTCTCGGTTAACGGAGACGAATATGTGGTTACCGCTATTAAAGAAACCTTGGACAAAACGGCTTTGGGCAGTTTAAAGGCTGGAGATGAAATTAACTTGGAGAGGGCCATGAAAATGGGTACCCGCCTTGATGGGCACATTGTTCAGGGGCATATAGACCAGACTGGGGTTTGCAAAGGTATTGTTGACGAGCACGGAAGTTGGCGTTTCACTTTTGCTTACGACCCGGCAAAAAGCAACGTTACCATTGAAAAAGGCTCTATTACCATTGACGGCACTAGCTTAACGGTGGTAGACTCTAAGTTAGATGAATTTAGCGTAGCTATTATTCCATATACTTTTGAACATACCCGTTTTAAAAATTACAAAATAGGCGATGTGGTAAACTTGGAGTTTGACGTCATCGGGAAATATGTTTCTAGGTTGATGGAATTACGAAAAAACAATTGATCTGATCATTTCATTTTTTTTTGCAGGAGTGATTGAGCGCGTGTTTGAGCTCTCCCCGGTGTTTTCATCCGGAAAGCAGGTAAGTAACGAAAGCCAGGCCCGAAGACCCAATCCATGCTAAATTGGCGAGGGGTACGTCCTGAATAAAAATCAGTTTGTTTTTATAAGTTTAAACTCCGACCGTCGGTTTTCTTTATACGTCGGTTTGTTGCACGGTCCTTCGGTAAAACATTTTGTTGCCAGTTGTGCCTCCCCTTTTCCCTGGGAAGTTATCCTGTTGGCTGAAATCCCATGGGAAATAAGGTAGTTGGCCGTTGCCTGCGCTCTTTGTTGCGACAGTTTTAAGTTGTAACTGGCCTTGCCAATTCTATCGGTATAAGAAGCGATCTCAAGGCGATAGCCTTTATTGTCCGTTAGGAACGCTACGATTTTATCGAGTTCTTGCTTGGCATTGTCTGTTACGTCCGATTTGTCAAAACCGAAATATATCTCGTTTAGGGCCAAGCGCTCGTTAAGGCTTTCTGTTTCCAGCGTAAAGTTGTAGGTTTTGCCGCTACCGGTCTCGATAACGGTGTCGATAGGCAGAAACCCTTCTTTTTCAATATGAAGCGAAAGTTGGGACCCGCAATCGAAATTTTCACCGAGCATATAATTTCCTTGGGTGTCGGTTGTGGTCCTGTATGTTTTTTTGTGGTTTGAAATAACTACCATAGCATTTTCCAACATGCTTCCTTGGTTGTTGGCAATATTCCCGGTTATGGTGCTGAGGCAATTGTTGGCGAACATATAGATGTCGTCGCTCCCGGTTCCGCCTTTGCGATTGGATGCAAAATAGCCGCTTTTTCCATCTGGGTACATGGTGATGCTAAAATCGTCTTGTGGACTATTGATCCCCGCGCCAAGGTTGGCAACGTTTTGTATTTGAAGCTGACCATCGATTTCGGCAGAAAAAATATCGAACCCGCCCAAACCAGGTTGTCCATCACTTGCAAAATAAAGCTTTCCTTGGGGGCTTATATACGGAAAACTCTCCCGGGACTCTGTATTGATCTGTGCCCCTAAATTAGTAGGTTCCCCATAACTCCCGTCTGTATTTATGGTAACTGCGTAAATATCGGACATACCTTTGCCTCCGGGCATATCTGAAACAAAGAACATTACGGTTTCTTCTGTATTTAACGTTGGGTGCGCCACCGAATACTCATCACTGCTAAATGGCAGGCGCCTTAAGTTTGCCCATTCGCCATTTTCCATGACGTCTGCTTGAAATATCTGCAAGCGGTTTATGTTGTCATTTCCGTTTATCAGCTTTTTTTTATCGGCATTGTTACGGGTAAAATAGACTTTTTTGCCGTTTTTGGTAAAAAAAGCCGTCGACTCGTTGTATTTTGAATTTATTTTTTTTGGGAGTTTGGTTGCACGGTTTCCCCTATCGTTAACAGTATAGATATCGGTAAATGCACGGTAGTTCCAGCTTTGAACATTTTTGGCCAGAAAGCCTGTGTCCCTAGCAGAAGTAAATACAATATTGTTTTCTGTTATCGAAGGTGCATAATCTGAGTAAGGGGAATTAAATGCAACATGGGAAACTGTATATTTTGAAGAGTCCTTGAAAATACGCTCCAAATACAATGGGTTTTCTTTGTACAACTTCCCTCTTATATCGTTTGGGTAGTTTTTTGCAAGCTCGCCGAGCATGCTATTTGCCTTGTTGAATTGCCGACCTGCTTTTAATGACTGGGCATAACGATAGTAATAATTGGCTTCGGGTTTTTCGCTTTCTTCCATGAGTTGTTGGTACCAAGAAGCCGCTTGTTCTGGTTTGGCCATATAATAATATGAATTGCCCAGTTTTTTGTATAGCTCTGGAGAAGAATATCCCCTGCTGGCTATACCTTCATATAGGTTGATTGCTTTTACATAATCAAACTTTTGGTAGACTTTGTCTGCCTTTTTTAATTTTTTATCTTGTGCCTTTAAACCAAAGGAAAATGCAAGGGAAAGGAATACTATAATGAAAAAGCACGGTTTCATGCGGGGGAATGTTGGTTTTTAAGTGTGCATAACAAAAACATATTATTTATATTTATTTGATATGTAGGTTACGGGGGACCTTTTTTTGTTATACACACATTTTATGATGTAAATATTTAACAAAAATTGATACATCGAACATTTTTTGGGTGAACTACAAATTTATATGGTTAAAATGATGGTTGTGAATAGGGTTAGCCAACAAATGGACATGGATTATGGTATTTATTTTCGCAATGTAATTCTGACATGCATTCATGTTGTAATTAGTTTATAGAGCATGGAAGAACAAGGTCTTTTATAGCCAAGCACAATTTAACTTAATGGAAAGTTAAACACATACTACGAGAAGTATCAAATCTATTGAGTCAACGCTCTATTTTCTAAAGAGAAGATTAGAAAATACGGTTAGATTATTTATATATCAAAATCAATTGATAATAGAGTCCCATGTTTTCATTAAAATGTAATATCTTGTATTGCATATTCTAATTAACGAAAAGAACAAGCCCCATGGTTCAGACTAACATATATAAAAAAACTATCTTACTAACAGCATTCGTTGTTTTTATTGTAGCCATATTGGTTATTTTTGGATGGTTTTTTAAAGTTAGGGCCTTAACAGGAGTCATCTCAGGGCTTCCCACTATGAAATTTAACACTGCTTTTTCCTTTTTATTATTAGCAATCACTATCTATTGCGTACAGCAAAAAAAAAGTACCACTATGGTATTTTTTTTGAACGCGTTCTTGTTGTTAATAAGCGGTTTAACTTTTCTTCAGGATATAGGAAATTTTAATTTAGGCCTTGATCAATTAATTGTGCCTGATACCAAAGGAGAAATGCTAGGGAACCCCACACCCGGCAGGATGTCCATGGCTACATCGCTATCTTTCATCCTCCTGAGCTTGTCTTTGTTTTGTATTATATGGAACAAGCAGCAATTTAAAAGTATCATGGCATACTTCCCACATGTTGTCACTTTTTTTGCGTTTTTGGCTATAATAGGATACACTTTTGAAGTTTCGACAATAGATAAAATTACTTTTATTTCGTCCATGGCCATCCATACCGCTATTGGTTTTTTCATGGCAAGCATAGCGGTTTCCTTAATGTTCCCATATTATGGGATTACAGAATTGTTTATTGGCAAAAAAATCGGAAACCATGTAATGCGTAAATTATTTTTCCAGTTGACATTCACGACACTTATAATTTCTTATATAATACTTTATTGCTACAGAAAAGGCTACTTTGCAACCGACTTTTCAATTGCGCTCCTCGGTGTTTCTTTTATAGGAGTAGCTTTATTGATATTGATACTGGTTGTTAATTCCATGAACAAACTCGAGCAGGAAAGAACGAGAGTTGAAGAAGAACTGCATATTACAACCACCTATTTAAATGCAACTCCAGACCCCATAATTATAGTTGATAGAAATGGGGTAATACAACTTTCCAATACGCTCATGAAAAAGGTATTTGGATATGATGAATTTGATTTAAAGGGGGAAAATATAAACACGTTGATTCATGAAGAGTCCCGAGAAAAACACAGTCTTCATATTGAAGATTATATGATACAACAAAAAAATAAAGATCAAGATATTTCTGAAATAAATAAGGCCAATCATACATCGATGATCGAGTTGAAGGCCTTACATAAAAACGGGGATGAAATCCCTGTTGAAATGACCCTAAATTCTATTTGGACCAAGAATGGTATTATTACATTAGTGGCCTTCCGGGATATTTCACGCAGGGTATTGGCAGAACAAAACTTTAAAGCTGCAAACGAGAAAGTACTAACTGCACTAGACGCATCGATTATTGGCATATGGGATTTGGATGTTGTTAATTCAAAAATAACATGGGATGAAACCATGTATAAATTATATGGATTATCTCCTGACAATGCTGAAATTTCATTTGGTATATGGAAGAAAAGCTTACATCCAGATGATAAAAACCGTGTCCTGGACCTGCTTAACGATGCTTTAGCAAACAAAGCCACCTACGATACCGATTTTAGGATTGTATGGCCAGATGGTTCTGTGCATTACATACGCGCGAAAGGTTCCCTCCACAGAAATGCTGAAAACGAGCCTCTAAGGATGTTGGGTACCAACTGGGACATTACCGCCCAAAAAGAATCTCAACTAGAACTGGAAAGCAGTATTAAGCAAAATAAGCTATTTATTGATGAGGCCCCCTCTGCAATCGCCATGTTTGATACCAATATGATATACCAAGCGGCTTCAAAAAAATGGCTAAAGGATTATGGGATTACTGAAAATGTAATTGGGAAGTCTCACTATGACGTATTCCCTGAAATAGGAGACGATTGGAAAAAAATACATCAAGAATGTTTGCAAGGAGCAATCAATACATGTGACGAAGCAGTATTTGAAAGGGCAGATGGCACAAAGCAGTGGATTACGTGGAAAGTAAAACCATGGTATAAAAAAGCCAATGAAATAGGAGGCTTGTTGATGTATACTGCAAACATTACCCAATTTAAAAAGAATGTTTTAGAACGGTTGCGGTTACAGGACATGCTCGACCAATCGAATGAAGTAGCCAAAATAGGGAGTTGGGAATACGATAAGGAAACGGATTATTTGGCATGGAGTGCCATGACAAAAAAAATACACGAAGTTCCCGAAAGCTATGCTCCCAACAGGGACGACGCTTTTAACTTTTACCAAAAAGAAGATGCCGAAAAATTACGCACAGCCACCGATGAGGCTTTACAGAAAGGAACTTCTTTCGATTTGGAGCTTCGTTTTATTTCAGCTAAATCCAATAGAAAATGGGTCCGCATAATTGGCCGTACCAAAAGCTTTGACAAGAACAACAAAGTATATGGAATTGTACAAGACATAAGCACTATTAAAGCATACGAATCTTCATTAATTATTGCCAAGCAAAAAGCGGAAACAGCAAATAAGTCTAAATCGGAGTTTTTGGCTAACATGAGTCATGAAATCCGAACGCCCCTTAACGGCATTATAGGCTTTACAGACTTATTGATGAAAACCAGCCTGTCCGACAGTCAAGGGAAATATATGCAAACAGTATATAACTCTGCCAACCATCTCCTGGACATTATCAATGACATATTGGACTTCTCTAAAATTGAAGCAGGGAAATTAGAACTCAATATAGAAAAAGTAGACATCTTGGAACTATGTAGCCAAACAATGGACATTGTTAAACACCAGGCACATGCCAAAGGGCTTGAAATTTTATTGGATATTTCTTCAACTGCCGATCGTTTTGTGTATACCGACTCAGTTCGCTTACGACAAATTTTAACAAACCTCTTGGGAAATGCTGTAAAATTTACACATCAAGGAGAAGTAGAAATGGAAGTAAGGTATATATCTCATGCTCCGGATAACGAAAAAAAGAGATTTATTTTTTCCATAAAAGACACCGGAGTAGGTATCGCTTCGCATAACCTCGCTAAAATTTTTAATGCCTTCGACCAAGAAGATGCATCTACAACCAGAAAGTATGGCGGAACAGGTCTTGGGTTGACCATAAGCAACCGTTTGTTAGAACTTATGGGAAGTAAATTGGAAGTAAAAAGCGAACCGGGCAAGGGAAGTACCTTTTCTTTTGTTATTGACTTTAAAACCGAAAAAGGTGAATTTGAGATTATTAGTACGCAATACGAAAAAGTAAATAACGTATTGATTGTAGATGATAACGAAAACAACCGAACAATTTTAATAGAGATGCTTCAAGTAAACGAAATAGCCGTTGTAGCAGTTTCAAACGGTATTGAGGCCTTGGAAATATTAGAAAAACAAAATGATTTCGATTTGGCCATAATCGATTACAATATGCCATACTTAAACGGCATTGAAGTGATTAACCATATTAGGAATAATTTTAAGTTAGGTAGCGACCAATTGCCTATTATGTTACTGCATAGTGCTGTCGATGACGAGATCATAAATAAAGCCTGTAAAGAGCTGGAAGTGCAATTTAACATTACAAAACCTATTATATTTCATCAATTATATAATGTAATAGACCGCATTGAAAAACCACAAAAGAAGCAGGATATAATTACTATTTCAGAGCAAACCTCATTAGAAAATATAAGCTGTACTATACTTATTGCCGAAGATAATCCTGTAAACAAACTACTGGCTAGAACCTTGATACAAAGAATCTTGCCTAAGGCAACACTCTTGGAGGCCAATAATGGACAAGAAGCTGTTGGACTTTTTAAAAAGAATACGGTCGATTTAATATTTATGGACATACAAATGCCAATAATGAGTGGTTTTGAAGCAACAAAGGAAATACGTACCTTAGAAAAAGATAACAGCCATGTGCCCATTATTGCGTTAACGGCAAGATCCATAAAAGGCGAAAAAGAACGGTGCTTAAAGTACGGGATGGACGAATATGTTTTAAAGCCAGTAGTTTACGACACTATAAAAAAGGTATTATTGGATTATTTAACAAAGAGAGAAACATCATAATTAATTTTTTGTTCAATTCTAGTTTAGAACTTAACTTTTAATTAAAGACCAACATTTATCAGATCAAGTCCCAATGTCAAAGCAATTACATATTTTATTAATAACCAGCAATCAATCTGACATAGATAGGCTCTCCGTTTTGTGCGTGAATTACGACTGGATTATAGAGTCTTCAAAAAATAGTTTTCAGGCCATACAGAAAATTAAAGACACCCCTTCTTATAACTTCCTTATCATAGACCATGAAGTAGGGCCGCTTACCTCAATTCAGTTATTGGATTATTTATCAATGGAGCTTAATCTTAATATGCCGGCAGTCCTTATAACAGAAAAAGAAGTCCATGGGGACCTTAATAACGAAGAGCCTTTCTTTATTATAAACAAGCCTATTACAGAAAAGGATATAATGAATATCGTGTCTTTTGTGAACGAATCATCAGAAAATTTAAAAAAAGGGGCAAAACCATATTCACTTAATTATTTAAAGCAATTATCTGACAATAACACTGCCTTTATACTCGAATCCCTACAGATTTTTAAAGACTCCGTATACACAAAACTCAACGAGCTAAAACAGGCAGTAAAAAATCTTGAATTCAAGACCGCCCGAGAAATAGCACACAATATCAAGCCCTCGTTTGAAATGCTGGAAAATGATCATTGCAGAGTACTGTGCGATAAAATATGCTACCAGGCCAAAGATGAGGAAATATCGGCCTTGGCCGAAAAACTTAATCAAGAATATTTAAACATTATAGATGAACTAAAAAAAGAGTTTCCCAAGCTTAATTGAAAAAATGAAAAAGAAAATATTAATTATTGAAGATAATCCAATGATTGTAAAATCGTTGGAATTTAAATTAACCAAGGATGGATACCAAGTGGTAGTGGCACAAGATGGCAGGAAAGCATTAAAAATACTTGAAACCGATGCTTTCCAGCTTGTTATAACCGATTTAATGCTTCCTTTTATTAATGGCATAGAACTTATTGAGCACATAAAAAACAACATCCCCGAATTGCCCGTTATTGTGCTTTCTACTTCAAAACAGGAGGAAATTATTATGGATGCATTTAAAATGGGTGTCAATGATTTTATTACAAAACCATTCAGCCCCAATGAATTATCATTAAGGGTGAAAAGAACTATAGAAAACAATTGATTTTTTTGAATTCACTCGAACATATAGTAAACGATTGGCCATGGATACTAAAGTTAAATGCACTCTTTATAGTCCTATTTCTAGTATTTATAATTATGGTTATCTGTTCCCTTGTCTATCTTCGTATTTATAAAAACCAACGGGAAAGGCACAAAATTTCGTATCAAGAAAATGCAGATGAATTTTTAAATAATTATATGTTTAACGATGATTTTGATATTAAAAATGAAATCGAAACCTTTAAATCCAAACATTTAAATACCCCCTTAAAGAAAAAAATAACCCTTCGGCAGATTTTAATATATAATGAAAACTTTAAGGGAGAATCGTCCGTTTTAATAAAAAAAGTGTTCCAAGAACTGGAACTCGATCAATTTGTGTTCAACATATTAAAAAAAGGGAGTTGGTATGCTAAGGCGCGGGCAATATATGTCTTATCAGAACTGTTAGTCAAAGAACCAAGATTAGTATCGCCCTATTTAAATGCAAAGCATGAAGAAGTTAGGGAACAGGCTATTTATTATTTTTTAAAAACTGCCACCAACAATCCCTTGTCATTCTTTAAAAATTTAAAAACTGAATTAACCCTATGGGAGCTTGTTTACATTGAAGATAGTATTAAATATGCTTACACAGGGGAAACTCCAGACTTTTCCATATGGTTAGACCATCATTTAATTACAATCCGCATTTTTTCAATTAAAATGATCCAACAATTTAATCAATTCGAAAATATTCCCAAGATAATTCCTTTTTTATACCATGAGAATCCACATGTACGAAAAGAAACAATCCGTGCCCTGTATAAACTTCATTATGAAGCTTTATTGGAGAAGGTAATTCCAAGTTTTAAAGATGAAGAAGAGGTTGTTAAAAGCGAAATAATAAAAGCAATTCAGGCATTGGGAAGAATTGATCAGTTAAAAGAACTGAAGTCCCTTATAAGCAATCAGGACAAGAGGACAGAGCTTACCTATTTACAAGTCGAAAAGAATTTCATGATTAACTAATATATAAAACCAAGGAGCTATTATAAATTTAAACCAAATATCGGAAATACTTAGTTGGCTATTTTTAGTTTATGGGATAATAATATGTTCGGGATATATTTTTTCGGCGATATTTTCTTTTTTCGAAATTCGGGATTATAAAAGAAAGTACAATTTAAAAGACGAAGTGGCCTTGTTACAATCCACAAGCTTACCATCTATTTCAATACTGGCACCAGCCTTTAATGAAGAAGCAAACATTGTAGAAAATATCAGGTCGTTGCTGACCATTAATTATCCTTCCTATGAAATTGTTATTATTAACGACGGCAGTAAAGATGAAACTTTAAACAGGCTCATTAAAAGCTTTCATTTAGTAGAAGACGATGCATTGCATTATAATTTCATTCCGACCAAGGAAATAAAAAAAGTATACAAGTCCAAGAGCAAGTCTTTTAAAAATTTAAAAATAATCGATAAAGAAAACGGGGGCAAGGCCGATGCGCTCAATACCGGTATAAATGTATGTAAACACGGAATTATATGTAGTATCGATGTTGATTGTGTTTTGGAAAGTGACGCACTTTTAAAGTTGATAAAACCATTTTTAAATAATAAAAAGAAAGTCATAGCTTCTGGAGGGGTTATACGCATTGCCAACTCATGTATTATTGAAGATGGAAAGGTTATAGAAGTAAAGTTGCCCAATAAATTTGTGGCAAGAGCACAGGTCATAGAATATTTTAGGGCATTTTTAATGGGAAGAATGGCTTGGTCCCGAATGGATGGATTGCTGCTTATTTCCGGGGCTTTTGGAATGTTTGACAAAAATACGGTTATGGAAGCCGGCGGTTATAACACCAATACCGTTGGCGAAGATATGGAGCTTTTGGTACGCATGCGAAAAATGATGAGAGCCCGAAATGAAGCATATACCGTTGGGTTTATACCAGACCCATTATGTTGGACAGAAGTTCCACAAGACTGGAAAGTCCTGCACCGGCAACGCAACAGGTGGACAAGGGGAACGGCAGAGACACTCTGGCTTCATAAAGCTATGATTTTTAACCCCGAATACAAGGTTCTAGGAATGCTGAGCACTCCTTATTGGTTGTTTTTTGAATGGCTGGCACCATTAATAGAATTTATAGGAATTATTTTTTTTATCGTTTTACTATGCCTAGGTCAAATAGAATGGCTTTTTGCTTTAAGTTTCTTTTTGGTTTCCTACTGCTTTGGCATTTTATATTCGGTTACGGCCTTATTGTTTGAAGAATATTCATTTCAGCAATACAAAAAAACCAATTACATATATAAATTAATAATTACGGCGTGTTTAGAGCCTGTTTTATACCATCCCTTTATACTTTGGGCATGCTTGAAAGGGAATATCGATTTATTTCGAGGAAGAAAATCATGGGGTATTATGAACAGGACGGGCTTAAGAAATGCGGCAAAATAGATAACCTAATAATTAAGATATTTAAAATGATTCATTTTATGATGATAAGGAATCCATCGGTAAACTTTAGTAGCCTGAAAAAGACTGGATGTTTGTTAATTTGTTTGTTGACGATTTTTGTTTCTTCGGCACAAGAAGAGGCACTAACCAGCGACGAACTTTTTGTACGGGCACGTACAGAAGCTTTTGACAATAATGATTATACTGAAGCCATCAGGTTGATGAAAATCGCTACCAAAAAAGCCCCTGATTATGCAGATTTAAGTATCTTCTTAGGAAGGTTATACACATGGACAGACCAAACGGATAAGGCACGGGCTACTTTAAGTAGCGTTTTCGAAAACAACAAAAGCTATACTGATGCCGCAATTGCTTATGCAAGTTTAGAGTATTGGAACGATGATTCCATAAGAGCCCTGCAAATTGTGAACACCGCCTTGGAGTACAACCCAAATTCCGAAGAACTGCTGATTCTCAAGTCCAAGATTTTAATGGATTTAAAAAAATACCAAGAGGCCAATAATACGCTTAATATTGTACTAAAAAACAACCCAAAATCCACCAAGGCCCGATCGTTAATGCAAAATGTGCGCATGGAATCGGCTAAAAACGAAATAGGCATTTCGTATGAGTTTGTATATTTTGACGAACGTTTCGACAAACCTTGGCATTTAGCCAGCATTGATTATTCAAGGCAAACAAAATATGGTTCCATAATAAGTCGTGTTAACTATGCCAATCGGTTTGGTACGGGAAGCACCCAATTTGAATTAGATTTATATCCAAGAATATCCAACACCTTTTATGCGTATTTGAATGGAGGAATTTCCAGCGATAAAGGAATTTTTCCAGAATACAGGACAGGTTTTTCCTTATATGCCAATCTCCCAGCAGCCTTTGAAGCTGACGCAGGTTTTAGGCTCCTAATATTTTCAGACCAGACATGGGTATATACATTGGGGATTGGAAAATATTACAAAAATTATTGGTTTAATTTCAGAACATACCTAACGCCTTCAGATAGTGGCGTGTCCAATTCTTATGCATTAACGGCACGGTACTATTTTGCTGGAGCCGATGATTATTTCAGTGTGAAAGCAGGAACAGGTTTTTCTCCCGATGATGCTACCAATAATGTATTGTTAAATAGCAATGCCCAACTCAAGTCTATTAATTTTTCACTGGGCTATAGAAAACTCATCAAGAAAACCCATGTAATATTTGCACAAGCAACGTACGAGAATATTGAATACGCAACAGACACCAAAGGAAATCAATACTCTATAGGAGTAGGGTATATTAAAAGATTTTAAAAGTGAAGAAGAACGTTATACTTGGTATTGCAATAAGTATTTTATGTATCCCTCTGTTTATGTGGGTTGCCTGGTTGTGCAGCCCCAAACAAAAACTGGTCATTGCAATTATAGACAAAACCGTAGTCAATAAAGGCACGCAAGAACATCTTTCCCTATCCTGGGTTTTGAATCACAATAAATTTTCTAAAACCTCTAAAGAGCTGTATAAATCAGATCGGGATTATTTTGGTTTTTTCCCTCTCAATGAAAATAAATATAAAGTTAAGGGGTTGGAAAGGTTTTCTTTTGAACAGCTTGAGCAGTTAAGCCTTGATTGTGATGCCGTATATTATACAGATGCTTATGGGCTATACAATATGGATTGGTATAAAGAAAAAAAGCCTTATGGGATTTTATATGGCGGCTTGAGCGATCAAGACATTGAGTTTTTACAATTAATGAAGCAAAAAAAGAAACCAATAATTACAGAATTTAATATATTGGGAGACCCTACCGATATGGAAAACAGGGAGAAATTCGAAAGTTTATTTCATATACAATGGACCGGTTGGTCGGGAAGATATTATAAAAGTTTGAACAAAAAAGTAAATAAAGAGCTCCCTACGTGGGTTGTAAATAATTATGAAAAATCAAACAATGCAACATGGTCTTTTCAAAAGGAAGGGATTGTTTTGGTAAAAGGGGCACAAGTAGTAGTCCTCGAAATGGAAAAGGAGCTAAAGACGGCACATCCTTTTATTGTAAGTAACAGCAAAGCTCAATCCATGTACGCGGTACCCGAAAAGATAAATTATACTTTTTGGTTTGACATTATAAAAATAGATTCCAATTATAATGAATCCAATGCCGTTTACCATTTGGATGTTACTAAAAAAGGGAATATGATTTTGAAAAAGAATAATATTCCAAACAGTTTTCCTGCCGTAACAACCAACAAATCGGGCTCTTATAAGTTTACTTACTTGTCTGGTGATTTTTGTGATAATAAGATATCATTGAACACCTCTTATTTTAAAGGAATAGAAATCTTTCAAAGTACTTTTTACGATTCGGAAAATTTAGAAAGCCAGAAGGAATTTTTTTGGAGGTTCTACAAGCCAATGATTAGTAATATATTAAAAGATTATATCCATGAATAATTTCAAAAGGCCTAGCTTCCATAAATCCTCAAGATATTTGTTTTTCAAGTGCTTGAAAGCAATCTTCCGTAATCCTTCCAAGGAAAGACCCAATTTTATTTTTACGTTTTTTTTTCATACCTTAATTTAAGATTTAATCTGTGGTATGTATAAGAGATATTTAAATAGATTATGTTACTCTTTGTTCATACTGTTTTATGCAAAAAAAAATTAAAAAAGGCCTCAATGAAAAAAGCAAAGAATATTGGCATGCTCACCTTCCTCGTTTTACTAGTTGCATGTCAGTCTAATGACGACAATTCCGATATCCAAGAACCGGGAGAAAGTAATGTTATCTTAACTGATAACAATCTTTCCGAGCGTGTTAAATTAGAACACATAGGCGTAATCAGTATTAAAGGTGCTCCAGAAAAAAACCCAGAAGAATCTTCAGAAAAGAGCTCAAATAACGTTCCTGGCGAAAATTTAAAGGCTAATGACTTTCCCCTAGTACAAATTGCCGAGGTTTCTGCACCTGTTTACAAAGGAACCACTTTAAGGGCAACACATGTAGAAATTAACGAAACATATGCATATGTTTCTTATAATGTAGAAGGCGACACCTATTTAGGTGCCATTGATGTAATAGACATTTCTAACCCCCTTAATCCATCGGTTATACTACAGGCCATCTTCCCAAATACCGATATAAGTTCAATTGATTATTACCAAAACGCCTTATATATAGCCGGTGCAAATCCTTCTATAGCCAATGATGGTACAAATCCGGCATTTTTAATAAAAATGTTGCTAAATGATGGCCTTCCAACTGAAAACCTAAGTCTAATGGATATGCCTGGTTATGTTGCCACCGATGTAATTGCCAATACCAATGGCATATTTGGTGTCTCTGGAGACAACGGGGTCTTGGCAAAATACAACCTTGGAACTCAACAATTAGACAATGATGTTTCTTTGCCCGATTTAAGAGCTGTAGGAAATTATAATAATAAAATTGTTGTGCTAAGCGGAACAGAAGGAATTCATATATACAACGCAGGCAACCTAAACAAAACCAACAGTTTTGCAACAAGTAAAGATATTGCAGAAGCAAAACGGACTATAGATTTTTTTGACAATAATGTTTTAGTGGCCGAAGGCTCAAAAGGTATAGGCATATACAATATAAATAATGGCTCTAAAATTACTACGATTAAAATTTCTGAAGTCGATCCCAAGGAAAATATCGACCCAAATGATTTGGTTACAAATGCGGTCTCTGTTGAAGATAAGCACATATTTGCAGCAAGTGGTGCCGGTGGCGTTTCGGTCTATACTATCAACGACAATATTAGCGACTTAACTACCATTGGAACGTTAAATCTCGAAGGGTCGGCAAACTATGTAAAAAGTGCTAATGATTATATTTTTGTAGCTGATGGAAAAGGCGGTTTAAAAATTCTTAAAGCAGTGGCCGAAACAGATTCGAGCAGTGGTATTGTTTGTACTGACTATCCTGTATTTAAAGGGGGGTATTGGTTAAACGTAAACTCTAATTCAGATGAAGCATATAGTGGTTCTGCTAGTTTGATGGGAATTAATGTAAACTCCAAAGCTCATTTAATTTTCTGTGGCGCACTAGCTGTTAATAAGGGGATTAACATAAATAGTGAAGGAACTTTTTTAATAAAAGGAACCTTAGCACAAGGAACCTCAGAAGCCCCATACAATGCTTTAATTGTAAACAACAAAGGAATACTGCAAATTGAAGGCAGTTTAGTTATATATGGAAATATGATTTTAAACAATGGCGCTACATTAGAATTTTTAGGCAATGATTCTTCCATTACCGTATATGGTAACGTAATAAAAAATGGCAACATTACTATTACCGGTAATTATACCGATACATTTAATAGCTTAGAATAAGTCGTGTTTTTAAAAAAAATATTTTCATCAATTGCAAAACTTTACATACATACTGTGTTCAAGAGCAATTTAAGGAAGGTATTTAACAATGATAGAATCTGGGAGTATTGGTTTGTTGATTGATATTTCAGCATTCTTTCTCTTAAAATTATCGAACATTACTTTTATTTGAGTTTTTAGGGTGTCGTTTTCAATAATATATTCTTCCATATGACCATTCATTTTATACAAAGTATTATTGTTTAAATGATAGGTCCCTACCAAATAATCAACAAAATCGACCTTTGTTTGCATCAGTGGGATTTGATGTTGATTTCTAAAACTTTTTAAAGTATCCAATCCATAACCCAACCAACTGTTCACCCTTGGTTTTTTTATTTGGTAATTATGGGACAAGAAATTAATCATACTGGGGGCCACATCAAAATGTGAAGAAATTGAAGAAATCGCCGAACTTTTATTCAACATAGGGGAATATATTATAAGTGGCACATGGTACCGGTCTATTTTATTTTGCATGGGTATTTCAGGCAAGCGATGATCACCGGTTATAACAAAAATTGTATTTTCAAAATTGGCCGTTTTCTCATAACTTTCAAAAAACTGTTTTATGGAAGTATCGGCATATAGAATAGTTGTATATTGATCGGTATAATTCCTATAACCGTTTTTCTCTTTTGTGGAAAGTTCGAGGCTGCTTAAATGTTTTTCAAACAGGTTTGTGTATTGAGATGCATTGTTGATTTTAAAAGGAGAATGCGTTGATATGGTAAGGATTATATCCAGACGTGGCCGTGTACTCTTTTCCCTTTTTGTTTCAAAATAATATTGATATAGTTCTTTATCTCCATAACCCCAGCTAAAGTTGTTTGTACTTGGCAGTTTTTTATATGTTTTTGGAAATGTGCTCTCATCAAAAACGGCATCGATTTTATTTTTTTCCAAAAAGACGTCCATCTGATCAAAAGATGCATTTCCTCCATAATAAAAACTGGTATGGTAGCCATGGTTTTTTAATAAATTGATTAGGGATAGGTGTTGGGGCATGTTTTCTCCCATGTCCAAATAGCCGTTTTTTGCAAATGGGAGCGATCCAAAAAGTGACGGAAGAACACCAAAAGTACGACCGGTATTGCTTAAAAAATTATTCCAATACAGGCTATTATGTGCCAAAGAATCCAAAAAAGGCGTGAAACTGCCTAAATATGCATTTTCTCCAGAAAAAGCCCTTCCCAAACCCTCAACGATTATAAAAACTATATCCGGTTTATTTTTTTTTGTACTAAAAAAAGGAGAAAGCACATCTTCGTCTATACTTTTATGAAGAAATGGAAAATTCGAAACTTGCGAATATTCGAATTTCCGAAACGCTTTACTAGAAAATGGATTTTTTAAATAAGCCTCGGCATAGATATCCGTTTCATTATTATAGGGATAATAATAATGATAGGTTGATTTTATAAAATGCAGTGTTTTATTGGTAATGATATTATTAGCAAAATCTAAATGATTACCTTTTAAAGCTATCATATTGCCTATAAATGTTAAACCTATAAGGATGGAAAATAATGGAAAAGCATTTAAATGCAATCTCACTTTTCTACTGAAAAAATTTAAAGTTGTAACTATCCCCAAACCGTATATTAATAAGGAAATAATGGCCATGAGTACAATGCCTCCCGATGAAGCAACCGTTTGGAAAATATCATTAAATGAATAACTAAATATATCTGCCCCCAATAATACGAGCGTGGATTTATAATAAAAAATAAACAAGAGCTCTAAAAGAAGAAACATAACCATCATTGTCTTGAACAATAATTTGGATAGTTTAAAAGAAAAAAATGAAACTATGACAAATGCTGTATAAAATATAATGATGTTTCGCATCCAAAATATCAAATCTATTTTCCAAGAGCTCTTTATTAAAACAAAAAAGTTAACCGGCAAAGAATGGTTATTTTGATATAGTATAATTTCAAGGACCCTTGTTAGTAACAACAATACCAAAAAATAGATGGCCATAACACAAAAATAATTGCTATAGCTAATTAGGTTGGTTTTAAACTTTTTGGGAATATTATGCTCCATGGAATTTTATATAACATAAAGATATAGTTTGTAGCATTAATTGAAAAGCTTAACTAAATAAAACTCCCTTTTGTTATGGCATTAAAAAATAATCTGAAATTGTAATACTGCCTCCCAATCTCCAACAATATCAGGTTTAACGGCATTATAGAAAAATTGTGCCGTAGCACAATAAAAAAGCTTTCCATCGCCAATTTTAAAGGTCTTTCCTCCCCCGCCACCAACAGGAATAAACCATTCTTGCCCTTGGTCTGCCAACCAATTTGCCTGAGCTGTTGTATTGCTCTCTAAAAACCATCCCTCAGGTAGATTGTAATATGCTATATACTGGCAGCTAAACAAGTTTACCTTATTAATGCCCGTACCTCCCAAAGACCAATAATTCTGTACAACTGCCCCGCCGGAAAATTTATCGCCTGCATAATACACAAGTGCAGATGGCCCTATGCTTACGCGGTTACTCCCTAGGCTTTCGTTGGTTCGGGTCGGCAACTGAATGGATGGACCAACGCCCCAACTAAACTTTCCCTTTTTTTGTATAGACGAAAAATAGCCATTTATTAAAATATTGCCCAAACCAAAACTAGATCCCAGTCCCGGAGCAAGAGGGGGGACATATTGGATGGGGATAATGGTATATGATATAATTTTTAAGTTTTCGGCTATCCTGATGGGGAAGACCGGCTGTATGGAAAACGAATGGGCAGTACCCTCGCCAATTGATAAAATTACATCCTGAAAGTAAATGCTTTTGATGCCCGCTACAGGGTCTTGCCTTTGTTTGCTCAACTCTTCAACGGACATTTCCTGTTTATTGGCTGTTTCGGATTGAGCATTTATTGTTAAAGTGATACATAAAAACACCCCTGTAAGAACAAATTTATTAAAAGTACAAGGGTGTTTTTTAAAGCAATAGTTCAAGTTCATTGCATTGCTATAGTATAATCTTTACTTAATTTCAGGCAATTTATAATTCCCGTTTACTACGCCATCAGAAGGCATATATATCCTAAAGCAGATCCAAAACGGCTGTGTTGGCATTAAAAGCTTATTGTTTTGCTTGACATCGTCAAATTTATCTTTAGGAACATAGTAAATATCAAAGCTTTTACCATCGGGGTTTAATTTAATTTCCGAATTACTAATGTTAGAACCTTCATCTGTTTTTAAATATTGATCATCTCCATATATGGTAATGGAATAGAAGCCGAGCTTTGGATCTCTCATTTCAGGTATTTGATATGTAACCTTATGTGTCTCGCCATCTTTAAGCTCATACTTTTCTGTAAGATATACCGCATCTTTGTCTGGTAGAAGTCCTGTAGCAATAGATACTCCTCGATTTCTGGCTTCTAGGGATACAGGGTTGTCTATTGTTCCCATAGTACCACGAACCCCTTCTTTTCCGGCTATCTCTACATAATGGTCTAGCACTTTTTTAAACTCGTCCATGTTCCAGTTGGTTACCTTAAAAGATTTGGGCTTATAACCATTTAAATGTTCAACTTTTAATTGATCCTGGTACCCATTAACTTTTTTAATATCCTCTTCACTTTTTGGATTTACCTGCATGCGCACATTAGCCCAAAAGAAATCGGTTGTTTTAGATTTTGGAATTACATACCTGCCAGGGCCATATAAAACGTCTACCGTAACATGATCATGGTTTACAACATGCAGAGACATGTATCGACCATCGTTTTCGGGAAGGGTAATAGCCACATCGCCCCCTCCATCGAGAATGGCAAAGGAATAATCGGTATCCCTATTCATTAATGGGGCCGGTTGCTCATCTAAAGGCATCGGTCTGCGGTGATGATTCCAAGTGTTATCCGCCCCCTGTACAAATTCCTTTTGCATGGCCAAATCTGCCATAGCATAGGCAAAATTATCTTTAGTCACACTCACTGTAGCATCTTTTGCCGCTGCTTCTGTTGTTGCGGTCTTTTCTTTGTCTGTTTCCTTTTTCTGGTCTTTGCAGGCAATTAAAATAATTGCCAAGCATATGGAAAGAATAATACCTCTTTTTTTCATATTTTATGTATTTAAAATTTAATGCCTTATATAAAAAATAACCCTTATTATAAACACTCGCCTATGGTGAAAAGCCCGCGGTCTTTCATAAAAATCTATTCCACTTTTTCAAAATCCCCCACCTTGTATTCACGGTCGAAGAATGCTTGGTCGGGCCCATAAAATCGGAACAAGCTAAACCAGCCTTTTCCGGGAACGGTTTTAAGCCAGTTTACATTTCCATCGGGTTTTTTCGGGCCCACCCAAAAAGTAAAGGAACCATCATCGTTTTTAACCAAATCGTTCATGGAGTTTAATGATGGGTATTCCTGCCCTTCTGCATCCACTCCCGAGGCCGTTGCAGCATCATAAAGTGTCAATGACCAAAATAGCTTGGCGGGCGGATTGGGCGGAAAGGTTATTTTGTAGGTGTTCTCCCCCATTAAATAATTTCCGTCGCTGTCTTTATAGGCATTTCCGTATTTGGCCCCAAGCCCGACAATAGACGACATCATTCCGGTACTAATGGAATAATGGTTAACATACATATGTGCTTTGGCGTTTACATCTACATGGCCTGTTTCCCGGTCCCTGAACTCTTCATCGAGCAAGGTGTGCATAAAGTCGTCTATCTTGGTATGTGCGTGGGCGACCCATTTTCTGTCTTTCCACCAAATTCCATCTTTTTCTTCATCAAAATTTGCCGAAATATTCTTGGCCATACGCCAGGCCGTTTCGGCCGCTTTGTCCAACAGTTCTTTTTCATGGGCCGATGGGCTAAACTTTTTGCCTTTTTTTATACCAATAGCTGCAAGCATTCCATGCATATAGGGATCTACATCGTCTACCTTGTCACTTTGGATAAAGCGGTCCAGCATTTCAAAATAACTGGCATCATGAGAAAATAATGCATATGAGTCGATATCTGAAGCATGTTGGAAATCCATAGGTTTTGCCTCACCTTCCAGCGGGTAAACCTTTATCCCTTCTACGCCTTTTATCCCGGGTTCTAAATTATCCACCGACTTAAAAAAGCCTCTTTGAAAAATAAAAACACCATTGGTCTTACTGGTATATACAAAATAGCCATTGGGGACTTTTCCTTTATACCCCTCGGGAACAACTATATATTTGCCCCCTTTTCCCTTATCGGGCCCGGGGAAGCCGATGTCGCCCAAGAAATGGGTGCCGTCGGGCCTTTTGGGGCCTTGTAAAGGCCTGTGCCAATAGTCATCTAATAATCCCTGGAGCATGGGTGGTACGTCGAGCACCAATGGTCCGGTCTTACTTAAATCGGCAAAACCCAGTGCATAAATAACGTCTGAGTTTGGTGTGGTAATAACCGTATTGGGCTTTAAGCGTTTTTCAAAAACCGATATTACATTGTAGCCTTCGCCAAAGGTTTTTCCCAAACCTTCTTTCATGGCATACATATTTACCGCCGGCAGGGCCCATAAATATACTTGTGTGGCCCGCTGAAAGTACAATTCATCGGCTAAAATTTTAGAACTGTTCTCTTCGGTCGGATACCCGCTTTCAAAAGGCAGGCTCGCTAATTGTTCGTAATGGCTTCCTCCGTTTTCAGTGGATGAAGAACTTGCTGTTTGTTTTTCCTCCGTTTTATTTTGTACACATCCAAGAAAAGTAGATATGCACAAAAATACCATGGTTATTTTTTTCATTGGTTTTTATATTAAGTAATGGTACGTTATAGTGTAGTGCAGGGGAGAGGGAAATCTCTCCTAAAGATAAAGAAATTAAATTATATGGGCATTTTAAGCTTCCTTTTTTATTCTTCAATTCCGTTACCTTCTTAACGAGTGCCCTAATAATACAATGCCCACGGCAATTAAACCACAATAAACATATCTTAAAAACGTACCATCCTTTAATCGGCGGTTAAAATATCTTCCCAGGAGAATGGCAGGAACGATGACCGGAATAGAAATCAAAAAATAGTATGTGACTGTCGAAACCCAAAGCCCTTTGTACCAATAGCCAAACATTCCTATAGTGCTTGCAGGCAAAAAATAAGCCTGCAAAGTAGCCCTAAAATTTTTAGCTGTCCAATTACGCATATTTCCATATATGACAAGTGGAGGCCCATTTAGGCCGTATGCTCCCCCAAATACGCCTGAAAAAAACCCACAGAAAAACAACCAAAATTTATTATCAGTTTTTAATTTAAAACGGTCCTTAGAAAACAAGGAATAAATTGAGTATAAAATGATAAGGAATCCTAAAATTAATTTTATCAGGTTTTCATTTCCGTAAACCAGCAGTAATAATCCAATCGGAATTCCCATAGCTGCAAAAATTATCAACCATTTTGCACTGTTAAAATGTATTTGTTTTCGGTCCTGCACCACTACAAATGCTGCAATTAAAATCGAAATTAGTACAGAAAGCGGAACGGCAATTTCGATAGGCATTAAAAGAACAAGCAATGGAACAGCAATCAAAGATTCCCCGAAACCAAAGGTGGAACGGACTAGTGTAGCAATAAAGATAATTACTAAAATGTAAAAGGTCATTAAACACATGCTTTATCGGAACCCTGTTCTCTTAATTTTCGGGTTCCCATAATTCTATTTTGTTGTTATCCAAATCCATGATATGGGCAAATTTCCCAATCCCGTCATAAGCCGTTATATTATCAAGTATGGTTACCCCATTTTCTTTTAGCTTGCACAAAAGCCCTTCGATGTTTTGAACCCGATAGTTAATCATAAAGTCCTTTTTTGAAGGTGAAAAATATTTATCGCCGTTTTTAAAAGGTTTCCATTGGAGCGAATTTATCGTATCAGGATTGTGAAGGTTTCTGGACTCAAAACTCGATGAACCCCAATCATTGATTTCAATTCCCAGATTTTTAACGTACCATTTTTTCGTTTTGTCCGGATATTCGGAACAAAAGAATATTCCTCCAACACCTGTTACTTTTGGTATGGTCGTATCAATAGGAGAAGTTGATTTTTCCGCTTTGTTTCTATTATCCGCCATCGTATTTGTTTTTTGATTGTCCACTTACAACGTGTCAAAGTCTCTGTTGTATGGCTTTTTATTATTACTAATTTTTCTTTTCCACAAGCTCCCTTTCAGTATCACATAATCGGTTTTCAAACCGGATTTTCTGTTTTTGAAATTTCCTTGTCGATTTTATATAGCGTCAAAGCTCACTATCCATTCAATACCGAACTTGTCCCTGAACATTCCAAAAAACGAGTTCATATTACTGCCCTCATTAAGCACTTCAACATCGCCCCCCGCTGACAACCCATTAAATAACCTCTTGGCCTCTTCTCGGCTATCGGCAGCAACAGATATCTTAGACCTGTTTTCCTTTTCATTAACCCGTCCCATGCTTTCCGGAACGTCATTGGCTATTAAAAAGTTTTTGCCAATAGGCAGTGCGATATGCATTAGCTTGTTTAAATCCTTTTCCGCTATTGGATGTTCAGGATCTGATATTTCTTTAAAACGCACAATTTTTACAAAATCTCCACCAAAGACCGATTTGTAAAAATTGAATGCTTCCTCGGCATTTCCATTGAAGTTAATGTGAGGGTTTATAACTGCCATAATTTGATTTTATAAGGTTATAGCGTATACTGTCACTATACTAAAGTAGCAAATAATTAGTTTTAAAGTATATTTAGCCAGTAAAATATTGTTTCGCCGTCAACAACCGACCCCAGGGGGCATTTCCAAAGATGCCTTTGGATTGGAATGAATAATACTCAATCATTAATTTATCCCAAATCGCCTGCATCCTTTCCATTCCCGGTTTTAGGAAAATAGCAGACATAAATGGTATGTCCTGAGACGTTTTATTCTCTGACAACACGATCAGCCTTTTATCATTTTTGACGGTTCCTTTCCGGTTCTTAATTTAAACCACCTTGAAAAATAAGCATAATCCTCAAAACCCAAACTATAAGCTATCTCTGACAATGACCCAACAGCGGACACGATCATCCTCTTGGCCTCTAATAATACCCTCTCATTAATTAATTCGGTAGCGCTCTTACCAATAGTAGTCTTCACGATTCGATTGAGGTGCTTTGGAGTGATGTGCATCTTTTCCGCATAATAAGACGGATATCTGTTAACCCTGTAGAATTCCTCCAACAGCCCTTCAAAGGCCCTGAATTGCTTTAAGTATACATTTGATTTTACTTTTTCAACATTTTCCTGTAATAAATACATTTCAGAGATTTCACTATATATCAAATCCGTCAAGCTTTGTAACCTCCTGTTTCTCATATATGCAGCCTCTTTATAAATGGAAAGCAGCTCTTTAAATTTCACAACGGTTCCGGACAGCAATTCAACATCTAAATATAAAAAAGGAGGATTGTGAATGGAGCCATAAAAAGGAAAGTCATAAACAGAGCGTTTTAAATAAGGAGATTCATAGAAGTACTGATCATGAAAGAAAATATACCCCCTGCTATTTTTTGAAAGTTCCCAATAGTGGGTTTGTCCAGGTCTGAGCATAAAAATACTTCCCGGTTTTACCTCATAGGTATTAAAATCTATTTCATGAAAACCCGACCCTGAGGTAAAAATCACTACCAAAAAGAAATCGTGTTTATGCAAACCCCTGATTTCACGATCATGCTGTACTAAATGATCTTCAAGGAGATTCACATAAAAATGCCCTTTAATTTCTTGTCGATCAAAATCCCTGAGTTGTAATATTTTAATATCCCGCATCAAACCTTACACCTAATATAATGTCTTAAAAGTACAAATTATAACTCCAATAGAACAACAAATTAACTATATTAAATACTGACCTTTGCCAGCATCTAAATAATTTAAAATGGATACAATGTTAAACATCTTAAAAGAAAAATGTCCCAATTGTAAAAGCAGTTCCGTTTTCTTAACAAAAGGCAATCCCATACTTTTTCAAATGCCAAAGATGAAAAAACAATGTGACCAATGCGGGTATAGTTTTGAAAGAGAACCGGGTTATTTCTTTGGGGCCATGTACATTAGTTACGCCTTGGCAGTTTCAGAAATGTTCAGCGTTTTCATTTTAAGCATTTTTGTGTTTGGCATGAGCTATTTATACACCTTGTCCATCATATGTATAATGGCTATTTTGGCAAGTACCTTTAACTTCAGGAAATCAAGGGTCATATGGATGTATTTGTTAAGGAAGCCTTCAAGCTGATTCGAACATCCCCGCAGCAAACCCTGCTTGGGTCTAAAACAATAATCAGGTAGATATTAAACATATTTTCCAATCATGGCAATATCCATCCGTTTTCTGCCAATCTCCTCATAGACATTTCCATGGTTTTTATAATGCAGGCATTCAACCCGCCCCGCTTTATTAAATTGACAAACCCTTGCGGTAAATAGCTATAGGCATTCTTCTTTAGTTATTCATTTTACCATTGGACAAACAAGTATTTTTGCACACTGCACAAGCATAAAAATAATGAATTATAATTTACTGCTATTTAGCAGTTTGCATAACTTTTTTCAAATGACCTAAGGGTCGAATTAATACATCCGTATACCGTAGCTGAAGTAGAGAAATATTTATATGGAAATCTCTAACACCATGCAAAATAGTATTAGCCATGGAAAGATTTGGGAAAAAGGGTGCTAATAATGTAGCCCTCCCTAAAAGGGACAGGAATATGCGTATTGGAAACGAAAGTGATTTTGGCTGAAGGAGAGTTTTGAGGGTAATAAACAGGTATAGAGAAACTATTTAAATGATTGGGAATTGCTATTAACGGATGCGGCTTTTAAGGATGTAAAAGTGTGGAATCGGCATTGGGCGGGGTATGGGGTATAATGAGTTCTGGGGCGGAGAATGGGTTTTTGCGTTTAGCATGGGAATCAATGCGGGATTTGGATATGGGCCAAGGAATGGGCTATGGATTGCATTGATTTTTTATTTTTCCTGCATTTGACTAAAAAAGAATTTTATGACCTCAAAATTCATCGCCGGGGCAGTCCAATGACCTACGTCCTTATAGGTTTTGAAAATTGGGAAGATCCTCTTTTCCCGATAAAGTTCCTGACATTGCAGATACCGCTCCTGTACCTTTGCCCCAATATTGTGGTTAATTGCCTGGCGTTCATCATCACTGTAGGCATCAGTAAATTGTACAGCATCATTTTGATCTAACTCCCCCATATAAATGAACTGAGGAATCTTTTGATAGGCATGAATAGCAAATTCTTTCCCGAACAGCTCCGTAAAATCATTTATCCCAATGGGATAATTTAATGAGACCCCATTGATTTTATTTTGAGGAAGCATAAGTTCTCCATTAAATCCCCCAATGGCCAGTGCTTTTATAAGCTCCGGATGAATAAAAGAAAACCGATTTGTAAACGTAGCCGAGGCTGAAAAACCATTCATGAAAATTTTTGAGTCAACTTTAATCCCCATAGAGTCCAATACCCTTTTCCCATCGTCTACCATGGCCAGTAATTGTAAGTCTAGGCGCTTTAGCTCAACTGATTTTTCCAAGATAACATCCCTGTCCAAAGCATGGGTATATATTAATTCCCTGGATGCCGGCCTCGGAAAAACCGGGACAAGCAAGGGTATTTTTAGCATCGTGGCGGCATTATTTCCTACAGAACTTACCGATGCCAAATCAATTGCATGATCTCTGTGGACCGTAATACTGTCCGAAGCCCTACCAGTGTTGTTTGGTTCCACCAGCAGGAATGTTTCTTTGTCCATAGGCGTCCCCTTTGGGACAAATATAATATAGTCGTGATAAAACCCCTTTTTAGGTTTCTTTTTGACAATTAATAAACGGTCCCTTTTAAATGGTTCTATAGTAGGGCTTTGGGCAAAAGCATTTAAATAAAAAATGGTCGATATCAAAAGGAGGGTCATTCGCATATAAAAACATATTAGTTCCATTTAGACGAGTCAAATGACAATTTGTTACCGTCTTTCAGTCCTTGTTCTAGAACATGATTGCCAGACCACTCAAGTCTGACCAATACCGCCCACAAAATAAAAAATGAGCTATCGCAACTTTAAATTATTGTATTTTTACAAGGCACTACAGTTTGCATACATTAATTTTGCAGTCACATTAAAATTTAGGATAAATGCGTAAAATATCACTTTTCATTGCCACAAGTTTAGACGGCTATATCGCAAAACCCAATGACGACCTCAATTTCTTAAAATTAGTAGAAAAAGAAGGTGAAGATTACGGATACACGCAATTTACTGATACAATTGATACCCTAATTGTTGGTAGAAAAACCTATGATTACGTGCTTAAGGAAATTGGTCCATCTCATTATGACAATGGGCAAAGGGATGTGTATGTTATTACCCGGACCCAAAAACCAAAAGCAGGCAGGACAACCTTTTATACAGGAAGCTTGACCGATTTGGTTCAACAATTAAAAGCTGAGAACGGGAAGGGTATTTATTGTGATGGAGGTGCAGAAGTAATAAATGAACTTCTAAAAAATGACTTGATCGATACATTTATCATTTCAGTTGTCCCCGTATTATTAGGTAATGGAACCCGATTGTTCAAAGACGGCAGGCCCGAACAATTGCTTGAATTTATCACTGTAAAAACATTCGACACTGGGTTAACGCAGTTACATTACAAGCGAAAAAAATAGTTACGGTGTAAAAGGGCACGACACCTTTAAGAATAAAAGTCTATTTAAGCAAAGTACGGGATTTCTAATGCATTGAAAACTTAAATGCCTAAAAGCCAAGAACCCTCCTAAAAGATAGTATTTGCAATCAATCAAAAGAATTATAATTTCTATCCACATCCAATACTCTATACAGACTAAGGAGAATTCATAAATCATAAAAGTTATTTTAGATAATTTGTTAATTATTTATACTTTTAACCGCTTTTATAACCGTTCATTAATATTATTCCTGTTGTCTTTACATAAAAAACACCTCCAAAACCTTTTTAATTTGTATTACATTGATTTATGTAAAAAATCATACTCGTACATACATGATGTTGATAAAGCAAAGGATATTGTACAAGACGTTTTTCTTGCCCTCTTGGAAAAGATAAGACTCGACCACATCTCAGACCTCAAAAGTTATATATATAAATCGGTTATAAATGCTTCGATCAAACAAGCAAAAAAGCAAAAAACAGCCGATATGCTGAATAAGGATATCGAATTGATTGTTCTAAGCAAGGAGAATGATTCAACGGAACATACTTCCGCATTTCTTAAATCCGAAAAAGAAATCCTTAAAGAGTTGGATCTTTTACCTGACAAATGTAAAAAAGTCTTTATCCTCTGTGTCCTAGAGGACATGAAATATCAAGTGGTGTGACTGGTCAAAAAAACGTCTTTATAGGTGAGCTGTATTTCGCTTACTTTGCTTAACATAACTATACGATTTTAAAAATAGTTAAAAACAGAGCAGGCCGGGGGAGCCTGCTCTTGTCTTGATTACTTAGGACTTCCTCCAAGGAATAAAATTTCTGAAACGACCACTTCGGTTACATGACGTTTTACGCCTTCTTTATCCTCATAGGAGCGGGAAGAGAGTTTTCCCTGTACGGCGATTTCTTTACCGGTAAACACATACTCCTCGATAAGGGAAGCCACTTTTCCCCAGGCCACGAGCTGGTGCCAATCGGTATTGGTCTGCTTCTCTCCTTTGGAGTTTTTAAAGTTCTCATTGGTGGCCAGTGAGATCCGGGCTACTTTTTTGCCGTTTTCCAAAACGGTTACCTGTGGTTCCTGCCCCACATTTCCGATCAGTTGCACTTGATTTTTTAAAGTACTCATAACTAAAAAATTTAAAAGGTTACTAATTTCCCCTGTTCCGTGTACCTCGCTTTGGATAGCGAGCATTTACATTTTAAGGGGTGTTTGTTTGCCTTCTTGCGTGCACAGCACCCATAAAAGAAGTGGGTTCTGTCAAGGTTTTTGGGAAGAAATCAGGAGTGTCTGCGACGCAGGTAAACCCTGTTGGGTTTTCACAAGGAAGTAGAAGCCTTATTTGTGAGCAAAACTTAGTATAACCTTGAGAGGTTCCATAAGGGGATTAGGGATTCTTGGGCGGTTCATTTTTGTGTGAACGTTACGGAAAGTTAAGTGAACAAAAAAATCGTAGCGGCATAGAACCCCTTACTTCCCTGCCTTGTTTTTCCGCTGACCCGGAAAACAAGAGAAGGCTTCTTTTATGATAAAACCCTTAAAATGGCGGGAAGCAACTTTCCCATTTTCAGCTATTCGACAGAAAATCCCCAAGAAGGATTTACCGAGGATAGCTTTTTAGAAAAATGGAAAGTTGGGCGTGATGGAACATACTCCTGAAATGGTCATTGGAAAACCTGCACGAAATCGTCAACAACTTCCATCCAATAAACTAAACTTGACATCATAAATTTTGATATTAAAAAATATGGTCGCTTTTGTTGAAGATAAAAGTAACCAGTTCTATGGTATTGGAATTTACCCTGTAAACCAATGATACACGCGTATTTATAACATATTTGTGCAACCCCTCAAAATCAGAAGTTTTACCTAAAAAGGGCTGTGTTCTGAGCGTGTCGATAACCTCATAAGTTTGATTCTCAAAACGTTCAACGATATCAATGTTCCAGTTAGAAAAAATTTGCTCAATAATATCCAAATACGTATGTTGAGCATGGATAGACCAGACGATTTGATACATTAGCTATTTTTAAGCTGATTGATTTTAGACTTAACTTTAGCCATAACCTGCTCATGGGGAACTACTCGTCCATTGGCAATATCGTCCAATCCCTTTTGAATATCCTGTTGGTATGCTTCGGAAAGGTCATCGTACCAATCTTTGTTGGGCGTACTATTTTTGAGCGATTTTAGTTTGCTCAAAACAGCTTCATCCTTAAGATTGACTAACCAATTGATAAGATCTAATTTAAGTGCTTGCATATCCATAAGACAAAGATACCAAAAAGAGGTAATAATTTAGTTAAAATCCACTCTACACTTCTGTAATCATAATTATTTTACGCAATCGTCGTAAAACTGCTATCATTTTAAAATGATGAATGACACTGACAGGGCACTATTTATTGCCATAATAAAAAGACCTGAGCAACAATCCAAAATTGCAAAAGAATATGTCTTTTGTGTTTTTGCTAACAAACTGGAAATTATAAAGGAAAGGAGATAACAAAGGTAGTGTGTGCCTGACTTGGTCAAGGCTTAAATACCCTCCGTGAACCTCTACTATTTTTGGAAAGGGTGAGGCCGATTCCCGCACCATCTTTCCGGGTGGTAAAAAAAGGCAAAAAGACCTTGTTTTCTATTTCTTTATCGACTCCTGTACCGGTATCCGCAAGGTAGATTATATGGATTTTTTATATATTTCGTTTTTTAATTCATAAACTTATAAGTTTGTTTTAAATAGTTTAATATATAGCTATAAATTTATATTTTAAATATTTTTATAAATATATAAGTATATATTTGTATATTATATATAACCTTTTAAATTTAAAAAATAAGACTCATCTTATGAAAGATTCAAAACATAGATTAATAATAGAACAATTGGACAATAAACTAAAAGTTTATACACCTTTGCTAAATATTACCATACCTGACAAAGGTTGGTTACATGTTATTCGCAAAACCTATAAAATGTCTTTAAGGCAATTTGGCGAACGTTTAGGGGTAACACCTCCAGCCGTTGAAGGGTATGAAAAAAGAGAAAAAGAAGGCTCTATTACCTTAAAAAGTTTAGAGGAAGCCGGGAAAGCTTTAAATATGAAACTTGTCTATGGTTTTGTTCCCGTGGATGGTTCCATTGAAAAGACAATCGAAAAAAGAGCAAGAGCATTGGCTTTGGAAATCGTCAGGGCAACATCGAATACGATGGCATTGGAAGACCAAGAAAACACCGATAAAAGATTACAAAAAGCTATTGATGAAAAGACAAAAGAAATAGTTGAAGAAATGCCACGCTACCTATGGGATTAAAAGACGATATGGGTTACGTCACAGGTCAGACACCTTTGAGCGAAGAAGAAATGGAAGGGCTGCTCATTCCAACGATTACCACACGTGAAGAACTGGACGAATTTGAGCAACTCAATATCCAAAAAGCTGTTGAATATTATCTTATTAGAAGAAAGTTTAAAACCGATAAAATCCTCACCGAAGATTTTATTATGGGTGTCCACAAAAAGATGCTAAGCGATGTTTGGGCTTGGGCAGGACAGTTCAGACAAAGTGAAAAGACTATTGGTATATCATGGCACCAAGTACCTATAAGGCTTCGCCAACTGTTGGGTGATTGTAGGTTTTGGATTGAAAACAGTACATATTCCGAAGAAGAGATTGCAATACGCTTTAAACACGAAATGGTTGCCATTCATTTGTTTACCAATGGTAATGGTCGGCATTCCCGTTTAATGGCTGACATCGTTATGAAGCATATTTTCAAAAAGCCAAAATTTACTTGGGGGCGTAATAACTTGATCAATAAAAGTGAAGTACGTGACACGTATATAAAAGCGCTAAAAAAAGCCGATAATGGGGATTTAAAAGATTTGATTGCTTTTGCCCGATCATAATAACAAGGTTTATCTTTAGATATATCCAACTTGTATTCATTTTTATCCAATTAAGGATTTGTCTTGAATTAAGATTTATTGAAATACATGAATTGGGGGATTGACTACCTCATCACATGGAACGTATCGGCTGCCTGTGTGTTGGCCCTTGGGTCGTACTTTATTCAATTAGGAGCAATTCTTAAGGGTGTTAGCAGGTTAAAATACCAAACTAATGGTTGTGCCTCTGCCCACGACACTTTGTATTTGAACCTTTCCCCGGTGCAATAGCATAATCTGTTTGCACAGGCTCAAACCGATACCGCTTCCATTTTTTTTGGTGCTGTAGAAAGGCACGAATACCGTATCCATAATTTCTTCCGGGATTCCCCTTCCGTTATCGGTAACCCTAATGATCGTATTTCCGTTTACAGACTGATTGGCCAAAACCTTAATTGTAGGTGTTGCTGTTTTTACACAGGCGTCAACTGCATTTAAGATCAGGTTAATCAAAACCTGTTCGATTAAGTAGGCATCGATTTCCAGTTCAAGTTCCAACGGATGTATTTCAAAAGCTATCAAAACCCCTTTTGCTTCCAGGGAAGGCAGCATCAGCCTGTTGATGCTGTGAAAGAGCTCTTCAACTTTGGTAAGATGCGGGTTCAGCTGCGTGATCTTATTTAAACTTCGATACGTTTTGGCAAATTTCATCAAGCCGTCACTTCGTTTTTTAATACTTTCAATACCCTCGTATAAATCTTCTGTAATCAACGGATAGAGCTCAGGGGCTTCCATAGATTCCTGAATACTTCCTTTTAAGGTCTCCGCCAGTGAACTGATAGGCGCAATGGAATTCATGATTTCATGGGTCATCACGCTCAATAATTTTTTCCAGGCTTCCGATTCATTTTTGTTAAGGGTATCATCAATATTTTGCAGCACCACTAATTTAAACGTATTGGAAGCCACTTCAAAGATAGCGTTCGAAACCAACATTTTACTTTTTTCATTTCCTATCTCGAGTGTGACCGATGCTGAATTGGCATGGTTTACAACAAAAAGGCGCTCATACAGATCCTGCTTCCTGCTTTCGATAAAACTGATGTTTTTTATGGAAGGAATGTCAAGCATTCTCTTTAAGGATTCATTGATCCATAATACCCCGCCCGTTTTTATATCGTAAGCGATGATCCCCACCTGTACTACCTCCAGAATTTTTTGCAGGTACAGGTATTGTGTCTCCTTTTGGCTGTTTATATCCTTGATGGTCCTGTTCACTTCATTAAATCCCCGATGAAGCCTTTGCATATCTTTAGAACCGTGTTTCTCTGAATACCACCTGGAAAAGTCCCTGTACCTGACCGCTTCAAAAAAATCATCGATTTCCACAAACCGTTTCACCGTGAATTTATAGAGGCTATAAGCAGCCATAAAACTCCCTGTAGCGGCCACGATGATGATGTATCCATTTAAAATAGTAACGGAATACGCCAGTAATGCCAACAGTATAAATAGTATGATGATCCTCGTAATGAATACAATTTTGTAGTTGTTATAAACCATACTTGTTGAGTCTTCGGTAAAGTGCAGTTCTGGTAATTCCCAACTCCTTGGCGGATTTGGATATGTTTCCGTTGTTTTTTTCCACGACCTTTAGGATGGTATTTTTCTCCATGGTCTCGAGCGTTAAATCATTTTCACAAACCGTGTCCTGAAACTTCTCGATAGGAGAGAACATCAAATCCCCGGCCGTTAATGTTTGACCTTCCGCCATAATAACAGCCCTCTCCAATGCGTACTGGAGCTCTCTTACATTTCCCGGGAACTTGTAATCCTTCAGTTTTTCCGTAAAGCTTGCATCTACGGTAAAGGAATCTTTAAAATACTTTTCCGCATACATGTTTATAAAATGATTTGTCAATAATTTTATATCGCCTCCGCGAGCTCTTAAAGGCGGAATCGTAAGCTCTACGGTATTGATGCGGTATATCAAATCTTTGCGGAACCTATTTTCATCGGCCAGGACGGTTAATTCCAAATTAGTGGCACATAGTAACCGGATGTCCACAGGAATTGGTTCATTTGACCCTAGAGGCGTTATTTGCCTGTTTTGCAGTACCGTTAAAAGCCTGGCTTGCTGCTGAAGTGAAATATTCCCTATTTCATCTAAAAAAAGGGTGCCCCCCGATGCAATTTCAAACCTTCCTTTCCGATCCTCACGGGCATCGGTAAAAGCTCCTTTTTTATACCCAAACAATTCACTCTCAAACAAGGAGGCCGTCAATGCCCCTACATCTACTTTCACAAACGGTTTGTCTTTTCGCAGGGAATTCTCGTGAATAGCACTGGCTATAAGGTCTTTTCCGGTACCGTTTTCACCGAGTATAAGGACATTGGCATCGGTAGGAGCTATTTTTTCAAGTTTAAAAAAAACATCTTTGATCACCGCGCTTTCACCGATAATTTTTCCTGCTTCGGTCTTCAGGGAGCTGCGCGCTGGTTTTTTCTTGCCTTTTTTCTCGGTAAGTTCGTGTAATGTTTGCACGAGCCTTTCATTCTCCCATGGCTTTACAATAAAATCAGAAGCGCCCTCTTTAAGCGACCTGACGGCCAGATCTATATCGCCATAGGCCGTAATTAAAATAACATCGGTAGCGGGACTCAATTGCTTTATTTTTTTCAACCAGTAAATCCCCTCATTTCCCGTATTTACAAGTCCGTTAAAGTTCATATCCAAAATAACAATGTCAAAATTGTTTTTTTCAAAAAGTGACATAATGTTGTTTGGTCTTTTTTCCACAACAACTTCCTTTACTTTAGATTTTAACAACAGACGAAGGGCAATGAGCACATCACTGTCATCATCTAGAATCAATATTTTAATGTCCTTTAAGCGCATACATACAATATTACAATATTATCAGACTTACTAAAAATGGATTATTGGTTAATTTCAAAAGTCAAAAGACTGTAACATTTCCGTACATAAAGTGTATCGTTTCCGAACACCTTCCTTCCGCTGCATAAATTCAATCTAATGACAATCAGCTTTTTATGTTTTTGGCATACAAATCCCTATACCGTCTATATAAAATTGAATTGATGCTATGGACATCCCATTAGAAAAGAAAAGGTTTACCAAATCAAGAATGTTGATTTTGGGAGGAAGTATACTGCTTTTTGCCTTTATCGTTTTTGTGATTATTTCTTCTTCAGGAGCCTCTAAATTAAATGTGGAGCGTGAACGCATTACCATTAGTGAAGTAACACAAGGCGCATTTCAGGAAGCTATTCCCGTCAACGGAATTGTACTCCCCATCACCACTATTTATCTCGATGCTGTAGAAGGCGGCCGGGTAGAGGAAAAATTTGTTGAAGACGGCGCCATGATGAAAAAGGGAGCGCCGATACTCCGGCTTTCCAATACGGATTTAGAATTGAGTTTGGTCAATCAGGAAACGGCAGTGTACAACTTACTCACCCAAATGCAAATTCAACAGAATTCCGCCAGACAAAATACCATTAACAGGCTCAATCAATTGACCGATGTAAAGAACAGCCTTATCGAGGCAGAACGGGTCTATAATTTAAACAAACGGCTCTATGATAAAGATGCTATCGGACGTCAGGACTTAATAGCTTCTGAAAACGAATACAACTATCAAAAACAACGAATGGAGCTGGCGCAACAGGTAGTAGCGCAAGACTCTATTGCTACCAACCAGGAATTATCGCAGGCACAAAGCTCCTATCAAAGGACAAGAACCGCCTTGGAACTTATGCGTAAAAAAGTGGGTGATTTGGTGGTGAAGGCACCTGTAGACGGGCGGTTAACCTCCCTGGATGCCGAAATTGGTCAGTCAAAAACCAAAGGGGAGCGCCTCGGACAAATTGATGTGCTCAGCGGGTTTAAGGTACGGGTAGCAATAGACGAACATTATATTGCCAGGATTTATAGCGGGCAAGTGGGTACTTTTTCCTTTAACGGGAAGGCCTACACTTTGGAAATTAAAAAAGTATACACACAGGTGACCAACGGTCGCTTTCAGGTAGATATGCATTTTCAGGGAGATGTTCCCGAAGGAATAAGAAGGGGGCAGACCCTACAGATACGGGTGGCCCTTAGTCAGGAAAAACAGGCCGTATTGATTCCTAAAGGCGGGTTTTTTCAACAAACCGGAGGGAACTGGATTTTTAAACTGGAAGCTAATGGCAATACCGCCTATAGACAACCCATACAGTTAGGAAATCAAAACACCGAATATTACGAAGTTGTTGACGGCTTACATCCGGGCGATAAAGTAGTTACCTCCGGATATGATAATTATGAAGAAATCCAGGAACTTGTTTTAAATTAATAGCATTATAAAAAGAATTCAATACTACCATCATGATAAAAATCACCGATTTAGAAAAATTTTACCGAACAGAAGAGGTACAAACCGTTGCCTTGAACAAGCTTTCTTTTGAAGTCAAGGAAGGGGAATTTGTCGCTGTGATGGGACCTTCGGGATGTGGAAAATCTACCTTGTTAAACATTTTAGGGCTTTTAGACGACCTCGATGGAGGAAGTTTTGTTTTTAACGGAATTGAGGTCTCGGACTTTAATGAGCGTAAAAGATCGAACCTGAGAAAGCACAACATCGGTTTTGTATTTCAAAGCTTTAACCTCATCGATGAGCTTACGGTATTTGAAAATGTCGAACTCCCGCTGATCTATACAGGCATAAAGCCGTCAGAGAGAAAAAAACGGGTGCACGAAGTATTGGAGAAGATGCAGATCATGCACCGGCGAAAACATTTCCCGCAGCAACTCTCCGGGGGCCAGCAACAGCGGGTAGCCGTAGCAAGGGCCGTGGTGAACAACCCAAAACTAATTCTCGCAGATGAGCCAACGGGGAACCTGGATAGCAGTAACGGAAATGAAGTAATGGACCTGCTTACCGACCTCAACCAACAAGGGACCACCATCATCATGGTAACACACAGTGAACACGATGCCAAGTTCAGTCACCGTATCATCAGGATGCTGGACGGGCAAAAAGTAACGGAAAACGTTTTGGTCTAAACCACTAACATAGCAATCAGGACCAGTTATGATCAAGAATTATTTTAAAATAGCATGGAGGAATCTTAAAAGCCAACCCTTTTTCACCATACTGAACATTTTTGGCCTGGCCATTGGTCTGGCTGGGGGGCTCTTGGTTTCATTATACATTTATGATGAGTTCAGTTATGACCGAATGTTCGTCGATGCCGATCGCATATACCGTATCAACGCGGATCTGAAATTTGGAGGCGACATCCATAATTTTGCGACCGTAACCGCTCCTATGGCCGATGCCATTCGAAGTGATATCCCGGAAGTTGAAATGACTACGAGATTTCGGACCGTGGGAACCATGCTTCTTAAAAAAACAGGATCGGTCATCAATGTAAAGGAAACACATGCAACCTATGTGGACTCCACTTTTTTTAACATGTTCGGAATTGATTTGTTGGTCGGAGATCCAAAAACGGCTTTAAAAGAGCCGAACACATTGATATTGACCAAAACTGCCGCTAAAAAACATTTCGACATTCATAATGCTGTAGGACAGCCCCTTATTTTAAATAATGGTGACACCTATACCGTTACCGGAATAATTGATGATTTTCCGAAAAATTCGTTTCTAAGGGATTATGGGGTATTTATGGCCATGACCGGTTATAGGGATGCCCGGGTTCCCAATTGGGCCGGTAATAATTTTCAGACCTACATCAAATTGATGCCCGGAACAAATGCCAGCGACATACAACAGCGTTTACAAGCTATTGTAGGCAGGTATGTGATCCCGGGAATTCAGGAAGTCTTTCCAGGGATTACCGAAGAACAGTTGCTAGCCTCGGGCAGTTATTTGAATTTTAGTACCATCGCACTTAAGGATATTCGGCTCCACTCCAATAGGGCGGCAGAGATCAGCCCTAACAATAGCATCCAAAACATCTACATCCTATCTTTTATTGCCTTATTTCTAATCGTATTGGCCAGTATCAATTTTATGAATTTGTCTACGGCAGGCTCTTTAAAAAGGGCAAAAGAAGTAGGTATTCGAAAAACCCTCGGTGCTAACAAGGCCAAGCTTAGAATTCAATTTTTAACCGAATCCTGCCTAATTGCCTTGGGAGCTATGGTCATGGCCCTCATTATGGCATTGATTGGCATGCCTTATTTCAAGCAGCTATCGGGTAAATCGTTGGCTATTCCTTTTGTGGATCCCTCCTTTTGGGCGGTAGCGCTTTTAGCAACTATTTTACTGGGCTTACTTTCCGGTAGTTACCCTGCCTTTTTCATGTCCAAATTCGTTCCCGTAAAGGTTATAAAGGGAAGCGGAAATGTAGGCGGAGCTCGATTGCGAAACGTTTTGGTGATTTTTCAGTTTGCCATATCCGTCTTTTTAATAATAAGCACCTTGGTCGTATATCAGCAAATGCGTTTTATTCAGAGCAAAGACCTGGGATTTTCAAAAGATCAGGTGCTGCTCCTTCAAGATGTGTATGCTGCTGGCGGACAGGTTCATTCTTTTAAGCAGCGGGTAAAGCAATTAAAGGGGGTACAAAATGCCAGTGTAAGCAGTTTCTTTCCAACTCCTTCCAATAGAAGCCAAGAATCATTCAACAGAGAAGGGGCCCTCGGTGCGGAGCACTCGATAAGTATGCAGGACTGGGGCGTAGACTATGATTATGTTTCGGTCATGGATCTCAAAATTATTGCCGGGCGGGATTTTGATCGTGCTTTTGGCGCTGATTCTACGGCCATAATTATCAATGAAGCTGCCCTTAACTTATTTGGCATGGAGCCCAAGGAAGCATTGGGAATGCGGGTCACTAAAGTTTTAGAGGGGGAAAACACTTCATTTTATACGGTAATCGGCGTGGTAAAAAACTTTCATTACGAATCGCTCCGCAATGATATCGGGGCCTTAAGTATGTCTTTAGGAAATTTTGCCAATGGAATGGCTGTAAAGTTAAGCGCCGGTGATTTTACAAACACCATTGCACAAATCGAGGATATCTGGAAGAAGGTAGCCCCCGGGCAACCTTTCAGCTACAATTTTATGGACGCATCGTTTAATACTACCTATAAATCCGAACGTCGTCTGGGTAACATTTTCATCACTTTTACCATACTATCGATTCTTATTGCCTGTCTGGGCCTTTTTGGCCTGGCTATATTCAATGCCGAAAAGCGAACCAAAGAAATTGGGGTACGGAAAGTATTGGGCGCAAGCGTAAGTCAGATTTCTTACAGGCTTACCGCTGATTTTTTAAAACTGGTAGGGATCGCTATTTTAGTCTCGTTGCCCATTGGATGGTATGTAATGAACAAATGGCTGGAAGATTTTTCATATCGGACAGAAATTGGCTGGTGGGTGCTGGTCATGGCAGCCGCTATAGCAATAATAATAGCAGTACTCACTGTAGGTTATCAAAGCATTAAAGCCGCAATACAGAACCCTGTACAAAGTTTACGAATGGAATAATTATAGAAATCATGATCAAGAATTATTTTAAAATAGCATTTAGAAATCTCTGGAAACGCCGCGGGTTTTCTTTGTTGAATATCTTAGGTTTGGCCATTGGTTTTACTGCAGGATTTCTGATACTGATGTATGTCGATTTTGAGCTCAGTTATGATAATTTTCACAGTAAAGGAGAACGAATTTACAGGGTGGCTTCGGATATCGAAATTAATTCCAAAGAAAATCAAGCCAATAAGCCGGACTGGGCAACCCCTCCTCTATTGGCATCTCAATTCCCTGAAATTCAGTCGGCGGTACGTATCTTATATATGCCGTTGACTGTGCGTAACAATCACCTGAAGTTCAGGGAGAATAATGCCATAGCGGTTGATTCCGGCTTTTTTGAAGTTTTTGATTTTAAGCTGCGCTCCGGCAATAAAAAAGAGGCCTTAAAAACCCCCTTTAGTGTAGTACTATCTGAAACCGCATCCAAAAAATATTTTGGAAATGAAAATCCAATGGGAAAATCGTTGCAGATACTCGATAAGGGTTTCCAGGCTAAAGTTACGGGCATTATGAAGGACATTCCCGGGAACTCCCATATAAAAGCAGACATGCTCTTGTCAATGACCACATTTACCCAAGTTTTAGACAAAGATTTAGACACTGACTGGGGTAATTTCGAACCTTATGCCTATGTGCTGCTCAAACCCAATGTGGATGTAGCCCAATTAGAATCGAAGTTTCCTTTATTTATGAAGCAAAATTTCGAAAAACAAATGGAAGCCTCCAAAATGTATATTGACTTGCTATTAGTTCCCCTCAAAGAAATATATATGCATGCAACCAGAGGTGGTCCTGTTACCGGGAACATCCATAACATATATGTTTTTTCGATTATTGCCGTTTTCATCCTTTTAATAGCCTGTATCAATTTTATCAACCTAACCACGGCACGCTCCGTAGAACGTGCCAGAGAAGTCGGCATTCGCAAAGTGGTGGGTGCGAGTAAAAAACAATTAGGCCATCAATTTCTAGGGGAATCTGCTATTATCAGTGTTTTGGCTTTTTTGGTTTCACTGGTTATACTCAAGGCGCTATTACCATCCTTTAATGTATTGGCAGGCAAGGTCATTAGCGAAGGTATTTTTTCAAACCCCAATCAAATCATTATTTTATTTCTTTTTTCTATAGCGGTAGGCCTTATGGCAGGCGCCTATCCTGCTTTGGTATTGACCTCTTATGATCCTGTAAATGTGCTAAAAGGGTCCTTTTCTAAGAGCAGTCGAGGGGTCGCCTTAAGAAAGGGCTTGGTTGTACTGCAGTTTGTCATTTCGATTACGCTGATTATCGGAACGATTGTTATTTATATGCAGACCGACTATATGCGCAGTCAGGAACTCGGTTTTAATAAGGAGCAGGTATTGGTTATGGAGACACAGGTATCCCCGGCTCAAAAAGCCTTTAAGGATGCCATTAATCAACTTCCCGGTATTATTGGTACCAGTAGTTCTTCAAGTGTCCCGGGGGGTGACAATTCAGAAGCCCTTTCTCAATTAGAAAACAAAGACGGGGATCTACTACAAACAGTTGTCAACTTATATTTTGTCGATTTTGACTACCTCTCTCAACTCGATATCGAGCTTATAAGCGGCAGAGGCTTTTCCAGGGACTTTGCTTCCGATTCGACACAGGCGATGATAGTGAACGAAGCTGCAGTGGAGTTGTTGGGTTATACAAGCCCTGAAAGTGCTCTGGGAGCAAGGTTTAAGCAATGGGGTCGTGAAGGACAAATAATAGGGGTTGTAAAAAATTTTAATTTTAATTCCTTACAACAACAGATTGAACCTTTAAGTATGCGGATTGAACAAACGCGACTAAATCTGATTACTGCTAAAATAAAAGCAAATACCATTGAAAAATCAATATCCCAGATCAAAAGACAATGGGAAATAGCATTTCCGGAAGAGCCGTTCGATTTTTATTTTCTAGACCAGCTTTTGGATAAGCAATATCGCAGCGAACAACGCTTTGGAACCCTCTTTTTATGGTTTGCCATTTTGGCCATTACAATTTCCTGTTTAGGCCTTTTAGGACTAACCGCCTATAGTATCATTCAACGAAAACGTGAAATAAGTATTAGAAAAATACTCGGAGCTTCGGTATCAAAGGTAGTCAACCTTGTATCCCAAGAGTTTTTAAAATTAATAGGAATTGCTTTTTTAATAGCCATACCCATATCATGGCTGGCAATGAACCAATGGCTCAAAGATTTTGCTTTCCGTATCAACATCCAATGGTGGATGTTTGTCATAGCTGGTGTTATCGCGTTATTTCTCGCGCTAATCACCATTGGTTTCCATTCGATGAAGGCAGCATTGACAAACCCTACAAAAAACCTGAGAACTGAGTAAAACAAAGCATCATGATCAAGAATTATTTTAAAATAGCATTCCGGCATCTATGGAAAAACAGGCTTTCAACGGCTTTAAATTTTGTGGGGCTTACCGTGGGATTGGCCAGTATCATGACATTGGGTTTTGGCGTGTATGCCTATCACAGCGCCGATGCCTTTATAGAAAATAAAGAGGCCCTATATACGCTAAAAACCGTTGAAACCAATGGAAATGTCTCCGATCAAACTACCTATCCGCTCTTAGGGGAAATTGTACATTCCGCTCCGGAGGTTATAGGAGCCACTCATATACAGGGCTGGAATTGGCCTTGGTTAAAAGTAAAAGACATTGAAACGCAAAAAAACACAAAATATGTAGATACAAGTTTCTTTAAAGTTTTTACACTACCCTTAAAATACGGAAATTCAAAAACTGCATTAAAAAACAAATACGATATTGTTATTTCAGAAGAAGTTTCCCGGCAATTGTTTGGAGATATCAATCCGGTGGGGCAGACCATTCAGGCAGACGACAGCTTAAATTTAACGGTACAAGGTGTTTTTAAGCCTATAAATCCTTATTCTTCGGTAGCATTTGATGTTTTACTGCCAACGGCATTGCTCGAATTAAACCCCGGGTTTAAGCAAGGGGCCGATTGGTACAACACCTTTGCAACGAACTATTTAAGGGTGAAAAAAGATACTGATATCGAGGCTCTTGAGCACACTGTTCTCGACATTGCCATGAGAAACTATCAAAACACCGAGGGCCTTAAAAAATTAAGACTTGACTCTTTTTTAAATTATCGGGAAGGTTACAATCCCACGGTCGGAAAAATAATAAAAGGTTCCCTGGCCACGATCTTTTTCATTCTGTTAATCGTGGTAATAAACCTTTTGAATTTAAACACCTCCATTATATACAACCGCCATAAAGAGTTGGCCGTGCGTAAAATCATAGGAAGCGGTAAACGCAGTCTCATTATGCAGTTTTGTATTGAAAACGGAATCCTTGTCTTTACCGCGCTCCTGCTTGCCGGAATTTTATTCGTTCAAGTGCTTTTGCCGGCCATGAATGCTATTTACGGATCCAGGTTTGGAAACATCCATTTTAATTTAGGCAGCGATTATCCCTTGCTTTTTGGCTATTTCCTTATCGGGCTTTTAATCACTTTGACAGTCGGGGTCCTGCCAACGCTTAAAATTATTTCTTTTCCGGTCGTTACGGCTATCAAGGGAAAGATACACAACTCCAAAAACAGTTTTTTTGTACGCAATGCCTTTATCACGGTTCAATTTGCGCTGGCCATTATTTTTATATGTACGGCATTGATCTTAAACAATCAGATACACTACATGCAGAACGTCCCCCTTGGTTATGACGCGCAAGGGGTAAGTATTGTAAAATTAAATTTAGATTTTAAGGACAGGGAAGCTGCAAACTCACGAATTCAAATTTTACTGGAGCAATTAAAGAACAATCCCTATGTACAGGGTTTCGCTACCACCGAAGTGATTCCTACGGCCTACCATTATAATTACAATGATTTCTATGATCCGGTAACAAAAGCCGAACTCAATATCCGTAAAGGATTTACGGGAACCGGTTATTCCAAAACATTTGGGATTCCGCTCATTCAGGGCAGGGAATTTGATGAACGAAGAGACGCCTCTGAAAACAACTCGGTTATGATCAACAAAAAGGCCATGGAGGCCTTGGGATGGAAAGACATTAAAAACAAGCAATTGACAGAAAAAGGCGGAGCGGAAGAAACCTATAATGTCATCGGGGTCATGGAAGATTTCCATTATCAGGACATGCAAAAAAGCGTCGAGCCTATTTTGCATTATTACGGCGGAAAGCGTGGTCTTGGATACAATAACAGGTATTTAAGCATAAAAACAACCCCGGGAAAGGAAACGGTGGTTTTAAATACGTTAAAGAAGTCCTTTGATCAAATCCCCTCCAGACATGCGTTTGACTATGAATTGCTTGAGAGTCGTATACACGGGCAATACAAACTCTTGGAAGGAATCCTGGGCACGGTGAACTATGTTGCTTTCCTGACCATTCTCATCTCATCTTTGGGCATGTTCGGGTTAATTTCCTTGATGGCCAGAAAACGTATAAAAGAAATCGGAATCCGTAAAACCCTGGGGGCCGGGGTTGGAAAGATTGCCTATTTATTATCAAAGGATTTTATAAAACTGGTTTTATTGGCCTGCCTGATCGCATTCCCGATTGCCTGGTATGTCATGGACAAATGGCTGCAGGACTTTGCATATCGCATCGCCATTAAATGGTGGATGTTTCTATTGGCAGGGGTTATTGCCCTGTGCATAACAGCAGTCACCGTTGGTTTTCAGTCCGTTAAAGCAGCTCTGGCCAACCCTGTAAAGAGTTTACGAACCGAGTAAAACATCAAAAAACGAAGCAGTATGATCAAGAATTATCTGAAAATAGCCTGGCGGAACCTATGGAAAAACAAATCCGTCTCTGCCATTCATATTATCGGGCTTGTCGCCGGTATGACCTGTTGTCTTTTGATGCTCCTCTACATTCAACACGAGCTTAGTTATGATAAATTCCAGGAAAAAGGGGACCGAATTGTCCGTGTTATTATGGAATATGGCAATGGAGACACTACCAATAAAGGAAATTTTACGGGCACCAAGGTACTATCAACATTTAAAAATAATTTCCCCGAGGTAGCAAATGGGGTTCGTATGTATAAAAACAAGAACATCGTTAAAATAGAAGACCATGTATATAAGGAGGATCGGTTTCTCTATGCGGATGCCGCTTTTTTCGACATTTTTTCATTCCCCTTGTTAAAAGGCGCTGCTAACGATGTATTGAATGCTCCCCATAAGGTAGTGCTTTCTGCAGCTACCGCACAACGGTATTTCGGAGATAAAAATCCGGTTGGCAGGACCATACAAGTTGGTGCTAACCAGACAAATTACACCGTTACGGGGGTAGCGGCGGACTGTCCGCCCAATTCCCAAATCAGATTTGATATGCTTGCCTCCTTTTCAAGCCTCCCTGCTGCCAAGGTAGAAGAAACGTATTGGAGTGCCAATTACACCACTTATCTCCTGCTAAAAAATCAAAATTCCATAGCGTCCCTTCAGCCTAAAATAGCACCTTTTATGAAAAGGGAATTAGCCTCCGAAGATGATGGAAACGGTTCTTATATCACTTATGAACTAGAGCCTTATACCCGCGTACATTTATATTCCCCCTACGATGGATTTGAACCAAACAGCACTGTACAATACCTCTATATTTCCGGATGTGTTGCTTTGCTGATTCTCACGATTGCCTGCTTTACTTATATCAACCTGAGCACGGCGCGGTCACTGGAACGGGCCAAAGAAGTAGGCATCCGAAAAGTTGCAGGGGCACAAAGACGGCAGCTCTTCTGGCAATTTATTAGTGAGTCCACGTTGGTTTCCGCTATTTCTTTGTTCCTGAGCGTCCTCCTTTTGTTAATACTACTCCCTGCTTTTAACGACCTTACTGGAAAAACCCTCTTATTTTCTGAAATGTTCCAACCTGAAATACTCGCCGCTATGTTGGGAATACTCCTATCTATTTCGTTCTTGGCAGGCAGCTATCCTGCTTTTGTACTCTCTGGTTTTAAATCAATTAAAGTCCTCAAGGGGGCATTTCACCGCTCTTCTTCAGGCAATTGGGTCAAAGGGTCCCTTATCGTGTTTCAATTTGGAATCTCTGTTTTTCTAATGATTGCCACCTTGATTATGCAAAATCAGCTACATTATATCCGAAACAAAGAACTGGGGTACGATAGGGAGCATGTATTGACATTCCCTTTAGACAACAGGACGATGGCTAAAATAGCGCTCATCAAAAAGGAGTTTAAACAAAACCCAAATATTTTAGCGGTATCCAGATCAGCGGAATTACCTACGCGGATTAAAGGCGGTTATACCATGTGGACAAACCGTATGACCCCGGAGCAATACATTATGACTGCCGGGAATGTCGTAGACGATGAATTTGTAGCAGCCTGTGGTCTGCAGCTTATAGCGGGCAGCGGCCTGTCCAAGCAAGATATCCGGGATGTTTCGCATGCCGATTACGATAAGAATTATTTTCACTTTATCATCAATCAATCGGCGGCAACCGCATTGGGATGGTCTCCCGAAGAAGCCATAGGAAAAAAGATGACCTTTAGCTACCGAAATGGGGAAGTCAAAGGCGTTATAAAAGATTTTCATTTTGCTTCGATGCATACCCCCATCAAGCCATTGGTCCTCTTTCCCGATACCTGGAGCCGTCACCTGATTGTTAAAACCTCAGGGAATGATCTAGCGGAAACCATCGCTTTTTTGGAAGACAAATGGCACAACATCATTCCATACCGCCCTTTTGAATATCAATTCATGGATGAATCGTTTGCCAAGCTTTACGCAAGTGAAATGCGTATGGGGAAGACCCTGGGCATATTTTCGGCCATGACTATTTTACTAGCCTGCTTAGGCCTGTTTGGTTTATCCGCTTACACCATTAAACAGCGCTCTAGGGAAATTGGGATACGAAGGGTTCTGGGAGCGTCCGCAACGGGCATTACCCGCCTATGCTCCATACAATTCGTAAAACTGGTCTTCTTGTCCTTTCTAATAGCCTCACCCCTGGCTTGGTGGATTATGAATGTATGGCTTCGCGGTTTTGTTTACCATATAAATATCCAATGGTGGCCGATTGTCGCTACCGGAGTAGCCGCTGTTGCCATTACTGTAATCACGGTAAGCTTCCAATCTGTTAAAGCAGCGCTGGCCAACCCTGTAAAGAGTTTACGAACCGAATAAAACATCAAAAACAAAGCAGTATGATCAAGAATTATCTGAAAATAGCCTGGCGGAACCTATGGAAGCGCAAAACCCATTCCTTGATCTGTATTATCGGGTTGTCTTTGGGGTTAACCTCATGCCTTTTGATTGCTACGGTAGTGTTGAATGAACTGAGCTATGATCGAAATTGGTCAAAATCAAACAGGATTTACCGCTTAATTACAACGGATAAAAATTTCAATACAAAGACCGCATATGCACCCGTGCCGATCGCTCCGGAATTTAAACAAGATTTTCCAGAACTTGAAAATTACTGCAGGATGGTTAGCCAGGAGGGCGCATTTAAATTCAATAAAACAGGGGAAACTTCCATTACGTATCTCAATGCCGAGGAAACGGTATGGGACCTCTTAAACTTTAAAGTGCTAAACGGAAATCCCAGCGTCTATAAAGAGGGCTATCCCAATTTAATTATTACGCAAAAATTAAAGGAGCAGTTTTTTCCAAACACCGATCCGGTGGGTCAGGTCATTAAAAGTGTCTCCAATTATGAAACAGCCAAAAATTACTTAATAACAGGCGTTATAGAAACATTGCCCACAAATTCCTTTTTTCAATCAGAGGCGATCGTTGTGGAGAAATTAAATCCCGGCAATAATGTTTTAAATCCAAGGGGGGCAAGTACCTGGGCCCAACAATTTTTCCTGCTCCGTCATGATGCATCGCCCACGCAAGTCGCCAAGCAGTTAAACACCTGGTTTTACCAGAAAATGAAGGGCACGAGCTGGAATCTGGAATTTTCCCTTCAGCCGTTACAAGAGGTGTATTTAAAATCCGAGGCCATCACTTCGCAAAAGACAAAGGGAAATTTAATGCACCTCCAGGTCCTCAGCGGGATTGCCATCTTACTACTTTTGATTGCCTGCATTAATTACGTTAACCTGACAACCGCCAGAATAGACGTCCGTGCCAAAGAAACCGGAGTTCGTAAAATTCTAGGTGCCGACAGAAAGGTGCTGTTTGTACAGTATCTGTGTGAATCTGTTTTGTTTTTTTTCATCAGTTTTTGTGCAAGCCTTGTGCTGTATCTGTTTTTATTACCGATCGTGGAATCTTTTATAGGGCATCCGCTTTCCATGAATTTATTGAATCACGCCCCTTCCGTTTATACGAGTGTCATTGCATTATTCCTGTTAAGTGTCATAACCGGAATATACCCTGCCATACTGCTTTCCAAACCGGATCCACATGTAACCGTCAGTAAAGGACATGAGGTAAAGAGAAGAAATGTGGTCTTTCAAAAAACATTGGTGATTTTGCAATTTGCCATTACTTCGGGGGTTTTGATTGCTTCCCTGACCGTTCATGAACAAATGAATTATTTATTCGGTAAAGATTTGGGCTATGAAGCGGAAAACTTAGTCAGGCTTGATTATACCGAATATGGCAGCAAGGCCGCATTTTTTAAAAATGAACTGCTACGAATACCGGAGGTGGAACAGGTCAGTATTTCCCGGTGGTACCTTCCCGAAAACGGTGGAACGGGCAGCATGGAAATGGAAGACCCCATGAATTCCAATAACAAAGTAAAGGTATGGTTTATAAACGGCGATAAGGATTTATCAAAGACCCTAAGATTACACCTTGTTCAAGGGCGAAATCTGGACGACCCTTCTCTTGGCGGCCCTTCGAATACTTCTGAAAATGATACCGTAGCAAATCCCATTGCTAATCCAATTTTAATAACACAATCTACCGCAAAGCGATTCGGGATTGCTGAATTGAATAAGCCCAATAAGCACTTGGATGCCATTCCGGTTGGCATTGTGAAGGACTTTCACAATCAATCGCTGAGAAGTCCGATGCTGCCAACGGTTATTTCCTTATCGAAAGATGCACATTCCGGGTATTTATTGATGCGATTATCTTCGGGGGCCTCTACGCGTGTCATCAATAAAGTCAAGGCTGCCTACCAAGAATTTTATCCCAACAACAGTTTTAACCTCTCTTGGGTGAAAGACGGCTTGGAGAAAGAGTTCAGAGCGGAAGCAAAATTGCAAACCTTTATACAGGTCTTTGGAGGTATCATTATCCTTTTATCCTGTCTGGGGCTTTTCGGTCTGATAATGTACATGGTTCAACACAGGGTTAAAGAAATAAGTGTACGAAAAGTACTGGGGGCATCCGTAACCCAGATCTTAGTATTGCTTTCAAAAGAGGCAATCCTGCTAATTATTCTGGCCGTATTAGTTGCGGTTCCTGTGGTATGGTACGGATTGGATCAATGGCTCAGAGGCTATGTTTACCGTATCGATTTAAGCGGGAAAGTATTTGTTATTGGGAGTTTAATCATTGTATGCATCGCCATGATCACCATGAGCTTCCTTACCCTCAAGGCCGCTCTTGAAAAACCATCGCAAAACCTTAGAACCGAGTAAAACATCAAAAAACGAAGCAGTATGATCAAGAATTATCTTAAAATAGCCCTACGGAACCTCTGGAAAGATAAAACCTTTACCGGACTTAATATGTTAGGGCTTACTGTGGCCTTTACCGTAGCCATTTTATTAAGTGTATATGCCCTTTTCGAGCTTTCTTATGATCGCTTCCATGAAAATATCGACCGCATATATAATGTCTACACGACAGCGCAATCCCCTGACGGTCCCGAAGTGAGCACTGCCAAACCGATTCCTTTTGCACTGGCACTTCAAAAAGAAGTACCGGGAGTTGAAAAAATCACCAAATATAATGGAGGCAATGTACTGGTAACTTACGGGGATAAACAGTTAAGGATGGAAGCCGCCTATGTAGATCCCGACTTTTTTTCCATTTTTAGTTTTCCGGTAATTAAAGGGAACGAGCAGCATTTAGTTGAAGATGAATCGAGCATTGTTATTACCCAAAAAACGGCTAAAACCTTATTCGGGGAAGAAAATGCCTTGGGAAAAACGGTCAATATCCTACAGCAAGGACGGCAACGGCCTTATACCATTTCATCCATTTTAGAAGACATTCCTACGCAAAGCACCATGCGGTTCCATTTGGCCTTAAACTTTAAAAATCAGTCCGATTTTGTATATGCCGATAACCTAACTAATTGGGAAAAATCCAATCACAGGGTTTATCTAAAACTCTCCGAAGGGGTAAAACCATCGCAATTTGAAAAGGCCACCAGAAGTTTTACGGCATTGCATCGTGAGAAGTTTATCAACGATCTTAAAAGGGACGGGGTGCTGCCCGATACGAATGGGCAATATATCCAACAACGGCTCTTACCTTATAAAGACATCCATTTTGCAACCGAAAAAAACGGTACTGCCAGGACCAGCCGTTTATATCCCTATCTGGTTTTAGGCATTGCTTTTTTGATACTCTTTATTGCAAGTGCCAACTTTATTAATATGAGCATTGCCAAAAGTTCCGGACGGCTTCGGGAGATAGGGATGCGAAAAACCCTGGGGGCAAATAAGTTTCAGCTCTTCTTTCAATTTTGGGGAGAGAGTGTCCTGATCTATTCGTTGGCTGTTCTCATGGGAATAGGGCTGGCCCATTTATTATGCGGACAGTTCCAAACCGTTTTTAGAACAGCTGCCTCATTCACTAATGTAATGGGCCCGTTGACCATTTTTGCCTTTTTTACAGGGGTTGTGGTAATTACCCTTATTGCCGGAGGTTATCCCGCTCTGTTCATGACCAAACTAGGCATCCTTCAGAGTTTGAAGGGAAAAATGGAGGCCTCCGGTAAAAACCGTTTGCGGGATGGCCTTTTGATAGTACAGTTCGGAATTACCATTCTCCTTATCAGTGGTACCATGATCTTATGGGATCAACTGGAGTATATGCGGAGCAAAGATGTGGGCTTTAACAAAGAACAGGTCATTGCCTTTCCGCTAAACGGAAAAAGAGAAGATGCCCAAGCGATGCAGTTATTGCGAAATGAACTTGCCAATACCCCGGGGATTGTCAACATCACGGCATCCAATAATATTTTAGGATTAGGGAAAGACGGCACATCTTCTACCAGCGCAATGGGGTTTGATTACAAAGGGCGCGGCGTGACTACCAATATCCTGATCGTAGATCATGATTATACAGAAACCCTGGATTTGCAGATTTTAAAAGGGCGTTCTTTCAGCAGGGACCATAAAAGTGACAGTTTGGGACTGGTCATCAATCAGGCCATGGCAGATGCGTTACAGGAAAAAGACCCCTTACGGGCACATATAATTCTCAATGACACCGTGCGTTATTCCGTAATCGGGGTGGTCAAGGACTTTAATTTCCAAGGTTTTGATAAAACCATTGCGCCCCTGACGCTGTTTCTTAACCCCAAATGGAACATGCGTAATGTGTATGTTAAAGTATCGGGCAGCAATCCTTTGCAATCCATGGACCGAATAGAAAGAGCTTGGGCAAAAATTGAGCCCAATGCCGAATTCCTGGGCTCTTTTCTGGATGAAAATATAGACCGCACCCTCATAAAGGAACGTTTGATGACCAAAATGATCGGTAGTGGTTCCATTCTAGCTGTCATTTTAAGCTGTGTGGGGCTGTTTGCCATGTCATTGCTCGTGGTCAATCAACGAAGGAAGGAAATCGGGATCCGAAAAGTCGTGGGAGCGAGTGTCGCTACAATTACCATCCTGTTGGGCAAGGAATTCTTAAAGTTGGTCGGGATAGCCTTTTTAATTGCCGCCCCCCTAGCTTGGTGGTTTAGTTTTCAATGGTTACAAGGATACGTATACCGAATAGACCTAAGTGTTTTGACCTTCCTTTTTGCCGGTGGTATTGTGTTGGTTATTGCCATTGCAACCATCGGCACTAAAACCATCGGAGCGGCCTTGCAAAACCCTGCAAAAAGTTTACGTACCGAATAAGGGGCGTGGCAAAAGCCCCGGATACCGATAGCCGAAAGTCAAAACACCAATAACAACATTAAAATCAAATAAAACATGCTAATAGAACTTAAAAATATTTTTAAATGGGTAAACTCCGGGGGGAACCGTTTCTTTCTCTTGAAAGACATCAACCTCAAAATCGAGCAAGGCGCTTTTATTTCGGTCATGGGACCTTCCGGATCAGGAAAATCCACCTTGCTTAATATCTTGGGAATGCTCGATACTTTCGATGAAGGGGATTATTATTTCAACGGGCAGCCCGTGCATCAATTAAAAGAAAAATACAGGTCGCGGTTATACAAGGAGCATATCGGTTTTGTTTTTCAGGCCTATCATTTAATCGACGAACTCACCGTTTATGAAAATATAGAAACCCCGTTACTTTATAAAAAAGTGAGTTCCCCTGAAAGGAAAGCACTGGTATCCGATATGTTGGACCGCTTTAATATCGTCGGAAAGAAAGATTTATTTCCTGCTCAATTAAGTGGCGGCCAACAGCAATTGGTAGGTGTTGCCCGGGCATTGATAAGCAAACCAAAACTTTTACTGGCCGACGAGCCCACCGGAAACCTTAATTCAAAACAAGGAGCGGAAATCATGGAACTTTTTAAACGGTTAAACCAAGAAGACGGTGTTACGGTCGTACAAGTAACACATTCCGAAAAAAATGCTGCTTACGGCTCGCAAATCCTTGAATTATTAGATGGAAGAATCATAAGCAAATAACCAATTTGGGAACATACATTTTTCATTCGTTGTATGCGCTCATCTCATCGTACTTCTGTTGAAACCCAACGGAAGAAGCATTTTTCATGCATTTATTTAAACAAAATAATAAAAATCATGATAAACAAGCATATTATTTATATAGGCATCCTCATGGGCATTCAACTGTATGCGCAAGAGAAGGTGCAAGCGCCCTTGACCTTGGAATATTGTATTGAAATGGCCTTGGATAATAACCTGGACTTAAAAAAATCAACGTTATCAAAAGATGCCTCACAGGTTAATTTCAACCAATCAAAAGCGGCCCTGTTGCCTACCTTGAATGCCAATTACAATCTAGGGGTTAGTAACGGGCGCAGTATTGACCCCTATACCAATGATTATGTGGATCAAAAGTTAACCTTTTCCAATGCCGGACTGAACCTTAACTTTACCGTTTTTAACGGGTTTAGGCTTTTAAACAGCATCCGGCAAAGAAGATATAGTTTAAATGCCGCAGCAATGGAGGTAGCAGAACAAAGGCAAAATTTAATTTTGGAGGTAACCCTGACCTATCTTCAGATCTTAAACAACCGGGATTTGTTAACGTTGGCGAAATCCCGACTGGAAACTACCAGAAATCAATTAAAGCGATTGGAGTCCCTGTACGAAGAAGAATTCGGCAACCCCGCCGATTATACCGATATGCAGGGGCAACTTGCTTTGGATATGACCAGTGTGATAAATGCCCGAAACAGCTTAAAAGAAGCCAAACTAAACCTATTTCAGTTATTAAATACCGCTATGGACACCGATGTTGATTTTGTTTCGATACCCGTTACCGACATCATTAAGGAATATCCGTATACCGCCGATGAAGTATTCTCCGATGCTTTGGCAAACATGGCGACCTTTAAAGCAAAACAATTTCGGTTAGATGCCGCCGAAAGTGGTATAAAAGCAGCAAGATCCGGCTACATTCCCAAAATCTCCCTATTCGGTCAGTTAAACACTAATTATTCAAGCGCTGCCCAGTTCTTTACGGAAACAGGTACTTCAATAGCAGAAACCGGCGGGTTCGTTACCGTGAATGGTACCGACTATCCGGTACTGACGAATGAAACAATTTTTTTTGGAGAGGACATCCGTTATATGGATCAAATTAAAAATAATGTCTATACCTCTTTTGGGGTTGCCGTTACGATTCCGCTATTAAACGGATTTCAATCAAAAAATAACGTGGCCCTGGAAAAGATAAAGCTTGAAGCGGCTAAAATAGACCTGCAAAGCACCACACTTCAATTTAAAAATGCTATTGAGCAGGCGTATATAAAAATGGAATCGGCGCTCGAACGGTACCACATCTATAAAAAACAATCAGAGGCCTTTGATGAATCGTTTCGAATTAATGAAATCCGATTCAATAATGGAGTTTCCAATATCGTAGCCTACCTCACCAGTAAAAACAATATGGATAATGCCATGATCAATTTATCCAATGCCAAATATGAATATTTATTAAGGGTTCGGGTATTGGAATATTACAGAGGCGTATGATGGTTAAATGTTCGCTAAACATTTAGTATAACACGGCATAATCAAAGACCGATAAAGCCGTTTTTAAAGCGGATGATTTGGGGTGGCAGCACATTGGAAATCATCCGTTTTAAAAATGATAGGCAAGCGCCGATTGAGCGTCCCGTAAGTTTTGTTGTTAAACTTCCCATATCAAAACGGTATTACGAGGTAAAACAGACCGCTTTCTTAATTCTGTGTTCTGGAACCTGCCCTTGATTAGGTCTTTGACAAGACCCACCCATCGCGGTTCAATGGTATTTACTCCCATATTTTTGATTTTGTTTACAAAAGCCGGTGCCTTTCCTGCGTGGCTCGGGAAGTACAAAATAGACAGAACGCTCCTTGAAGTATGAGCGGTTTGGATTTTACTATCCCGGAGATTATTTTCCGTAATGGTAACGACACGCTGCAATCAATAACTGCTCGTTTACATATTTGTAGTCCAATCAATGTTCCGATGTGATTCGTCTTGACCAATAAGCCTATAAATCGCCCTTTAAAGCGTCGGGTTTTCCAATACCCTCAAAAGGTGTCCGCATACAGCTTTTAATCAGTTCGTTAATCCATTTTACTATTTTCTTATCGACTTTCTGCCAATACAAATAATCTTCCCAAGAAGAAGTAGACCGAATTAATCGCATCTATTCCATCAAGCCTTTTTCCATCCCATTTCCTGCTTCCAGTTCTTTGATAGCGTTTAATAATACATCCCTGTTCTTTCCAGTAAGCAGGTAGGTAGTTTCCTTTAATGAATTATGTTCATCCAATGATACCAAAATAAGGTCTTTACCGTCTTTGCGCTTGATAATGACATTGCTAACATCATTGATTACCTTATCGAACCAATGCTTCAGATTTGAACGAAAGTCCGTATAATTTACTGTTTCCATAATACAAAGATGATAAAAGTACTTAAACAAGTGCGTATTAAAAGCTTGCTTTTAGGGATGGAACTCGTGTATGTATGGCCGGCTACCGAATAGAGTTGAATATTTTTCAAAAAAGCGGGTATTTCTTTTTTTTGTGATCGGTGCCACCGCACGGATATCATTATGGAATTACACCATGCGCAGTCCGGACGCTTAACTAACGATCTTGATATTGCGATTACAGTGACCGATTGGGAACAATGGTTACGTGTTGGGCAGGAACTCCTAAAGTTTGAAGATTCCACCAAGGACAATGACCAAAAGCAACGGTTCATTTATAAAGATACGTTTCAATTGAATAGGGTGCCTTTTGTAGAAATAGGTGCCATTATTGGCGGTAGTTTTTTATAGTTTTTCTATTATTTCCATAATATCATTTTGTCCCCAATGCTCTACATATTTTCCATCTCGTAATCTTACAAAATCCATCACATTAAAAGTCACAGATTTATTTGTGGGCTTATGTCCCATAATTTCACCTGTGTGAATTACGTGAATCATTTTTCGCGTGGCAATAATATCATCTTCACCAATTTGCTCGAGAATTTCAATGTCAAAATGCGAAAACCCCTTATGTAGCATTGAAGCAACTTGTTTCAGTCCATCTATATTATTAGGAACGCCTTTGGGCGCTGTGTTGTTAATGAAATCATCTGCTATAATTTCGTCCAAAACCTCAAAATTTCCTTGTTCCAAAAATTCTTTATTGAATTTTAAAACGGAAGCTTTATTTTTATCCACTGTACTCATATTGTTCGTATTTTCTCTATTTGACAATCAATATTTTTGTGATTTTTTCTTGGCACGAAACTAATAGAATCAAGTGCAGATATGAATAAAATCAATAATTTCACTTCTATTGTTTTAAAAAAGTTCATAGTAAAAAATTAATTCTTAGGCTCTAGGTTTTTAAGTTTTGCCAAATTACCGCCGATGTTTCTCGTGTATGGCTCGTTGAGGGAAAATCCGCGAGGACTTTCCGAGAGGAAAGTCAGAAGCAATGATAACTATAGCCGGTGTTCTAGTTATTGGGTGTAGTTATTTTTTATCCAAAAATTTTAAAAATTCATCTGCCGTCATAACAGGTAATAATGATTTTTTAAAGTCCTTTCCGTTTCTTGTTATTATTATTTCACATTCTGATTCTGTTGCACTGAAATATTGTAAAGCATCTTCAAAATCCTTAACCGAAGAATTGAGTCCTTTTTCAATCGTTTGTTCATCGAGACAGCATATTTCACAGATTATCTTAAATTTTCTTAGTTTTTCCCTCGCTATTTTTCCGTTCTCAAATTTTGCTAGAAAATAGTTAACTGTAGCAAACGAAATAGGCGAAACAACCATTGTTAGTTTCTCTTTTTCAGCTAAGGTTGCGATTTTTGCAATCGGTTCGTAAAAAGGTTTGCGCTCCCCTAAAAAGTCCAACATCACATTTGTATCTATAAAAATCCTTTTGCTCATTTATATTTCTCAAATAAATAATCAGAATATTCTTTTTTATAGTCCAAATCAACTGGAATTTCAGTTCCGGTTGTGATACTTTTTACGAAAGGTGAAATTTCGAACTTAGCGGGGTCATTTTCAGAAGTCAAAGATTGTAAATAGGCTTCTACAATACGAGACAAACTCATTTTTTTGTTAGAAGCATACGCTTTAGCTTTTTCAATAATATGTTGATCAAGCTTTAGTGTTAATTTAGTATCCATAACAAAATTAATTTATACGTACAAATATAATAAAATAATCCGTATAATTTGTTTTGTCAATGATTTTTGATGTGCGCTTTAATTACACCCAACTGTCTTATAACAATCAGTTGCGGATTGGTTAAAAACTAAGATAACTAAAATCACCGACTTTTGTCTATTTCCGAGCGTGCTGACATTTACAGTCAGTACGCCGTAATTACGGTTAGCATCTATGAAAAAGAGCCTATCGAATATCTTTAAGATTCACTAAAATCAAAAGATATGGAAACTCAACAAACTGCTTCGTCTAAATTATTCAATGGCATTATTTGAATGGTTAAACCATCAATATCTACTTGTTGTAGATTATCAAAGCCGTCTTCAAACCAAGGATTAGCTGGTGCCCAACCTACAGGTTTCGTTGCCATAACATCAACCAAAACATCATCAAATTTAAAACGACATATAACATCTAAATCGGCTGTTTGTTTAAAACCTCTTTTAGATAGTTCTTCCCCTATTTCTTCTAAATGAGCTACGGAAGCTACTTTTATACTGATATCAACATCCTTTGTAGGACGTACATCATCTGCTGCTGGGTCATTAATGTATAGGCTTACTGTTGCTCCTCCTACATAAATTACTTGACTATTGAGGTCTCCTAAAGCTTTAGCAACCTTTTGGATAACTTTTCTATTTATGATGGTATTTTTCATTCTAATTAAGTCTCTCTTTTAATTCATCCATAGCCATTTTCTGTTCTCTTACACTACCTAAACGTATAGCGTCTAATAAAGATAATAATTCATAAAGTTTTACATCCTTTAAACAAGCCTTTGGAACATTTGGATGTAACGGTTCAACAGAAAAACCTCTTTGACTCCCTTCGCTATATGGCCAAACAAAATTTTGGTTACTTTGAATCTTATTTACCAAAGGCATCGCACTATGAGCCGTAACTATACCTCTTACCATTGCTCCGGGTTTTTGCGGATACACATACTTGAGGCCAAAAAATACAAACTCTTGAACTGCTGACATTAGTACTCTTTTCTTATTACTTGCGATTAAACCTGCCATCATACTTCTGTTTAAGGACTCGCTTACTTCACTTTGACTTATATAAAGTTCATTAGCTATATCTTTCATATACCATTGTTCCTTTCCTTTGGCTATAATTTTCAATAATATAACTATGTCATGAGGTCGCATTCCACTATGTTTTTTCATTACCTATATATTTGTGATTCGCGATTCGCGATATGCAAATTTAATAAATTTTTATTTGGTTTCAACTACAAGATAGTTATTGTGTTTTCTCTATGTATTAATCCTGCTTCTATAAATTTGGTGATATAGCCTCCTGCCGTTTTGTGTGTGATGTTTTGCTTAATTGCGATTCAGTAAAAGCTTTATTCTAGTCATATAGAGGCTTTTATAAGCTCCTTAGAGATTAAAAACAGTGCTACGATCAGTTGCTGTAAGTCGATTTTACTATTGGACAGCCTACGTACATTATGGACCAAGGTGATCAGTCCAAAATCGGCTGAAGCTGCTGAGTAAAACAAATCCTCCCTTTTTTGCCTTTTTCATACATTGGTCGATAATCTTTTTGTAAAACTTGGCATCGGTAGGATACGTGATGTTCTTTTCCTGAGCGGTGCTATCTACACTCACACGGGTGGCCTGTCCTTACCGCGCCTGTCTATCAAATGCTTCAGGATTTTTGCTATCCCGGGCTCACCAATACGTTGCCTAAAGTGTACCAGGTCACTGGCCGCACAGGGCTGTCCCCATTATTGATGTTGCTGTTCACTAAAATATTGAAAACTTATATTTCAAGCTTTTCATGATACTGATCTAAAATATCCGTGGGCAGTGATTTTAGGTATCTCTGCGTGGTGTTCAACTTACTGTGCCCCATCATCGCCGAAATAGCCTCCAAAGGAATGTTCTGGAGCATCGCCTGGGTGGCAAAGCTATGCCTGGCCACATAAGAGGTAAGCCTGTGTTCTATATTACATTTCCCGGCTATGATCTTGAGCCCTTTATTATAACGGTGGCGCTCCCACATGATATCCTTATATTGCGCTTTTAAATCCGTCCGCTTTATAATATGAAAGATAAAATCTTCCTTCTTCTTGCCCTCGAGGTAATACTTAAGGATTTCATGCAACTGGCCCGAGATCTTGATGTCATAGATTTTAGAGGTCTTCTTTCTGCGAAACTGAACCCGTCCGTTTACGATGTTCTTCTTTTTTAAAAAAGCCAGGTCCACAAAGGACATTCCGTACAGCATATAGGATATTAAAAAGAAATTCCGGTAATGGAAGATAGCCGATCCCCTTCTGGTCTTCAATTGCATAATCTTACGGATGCTCTCCAGGGGCAAGGCCCGTTTTTGTGTGGGCTGCATTCTGATTTTATAATGGTAAAAAGGGTAGGCCTCCCGTTCGATAAGTCCTTCTTTGATCCCTTTGTTATAGATGGCCCTTAAGGTACGCATATAGCAAGCAACGCCGTTGATCGAGTTGCCCTCTTTGGAGAGGTGGTGTTTTTCAAATTGTATTAAAAATTCATAATTCACCTCATGGAACTTAACATCCTTTCCCTTGGTAAAATTCTTAAGCACCGATAACAGCACACCGTATGCCTTGGCAGAACCATAACGCTGCATTTCATTAAGTTCCCTGACCTTGGCCTCCCCGAATTTAAAAAAGGAACTGTACGCATCGCTTCTTGTTATTCGGGACTTCACCTGATTGATGGACATATAGTTCAGCATCCCTTTATCGTGAAGCTTGTTTATGATATCGGCGGCCTTTGCTTTCTCTTTCAGCAAAAGATTGTTAAGCCTTCCTACCGACTCGGTCCCCTCATACTTATTTTTGATTTCATTTTTTCTGGAATCCCAGTACATTTCCTTCACTGAAAATCCGGTGGCTATCGAAGTACTTCTTCGGTGATGGGTCAACCGCAAAATAATTGGAAAAGTCCCGTCCATTTTGCATCTTCGCGTATCTAGTGTGAGTGATAAAAATGTTTTCATAAGCAACAAGTTACTGAAAAAATTTGCACGCCATTTGCAAACAAAAGTTTGATGCTTTCTGTATTGATTTAAACACAAAAATTATCAATATATTGATAATAAGCATATTACAATTTTATAAGTTTCCGAAAATCCCTATTTTAAAAAACTCCTAAAAAAGGTATATTTCTAAATATTTTGTTGTGTACACATAGTTACTTAGATTGGTTAAGCAGCGATTCATTTGCGGTTTAAAATTATATTTAATAGCTGAATATATTTCAAAAAAAGTAGCTCAGGAACTGAAGGAACGTGGGATTAATTATATCGATGTTGCCGGCAATGCGTTTATAAGGCATAATGATTTAACGATCTTCGTAGAAGGTCAAAAGAACACAAAGAAAGACAAGACAAATCAATCACGAGCTTTTCAAGAAACAGGGTTAAAAATTATTTTTCATTTATTAAATAAGCCCGAAAGCCTCCATGATTCTTACAGAAGAATTTCGGAACTAGCTGATGTGTCCATAGGATCGGTAAGCAATGTAATGGGCGAACTAGAAGCCTTAAATTACTTATTGAAAACAAGTAATAAACGAGTTCTTAAAAATAAAAGAGAATTATTAGAACGTTGGGTGGTCGATTTTAATGCAACCCTTAGACCTCGAATTCTCAGAAAACGAATGCGTTTTATAGATCAGGAACAACTAAAAAACTGGCACACTATAGATTTACATTCAGAAAATGGTTCTATCCTTTGGGGAGGTGAACCTGGAGGGGGCTTTATACAGACAATTTAAGACCTGAGCAATTTACCCTATTTACAGATTTAGAACTTTCTCAAGTCGCAAAAACATTACGTTTAATTCCAAGTGAAACCGGTACCGTTGAAATCTTGCAAAAATTTTGGAAAGATAACAATACGAACAACCAAGCCGCCCCCCCCACTTTTAGTATATGCAGATTTAATAAATAGTGGCTATGGAAGAAATATAGAGACCGCAAAAAAATACTAGAGAATGAACTACCGTATATCTAGCGGGAAATTTACGCATCCGCTATTAAAACCTATTTTGTTGGAACTTATAGAATATTACAAAGAAGCAGGTATTTCTTTTTGTAATCGGTGCCACCGCACGGGATATCATTATGGAATTACACCATATGCAGTCCGGACGCTTAACTTACGATCTTGATATTGCGATTACGGTGAACGATTGGGAACAATGGTTAAGCGTTGAACAAGAACTCCTAAAGCTTGAAAATTTCACCATGGACAATGACCAAAAGCAACGGTTCATTTATAAAGATACGCTTCAACAGGATATTGTGCCTTTTGCATACAACCATTTGAAAGTTTCATTTTATTTAATGGTATTATTATTAATAGACAAATCATCCCAAAAAACCAGAAGATCTTTCTTTTTTGTTAATGGTAATTGAAGTTTATAAAGGCATTTTTAGTGATCCTTTTACCTGCTGCATTCCAATACTTTTGTAAAATTAAGGCATAAATTCTCAGAAACATATACAGCCACATTTCTTTTAATCACACGATCAGTTCATGAAATGCAGGAACTAATATAAAAAATTACGGTATTCCCCTAAAATTCACATTGGTAAAACTCATCTAATAATTTATGACATAGCATAAGTTTGAAATGTTGATTTTCAACAAAATTGCTTCGAAGGCCAAGAAGTAGAACTAAATGTTTAATTAAATCCAATAATGTGATGAAAAAAAAGAAGATCACTTTAAAGAAAAAATCCCTAATGAATCTTCAGGATGATCAGATGAAATCTCTGATCGGCGCCGAAGAAATGTCTAACGATTCAGGAGCGACCTGTGATGCAACTATTAAGTTACCAGTAGTTGATGAATCATGCTGCAGAAGATCTTGTTAATTATTAATCCTAAAACTTTTTTATGAAAAAAAAGAAAATCACTCTTGAGAAAAAGTCCTTAATGAATTTACAGGACGATCAGATGAAATCCCTTATAGGGGCAGATGATATGTCCGATGATTCGGGTGCAACTTGTGGAGCCACGGTAAAATTAGAAGCTGTAGATGACTCCTGTTGTAGAAGATCCTGTCGAAATTAACAACCTTAACATTCATTAAAATGAAAAAAAAGAAGATAACTCTTAAAAAAACGTCCCTGATGAATCTTCAGGAAGACCAAATGAAATCACTAATTGGTGCTGAAGATATGTCCGGAGATTCTGGAGCCACTTGCGATGCAACAATAAAATTGCCTGCGGTTGAAGAAAGTTGTTGCAGAAGGTCATGTTAACCTTCAAATCAGCAATGAAAATTTGGAATTTAGATCAGGCTAGGATTCGATATATTCAGTAGCCTGTCATTTCAATGGAAATATTCCAGCTCGCAAGGGGCTGGGATATTCCTAAAATAATTATAAAAAGAGATTTTAAAACTTAGAAGCTCCTTAATAATTCGAGAATACAATGAAGAATAAAGTTATAATTTTTAGTCAATTAATGTTGGGGCTTTCCTTAATTATAAACAATCTCCATGCCCAAGAATCTCTACATTCAATAGCCGGGGTCGTACAGGTAAATCAAAGCGGTGAACCCTTGAAAAATGCATTTGTTGAATTATTTAAGATGAGCGATTCAACTTTCGTATTTGCTCAAAACACAGATGATCAGGGGAATTTTAAAATTTCAAGAATAGAAAAGGAGAAATACTTCATGAGAATATCGCATCCATTATATGCTGTATATATAAGCAAGCCAATTAATCTTGTTCACAATGTAAGCAATAAAATTTTTTCACTTGAAGAAAACACAAATGAATTAGACGAAGTGATCGTTGAAGCAACTAGACCCATTGCGGTTTTGGATGGAGATAAAAAGAGTATTTATGTGGAGAGAATTCCGGGTATTGAGGGAGATAATGGAATAGAATTGTTGGGAAAATTACCTGGGTTTTGGATTGAAAATGAATCTTCCATAGCTTTCAATGGCAGTAGTGAAGTAACGATTCTTATAAATGGTAGAAGGCAGGGGTTTAAAAACTCCCAAGACTTAAATCTTCTTAAAACTATTCCTGCAAATAACATTAAAAAGATTGAGGTTATTTCGGGTGGATCGGCCAAATATGACGCAGATAGAGGGACAATAGTAAATATTATAACCAAGAATAAGGCTGTAGATGGATTGAGTGTTAATCTATCAAGTTATTCATATGTGAATGAAGAGATAAGTGATTTTCAAAATGCTTATGTAAACTTAGTTAGCGGGCGATTCAGCGGCTCAGCATCTGTTGGCTATAGAAATTCAAAAAGTTATGGAACTGAAAACGGAAATATTTTTTACGATAATTCTGATGAAGATACTCAACAAGACTACCTAAAAAACTATGATATAGATAGTAAGGTTCTCAGCTTATATTCAAATCTAAATTACAAAATAGATCAAAGCAACGAGTTGAATTTCAATTTTAGTAGCTATAGTACAAATAAGCAGACCAACATACAACAGCAAAATTCTTATTACGGCGAACAAAATTTTATCCTAAAATTTAAAAATTTAAAAAATGCTGAGGACAACCTAACAAGTATGAATCTCTCACATACTTACACAAAAGATAGCTCTGATTTTAAAATTAAATCAAATATAGGATACCTAACAGGTTTTATAGATGAAACACAAAACTTCGAAAATAAGTTTATTACGGGAAGTACAATTGATTCTCTTAATAAAGGCCGTGCAGAAATTCCTTTAGATGGACACCAATTTATAATGGGTCTTGATTTTGAAATACCCGTTTCGGTTTTTTTAATTGAAGCCGGTGCAAAATATACCGATAGTGAGATTGAAAATAACGCAACCTATTTTGACGATATTGATGGCTTAGAAATGCTGAACGGTAGTAGGTCAGATAGTCTAATATACGATGAAAAGGTTTTTGCAGGTTATAGTCTTTTGAGTACCTCTGTTGGTAATATGTCATTTAAAGGAGGCGTTAGAATAGAACATACAGAGAATGCATCCGCATTTCTATCAACGCAAACCATCTCTGCGAACTCTTATACAAATTTCTTACCTAATTTTGTTGTAAGTTACAAAACAAAAAATCTTTCTTCTGCTTTAAAATTCACATCAGGACTAACTAGACCTGACTATGTTTATTTGAATCCATATGAATATTATATCTCAGAATTTTCTTATAGGGTAGGTAATCCAGATTTAAAACCAGTTAAAAGAAACACCATTTCTTTGGAAAATTCACTATTTGATTTTTTGGATATTGATTTGGGCTACCATCGTTATAATGATATGATTATGTTGGTTAGTCGTCGACTTGAGAATAGTCTTTATACCAGAACTAGACCCGAAAATGCCACTTCTATCAATGATTTTTATGCTAGTGTAGGTATTTATTATCGTTTACTTGATAATAAATGGAGTGGTCAGTTAAGCTTCTATGGAGAAACCTACAATTACGATATCAAACCACAATTCGTTACAGATACGAGGGATTTGGATCAATTTCAATATTACTCCGTAAAATTTAATAATAGTTATGAGATTACTCCAAATATTGAAATATTCAATCGTTTTTCGTACCGATCCAATTCAACATTTTACCAGATTTATCAGGCCAGTCGATGGCGACTTGATTTAGGGGTTACAGGAAATCTATTTAATGATTCTTTAAAAATTACCGCAGGTGTTGATGACATATTTAATACTTATAATTATGACAATATCTCCTATTTTGATGGCTATCAAAATAATTATGAAACCGATTTAAGCCTTACCAGATTTAAACTATCGGTAGTATATTCTTTTTCAACGGGATGGAATAAAAATAAAAAATCAACATCTACGGATAATTCAAAAGAGATAACGAGATTTAAGAATTAGATATATGAAAAATAAAGCCACTATTCCTTTATTTATTGTTGAAGAGCACAATGAAGCTTTTTATATATGGATTAATTTTTTAAAACATAGAAAGGATAAAAAAAATTATACCCTATTGCATTTTGATGATCATAGTGATATGACAACGCTAAGGGTGAATACTCCACTCGAAAACGTCTTTGAATGGTCAGATAAGAAGTTAAGCAGATTTACATACGAAGAATTAACAATCGCATCTTTCATAAAAGTAGCATCATTTATTGGTGTGTTTAATAAAATTATCTGGTGCAAAGTGGACCATAAGGTCAAAATGAAAAAAGATTTTTTTATCACCTCTTATAATAATGATGCGAAAAATTTAATTTCAGGCAACCAATTGGACGCTAATCCATTATTAAATAACCCTCACCAAATCGTAAATTACGAAATTGTCGGGTTAAAAGATTTTGAAGAACATGATGCTAAAAAAGTATTGCTGGATATTGATTTAGATTTTTTTTCATGTATTATACAACCAGAAAATAATAATGAAATTATAATTGAAGTAAGCGAAGAAGAATACTTGAATTTTAACCACGATAAATATCATCCTATTAGATTTATTTGTAATAGTATACAATCCAGAGTTCATGAAAACTCATATTTTTTAATTATTAATTATTATCAAGATATATTTCCCAGTCCTAGAAAGGTGAGTGAGGCAATTATTAAAAAAAGAATTCAGGATTTCATAGGGAAATTAAAAGAATTTTCCATCAATCCAGATTTAATTACTATATGCAGATCTGTTTATAGCGGATATACTCCCAGAGATCAGTGGAGATTTATAGAACAGGAATTAAAGAATGGTTTAAGTCAAATATATAAGATGAGAGAAAACTCCATCGCAAGTTTTTAATGAATTTATATATTTAACGGTCAGATCATCATAATCTATCACTAAGGGCGACATTTTATGTCGTCCTTAGTGATTTTAAAAGTGAATATACATTATAAATCGAGATATTGTAAAGTACTGTTTATCTGTACTTCTGATACAGTTTTACGTTCCATAAACCGTTAAATCGATGTTAATTTTAGCATATAATAACTTAAAAATAAAGCTAAAATGAATAAACTAAATTTTATCGCGGTATTAACTGTATTATTATCTTTGACTTTTATTGTTTCCTGTGAACCAGAAGAAATTGATTATTATCCTGTAGAAATTCAATCCAAGCCTGTTGATTCTATCCCGGAAAAAACGATTGATAGCTTAGTTAATAATGTTGTAGATAGTACAAGAGCAGATGATACCGGGGACCAAGGAAATCCTATAGATGACGATAGAGAAACTGAAGACTAAATTTTAACATTTATGAAAAGACAATTATTTCTTTTCACTTTAATTTTTTTATTAATATCCTGTACTGAAGAATTTTTGGAAAAGAATGATTCTTCAGTACAGGATCACTTGATTGGTAGAATTACAGAATTAATTGATAATCTAGACAATCTGGAAACTTCCTCGGCAAGAAAGGATAGCCTTGTAAAGGCTTATAATCTTATCATTGAAAATGCAAACGATTCTATAAAGTCAAGGCTGCTTAGCAAAATATCCTATAATTTATATAAGGAACATACAGATTCTGTCTTTTTGGCAATCAATCATCAATCTCAGAAAATTGCCAGAGAAAAGCAAGATTCCATTTCTTTAGCGAATTTATACTGGGATATTGGAAATTATTATGCGAAAGGGATACTGAAGGATAGTGCATTTTTTTACTATTCTCAAGCTCAAAAACTCTTTAAAAATTTGGATCGATCTTTTTTAGAAAGTCGAATGTTGATAAATAAAGCCATTGTTCAAAACTCAATAAAAGATTATGTAGGAAGTGAAATTAATTCTATAAAGGCGCTCGAATTACTAAATCAGGCAAATGAAGAAAAACCTTTTCAACTTTATAGGTGCTATAATAACTTGGGTATTATATACAATGAGCTGGGAGAATACCAGAAATCTATTTCCTATCATGAAAAAGCCTTAAATATTATTGAGGGAACAGATAACAATAATAATTTTGAAGAAAACACGAAAAATAATATTGGGATTGTTAGGCAAAATCAGGGCTTTTACCCTCAGGCAATAGCCATATTTAAGGGATTGCTTCAAGATAATAATTTACGGCATAGAAATATAAAATTATATGCTATGATTTTAGATAACCTGACCTACAATCAGTTCAAAGGAAAGATTATAAATAAAAAAATAGAACATAACTTTCAACTAGCAAAACATATCCGAGATAGCATTAAAGATTATAATGGTCTTGCCATTAGCAATATTCATTTATCCGAATATTTTAAAGAACAGGGTAATTCAGTTGAAGCATATAAATATGCATTAGACGCTAGAGACATTTCAAAAAAAATAGAGGACTATAAAAATCTATTGAGGTCATTAAAAATTTTATCCGAAATTCGAGCTGTAACCAGATTTAAATATTTAAATGAATATTCGAAGATTGCCGATAGCCTAAACAGGGTTGAAAGAGCCCAACGAAATAAGTTTATACGCATAGCCTACGAGACAGAGCAATTTAAATATAGGAATCAGCAGTTAAGAAAACAAAAAATTTATTTGATTGGACTATTAGTAATGTTTGCTGTCTCCGTTGGACTCGTTTTCGTTATCAAAAATAACCGTAGTAAATATAAAATATTACAGTCTGAAAAGGAAAGACAACAAGCAAATGAAGAAGTTTACGCCTTGATGCTATCACAGCAATCAAAATTGCAAGAGGTCAGACAGCAGGAAAAAAATAGGATTTCCTCTGAATTACATGATGGCATTTTGGGGAAAATATTTGGACTTCGATTAAGCTTGGATGGTCTGAATAACAAGAAGGATGACTATTCTATAGGGGTAAGGGCCCGTTATATTGATGAAATTCGCAAAATTGAAGAAGAAATTAGGGATTTATCACATGAATTATTCAATGACTCTAAAATTAAAGAAACTGATTTTGGTGATTTAATCCAAGAATTGATTGAAAGGAAGTCAAAATTAGGAAAATTCAAATTTCATGTACATATTGCAAATGATATACCTTGGCATTATCTAGGGAATGATTTGAAAATTAATATTTATCGTCTTATTCAAGAAGCTTTACAAAACGTCATTAAACATGCTAATGCAAAAAATGTTTATATTAATTTTGAGAATAAAAAGAATGACTTGATTTTAACTATTTCAGACGATGGAAAAGGTTTCAATACCGCTAAAAACGCTCAAGGCATTGGTATTAATAGTATGAGAAATAGGGTTTCAAAAATGAATGGGATTTTAAGTATCCAGTCCAAAGAAAAAGAGGGTACATCAATTATTATTACAATTCCAAGTGTAAATTAATTAAGGCTATGAAAGAAGTTAAAATTTTAATTGTGGATGATCATCCAATGATTGTTGAAGGATACAAAAATGCTATTGAAAATATGGATGGCGGTGATTATATTTTTAAAATTGATATAGCGGATTCCTGTGATACGGGTTTGCATAAAATTAAAAAAGCGTCTGTATCCATTGGTTATGATATTATACTTTTAGACATAAAACTCCCCCCTTCCAAAGACGGTAAAATAGTTTCAGGGGAAGATTTAGCATTAAGAGCAAAAAGACTGTTGCCTGAGGCTAAAATTGCCATATTAACTATGTTCAACAATAATTACAGAATATATAATATTCTAAAAAATATAGACCCAGAAGGCTTGTTAATTAAATCGGATGTAGATTCAGAAGAAATAATAACAGCTGTTAAAACGATACTTGAGAGACCACCATATTATAGCCATACGGTAAATAGGCATTTGAGGACTCAAATATCTAATGATTTTTTATTGGATGACTTTGACCGGGGAATTCTATTTCATATTTCAAAGGGTGTTAAAACTAAGGATTTGCCTAATTATGTCCCATTATCCTTAGCTGCTATTGAAAAGAGGAAAAAGAATCTAAAAATTATTTTCGATGTCTCTTCGGCAGGTGATCAGGCACTGATCGAAAGGTCGAGAGAGAATGGCTTTATCTAAAAAATGATTATATAGAATCTTCATATTTTCTGATATAAGAATTTGGATATAATTCTAAAAGCACCTGTTCAAAAATTTTATCCAATTCTTCATGGGTTAGTACGAAATCCTTTCGCATAATGCAGGAGAAGTATATTTCATTTGTACCTATCACCACAACCTTATTGAGTTTATTAATGTATTGGGTTAAATAATTTCTGTACCAGATATCATAGAGTTTAAATAATTCCTTATCCTTCCTAGTTGGACTATCAGCAGTAAAAAAAGCTATCTTATTTCGGCTTAAAAAGTCAACTGCTATATTTAAAATTGTAAGAGAGATTCTTTTATCAAATTTGCTGGATACAAATTTTGTTCTCTCAAAACTATATTCAAATATTTCAATTTCTTCTTTAAAGTATCCGATAATGTCACTTAATTCAAAAGATACCTTGGTAAAAGTAGCTGCTATTTTGTTCCCTTCAATGGTTGAGAAACTATATAAGTCATCAACTATATGTATAGGATATCCAAGTTTTAAAGGCGAATTGTGTTTTTTAATTACCATAGTTTCTATAATTAGCTAGACTAAGGTATGTCTAAATATTAATTCATATATATGGTTTTACCGTAAAACTGTAAGGTGACTGCAGGGGTATTTGAATACTTTTCAGGGTAATTTTACTCAAAACTTCATAAAATGAAAACTGCTATTAAGTCATTCATACCTCACTCTATATCAGATGGAGATACCGATTTTAGACTGAAAAAATTTATAATTGCCAGAACTAAAGCAATTAATGAGACTTATTGGAAAAGTGATAATCCCACAGCAGAATGGAACCAAATCGGATTAATGACGGGACTTGCAGGCTCTGCTTTAGTTAATTTTTATGTTGGTAATTATTTAGAAAAGAAAGCTTTCATTATTGAAGGTGATCGCATGGTTACTCATATTATAAAATGTTTAAACTCACAGACTTTTAGTCTTTCCAATATTTATTCATTTTGCAATGGTCTTTCGGGAGTTCTTTTTTCGCTTTCCCATTTACAAAAAAAAGGATTTTTATCAGAAAAAATTCATGGACTATCTGAAATTGAAGAGTTTCTTTTCGAAAGAGGGATTAAGGCAATTTCTAAAAACGATATTGATTACTTACACGGGGGACTTGGTGTTCTATATTATTTTCTTAACCAACCAAATAGTTCGAAAAACCGTCAATATATAGAATCCATGTTGGAAGCTTATTCCAGTGCTGCATTAATAGACAGCTCAGGTCTTCGGATAGTAAATCGTTCTTTATTGGAGCGAGAGTCGAACGAATATGACCTAGGTCTGGCACATGGTATTATTGGACATCTTATGATTTTTCTGGAGGTGTACAAAAAAGGTATTAAAACCAAAAAAGTAAAATCTCTTATTGAAAGTGGATTGAAATACATTGAAAATAAGGTGATTGATCCAGGTCACCAAGGATATAGAGCAATGTATCCCGTTAGCTTTATAGAAAACCTTCCCCAAAATGATATGCGAAATTTAGAATTTTATAATTCTCGTCTGGGTTGGTGCTATGGAGACTTAAATATGGCAATGCTTTATATAAAACTATATAAAATTTTTGGAAAAAAAGAGTTCTTAAGGAAAGCTGAGAAAATAGGTGAGTTCTCTGCAATGAGGATTAATAAGGGTGACACCAAAATCACCAATGTTTTTTTCTGTCACGGTTCAAGTGGAGTGGCTTACACCTTTTTAAGATTATATCAGGAAACTTCAAGGCAGCTTTTCAAAGATGCAAGTGACTTTTGGTATCATCATATGCTAGGTCATACACAAAAAAATATAAATGATTTTATAAAGATTAGTGCCACGCGCTGCTTATTAAACGGATTAGGAGGACCGGTATTAGCTGCATTGGCAAGAACAAAACCGAGTGGAGAAGATTGGAATGAAATATTCTTATTAAACTAAATATTATGAAAAAAATTCAATTAGGATTACTAGATTTTGGTAAAAGAAAATCAGAATACAGTAGTATGGGAAAAGTGCTTGATGTGATTGATTATGCAATAGAAGCAGATCAATTGGGGTTTTCAAGATTCTGGCTTTCAGAACATCATAATTTTTCCAGGGAAGAAGCATGGTCAAGTCCGCAGATGCTACTTCCACTGATTCTTTCTGAAACCCAAAGAATTAATGTGGGAATGGCTGGTGTACTGCTTAACTATTACTCATCTTATTCGACAGCTACAAATTTCAAGATGTTAGCAAATTTATTTCCCTCACGAGTGGATTTAGGTTTTGCAGCTGGGACGCCTCCCATGAAAATCTCACAACTTTTGTGTCAAAATAAATTTGATGAGCGTCCAAATACCTTGCCGACAAAATTACAGGAGATTTCGGACTTTTATCATGCCGAAGATGAAATAGCGAAAAATGATCATATAATTATCCCTCCATTTAAAGGACGTGTCCCTCAATTATATATGTTGAGTAATTCTTTCAATAAAACAGAGGAAGCTTTAAAATTAAAGCTCAATATTTCAAAATCTATTTTTCATAACAAGTTTAGTTTGGTATACCAAAAGGATACGATTCAGCAATATAGAGAAAAGTTTTATAATCGATATGGGGATTTCCCCAAAGTTTCAATAGCCTTCACAGGTGTTTGTGCAGAGACAGAACAAAAGGCTAAGAATATTGCAAAGGAGTCTGGATATAAAAACTTTTTTAATGCCATTATTGGTACCCCAGAAATGTTTTATGAGCAATTGAAGGAGCACCAATATAATTTTGATGTGGATGAATTTATATTTCATGATTGTGATCCCCTTAATTCAAGGCGAATAGATACTTTAAAAAAACTTAGTCATACTTTCAATTTAACTAAAGAAAAATCCCTTTATAATGAAATTTAATATTGAACCATTTAACCGTTTTATATACAGGATTCCTGCTTTAAATGTAGAAGAATTAATGACATTGGGATCTGTTGATGCATATGATAGAAATTTAAAGAAGCTTTTAAGTAATAAGGAATTTCAAGAAGCATTATATCTTGCCTCACCGGCTTTTCTGGACGAGGTTTTAAAATTTATTGACAATGATGATTATGCCGAAAAGAATTCCAAAAGGATGATTAGTTTTAGAACTACTGCTTTGAAATATCTTAATAGGATTTGTACCAGACCTACACCATTCGGAGTGTTTGCCGGTTGTGGTGTTGGGAATGTTGATGGGGAAAGTATTCAAGTTACACCACGCTCTGAAAACAGGATAAATCGAAAAGTGCGATTTGATATGGAATTTTTGGAATTGGTCAAAGAAGGAATTCTTAAAAACCCGGAAGATCGGAGGTTGTTTAGGTTTTATACAAATAACACCGTATATGAATTATCAGATGAATATAGATACATTGCATACAATAATACCCAAAAAAAACGGAATCATACCCTCTCAAGTATTATGAAGACTCCTTATTTGTCTTGGATATTGGAACAATCCAAGAAGGGCTTAACCTATCAGGAGATACTAAAATTTTTGCTTGATTCCAATATCGCAAAGGACAGCGCTATTGAGTATATTGACGACCTAATAGATTCTAAAATTTTAATTTCGGAACTTGAACCTCATATTATAAGTGATTCTTCCTATGAATATAGACTTATTAACACCTTAGAATCTAAGGGGAGCCTTCTAAGTGCAAAACAAAAAAACACATTGTCTACTCTAAAATCTGCTGTAAGAGACCTTGAATCACTAAACACTACTACACTCGTTTATAGCTATTTACTCCAAATTGAAAACAGCCTTAAAACTATTATAGATAAGAAGGTTAAGAATTATTTTCAAATTGATTCTGAAATGCTGCATAGCCATTCAAATCTACCGAAGAAGACCGTTTGGGATATCAAGAAATCTATGAAAGTGTTTCTCCAATTAACCTCTTTAAGCAACCAGAATAACGAGATAATTTCATTTAAAAATAGCTTTAAAGAACGTTATGGTTCTAAATCGGTACGATTAGTAGAGCTACTGGACCCCGAATTAGGACTCAGCTATGGGCAGTTTTCAGATAATCAATTATATCCTTGTCCCATTATTGATGATATTCCCATATCCAAAAGAAAAAGTGATTCCGATTTACTGGTTTGGAATAATAAGGTACATACAATGCTATTTAATAAAATCCTGAATGCACTAAAAACTCACGATCACGTTAAAATAGAAGTTCAAGATCTAGAAAGCTATAGTTTTGATCAATCACACATACCGGCTACCATTACAGCTTTTCTTCAACTTATTCCTGACCAAAACAACGAATATCTCATTCATTTAAAAAATTGGGGTTCAGATTCGGCAACTACTATTTTGGGGCGTTTTACATCGTTATCACCTGAAATGGACGAATTGGTTAAGGATATTTCTTCTTTTGAGCAAAAATGTCTTCCCAGTCATAAAATATTATCAGAAATTAATCATTTGCCAAATGCTAAAATTGGTAATATAATTTCACGAAGTAAGTTTAGAAAACATGAAATACCTTATGTTACAAAATCAAATTCCAACGAAACAGGTTTAATTGACATTAATAAACTGTATGTTAAATTGGTTGATGGGAAATTTAAAATTCTGGATATTGAAAATAAGCGGCAAATTATTCCAATATTATCCAATGCTCACAATTTCAAAAAAGACAGCTTGCCGATTTATAAGTTTCTATGCGATATTCAGAATGAATCTGATCAAGAGCGGTTGTATATGAATTTAAATTTGGGTCCTATTACTACTTTACTCGATCATATACCGAGGATTACCCATAAGAAAACTATTCTCAGACTGGCAACATGGAAGCTACGAAAGAAAGATTTTGATTGGTTGTTTAATACACCCGAAAGCAAAAGATTGGATGCAATAAAGCAATATTTAAAAAAGAACCACCTTCCTAAACAATTTTTCATTACCAGTGGTGATAATAAACTATTGATAGATTTTCAAAATATTCCTTACCCATCCTTGTTATTATTTTCAGAAGAAATTCATAAATACGGGGCTATCATTATTGAAGAAAACCCATATGGAGAAAATTTCAGCAGTGTAATAAATAATGAAAAGGGTAATTTTTTACATGAACTTATAGTACCATTTAAAAACCATTCTCGGCTTGAGGACGCCAAATTTACGGACGATAATAATTATGATTCATATGTTACTCAAAGAAAATTTCATCCAGGATCTGAATGGGTTTATTTTAAAATTTTTTCAGGTATACATACAAGAGAGATTATCATACAACAACTCTCACCATTAATTGATTATTTAAAATCAAAAGGAATAATTCAGAAGTGGTTCTTCATTAAATATTCGGATCCTGAAAATCATTTGAGGCTTAGATTTAAGTTATTTAAAAGGCAGCAAACCGGGGTAGTCATCGAATCCGTCTTTAAATTATTCGAAGGCCATTTAAAGTCCAAAAAAATATCACGCATAAACCTGGATACCTACGAAAGAGAAATTGAACGTTACGGAGGTGATCAGCTAATGAACCAGTCTGAGACTATATTTCAAATTGATAGTGAATGGTCATTATCTCTGTTAAAAAGCATTAACAATCATCCGGTACTTAGGGAAAATTATTGGTTAATTGCATTAAAAATATGTGATATCTATATGAATGCCTTTGATTTTGGAGATGCATTAAAGCTTCAATTTTCCAAAAGAAAAAAAGAAGATCTGAGTAGAGAATTTAATGCAAATAAAATTCAAAAAAGAAAAATATTAAATAAATATAAAGATAATGAGCAAGCAATTAATAAGGTAATAAATAAACCTCAAAGTATTTTCCCAAAGAAATTGGTTGAAGAATTCGAAGCTTTTGAAAAGGATCTTAGTAATTTTTATCAAAGCGATATTCAAGGCAACTCCAGGTCATTGGAAATAAGACTTTTAGTAAGTTATATTCATATGTCCTTGATTAGAATACTCCCATCAAAAAACAGACTACATGAATACTTTATTTTTTCAATTATTGAGTGTCATTACCGTATTAAGGTGGGTAAATCAAAAGCTAATAGTAAATCACATGTATAAAAAAAGACCCTTTTATCGACAGAAAAATTCCATGGATTGTGGAATCACCTGTTTGCGTATGATTTGTAAATATTATGGGAAGCGAATAGCTGCATCGACACTATTGAATATAGTCGAAGTGGAAAATGTTGGTATTTCCATGGCCGGTATAAAGAAAACCGGAGAGAGCATAGGACTTGATGTACAGGGATTCAGATTAACTGAACTTGACCAGCTAAAACTTCTATCAAAGGATTTACCCTTTATTGTACACTGGAACCGTAAACATTTTGTCACTGTCTATAGTCTGGGTAAAAGGAGCATTGTAATTGGAGATCCCGCAAAGGGTATTTTGCGCGTTTCATATAAAGAATTTTATAAAAAAGCCTTTAAAACGGATAGAGGTAGTGCACAAGCTCCAGCAGCAAATATTTTAACTCTGGAGCCAACCGAAGCTTTTGAAAAAATTCAAGATGATAAATCTCAACGATTGCCAAAAATTGACTTTATAAAGAAACATTTACGGGATAAAAAATTTTATTTTGTCGTAATCTTTTTGGGATTGTTGGCGTTAATGAGTATTCAATTCGTATTGCCTTTTCTCACTAAGAATGTTGTAGACGTTGGAATCAAGAATGGTGATCTTGATATGATCAAGTATCTTTTGATGGGCCAATTTTTCTTAATTATTAGCAAAGCCATATTTGAAGCTTCTAGAAATTATATTATACAACATTTAAGTGTGAGAATCAATTATTCTCTATTGGCCAATTTTATTGAAAAACTTTTTAAGTTGACAGTTCCTTTTTTTGAGAAAAGAAAAATAGGTGATTTACTACAGAGAATTAAGGATCATCAAAGAGTGGAGTTTTTTTTAACCAAGTCCCTTTTGAATGTCTCGATATCAATTTTAACAGTAATGGTCTTCTCTACCGTTCTATTCATTTTTAATAAGATTTTTTTCTTTCTATTTCTCGGAGCTACAGTGTTATATGTTTCATGGATCATGATTTTTCTGCCAACTCGGAAAAAAATTGATTGGGAGAGATTTGAAGTAGGATCCAGAAATCAAACAATTTTAGTTCAGGCTATTAGTGGAATTCAAGACTTGAAAATTTATGGTGCATTTCCCTATCTCCTAAGTAAATGGAAATCAAATCAGAAAGATTATATAAAAAACGCTTTTAAAACATTAAAAATCACTCAAATACAGGAGACTGGCGCATCATATATTTATCAATTGTCGCAAATTGTAATATTGTTTTTCTCTGCACGATTGATTATTATGAATCAATTAACCATTGGTTCAATGTTGTCTATTCAATTCATTATTGGTCAGTTGATATCACCTGTTCAACAATTATTGATGTCTGTAATTTTTGGAGTCGAAGCCAAATTAAGTTTTGATAGAATATTTGATTTATGGGATGCTCCTGAAGAAAATCATCAAGATAATAAAATAGAAGATTTTGAATCTAAAATAGCGTTTAAAAATGTGCGATTTAAGCATGGTGGTCATCAGTCAAGTTTTATTTTAAATGATGTCAATATTGAAATCAGGAAAGGAGAAACTATAGCCATTGTAGGAAGTAGTGGTAGTGGAAAAACCACTATTTTAAAGTTATTACTAGGATATTATTCAGATTACAATGGCTCTATCTCTATTGATAACAGAGAATTGAATTCTTTGAATATTGAAAGTTGGAGAAAGAAATGCGGAGTGGTACTTCAGGATAACTATATTTTTTCGGATACTTTGGCAAAAAATATTGCCTTATCAGAAAAATTTGATATGAATAAAATAAGAGAGGCAGTTAGAATAGCTGACCTTGATCAGTATGTTAAAACTTTACCATTAAAATATAATACAGTTATCGGTGATGACGGAATGGGTTTAAGCCAAGGTCAAAAACAAAGAATATTAATTGCCAGAGCAGTTTATAAGCAACCTGAAATTTTATTATTGGATGAGGCGACTAACGCACTGGATTCTGAAACCGAGACAAATATTATTAATAACCTCAACGGCCATGCCTCAAAGAAAACGGTAGTTCTTATAGCCCACAGGCTAAGTACTGTAAAACATGCCAATAAAATATATGTTTTCAAAGACGGCATGATTGGAGAATCTGGTAGTCATGATGAATTGATCAATTCAGGTGGAATTTATTACAATCTGGTTCAACGCCAATTAAATCAATCAACATATGCAATTTCTCAATAGAAAACCTTATTATCTTCTTGTAGGAGCAACGTTAGTTTATATAGGTTTTATCACAACCTTACTTTATGTATTATTATGTTGTAAAACAGTTGATTACAAATCTGTTAATATTAGAATTGACAATCTTCATAAACAAAATGAATTTTGGACTGGAGATCTTTATGCCGAAGATTCTATAAATTTCACGGAAAGAAAACAGGTGATGAAGATTAAATCAAATGGTGAAGAACATTTTATTAATTTTGAAATTCTTAAGGGGCACTCCCAATTTCTAAAAATTAAAATAAGTGATTCCAGTCCAAAGATGATTAATCATTATACAGTATTAGAGGGTACAATTTTTAAAAGGAAAGCGTCTGAAAAAGTAATTCTGAGCGATTTATTGTCATATTAAATTTTCCAAAAGGAAAAATGATTTAGCATATCTATAGTCGTTGGCTTTCTTTCCCATCATGAATATTAATTGCCCTATTATTCCTTCAGCGAAAGACATGTTCTTTATGGTAAATGAATTAATACTACTTTTCCGGATCTTTGATTCAATTATCTGATTTGTTAAAAATCGGTAATTCTGATCACAAAGTATAGATAAACTATTCTTGTCGATTGATAAGCTTTGGTAAATTTCCAGAAAAGTAGCAAGGCCGGTTTGACCATATAATAGCCCTGGTTTTGGACCTTCCATAATAGTAGTTTGTATACGATTTAATATAAAGGGCTCAATTTCATTCAATTCCTTTTGGATAAGACCATCCAAAGCTTTATTACTATGTTGGAGCGCATATAAGATTCCGGCGTCACCGTAACAAATATTTAATCGGCTAATTGGCTTTTGACCATATTTATCAGGAAATACAGATTGATAAAGACCATGATCCTGTTTTTGATTGATTAAAAATAGTGTAAATTGTTCTAGAAGGTTCTTACTGCCTAGTTCCGGATACACTTTATTTACCAAGCTTAAGTAAGTCACTATAAAACTGATACCATGAGCAAGACCTAATTGTACTGATCTATCATTTTGATTACGTATATATGCTCCTTCTATAGTAACCTTTTTATTTAATTCTAAATAAGAAATGAATTCCTGTATCTTTAATTTATCCTTTCTTAATAAGAAAAGATAATAAATATAACCTCCTCCGGTATATGGATCAATATTATCGCTTACAAGAAAATTTCGGGAATAGGACAGCAGGAGATTGTAAACCTCAGATTTAAAACTTTGTAAGTCGAGTTTTTGGAAAGCCTCTAAATCCAAGATATCTAATAACAAGCTTACCTCCGTTAATTCAATAAATAAAAATGAACTGGGTTTTTCTAGTGAATTTTGGATTGATTGCATTAAATCCTCACATAAATCCTGACACACATATAAATCAGTCTCTTTTTTATATACTAAGTATTTATACCATAAAAAGAGGATGGTTCCGGATTTACCATAACCAATATCATTTCTTTTAAACTGATATTGATTTTGGAGTAGGATATCCTGCCATTGATCTAAATATGGTAATTTGTGCATTTTTAAAATTGTTTATTTTTTAGTACAGGGAATTCAACTAATCCTATATACATCCAAATACCTTCTTGTTTTTAAACAAAAGCTAAAGATGGCTTTCTGATGAATGTTCTCCTCATTGGCCGCCATTACCTATTGTTTAATCTTCTAATTATAAAATTATGAAAAAAATAGCACCCTGATTCAGTAAGCAAATTTATTACAAAATTGTTCTTCTTGTTTACTCCCGCAATCCGGAAGGTTTAACAATAAGTGCTCTAATTCGTGTAGACTGCACTATTGTTTTCAGGGTCAAGTTCTATCACCTTTTTATAGTGCTGAATGGCTAGTTCTTTATTTCCTTCAGCTAAGTATTCTTCGGCCGAACTCTGATGGGCTTCTGATGAATTAGGAAATATCTCAACAGTGTATTTGTATATTTCCATAGCTTCTTTGTTCATTCCTTTATAGACTAAATAGTTCCCTTCATTAATTAAACTTTCTTCCATCATATGGTGGGTAGTATAAATTTTTCGGTTTTGAAAAAAGGCAGCATTCAATTTAAAAATACTTATCGCTTCCTGTATCTTACCTGACTTTAGTAGTTGATGCCCCACTTCATTTAATTCGATTCCGTTTAACGGTTTTTCTTCGAGGCTGTTATACCATTGAATGGCTGATGTGACCCCATTCTCATTGATGTTGGTTACCATTTGTTGTATGTTACTTTCTTCAGGGACATAAACTTTTCCTCCTTTTATAACTGTTTTATCGGATAAGAAATTTTCATGATTTGTAAACGGGCTTTTATCAAAGAGCACCAAATCTGCCTTTTTTCCTATTTCGATAGAACCGTATTCTCCTGTAATATTCATGGCCTTTGCTCCGTTCCATGTCGCTATCTGAAGGATGTCTTCCATAGGAAAACCTGCTTTACTAAGCTGGAGAAGCTCAGACAAAAGCGCTCTACCACCATATTTACAATCGGTGCCAATTCTAATTTTAACCCCTTTATCATGTGCTGTTTTCAGGACCTCCATCATAGCGTTAAAACCTTTGGAGGTTTGTTTTTTAAAACGATTGGTATTGGTTGGGATGTAGGGTGTATCTCTTAATGGAAAGCTGTTGAATGAGGTATAGAAATCTGTATCTCCGGTAGCAGAGGCCAGTACGTTGACGGTTGTGCTTATTGTAGCACCTTTCCTGGCCATTCTGTCCAATAATGCCTCTATCTCAGCATTCAATTCGGGGGTATCTTTTATATAGTCAAAGAACAATGCCATGTCCGCGGCAAACTCATCCAGCGTCCCTGTCCGTTCCAATTTATATTTTTTAACAAATGGTTCCCAATGCTTTTCATAATTAAAGACATTGGCTGCCAAGGTGAAAAAATGCTCGAAATTTTTAAGTCCTGAGTCCATAGCATCTTGAAGGCTAACTCTATACTGGATGTGACCTGAAACATTCATATGTTCTTTTTTGGCTTCCCTTAGGATCGCCTTCATTTCGGGTTCACGCAATCTTGAATACAACTTAATATGCTTTACTCCTAATTCAGCGTATTCACGGATTTTCTTTTTACCATCTTCCGGACTCATGATTTCTACATGATGTTGAACGGGTTCTCTTTCTTCATCTGAAATTAAAGCCCCTCCACTGATAAACAGATTGGGATAATCCGGAGATGGATTTTGTTGCCAGTTAAGGGTAACATCCATCCACGGTTCAGGATCTCCCATACTTACGATGGTAGTAGTGCCGAATTTTAAATACGTTTCAGACAGTCTTTTTCGGTAAGAATCATCAATAAATTCTGGAGCCACATCATCTCCTATGGCATAGAGTTGACAAAGATGTGTATGGGTGTCAATAAACCCCGGGATCAGTAAACGTCCGTTTCCTTCAATAACACGGGTTGCCTTGGATTTTTGGGAAGCATTGATAATGGCAGCTATAGTGTCCTTATTAATTAAAACTGTTTTTTTGTGAAGTATTTTTTTATGCTTACTATCGAAAACTGTTACGTTCCGTATCGCTACATCATAATTTGTATCTTTTTTACAGGCAGAGAATACTAAAATTCCCAAGAGAATTAAAACTAATTTCTTCATGGTATTGGCTTTATATACTAAAGACGATACATTTAAAAAATTGTTACGAAATATTCAATTACTAAAAGATACTGCTTCTGACAATCTAGTGTGAGTGATAAAAATGTTTTCATAAGCAACAAGTTACTGAAAAAATTTGCACGCCATTTGCAAACAAAAGTTTGATGTTTTCTGTATTGATTTAAACACAAAAATTATCAATATATTGATAATCAGTATATTACAATTTTATAAGTTTCCGAAAATCCCTATTTTAAAAAACTCATAATCAGGGGGTCCATGGTTCGAGCCCATGTGGGACCACCAGTAAATTCAAGGCTTCGGATATGGAAGGCTTTTTTTATATCCTTTGGGTACGTATGCACCCCATCAAGTACATCTTTTAACTTAGGGTAAGTTTATTTACTGGTTTTGTTTGATCTAAACTTGCTTTAATTTCTTGTAGTTCTGAGGATAAAGATTTCGGATATCTTTATGATTGATGGACATGATATTCTCTAAGGTATATTTGAGCCACTGATATGGGTTTACCTCGTGTTTTTTGCAGATCGCTATTTGCGAATTTTAAAATGCCATTTTAGATATAGGGTCGATAGGTCTTGGCGTTTTTACTCAAAAATGCCAGTAAATAGATTTTACTGGTAAAAATGAGTAATTTTAAAAAATGTCACTATATTTGTAGTAAAGGCAAAAATGAGTAATTCATAAATATGCCAAAAATATTAAATACTGGCAAAATTGAGCTATGTCTAAAATTATTGATCGTCAAATATCAAAACATTTTAAAAGTAAAGGGTATTTCGACCGAGATACCCTTAGTTCCTTTTTGAATGATTTGAATCCGGAATTCACGGAAAGTGCATTAACATGGAGAATTCATGATTTGGTCAAGAGAAAGGTGATTGATCAAGTGAAGTTGGGAGTATATACCATTTCAAATAAAGAAGCTTATAAACCATTTGTATCGAATAAACTGGCTCAATTATCAAAGATTGTGGCCAAAGAATTTGACGAATTGGATTATTGTCTTTGGAGTACTGAATGGTTGAATGATTTTACACGGCATCAATTGGGAACCTTCTTTTATATACTGGAGGTGGAAAAGGATTTTATAGAGGAAATATTCAATGCGTATTCAGAATCTAAACAGTATAGGGTGTACCTCGATCCTACAGAGGACATCATGGAAAGGTATGTAGAAAGCGAAATTTCTATAGTCATTAAACCATTAATCAGCCGTTCGCCAAAACAGAAAATTACAGTTAAGGAAAAGTCCAAGGATAACATCTATGTGCCGACCTTGGAGAAAATACTAATTGATGTGTATAGCGATGCTGTAACCTTCTATGCTATTCAGGGAAGTGAAATGGATACACTGTTTGAAAATGCCTTGAAACGCTATCAAATAAACTTTACCAAACTCATTAGCTACGCCAGAAGAAGAAATAAGGAGATTCAAATTAAAAGTTACTTAGAGAACAACTTTGGTGACTTTGTAAAAGGTATTTTAGAATGATAAAAGCACATTGTTTTACTAAAGAGTGGATCAACGGTTTTAAACAGCAAAAGCATTTGAAGCGTATCAATCCTCCAGTTCTAGAGAAGATGATACAAGCACTATCACTTTTACAACAGTTAAAAGCTCATGGTCTGGATTTTACCTTTAAAGGAGGGACAAGCCTCGTTTTACTACTTGCTAAGTCGAGAAGGTTTTCTGTTGATATCGATATAATTACTACTCAAACCCGTAAAGAAGTAGAAGCTATTTTGGACAAAGTGGTAGCGAGTTCACATTTCACCAAATGGGATTTACAAGATCGAAGAAGTTACAAAGAAGGTGTGCCAAAGGCTCATTACGAATTTGATTATGAATCGAGCCTGAACCAAAGTGCTCATTTTGTGCTGTTAGATATTTTATTTGAGAAAACCGATTACCCAAGATTGTTGTTAGCTCCTATACGATCGGAGTGGATTGAATCTGAAGAAATATTGGAGGTAGCCGTACCCTCCATAGAATCTATTTTTGGCGATAAACTTACTGCATTTGCTCCAAATACTGTTGGAATCCTTTATGACAAAGGCAAAGAGCAGGAGATTATTAAGCAACTTTTTGATATAGGTTGCCTTTTTGATGAAGTCGAAAACGTAGAAGAAATAGCATTGAGCTTTGAGAAAATTGGAAGTAAGGAAATTAGATACCGTGAACTTGAAATTGGTTTAGGAGATATACTAGATGATATTTTTACTACTTCTTTACTTATAGCTAAACGAACCAAGAATACTGAAGAGCCAGACAAAACAAGGTTTATGGAACTCACTAATGGAATACGAAGGTTCGAAGGATTTTTAATCGCTGAAAATTTCAAAATAGAAGATGCTATATTGGCAGCAGGTAAAGCAGCTTACCTAGCTAAAAAATTGAAAAACAAAGACTATTCGGCTATAGTTAAATTTAATGGTCAGGATGTAAGTAAACTAGAAATTACTGGTGAGCTAAACTTCTTGAACAAACTCAAAAAATCAAGAGACAAAGCTGCATTTTTCTATTGGTATACGGCTCTTAACGAGTCGAGTAACTCTTTAATTTAATTGCTTTTGATCAAGAAAGTCTTGATGAAATGAATGAGAACACCGAAAATTCTAGGCAAAAACCCAATTAAACTTTGGCAAATAATCCAAAATTTGCCAAAGTTGTATGCTATTATATTTATAGCCAAATATTTTTTTACACCCAAAAGGGTGTAAAAGTATGTTTTTAATATGAATTACACCCATAAAGGTATAATATTAATATAGATTTATTATATTGCACCCATAAAGGTATAACTATGCAAGAGTGGAATAGAAATAGTGAGATAGCAGAGTTTGTACGAAATAGGCGTAAAAAATCAAACCTAACCCAAATAGAACTAGCAGATGTAACGGGTGTAGGAGTTCGTTTTGTACGCGAGTTAGAACAAGGAAAACCCAATTTAATGACGGATAAGATTAATCAAATATTGCTGTTTTTTGGGCATACATTAACGCCAACACCTATAAGTGATGAGACAAGGAGAAATTTGGGTGAATAATCAATTGGCGGGAGTATTGACTGAAGATGATAACGGCTATCACTTTAATTACAACAAAGAGTATTTAGAGCAAGAAAAAGCGTCTCCGGTATCATTGACCTTGCCATTACATAAAGACCCATTTCATTCAGAAAGTTTATTTCCTTTTTTTGACGGTCTCATACCAGAAGGATGGTTGTTGGACATCGCACATAAAAATTGGAAAATAAACCCTAGGGATCGTATGGGACTGTTACTAACAACCTGTCGGGATTGTATAGGTAATATAAGTGTGAGAAGTACATAATGAACTATTGTTTAGCCTGTAATAAAGAGTTAGAAGGTGACATAAGGTACCACAAAAGTTGCTTAAAAGCATTTTGGCAAGAAGATACACCTGTCCTGGAGTTAGACTATGAGCTTTCCAAAATAGAAGAATTGGCCAAAGAAAATATAGCACAACAGGTTATAGTGACTGGAGTACAGCCAAAATTATCATTAGGGTTTACCGGAGAGGAAAAGAAGAATAGATTGACAATTGTAGGAGCATTAAATGGTAGATACATTCTAAAACCGCCTTTTGAATTATATCCTCAAATGCCAGAAATAGAAGCCTTATCAATGTTATTAACCCAGGCGTGCAGTATTGATACAGTACCTTTTTTATTAATTCCAATGAAAAGTGGAGAGCTGGCATACTTGACAAGGCGCATAGACCGTACTGAAAAAAATGAAAAACACCCAATGGAAGATGCATGTCAATTTACCGAGCGCTTAACAGAACACAAATATCGTGGCTCGTATGAGCAGATAGCAAAGGGGATAATAACCTATGCACAAAACCCGCTGTTGGAAGTGGTGAAGTTTTACCAGCAAGTAATCGTATCCTTTCTTATTGGAAACAACGATATGCACTTAAAAAACTTTTCATTAATAGCATTTAAAGACAACCAGTATCAGTTATCCCCGGCCTACGATATGGTAGCAGTTAAATTATTAATACCCGATGATCCAGAGGAATTGGCTCTAAATCTTAACGGTAAAAAAAGAAAGCTAAAACGAAAAGATTTTAATGAGGCCATGGCCAAAGCACATATCCCAGAAAAGGCAATAGAAAACCTTTGGAACAGGATTGAAAAGGGTATGAAAAATTGGCCGTTAATGGTACAAAACAGTTTTCTAAACAAACAAGAAAAAGAAATATTATTAGAACTTATCAGTACAAGGGCAAGTCAGGTTGAATTGAATTTAAGATAAGTAAGTATTCTGACGGAGTTCAGTTTACACCTCTCTTCGATAGTTTTTGCATTAGGATAGTGTCTTTTGATTTTTCATAGGTGTGTTCTTACATTAATATTTTATTGATTGCTTCTGCAGCCGGTGGTAAATTGGTTTCTTCTAACATTTCCCTTAAATCTATCTCTATAGTTCTTGACAATGCAGCCATTGGAATATCGTTTGCCCCTCCTTCAAAAGGGTTTTCGGTACTTTCACCTACTTGCTCTAATGATGTAAATACCCATCCTACTATAACACTAAAAGGGATATTTAACCAAACACCATATTCCCCTAGCTTACTCAATGGCTCTAATAACCCAAAAGGAATTAATATTACAAGCAACCATATGAAGTACAGGCTTATACTTGTGAACTGACGCGGGTATGGAAAGTTCTTAATACGCTCTGCTTTTCCTTGATGTGTAAAAAAGTCTTTTAACATAACTTCTATACTAACATATGGATATGCCTCAATGAGTCTTTGCTGTCTTATTCTTTTTAGATCGGCCGATTGTAAACTCAAAACTTGTGTTGCCCTATTTTTCTTTGCCATTACATAATTCAAGTCTTGTTGAGATAAGTAAGGCTTAAGGTCATCCTGTATACTTGTTTCCCATTCAGGAACTTTATAATGTTTAAGGTATTCCTTAAAATAAGGTTTGTTTTGATTTTCCCAGGCCTGTGGTTTACGCAATTGATGACGCAAAGCTGTAAGCCACGCAATGTGTCTATATACCAATCGCTTATGAATGGCTTTGATATCTTCGTTCTCTTCTGTCTTATTACCCCCTACTATAAAATCTTTAACCATTACCCCCCAAGTTCTACTATCATTTACAATAGCTCCCCAAATCATTCTCGCTTCCCATAAACGATTATAAGTCTGGGTATTTCTAAATCCTGTAATGAAAGTAGCTCCTATACCTACTAAACCAATAATTGTCCAGGGGATAGCTATCCAATCTATATCAAAAATGGCATAGATGACCGTAGGGATTGTTGCAATTATTAATAGCCTGAAAATATTCCTTCTTGTCCAAGGAATGAAATGATGAATTTTGTAATGACTTCCTGTATTCATAAGTTATTTATTTTGTTGTTCTTGAGACACAAATTTGCTAATGAGAATTCCTATTAAAACAGCGGTATAAAATTGACTGACAACTCCCATAAGAGAAACTATAAGCTTTGTACTATATGTATTAGGGGTAATGTCACCAAATCCAATTGTTGTTACGGTAATGGAACTAAAGTACACCAAATCCATATAAATTGTGGCAGCTTGAGAGCTATCTATATTATTGATCGTTGAATTGTCCAAATAAAAAATGGCCTGTAGTAAGAAAACAGCCATTTCTATCAATAAGAAAAAGCCACAAGCAGAAGCTGAAATAATATCTGTATTGATATAGCTCGGTTTTATTAAGAATCGTAGGATTTCAATTAAAATAAAACCAAAAAACAGACAGTACACAGCGCTTAACATGGTCATAAAATACTGGACATGACCAAAAAACGGAATACTTATTGGCAAAGCTATAACCATTCCCAGTAGCCCATTTTTAATTAGTTTTTTTATCCTGCCTTTTTCAATAAATACACCAATACTGGCTACACCTAAAATAAGCATATTCACCGGCCAGATTACAGCAGTATAAAATGTTAAATCGCTTAATACAATACCTATATACAAATGTGCCAATAGTGCAATCAGCAATATTTCATATTTGTATGTATGTGTTATATGATAAAATTTTTTGAGCATTGTTAATTTGCTTGCCCTATATCAAGTTGATGTATTTTTCCTTCATTATTAACGTGAAACTTAAAATACACATTAAACGCACCCCATTGTTTGGTTGTTAGGTGTCCATAAATGTCTTTTCCGTTGTTTTCTACGCGATGTATTTCTGTAAACCATTCATTTCCAACCGCATTTCTGGAAAAACTATGGAAATCCCTAGGGTTTCCATCATCAGTCATTTTTGTATCTGCCGTGAAATAAGTTAGCCATTTGTTTTTATCTTTATTTTGAAGTGCTTCTATTGCACCTTTGACGGTTTCATTTGTAATTATACTCAAATCCATAGTTTTAGTTTTTGATTTATTTTTATTGTTTTGGGCTTATGCAACTATCGTTACTGATAGAAGTGATGTGCCAAAAGCCTTTTTCATTATTAATTGTTTAGAGGATGTTTTAAATACAATACTAGTAAGTTAAGAAGCAGGAAAGGCACTTCAATAGCAGCTCCTTTTAGATTTCCATCAAATAGCTGAAAGCAGATAATCAACAATATTGTTGCTGCCATTAAAAAATTACCCCATATAAATGTTTTTGGAATAGCAATTAATGCTGTACTTAAAAGGGTTAGTACTCCAAAAACCATTACACCGGTTTTATTAAAACCCCATTTACCAAACATTTCAAGCATTTCTGGTTTTCCGGTAACCATTGCCAAACCTTGTTTAATACCCATAAAGAGTATTACTAATATTAATACAGTACTACTTATTTTAGATACCATTGTGTTATCGTTTTTAATTAAGAAAATAAGCTAAATGCTTTACCAATATCCTTTCCTTGATAAAATTTGGTAGAATCTGAAAAATAATTCTCTTCTCTTTGTCAAAAATGGACTGGAAGGCATTCATGGTCTTGTGTTTTTAAAAATTGAAAAACTTGGCAACTATTAGTGCAATAATTGCCAAGTGTATTTATCATAAGATTACCTAGTTGTATAACCTCCGTTTGCGAAGATTGTCTGACCAGTAATCCACCAACCATCGGTCACTAAAAACTCAATTAATGGCGCTATGTCTTTAATGTCTGTTAAACCTCCTAACGCTGACGCAGATTTGTGGTATGCTACAGCATCATCAGACTCTTGCCCGTAAAAGAAAGGCGTATCCATTGGCCCCGGACCTACGGCAGTTACGGAAATCCCTCTACCACCAAACTCTTTGGACGCCATTCTTGTGAAATGCTCTACCGGCGCTTTAGCTCCTGCATAGGTAGAATATAGGCCTGTATAAGCTGCCAATAGCGATGTTACTATGGTACATAGCTTTCCATTATCATTTAATTTTCTGCCTGCTTCCTGAATAAAGAAATATGCCACTTTTGAGTTTATGGCAAACATGGTATCATATTCTGCCTCGGTAGTATCTTCAAATGGCTTTTTTAGCACCATCCCCACAGTATTGATGGCCACATCAATACCCCCATATTTAGAGATGGCTTCGTCAAAAAATTTGGTAATGTTTTCTACCTTGGTTAGATCTCCTTGATATAAAAACCCTTCACCACCAGCTGCTTTAACCGCTGCCAATGTTTCTTCACTTGCCACTTTAGAACTATCACTATTGTAATGAATAGCCAATTTCGCTCCTTTAGCTGCAAAATTTCTACTTAACAAGCCGCCAAGATTTTTACCTCCACCAGCTATTAAAACTACTTTGTCCTTTAAATCGATTTTACTCATTTTATTAAAATTATGTGATTCATTATTTACGTAAAATTCCTATTAATATTTGGCTGAAAGGTTACGGGATTTATAGAAATACTTATATTTTTTATAGGTTTATTACTTTCGCATTAATTTTCTGTATTTGGTAGGTGAAACACCGGTTTTCTTTTTGAAAAAATTACTGAAATAAGCAGGTTCCGAAAACCCTAATTGATAGCATATTTCTTTAATTGAGAATGTTGAATTTTTAAGTTGTGATTTAGCATATGTAATCGTTTTTTCTGAAATCCAAGTTGATACTGAACGACCTGTTTTACTTTTGATAACTTGACTGAAATAAGCTGAGTTTAAATTTTGTTTTTTTGCATAATCATTCACTTGCATAGGTTTATTTTCTATACCCTCGTAAAGTGAACGATAGTACCTCTCCAACGCTGTCTTAAAATTCTTTACTATATGGGAACTTCTATCACCTTCTTCCAACGGGTAATAATTTGACCAAAACAATTCTTTTATCCTTAATAATAAAACGACAAATAGGCTGCCTATAATCTTATATTTATAAGGTGAGACTTTACTGTATTCTTTAAAAATTTGTAGGTATAGTGTTTCAAACTCGTTATACTCTTCATCTGTTAGTTGTCTGGGTGGTACGATTTCAGACAATAAAAATGGAAAATCATTAAAAACTCCTTTTTTCACATTTCGCTTTAAAAATTCTTCACTCAAAGTAATAAGGTAACCTTCTTGAAGCTCTAGAAACTCAAATGCTTTTAGATGGCCTGGATTGGTAAAATAAAGTGCTTTTGAAGTGTAGTTGAACGTATTGGCATCTGTTGTATAATTACCTTTTCCCTCTTTTACAAATATGAATGAATAATAATTAGCTCGAAAAATTGGTGATTTGTACGGAATCTCTCTATGAATGTTCAATAAGTTATTAATTGTGAATTGAGCATCTTGCTCAATTGGCATCCCCAATGATTGGTATAAATCACTTACGCTTTCAAAATATATAATGTCTTGTTTCTGTGTCATTAACACAAATATAATAAACTGACTGAATATTCATTCAGAAAAATATTAAAAAGACTAACCCTTGATAGCATCCCAAGCCATCGTAATAAACTGATCTATCTTTTCGTCTGTAAAATCAATTTTTTGATCAAAAGACCATAATATCCAACCATTGATTGTACTAAATGTATAAAGCCTTAAATGTCGAGCGCTCATGTTCTCTTTAAATAAGCCTTCTTTAAGGCCTTCTTCAAACATCACATCAAAAGCTAAAAAATCTTTCATAGCAATGTTATGAATTTCTTTAGTTAAAATAGGGGAAGCAGCAAAGTGATATGAAAAGTAATATTCATCGTGGTGTGATATAAAGTATTGAATAACCTTTTCCCAAAGAAACCAGAACCGTTCTTTCACAATACCTTCGACAATATAATCCTTGAAAATAAACTCTGATTCGTCCTGTTTTTGAAATATCCAAAGCTGTTGAACGATATCCTCTTTGTCTTTAAAGTGTTTATATATAGTACCTATACCTACTTTGGCTTCTTTTGCTATTTCTGCCATTGTAACTGCGTGCAAACCTTTTTGGACAATTAGTTTTAATGAGGCGATAAGTATGGATTCTTTTTTTGGCATGGTAACGTAAATTTGACCTGATTATTAATAAACCCTAAATATATGGTAATTAAAACTTTTGTGTCTATTCCAAAATTTTACATGAAAAAGAAACCCCACTCATGCGAGCAGGCTTTCACATTTAATGAACTTTTAAGATCAAAGCTCGAATTCTACAATCTCCTGTTCAATTTCGGATTTTCGATGTTCCAAGGTGGACTGTAAATGCGTAGTAACCAATTTATCAGATTGGAGTTGGTAATCTTGACCTCTAAGTATTTGGAATTCCTTATGTGGAACGAACTCGAACCATCTGGGTTGTAATTAACTTGGTCTGTTCCTTCAATGTTTCCGTCAGCCCTTCACGGTGCGTGGCCAATCCTCGACATTTTTCAAACTTCTGGATACGGTCATCCAAGTTGATAACGGGCCTTTCAACCGTTACTTTCTTTTCAGATACTACTATTTTTCCAATGGCCTCATTGGTCAACTTGTTCTGTACTTCCTTTTTAACGGCTCCATTTGCTCTTTTAGCTGTTCCGTTCGATTTTGTTTTTATTTCCATGATAATGAAATTTTTAGTTAAACAATATTTAAGGACAGCACAAACGGAAGACAAATTTTTGTTCGGATCAAGTTCTTCATAATTGGTTTAGAGCTTTCCTTCTTACTATTGGCTATTACATGGTGAAGCTACTTTTTGGGTTCTGTACACTTTTAAAAAGTGCGGGGTTAGGGCGAATTAAAAATAGTATAGCAAGCGTCAAAATTTGATTTTTCATACATGCGGTACTTGTTGTCTAAATTCTCGAGGAGTTCGATTGTATCCAAAGCCCCTCGATAAAATTCTATAACAAATAAAAATTTCATATCTTAGAAAAAACAAAATTTTAATTATGGGAAAATTTGAAATCAAAACTGACAAAGGCGGAAAGTTCCGGTTTAATTTAAAGGCATCCAACGGACAGGTTATCTTAAGCAGCCAAGGGTATTCCTCAAAGGCGTCTTGTGAAAATGGAATTGAATCCGTTCGTACCAATTCTCAAAACGATGATCATTTTGAACGTTTGACAGCAACTGACGGCAGTCCTTATTTCAATCTAAAGGCTTCCAACGGCCAGGTAATCGGCACCAGTGAAATGTATTCCGGCAACAGTGCCATGGAGAATGGCATTGCTTCGGTCAAAACAAATGCCCCCAAAGCTGAAATAGAAGACAACTCATAAAATTATAAAGATTCTCTTTTTACTTATGATCTTATAGATCATCACAGGACAGACTGCCTTATCGGTGGTCTGTTTTTTGTTTGATGTCTCTTGAAAAGGTAAAGTCCTGTCCCTTAATTTTTACCTTTATTTTGTTCGGGTAAAGACCACATCATCTATTTGGCAGCTTGCCCCTGGGGCCCCATGGGCATAAAACCCGATGGTTGCCCTACCGTTTCTTACATGGATACCGGTCAGGGCTGCTTTATAAAAGGGTGCTCCAGCGGCCTTGTCCATGGGAGCTTGCTAAATATCAGTAAAAAACAATAAAATTTAATAAAGTACTGACTTTTAGGTTTTTAGTTGTTAAACTTGTTTGATTTTAGAGACAAACCATATGGAATAGCACGCCATTAAAACACCTGTTATGACAGCCAAAATTAAAGAAAGCCTGAACCTTGACCTGGGGATAAACGCGAACCTTATCCATTATCAGTGGTCCCCCGAAGCCCTTCAAAAGCAGACCATCTTACTAAACATGGGCCGAGAGACCGAAAACGGGACCCTTGCGGTACATACCGGTAAATTCACGGGAAGGTCCCCTGAGGACAGGTATATCGTAGTTGATGCCCTAACCCGGAAAACCGTAGATTGGGGAGCAGTCAATCTGCCCTTTGATCAAAAATCCTTTGATATGCTATACCGGCAAGTGACCGCCTATTTGCAAGATACTGTTTATGTGAGGGATGCGCAGGTATGTGCAGGGGAAAACTATAAAATGAACATCCGTGTAATTACGGAATATCCTTGGTCCAATTTATTTGCCTATAATATGTTCTTAAGACCGGAAGCGCAGGAACTCGACACCTTCAAACCGGAATGGACCGTCATAAATGCGCCTGGGTACAAGGCCACTCCCGGGGAGCATAAAACCAAGAATACAAACTTTACCATTATTAATTTTTCAAAAAGGATCATCTTAATCGGGGGGACCGGATATACCGGGGAAATTAAGAAGGGCGTCTTTTCGGCCCTCAATTTTTTGCTGCCGGTGAAAGAAGGCGTTTTCCCGATGCATTGTGCAGCAAATGTCGGAAAAAATGGTGAAACAGCACTTTTTTTCGGGCTCTCCGGTACGGGAAAGACCACGCTCTCGGCCGATGTGAACCGCAAGCTGATCGGCGATGATGAACACGGCTGGTCCAAAGAAGGGGTCTTTAACTTTGAAGGGGGGTGCTATGCAAAAGTCATCGGCCTCTCCCCTGAAAAAGAACCGGAAATTTTTGATGCCATCAAAAAAGGGGCGCTGCTGGAGAACGTCTCGTTCATGCCCAACGGAAGCGTTGATTACACGGATGCTTCCATCACCCAAAATACAAGGGTCAGTTACCCGATCCATTTTCTGCGCAACATTCAGCAGCCTTCCACTGGAACAGCCCCAAAACATATTTTTCTTTTAACCGCAGATGCTTTTGGGGTCTTACCCCCCATTGCCAAATTAAACCAGGATCAGGCAGCTTATTATTTCATTTCCGGTTACACGGCCAAAGTTGCGGGAACCGAAAAGGGGATCACTGAACCGGTTCCTTCATTTTCAGCTTGTTTCGGAGCCCCTTTCCTACCATTAAGCCCCGTGAAATATACGGCTATGCTATTGGAAAAGTTAAAGCAGGATAAGGTATCGGTATGGCTGGTAAACACAGGGTGGATCGGAGGCTCATATGGAGTTGGGGAACGCATCCCGTTAAAGTATACAAGAGCAATGATAAATGCCGTTCTCAAGGGGGAACTTAAAATGTCGGACCAGGGACGCTATACCGTACACCCTACTTTTAAGCTAGCAATGCCCAAAAAGTGCGGTGCCGTCCCCGAGGGTATCTTAAACCCTGTCAGAAACTGGAAGGATAAGGGTGCTTATCACAAAACTGAAAAAAAACTCGCCGATGCCTTTCAACGAAACTTTGAGAAATATAAAGGGCTGGTCAGCGAATCGATATATAAATCAGGGCCTTTCATCTAATTTACCTGCAATAGTTGTTGATGTATTGATCTTCAAGAACATAATTTTTGGTATATCCCACCAGAAACCGACCGGTACTGAACTGACAATCAAAACTTAAAATATCCCCTTCCTCAATGAGGTTAAAATCTTCTTTGGGAGCGGTAGCGGGATTGCACATAACAGGTTTGGAAAAATCCTCCAAACGGTTCCTGGCAATGGCATTGATCTCAGTTTTTAATTCATTGAGCAGTTCTTTGGACTCCAATTGTGATATTACTGCATTCTCCGGTAAAAATTCAATGTCGCGCCCTATGGTTTTTCCCGTACGTTGTATGCTCGTACTGTCAAGGTGAAACGCTGTTTTAAAAAATGTATGTACATACGCCAGCTTTACAAAGTTCGGATCTTCCTCCAATACGGCCTCGTTATATGCCGGGCGGACGGCTGTCTTGGAACCCTTTACCAAAAAAGAATCGATGGGGAACTCTCGTAGATCATACCATATTTCATGCTTTTGATATTCGTATCCTTCAAAGAGTTCACCGCTTGTAGCGGTCTTATCGCTGCAGGTAGCATACATGGTGGCTTGTTTGGCCACATAATGGAAGCCGTTTCTTTCCCGAAAGAAGGGGATTTTATACTCCTTATCTAGCTCCCATCTGCCCTGGTACTTATAGCAGGGAAAATAACAGTCTTCCGGGAGCTCTTTCAACGTGATATAGGGGCGTATGTAATTATTTTCAAAGCTCCATTTTAACATCTCATAGCGGGATGTCGAAGGCATGGTCCGTTGCTGCCCCTCTTGCATACTTCTCAGTAAAAAAAGGGCCATAAGGGCAATGATACCGGTAGTCACGCCTATAAAGGCCCATTTTTTCCACAGGGCCATCCCGGGATGTGACCGACTGTTTTGAATCTTATCAATTTTTTGCTGTAAGGAATTTACCTTTAAAAGCCGTTCTACATTGGCCAGTGCCCGTTGCAATTCCCCCTCCGAGGCCGTGTTGTTTATCAATCTTGAAAATTGAGAATCGCTGTAAAATAGGTCTCTTGCAATCTTAGAATTACTGGTAGACTGAAACCTGTTATTTTCCGGACTGAAGGGCCCGTAATAAATCTCCAGTTTCGAAATAAAGGTTTTATGAAGTTCGGTTTGGTTATTCATTCTACAATAAAAATTGATAAAAATTGATAAAAATTAGTAAAGTGATAATTTTTTTAATTAAAAATTATATAATTGTCAAAATTTACATTAAAAAATTGATTATTTGTCTTTTTTGATTTTGTAAATGTATAAAAACAACTTTAAAAAACTAACTGAAATGAAAGCCGACTTAAAGAAAGCAATTCTTGGAATTGTATTTTTCAGTGCCCAATTGGCCTTTGCCCAAAGCACTGTTAAAGGAAAAATCACAGATGCTTCCCAAGTACCTATTCCCGGGGTCACCATTATGGAAGCGGGAACGGATAACGGAACGGTTTCCGATTTTGATGGGACCTATTCCCTGGCAACGGACTCCGACAATGCCGTTTTAATCTTTAGTTATATCGGTTTTAAGACACAAGAAATCCCCGTCCGGGGTCAGGATATCATGGATGTAACCCTTGAAGAGAACCGGGAAATACTTGATGAAGTAGTCGTAGTAGGGTATGGTAAGATGAAAAAAAGTGATTTGACGGGAGCGGTCTCCTCTGTTGATGCGGAACAATTAGAGCGCTTTCCCAAAACAAATGCTGCCGAAGCACTTCAGGGACAGGTGTCGGGATTGAACATCCGCGTTAATGCCAGTGATGCCGAAGGCTCCGGAACAAGTATCCAGATCAGGGGTCAAAACTCCATTTCAGCATCCAATTCACCCCTGATCATTTTGGATGGTATTCCCTATTACGGAAATCTTTCCGAGATTAATCCGGTGGACATTCAATCCATGGACGTACTCAAAGATGCCTCCTCCACGGCCATTTACGGTTCCCGAGGGGCAAACGGTGTTATCCTGATTACCACCAAAAAGGGGAAAACAGGAAAGCCGATGATTACCTATGATACCTATTACCGTTTGGATGCCGTGGGCTATTATCCAGCGATGATGGACGGTCGGCGATTCGGTGATGCCAAGGTAACCTACGGAGAGCCCCTGACCAATATCGAGCAGAAAAATTACGATGCCGGACATACTACCGATTGGATGGATATCGCTACGAGAACGGGAGCATCCGTACAACATAACCTATCGGTCCGGGGGGCTTCCGAAAAAATCAACTATTATATATCTGCAGGAATCAACGACAACACGGGAATTGTGGTTGGGGACGATTTTAAAAGAGTCAGCCTAAGGACCAATATCGAAACTGAGATTGCCGATTGGATTACCTTTGGAACCACTACCCAGCTTGGTTTTTACGACCGGGACGGTATATCGGCTGATGTCGATAAAGCCTTTAATTCTAACCCTTTGGGAGATGCTTATAATGAGGATGGGTCCTACACGCTAGATTCCTGGGAAGATGCCTTTTGGGCAGCAAATCCCATGGCAGATACCGCTGCCGATAACAACAATGATACCTGGAGGATCATTACCAATAATTATTTCGATATCAAAATTCCCTTTGTAGCGGGACTTTCCTATAAACTGAACGTTGGTTACAATTACAGCCACCGGCAATACGAACGTTATTACGGGATGGATACCAGGACCGGCAACAAGGTCAACGGAGAACTCTATAACTCGTACCAGTATGACAAAGATTGGGTCGTTGAGAACATTATCAGCTACAACCGGACCTTTGGCAAGCACTCCCTGTTTTTGACCGGCCTTTACAGTACCCAAGAAAATTCATATCAGTTCAATACGCTTACCGGACGTGGGTTTCCCAATGATCTTTTGGGATATTACCAACCATCCAATGCGAGTTCCTTATCGGGAGATGCCAACTATACCCAAAGGAATTATGTGTCTCAAATGTTTAGAAGCAATTATACCTTTGATGACCGTTACCTGCTGACTTTTACCGTCCGACGGGACGGCTATTCCGGCTTTGGAAAGGATAATAAGTTTGGGGTATTTCCTTCCTTTGCCTTTGGATGGAACCTGGCCAATGAAGGTTTTATTAAAAATTCGGAAAAACTCGGTTTTATATCCCAGCTTAAACTAAGGCTCTCATACGGGGAGAACGGAAATGAAGCGATTGCCCCTTACAGTTCGTTGGCCCCACTCTACCCAAAGGCCAACCTGGATGAAAATCATCAAACGGCTGTCGGGTACTACCCGGAAAAACTAGGAAATCCAGAGCTGAGTTGGGAAACCACGCGTTCCTTTAATATTGGAACGGATTTTTCGCTCTGGAAAAACAGGGTGTCGGGAAACGTGGACGTGTATTTCTCCAAGACCACCGATTTATTGTTAAACAGGACCATTCCCGCACTCAACGGCACCGACCAAATTACCGAAAATGTGGGGGAAACCAAAAACCAGGGGGTCGATATAACCCTCAACACCATTAATATTGCCAAAACGGATTTTACGTGGAGAACCAATGTTGTCTTTTCCAGGTACAAAACGGAAATTGTAAATGTCGGGTTGACCGATGACAACGGAAATTACATTGATGATGTTGCCAGCAGGTGGTTTATAGGACAGCCCATAAATGTCAATTACGATTATCTCATTGACGGGGTATGGCAGGTAGCGGATTTTAATGACCCCGCTATTCCCGATAGTATGAAAGAAGGATACCGTCCGGGAGACATGAAATACAAGGATGTGGACGGGGACGGGGATGTGGACGCCAGCGATCAAACCATTATCGGAAGTGCCGTTCCTACTTTCTCGGCAGGGCTCACCAACATTATATCCTATAAAAACTTCAGCTTCAGTTTCTTTTTAAACGGCATCTTCGGTATTGACAGAAGGAATCCGGTCCTGAACAACTTCATCCCTCAACTGGAAAATGTTTATGATATTGTCGATTATTGGCGGGAGGACAACACCAATACCATTTACCCGAAGAATACCCCCGGATCCAATAAGTACGACACGGATTATTTTGATAGTGCAACTTTTGTACGGTTGCAGGATATTACCCTTAGCTATAATTTTGAAAAGGACTTAATGGACAAAATGGGATTGAACAGCCTGCAGGTATATATCGATTTAAAGAATGTACATACCTGGACGGATTGGATAGGCGTCGACCCGGAGCATGTCTCCAATCAGGGAAACCCAATGCCCAAAAGCTATTTAATAGGCCTAAAGGTAAGCCTGTAGTTCAAAAAGGGATATACGTATACTAACTGTAAAGAAATAAAAAATGAAAACATCAAAATATTTAATGATATTCTTTCTCCTGAGCTTGTGCAGTGCGTGCGATGAGGATGAATTTTTAACCGAAGAACCAAGAGATGATATTTATGCGGATCAGCTGTATTCGGATTACAACGGGTTTCAAATGGCATTAAACGCCTCTTATGCCATGGTCCGGGAAGAATTTGCCACCACTGCCAACACCTCCCTCGGCGCACAGGTATATATGCTTTCGGGAACCGATATTGCATGGAGTCCCAATACGAGCGGTTCCGATTCGGATTGGTTAAACTGGAGCACGGACCTAGCTCCTGATAACGATGCGATAGAAGACATCTTTATGTGGCTCTACAGGGAGATCAATTCGGTGAACAAAATTATTGCCAGGGCATCAAATCCCGAGGTTGACTGGCAGGGAAGCAACGCTTCGGAAAACGAGGCTAAAAAGAACGAAGTCATAGCGCATGCACGCCTGTTAAGAGCTTGGGCATACAGGCACCTGACCTATCTCTATGGGGATGTGCCCTTGAGCTTGGACGAAATTGATGGTGCCAATTACAAAACGGATTGGGTAAGGGCCCCGGTAGCGGAGGTAAGGGCCCAAATGATCGAAGACCTGAGCTTTGCCGGGGAATACCTGCCCTGGAAGTACCCGAACCCGGGCAGGGCCAATAAAGCGGTGGCCCTGCACTATTTGGCGGAAACCTATTGCGCGGCCCAAGACTATGAAAAAGCAGTTGCCGCAGCGGAAAATGTAATAAAAAATTCCGGCTATGCCCTGGTAAGAAATCGATTTGGAAGAAATGCTTCCAATCCTGGCAACCTATTTATCGATATGTTCCGAGAGCCTTTTTATGCCAATGGCAATACAGAAACCTTATGGGGGTTTTTAAATATTGAACAGGATGTAAACCCCGAAGGCAATTTCAACAACCGTATAAGAGATCAATATTACTCCTATTACAGCAATGCTACCCCAGTAAAGGATTACATGAAAGACAACAACGTCCCTACCGATGACCAGTTAATGGTATATGAATACAATGGAGGGAAAGGCGCCCAACGGGCCGCCATTACAGAATGGGCGTATGGTTTGTATGAAGAGCAGGATATGCGGACAGATGCATATACCATGGCAAAATACATTGTCTTTCCCAATATGGAAAACCCTTCCCAAATAGACACCCTGTTGTACACACATACCACTACTTTTGATGATGAGTTCTATCAAACCGAAAAGGAGGAAGGAACCGGGGGAGCCAGTGCGGAGTGGCCTTATACCCGAAAATGGGATTATGTAAATCCATCGGACCCCAAGGGGGTAAATTCCTATAATGATTTTATTTATATCCGATTGGCTGAAACCTATTTGATATATGCCGAAGCGCAATTGGGAAATGGACAACCCGAAGCCGCCAAGGAGACCTTAAATGTTTTACGCAGGCGCTCCAACGCCTCTGAATATACGGGCACGGTCGATATTGATTTTATACTGGATGAAAGAGCTCGGGAGCTATTCGGAGAGGTGGCCAGACGGCATGCACTGGTCAGAACGGGCAAATTCCTGGAAAGGGCCAGGAAACACAATAGATTTATGTATTTTCACTTAAAGGATTACCATAAGCTATGGCCGATCCCCCAATCGGTTATCGATTCGAACACCGGCTCGGTAATGGCGCAGAACACCGGCTATTAAAAAAACAATCGTAAACAATAACACATAAAAAATGAAACATCTAAAAATATTCCTTCTACTGTTCATAACGGCTCCCCTATGGCTCACTGCTCAAAAAGCCATGCCGAAAAAGGTCCTCATGGTAGGAAACAGTTTTACGTACTTTTGGAACATGCCGCAAATGGTAAATGCCATGGCCGCGGAAGACGGCTACCCTATGGAAGTTCACCAATCTACCATAGGAGGGGCAACCTGGGAAGAACATTACAATGAAAAAAGAGGCTCGCAGACACGCCTTTTGTTAAAAAGCAAACCATGGGATTACGTCATCTTACAGGACCATAGCTTGAGTACTATCGAAGCCCCCGGTCGATTTGACGAATATGGAAAAAAGTTGGCCGGGGCCGTGGTCAAAGCAGGGGCCAAACCCTATTTAATGATGACATGGGCTTATTTATCGAACCCGTTAATGCAGGACGTTATTTCAAATAAATACAATGCATTGGCCCATGAATTAAATACGGAGGCCATTCCGGTGGGGGACATTTTTATGAAAGCCCGAAAATTACGTCCGGACCTCAATTTTTATTTTGATGACAAACACCCCTCGTCCATCGGTTCCTATCTAATAGGCTTAATCATGTATAAAGCTTTGACGGGCAATTCGGTAAAAGACGTTCCGGACCGATTGTTGTCAAAAGACCAGCGCGGAGAACAGGTCATTTTATCTTTTATTCACCATGAAACAGGAGAGTTTTTACGACAACTTGTCGAGGAAACCGAGTTTACAACCAAGCTTATTCAAGAATGATCTCCCAAAGACGTATCGTTTTTTTGATTTTAGGCCCGCTGATATTCTTTTCGCTTCAGTGTATGCGTACCCCTGAAGGGATGTCGGAAAGTGCCTTTGATATGCTGGCCATCACTTTATGGATGGCCGTTTGGTGGATAACGGAAGTCATCCCGATCGGAGTGACGGCCCTACTGCCCATTATCTTATTTCCGATAACCGGAGCGGTGGATATTTCAACAACGACCGCTTCCTTCGGACACAAATATATTTTTCTGTATATGGGAGGGTTTATGTTGGCAATTGCCATTGAAAAGTGGAATTTACATAAACGCATTGCGCTCCACATTATAAAACTCATAGGGGTAAATGTCACGCGAATCATATTGGGTTTTATGGTAGCCACAGCTTTTTTATCCATGTGGATTTCAAATACGGCTACTTCAGTGATGATGCTGCCCATTGGAATGTCCATCGTATCCCAGTTGAAAGACAATCCCCTGACCGAAGAAAATGAGAATCTAATTTTCGGCAAGGCCTTGATGCTTTCAATTGCCTACAGTGCTTCCATAGGCGGCGTGGCTACATTAATCGGAACCCCGCCAAATCTTGTATTTGCTGGCTTTATAGAGGAGACTTATCATATTGAAATTTCGTTTATGACATGGATGAAAATAGGCTTCCCGATTTCCGTGGTGCTTTTAATAATCGGATGGTATTACCTCACACATCATGCCTTTACCTTCAAACAGAAAAAATTTCCCGGTGGTAAAGAAGAGATTCAACGATTGCTCCATGAGCTGGGACCGATGAAACCGGAAGAGAAGACCGTCCTGGGCCTTTTTATTCTTACTGCTTTTTGTTGGATCACCCGGTCTTTTCTGTTACAGCATATCATCTCAAACATCGATGATACAATAATAGCAATCACCGCTGGCCTCCTGCTGTTTATATTGCCTACCACCAGGAAAGGGCATCCCATCATTACATGGAAAGAAGCCGTTAAAATGCCCTGGGGGATTATTTTACTCTTTGGCGGTGGCATGGCATTGGCTTCCGGTTTTGAAATTACCGGCTTGGCGACATGGTTCGGAAGCCAGGTAAAGCTTTTAAACGGTTTACCCTTGTTGGCGCTCATTCTTGTAATAATCACAGCTGTTAATTTTATTACGGAGGTAACTTCCAATTTAGCAACTACCGCCATGCTATTACCCATACTGGCACCTGTAGCCCTGTCTCTGGAGATTAATCCTTACGTTTTAATGGTTGCCACTACCCTCGCTGCTTCTTGTGCATTTATGCTCCCGGTAGCGACTCCTCCAAATGCCGTTGTGTTCGGTTCGGGATATTTAAAAATCCCCGATATGATAAAAACGGGCCTATGGATGAACGTAATTTCTATTTTAATCTTAACCCTGACGGTTTATTTTCTTTTGCCACTGATCTGGGGGTTCGACCCCAAAGACGTCCAGCATTTTATGAGGTTAATAGCTCCATAATCATACAATCCGGTTAGCTTCCTTTAAGAGACTGTTCTATAAGGGCGGTCTCTTATACTTGTCATATTTATTAGAAAATAATTAATTAATAACGAATTTATTGAGATAATTGTTATACTTTTTTAACTTCTTACAGTAGCTAATAAATCGTGAGGATAGCCTAATGATACATTACTTATATTATCTAAACTAGGAATTTGTTCTTCTGTTAATTGAATGGTTGTCGCCAGATAGCCTATCCATATTTTTGAGGGGGTGGACCTGTGCGACTTGGCAATGTTTATAGTTTTAACTTGGGTTAAGGTTTTATGTTCCGTTTGATTGGTTTTAATCTGTCCGCTACTGTTTTCAAGGTTTTCAGTATGTCGGTTTCGGATGGAAGTTCGCCAAAGACCAATTCGCTGAAACTGCTTGTGTAAACATCTTTGATTTTATCCCAAGTGTCTGCTGTGTCTGAAAATATGATTGCTGTCGTTGGGCTTGAGTTCACCAAAAACGGTTTTCTTGGGTTTGTAAAAGACACCTGTTGAAACCCGCTTGATAATACCTTTGGCAATCAGCCGTTCAATGGCTTTGGCTGCTGCAACAAATTCCTGTGGTTCAACCGACAACCGTTCGTATTTGAATGTTGTGCCTTCGGCTAACTTGCTAATTTGCTTCTGTATTTTTTGTGAAATCCCCATTGTTCTGCACAGGTAAGGAACAATGTTTAAATGTCAAGTAAACGAAACAAAATATTAGAATCTAACACACATGTTATCAGTCGATTAAGCATTAGTAAAAATCACCTCGGACAAGTCAGGAGGAGTCCTTAAAGGGGTAACCTTTGAAGGTAGTTTTGCAAAATTCGTTGAATATCCCTATTGTCATCATAAGCCTTTATGTAAGACAATCGGGCGTCTATAGGGGTGCCTTTAGGGCAAAATCCAAACCCTTTGTAGGCTCCATTTTCAATGTAAACCAGTCCGGTTTCATTATCATTTCTCCCTTGGAGTTCAACCAGTTTGGTCAGTTTTTCTAAATTGGCATTCTTTAAAAAGTCCTCAACCCGGCTGTTGTAGGAATTTACCGGCTCAACGGATATACAGGCACCGTAACATTCCTTTATCTGGTATTGAAAGCAATAATTTTTGGTTTTATACAACCCATTTATTTTTTGGCAGAGCTTGTGTTTCCCTGTAATTCGAAAGAGGGTGTTTTTTGCTTCTGTCAATGAAGAAAATACAGTAATGGCATTAGTTTCCGGCTTTATTTTGTCAATCATAAGCGCCTTATAGCCAGAACGTTCATGGAGAAAAAGACCATATTGATTTATTTTACGGCGTTGCGAACGGTTATAGATCGGATGGTATTCTTTGATGAGATGGGATTCGTAAAGTAAAGAAATAAGTTCACTGCCCATACCTTCATAGCAAATTCTTTTGGTAAAGAACTGTAGCTTTTGTGATTTTCTGTCTTTGCCGGAGAAATGCTGCTGTACCCGTTTCTGTATATTGATACTCTTACCGATATAGATAAGTTGACCGCTCCGGTCATAAAAGAAATAAACGCCGGGCAGTGTCGGTAATTCCGATATTTGTGATACTTGTTTGATAAAAATATAGCCTTTTTAAATCAATCTAAATGATGATGCAATAATAAGCGTCCCATAAAGCCAAATGGCTTAAATATGTAAAAATAATATTAACTTTAAACATTTCTGTGGTGGAAAGCGTAAATTCAATCCATAAACTGATGATGGAACACTAAAAATAAGACTGTTTTGTTAATTTTACGGACAGACGACGCCCAGGTTAATAGCATATTACAAACTTTCAATCAATAATGGATACATCAGATCGTAAAGAGTTCTTAGCCAAGAAGAGGAACTGTCTACAAATTTTTAGGAAAAAACCCTTCTTTATATGGTTGATTTTATGTGTTTCATGTTATGCCCACAAAAGTGTCGTGCCGAGTCAAATACCTATAGAACAATTTCGGTTAAGCGTTGAAGAAATTAAATCCGGAAAAGTTATAGATAATGAAGGCGATGCCCGAAGCTTTGAAGAATATCTGTCAATCGCCAAGAAAAATGAAGATTGGGAAGCTGCGATTGTTATACAAAATGCTCTGGCTAATTATGATATCTATTACAGAATGAATCATAAAGCTGTCTATGATTCATTAAAAAATTTCAAGCAACATCTTCCAAAAATCCATAATATTCAACAAGTTGCCAAGTATTACATCGCCTATGCAGAGGCAGCAACATACCTCCAAAAATACCATGCCTCGTTGGAAATCCTTGAACAGGCCATGTCCCATTTGGAGCCAAAAAGAGATTCGGTCATCAGTGCGTATGCTTATATATATTTAAAGGCCGGTGAAAATAGCTCTAAAATAAATAGCTTGATAGCGAGTGTTACCTATTTTAAAAAAGCTTCTGAGATTTTTCTACAACAAAAGGACACCATTTCTTTTCTATGGTCTCAAAATGGCTTAAGCAGATTGTTGGGGAATAATGGATTGTTTAATGAAGCTGATGAGGCACGAACCCCTATTTTTTTATGGAGCGATAAAATTGATGAAGTAGAGGTGGTTGTAATGGCACATATAACGGCCGCTATTGAAGCAACCACGCAACATCAATCCGATAAAGAACTTTACCATGTCAGGCAAGCACTTTTACTGAAGGATCAAATGACTTCGAATGCAAAAAATATTATAGCAATCCTAACGAGTGCTTGTGCCACCTATGTATTTGCCCGTCAAAACTTATTGGATGAATCTGACCACCATTTAAAAAAGATGATCGCTTTGATGGAAGGGGAACAGGGAAGTACTTTTTTAAAAACCTATTATTCGCTTGCCCGGGCCCAAAATGCTTTTGCGCATAAAGATTATAAAAATTCAAATGGCTATCTGTTGGCCGTGCTTGAAAATGTGAAACAATCCAAGGAACCTGAAAACATTTTGGCTTTTGAATATTTATTGGCACAAAACTATCAAGAAACAGGGGACTTGGGAAGTTCGTTGATGCATTATAAAAATTATATAAAATTAAAGGACTCCATAGAAAAAAGCACCTCCAGAAAGCGTTTTGCATATGTTCAAAGCCAATTTGAAATGCAAAAAAAGGATTTAGAAATTTCGGAACAAAAACAATACATCTCGCTGTTAGGAGCTAAAAACAAACTCAAATCACAATGGATACTTATAGGCGGTATTTGCTTGGTGAGCATATTTTCAGTGATTTATTTATTGCGGTCGCGAGCATTTCAAAAGCACAATCAAAGACTTCAAAAGGCGTTTTACGAAAACATGCTCCTGTCAATCGAAAAAGAGCGTGAGAGTATCGCTGGTGATTTGCATGACAGTATAGGACAGAACCTGCTGATCATTAAAAATAAGTTCTTAAGTAAAGATGAAAATGAAGATGTATCTATTGTAGACAATACCATAAAGGGCATTAGGGATATCTCCCAAGACCTTCATCCGTATAAGTTTGAAAAAATCGGGTTAATACAATCACTGAAAGACACCATTAAAGTATTGCAGGAGAACACCGTAATCTTTTTCTCCGAACAAATTGATCAAAAAGAAAACATAGGACGTAACTTATGTAAAGAAAAGCACTTACATGTTTTTAGGATTATTCAAGAAGCACTTAATAACGTCATAAAGCACTCTGAAGCAAAAGCTTGTTCCCTGGTAGTGAATTCCGAGGTTGACGCTATTAATTTTATTGTAAAAGACAACGGGAAGGGGTTTGTGTCCCCTAAAAGGACGGATGTAAATAATTCGTTAGGAATGAGAACCATGCGAGGGAGGGCTATGGCCATTGGGGCATCTTTTAAGATAACCAGTATTGTCAATGAAGGTACGATAGTGCATTTAAAAATTCCAAAAAAATGAGTAACGGTTTATCCTTTATTTTAGCAGATGACCATCCACTTATATTAGAAGGGAATGCTGCTTTTTTGAGTAAAAACGGATTTTTAATAAAAGGAGTTGCCACCAATGGGAATGATGCATTTAATCAAATCCTGAAGGAGCAGCCGGATTTTGCGATCCTGGACATGGATATGCCTGTTCTAAATGGTATTGAAGTTGCCCGCGCGTTAAAGGGGAAACAGTTCCACATAAAAATAATAATACTATCCCTGCACAAGAATGAAGATATTTTAAGGAACATTGGTCTTTGCATCGATGGCTACATCCTTAAAGAAGATGCATTATCTGAATTGTTGACATGTATCGATGTGCTTTTATCACATAAGAATTATGTTAGTTCTACGATCAAAAATGCCAACTTGTATGACCCTAAAAACGAGGAAATAAAGAATCTAACAGTGTCAGAAGTAAAAATACTCAGACTGATTGCAAAAAACATGACTTCACAAGAAATCGCAGACAGTTTATTCCTTTCCAAACGAACGGTGGAAAAACACCGCAGCAATGTAGTTAAAAAATTAAATTTGGATAGCAGTCCTCACGCTTTAGTCTTATGGGTACAAAAAAACATTGACAGCTTGTTATAATTTTAAAATGAATAATACGTAGTGGTACTTATTTCTTGCTCATGGATCTTGTCGTAGTTTTGTGATTGTTATCTGAAGAAACTATTCGCAGAACGTTTTTTCTTAATTATTAACGGAACTAACCTAAACTACTGATTATGACAATTTTTGTCTACTCGATAACCTTGATTACAGGAAATCGAAAGTTCTTATCCGTCATGTTATTTGCCTTCTTTACATGGAATGCAATAGCACAAACCACTTATGATTTTTCTACCCCACCTATATTATCAAGTGAAGGAGGTACGTGGGATGATAAAGCTGTTTTTACTGTAAATGGCGTTGAATATTCTATTAGCAATGGTATTAATGGAGATCTGACTGCTCCAACTACCGGAGGGAAAAACAATTCAGCATGTTTAAGAAAACAAGGAGCAAGTACAGAAACCTTACTATTCAAACGGGTAGATAACCAACCATTCTATTTTTATGGCTTTTGGTTGAAGGGGGAGGGAATAAATTCATACGATGGATCGGGAGGAATATCCCTTCCGCCATTTTATATAATCAACTATCATAAAGCCGGAGGTGGGACAGAAACCTATACCGACAATACCCCGATGAGTTCTGGGACATATACTGTTTATCAGAATGAAATAACTCAGCATATTGAAGTAACCAGTATAAGCATCAACCTGCAGGCTAATAGTGATTTTTGGATCGATGATATAAGCGTATCCTCCGACGATGATCTGCCACCGCTAATAGCTTCTACCTCTAAAGGCAATGTAGGGTGCAATGGAGATAATTCAGGGAGTGCTTCCGTAGTGGTAGTAAGCGGAGATCCACCCTATACTTATGCTTGGAGTCCTTCCGGGGGGACCGGAAGTCTTGCTACAGGGCTTTCTGCAGGAACATACACATGTACAATTACAGATAATAGTGATAGGTCCATAGTGAAAAACTTCACAATAACAGAACCTACGGCACTGAACAGTAGTATTACAAAAACCGATCCTACTACGGAATTTGTCAATGACGGAACGGCAAGCGTTACAGCAACCGGAGGCGTATCCCCTTATAGCTATTATTGGTCTCCTTCCGGAGGAACTGCTCCTACGGCTACCGGTCTTGCAGGGGGGACATATACCTGTACCATAACAGATAGTAACGATTGTACTACCATGGAGAATATAACGTTGATTACTCCCGATAACACCCCACCTTCCGGCTATTCGGTAACGCTGGACTTATTGGGCGAATTAGTCATTAATAGTTCCAATCAGTCCATGATCGAGTTTTCGGGCTCGGGGCTGGAGGTGGGCGCCACCTTGCACTATTCCTTTGAAAGTGACGCAGGGGGCAGTGTGGTATCAGGTACCCGTACGGTCACTTCCGCTAACCAGCAGTTTGATAACGGTGGTGCCGGGTTTGACCTCTCCGGCCTGGCCGATGGCCATATTACCTTGACGGCATACCTGAGCGATCCGGCAGGAAACCACGGGGCGGATGCCGTTGCTACGGGCACCAAAGACGCTGGGGCCCCTTCCGGATATTCTGCGGCCTGGGACGATGCCCTGATAAACGCCACGGAAGCGGCAGCTACTTCGTTCACCATTTCCGGTGCGGAAGTGGGCTCGACGCTAAATTATGTCATTTCCTCCAGCGGGGACGGGAATACGGCGACTATCACGAGTAACAAATTGGTTGGTAGCTCAGAAGAAACCCTTACAGTGGACCTGAGCAGTTTGATGGACGGCCACTTGACGGTCACCGCTTCCCTTACCGATGACAGCGGGAATACGGGAAATGTTGTCACCGACAATTCGGCCGTCCTGGACCAGACCGCGCCAAATGGCTATAGTGTATCGATAGACCAGGACCCAATCGATAGATCCAATCAACCTGCCATAGGCTATACCTTTGCAGGGGCCGAAGCGGGGGCCACCTATAATTATACGTTCTCCAGTGGCGGGGGCGGCACGGCCGTTACCGGAACCGGAGCCATCAGCACGGCTACCGCCCAAATTACGGGGATTGACCTTTCCGGACTGGAAGATGGGACGGTCACCCTTTCCGTAACCTTGGAGGATCCTGCCGGGAATGTGGGCTCTCCGGTGACGGATACCAGTACAAAGGACACCAATGAAGCCCCTTCGGCGAACAACCTTTCTATAGTTGGGCCGCTTACGGTAGGAGAGGCCTTGACGGCCGGCTACACCTTCAGTGACCCCGACGGGGATACGGAAAGCGGGACGGCATATAAGTGGTACCGTGCCGATGATAGTTCTGGAAGCGGGAAAACGGCAATTGCAGGGGCGGTTTCCGGCCAATATGCGCTGCAAAACGAAGACAGGGGAAAATACATCAGCTTTGGGGTAACCCCCAATGACGGGATTGACCTGGGTACGACCGCAGAGAGCGCGCCGGAGGGCCCGGTAAAGGTGGACCAGGCCATTGCCTTCGGGGCCATTGCCCCCAAGACGTATGGAGCTGTACCGTTCGCCTTGGGCGAACTACAGACAGACGAAGGTTTGACCGTCACGTATGTGGCAGACGACCCGTCGATAGTCGGCATCAGCGGCAATCAGGCCACCGTCCTCAAAGCGGGAACCACAGTAATTACCGCGGCCCAGAACGGAGACGAAACGACCAATGTTGCAGTATCGGTACACCGAACATTAACGGTGAACCCGGCAACCCTGACGGTAGCAGCAGAAGGCAAGTCCAAGGTTTACGGGGAAGCCGACCCAACGTTGACGGTAAGCTATTCGGGCTTTGTGAGCGATGATGATGAGGCGGACCTTGGCGGCAGCCTGACGGTAGCCCGTGCCACAGGCGAAGATGCGGGGACTTATGCAATCACGGCCAGTGGTAAGACTTCAGTAAATTATACGATCAATTACACTACAGGTGAACTTGAGATCACGCCGGCCACTTTGACGGTCTCGGCCAATGCCGGTCAGATGAAGGTCTATGGGGCGCCCGACCCTGAGCTGGCCTATACAGTTGACGGCCTTGTAAACAACGATACCGAAAACGTCTTAACGGGGGCCCTGTCGAGGGCCCCGGGAGAAGGAGCGGGAAGCTATCCGATCGATCTGGGGGATTTAAGCGCAGGGGACAATTACGACATTGCCTTTGAAACTTCTGAATTCGTAATAGCCAAAGCCGCTCAGGAGATAACCTGGGACCAGGAATTGAACTTCAGCTGTGACAGCGGTCCTGAAATCGCCCTGACCGCAACGGCCAGTAGCGGACTGCCCGTTTCCTATACGGTACGGGACCCGTCCATTGCAGGGGTCATGGCGGGCGTTTTACATAAAAAGCTGTCGGGGGGCACCTTGGCCATGGCACATCAACCGGGCGATGAGAACCATCTTCCGGCCACTTCTGTGGAAAAACAGGTGCTTGTAAGCCAGGCCGGCCTTATTCGCCAACATTGGGGGGATGTCCTGGTATTTGATAACAGCAGCGGGGACTTTGTGGGTTACCAGTGGTATAAGGACGGTGTGGCCGTCCCGGGTGCCACCGGGCAGTATTATCATGAGAACGGCCCTTTGGACGGCAGCTATCGCGTAACGGCAACCACGGAAGGCGGAGCGGTCATCACCTCTTGTTCGCTGGAACTGTCGGGAGAAGAATTCACTAAAAAAGTCAGCATCCTACCCAATCCCGTAGCGGCGAACGCAGCATTTGTCCTGGAGAGCGATTTTGAAGGGTCGCTACTAAACGGGGCCACCGTCAGTATCATCGACCTCAACGGAAGGGCCCTGCAAACGCTCCCGGCGACCGGTAACCGGACAAGGCTTGGCGCGCCCTCGCAATCGGGAATATATGTGGTATCGCTAAGCCTGCCCAATGGCGAGAGAAGGACAGTAAACCTTTTGGTAAGATAAAACAGCAAATCAATCAGCAACCGATGAAAATAAAAATATTAACAGGCCTGTCACTGATAGGGGTACTATTTGGACGGGCCCAGGAAATAACGTTCAAATTAAACGGGGGACTATCAGGGATCTCTTATGAGAGCCCCGTGGGAAATGGATCTTTGGGTCTTGGAGGGGGTACCGGTCTTGGATATACCTATTTTTTAAACGGTCGTTGGGGCATCCAGACCGGGATCGAGGCACAATATAACGGTAACACCTTTGAGCTGGACGATGGCCGGCAGGTCACCTCCGATGAGATAGACGATCAGGGGTCCGCGTTTGAGTACAGGGCAAGCGCCGTAAGTTATAAAGAAGAACAGCACTTTTATTCCTTTGCCGTTCCGTTGCTGTTGCAGTACCGGGGGAGCGTCTCGTCAAAAACGGGATTTTATATAGGTCTTGGGGGAAAGGTATTGTTCCCGACCGGACAGAAAATAAAGGCCGGTGCGCAGACATTGTCCCTGAGCGGTTATTATCCCGATCTGGACCTGGAGATAAACGACCTTCCGGTGCATGGGTTCGGTACTGTCAATGACTGGGAGGACGATACCAGTGTATCGCTAAGAACATCGGTGTTATTGAGCATGGAGGGCGGGCTTAGTTTCCGGTTAAGGAAGAACCTAAGGCTGTATACGGGAGTATATGCCGATTACGGCCTTACGGACCTACAAGGGAAAGGCCCATCGTCAAACTTGGTGAGTTATAGCGCCGGGGGCATTGAGGCAACCGCTGCCAATGGCGTGATGAGTACCGAAGGGACCGTAAAGAACAGCAATTACCTCTCCGCGGGGATCCAGGTGAAGTTGGGCTTTCAGCCCGGGAAGAGGGATGTTCCAGAACAAGGGGAAGAACGAATAGTCGTAAAAGAAACTGTGGAGGTGAAGGAGCAGGCACCGGTAGTTGTAAAGGAGCCTAAGGGAGGGGCAGCAAAGCGGCCCGTCTTTACCGGTACGGAAATCGCTTATATAGAGGGGCCATTGGTCTTCGGCAATATCGACCGGACGGACATACCCGAACCATTGACAGGACGGTTGGACACCATTGCCGATATGTTGAATAAAGAGGAGACCGCACAGCTCCGGATCACGGGCCATACGTGCAATGTGGGGAATGAATCTTTAAACAAAAGGATCGGGATGGAAAGGGCGGTGGCGGTGGCAACTTATCTAGAGGCACAAGGGGTGTCCAGGGACCGGATGGAACTGCTGTCGAAAGGGGAATCGGAACCTTTGCTGCCCAACACCTCTGCTGAAAACAGGGAAAAGAACAGGAGGGTTTCCATCGATGTGATTTCGGAAGAATAAAAGGGACAGTGTCTTTTAAAAAGGCAATTAATGAAGCACCACAGTTCCCTCAGATGGTTTGCTATTAAAAATGGTTCCGGTGATGGTAGATACAGTGTAGAACCGGTCATATATAACCCTCTTCTAATAGCCATAAGATCTTTGCTTTTGAGCAACTCACTAATCTTATCATTTTGGGCTCTTATAATTGCTAAGCAACTGTAAAATTAAATGTCTGGATATAGGGGGCTTCCGCATACAATTCTATCATTATTCTAAAGTTCATTATGTAATTATTTTATAAGATAATCGGAAATTGCCAGATTATGTGCTTTATTTATTACATCTTAATCCATGCATAAAGGGCCTGCATATATAGTTTTAATTCCCTCCCGTCCTATAAACTTGACGTTTTTTTCCTCCGCCACCATTTTGAGTTCTTCACTTATCAACACTCCCTTATTGGTTTCTCATATGATTTGCAACGAATACCCCTTAAAAGGACATAAACTGCAGCAACGCATATGTTATCCTCAAATTACTGAACATCAGTAATTTGAATCGATATATACAGTAGCTTTCACATATCAAAAAACAGACGTAGAATTTAAACAAGTTTTGTTATGCGAAAATTACAATTATCTATAAGTGCATTTTTGGGAGCTTCAAAAATCCTCTTTGCACAGATTGGCGGCATCGAAGATTCGGTAGCCAATATCTCCGATACCATCCGGACAATTTTTCCCATGACTTTAGGGGTCATCTTTTTAGTGGGCTTCTTGTTCAATGCCGGACATTTCTTCGGGGAGAACGCCGACCTGAAGAGAGGGATTACCCGGGTATTGGTCTTTGTACTGATAGCCGGGGCCGTGGTCGGGATCTTTACCTATCTCATCGGAATCGTGGTCTGATGAAACAGTTCGCCGTCTATAGAAATATCCGAAAGGGTGCTGTCATCATGGGGCTGTCCATCTCCCTGTTCGCCCTTATGATGGCTTCGGTCATCGGGTCGCTCTTGGTCATTATATTTTCCTTTAAGCTTTGGATTATCATAAGCCTTTTTCTCTTTAATGGAGCGCTGTATGCAGGGCTGTTAAACAGTGCATGCTTTTCATTCACGCTTCGGTCACGACTGCCCCGGACCATTTCCAATAAAAAATCAAACTTTTTAAACAATGAAGATCAATTTTAACACATACCATCCCATTCTGGACATACAGGGCCATACCGTCTTTGCCGCTAACGGCAATCTGGTACTGTGCTATAAAGCGTCACTTCCCGAGGTATATTCCCTATCGGAATCCGATTTTGAAAAACTCCATGGGACCTGGTTCCAGGGATTAAAGGCCCTGCCTGTGGGAACGGTAATCCATAAACAGGAATGGTACCGAAAAAAGAACTACCAGGGAGCAGAACTCCCCCGAAAACATTTTTTACAAAAAGCCACCTTTCGTCATTTTAAAGACCGGGAATACCTATCCCATGAGAGTTATCTGTTTTTTACCTGTCCGATGCCCCTTAAAGCCGTCTCGGCCAATCCCTTTCGAAAACTTGGAAAGGGGTCCTACAGAAAAACCGATGAAAAAATCCGGGAGTTCACCCGGGCGGTTTCCGATGCCGTGGCCTATATCAATAACAGCCGACAGCTATACTTATCGCCCATGTCTTGTGAGCTTGTAAAAGAACTTACAAAGGGTTATTTCAACGGGTTTCAAAGGGAGGTGGATACCGATGTGCTGTTGGGAGGGCAGGCAATTCAGGCCGGCGATCAGTATGTGGACGTACTGGCGGTCACCCATGAGGGCTGTTTTGGGGAAGGAGTACAGAGCAGTAAGGCAAACCCCAAGTATACCTCGGATACCTTTGAGTTTCATCAGGGTTTTATCGACGGGCTCGGACTGGATATAAAAGCGGATCATATCATCAACCATATCCTGTATATCGATGACAGGCACCAATGGCGCAGGTTATTGGACAAGCGGGTGGAAGAACTGCGCAAAAGTGTTCGTTTCGGTTCCCGGAACAAAGTGACCCTTGACAAGGTCGGGCAGGTTCTGGAAAGGCTCAATACCGATGAAAGTGCCCGGATTGTTCGCGGGCACCTGAACGTTCTTTTTTGGAGCCCGGAAGCCGGGTGGCTCAATAACATTTCTTCAAAAGTAAAGGCCGTTTTTAAGGAACTGGATATCATGCCCTATGCCCCTAAGGGCGAAGACCGGAAAAGCTATTTTCTGAATTCATTTTTTACCCACAGTTCCAATTTCTCAAATGCCGACCTGTATGTGACGGACTTAAAGCACGCCCTTTGCCTATGGGTCAATACCACCAATTACCGGTCCGATAAGAAAGGGATTGTTTTTAATGACCGGCAGTTTAACATCCCGGTAAAAAAAGATGTCTGGGACAGGGATAAAAAACGTATCAAGGCACGCAACTTTGCCATCTTTGCCCCCACCGGGGAAGGAAAATCCTTTTTGGCCAATCACATCCTCCGGCAATATTTTGAGGACGGTGTCCGATTGGTCATCATTGACTTGGGCGGTTCCTATACGAAGTTTGCCAAACTCTATCCCGATGACCACCTCCTGTTGCGCTACCAAGAAGGGAAAAGCCTCGGCATCAATCCTTTTTACCTGGCCTCGGAGAGCGACCTGACCCCGGAGCGCCTGGAGAACCTAATGGTCTTTCTTTCCGAGCTGATGGCCGGTGACGCACCTTTTTCCAAGGGTAAAGAAGTCGCTTTAAAAAAAGTGCTGCTGTATTACTACAGAAAGGTGCGTAAGGGGCATTCCCTGAATTCCCTGTACGGATTTGTGAGGGCAAGAAAAGAAAGCATTTTAAAAGCGCTGGCTATCAGGGAAACCGACTTTAGCCCCTATGCCTTTTTGCACATCCTCTCGGAATATGTAAAGGGAGGGCTGTACGGTTTTCTCTTTGGTATGGAAGAAGACCGGAGTTTCCGGCTGGAGGACAAACGGCTCATCGTTTTTGAACTGGACGAGATCCGGGACAACAAGGAGGTGCTCTCGGTGATGCTCAAACTCATAAAGACCGCGGTGCAGCGTACCATTTGGCGGAACCGGTCCGAACGGGGCATCATCCTCTTCGATGAATTTGCCAAGCAATTGAAGTTCAAAAACGTATTGGAGAGCGTGGAGTTTTATTACCAGGCCATCCGGAAGCAGAACGGTGCCATCGGGATCATCCTGCAATCCATCAACCAACTGCCACAGAACAGTGCCTCGGCCAGTATTTTGGAGAATACGCAGGTAATCTACAGCCTGCGCAATGAAAAGGGGTATGACGCACTGGTACAACGGCTCCAGCTCTCCGGTCATGACCATGATCAACTCGCCTCGCTCCGGAACAACTTTACGGGAGCACGGACATACACCGAGGTCTTTATCAAAATTGGCAAACAGGGCAATGTATTCCGATTGGAAGTACCCCCGGAGGTCTACGCCGCCTATCTGACCGACGGGAAAGAAAACGAGCACATCCTGCAATTGTATAAGCGGTCGGGTTGTATGGAAAAGGCCATCCGGGTATTTGTAAAACAACAACAAACATGAGACTATGAAAAGAATTATAAAGAAAGAAAGTCGTCTAAATTTAATGTTATTATGCATAACTGTTCTATGCCTGTCCGGCGGCGCTACCGCCCAGGGGATGCCGGTGTATGACAACACCAACTTTATCAGCCTGGCCAAACAGCTTATCGAATCCGGAAAGCAGACCTCCCAGATGATCCGGACCGTGGAATTTTTAAAACAGCAAAAGGAAAACCTGGTAAAGGTCAATTCGGTGATACGGCAACTCCGGGCGCTCAAGGAACTGACGGCAAACAACCAGCGCCTTTTTGAAATGGTACGGTCCGACCTGCAAGAGGTCTTGCGCTCCCCTTATATCAAAGCGGATGAAACAGGGCGGATATCGGATTCCTTTGATGCCATCATGGTAAACGCCGTGGAAAGCCTGGAATATGTAGAGCAGCTCTTATCCAATAATCTGTTGAAGATGACCGATGCGGACCGGGTACGGCTCTTGACGGAAAAAGAACAACGGTCCAAGGAGATGGTGGCCGAGATTGAAAACAAGCTGCGCAGGTATCATGAGATTATTTCATTTCGGAAGATGCAGGCCATTATCAACGGCAGGAAAACAGATTACTAAAACATGCAGGGGATGCTTTTATATATCGGACTGGAATATGTGGACGCTGTTTTCCAGGCAATCAAAAATAGCGACTTCTCCCGCTATACCATTACCGGGGTCAAATCCCTGGCAGTGCTTTTGTTCTTGGTCAATATCCTAAAGAAATACCATGAAGGCGCGGTAGCACGCGACGGATATACCTGGGGACTGTCCCCGGGGGAACTGGTCAAAAACTTTGCCGTGGTGCTACTGGTTATCTTCTCGACCCGGATACTCGGCTTTTTTGATGCAGTTCTAGTAGCGGTAGAAAGCAGTTACAGGGATACGGCCCCAGCGCTCCTTCCCTTGCAGTTACAGGATGTGGAGATCGAGCGGGAAGTGGGCGCCGTGGAAGCCGCCAAAAAGGCATTGGCCCTGCTGTATGAATCCCTGGTGACCCCGCTCTATGGCATGAAGCTCCTGGCCTTTATCCTAGCCGTTTTCTTGTGGTTGATGGACCTGTTTATCTATCCGCTGTTTTTGACAGAGCGCTATTTTCTTTTGGGGATCATGCAGGCTTTCTTTCCACTGGTCATCAGTTTGGCGGTTTTTGAAAAATTCCGGGGGCTCGCCTATAATTATTTTAAGCTCTATACCGGCGTGTACATGCTGGTACCGGCCTTTTTCCTAGTCAATGTCTTTGTCAACAACCTCTATCGGGAAATCAGCGGGAATTTCTGGAATGATCTTTTTGGAACTGACTGGGGGTCTGAATTTTTTGCGCCGCTGATCGAACTGGCCACTGTGGGCTTTATCGTGCTCATCAAATTTAAACTGTACAAGAGGGCGACCTCCTTTGTCTTTAGACTGTTTACAGGAAACTAAGTAACAAACCATACAAATTACAAGACTTCTCAGATGAAACTAAAAACACCTTATAAGAACATTTACCGGGTACTGGGGCAAAACCGGCTCCTTGTGCTTGCTTCTATAATTGGGAGTGTGATTACCTCGGTAGTCTCCCTGCTACTGGTCATCAGACTCCATAAAGAAACCCTTCGAAATGCCTTTGTGATTGGCCGTCATGGGGATGTGATCCCCTTAAAGGTAGCCACGGAACGGGAGAGCCTAAAGGTAGAGGCACTGGCGCACCTGGATCGTTTTCACCGCTGTTTTTATGGGCTGGATACGGGAAATTACAGATCACAACTTGAAAAGGCCCTCTGGTTGGGGGACAGCTCGGTGGATGAAGTCTACCGCCAAAAAAAAGTTGAAGGGGTCTATAACCGGTTGCTGCAATATGCCCTTTTGCAAAAAGTAACCGATGTACAGCCCAAAGTCCATCTTGACAAGAAGCCCTTTGTATTTGAAACGCAAGTGTACTTTGAAATCAAAAGAGGCGGGGTGACCGACCGGTACAAGCTGGTGACCAGCGGGAAACTTATCCGTATTGCACGGAATTTTCCGCACAACCCGCATGGGCTTTTGATAACGGATTTCTATGAAAACAGCCTGCAAAAATTAAACCCTTAAACTTTTTAAGATTATGGAATGGACAAAAGACAAAAAGAAACTGATCTTTATGGGAATGGTGCTCTTTGCCCTCCTATTTATCGGGGCCTATGGAATCCTGACTTTTGGAGGGGGCAAAGAGCCCTTTTTAGAGAAGGGAACGGTAACGGTTCCCGAACTGGAAAAAGATACAGAAGCATATAAGTCGCGCCTGGAAGCCGTAGATGCCCTGGAAGATGAGCGGGAGACCACGGTGCCGAGTGTATACCCGGAAAAGTATCTCGACAGCTCGGGATATTACAACAAAAACCTGTCGGACATGGAAAAGAAACGGATCATGGACAGTGTGTACGAGTTGGGAAAACAGCGGTATCAAAAACTGCATTCATACCGGAGTCCAACTTCAAAAGCAGCGACTAACAGCGCTGTTAAAAAGCGAGCGCAATCCAAAAAGGAGCAAATAAAAGAAAAAAAGACCCACATTAAGGAACTGGCACTGGCGCATCAACTGTTTTTTGCCTCCAACCCCCAAACAATCCCGGCCTTATCGGTAGCCGGAAAACAAATGGCCGCTATTCCCGTAACCGTTAAGGGGACACAACGCGTTAAGGCACACGAGCGTTTGGCGTTAAAACTTGAAAAAGCGGTTACCATAGGCAGAAGACACTTTAAACGGCACACCCCGGTGTACGGGATAGTATCCTTTAAGCCCAACCGGACCTTATTGCGTATTGATAATATCACGGGCATTCCAATAGCAATGACGGCCTATGACCTGCAGGACGGCGGGGAAGGCATCTATATCAAGAACAGTTTTCGGGAACAGGCCCGAAAGGAAGTCTTGGGCGATGTGGTGGAAGATATAAACATAGCCGGGTTGCCCCAGGTAAACGGGATCAAACGGATTTTTCAAAGAAACAACCGAAAGGTAAAGGTCACAGTCCATGACAACTACCATTTACTGTTAAAACCAACTGATCATTAAAAAAAGAAACGATGAAAACACCCATATGTACAGGAATACTGATGCTCACTTTTTTGGCCCATGCACAAACTCAGACGGAGGTATTGGATACCTTATACGGAAATGACAAAAAGGTGGTGGCGGTATTTTTCCCCGCCCCCATAAGACAGGCCATTGTAGGCGGCGAACATTTTACGTTTAACTACAACAGGGAGTCCGGGCAGTATTTTGGACTGTTGCAAGCGCTACCGGGACCCCCCGGAAACCTTTTGGCCATTACCACCAAGGGAAACGTATATACCTATATTATAAAATATACGGAAAGCCTTCCCCGGTTGAATTATTTCTTGGATAAAAAAGAGCGTATCGGCCGGGAAAAACCGGAAGTTAAAAAGCCTGTTTCAGCATCCAGACCCGATTCTTTAACAAAGGTGTACTACACTAAATTTTCAAGGTTTTTAGTAAAGCAAAAGTCGGAGAGACTGGCCATGAAAAGGAAAAATAAACTTGCATTAAAAATCCACAAGCTGGTTTATGAAAGCGATGAAATGTTTCTGGTGATGGCCCTTATCAATAAATCCAAGATAGATTATGAGGTAGATGCGGTAAGGATAGCAAGCGTGGTCGGTAATAAAAAACGGAAATCTTCCTATCAAGAGGTGCCCATACAACCTATTTTTTCATGGCAGGCACCTACCATTATACAAAAAGGAGCTATCAAAAAATTTGTGTTCGTACTTCCCAAGTATGTTTTTACGGGGAATGAACGCTTAAGGATTTCTGTAGAGGAACGAAACGGGAGCAGATCGATGCAGGTAACATTAAGACACCCCCATATAAGCCTATTAACTATTCCATAAATAAGTTGAGCTTGTATTTTATATAGGCTTTATCAGACCGATTTAATTGTATTGCCTTTCTCTAAAAGGGTAAATCCTGGTACATGCTGTTCAATTCACTTGGGAATTATAGCGGCTAAGTATAGAGGGGGAATATTTAAGGAGTTAATCATCAATATTGCTGCTTATTTATCGAGTTATTTTAATTAGTATATTTGAGACATTATTTTTTCTTATTAAATATATGGCTAAATTTTTATGGATCAATGAAGAAAAAATCAAAATCGTTAGCAAAAATACTATATGCAATAGCAAGAGTTTTGGCGCTTGTTTATTTCATTATCATCGGTTATTCCTTGTTCTGCCTTCTTACAGGAATAAATATGAAAATAACAAGAGATACGGATATTGCAAGTATCCTTTATCCTTTTTCAGAAAATCCATTTTTGAATCTGGAGAATCATAAACCATATCTCCTCTTTGGTTTTATATTGCCTTTACTACTCTATGCTTTTTTCTTTTTGGTGGCCTCCAATGTGTTTAAAGTTTTCACTTTAGATAGGTTGTTCACCAAAGAGAACATAAAATACCTTCAGCTATTTTATGGTATCAATTTGTTCTTACCATTTCCAATTGCCATTTTATGTAGCTTTTTTATCAAAATCCCCAATGGTATCTGGATGTTGTCACTGGTACACTTTATTCTTGGGGTTTTTATTTACTTTCTTGCCGAAATTTTCACCCAGGGAATTGGTCTGCAAGACGAACATGATTTGTATATATAGTTATGGCAATAGTCGTTAATTTAGATGTGATGCTCGCAAAGCGAAAAATGCAAAGTAAGGAATTAGCTGAGCGGATAGGAATAACCACGGTCAATCTTTCCATATTAAAAACAGGAAAGGCAAAAGGGGTCCGGTTTGAAACACTTGATGCCATTTGCGAGGTTTTGGATTGCCAGCCTGGAGATATTCTTGAACGTAAGGTCAATACGACTTAAGAACCGTTAATTTATGATTATCGATAGGAAATGACACCTAGTAATTGGAATCATAATCAGTCCCTTATAATCGCTTTTTTGAAGAAAGGCCTATAGATGATTTACGGATCTTTATTTTCTTCTTTTTCACTCTAATCCCTTATTCATCAACGTTTGACCCCGATTTATGACAATCGTGTATTTTAACTTTAATCGATCGTATGTTATTAGTTTCTTTGTATTGCACCAGAAAAAACAAGTAACCCGGCCATTATTGAATTCAAAGGGCGCTATTGTATTCCATTGTATCTATAAGGGGTTTGAAAATTTTTTGGAAAGATAGCAAAAATGTAAGGGTAAAAACTCTCGGTTATCTCAAAAGCAAATAGGCTATCTCCTGCGAAACATGTTTCCATAGAGCTGTCAATTACAGTATGGAAAAAGACAGTAGTCATATTTAATTTTGGCAAGGAACGCATACAGGATTCCTCCCGAACTCTCTTTTAATCGAATATAGAAATAAATAATAATTGTTTATAGTTAATTAATTATTGTTTTATTTTAATTTATATATTTGTAACATTAATTTTTAATTTAAACAATCTTTATTTATGAAACACACAAGATCAATTTTGCTTTTAGCCAGTATCCTGGCTTTATTATTCACTTTTACAAGTTGTTCAGAAGATGATGATTCCACTCCACAGCCAAGAAATATTAAATATGAAATAACCGGAAATTATGGCGGAAGATTAACCGTTTCCTTTGCGGATAAAAGTGGAAATATTCAAACCATCAATGTCAATTCGCTGCCTTGGTCAGAATCGTTGTCTATCGATAGCGACATCTCGGCTATTGCACTGTCAGCAGGCAATAGCGGTGTTGACAATCCTGGAGAATCAGGAGAAACCATTACATTGAAAATTTACCGAAATGAAGAAGCGGTCGAAGAATCAACCGCGACGGCAACAAATAATGGGTTCATAGAATTAGGTATATCATATTCATTTGATTTATAAAGAAAAACTATTGTCTTGTACTCTAATAGGAAAAATAAAACCCATTAAAATGAACATCCAATCAATATTCGCACTATCGGCCGTTCTTAGCTGTTCAATCCTTGCAATGGCTTTTAGCAACAGCAAGCAAAAAGAGTGCTCCTTTTCAAAAAAAAACCAATCGACAAGCCACACTTATAATGCTTCCCAAGATACCATTCCCCTCTCAACGGCAGATTTAGGGGATTTTCCTTTTTTTGGTTTGCCCAAAAACACGCAATATGTAAACAAGCCGATGCAACGGGACTTTGATGAAATCTATTTCCCTGTAAGCGGAACAGGTAAGTTGGAGAAAATTAGCGGACGTTCCTTTAAGGCATATGTCACGGGTTCAGGAAATAGTGAATGGAACCAGGCGTATTTTAAAAGAAGCTATGATGAGGCCATCAAAGAAGTCGGTGGCGTAAAGCTTTTTGAGGGTAAATTCTCACTCGAGCACGTGAAATTTATGAAAGAGAATGCTGAATATCTGGGCGAAGAGGGCTCGTTGGATTTTTACAACAACCCCATCCATTCGTATATCATCCGCAGACCGGACGGCGAGGATGTTTACATCCAGTTTGATGCAAAATATGGAGCCATTCAGATTCTTCAAAAAGAAGCCTTTAGGCAAACCATAGGGTTGATAAAAGCAGACCAAATTGAAAAAGATTTGAATGAAAAAGGAAAATCCATTTTGTATATCAACTTCGATACGGACAAAGCGACTCTAAAACCAGAAGGGAAAACGGCCATATGGGAAATCGGCCATGTCCTTAAAAACAATACCAATTTAAAAATGGCCGTTCATGGTTATACCGATAACATAGGAAACCAGGCTCATAATATCACCTTATCCGAGCAACGGGCACAAGCCGTAGTTACGGAATTGGCGTCCTTGGGCATAAGTAAATCCCGCTTGACAGCGGAAGGATTTGGCTCGCAAAGCCCCATTGCCGATAACACAACACCCGAAGGAAGGGCAAAAAATCGACGGGTGGAACTCATCAAAAAATGACCGTAAAATTTAATTTCCTTGAAATGACGAACATCCATACAGTTCACAAGCGCTTTAAATTCTTTTTTCCTATCTTTTTTTTTGCATTTGGAATGCCGGTTTTCGCGCAAGTAAAGAAAAAAGCAGCAGCAAAAGAGCTGCGTTTCGCCTTAGAAGAACGGTACAAAAGTGATAAAGCCTATGCCGAAAGCAGGAGGGCCGCATTTAACAGGGGCACCTGGATCGGTTTGGAATTATCGGATTTGATTGCCACTTGGGGACCCCCTTCAAGAATGGTTTCCGATGGTGCAGATGGTAAGATAGCGGTATATGAGAAGGCTTCTTTTAACTCCGGCGGCACCTATACACCAGGGTATGTGATTACAAACGGATTTGGAAATGTGGTCGAGGAAAAAAAATCAGAAGATACCCGTTGGTCCAGTTCCTATTTTGAGACCATTGGTGTGTATGCCGATAATAGCGGCATTATCAGAGAGATAAAATACGACAATTCTTATACAGAAAACAAGAGATGAGAAAACAAGAATATATTGCAATACTGATTTTCTTTCTTTCAATAACCGCAACCTATTCACAGGGCAAGTATTTTGAAATAGTAGCTGAAAAAAACACCCACCCATACGATGATCGGGGATACATCTATTATGGCCGTATAAAACCCCTTGATGACCAACCCTATGCAACATTGCACTTTAAAGACATAAGCAAGGGAACGCTTCACAAAGCCATTATGGATTACTTAAAGAAGCGGCCCACTTTGATTTTAAAGCCAAAGTTTACGAATGAGCACCTTATTATATACAGGGATTTTGCAACCATTGGGAATAAGGAACAATGCTTTGCAGGTCTAACGGGGCTGGTGTATATGTATATTATTCCTGAAGAAGACGGAACGGTAAAACTTGATGTAAGCACCAGTGAAATATTCGCCTCGTTAAATGATGCCGTACTTCGGATTACCATGGACGACAATGTGGCTTCAGATTCGGATGCCCCATTCAACAAATATAAATACGTACAACCTGCCGATAAAATATATTTGTCATCAGGTTCCACCGCTTCAAAAATTTTCTTGGGGTCAAGAGCAAAACGAAAAAAACATTCGCTTAAACAGGCATATCCTGACAGCATATTTGACCCCGAGGGAAATGTGGTAAATCCAGTTAATAAAGCCCTGATTGAGGACTTTTTTAATAAATATGCAGAAGATTTAAATACATACCTAAGCCATCGATTTAAATAAAAAACTGTCAACATACAGACAGTCCCAAACCCTGGAAATATGAAAAACATTCTTATTTTACTCATTTTAAATACCGTTATAATTTCCTGTAAACAGGGAGAGAATAAAAACGTTGAGGAAAAAGCTACCCTTTCGGTTTCACAAACGCTTCCCGTTACTTTAAAAGAAGACTTTAGGGAAGGAATCATAGATGTGGACATCCATTTTCCAGGAAGTCAATTAAGCAACATATTGAATAAGATTGAGCCAGGAAAAGGAAGTATCGAACAGCAGTTAAAGTCATTAATCGAAGTACTTTCTTCTGAAGAACAACAAAAAATAAATACCGTTACTGCAAGCAACCCATTTGTGGCCATGCAAGTTCTGATGGCACCATTGCATAGTATCATATATGTTAAAGAAAACATAGCAACTGCCAAATGCGATGGATTAAGTTATCATATTGAAAACACGGTAGATACCCATTCAAATACCGGAACCGTGTACGTTGTTTCACGAGCCGATACTTCCAATGCCATTACTATTGATTACGATAAAGACTTTTTTGGAAAGAGCCAATTTCAAACAAAAATTGACACGGAAACTTATACCAGGCAGACAACCCGTGAAACCAAGGTCATCGCTGGCTACATATGCAAAAAAAGCATTTATATCTCAAAAACAAATGCTCCCATGAGTGTAGCAAAATTAGAGGTCTGGACTTCAGAACAAATGCCCAAATCGCTTAACTTTATTCATCCTTACTACATAGAGGAGCCCAATGGCATCATGAAAATAGACTTATTTGCAAATGGTATAGATGGTACCGCTATGGTGTATGAATTTAAAACCGTTTCCAAAAAAAAGCTGAGTGCTTCAGATTTAAGTATTGTTGAAAAAAAACCGGTTTACAAGGCTAAAACCGATTTCCAGAAAATATCCGGCAAGCTTATGGGAATCATGTTCGGAGCAAATTAAACACTAAACATGCAAAAAAATGAATACACAAGAAGATATTACGAAATTAAAAAAGCAAGTTTCTTTTTTAACCCGATATGCAGTTGGCATCACACTCATTTTAGGAGCAATTGGTTTAACCGCTCTGGTACGAAGTTTTAATACTTTTTCTACTTTACCGGTAACAGATTTTGATGAAATCAATGTAAAAAAAATCAATGTAATCGAAGAAGATGGAAAACTACGTTTGTCCATTTCAAATAAAGAGCGGTCCATAGCAAACCTGTACAAAGGAAAACCTATGGGTATCCCTGGTGGCAACAGGCCCGGGTTTATATTTTTAGATGATGAAGAATCTGAAATTGGAGGCTTGGTATTTTCGGGAGTCAAGGACCCTAAAAGTGGTGACTATTTTCAAAGCGGACATCTTTCATTTGACCAATACAACCAAAACCAAACCCTTTATTTACAATACCTGGATGATAATGGTTCCAGAAAAGTTGGCCTATATGTAGATGACTGGCAGGAGGAACCCCCTTTTCACGAATTCAGAAAAACGTACAAAGAAGCGGAAAAACTTCCCGATAGCCCTGAAAAAGACAAGTTACTCAGGGAGTTAATGGAGCCTAAAAAGGGTCAGAAAGCCTTCGCCAACAGGGTTTTTATTGGGAAGGACAAACAAAAATCTGCTGTACTAAACCTTTCCGATCGAATGGGAACAGTGAGACTCCAGTTGAAGGTAGATTCATTAGGAGTGGGAAAAATCAATTTTTTTGATGCCCATGGCGCTTTAACTTCAAGTTTTTCTTCAATGAAAACGGATGCGTTATAAATAAATCAGGGAATAATATGAGGTATGAGAAAGTATCTCCTTAGTCGAACAACCTCGCTGTGGACGTGCAATAAAAAGGCTTCTATATTTTTAGATACGTGAAATGTACATTGGATATGATGATTGTGCATTTGTTGTTATGGAGGCCATAAATTTACCAGAGAACAATTGGAAAAATACATTCTTGATACTGCCTAAGGTTCTGTTATAAACAAAATCAAGAAGGTTACATCCGCAAGGAGCAAAAGATGGACATTGTGGCCTATATGGCCAAAGGAGAGCCATTGAATGTGGCTCAATATAAGGCAGAGATACAAAAGGAGCTGGATGATATTGAAGCTGGTCGGGTTGCTTCTGATAATAATTTGGCTGAATCGCTTGAAATTGGTAAATGGCCGCTACTATTTATAAAGGAAATTGCCCATACTACGAAAAACCGATTTAAGGGATTTCTATAATTTTATTAGGCAAAAATCCGTACAGGGAGCAAAGAGCGTTGTATTGGATATAAAGGAGCGCTGTAAAATCATTGCACTTCTCAGAGCAAATACAAATAAAGGAATACTTCCCTGCTTATAGAAGAATCGTAGCCAGGAACCAAAAAATACGCTATATAGTGGATAAAACCAAAAAAACATTCCATATCGTTAAGATATTTGATGCCAGACAAAATCTTTCTTCCATGAAGAAATAAGCCGTTAAATTTCTACGGTCAACACTCCAATGGTTTAAATGTCTGTCGGGTAAGATGTGCGAAGTTATTACCTTTATTTGCCATCATATACATCCTCTTACTTTTTTACGGGAATCTTAATATGACTGCTACTATACCATGTAATCACAAGGGGGTTTTTGCCATCTGATATGGACTCTTCACTTACCGGCTTGCCCGAACCATAGTTGATCTCCGTAAAAGGTTCCTTGATCCCATTGATCACAACTACTAACCTGCTGCCTTTACTGATTTTTTTGCTGGTCATCCGGACAATGCCAAAAGGGATTGTTGTTTTGACGTTCGGTTTCAATAATTGCCTTTGTTCCCGGTTCAATACATAACTGGCTCTACCCACATAGGGCAATGTCAATGCAAAGAACTTTCCATCAGGGGTCTGCTCATACAATGCTACACTGTAATCAAAATCCTTTTTATTGATGGATACCGACATTTCCCCTCCAAAAGAGCCGTTGAGCTCAAAATCGGAGGGAAAGGGCTCGGTAACAAAGGAAAAACCTTGGCCAATAGTTAGATGCTCTGCAATGATGCTTCCCCACCCGCTTGAATTCCAAGTGAAGTTCCTCCGATCTGAAAAGTCTATTGTCTGTTCCAAATACCCGTCAGGGTTACTGAGGCGTTCATCCAAAGTGAAGTGGATATTCTCCCCATTGTTTCCAGAATCATAAGTGGACCTGAAGCCCACTCCCGATCGTCGATTGCTCAGGTAATAGGTGAGTGTATCATTCGCCATCTGTTCCAATGAAGGGACATGTTCCCATTTATTGGCCCCCATAACCTCGTAATTGATTTTGTCCTTCAACAAAGGCGGTTTCTCCATCCCCTTCAATACATAATCAAACCATTCAAAAATCAAATTGGTAATATCTATTTGGGCCACAGGGTCTATATCATATCCTAAAATATGGGCCTTGGGCTTTCCCTGGGCACCAAAATGGGTATAGGGGCCAATGACCAAATAATGAGCCGCATCTTTGTTGTATGTCGTATGCTCGTTCAAATAATACCTTGTTCCTGTTTGACCTCCATCATAATATCCTGTTGTAGCCAAGATCGGAATGTCTATGTGCGAAAACTCTTCTTTATAGGGCATCATGCCTTGCCAGTAGCTATCATAGGTAGGATGTAATAACCGCTCCTTGAACTGTGGGTTGGGCAATCCGTCCAGACTGTCCATTTTGTTATAGGCAACCCCCTCCATGTACCATTTCATGTTCAGGCTTTGCCACCTTTTCGCATTGGAATATAGCATGGTATCCAAGTACCTGTCATTCGAGACATAATGATGCCAGGGAAAATGAAAGTTTTGATAGACACCATTTTCCATGGGCTCGGCAATTCCCGGGGCCACAGATACTGATGGGACAATGGTCTTCAATGCCGGGTGCACTTTGTGCTTGACCGAGGCCCATTGGGCAAAACCCAGATAACTCCCGCCATACATACCCACTTTTTGGTTGCTCCATTCCTGTTTGCTTATCCATTCTATAACATCATAAGTGTCCGTCGCTTCTTTTTTAAAGGGGATTATGGAATCCTGACTTAATCCTTTCCCCCGGGTGTATGATATGACTCCAACATAACCATGCTCTACAGCTATTTTTGCCTTTTGTAAATCACTTTTTCGAGAATATATCGTATGGAAAAGCAGTGCAGGACCCGGCATGGTCATTGTGGAATCCCTGACCACCATGGCATGGATTTTAGCCCCTTCCCTCGTCTGGATCAAAATACTGTCTTGGATGAGATAGGTGGTGTTGTTTTCAATGACCGTATATGGAGACTGTATAGAATCTTTTTGATTGTAATAAATTAAAAAACAAAAGATTGTGATTGGGACAATAAAAGATATCATGATTCTTTTTTTCATTCGGACCGGTGTTAAATATATTTCCCCATTCTCCTGGTGCTCTTGCCGTCGGCGATATGGATTTTCTTAATAGGCTTGTTGACTACAGACTTTTCAATTTCTTGAACAACACCGACTGCCTACTTGAAACTTCGATGGTTTTCCCTGTTGTCAGCACAATCCGTAGTCTGTTATTAAAATACGGCTGAATGTCCCTGATATATTCAGTATTGATGATCTGGCCCCTGTTGGCCCTGAAAAACACATGAGGATCCAGTTTTTTTTCCAATAGGTTCAATGAACGTTTGATCATGGCCTTCTCGTTGCCGAAGTGCAGTTGTGCATAATTGTCCATGGATTCGATCAAGGAGATGTCCCCCAATGCAATAAAATGTACCTTTTCACCATCTTTGATAAAAATTTTTTGATGGCTGGCAAAAGGCGCTTCCTTTTCCCCGGCTTTCTTTTTCAATTCTATTTTGACCTTTTTTATAGCCTTGGCAAAACGCTCTTCCCTCAAAGGTTTCACCAAATAATCTAGGGCATTTACTTCAAAGGCCTTTACGGCATATTGATCATAGGCCGTGGTGAAGATTACTTCTGGTACGGTCCCCAACTCATCCAACAGGTCAAACCCTGATTTTTCGGGCATATAAATATCCAGAAACAGGATGTCGGGTTGTTCTGTCTCGATCAGGCCAATGGCCACTTCTACATTGTTCGCCTCTCCCACGATGCAAAATTCAGGATACCCTTTCAGGGCCCTTCGTACTTCTTCGCGGGCCAAGCGTTCATCATCAACGATCAATGTCTTATAAATCATGTTTTATCGATTGGAATCTTTAGTGTTGTCGAGATCAAATGCTCCGTGGGGGCCCCAATCTCCAATTGTGCCTTTCCCTCATACTGTAATAAAAGACGTTCCCTTAGGTTTTTCAGTCCAAGTCCCTTATGCTCCTTCTTTGAAAGGCCCCCCGGGTTTTTGACATTGATAATTATAAAACAAGTGTCCGTCTGGACTGAAATCTTCACCGTTCCACCATCCAATTGTTGGTCTATTCCATGTTTGATGGCATTTTCAACCAGAAGTTGGATGCACAGCGGGGGAACGGCAAAGCCCTTTATGGTTTCATCAACATTCATGATCACCCTCAACCGCTCCTCAAATCGTAATTGCTCCAATTCCACATAGTCTTTGACCAAGGACAACTCTTCTGCAATAGTTATGGTGGCATGCTCCTTTTCATAAAGTGACGAACGCAAAAGGTCAGATAACAAATCGATAGCTCTACGCGCAGTTTTTGGGCTTTCAAGGGTTAAAGCTTTGATGGAATTGAGCGAGTTGAATAAAAAATGTGGGTTTAATTGCATGGACAGCTTGTCCAATTGGGTCTGCTTGGCAATAACCGAAAGCTGGGCATTCTTTTTTGCGGTATTGATCTCTCTGACATAAAATTTATAGGCATGATAAGCAAGTACCCATATGGACATGTGCCTTACCCCTGTAATCAGTACCGGATTCCATAAAAGCAAGTTTTCCGAAAAGGTATTGTTTCCATTGAGCATATAAATATAAGCGGCCATTTTAATGTTCATTAAAAGCATAAACATAACGGAGAGTATCAAAATAGAAGGAATCACCCTCTTTATCAACTCTTTGATGCCCAATCGACCCCATCCCTTTTTTAAAGAAATGGTCCGATAGGAATGAGTTAGGCCAATGCAAATGGCAATATCAAGTACATAGTTGGTCAGCGCATCCATAATACTAAATCGATCCCTTACCAAGGCAATATATAGCCATAATAGGGAAACAATTCCCCAACCGATGATCTGGCATTTCCAATAAAGGGGCAATAGTTGTGCTCTTTTGGTTTCTGGCATACCACAAAGAAACAAATAACATACTATCGAACAAAGCTAAAATATACCAATGCCTATTATCGGGGCTAAACGTTGAATATTGTCCCAAATCAGACAGGGGTTGCCGTTATAACTTACCCCATTTGAACCATGCTTTCTTATCTTTTCCGCCCACATTCCTCGCTTTAACCTAAAAGGGCCAGAGCAATAAAGAGAACCGATAGGGAAAATCCTGGTTGAAAAAGGTCAAACCATCAATATATGAAGTTGAAACGAAAGGCGTTGGCAACAAGCTAAAAAATCGACAATTATAAAAACAACCGAATTTATAATTTTGTGTCTTTGATAAAAAAGCTAATAAAATGAATTTGCAAACGAGAAAATTAGAACTTATTCAAGAGTTTTTAAAAATTCAAAGTGAAGATGTAATTTCACGTCTCGAAAAAATCGTGAAGAAAGAAAACAAAAAATCTGAGTTTAATCCTTTTTACAGTCACAAACCTGAAATAGTTCGCTATCATTTCTGAAAGGCTTTGCCTTTTTCTTTTGCATATTCCTTTGCGATTTCGATAACCTCTTTTTCTATTGCCAAAGTTAATTTGGTATTCATACTATTCCCTTTTATGACAAATACGCGTGTTTTCTTGAAATGAGAGCTAACGGTTCCTAACGACCCACTGGGGTAGGGAAATCATTTATAGCCTGTGCTTTGGGGTTCCAGACGTATGCCCAGGAACTTAAAACTATATATTTACGGCCAATAAACTCCTGGATCAAATGACCCCGGCCAAGTCAGACGGTAGCTATTTTAAGTTTATGGATAAAATAACTAAGACAAAACTGCTTATTACCGACGATTTTGGTCTTAAACAAATTGATCATAAACAGTGTAATATACTATTGGTAATAATCCGCTGAATTTTAGTGCCAGTATCACGGTTTTTTAATCGCTCAAAAAGAGTTGAATGTGCTGTTTTCTGTCATCCTCTTTTGTTCAATATGCGTTATCGTCAGGTGCTGCTTTTCCATGGACAGCACACGACCTACGCTACTGCCCAATAAGGTAATCCCCAAGGGGGATAATACCGAGACTTCATCTTTGTGACAGACACCGGGGCTTGGCATCACTAATAGGAATCGCCTTTGAGCTCCTCCCCTTAGCGATACCGTTACCATGGTATTAAGCCGAACAACATCCAGCGGCATATATTCATCATCCATAATCTTTGCCCTTTGAAGTTTTTCCTTCAAGTTTACAACTGGTTTGTTTTCAGTTAAAGGGGTATGGTGACTGGACAAGCTCACGGCCTGTTTCAAAAGCACATATTCCTTTTTTTCAATAAGAAACCTCTCCTCTGACATGCTCCTCTTTTATTTTATGGAAATATCCCCCTTTGTAAATAGGCTTGTTCCAAACGTTCTATTGCTATGATAAAAGCAGCCGTTCGGGCATCTACCTTACGCTCCCCTACCACTTTATTGATTTTCTCGAAAGAGGTTCGGAGTTTCTTTTCCAGCTTTTCCATCACCTCTTCCAGGGTCCATATTTCTCCGTTTCTGTTTTGGAGCCATTCATAATAACTCCCTATAACACCACCGGAATTGCATAAAATGTCCGGAATTATGGTTATGCCCCTTTCCAAGAGCATTGCTTCCGCCGGTACATCGGTGGGCCCATTGGCCCCTTCGGCTATTACCTTTGCCTTTATATCCCCGGCATTGTGTTCGGTTATTTGATTTCCCAAAGCGGCCGGAATACAAATGTCACAATCCAGGCCAAAAAAATCATTGCCTGGAATGGCCTCGGCATTCGTGTATCCGGACAAAGCCCCCGTCGCATTTTGATACGCTGCTAAGCTCCCTACCGAAATCCCGTTGTTGTTATACAAAGTTCCGGAAGCATCCTGCACCCCGATCATTTTGGCCCCTTCCGATTCCAAAAAATAAGCGGCCCAATATCCTACGTTTCCAAACCCTTGAACAATAAATTTTTTATCCCTTAACGAAACTTCGTTTTGTTCTGCCCAAAATTTTATGCACAAGAAAACACCGTATCCCGTAGCCCTGTCCCTGCCCTCAGAACCTCCTGCACCAATAGGCTTACCGGTTACCACATGTAAATTAGTAGAACGTTCGTTAGGAGATTTAGTCGACATATAGGTGTCTAAAATCCAAGCCATTGTCTGTGGATTGGTATTTACGTCAGGAGCGGGAATGTCCAGCTCCGGACCGATATTATCTCCCAAGGCATATGTAAACCTGCGCGTAATCCGTTCTAATTCGGCGGTTGAATATTTCTTGGGGTCAATTTGAATCCCGCCCTTGGCACCTCCATAGGGCAATCCTGCCAATGCCGTTTTCCAGGTCATCCACATTGCCAGGGCACGTGCTGCATCTATATCGACTGTCGGATGGTAACGCAGTCCGCCTTTGTAGGGCCCTAATGCATTGTTATGCTGTACCCTATAGCCCGTAAAAACGGCTACTTCACCATTGTCCATTTTAACGGGAAAATGAACTACCAATTCATTATTAGTGATTTCCAATATCTTTCTGATATTGCTGTTTAATTGAATTTTATCGGATGCATTGTTAAATTGTCGCATTACGTTCGATAACATTCCCTGTTTTGTCGCTTTCTTTTCTTTTAATTTTTCCGTGATCATCAATAACTAATTAATTAAACCAATAAAAGGGTATTTTGTTGAATGTCCTGACTGTCAAATTCATTACAAAATACAATATCACTTTTGTTGCTTGTATAGGTGCAATTCTGAAAATACACACACGTGATGCAGATACTTACGCCTTTATTCATCTTTTCATGTTGTTTTTTATCATACGAAACACCTATGGCAATAGCCATACCATAAAAAAACCGGCTACATAAAAAACATATAAAAATATGATTAACAGCTTGTTGTAGCCAATTACGGCGTTTACGAAAAGATTAAAGTCGGGGAAAAATTCCTCATCCGGGGAAAAACGACCCGGTTCAGACAAATGCTCCTGAAGCTGTTTACCGTTCAATTGAGTTTGGCGCGCAGTGTTTTGCGATCAATCCCTAAAATCTCTGCGGCCTTGGTTTTATTATTGTTGACAAGGGCCAGCACCTTGGTTATATATTCTTTTTCCATTTCGGACAGGCTTTTGAGCTGGGTTTCAGGAAAATCAATCTGGAACTTATATAAATCCGGTAGGTGTTGCGGCATAATTTTACGGTCGCTCATAATTACGGCACGCTGAATGCAATTTTCCAGCTCCCGTATGTTCCCGGGCCAACTATAGCGCTGTAAAATCTGAATGGCCTCGGGAGCGATTCCCATCACCTGATCTTTGTACTCTAGGGCATATTTTTGCACAAACCTGGCGACAAGTAAAGGAATATCTTCACTGCGGCGGCGCAATGGAGGCGCTTCTATTTCCACCACGGAGAGCCGGTAATATAAATCTTCTCTGAATTTACCTTGCCCAACGGCCTCCAGTAAATTGATGTTGGTCGCTGCAATGACCCTGATATCGATCTTACTGGCTTTTTGGGCCCCCACTTTTGACACTTCTTTTTCCTGTAAAACACGAAGCAGGCTGTTTTGGGCTTTAGGGGAAGCATTCCCTATCTCGTCTAAAAAAATAGTGCCCCCCTCTGCTGCCTGAAAGAAACCGTTACGTGTATCGTTGGCCCCGGTAAATGCTCCTTTTTCATACCCAAATAATTCAGCTTCCAATAAATCTTCGGGAATGGCTCCGCAATTAACTGCTACAAAAGGTTTCCTGGAGTATTTCCCATGGTAGTGAATAGCCCTGGCAATTAACTCCTTTCCGGTACCGCTTTCGCCTTGAATAAGCACGGTTGCCTTAATATCTTTTATACGGTGAATAATTTCTTTTACATTATTAAATGCTTTAGAATTCCCGATAAGCTCTTTAAATTGATAAGCCGGCTGTTCTTTTACTTTTTTTGTAGAAACATTTGACTGGATTGAATGTGCTACAGCGCCTTTTAATTCTTCCTTGGTAAAGGGCTTTACCAAGTAATCGACCACCCCGGATTTTCCCATTTCCAAGGCGCCTTTTGCAGAAATATAACCGCTTATAACCAATACCGGCAGCAATGGGTAATGTTCCGAAACATATTTGATCAGTTCAAATCCATCTACCTCTGGCATCTTAATATCGGTAATCAACAAATCGATGCGCTTACTTTTCAATATGGCCAATGCTTCTTTTACCGATACTGCTTTAAAGGTATAATAATGCAAGGATTGTAAATGACGCTTTAGCAGCTCAAGTATGTGAATGTCATCATCAACAATCAGTATGTTCTCCTTATGATAATTCATGTTTGTCTTATTTAGGAAAAGCAAGCTTAAATATCGTTCCTGTGGGTTTATTTTTCTTAAAGGAAATGCTTCCTTTATGACTGTTCATGATTCCATGAACGACACTTAATCCCAATCCCGAGCCGTCCCCTACCGGTTTGGTGGTGAAAAAGGGTTCAAAAATTTTATCAGAAATTTTCGGTGAGATTCCCTTCCCTTGATCCCCAATGCATATTTCGACATCCTTATGGGTGCTTTGTACGGTTACCGTTATGGTAGATCGTTTGGGGGCATAATAGAGTGCATTCATAATTACGTTAAATAAAACCTGTGTAAGCTGTATTTCATCAGCCTTGATACCGATACTTTTGTCGGGGCACAGCAAATCAAACGAGACTTCCTTTTCCTTAAACGTGGGACCCAATAAATTCAGTACATTTTCAAGTACCGGGAACAGGGCGGTCTCCTGTATTTGTTGCGGTATCTCACATGCAAAAAACATAAGCTTTTTTACGATTTCCCGGCAAAAAAGGGCATTTTCTTTAATCTTATTTAAATCGTTATGTACCGGTCCCTTTTTAATTTCTTCATCCAAAAGCTCCGTAAAACCAATGATATTGGTAAGGGGCGTATTAAGCTCATGCGCAATCCCGGCAGTAATTTCTCCCAAAATGGTAAGCCGGTCGCTGTGCTCCATTTGTTTACGGATACGGGCCTCTTTTTCTTTTATCTGCTTCCGCTCCAATAGGTTCCCCACCTCCAAACAGACATTGGTCAAGAGCTTGCTTTCCTCTTCCAAAAAATCACTTGACCGATAGGTATTTGAAGGATAATTAACCGAAATAAACCCGTTTTCTTCATTAAATATCTTGATCGGCGCCCTTAAAAAAACCGTGTCGTCACAATAGGTGCCCACGCTCACCAAATGGTCGGGGCACGCTATGTGCACATAGGTGTCTTTTGGATATTGGAAAGCTTTTTTTAAGCAATAAGCAATCGACTCCAGGCTCATTTCAAGCTTTTCAAAATCACTGTTCACAATAATAGAAGTGACCTCGTACATACAGGTAAGTTCTTTAATGCGTTCTCTTAACTTATATTCTGTTGAGTCCATATCGTATCGTCCAAAATTAAGCAAATAAATGTTTGTTTGTTACATGTGCGGCATTCAGTTTGTAGCCCAACGGCCGGTTACATAAAAATACTTGTTTCATTTTTACCCCGTACCAAATCCCTGGTAATCGCTATGGCAAAGGAAAGGTCCCTTTTACTCACTCAAAGCCACAAGGCCCTATACTGAACTGCGAAAAATGGGTTCAATTACCCCGGGGGCGGTTAAATGCCTTCGCTGTTGTAAAGCACTGAGGAATATTGTCCCGCATGGGTAAATATTCCTCATTTAAAAGGCGTTAAAAGCAGCTTTTTTTTATTGTAATTAACTAATAGTTAGTTTCTTACATTTATTTTTAGGAGGGCCATAACAATCGGGCATAGGAATTGGTATAGCCATCATTTAAATATAAACAAACGTTATGGTTAAAGAAGGCAACAGCATATGTAATGCATGCGTGCATGTTGAATATTGCGTAATCACACATGATAAAGGGGCTGTTTATAGTTGTAGTGAATATGATTTTTCCATCCAAAAAAGTAAAAAATGAAAAAAGCAATACTCATTGTAGAGCGAATAGAATTAGCCTTTTTAAAAAAATTGGCCTTTGAATCAAATTATTATAACGATGTGCTGTTAAAGGAGTCCGTCAGACATTTGATGGAAGAATTTAAAGATGCCGTCGTCGTAGAAGAAGACAGCATCCCCGAGGATGTAATCCGGTTGTATTCGAAGGTGTCCGTAAGGTTAAATAACGGGTGGGAGAAACAATTTAAGATCGTGCTTCCCAAAGAAGGCAATTTGAAAGAGGACTTGATCTCTGTATTATCGCCTATGGGTATTGCCTTATACGGTCATCGAAAAGGGGATGTCTTTAGCTGGAAATTTCCGTTGGGCAAGCAACAGATCACAATTCTCCATGTGGAGAACATCGTTCGAAATCAAAAAACGTTGGAATTATGAGCGACATCAAAATTTACCCAAATGATTCGGAAAAATCAATAATCATTAAAAAGGACCGTCAAGAGGTAGCGGATTGGGGCCTTCATTTGGAATCTATAAATGAAACGCTTGCTGCACTGATGTCATTCCTGAAAAAACAACCTAATTCAGCGTCATTAAAGGAGCAAATAGTGTCCATAAGAAGGGACAATACTTTATTGCTGACAAAGATATATACCTATTCAAACGCGTTGCAAAAAAGTATGGAATGCGATACTGTTTCCTGTGATAATTTTTATCATTATTTGCATGAAAAAAACAGAAAAATATATCGGGGTCATGTTCAACAAGTTAGAAGTATCAAAAATGAACTATACAATCGGTATATTCGTAAATGAACGTTGACGAGATTTCCACATGCATCAAAAGGCATATCCCCGGTCATGGACAGCTCATTCTTATGGGTACAACTGCTTTCTTCCATAGAGAAAAAGGCACCCTGTTTTTATCATTTCAAATCCGACATACAGATAATGAAGCAATGATCCCGGAGGATCTTTTCCAGCTATGATTATTTGTGCGTTGGAATCCAGGGCGGGGAGCAACCAAAAAGTCTGTAGAAGCAGTAAGAAGGCAATTATAATGATAAAGCAATTGCTTTTATACAAAAGGCCTTCCTTTGTGTATACAATATGTAATAGCACAATAAGTAAAAGAACGCATTCCATATAATTAAGTGCATGAAAGACAAGCTTCCCAATGCCAAGACCAAGCGCTAATGTAATTCCCGGGGCTTGAAACTTTAGCCAGGCCTCCATAAAACTAATGGCTATTATAAGGCCGATCCATATATAAACGGCCCCTATTCGATACGCATACGAAGCTTTTAAATTCATCATAGCGGTTTGGTTTGATCGGATCGATGGTACTGCAGTTTAAGTTGGAACATTTCAGCCATTTTTCGGGCCCTCCATTTAGCCTCCCTTGCCTTCTCTCCGGTAAAAAGGGAGTCAACGGTATTTTCAAATAAGTCAAGCCATGTATCAAAATGTATTTGATGTATGGGTAAGGAACCATGGGCCATAAACGGTGTACCATTATAGGTATGCTCTTCCAATAGGACCGTTTGCCAGAAACGGTACATTTTTTCCAGGTGTGAAGCCCATTGATTGCCGATTTTTTCATTGAAAACAGGGCCGAGAAGATTGTCACGCCTTACCTTATCGTAAAAGCTATCAATCAAATGTTTTATATCTGCCAGGGTTTCGATACGCTTTTTAGTTGCCATTGTAAATTTCTTTGAACAAGCTTACAGAACTTAAACTATTGTACATAAATTAAAGGTAATTACCAATATGCTCAACAGAACACTTATCAGAAGGATCGTGTAGGTGGTCTTGGGCTTTAGGTTTGCCAAAACGGCCGTGTTGTACCCCATGCAAATACAGGTAATAATAAAGAGTTGAAACATTTCCACAAACCCAAAACCTTTCATTAATACGACCATGGCTGCAGCACCTCCCATGCAACTGGAAAGTAAAATCCCAAAAGAAATGTACAGGTAGAACGATTTCTCAAAAACGGATAAATATTTATGATAGAGTGTCATCATACGTGTTTTTAATTTATGGTAAAATTAGTGGGGTTATTTGTTGAATTTTATGATTTGAATCATAAGGCATTCATTCATGTGAATGTCCCGCTGTTCTTGTTTTTTGTATTTAAATTCAAAATGCCTAAGGGGGTTATGAGTTGGTGGTGGCTGTATTGATTGTAGGCTTCATTAGCCGCCATCCCGGAACTAACGTTCAAAGAATTAACGGCGGTTTTGGAGCATGATATTTTTAATGTGACCACAACGGTATACGCGGCTCTTTATCCCACCCCCCCATCGGTGGGAATTACCATGAATTATTTTACCAGGAAATAAATTGTAACGGGAAAAAGAATACGTTTCTGTCAAACGCTAAGAACTATTTGCACTTAAGCTATCGGTATAATTTTCTGTTTTTTATGAGCAATTCATTTTTCTTTTCCAGGCTTTTAGTAGCCCTGATAACAGTCTCTACCCGTAGCCCGGTCAGGTGGGCTATTTGTTGACGCGTTAAGTTCACCTTAAATGAAAAAGGCCCGGATAGCCCATATACATCTTTCTTTAAATAATCTAAAACTCTCAAGATACAGTGTTCGGGCTCTTGAGAAGATATTTCGGTTGCCATAATGGCCTTATAATACAACCGCAAGGCTATGGCCTGGGTAACTTTAAGGTGGATGTCCGGGTTTTCCCTTAGCAGGTTTAAAAAAGTGGTCTTTTCCAATTGGAGGATTTCCGAATCCTTGGTAGCAACAGCATTTGCAGGGTATAGAATGTCTGAAAACAGGGGTGGCTCTCCAAAGCTTCGGGGTGCATTAAAGAAACTTTGAACAAATTCTTTTCCGTTTTCAAGAAAATTGTTCATCTTCACTTCTCCCGAAGAAACTTGATAATAATACCGTGCTTTCTGACCTTCTTTGAAAACGTACTCGTTTTTTTTATATTTCTTAATTTTTGCTCCGTATGTTATTAATAGCGATTCTTCAATCATACTTGCAACCATGTATTGAATTAACTTTTCAAACCGGCCCTGGCTCTGCGTTCCATGGGAAGCAAACATGCCAGGATGAGTTCGTTGACAGGGGCTTGAATCCCGTGTTTTTTAGCCTGCTCGACAATATATCCATTGAAATTTTCCAATTCGGAAGGCTTCCCATGCATTAGGTCCCGTTGGGTTGATGCCGTGGATTGTGGGTCTTGTTTAGCTATAATCTCAAAAACTTTGTCTACATCATCACGAGCAATATTGATGTGTTTGGCCTGTGCTACTTTAAGGATTTCAAAGGCAGTATCTCTCATCATTTGATAAAGGTAGGGACTGCTGCGCATCTCCCCAATGGTCGATCGGGTAAGTCCTCCTATGGCGCTGATGGTAGTAATGAACATAAATTTCTTCCATTGTTCGCGATGGATATCTTCCGGAATCTTGCTTTCAACCCCGGCCTCTAAAAAAACAGCATGGATCCTTTCGATCCTATCTGTTCTTCGGTTGTCCAATTCCCCCATGCTCAAAGTAGGGCGAAACGCTTGATGGCATATGATCCCGGGGGCTTCAATAAAACTGATCAAATTACAAAAACCGTTTAAAATCTGATCTTCCGAAATGGATGTCATCAATTTTTCAGGATTGTTGACCCCGTTTTGCAGTGGCAGGACTAAGGTACCATTGGAAATATGGGGCGCCAATTCTTTAGCCGCCTGTTCCAGTTGCCAACTTTTTACCCCCATTAAAATCAGATCGGGAGTAGGGATGTTGGTCAGGCGGTCCGTTGCCAGATCAGGTGTTGCCTTAAAATCTCCAAGAAAACTTTTAACGAAAAGGCCTTTTTCTTGAATCGCTTTCAGGTGTCCCCCCCGGGCTATAAAAGAAACATGGTGTTTTGTATTGGCAAGTTTTCCTCCAAAATATCCCCCAACACCACCGATACCGTATATTAGAATGTTCATAGGATTATTGTGTTTTGTAAAGTTATGAATTATGGCAGTCATATGCACTTAAAAAACATACGGAAACGTTAAATACAGTATATACCAAGAAGGAGATTTCCTTCTTGGTATATGGACTGCACCTTTAAGGCTATTTCAAATGTTGGAATGCCTGGATCAAGTCATTCTTAAGGTCCTCAATGTCTTCCAGCCCAACGGAAAGCCTGATTAAATCTTCCGTAACGCCTGTGGTCTTTTGTTGCTCCGGATTTAATTGCTGATGGGTCGTACTTGCAGGGTGAATAATCAGGGATTTGGTATCCCCTATGTTTGCCAATAAGGAGAATAATCGGGTATTGTCCGCAATTTGCTTTGCGGCTTTATAACCGCCTTTAACGCCAAAGGTAACAATCCCGCTTTGTCCTTCAGGAAGGTATTCCATTGCCTGTTGATGGTAAGGACTGCTTTGAAGTCCGGGGTAATTGACCCATACTACTTCTTCCCTGGTTTCAAGCCATTTTGCAATGGCCAGTGCATTCTGACTGTGCTTTTTTATTCGCACCTCCAGTGTTTCCAAACCTTGGATTATTTGAAAGGCGTTGTAGGGACTAATAGAAGCCCCCAAATCCCTGAGCCCTTCTATTCTGGCCTTAGCAATAAAGGCGGCAGGCCCAAGTTGTTCATGGTATATCAATCCGTGATAACCGGGAGAAGGGTCCGTGAATTCCGGAAACTTACCACTGCTCCAATCAAAATTCCCTGCATCAATAATGGCTCCCCCAATAGAAGTACCGTTGCCGCTTATGTATTTGGTCAGGGAATGGACCACAATATCGGCGCCGTACCGAATCGGTTTTAAAAGATAAGGGGTAGCCACCGTATTGTCCACGATCAATGGAACGGAAGCTGTATGCGCAATTTCCGCTATCCCGGAAATATTAGGGATGTCAAGTTTGGGATTTCCTAAAGATTCAAGAAACAATGCTTTGGTATTGTCTTGAATCGCTTCTTTAAAATTTCCTGGTTTTGAAGGGTCGATAAAAGTCGTTGTGATCCCCAGTCTAGGAAGGGTAACATTGAATAAATTGTAGGTTCCTCCATAGAGACTGTTGGATGCCACAATATGATCTCCTGTTTTTAAAAGGGTCAGTAGCGTAGTTGCTATGGCAGCCATTCCTGAGGCGGTGGTTACCGCACCGATCCCTCCCTCCAACGCTGTTAGCCGCTGTTCCAGAATGTCGTTTGTAGGGTTGTTAAGCCTTGTGTAAATAAACCCGGGTTCTGATAAATTAAATAAATTGGCCGCATGGTCTGAATCTTTAAAAACATAGGAGGAAGATTGGTATATGGGTACCGCTCTTGTGCCTCCGTGAGCAGTTACATCATGACCTGCATGTAACGCTAAAGTTGAAAATTTTTCTGAACTCATAATTATTTGAATGGATTAATGTTAAAAAAAAATCCTCAATTTCTTGAGGATATAACTTTAAATATTGTTCGGTATATATAAAAGTGCATTCGCCTCAATGAATCATTGAATAATACATGCATCTGTTATTTACAAACTTTTTGACCATACTATCTTTGCTAGGATACTGTTGCAAAAGTATGTGAAATTTTAAAAACTACAAAATCTATCATGATAATAGGGTAAAAGCAAATTACAGTAGAGCCGTTTCTCTTTAAAAGTATGCTTTAACTGCAAATTCAAATTGGCCAATAAAAAGGTCTTTAAAATTAGAAATATTGCTTTTTAATAATCTATAAAGCAACGGTTCTGAATGACAAAGGACAATAACCATGGTTTATCAAAATAGCATTGCTTACAATTTTTGCTGTTCTTTTATTTCCACCCATAAATGACAGGATGGAGGAAATCAAAACCAAAGCAAGTAATGCCTTTTCATATATATTTTCTTTGTTGTTACATATATCACAAGTACTGCTAACAGCTTCCAATGTCTGAAACTCATTGTCAAGAGGCTTGTAATTCGTTCCTGAAACACCAACACGTCTCTTTCTTAGATTTTGTTCAATTCAAAGCTCCTTGGTCAGAATATTATGAATCTCCTCTATTTTTGATACGGTTAATAGATACCAACAACAGAAAAAAAACTTTTTGCAAAATCTGTTTATTTAATACATAAAGCCAAAAAGCCAAACAGGAACGATGTTTCCAAAACCTATTTCTATGCCGTCTTTTGCAACATAGGCATTTTGTGTACCTGCTATTTGCTTTTTGGCTTTGTTTTTTCCACCTATTTCAAAGGTGTAGGTTTTATCAATTAAAAAATCGGCTATTTCTGAGCGGTTTATTTCGTGTAATCCTTTAAATTGATTTAAGAAAAATGTTTCCCGAACATTCCCTATATTGCTATTTTCTTTTGCTAAGGCATACATCAAGTTACTGTTGTTTAAATACAGCTTTTCCGGTTTGGTCAATACACCAATGCCCGAAGTATCTTTATACAACTCGTTAACCAAGCCCGCACGTTCCAAAATTTTTATGCTTTGCACCAACATATTGCGGGAAACACCTACTTTTTCGCTCAGTTTTGTAATGTTGGGGGTAAACGGGGCACTCGAAGCCACGCTTATCAATAGCTTTTTAAGCTTTATCAAGGTATCATATTGCAAATATTCTACCGCATTAATATCTATTTCTATAATGAGGTTGATAGTGTTTTGCAGTTTTTGGAGATAGAGTGTTTCATTTTCCTTGTAATAAGGGTAAACGCCTATTTTTAAATATTTTTCAAATAACGGTAAGGGTTTTATTTCTTCTAAAAGTTGGCTGGCAATTTGGTTGTGGTTCTCTAAAATTTCCTGGAAAGTATAATTTTGAAATGATTTTTGGATTTCAAATGTAATAAACTCTCTAAAAGACAGCTCTTTAAGGTAATACGTAACCGCTCTTCGGCTCAAATCCGATTCAGATCTATAGATTTCAAGCATTGAAGATGAAGTAAAAATTACCTTGAGTTCCGGAAAATTATCGTAGATCAGCTTTATTTCTCTTGACCAATTGGGGTATTTATGAACCTCATCGAGCAATAAATGCGTTCCTCCAAATTGGGTAAACTGTTTCGCCAAATCGTACAGTTTGTTCTCAAAGAAATAGATGTGGTCTAAACTCACATAAAGGCTTGATGACAGTGGCAAATGCAATTTTGTAAGCTGTAACAGCAAAGTGGTTTTTCCCGCACCTCTTGCACCTTTTACGGCAATCAGCCTGTTGCTTAAATCTATTTGGTCAACAAGATACCGTTGTATATCTAACGGTATTTGTGCAATTTTTGACTGAAATTCTAATAATAAACTCTCCATACTTGCTCTTTATAGAAAGCAAATATATTTATTTTTGTTGTTTCTATATAGCATTTTTATCATTTTTTGCTTTACATAAAAAGCAGTTTAAATGAATAGGTTTTGTAAAAAGTATTGCTTTTGAGTCTTAAATTGTTCTAGTAGCTTAGTCTCAAGCTCTATTTTGCAATTTTAGAATTAACTCTACAGCCTACAGATATAATCATATCCAAATTATAGTGGAGTCTATTTCTGGTAACGCTTCGATTTCCTTCTTGTTGAACTGTTCGAAAATTCCGAACAGTTGCCTCTTCATCTAATTCACCTGAACTTAATATATGCTTAATATGCTCGCTAATATTAGCTTTACTGGAATCGAACAGCTCTATCATTTGCGCCTGAGTTAACCAAACTGTCTCTTTTTCAAGCCTAACATCTATCTACGTTTGCCCATTCTCGGCCTCATATATAAGTATTTGTTTCTGCTTTTCCATAATGGTATACAATATTATAAAATTAAAACCAGATGTGAATTTAATTCTTGTCCTCTCTAAAATGACTTTTCCTGTCTCAGAAGAGATTACCCCGCAAGTTGAGCGCTTATTGAATGTCATAACTCAGGAGCATGACAGACAGGAGTTACAAGAGCTACTTGGCTTAGCAGACAGAGAAAACTTCAGAAAAAATTATTTACAACCGGCAATTGATGCAGAATTGATAGAAATGACAATCCCGGACAAACCAAAAAGTAGTAAGCAACTATATAGGCTAACGGAAAAAGGAAAACAGATTAAGTGACTTTAATGGTGATTTTATTAATTTCAACTTAAATATCACCTATCAGCCAAAAAATGAAAAAGATATTACCAGCTTAAAAAAACAGCACTAATTTTTTGTTTCTCATTTGCATCTCACACCCTATTAGCCCTTATGAAATAAGGAAAGTTACATATTGTATCGAGCAAATAGACTGAGATTTTATTTGATTCCATTCATCAATAAAACATTGTAAATCAAATGATTGTTGATGACTTATTGATCTTATTTTCTCTTAATATGGCCATTTTTATACTTTTATTGTGTCTCAAAAATGGAGAGACACAACATTAAGGAAAACCGTAATTTATACTTGATACTTGTTCGTAACTTTATAAAAAATAATTTAAAATTATGGGAACAACAATTGGAAATATATTGATTTCATATGATGTTGATAAATTACACACTCAAGTTAAAACAACTTTAGAAAATTTAGGTTATATGGATAAATTTAAAAACAGTAATGACCCTAAAACCTATCATCTACCAAATACAACGTTATGGCATCAAAAAAAATCATCTAATCAAGCTATTAATGATTTAAAAATTATTTGTGCCAATTTAAACGTGAAATTGGAAAAAGCTGTAGCTGTAAAAGCAACTGAGTTCGTTGGTGTATAAACTACTAGACATATATTTAATGGGAAAATTCATCAAAGAATAACTTAAACGATTTACTCGACCACCAAGCAGCACAGAAGAATCCAAGCTTCAAAATTCTGAAAAAATGGTTCGAGATGCCATTAATTCTGACAAAAAATTGAAAAAAAAGCCAACGGAAACTTTTGGACAATAACGAAGGGTTCATAAAAATATCTTGAGATACACGCCAATGAATTTAACCTCATCATCCTTAACTTTATTGTTAAAAACTGTTAAAATTTTAAGGAATTGCAAATGGCGTGCAAATAAAAAGGCTTCAGAAGTGAATTTCTCCGAAGCCTTGAATTTACTGGTGGTCCCACATGTATTGTTGTTTATTATACTCACATACTGTAAATCACAGTATAATAGAGTGTTTGTACTTTCAATTCTGTATATCGAAGGGTTATATACACCCATATAGATGTATAAAGGTTTGAGCATCGATTGGAAATATTTAGTTATTTTAAACCTATAGCTTTAATTTTAAATTGTAAAATCATGGTTAAAAGCATTCCTTGATAAATAAGCCATAAAGTTTTGAAGTAAATCAGTAGAATATGGCGTTCTATAATTTTTAGTTCGCTTCATCTTGAAGTCAAATGTCCTATTTTGTTTATTATAAACATCATTGTTACCAATATTAAAATCTTTAATACAATAAGGCTTTTTAATATATGGTTTTAGTAGTCCCAATTTTTCTTTATCTGCTACGGAATCACTTATTTCATTAAAAGCAATTATAGCTTTTTCGTGATTGGAATATATAGAATGAAGTTTTTCATATCTCCTTTTCCAATGCGATTGAATTAATTCATTTGCGGGTTCATCAACATTCAAGTCTATTTTACAAATGCCATTTGGATTAAATACTGCTAAGTCAAGAATATCAAGTTCAACAATAGTAAATTTTGGAAATTCAACACAATATTTTTCATTATCAGAGTTATCAGTTGTTTCTAATACTTGATGAGTTAATGGACTAACCTTTCCAGAACTTATTTTTCTAATGGGAACTAAATGCCCTTTGTTATAATTATAATTTCTCTTACCAAATTGACTGTTATTTGTCCTTAGAGAAACATTACAAGGTTGAATTAAAAGTATAAATTCTTTATTACCAATCTTAAAAACATCCCCGTTAGATATTGGTATATTCAACTGGTTTATTATTTCATCAGAAAAATATATTTCCTTTGTTCTTAATTCAATTGCTTTAGCATCCTTATTAGAATATTTATAGCCTGTATCTACATCAATATCTCTAATTCTTGAAACAGCATTGTTAAATTGTCTCCTCATTTCCACATCAATTAAGCTTTGGTGGTTATTAGAATTAATCATCAAACTAAAAACTCTAAAAAGTTCTTTAACTTCCAAAGTCCCTTCTTCTCTTGCAGACTTCTGAATTATCTGATTGAATGTTTTAGGAGATATTGCTTTCAGTTCATCAAAGGAATCATCTATACTTTTTTGTAGTATTTTCTCAGAAATTTCTTTCAAATTTTCAATATACCTTAATGCTACAATATTTTTAACTCCATCTGCAAATGCAGATAATCTAGGGTCATAGGCATATCTTTTCTTTGAAACTGTATAAAAAGAATTTTTTTCAATATCGTACTCCCTCGTATACTGAATTCGATATTCATCTTCTTGCTCTACACTAAAAGTATGTGAAAATATACCACAATAAACAGACTCTGATTTATCGCTTTCCACAATTCTTTTGGCAAGGTCGACTCCATTTCTTTCCCCTCGCTTACCTTTCCAATCTTTAATAAACTCAAAATCAAACAGAAACAATCCCTTTGTAGTTTCCTGTAATCCGTTTAAAATTTCATCCTCTTTTTCTTGCCATTCATCTGGGGTAAACACTTCAACTATATCTTCAAAATCCTTTTGAATTTCCATAAGTGGCACTACATTTGAGCTTTCATCATCTCCAATAATAGAGCATATATTATGATAAAGTTCTATTTTATTCCCATTTTCCCATAAATCAGAGATATCACTCTCAAACTTCGGCATAGGAGCTGTCCATTCAATAGAGTTAAAACCCTCTATTGTGTCAATTTCTCTTTCAGATCTTTCTACCTCATTTTTTATCCTTTTCATTTTAGAATTAAACGAGGTTTTAATTTCATCAGGTTTGAACCTATCATCAATGTAATAAATTTTAGATACACCTTCTTTTTCTAAAATTTCAAGTACGGAATCAATAGCTTTTTGCCTATTCTCTCTATTTTGATTTTGAATCCTAAGTTCAGCAATCTTTTTTTCTAAAACTACCCTTTGTTTTTCAAGTTGATTTAATTGTTCCATGTTAGTCCTTAATTACATTAGCAAGGTTTATAGCAAAAATATACTTCCGCCCTTCAGCGTTTCTTTCCCCTTCTAATGCTATACTACAATTAATACTATCTAATAATTGATTTACAATAAATAACCCTAACCCTCTACCTTCTCCTTTTGGCTTAGTGGTTACAAAGGGTTCAAATAAATGGTTTTCTACAGAAGTAGGAATCCCATATCCATTGTCACTTATATATATCCAAGGAGAATCTATAGCAATGGTCATTTCTGGAGAAAAATTGATATTACTCCTTTTATGCTTAAGCCAATACTCTGAATTAATAACAATATTGTCAATTATTTGAGTAAGCCGCCCTTTATTAACCTTAACACTAAAATCTTCCACAGACTTAATATTAAATGAAATCTTAGAGTTTTTGAATCGATTTTCATAATATGCTTTTTCTTCTTTAAAAAAAGACTCAATAGAAAATGTGTCTCTTTTCTCTCTACTATATTTAAGTGCAGGGTCTAAATGTTTTAGCTGCACTTTCAATCCGTTAACTGTATTATTTATATACTCCATTAGTACATAACTGTCATTATTAGAGAGAGTATTGGAGTGCAATTTATTTGAGTAAAAATTCGATTTTTCAGAAAGATTATCTGCTATATTAGCAAATTCATGACTTATTGTTTCAGCAGTAAGACCTAAAGCAGCCAACTCTGAAAAATCATCAATCTGTTCCTCTAAAACCTGTATTTTAGGTTCAAGAATATTGATTACTTCCTCAACTCTTTTTGATTTGTCAACTATTGCTTGAAGTTTTATAAAATTATCTTGAACTTTTTTTAATCGGTCTAATAGTTCCTTTGCCTTTTCGTATTCCCTATGGTTTTCTTCAGAAGCGAACAAAGCATTATTCTCTACTTCTTCAACAATTATTTTCTGTTCCTTAACTGTTTTATCTAATGATTTTGTAGCTTCTGCAATCTCCTTTTGATTTATCTGTAAAGAAGCCTCTTTAATTCCCTTAAGCTCTTCAAAAGACTCTGTTGTTGTCCTTATTCCATTATTTTCTACCTTGTAGTCTTTTAAAAATTTATCATAACCCCTCCTGATTGTTCTTTGATAAATATTTAAGGTATCAATAATAAAATGAGCGATTTTAAAAAAATTTGAAGTATAGGGGTTAGAAACAAAACCTTGTCTATCAGTTTTCTCTTTTAAATGAAAGTTTTCTGCTTCGTCAATAGCAAAATAACCAATTGTATTTCCAGGACGCAAATCATAGAAAGTAGTTTTGGTTTGAGACTCTGACATTTTCAACCAGTCTTGATTTTCAATTCCGTATGGTAAAACGGCAAACCCATTTCGATAAATTTTAATACCTAATTGGTTTTTAGCAAACGCTTTATAATCTGCCTTGCTTCCAAAAACCTCGGATGATATATCTTCTTTACTTGAAAAACTATACTCATCTATTTTACCTTCAAAGAACCCTGGATTTGCATGCCTCATTTTCTTTTCTCCATTAACAAAGGTTTCAACTTTTTCAATGTTCGGAATATCCTTGTCGAAAGAAAATGATTGCTCAAACTCTAAAAAGTACCCAGCATTATTAGACAGACTTATATAATTATATTTTTTAGCAATAAGATCCCCGAATTTTTTACCATTATCAGGTTGTATATAAGTATTATAATCTTCCCAACTCTCTGTTTTATTACCCCGAAACTTTGTAAGCTTAGTTTTTCCTTTTACTATAAGCTCAAAATTACTATTTTTATTTAGTTGAAAATAGAACTCAAATCTTGAAATAGCAAGGTCTCTTAAATGTTCATTTGATTCTTCAATATCAACTGGAATACCATTTATTGAAATATAAACTTTAAAGGGTCTGTTTTCTTTGTAGGGAGATATCAGTTGAGAAACTTGCCCTTTAAAGCGTTCAAGGTTTTTCCCTTTCCATACTTCGGGGTAGCTGATATCTCCAAGAACTAATATTGTCCCCGTTTTTTTATTTGTTTCAAAACTTGAAGATTTAATATCAACATCACTCAACTTTTCAACTTTATCAAAATCTTTCCAATCAAATGCTAAATGAACTCCTTTATCATCAATCTTTTTTGTAAGAATTTCACATTTATTAGCAAGCCTTTGAGTACTTAACCTTCCAAGTCCTTTATCTCCTAATGGGGTTCTTCCTTCAGGTGTTTTCTTTTTTTCTTCTTTAAACTTTCTTTTTTCGGAGTTTGATATTATTAACCATGATTTAAGTATGGTTTCTTCATTCATACCAAATCCATCATCTTCTATCGCAATAAATCCATTATGATTAGGGTATATAAGTTTTTCTTTTTTATACTGACCTGCTGTACTTATATCTATTGAAACATATGAGGCATCAGCATCATAAGAGTTTTTAATCAACTCCAACAAAGCAGTTACCTCATCAGGAACAAGCTGCTCTCCAAGCTGTTTTACAATATGAGGTGTTATATCAAACTTATACTTTTCAGACATAATACTATACCTTAAAAATTAAAATTTTCTCCTTATTCATAGTTTTAGAAAAGTTATTTTTACCAGGCATTCGTTTACTAAGAATATCCCTGTCTAAATCGGTTAATAGCTGTACTCCTTTGTGCTCCATCAACTCGATTAAAATTGAATCGTTCTGAACCTCTTTTGTGTTAACATTTCTATTACCTACTGTCCATGCCATATAAGAATTAGGCATCATCTTTTTTAGAGCATTATCAATTGTAATGCTTAAATCATTTATAAAAACAACTACTTTTCGTGCTTTCATTTTCTCTTCTTCGGTAAATCCTTGGAAAAAATCCTTTAGAGAATTAGAAATGTCAAAGTACTCTTCTTCTATTTTACGATAGTCAGATATTAATTTCCCACCTAAACTTCTTCTGTCAATTTCTTGTATCACGTCTAAATAGTTCATATCAATTGAGCTATCAATATCTGCTACTGGAATCCATTGTAAAGGTAAATATGAGAACTGACCGTAGGTAACTGTAGTATGGTTGTCCCCATAAGGAGGTGAAGTTACGAGAAGATTGTATTCTTTATTAGTATTTAATTTCTTTTTAGAATCACCCCATGCAACTTGAACATCATAAATATATTTGTCATTTATTATAAGATCATTCTCAATCAACTTCTGTTTAACCATAAAAACATCATCAATACTTCTTTTACATACCTTTAGAAAATACTTAACAGGGGACACCTGTCTACTGTGAATTTCTTCTTGTTTTCTAATATGCATTTTAAATGTTGATGTTCTATCGTTATTCGTTAAACGAATAACTTCCGCTAAAGCAACCCAATAAAATTTTCTTATAAATAAATTTTCTTCTTGAATAATTAATCTTCTAATCTGTGATAATTCAATCTGAACCTCTTTTTTAAACCATTTATCAATATTTTTAAAACTAATGTCTATTTTTTCCGAACGAGCTCTATGTATACGCTTTTTTAATTTAGAAAAACTTACTTTTAAATCTTCTGAATAAATATAAGTCTTTACTTGACTTATTAATAGCGACAATGGGTTTATATCCTGACCAAATGAATTTATACCATAACGCATTGATGTAATGATAGTGTTTGAGGCTCCCATAAAAGGATCTATCATTGAAGAGTTTTCTGGTAAAGCGTCAATTAATGTTTTTATTATAGGCTCCTGAACACTTGGAACCATCATAGCAGGATAATTCAATATTTTTCTTGCATAGTCATTTCTATCAAAACTATTACCATTTAATACTTCAGCACTAATGGAACTCAACTCTTTTTTTAAATTTATGGTGGATATCACAGCTTATAAATCATTTTAATCTGAAAAGATACGACTTTTATATATATCTTATATTGTTAAATACTCATCAGTCTGTTTCGTACGTTTTTCTTGTCAAAAAATATGAATCTTTATTATTGAAAATTGCAAACACTTCAGTAAACCAAGGAATATCATTATATCCTAATTTTCTTGCTTTGGATTGTAAGCTTCTAATTACTTCAACCCAGTATCTCACAATTTGTAAGATATAAAGTTGCCTGTATTTAGCTATAGATTCCATCATTCCCGTTAAAAAACTCGCACTTTCCATATTATTAATTTCTTCTCGTGACTCGCTATAGTGTCGAACAGAGGATACTGGATCCAGTAACTTGCCAATGATTTTTGCATTAAACTCAATCTTCTCTTTTTTCTGTTTAGAAACTCTCTTTTTATAAAGTTCCTTATCAATCTTTTCGTGCCAATTTCGTATAGGATCACTCTGATATTTACTATTCACAAGAAAGTCGATATTCGAATACCTATCGCCTTTAGCAAATTTAGATAGAATCTTTAAAATTTCTATTTGAATGGGGTCTATAACTCCGTTCTGAAATGAAAATTCAATTTCGTTCCGATCAATTATCAATTTAGACTTCTCATAAATTTTAATTAAATCATGCCCAATTTCATTTTTAAGATATTTATCGTCGGGAAAAGTACCATTGTGTTGAATATAATAATCTAGTAATAAACATAGTTTACCAATTCTTTCTAATCCAGTTGATATCCCTGTGAAGGCTTGAAAATACATACCTCGCTGCCCATAATTTGCTCTTCCAATTTGTGTTATTCCACTTCCGAGAATATCTCTTGTGAACTGTGCTTCATCGATTAAAATGTAGAATGTTTTATTCAATTCTTGATGCTTATTTGCCAATTATTAAAGTAACTTATGATAACAGTTTCATAACTAATCATTAGTTCTTAAAATTAATATATACTCTTTTAAACAAACGTAATCTTGTAATGTACAATATCCTACTTAATTATAAAAATAATTTCTTTTAACGATTCAAACAAACTAGCCAAAAGTTTAAGCATATCCTTGAGCTTTCAGTATTGTGAAAGTATTAACCCCTTTATTTAAAGGAGTAGATAATAGTTTAATGTGGTCCTAAGACAACCAAGAACACTGATTTTGCCTGTAAAATCAATATTCAGACGAGAGCATTAACGTACAATAATTATCCTCTGTAGAATATTGGTTGCTTTCAATCATAGCTTTACTTAACTGATCAATAAAAAACAGCTTACAATCGTGTTCAATTAAATAAAATACTTGCAGATAATCTATCCCTTTATGTTGCTCCACCAAATCTTGAGTGAAAATGTAAATTTCCAAAATCTCATTTGCAGTCAATGTGTTTCGAACTGTTTGAGTAACATAAAACACACCATTAAAGTAATAATCTCCTTCTTCTTCCTGTAATTTATATTCAAGATTACTCCTAAAGGTATATGTACTTATTAAGTTGGCAAGTTCTTGTTTTGAATAATCAAGTTGTTCTGCTATTTGCGCATTAGTAAATTGGAGTTGTTTAAATTTTAGATATTTTTTATAATCTCCAATCAATTTACGGTCTTGATGTGCTGATTCCATAACGAAAAGTTTTTCTACAACTTTCCGCATTTTCATCTTTAATTAACCTGTTGTATCCCTGTTTTTAAAAGATGGACTTTATGACCTCTATATAGAGTAGAGGTTATGTCGTATTTCTTTAGTACGTTATTGTTAAAACAACAACAGAAGTTTCTTTGAGTGCCTTCCTCTTCAATAAAAAGACACTGAAAGCAAACTATTATATTGGTCTCACAAACAATTGCTATTGTTTTGCTTTCGTAGAACTTCCTTCAATCTATTTTTGAAGCAGTTACTTTAACTCTTTCTTTAAGTTGTTCTATCTTCTTTTATTTCTGTAGTAACCTATGATTCCTGTATCAAAATTTGTTCTCCATATTTTTCTACTAATTCATTAACTGGATATAATATGTCTTCGAGGTAGTTAGAACCTATCGCAGAACCAGAAATTTTATCTAAATCAACGTTTGCGTATTGTTTGTAATACTGGTTCGCTGATAGGCGATGCCTTTGCTCGTATGTGCTGGGTTTATGTCCGTTTAATCTCTGTTTCATCTTACCTCATTGATATTTTACCTTTACTCAATCAGTTCCTATTTAGTCTATGTATAACCATCGAGTAAAAACGAATCGATTGTAATTCTGTTAGGTTGAGAAATTTTCTCCAAATCGATTCCCATCTCTCTATAATACTGTATTGCTCTCATTCCAATCTTAAATAGATCACTTTAATTTTTCAAAAATGTATTTATTTTTTTGAGAGACCGTCATGTAAAGCAATTGTTTAGCTTCGTCAAATCGTACATCAATATTAGCATTTTCCCCTTTTAAATAAATATCACTTTTCGCAGAAAGTATTAAAAGGTTTCCTGAAAAGAGATGAAACTTAAATGTTCTATCAGTACTATTATATTGTTCCATTTCACAAATAATACCATCCATTGAATGGTCGTTTTCAGGTGTTTTCGGTATTGTTCCTATTAGTTTCCAAGCCCCAACATATCTTTCACTAATTCTATCTGATTTAACTTTACTATCGCAAGAATAAGTTATAAATATTATAACTAGAAATCCTAAGATTATCCCTTTTTTCATCGTGTAATTTAATTTTAGATGTTATTTTACGTCGTCCAGAACGAAGAAATAAAAGTTATTTGACCCTGATGAAGTCGAATTAACATTCGCAACGTTTATATTCTCATATTTTCCACTAATAAACTTCACTTTTAGCTGGTTTGGAACACGGCTACCTCCAAGTACTCCAACCGAGCCACGAAAACCAAAAGGTTTCAAAGAAGGGTTATCATAAGTGATTTCTTCATCATTTATATGGGCAAAAATCCCCCCTCCCGCTTTATCAACATTAACTTTTATCCTTTTTTCAGACTTATAATGTACCGCAGTAATTGTATATATATGTTGTTTTTTTGTTGGGTGAAATATTTTATATATCGTTGTATAAATGTTTCCTTCCTCTTTATATTCTCGCGTATACTTAAATTCATAATAATCATCATAATTCAAATCATATTCATACCCTGTATATCGATTTTGAGCGGCACATTTAGCTGAAATCATCATAAGAGTAAACAAGGCAAATAAAGGTAAGTGTGAGGTTTTACTTAAAATCATCATTTTCATAATAATATGTATTAATTAATTAAAAAAACAGGCTTGGAAACGTTAGTCCTTACCTGTCTTTGAGGGAGTCGAAGCCCTGTACAACAAAAGTAAAGCAACGCCCAAGCCCTTAGCCTGAGCATTTTGCTAAACTCTTTTCCTGTTGTACACATGAAATTTCGACTTTTCAAAGACAGAAAATAAGTTTGCTAAAATGCAGTCTTATCAATATGTTATAGGATGTGTTTGTTTCCTCTTATACTGTTATATTGTTTTTATTTTGTACGAAAATACTAACTCTTTTTAAGATATTTCAATACTTTATTTGTTTTATGGGATCTAGTCGACCAATCGCCCACTTCTTGGTCATAACTACTCCCACTCAATTTGTGAGCAAAACCTCCTACGACGATTCAAAACTTTTTGTTACAATCTTTCTCCCCCCACTATGGGTTTCATACCGTGTTAAAAAACCTTCTTTAAATAATTGTTTCGTCCAAGCTGTAATACTTTGGACGGAAACCCCAAGTCTTAAGGCACTATACTCTCTACTAGCAAAATACACTTCTCTACCTTTGCTAAACGAATTATATTCCCCCCATAATAATTTTGCTCCTGGATTTAATTTATAGCTGTATACAGGATAAAAAATATAAATATTTCGTTCTTTTTGATATAGTTCATTTTTTACTATCACATAACCCGCCTCATTCTTTTCTATCAAGTGCGCTTCAATTAAATTCATTTGTGCTTGCCCCACTAAATTTGGATGAATCCCAAGCATTCGAGCGATACTTACATTTGTGTATCTGGTATACCCTTTCTTTTTAGAAAGGGCATAATGTATCCCATATACTAATTTATCGTTAGGCTTTAACGTTTTTAGTGATAAAACTGTTTGTGGTATAATTAAACATATGGTTGATGTCATTTTTTTATTTTTTATTCAATCACCGATTTTGGATTTTATGCTCACCGTATTTGGACTGTCGGCTCACCGATTTTGGATTCGACTACCACCGATTTTAGCCCTATATATAATAAGTTAATATAAACAATGAATTAACTAGTGAATTAAGAAATTGGGAACAAGTTCGAAGAAAACTACGTTTTCATCATTGTTCCTCTTTTTATTTCTAAAACCATTTTTCAAGGGAGAAGTGTTTCAAAAATTAATTGTCGATACAATAACCGTTAGCCTTTAAATACATCCTCCCATTTTCATGTTTCGATAGCTTATTGATACAGTTCTGCAAAATTTCTTTTTTTGATAACCAACCCAATACTCCCAAATTTTCTAAAAGAACTGCTTCCAATGTTTTATGGCATAAGTCAACGGACATAAGTTTATCAAGCCCAATAGAAATTGTTTTCTTTGAAAGGTATTCCTCAAACATTACCAATTTGTCACTATCATCAATAAGTGATATCCATTTTGTTTTTAATCGTCTTGGATAATACACTCTTTTGGTTGCCATATTTTCAATGCATGTATCGATTAACTTAATTAATTGCTTCATTGTTATTTTTTTTCCTGTCATTATATTATATTTTTTTTGGTTTCTACGTATTTTAAACTGTTTCTACAAATTATTCTGTTTCACTCGAGATTCTTTCCCGATTACTTTGGTTAAAGTATTTTAACATCAGTTCTGCGTTTTCTTCCATCGATATTTTTATATAAGATCTAAACGCTACTTCTGTTCGATGTCCTGTAATCTGCATGACAACACGGGAAGGAATTCCTCTTTTAAACATATTGGTTGCGAAAGAGCGTCTTGCCGTATGCGTGGAAATTAACTCGTACTTTTTGTAAACTTCTTCAATTCGATTTTTTCCGCTATTTCGGATTTTCAACACTTCTTGATCAAACCCAGCAAGTGCTCCAATCTTTTTTAAATATTTGTTCATGGTTTGGTTGGTAACAGATTTGGGCAGGGAGTTCACACTTACACCTCTATATTTTTCCATAATTTTTTTCACAGGTTCAAGTACGGGAATCTGCACCCACTCATCCGTTTTTTGAGTTTTAATTTTAAGAATCTCTCCTGAAAAATGCTCTTTTCTAATTTTACTGAAATCACTAAAACGCAACCCTGTATAGCAGCCAACGATGAACAAATCGCGAACTTGATCAAGTTTGCAGTCATCTGATAAATCTAAACCTATTATTTGCCGTAACTCTGCTTCAGTAAGATAAATATTATTGGTTTCTTCCTTTAACGTTTTAAAATTTTTGTGCTTGTATTGTGTAAAAGCATTATACCCTTTATCAAAAGCATCGTTTAGGATCACTTTTAATATTTTAATGCATCTGCCAAACCCATTGTTGGTATACCCTTGTACACCAGTATAGAACTCCAAGAAATCGTAGTAAAAATCCATATCAAAACTGTTCCAATCAAGTTTTACCCGAGCATATTTTTCGTACTGCTTTAACTTGTTGAGTGTTGTTTGATATGTTTTAACCGTACCCTTGGTCTTATTTGATTTGCTGTCCTGTAAATACTTTTCTGCATACTGGAAAAAGGTATATTGCATTATTTTTAGCTTCTCTTCTTTTCCTTTTTGATACTGCTGTTTAACAAGGTGTGTCATCGGGTCAATGCCATCTATCATCATATCGTTGGCAATATCGTCAACCTTCTGGCGTAGTTTTTTTAAATAGATATTAAAACGATCACTTCCAGGGCAACTTTTCTTTACACACTCCCTTTTAGTATCCCAATAATTATCTTCTATGTTTTTACTCGTGGTAAAATAGGTTACCTTTTTTTTATGCGTATATCGCAACATCAACATTGATTTTCTGCTTTTAATCTTTTTTTGATGCTGTGATTTATTCAAAACGAACTTTAAACTAGCCATGATTTTCTTTTTTTATTAAACCTTATTTTAATTTATCGGGTCAACCTTCAGGAAATATTACCATCTAACCTCCCTTGTTTTGTTGCTGTTTGTTTATTCACGGTGCTTTTTCATTGTATATTGTTTCTAACTGTTGAAGTGATTTCCTACGCTTACTCTTTTGAGAAGGAGAGAGTTTCATCGTGTCAATTAACTTAGAAACCAGTGTATATGTAGATTGACCATATTGTTGTTCCAGTTGCTTCAGTCCTGCGTACAAAACATCGGAGAACGTATTTCCGATAGGCTCGATGCAAAGCTGCTTTTCAAGGCAAAGCGAACTGTGATGTGTATGTAGCATTGTATCAAAATATTCTTTTGTCGATTGTTGACATAGCTGTTCCACTGAAGTCGGTTTTTTCATAACCTTCGAAACATCTGTGAGTTTGAGCTCATGCTTTATAAGGTTTTCTTTCGGGTAATTTCCCCTACGATATGTCTTCTTTGATTTTGCATTTTTAACCGCATCGTATATCTTATAATGTAATTTACCATTACCAAACATTTTCAAATGGTTACTGGATTTTTCAATTTGATAATCGTAAACCCCAATTATCTTAGAAAGGTACTCTCTGGCTTCTTGATTTATGCGCTCATAGGCCCCATATTCTATCTGCGTAACATGTGACTTAATCAACTTTAAGCCAATAATATCCGACAACAATAATATGGTTTGTAGTAAATCACTTTCGTCAACACTTATATAATTATGGTTATGCAATAAATAAGGGATACTTGTTTTAATCTTTAAAAACCCGTTTCCGTTAACAAACATTCCAAAACGATCACCATGCAAAGAAGAGTTTGCTTTAAGTTGATAGTAGTTATGAAGTGTTGGATGTGGCTTTAAATGTTGCCATTTTATTTGACTTCGATTTACATTTGGCAATGTAATCTCAATAAAGTCATACTGATAGTGATGTAATTGTTTCATTGCTTTCTTTAATTTAAAATTACTATTGCTTTAATGAGCCATTGCCCAATTACTTCCTTTTTCAAGTCCGACCTCTAAGGGCACTGTTAGTTTTACAACATTTTCCATGGTTTCTTTAACTAACTTTTCAACTTGATGCGCTTCATCTTTAGGGCACTCTACAAGGATTTCATCATGAACCTGTAATACAATTTTTGCTTTCAATTGTTTTTGAATTATTTCATTATCCAGCTTGATCATCGCTTTTTTAATGATATCTGCCGCAGTTCCTTGGATAGGAGAGTTCATTGCTATTCGCTTACCGCTTTTGCGTTCGGATAATTTGTTAGAGCGTAACTGCGGTATAGGGCGTCTTCTACCAAATAGGGCGGTGGAGAACCCATTTTCTTCTGCTTGTTTGATAAGATCATCCAAGCATTGTTTTACTTTGGAGAATCTATTAAAATAAGTTGTCATTAACTTTTCGGCTTCTTCTTTGCTGTGCACTTTACCTGTAACCTGTGTTAAAGATTCTGCCAGTCCCACTGATGTCATTCCATAGATTAACCCAAAGTTGATGCTCTTGGCAACCTTGCGCTGCTGATCTGTAATACTTTCCAATGAACTATCATATACCTGAGAGGCGGTTAACGTATGGATATCCAATCCGTTATGGTAAGCATCGAGTAAAAAAGGATCTTGACTGTATACAGCTGTAATACGTAGCTCTATCTGTGAATAATCCGCACATATAAAAATCTTCCCCTTAGCAGGAATAACAACTTCCCTGAACTTTGATTCCAGTATTTTTAATGGGTTGGTTTCGTCCGCATCTAATTTTACATTAGGAATATTTTGCAAGTTTGGTCGACTACTGCTAAATCTTCCTGTGGCTGTACCAATCTGGTGAAACCCCGCATGTATGCGTTTTGTTTTAGGGTGTACATCACTCAACTGACCAACAAACTTTAACAGACTGTTTGACTTTCTATAGTCCAGTAAAAGCTGTATTATCTGATGCTGCTGTTTTATTTTGTTCAAGTGTTTTTTATCAACTGGGAATAAACCTTTTTTATTCTTGGTTGTTATCTGAGGTTTTAACTGTAATTGCTCGAACAAAGCAACACTTAACTGCTCGTTGCTATTGATATTTACAGTCGTTCCTATAATTTGGTGAATTGCTTGTTCCAAATCTGATTTTATTTGCAAGAGCTCGTTTCCCATATTTTGTAGCATCGATACGTTTATTTTAATTCCCGATTGTTCCATCCGTGCAACAACGGGTGTCAACTGCTGTTCCATTTGGTAGGTATCAGCCCACCAAAAAGTTTTGTCTGTTTGTTGTTTATTCATCTTCTTGTAATTTTTGTGTTAAATAATGGTATAACTGTAGTGTTAGATCGGCATCTTCTACAGCATATTGGGTAAGTTCATCTACAGGGACTTCTGTAATATCTTTGCCGTCAAGCATCTTTTTAAAACTTATTTGCTTATACCCAAGATGTAACTCGGAGATTTCCTTGAGTCCATGAATTTTACGATTTGGGTCTAATAAATAATCCAACAACATAGTATCGTGGATTACTCCACCTAACTGTATGTTGTAATGGTGCAAAAATTTGCAATCGAATTTATAGTTATGGAACACTTTGCTGATGGTCCCATCTTCTAAAAACGTTAGCAACGGTGCTAGAAACGATGCTACTTGAGCACTCTGTTTTGGTAAAAAAACATTATACCCCTTATGCTTCTCAACTGAAATGGCAACGCTTATGATTTTCCCTTCTAATGGATCAAGACTGGTTGTTTCTAAATCTACCGCCATAATCTTCTCCTTTACAGTCTCAAAATGTTTGGTAAGCGCTTTCACCATTTTGGTCATCTTGATAGGAGTATTTACAGTTTTATAAGAAACGTCAACATCTTTAAGCGTAAGGAATTGTTGCTCTTTATTATATGCTTCGCCTATAATCTGTATATAGGCTTTGGTATTCTGCGGAGTCTCTATATAATCAATCTCCTTGCATGCTAAGTATTTCTTTAGCTTTATGGTAAAAGTACGTTGGGTAGGGCGGTTCTTAGCAAGTACATACCCTCCTGCTATGAAATCTTTGTACTGTTCCTTTTTGTGAAATCTTGAAGTGGTCGATGTAAGCAACTCATCAAAGAAATCCATATACTCGATACCTACTTCGGTAACAAGGCGACGTTGCTCTAAGTGAATACTTGGAGCTTTTATCAACCCTTTTTCAAGGTATAATTGAACGCAGCAAAGCATGAAAAATGTAAACTCATTCCATTGTTCCTGATTCCAATCATGGAAGAAATAGTGCCCGAAATCATCGTATACTGTAAGGTGTTTTCCGTAATAATCGCCAAGTTCAAACAGATACAGGCGTCTATCGGTACTATTTCCTGAAGGGGCTTTAAGCATGTGATTTGAAGTGAACAACCGCTTTGGGCTTCTATTAAATGGAATTTTAACAACAGGCTTATACTTTTGATTAATTGTAATTCCTTCGGTCAGACCAAAGTGATTTTCGAAATTTTCATTCGGTTTTAAATCGTTAATACAAAGGATATTTGTTGAAGCTGTTACACTACCGAATTTAAAGTCGTAACTACTACTAAATTCTTTGCCATCGATATCTATTAGCGAGCGCATATAACCAAGAGAACTTGCTTTCAACGATTTCCCACGCCCACCCTCTATCTGTCCGTCCAACTCATTTATATGGGCATCCAACAATACAATTGCTTTCGTATTGGCGGGGTCTTGAAAACGGCTTAACAAGTAACCCGTCACGGTCATAAGCGGTTCAAAACGTGTTGGGTCTTGATTGCAGATATTATAGCAGAACAAAGCGTATGGCGTTGCTAAAATATCTTCAGCTTTAGGAGGGGTGTACACTCTATCTACTATTTGTTCTTTTAATACATAGCCTTGCAAATCCTTGTAAGCAATACAGCTAATCTCTTGTGCGGTTACCTTAACAACCGTATTTTTGAAGTAGAAATAACTCTCTGTTGCTGTATCGAAATGTAAATCAATATGTTTCAAAGGCAGAAACATCAGTGAAGGGTTCCCCAATAAAAACTGGGTTTTATTAAGAAGTTTTCCCTTTATTGCATCTTTTAAAACATCTTCATCAACTTTAAAGTCAAAATTGGCATCCAACCAACGAAGTTCATAATCAATGATAAAAGTCTTATCGTCGAAAACCTCAACAACATTATCTTCAATTCTGGCATACTGACGTGTTCCATAGATCATTGCATTACAGTAACCATGATCTTCAGCTAAGTGTTTCATGAACTTCAAGTTGTCTATACATAGCGTTCCTTTTTTATCCGAATACCAATAAGAGATAAAATCTCCGTTGTTATACTTCCCCATCTTTTTGCTGATTTAATTGTTTAAAGAAATGTTCTACTTCTGATTGCTTATAGCGTTTGGCTTCCCCTATGCAGTGAGTTGGGAAGTTCTTGTGCTTTTTCTTAAGCTTGTAAAAATGACTGGTGGATATTTGTAAGAGGTCGCATAGTTCCACATCCTTAAGTAGCTTTTCGTTATGAGTAGAAACAACGGAAGCTGGAAGATCGGGAAGAGAAACGATTACTCGCTCTGCTATCCGATGCTCCAGCTCCGTGATTATTTTTAAAAGATGATATGTTAACTCTTTATCCTCCACAATGTGTTGTTTTGTGAAGGCTAAATTATGTTGAAAAGGAGGGGATTTTGAAAAGGCGTAAACTTGGGATGAAACCGTATAAATTTTTACGCCTTTTTAAATGTTTTTCATTCTTTCTTTAAGAAATTCTTCATGTGTTTTGGAAGGACTCTCCTCAACCGCTTTTTGGTAACCTTCCCTAATATATGGAAAAGCGTTATACAGAGCAATCATAAAATGGTAACGGGTTACTTTCTGATATTTATACTTCTTGGGCTGAAGTTTCTTTAGGAATGAACTGGAGGAAGATAATTTTTCATCAATTGTTTCATTTATCTCACCAAAGTAATCTTTTTTCTTCAAATGGTCTGAAACGTTTTCTCTGTATGATTTTATTACCCTTCTGATTGCTTGTTCAAGTAATGATTTGGATTCCACATGTAAGTACAATAATTTAAGTTCAACCAAATTATTGCTATATGTCTCAAACGTGTTATAAAATAGTTGTTCTATTGAAGGATAGTCCAAACAATCGTTGAGTTCATTAAAAAAATCATTCCTAAATTTTTCTCTATGCTCTTTATCTACATGTAAAGGGATTCGATTATAAATTCTAAAATTTATTTCTTCTTTTTCTGTCTCTTCTGTCTCTTCTGTCTCATTTTTTTCATTTTTTCCAAAAAACCTCAAGGGTATCTCGGAGGTTATTCTATTTTCCTTCTCCTTTTCAGAAATTCCTAAAATAGCAGAAAACTCTTTAGAAAGTAATCTAATATTTTCAGAGTTTGTGGTTTTTAGTATTTTCTCCGCATTACGTGCAATTTTACTCAAATATTCAGAAGTGTCATCAGTGCTATAATCATGGTAAATTTGTGTTAGCCACAGATCTAAAAAACTTTCTTTATCAAGACTAAAATATTTTGAAGCATAAAGAAATAAAAAATATTTCTCCCCAACAGTAAACTTATGAAGGTTATTCTTAAAATAATCAGAGGCAAGATTTTCTTCTTCCAAAAGAACATCTAGAAATTTAAAAATCTTAATTACTGATTTAATCGGTATATCTGATAAATCGTGATTCACTGAAAAAGAGGACTATTTGTTGGACTAATTTAAAAATATTCCCTAATTAATCCTACTCATTCCCCAATTGACAAAAAGAGAAACTTTGGTAATCTCTTTAGAGATATACGGTTTGAGCACTAATGGAAAATGAAATTTTTAGTAAATCATCATCACAAAATCATTCTCTCGCGGTTTATGTGAGGTAAGGGAGATTCTCGAATCCCTTTATTGGCGGGAGTTTTCAGAGAGGTTTGAGCATATATTTGAGCTGGTATAAAAAAAGCGTCGTATATCTTATTGATTTACAACGCTTTACATCTAATTAAAAGTGGTCCCACATGGGCTCGAACCATGGACCCCCTGATTATGAGTCAGGTGCTCTAACCAGCTGAGCTATGGGACCTGCAATTTGCGGATGCAATATTACTATATATTTTTAATCTCTGCAAACCTTTTAACGGTTTTTGTTTTACTCCGTTTCTGTTTCTATCTCTTGGCATAATTCTATTAATACCCCATTGGTAGTTTTTGGGTGCAAAAATACAACCCATTTATTGTCTGCACCGCGTTTGGGCGTTTCGCTTAAAACTGTAAACCCTTCATCTTTAAGTCTTTTTATTTCTGCTTGGATATCGGCTACTTCAAAGGCGACATGATGTAATCCTTCGCCTCTTTTTTCAATAAATTTTGCAATTGGGCTGTCTCTAGTCATTGCCTCTAAAAGCTCTATCTTGCTTTCTCCGGTTTTAAAAAAAGATGTGCGGACCCCTTCGGTGGCAACTTCTTCTGTTTTGTAATTTGCCACGCCCAATAACTGTTGAAACAAGGTGTTGGAGGCCGTTAAGTCTTTTACCGCAATTCCCAAATGTTCTATTTTATTCATTATTAAAACTTTTTGTTTTTATTGATTTTAACCCCTTATAGTTAAAAATTTTAGGCAACCGCTCCGAACAATTCATTCTTACCTCAAAAATAATACTTTAAATTGTATTTATTATTCTCGTACTTTTGCATTATGGAAACAAACAGACAGAAAAAGATCGGTGGCGTGATTCAACGCGATTTGGCGGAAATTCTACAAAGAGCAGCAAAGGAGGGGGGAATGTCTGGAACCTTAATTAGTGTTACCAAGGTAAACGTTACATCCGACCTTTCCCAGGCCAAGGTATATGTAAGCATTTTTCCGCACAACAACAGCGAAGAGCTCATTAAGGGCATCCGCTCCAACCAGCCGCTTATTAAACACGAATTATCGCAGCGAACAAAAAACCAGCTTAGGCGTGTGCCCGAACTGGAATTTTTTATTGATGATTCTCTGGAATACATCGACCGGATTGACCAATCCTTAAAAGGCAGCGACAACCCTATTGAAAACCCCAACCTGTTGGACAAAAGAAAGAAGTCTTAATTTTTTTTGAATATTTCCCTATACATAGCAAAAAGGTACTTGATTTCCAAAAGCAGCCAAAATGCGGTCAACATCATCAATTTTGTGACCTTTTTGGTTATTGTTATTGGGGCCGCCTCCTTATTTATTGTATTATCGGCTTTTGCCGGGCTCAAAACGTTTAGCCTTTCGTTTTCAAATACCTTCGACCCAGACTTAAAGGCCGTTACCGCTAAGGGAAAATATTTTTCGCTTACCAAAGAAGAATTGGCTAAATTAGACAACCTGGAAGGGATAGCAAGCTATTCAAAAGAAATTGAAGAACGAATTTTTCTTACCCACAAGCAACGCCAGCACATAGCATACATAAAAGCTGTAGACAGTAATTATACGCGTGTAACCAATGTAGATAGCACTTTGTATTATGGCAGCTGGATAAATAAAGATCCCTATCAAGTAGTTACTGGGCTCGGCATAGCCAATTTATTGGGGCTCGGTATTAACGATTATAGGAGTCCGCTAAAAATATTGGCCCCAAAACCCGGCGACGGAAGTATTACCAGCGGGCTTTCTGGCACCAAAAAACCCTACAACGAGCTTTCCGTTACCGTTTCCGGCGTGTATTCCATAAACGACGACCTCGATAAAAAATACGTATTTGCCCGCCTTTCTACCGTACAGCCCCTGTTAGAAAAAAATGAAAACCAAATAACGGGCATCAACTTTAAATTAAAGCCCCTGGCCGATATCAATGCCGTAAGCAGTTCCATAAAAGAAATACTCAAGGAAAAAGTTTCCCTAAAAACGCGTCAACAATTAAACGACTCGCTTTACAAAATGCTGAATACCGAAAATCTGGCTATCTATCTTATATTTACGCTAGTACTAATTATAGCGCTCTTTAATGTTGTCGGGGCCATAATCATGATGATTCTGGACAAAAAAGACAACGCCTCAACCCTTTACAGTATGGGCGTTTCCATTAAAAAGCTTAAGCGCATATTTTTCCTTCAGGGCTTGCTGGTAACTTCTGTTGGGGGCATCGTGGGCATTCTGTTGGCCTCTGCTTTGGTATGGACCCAAATAACGTTTCAGTGGATAAAGCTTACGCCAACCCTAGCCTATCCCGTGGAGTACAATTTCCTTAACGTGGGCATTGTCTTTGCGACCATTTTTGTTTTAGGATTCATAGCGGCCAAAATTGCATCCAGCCGGGTCAACAAACAACTTATCCAGTACAAGTAATTTTTAAAAAACAGGGGGAGCCCCATCTATCGGGAAAGTAGCTGTTGCTGTTGCCCCCTTGCGCCTTTTAAAAATAGTTATTCCCGTCAGCGATCATGCCTCAAAACATCTCAACCTCAACCTGTTCGAAAAACTATACAAACTGAAAATCAGCAAATTTTTCCTCTACCTCATCAAAGGCAGCAAAAACATCGGCAGCATCGTCGCTTGTTACCATTTTCATGCGGTATTCCTTAAAATGCGGTATTCCTTTAAAATAATTCGTGTAGTGCCTCCTGGTTTCAAAAACGCCCAATTTATCGCCTTTCCAGTCAATGGACATTTCCAGGTGCCTCCTTGCGGCCGCCACACGTTCCTGAATTGTTGGTGGCGCCAAATGTTCTCCTGTATTAAAAAAATGTTTTACCTCTTTAAAAAACCAAGGATACCCAATACTGGCACGGCCAATCATTGCCCCGTCAAGACCATATTCATCGCGCATTTTAAGTGCCATTTCGGGGGTGTCTACATCACCATTGCCAAAAACGGGGATATGCATCCGCTGGTTGTTTTTTACATCGGCTATCGGTTGCCAATCGGCATTCCCCTTATACATTTGCACCCTTGTCCGCCCGTGAATGGATATGGCCTGAATACCCACATCTTGAAGTCTTTCGGCTACTTCAACTATTTTAACGGAATCGCTGTCCCAGCCCAAGCGGGTTTTTACGGTTACCGGCAATTTAGTGCGCTTTACCATTTCTTCGGTAAGTTTTACCATAAGTGGTATGTCTCTTAAAATTCCGGCTCCGGCATTTTTACAGACCACCTTTTTTACCGGGCAGCCAAAATTAATATCAATAATATCGGGGTTGGACCTTTCCACAATATCTATGGCCTGTAGCATAGAATCCAGTTCGGCTCCAAATATCTGGATACCCACCGGACGTTCCTTTTCGTAAATATCAAGTTTTTGCGTGCTCTTTGCGGCATCGCGTATTAATCCTTCCGAAGAAATAAATTCAGTATAAACCACGTCTGCACCTTGCTCCTTGCATAACGCCCGAAACGGTGGGTCGCTAACATCTTCCATAGGTGCCAATAAAAGTGGAAACGCTCCTACATCTATCGATCCAATTTTTGCCAAAACAAGTCTTTTTTTGAACTGCAAAGATAGGTAATTATAAAAATGGTATCGAAAATCATTTTATTACTTTTTAAACAGAATACAGTTGTATTAAATAATTTTTATTCATTTTAAATTCATTTCAATATCCAATATCATAAACAAAATATAACAAATATTTAACTATCTTTAAAATATACAACAATTTAACCTTAACAAACTCAAACAAATGAATTACAAAATTTCAGTAATTATGCTACTGATATGTGTCCCTTTTTGGGGTTTATCTGCGCAAGAGATACCCATTACAGGAACGGTTACAGTAGCAAGTGACGGTATGCCATTACCCGGCGTTACCGTAATGATTAAAGGAACCAATCAAGGTACTTCTACAGATATGGATGGAAACTATTCCATTACTACAAACCAAGGAGATGTTTTATCTTTTTCATCCATTGGCTTTGCTGTTCAAGAAGTACCTGTAAACGGGCAAACAACTATCAACATTGCATTAGTGGAAAGCATGCAAGGGCTTGACGAAGTTGTTGTTACTGCCTTGGGAATATCTCGAGACAAAAAATCATTAGGATATGCTACCCAAGAAGTGGACGGGGAAAATTTTAACTTAACCAACGAACAAAACGTATTAGGATCGCTCTCCGGGCGTGTTGCCGGTGTTCAGGTTACTGGTGCTTCAGGGGCAAGTATGGGGGGAACCCAGAAAATTAAAATTCGTGGAGTTAACTCCATTGGAGCAGGCGATCAACCATTAATCGTCATTGATGGAACTCCAATTTCCAATGCAAATTTTTCCGGTAGCGACCAGGCAGATTATGGTAACTTAGCACAAGATGTAAACCCTAACGACATTGAATCGGTAAATGTTTTAAAAGGGCCTGCTGCCTCTGCCCTATATGGTATTCGCGGACAGTATGGTGTAATTATGATTACCACCAAAAAAGGAAAAAAAGGACCAAAAAAAGTAAGTGTTGATTTTTCTTCTACTTTTTCAGTCGAATCGGCATATAACTTTATAGAGCTACAAAATATGTATGGAGGCGGTTCCAGTCAAACTTTCAGGACACTTCCAAACGGTCAACCTTATGTAGATATGAGTGTAGATGAAAGCTGGGGGCCAAAACTAGACGGTACTCCTGTGAGACAAGTATTCAGCTTTTATCCGCAAGATCCGGAATATGGCCAACTAACACCTTTTGTGGCACATCCCAATAATGTAAAAAATTATTACAATACAGGAACAACCTTTAATAACAATGTTAGCATTAGTGGCGGAAATGAAAATACTTCCGTTCGCTTAAGTTTTAATAACACACAAATTGAAGGGATTGTACCCAATACTAACCTAGACAGAACAAATGTAGGCTTAAGCGTTAGTTTGGACTTAAATGACAAGGTTACTGTTTCTTCTAATATAAATTATGCCGGAAATAAAGGAAGGCGTCCATCACAAGGTTCAGAATATGGTGCCAATTACATGGTACAGTGGTTTCAAAGAAATGTTGACATGAACCGGTTACGGAATTATAAATATGACGATGGAACTTTTCTACATTGGAATTTAAGTAGGCCCGATTCTAATACCGGGGAAATAACCGATTTCGAACCTCTTTATTGGAATAACCCCTATTTTGAAGCTTATGAAAATACCAGCGATGATTATCGTGACCGTTTCTTTGGCGATATTGGGGTTTCATACAAAATAATACCCGAACTGGAGATAAGTGGTTTTGTCCGTTCAGATATGTTTACACAAAACATTCAAAGCCGCCAAGCATTTGGAGGAACTCGGGTTCCCTCTTTTTCAATTGGAAAATACCAAAATAAAGAGTTTAACTATGAACTTTTGGCCCAATACAAAAAATCATGGGAAAAATTATCGCTAGATGCAACCGTTGGTGGCAATATTTATGATCGCGAGTATACCTATTTGTCTCAAGCAACCGTTGGCGGATTATCCTCTCCTGGGTTTTACAATATAGATGCCTCCATAGACAGACCTGAAGTAGATTCATATTTACTTGAAAAACAAATACGCAGTTTTTATAGCTTGGTTTCTTTAGGGTATGATGGAACATTTTTTATAGACGCCTCTTTAAGGAATGATAATTCTTCCACGCTTCCCGATGACAATAACTCTTATTGGTATCCTTCTTTTTCGGGGAGTATTGTTTTTAGCGAATTGTTAGAATGGGAGCCGCTGTCGTTTGGTAAAGTCCGGGCAAGTTATGCAAAAGCAGGATCCGATCTAGATCCATATCTTACTACTCCTTTTTATGAGGTGGGAACGGTCTATAATGGTACGAGTACCTTGTATGTCCCAGATAAACTTAACAACCCCAACATAAAACCTTCTTTTTCAAATTCTTTTGAAGCGGGGTTAGAGCTAAATTTCTTTAATAACCGTTTAGGTTTTGATTTTACGTATTATCAACAGAAAAATAAAGATCAGATTCTCGACTTGGATATTTCAGGAACAAGTGGATATGATTCTACTATTATTAACGCAGGTTTGATTGAAAACGATGGTTTTGAACTTTCGGTAAATGCGGCCCCGGTAAAAATTAATAATTTCTCATGGGATTTCACGTTCAACATCAACAAAAACAATAGCGAAGTTGTAGAACTGGCTCCGGGGATAGACGTTTATACTTATGGGTCCACAACTTATTCCAGTGTAACAAGTTATTTAAATTCATATGAAGGGGAGCCTTTTGGAAGCTTGGTAGGACAGGCGTATCAAAGAGATGAGGCCTCTGGAAAAATACTTTTGGACGATGAGAATATGCCTCTATATACCGATGCAACTCATAACTTTGGAACCGTTCTCCCAGATTTTAATGGCGGTTTTCAAAATAATATCCGCATAGGACAATTCAATATTGCCGCAATGATAGATTTCCAAGGAGGCGGTCAGTTCTTTAGTCGTTCTAAAATGTTGTCGGTTAGAACCGGGCAGGATATTTTAACCGTTGCCACCAATGATAATGGCATGAACGTCCGTGATCCACTTGAAGATGGCGGAGGTGTAAAAGTCACCGGAATTTCTGCATCAACAGGTGAAGATGTTACCGCGTATGTAGATGCCCGATCTTATTATAGAAATGTAATTGGAAGAAGAATTTACGAAGAATGGCTTTATGATGCTTCTTATGTTAAACTTAGGGAAGTGCGTGTTCAATATAACCTAGGGGAAAAGATTATGGAAAAACTTCCCTTTAGCACCATGAGCCTTGCTTTAATTGCAAGAAACCCTGCAATGATATGGCAAAAAGCTCCTAAGGGCATTAACCCATCTGAAATCTCAACCGGTGCCCAGGCCATAAGCTGGTATGAATCTGGTCAATTACCTTCGGTAAGGTCATTCGGTGTAAATTTGAACGTCACATTTTAAACTATCAAAAAATGAAAAAATTATATATAACCATATTGTTTGGAGTAACTGTTCTTACAGGCTGCAGCAATTTTGACGAAGATATTAATACAACCACCAACGATCCGAGCCAAGCCTCCGGAATGCAGTTAATTTCCCAGGCAGAATTATGGCTCCCAGGGCTTAGTTCTTCCCCTCAAGGAGAGTTTATGGCTCAATATTTAGCAGAAACACAATATGTTGGTCTCTCTCTTTACCCACAGCAAAGTACCAGTTTTTATAGCTGGTATCAAGGGCCGTTGGCCGACCTTCAAGCAGTATTGAATGCAGACGACCTTACCGCTAATGAAGGTCCCATTGAAAATCAATTGGCTGTTGCCAAAATATTAAAAGCATATTATTTTTGGAACATTACAGACCGGTGGGGCGATGTGCCTTATAGCGAAGCATTACAGGGAGTGGATGATTTCACACCCGCTTATGACACACAAGAAAGCATATACACCGACCTGTTTGCAGAACTAAAAGAAGCTAGTGATATGATGGTAAGTGGAAACCTCTCCAACGATATTGTCTATGACGGAGATATGGGGAAATGGGAAAGATTTGCCAATACCATTCGTATGATAATGGCGCTTCGTTTATCTGAAGTGAATCCTGCAACTGCAGAAGCAGAATTTAACAATGCTGTTAATGACGGCGTCTTTATCTCAAATGACGATAATTTGTTTTTTCAGCATTTAGCCGATGCCAATAATCAAAATTACTGGTACGATCAGGTTGAAAATGACAACAGGGAATGGTGGGCACTTACTGAAAGTCTCGTTAGTGTAATGAAACCTCTAGATGACCCCAGACTGCCAATATACGGGAATCCAGCTCGTGATAGCGATGAATATGTAGGCCTGTTGTTTGGAGAAGAAGACAATATTGGTACCGAAGAATATTCATTGTTGGGAGATGCCATTTATGCCCAAGATGCTCCTGTTTATTTATTAACATATGCCCAGGTACAGTTTGCAATGGCTGAAGCCTCTGAAAGGGGTTGGATAACTGGAGATACTGAAACTTATTACAATCAGGCTATTGAAAGCTCCATTGAACAATGGACAGGAAGTACAGAAGAGGTTACAGATTTTATGGCTCAATCTGAGGTTGCATTCGATCCAGCTAATGCCATGGAACAAATAGCTACCCAGCGCTGGGTACATTTATATATGTTTGGATATGAAGCTTGGGCCGAATGGCGCAGGACAGGGCTACCTGACATTATGGTAAAACCGAACGGTGTTAATGTACCAACCCGATTGGCTTATCCAGATAACGAAGCTTTTAATAATGAGACCAACTATACGGATGCTGTACAAAGACAGTTTGGAGGAGAAGACAGTATATACGGAACTCTTTGGTGGGATAAATAATTTTTTTTATCTCTCTTTTTTAACTTTAAAAATAAAAACCCCGGAAATTCCGGGGTTTTAGCGTTTAAAAAACTTCCTTGTCTTTCAAGTCTATTAATCCTTTACTTTCTTCATTTAAAATACGTTTGGAGCGTAAATAACGGTTGTAATTGTATTCATCGTAATTTGAGGCATTCTTGTCCATACTGCTTATATGGACACTCCCTGCCGAATGAATAAACTCGTTGTTGCCTATCCACATGCCTACATGTATGACGCGCTCTTTTGTAGAATCGGTTGCTTTTTTTCCGAAGAAAAGCAAATCTCCAGGTTGAAGCTTGGAAAAATCCTTGCTGTCATCAACCAAAATCCCTTCGTGTATTTGTTGCGATGCATCTCTGGGAATAATCATTCCGTTTAAAAAATAAACGGTTTTGGTAAACCCGCTACAATCTACTCCTTTTGGAGATGTCCCTCCCCATAAATACGGCAGTCCCATCAATGTTTTGGAGATAGATACCAGGTCCTCTTTGGTCTGTTCAAGCGATTGCACCCATTCATTGTATGGGGCTGCTTCTTTTTTAGAAACATAGGCTGTGCGCCCGTCTGGATATTTTACCTCGTAAAAGTTTCCTTTCTCGCCTTGTAAACTTAAAATATTTCCTGCCACTAAGTCGGATATTACCTGAGCTTCTTCATTGGCTTCGGCATGCGAATTTCCGGAAGTTTTTGTATAAATAAGTTTTTTGCCTGCTTTCCATTTTGCAAAAGCCTCTTTGTCCATAGGTTCTACTCCTCCATAATCAACCCATGCAATATAATGGTCTGGTGTTTGCACAAGGTACCAGCTTCCCTCCTTTTTGTATATGTTAACAGGCATTCCCAAGGTTCCCTGTGTTACCAATTCTGCCGAATGTTTTGGATTGCCCCGTAAATTGGCTGCCGAAAGTTTTATTACTCCTTGTGTTTTTCCTTCTAAAGATGGGGCCGGAAGCATTTCAATACTATCTGTAAAATGTATTTTTGCTTCGGTTAACTTTTTGGTAAATTTATTAACCGCTTTTGGCAAGTTTGAACTTCCTTTTAAAACATATCCGTCTTTTGTTTTTTTGGTCTCAATGTTAAAAATAGCAACTCTTTTGTCTGGCGCATATTCATTCTTCACTTCTGTAATTATTGTTTCAACTGCATCTGGGGCATCGTTTTTGCCGGTTGTTGTGCTGCATGAAACAAATGATAAAACTACTCCCGCGAGCAATAGTAATATTTTCTTATTGTAAATTGTCATGTCTGTTTCTTTTGAATGAAAAAATTTGCTTAAAAAGCAAAGTAACACAACATTTTTGGTTTCGTATGTTAAAATGTTTCTTCTTCGTTTAATCTTTCTTCTTCTTTGAAGTCGATTTCCCTTTTATTGTCTTTTAAACGGTAATTTCCGAAGTTGTATTTAAAACCAACCGATACCGTCCGGGTTTCTGGTTTTGGCAAATATCCATTGTCTTGGTTGAGGTATTTTGTGGCAAAGGGAATGTTAAAGGTATTGAATATATCGTTGGCATTCAAGGTGATTTCTGCCCTGCCGTCCCCTAATTTTTTTCTTATCCCGATATTGGCCTTAAAGCGGTCTTTCATTATATAATTTCCGGCTAAAAAACGGGAAAGGTATTCCAGGTATAAACTTGCGCTCCATGTACGGTTTTTGGACAAGGTAAATGAATTGTATACTTGGCCAAAGAAGCCAAAGGTACTCATTGTTTGTTTTTGGTTGTTGCTTTCTCTGGCCAAAAAGCTTAGTTCATAGTAAAATTCAGATAAGTACGTGCTTAAATACCACCACTTGGTTAGGTAGCGGTAGTGTACCAAGTCGATGCTATATTGAAAAGATTCGTCTAAATTAAAAACAGCATTGTATGCTATTTCGTCTTCGTTGTTTTGAAATGTTAAGCTACCAAGGTCGTTGTTTTCATGTTGGTAATAGAGGGAAAAAATATAGTTTCCATTATAAGTATAGTCCAAGGTTACCTTATTTTCTATGGAAGGTGTTAAGGTTGGATTTCCCGTTATAAAGTTGTTTTCATTTAAATAATACCTAAACGGATTTAAACTTTGGTACCGGGGGCGATCTATGGCCCTTTTATAGCTTATTCCCCATTCATGGGTGCCAGATATGGTATTGTGTATGCTAATGGTCGGGAACAACTCGAAATAATCCTGATGGTTTACTTCCCCATAAGCAGCCGAGTTCCCAATGGCATTGGTATATTCTCCCCTCAACCCTAATTCCAGCGCCCATTTTTCCCATTCCCGATTTAAATTGACATAGCCCGCCCAAATATTTTCATCATAATCAAAATCGTCATTATTGGCTTGTTCGGGCATGTAATCTCCAAAGAAGATCATCTCGCTGTTTCCCTTTATCCCGGAATATTTAGTTCCAAAATCAATATTGTTTTCGTTCCATATAGCAGAAATATCTACTTGGCCTGTAAAAATATTGTTCTGCTGTGTCCAATGCGTGCCAAAAATATTGCTATATTCATACGCATTGTTTTCATTGTAATAATCAGTTAAAATGTCCTGAAATTGTTCGTCGTTATAGTATACATAATTTGCCTGTGCGCTTAACGTCGTGCCATTTCCCATTTCCCTGTTATAGGTAGCATTAAAGCTTAAATTTACATTATCGTTTTCAATATTACTGGTAGAAATAAATGCTCCGTTTGGATTTTCATCGGCATCAAAAATATGGGTGTCTACAAGATTATCTATTGTTTTTTCGGGACTAAAATTAAAATTGGAAGTTATGCTTAATGTATTTTTAGTATCCAGATCAAAATCTACAATGGTATTTAAGTTGTGTACCTTGGACCGTGTGGTTTTATACAAGGACGCTTTCCATTGATTACCGGGCAAATTGCCGTTAAAAAAGTTGGTATAACTATCGCTTCTTTTATAGTCCTTTCTGGGGTTAAAAGTATATCCTGCATATAAGTTAACAAAACTGCTTTTGTAATAATGGTCGGTACCAAACCTATATTTAGGGAAAATCCCCTGTTCATAATTGCCGTTTACGCTTCCTTTATAGCCAATAGATATGTTTTTGGACGTAACAATATTTAAAACGGCGCCCCCTTCTGCATCATATTTAGAAGATGGATTGGTAATTACTTCAACAGAAGCAATATTTGTTCCCGAAAAATTTTCCAGAAGGTTTTTTAGTTCCGTATCATTTAAATAAACTCTTTTATTGTTGATATAAACGGTTGTTTTGGAGTTTTTTATTGAAATATTATCGTTTACAATAATCACTGCAGGGGTTCTTTTTAATATTTCATATCCGGACATTGATGACAAGGTGGAATTTTCTACCTGAAAAATAAGTTTACCTCCTTTTTTTTCTATTCGGGGCCTTTGATGAATTACGGTTACCCCGTCCAGATTTTCAACATTTTCAAGCATGACCAGATTCCCAATCTGTACATTGGCATTCACTTCAACGGGGCTGTATGTGTTTTTATATCCTACATAGGACGTTTGCAGAATATAACTCCCTTTGGAAATTTGGCTCATGATAAAAGTTCCGTTTTCTTCTGTGGAAGTTCCGGAAATGGCCGTTGAATCCTTGGCCAAAAGAATAAGGTTTACATAGGGCAGGGGCTGGTTATTTTTATTGCTTACATGGCCCTCTATTTTATAATGCTGGGCATAGATAAAATGGACGGCAAAAAAGGATATACAGAAGAAAACAACCTTTTGGTCAAGCATGTTCAGAGCAATTTGGTTTCTAAATATAGAATTTTTTATCAATTAATCATATTTTTTAAAACATTTTTTTTATATCCTCCTTAATTATGAACAATATCTTATTCAAGCGTGTTAAAATAACTTATATTTGCGAATTGAAAAAACGCATTGATATACGGCTATGAAGCACATTAGGAACTTTTGTATTATTGCTCATATTGACCACGGTAAAAGCACGTTGGCAGACAGATTGCTGGATTTTACCGGCTCTGTAACAGAACGTGAAAAAAAAGAGCAGCTCCTTGACAATATGGACTTAGAGCGCGAACGGGGCATTACCATTAAGAGCCATGCCATCCAAATGGAATATATATACAAGGGCGAAACATATATTTTAAATTTAATTGATACCCCCGGCCACGTAGACTTCTCTTATGAAGTCTCCAGGTCCATTGCCGCTTGCGAAGGTGCATTATTGGTCGTGGATGCCGCACAAAGTATACAGGCACAGACCATTTCTAATCTTTATCTTGCTTTAGAAAATGATTTGGAAATTATACCTGTACTGAACAAAGTTGACCTTCCCAGTGCAAATCCAGAGGAAGTAACAGACGATATTGTAGATTTATTGGGCTGTAATGCAGAAGATGTTATTCCGGCAAGTGCCAAAACCGGTATTGGAATAGAAGAAATACTGAGTGCCATTATAGAAAAAATTCCCGCTCCAAAAGGCGTAGAAGACGAACCGTTGCAAGCGCTTATATTTGATTCTGTTTACAACCCCTTTCGCGGTGTTGAAACGTATTTTAGGGTAATAAACGGTGAGATTCACAAAGGACAAAAAATAAAGTTCCTGGCTACCGGAAAAACATACTTTGCCGATGAAGTTGGAACGCTAAAATTAATACAGCACCCTAAAAAAGTCATTAAAACCGGGGACGTTGGGTATTTAATTACGGGGATAAAAGATGCCCGCGAGGTTAAAGTGGGCGATACAATTACAGATGCCGCCAATCCAACCAAAAACATGATTGAGGGTTTTGAAAATGTAAAACCAATGGTATTTGCCGGGATTTACCCCGTAGATACCGAAGATTATGAAGAGCTTCGCGGTGCCATGGAGAAACTTCAGTTAAACGATGCTTCCTTGGTATTTGCACCCGAAAGTTCTGCGGCCCTTGGTTTTGGTTTCCGTTGTGGTTTCTTGGGGATGCTTCACCTGGAAATTATTCAAGAACGTTTGGAGCGCGAGTTTGACATGACCGTAATTACAACGGTTCCAAACGTAAGTTATCATGCATACACCAAGAAAGACCCCGACGAGCAAATTATTGTAAACAACCCATCGGACCTGCCCGATCCTTCTAGTTTGGACCGTGTTGAAGAGCCGTTTATAAAAGCTTCTATTATTACCAAATCCGACTTTGTTGGACCTGTTATGTCGCTTTGTATTGAAAAACGCGGTATTATTACCAATCAAACGTATTTAACGCCCGAACGTGTCGAATTGTCTTTTGATATGCCCTTGGCCGAAATTGTGTTCGATTTTTACGACCGCCTTAAAACCGTTTCCAAAGGATATGCTTCTTTTGACTATTCACCAATAGGAATGCGGGCTTCTAAATTGGTAAAAGTGGATGTGTTGATCAATGGAAATTCGGTAGATGCGCTTTCTGCTTTAATTCATTCGGACAATGCATATGATATTGGGAAGAAAATGTGCGAAAAGTTAAAAGAATTAATTCCGAGGCAACAGTTTGATATTCCTATCCAGGCAGCCATTGGTGCCAAAATTATCTCCAGGGAAACCGTAAAAGCGCTCCGTAAAGATGTTACCGCCAAATGTTACGGCGGGGATATTTCCCGTAAACGGAAATTATTGGAAAAACAGAAAAAAGGTAAAAAACGTATGCGCCAAGTAGGGAACGTAGAAATTCCCCAACAAGCATTTATGGCGGTATTGAAACTAAACGATTAAACGGTTGTGAAAGTATAGAATTATGTTGGTATGTTCTGAATATAATAACTCCCAGAACGGTTAACCACCAGTTTATAATCAAGGTAGGCCTCTTGTGAAGGATTGAAGAAACTTATATTAAAAACAACATCGTTCGTTAAAGAAGCGGTCTCGTCTATGCTAATGGACTGCATGATACATTTGTCCCAAAAGTTATTTTCAGGCTGTACAAAAAGTGTTTTTTCTATTCTTTTATTAAGTACCAATCTATCCTTAAAGTATACAGACACGTCCGAATGAAACTCTTTATAAGCCGTGCTTTCAATACGGTTCGGGTTGTTTTCAATTTTATAAACTTTATCATCTGTTGAATGATATTTTACCTTCACCACAAAGTTGTTTGATAAAATAGTATCTGTAACTACTTCTGCATAGCCCTCCGGTATTTCCTTTAAATTGAGTTTGGTTACGGATGTATATGGGTTTTTGCCAAAAAGTTGGTTGCCTTTGTTTTTCAGTCGTGTTTGGTCGCAGCCGGTCAACAACAAGACCAAGGATAAAAGGACCCCCAATTGTAAAAAGGTGTTTGCGGTTATTTTATTGATTTTCATTTTCGGTAACTTTATCTTCTTCCTTTTCGTTTTTATTGTTCTTTACATCCATTACGTCCATGGGTTTTCCCAGATATACCAATTGATTGCCTTCTTCGATCTCCATTTCTTTTATATACGAAGCGATAATGTGCAATTCCTCCTCATTGTCTTTTATAAAAATAGGAATGGCATCTTTTTCATTATTGAGCTTTTCTATTTCTTTAATGAACTGCTCTTTTGAAGCTATTGGTATTTCGTTTATTTTAGGGTAATCGCGTGCCACTTCACTTAAGTTGATATAATCGTCTTTTTTAGAGAACAATAATTCACTGTCAATGGTATCCGATTTCATTTCCTCGGGGGTAATCAACCTAAAGGCACCATTTTCCCCCAATTGATTTTTAAACCGCTCTATGGCGTGTTTGTTTACTTCTTCACTGGCCGTAAGCGCCATTAAATACCCAATGTCGTTTAGTTCGATGTTATTGGCAAGGTCATCAGAAAAAATATTGGCTTCCTCGGCATCCAGGTCCATTGCCTTTGCCCTTTCAATATTCTCTTTATTACTATCAATAAGTACCACGTGCCGTTCGCTTTTTTGTAAATATTTCGCAATAATTCTCGAAACGTTTGAAGCCCCTACAATTAATATTCCGCTCGACTCTTTCAAGAATACGCCCGATATTTTAGCAAATAACCGTGCGGTGGTTGCATTTAAAAGTACGGTTCCCAGCACGATCATAAATACCAACGGTGTTATGTATTCTGCTCCTGGCTCGCCTTCCAAAGCCAAACGTGTTCCAAAAAGCGACGCAATACCTGCTGCCACAATACCGCGGGGCCCTACCCAGCTAATAAATATTTTTTCGTTTAGTTTTAGTCCTGATTTTATGGTGCTGAGAAAAACACAAAGCGGCCGTATTAAAAATACCACACAAGCAAACAAAATAACTGTGTTCCAATTGTAAATTAAATACAAGTCCTGCATGTCGATATTGGCTGCCAACAAAATAAAAAGGATGGATACCAATAGGACGCTTAACGATTCTTTAAAATACAGTAATTCTTTAAGGTTTGGCAAGTCTATGTTCCCTAAAACCATCCCCATTACCACAACTGACAATAGCCCGGATTCGTGAGCAAACTGCTCGGATAGGGCATAAACGCCTATTACAAAAGATAATGAAACCACGTTCATTAAAAAATGCGGAATAGCGTTCTTTTTTATGGCAAAATACAGTGCATAGGCAAAAGAAAAGCCAATGGAAAAACCAACAACCACTGTTTTTCCAAACTCTATTAAAGCCTGTTGCGTATACTCAGAGCCTTTTCCAATCGATATAAATTCAAATACCAATACGGCGGCCACGGCACCAATAGGATCGATCAATATCCCTTCCCACCTCAATACTGCCGAAATATCCTTTTTTAAAGGTATATTTCTTAAAATAGGCGTAATTACCGTAGGCCCGGTAACAATAATTAAAGCAGCAAACAAAAAAGAAACCGACCAACTTAAATCAAATATAAAATGAGCCACAAAACCCGAACATAAAAAAGTTACGACACTACCAATAGTAATGAGTTTTATAATTACAGGCCCTACATTTAAAACTTCGTTTCTTTTGAGTGTTAACCCCCCTTCAAAAAGGATGACGCTAATGGCTAAAGAAACAAAATGAAACAAGCCCTCTCCCGGAAACAGTCCTTTATCTAACTGCGGATTCCATATCGGTTCAATTAATTTGGTTCCATCGTCTGTATAGAGGGTTGAAATAGGTCCTACAAAAATACCTATTAAAATAAGTGGTAGAATAGCAGGTATTTTTAATCTCCATGCTACCCATTGAGCCAAGATGCCCAAAATTACAATTCCAGCTAGTTCTAACATATTTTTTTGATTGAATAACGAATATAAGGTCAATATACTATAAAAATGTTAAAAAACATTTAATAATGCAAGCCTTTATTATTGAATGTTATTCCCTTTTCTTAATTTGCGATGCGTTGTAATCTTAACAAATTTCATGAAGTTATACACAATTGAAACAGGAAACTTCAAATTAGATGGCGGTGCCATGTTTGGTGTTGTTCCCAAATCTATTTGGAACAGGACCAATCCTGCCGACCCCAATAATATGATTGATATAGCCGCCAGGTCTTTGTTAATAGAAGATGGCAATCGGTTAATACTTATCGATACCGGTCTTGGCAACAAACAGTCTGATAAATTTTTTGGGTATTACTATTTATGGGGAGACGACAACCTAGATAAATCTTTACGAAACCACGGTTTCCATAGGGACGACATTACCGATGTTTTTTTAACCCACTTGCATTTCGACCATTGTGGCGGAAGCATTCTGTTAAACAAAGAAAAGGGAATTTACGAACCCGCGTTTAAAAATGCACGCTTTTGGAGCAATAAAGACCACTGGGAATGGGCAACCAAACCCAACGACCGTGAAAAAGCCTCTTTTTTAAAAGAAAATATTTTCCCAATTCAAGAAAGCGGACAATTAAGTTTCTTGCCCGTTCCAGATAATGGTTTTTTAAAAAACGCTGAACTCGGCTTTGATGTGCTGTATGTAAATGGCCATACAGACAAACAAATGATCCCCCACATACAATACAAAGGGAAAACACTGGTTTTCATGGCCGATTTGCTACCAACCGTAGGCCATATCCCACTTCCTTTCGTAATGGGGTACGACACGCGGCCCCTCCTTACGCTGGAAGAAAAGAAAACCTTTTTAGACCATGCCGTAACCAATAATTTTTACTTATTGCTGGAACACGATGCACATAACGAAGTATGTACACTTCAACAAACAGAGAAAGGCGTTCGGCTTAAAGACACTTTCTCATTTAAAGAATTATTTAATTAAAACGAAAACAATGACTATTAAAAAATCTATGGTTGCTGGTGCTATTGCAACTACTTTATTGGCAGGGTGTGGATCTACCAACATCTTGTTAACCCCTGAAGAAAATATAGATAGTGTTGCATTAAAGGTAAGCCCCTTGACCGATACACAGCTTAAACACTGGAGCCACGACGACCTCCCTGCCGATACCATTCCGGGCATGAGTGTTGACAAAGCCTATACAGATATTTTTAATGCCATAAAAGAATTACGGCCAACTCCTGTAATTGTTGGGGTTTTGGACTCTGGGATCGATATTGAACATGAAGACCTGAAAAATGTTATCTGGACCAATGAAGATGAAATTGCCGGAAATGGCATTGACGACGATAAAAACGGTTTTGTAGACGACGTTCATGGATGGAACTTTTTGGGAAAAGCAAATAATGAACAACTGGAACTGGTTAGGATTATAAACAAAGGCGATGATGGCTCTGCCGATTACCAACGGGCCAAAGCCGAATATGACGAAAAATACAACGAGGCTCTTCAAAATAAAACAAGGTACGAGCAAATTCTTCAATCGGTAACACAAGCCGACGAATTACTGCAAAAAGAATTGGGCAAGGAAGATTATACACTTGAAGACTTAAAAGCATACAAGCCCTCTACTCCCGAGGCTCAAGCTGCTACAGGGGCCATGACACAAATGTTTGCCTATGAAGATTCTGTAGCAGATCTTAAAAAAGAACTGAAAGAAGGAATTGAATATTTTACAGACCAGTTAAACTACAATCTAAACAAAGATTTCGACGGAAGGTCCATTGTAGGCGACGATCCAGATGATATTACCGATACCGATTATGGAGATAACAATGTAATTGGAGATAGAGAGCATGCAAAACACGGTACACACGTAGCTGGTATAATTGCCGCTCAGCGCAATAACGGAATTGGCATGAACGGGGTAGCAGACCATGTAAAAATTATGCCTGTAAGAACCGTTCCCAATGGAGACGAGTACGATAAAGACGTGGCCCTGGCCATTCGCTATGCTGTAGATAACGGTGCAAAAGTAATTAACGGAAGCTTTGGAAAATACTATTCGCCACACAAACAATGGGTTTGGGACGCCATAAAGTATGCCGCATCAAAAGACGTGTTAATTGTTAAGGCTGCCGGAAACGAATCGTTGGATTTAGATGAAAACAATGTCTATCCAAACGATAATGAAAACAACACCGCAGAAATTGCCGATAATTTCCTGACCGTTGGTGCACTAAACTACGAATATGGCCCCGAAATGGTAGCTACGTTCTCAAATTACGGCAAAGACAATGTCGATGTTTTTGCACCCGGAACCAAAATATGGTCTACCACGCCCAATAACGGATATGAATTTTTACAGGGAACCTCCATGGCCGCTCCAGCGGTTGCTGGGGTTGCCGCATTAATTAGGGCATATTTCCCCAAACTAAAAGCCGGAGAGGTGAAAAAAATAATTATGCAATCGGGATTGACATCCACGGCAAACGTAATTCTTGGAGGAAACCCCAATTACAAAAAACCGTTTGCCGAGGCTTCAAAATCGGGCAAAATGGTTAACCTGTACAATGCCATGATTTTAGCCGATAAGGTAAATGCCGGGAAAGTAAAATTATAATCCAATATGTCAGTCTGAGCCCTGCTCGAAAGAATCCGTTCAGGGCTCCTTGGCATCTTTTATAAAAAATAAACTAAACTCAAACAAATGAAGCGAACACTATTTATCGTATTAGGATTTAGCATAGCGCTGTGCACACAGGCATGGGCCATGACAAATTCTGATCCTCGAACCGTACCAACCACAGAACAACCAAATAACCCCGCTTATTGGCAACAGCACGTTGACTATAAAATGGACGTGAACATGGATGTAAAAACGTTTCAATATACCGGAACGCAAAAATTAAAGTATACCAATAACTCCCCGGAATCGCTAACCAAAGTATTTTATCATTTGTTTTTCAATGCTTTTCAGCCCGGGAGCGAAATGGACATCCGCCTGCAAAATATTCAAGATCCGGACAGACGTATGGTCAACAACCTCGGAACCAAGGAAAATCCGGAATATGAAAGCCGTATTGCCAAATTGGCTCCGGATGAAATTGGGTATTTGCATGCAACTTCATTAAAACAAGATGGCAGCGAAGTAGATTTTAATGAAGAAGGCACTATTTTGGTAGTCAATCTAAATAATCCCATTGCCCCCGGGGAAACTGTTACTTTTGATATGGAATTTAAGGGGCAGGTGCCTGTACAGATAAGGCGTTCGGGAAGGAACAATAAAGACGGGGTAGCACTTTCCATGACCCAATGGTACCCAAAAATGGCCGAATACGATTTTGAGGGCTGGCATGCCGATCCGTACATCGCCAGGGAGTTTCACGGTGTTTGGGGTGATTTTGATGTGAACATTACCATTGACAAATCGTACCTACTAGGCGGAACTGGCGTGCTTCAAAATGCAAACGAAATAGGGTATGGGTACGAAGATGAAGGAACTAAAGTAAAAAAGCATAAAGGCAAGACCATTACATGGAACTTCAAAGCACACGATGTGCACGATTTTGCTTGGGCTGCCGATCCTGAATACATTCACGACAAGTTGGAAACACCGAGCGGGGTCACGCTTCACTTTTTATTTAAAAACGACCCGGAAGTGGTTGATAACTGGAAAAAAATTCAACCAAAAACAGCCGAACTCCTTGAATTTTACAACAAAAACATCGGTCCGTACCCATGGGAACAATATTCTGTGATCCAAGGCGGGGACGGTGGAATGGAATATGCCATGTGTACCCTTATTACCGGAGGAAAAAAATACGGGAGCCTTTTAGGGACTACAGCACATGAGTTTGCCCATTCTTGGTTCCAACAATTATTGGGCACCAACGAATCTGAACATCCCTGGATGGACGAAGGTTTTACCACCTTTATTTCAACCTTGGCAGAAAATAAAATATCGGGCGACAACAAGGCCAACCCTTTTGAAAATGCATACAAAGGCTATCAATATATAGTCAATTCGGGAAAGGAACAGCCGCTTACCACACATGGCGACCGTTACGACATCAATGCAGCTTATTCCATTGCCGCATACAGTAAAGGCTGTATATTTCTTTCGCAACTCGGTTACGTTATCGGGCAAGATAAATTAATGGAAACGCTTCATAAATATTATGAAGACTTTAAGTTTAAGCATCCAACGCCAAACGATATAAAAAGAACCGCAGAAAAAGTTTCGGGAATGGAGCTTCAATGGTATCTAACCGACTGGACAGAAACTACCAATACCATTGATTATGGTATTAAAAACGTTTCTGAAGAAAACGGTAAGACCACGGTTGAAATGGAACGCATCGGGTTAATGCCCATGCCGGTGGACGTAATGGTGTTTTATAACGATGGGACCATGGAATATTTCTATGCGCCTTTACGGATGATGTATGGTGAAAAAAGCAACCCATTTGAAGTAAAAAGAACTGTGTTACCCGACTGGCCGTGGGCTTTCCCAACCCATAATTTTACAATTGATGCCGCTACAAGCGATATTAAAGCTATTGTAATAGACCCTTCGGGATTAATGGCCGATATTGATAGAAGCAACAATACCTATCAACCGGAATAGTATATAAATAACTGTCAGTCTGGGCCCTGCCCAAAAGTCCAGGCGGGCTGTCGGGGTTCATTGACCTGAAGAGAAAAGCCTCCGACAAGCTCAGACTGACATAATTTTGCAGTTTTTAACTGCAAAAGCCTACTTAAGGTTTCCAAAAATTGGTACACTCAATTTCATCATTAAAAATGGACCGATCTTTTTCAAAAGAAGAAAGACTAAAAAATAAAATCCTCATCGGAACATTGTTTTCAGAAGGAAGTTCTGTGTCAAAATACCCGCTTAGGCTCATTTATATGAGAGCTCAAGAGACAGAAGGCGCTAAACTTAAAGCCGCCGTTTCCGTATCCAAACGTTCCTTTAAAAAAGCAGTCGACAGAAACCGGATAAAAAGGCTCGTCCGTGAAGCATACCGGTTAAACAAACATTTATTCATACAAAGCACAGGCGAAAACCCATACCTTTTCATGCTTTTGTATACCGGAAAAGAAATTCCCTCCTTTAAAAAATTAAACAGTATCCTGCAAAAACTCCATGAAAAGTTTGACGCGCATATTAAGGAATAAGTCTCTTTATTCTTTCAATTTCATTATTTTTACAGAAGAACTCATTTAAACTTTTTTGGTTTAAACGGATGAATCACTATTATTATATTCGTTAAAGAAAGAATTTTCAGGAAATCATGAAGAAGAAAATCATTATCCCCGCACTGGCCATTGTTGTACTGTTGATTGGAACAGGTTTTAAAAACGATTTTTTTGAAATCGCCAAGCAGGTAGAGATATTCACCACCATGTTTAAAGAATTAAACATGAATTATGTGGACGAAACCAATCCTGCAGAACTGATGGACACGGCCATTAAAAGCATGCTGGAAGATTTGGACCCCTACACCCGGTTTATGAACGAACAGGACGTAGAAGGCTTTAAAATAAGCAATGCAGGCGAATACTCCGGTATTGGCGCCGTGGTGAAAAGCTATCACGACAAGTTGCTCATTATAGAACCCTATAAAGGTTATCCGGCAGATAAAGCGGGCTTAAAGGCAGGCGATGAAATCATTAAAATTGGAGATATCAACGTGTCCGATTTTAAGGACGATGCCACCGAACTGTTAAAAGGCGCTACCAAAAGCAATGTGGAAATTACCTATTTACGGCAGGGAAAAACCATGACCACATCGGTTTCAAGGGAAGAAATTGAAATTGATGCCGTTCCGTATTATAAAATGATAAATCCCGAGACCGGATATATCGTACTTTCTAAATTCAACAGCAAAGCTTCCAAACAAACCGAAAATGCCCTGGAGGACCTAAAAGGGCAGGGGGCCAAAAAAATTGTTTTGGACCTCCGTGGAAATCCCGGCGGACTCCTAACAGAGGCTATTAATGTTTGCAATTTGTTCGTTCCCAAAAAAGAGCTCATTGTAAGCACAAAATCAAAAGTAAAAAAATTCAACCAACAATATTTCACCCGAAAAAACCCGGTAGATACCGAAATTCCACTGGTAATCCTCATCAACGGAAGGAGTGCTTCTGCCAGTGAAATCGTAAGCGGTGCTTTACAGGACCTAGACCGTGCCGTGGTGGTTGGTGCACGAAGCTTTGGTAAAGGACTTGTGCAACGGCCTATCCGCCTTAATTACGGAACGCAGCTTAAAGTAACCATTTCCAGATATTACACCCCGAGCGGTCGTTGTATCCAGTCCATGGATTATTGGAACCGCGACGAAAACGGTCAAGCCATTGTAAAAAAGAATTTTAACGAGTTTAAAACCAGAAACGGCAGAAAAGTATACGACAGCGGCGGGGTAATGCCCGATATTGAAATACCGCACTTAAAAAATAACAGCATTACCAATGCGCTTCTGGAAAACAATGTGGTTTTTGATTATGCCACCAAGTATTACTACGGCCACGATATTAAAAACCTGACCGATTTTAATTTTTCTGAAAGCGATTATCAGAATTTTAAAAATTATGTGACCCAAAGTGGCTTTAACTATGAAACCAAAACCGAAAAAGCACTAAAAAAAGTAATAGAAAGTGACGAAATAGAAGAATTTGGGGCTTCTGTAAAAGACGATTACCAGAAATTAATGAGCGATATCGAGAAAAGTAAATTGGCTTCATTGGACGAATATCGGCAAAGCATAAGCAAAAATATTGAAGATGAATTGATTGTACGCTACTTTTACCGGGATGGCCTATACGATTATTATTTACAAAACGACGAAGCCATAAAGGCAGCAAAAGATGTACTTAAAGACAATAATAAATATAAAAGCATTTTAAAATAACATCCTAAACTAAAATATCATAACAACCCTAACCAATAACCAAAACTACCGCCCAAGTGTATAAAAATTTTGTTTTTTTTTAATTCTTGCGGGTGTACATATTATATCATCTCAAGAAAAAAGTTTCCCATAACTATCAAAAATATATAGCTCCAGAATTTATGTACGGCGTTATGGGCGAGCCCAACGAAGGTTTTCCCGAAACAAGGCCCGAAAAGGCCTTTTTATAAGCCTGGGAAACCATCAGTAACAAAACCAGCATGAATGGGGTTTTTAACAGACAGTTCTATTTTGCCCTTTTCAATATCTTCCATAAAAATACGCCTACGAAAGTATTTTCAAGCAAAAAAAAGCTGGTCGCCAACAAAAGCATTTATTACGTAATAACCGCCTATATGTTTTCCTTCTTCCTTGGTGGCAATATTGGCAACTCCAAAGGTTTGAATAGCCCTGTCGTTTTCGTAGATAAATATTTTTAATTCTTTGTTTTTTTGTGAAAACAGGGGAAAAATACCTAAAAATAAAAAGGCAAAGAGTGGTGTTTTGCAATTTGTTTTGGTGCTGGCCATAAAAATTATCGGTTAGTCATCTGCGGGGTCTTTTACAAATTCCAAGTACAATCTTTTTAATAAAAACTCCACCCGTTTACGTTCGGATATTTTATGTATTCCTTTGTTTTTATCTGAAACAAAATAGCAAAAAAGGCCTAATTGTTCCCTGGGGAGCTCCAAGTCGTTTAAAATATAGTCTTTGTAGTTGTCTTCCAGAAATTCTACAATATTGTTTTTGGTTTCGGCTTTGAGACGCTTTTTAAGTTTTTTGGTTCTTCCGCTTATTAAGTTTATAACCGGGTCGAAACCTATCCCACCACCGCCAAAAACTTTTGATGCCGTTCGCAATTGCCTTTCCGCAGGAGTATAAATTTTTGGGGCATATTCCGTAAAGGTTCCATAGGACAACTTTTTTTCGGTAAGTACCACTTCCTCTAGTTGAATAATTCCGTCTTTGGTATAAATTTCTATTTTCCCCTCAACGGTATCTTCCGTGGTCACCAGTTTGTAAAAATTTTTAAAATCATCCGAAGCTATAAACAATTCATCCCCAACAGAAGCATTAATTACATGGTAACCATCTATATATTTTCCTTCTTCCTTGGTAGTAATATTGGCAACGCCAAATTTTTCAATAGCCTTATTGTCTTTATAAACAAAGAGTTTAATTGTTTTTGCTTCCTGAGAAAAAAGTGGCGCATGACCTATAAAAAATAGAAGGAAAAAAAGGAGTCTGTTGGGTAAATTTATCACATGTAAAAGTGTATTAGCAAGGCGAAATGTACTTCTTTTCTATACTTGTATAATGTGCTTTAACAGAAGTTTCACTGCAAATTGTGATATTTTTTAGAGTTTTTGCTCCGCCTTAAGAGATTTTTAATAATTCCCCTTAATTTTATAGGAAGAAAAACCAACGAGATTATGCCCAAATCATTTAAACTTTGTCTAACAATGGCAGGAGCGGTTTCTGCCGGATCCTATACCGCAGGGGTACTGGATTATTTAATTGAAACTTTGCAGCTTTGGCAACAAGCAAAAGATAAAAATAAGGCCCTTGGCAGCGATCATCCCGAATACGACCAGAGCATCCCGATGCACGATGTTATTATAGATGTTGTTAGCGGTGCTTCGGCAGGGGGCATAACAGGCACGCTGTCCCTTATGAGCTTATTGTCTAGAAAACACAGGGCCGTAAACAGATTTAACCCTAAAGGAGAAAACAACCTTTTTTATAAATGTTGGGTAAAAATGGCCGATGACGATACGGGAAAAACTTTAGAAAAGCTTTTGGATACCCAAGACCTTGATAAAAACAAATTACCGCAATCGCTATTGAACAGCATTGCAATAGAAAAAATTGCCGACAATGCCTTGCATATTAACGAAACGGTACATTATCCGCCGTTTGTTTCTAAAGATATCGACCTTATCCTGACAACTACCAATTTGCGCGGACTCAATTTTAAGGTCGATTTTAGCGGGAACAGTCAAACCAATGCTGCCAATATTATTACCAACCACGGAGGCTTTTTTAGGTATAAGGTTAAAAACGAATTGTTTTCGCGGGGAGTTCCTGCCGATGAAAATTCGTTGTATTATGTGTTGGATTTAAAAGAGACTCAGGATATTCATTATTTAAGAGATGCCACGTTAAGTACCGCTGCATTCCCCATTGGGCTAAAGTCCAGGGAAATAGAAATATCCAAAAAATATATTGAACGTTACCCAAAATACCTCTTTGGAAGAAGAAAAGGAATAACCCCGTTAATTTTAGACAACGAAGAAAGTTATAAATTCAATTCCATTGATGGCGGACTTATAAACAACGAACCTTATGGTATTGGGATAAAAGTTTTGAACGAAAAGAACAAAGACCTACAGAAAAACGATAATTATGCCATTGTAATGATAGATCCCTTTCCCAATCAAGACAATAGTCCTTCGTTGTTTAATCCCGACCGCGATATTTTAAATGTTGCCAAGGGCATGTTCAAGGCATTGAGAAACCAGGTAATGTTTAACCAAGATGGTATTTTAGATGCATTGTCTTTAAGCGACCGGACCAAATTTTTAGTGGCCCCGAGCAGAAAGACCATTATTAACGGAGCAGCAGTTAGGGAACAACACCATTTGGCATCTTCGCCCATAAGTGGTTTTGCTGGTTTTATGGACGATTCCCTTCGGAAGCACGATTTTGAACTCGGAAGAAAAAATTGCCAAGATTTTTTACGGTATCATTTTTCGGTAAAAGAAGAAAACATAGAGAAGCGCCTGGGCGTAACTATGAGTCCGGAAAGCATGGATAGATTTTTGTATACTATCCCGGCTCAGGGCAACTCCGGAAAAAAGTTTTTCCCCATTATCCCGGACATGAAAGTTACAAAGGCCTTTAATACCCAATTCGATTTTGAAACCTATGGTACCGATGCCGTAATTGAATATCCGCAATACCCAAAAATAGATTTGCATACATTTGAGCATCTTTATAGAAAACCCATTAAAAAGCGCCTAAAAATGTTGGTAAGGAGCATTTCGGGAAATTGGTTTTTAACTTTTGGCTACCTGCTTTTTTACCGGCGGAAAACATATAAAATGGTGTTGGAAACCATAAAAGATAGTTTAAAAGAAGCCGGGTTGCTACAAAAATACTAAACCGACCGCCACACCTATTTAAACGGAGGAATTTACAAACATAAAAGCTTCTTCTAGTTGCGATACGTCAAAATAGCGTTCGTAGCTTCCTTCGCCAGCACGCTTAAAAAACAGGTTGTCTATGGGCACCAATGCTTTTATTACATTAGAATGGGCAACAATGGCGATATGTCCCATTTTTTTATAGTTTCTTAGCGCCCATACCATATCTTCAAAAAAAGCTTTGGTGCTACTTTGAGACATTTTTGCTTCATCCAGTTTAATGAGCACGTTTACTTTTTTAAATCCTTCATCTATCTTTTCATTAAACAATTTCTGACATATTTTTTCGTCTTCTTCGGTAAAGCCATCAAAAACTTCAATGGCAAGTACATTAGTATCGAATGTTTTTATTTGTGCAATCATAATTTTCAAAATTTACACCTAAAGTTAGGTATTTCTAAAACTAGATAAATATGCGTTAACAATATTTAACTACTTGATTATTTGATATTTATATTAATTTTAGTATATTAACCTTATGATAAGTACGGACAAAGCAAATTATACAGAGTTTTTAAGCAGATCGGTTAATTATTTAGAGAACAGGGGTTTTAACAATATTAAAGCGGATCTTGAAGGATACGATACACCTAAATCATTTATTAAAAAGGGGAGTGAGGTAACCATTACCCCGGATATCGTGGCTGATAAAAAAGGCATTAAACATTTTTTTGAAATCAGTGTAAAATCAGAAAAACCACACTTATTAAAATCGAAATGGATGTTTTTGGATGTATTGAGTAAGATGAAATCTTATAGATTTAAAATTATAACGACCAAAGGGCATTATAAGTTTACCAATTCCATGCTTGACGATTTAAACATGGATAAAAAAATGATCAAGATTAATTCCTGATCATTTTTACATGCGGAATGCCATCTTCTAAATATTCTTCCCCCAGCTGCTCGAATCCATGTGTTTTATAGAACTTGATTACGTAACACTGAGCAGATATTTCTATTGGAAGGTGATTGAATTTAGTTGTAATTGCTTCTATTGAAGCTTGAACTATGTTGTGACCATAACCGAATTTTCGTTCCTCTTTTTTTACAACGACCCTACCAATGCTGGGGTTTTTAAAATATTCGCCGGCATTAAAAATTCGGGTATATGCAACTAGTTTATTTCCTTTTTTGCCCAATACATGCAATGCTTTTTGGTCTTTATAATCTACATCTTGGTACACACAGTTTTGTTCTACAACAAAAACTTCGCTTCTAAGTTGTAGCAGTTCATAAAGTTCTTCTTTGGTCAATACATTGTACGGTTTTACTTCTATTTCCAGCATTTTATATACTTTTTAGTCTTGTACAATGAAGTCTTTTGGATCTTCCTTGTTGTATTCCGGTTGGATATTTACATGGTTTATACCAAATTTAGCTTTTAAAATAATTTCTATTTCCTCTAAAATTTCATTAAACCGTGTAAGTGTAACATCTTCTTTAAAGTCTAAATGTGCTTCTAAGTGCAGTTCGTCGTCGTTTAACCACCATACGTGTATATGGTGCAATTTATTAACATTTGGTACTTTATGTACTTCCCGTATCAAATCTTTTATATCTATATGATCTGGGGTAAAAAGCATGAGCATTTTGGTGGAAGTTAGTAGCAAATCAAATCCAACAAAAATTAAATAAACGGCAATGGAGAATGTTAAAACGCTATCTATCCAGTATATTTTATAAAACTTCATCAATAATCCGCCTATCAATACAGCTATGCTTGCCAACATATCCGTAAGCAAGTGCAAATAAGCCGATTTCATGTTAATGTTCCGTTTAGCGTCTTTTTTTAATAACAAAACACTAAAACCATTGGCGACAATCCCTAAAATAGACAACCAAATAACAAGATCCGAATGAATGGTCTGTGGATGAAAAAACCGTTTTACAGCTTCAATTATCAATAAAATAGCAATAACAATAAGCGTGACCGAATTTACAAAAGCTGCAATAATCTCTGCGCGCTTATAACCAAAAGTCCTGTTTGTAGATGCTTTTTTACCCGTAAGCCTATTTGCCACATAACTTATTACCAAAGAAACCACATCGGTAAAATTGTGCAGGGCATCGGACAGTAAAGCCAAACTTCCCGAAATTATACCACCAACAACCTGAGAAGCGGTTATAATAATGTTTAATACTATAGAAATAAATAGATTTCTCCCCTTTAACGGTGTGTGGGAATGTGTATGCGGGTGCATATGGCCCATAATACTAGCAGTGTAAGGATATTTTATTTATTCTATTTTGGTGCCTGCCACCTTCGAAAGCCGTGTCTAAAAAAGTTTCTACCATTTCCAGCACTTGAGGAATTGCAGTAAAGCGGGCCGGAATGCATAAAATATTAGCATTGTTATGTGCTTTTATCAAACTAACTATTTCTTTGGTCCAACATAATCCTGCACGAACATTTTTATATTTGTTGGCGGTCATGGCTACGCCGTTTCCGCTACCGCATATCAAAATTCCAAAATCTACTTTTTCTTCGTTTACATCTTTTGCCACCGGATGCACAAAATCCGGGTAATCCACACTGCTGTTTTCATCAGTCCCGTAGTTTACGGTTTCAATCCCTTTTTTTTGAAGCAATTCAACAACAGCAAACTTATATTCGGTTCCGGCATGATCGTTTCCTATGGCTATTTTCATCCTTTTGTATATTAGTGAACAACAAAGGTAGTAATTCGTATTTTTTTAGTTTATAAACAGCAATGTTAATTTAATTTTACAAATACTTAATTATCAATTAATTATAATATAATATATTTTGTTGATATTTATTTATTTAATTCTATTAAATTTATTTGTTTTTCTAATAAACACTTTCAATTTGTAAAAAAATCTTAATTATACAAATGGAAACTTTTCTTTTTAATCTACATTTTATCAACTGTTTTTCAACACTTATTAACATCAATTAATATAATTAATTATTAAAAAATTATGTTAGTTGGGTTGTTTACAATTGTTGAGAAAAAACAAAAAATTATTCTTTTTCAGTGCTTTAAAATTAGAACCTTTGTTAATATCTATGTATAAGTTAAGATAACTATTACTCGCAAACGTTTGCCAAAAAAGTTTTTGTACAAATAAACACCCTATAATAACCACCATTTTTATTTAAATTTTAAAAAAGAAAAAGATGTATATGTTTATAAAGTTAATAACTCTTAAGATTTTTAAAATTTTTGTTTTAGCTATTATTTGGTTGATTAACTTTGTACCGATAAAAACAGCTTAAACTATTTTTAAGTCGTTGTTTGGAGTATCAAGTTTCTGGATCAGTTCTTTTACGTAAGTAACATAATCTTTGTGCACATATAGCTTTATTCCCCCCAAAGCATTAGAATAGAACGGCGAAATAGTAATCATGGTTTCGTTTTCCAGGAAAAAAGGGATTTCTTCTTCGTTCAGCAAAAATTTTAAAACGAGATATTCATGTGGATACGTATATGTTGCTACTAAGATAAAATTCTTCATACAAATGCAATTGGTAATACTTTTCCTTTTAAAATAAAGCAATTTTTATGCCTTTAATTTACAAACGGAGCGTATACTAAAATAGGGATAATTTTCTTTTAAAAGAAGATTAATGTCTTGAGATAATGATATTTCTTGCTGTTTTTTTCTATGCAGTTTACGGTTTTTTGGTGTTCTTTCCTTTCTAAAGAATAATCTATATAACCAGCAAAAGAAATTACGCCTGCCAAAAAAACAAGAATAAAGAAGATTAATATTTTATAAAACTTTTTCAATGCAATTTAGATAAGTGTCTTATATAAGAGACGTTGCAAAAATAAAATTGTTACATCAATTTTAATAAAATTTTAACTTTTAAAAATAATTAGAGTACTAGTATAATAATTCGTACTTTACTTGAAGAATTAAATTATATGACGAAAAGAAAAAAAAGAGCTCAAAAACAAAAGAAAAATGAAATTACAAAAGGGATCTTTACTGTACTTGAAAGTAATAGGGACCAGAGTTTTAACTATAAACAAATAGCTGCAAAAATTAATATTAATGATACCAGCGCTAGAAATTTATTGATAAAAAGGTTGGGCCAGCTTAAACAAAAAGGAAGAATAGAAGAAGTAGAACGCGGTAAATACAAGGCAATACCATCACAAAATTATTACGAAGGTGTTGTAGACATGACTGGAAGAAACAACGCCTATGTTGTTTGTGATGATTTGGATACCGATGTTTTTGTACCTTATAATTTGCTTAACAAAGCCCTTCACGGCGATATTGTAGAGGTGTATGTTTTTCCAAGGAGAAAGAAAGGAAAAAAACTGGAAGGGGAGATTACCAAAATACTGGAAAGGAAACGGACCTCTTTTGTGGGAATTGTACAGATGCAGAAAAATTTTGCCTTTGTTAACCCAACCGATTTTAAAATGTATACCGATATTTTTGTTCCTAAAAACAAGACCGGTGATGCAGAAGATGGTGATAAAGTAATTGTTGAAATTCAGGATTGGCCTACAAATGCAGATTCTCCTTACGGAAAAATTATTGAGGTACTTGGTAAACCGGGCGAGCACGATACGGAAATACATGCTATCCTGGCCGAGTATGGTCTGCCTTATAGTTTTCCCGATGAAGTAGAATTTTACGCCAATAAACTGGATACTTCCATTACAGAAGATGAAATTTCCAAACGAAGGGATATGAGGGAAGTACCAACATTTACCATCGATCCAAAAGATGCAAAAGATTTTGACGATGCATTGTCGTTTAGAATCTTAGAAGATGGAAATTTCGAGGTAGGTATCCATATTGCCGACGTATCTCATTACGTAACACCAGATTCCATCCTGGAAGAAGAAGCATACAATAGGGCAACTTCTGTTTATTTAGTAGACAGGGTGGTACCAATGTTGCCGGAAATCCTATCCAATAATGCATGTTCGCTGAGGCCGAACGAAGAAAAATATACATTCTCCGCAGTTTTTAAAATGAACAAAAGTGCACAGGTACTCGACCAATGGTTTGGCAGGACAGTTACCTATTCCGACAGGCGTTTTGCTTATGAAGAAGCGCAGTCTATTATTGAGACCAACAGCAATAGGGTTCCTGCGGATATTTCTTTAACCGGAGAAGCCTATGAAGTAGAACAGCACATTGCAGATGCAATTCTTACGTTGGACACCATGGCCAAAGCCATGCGTTCCAGACGCTTGGCTTCCGGTGCTATTTCTTTTGACAAGGTGGAAGTAAAATTTCAATTAAATGAAAAAAGCGAACCTATTGGTGTATATTTTAAAACCGCCAAAGATGCCAATAAGCTTATTGAAGAATTCATGTTGCTTGCCAATAAAAAGGTAGCAGAATTTATTGGTAAGCAAAAGAAAACATTTGTTTACAGGGTCCATGATGAGCCCGACAACGAAAAATTAATGCAGTTACAGGGCATTATATCAAAATTTGGGTATAGGATAAACATGAAGAGCAAAAAAACCATTACAAGCTCTTTAAATAATTTATTGGAAGAAGTGCAGGGGACCAAAGAGCAAAACATGGTAGATACCTTAACCATACGCACCATGAGCAAGGCCGTTTATACTACCGATAATATTGGCCATTATGGGCTCGCTTTTGATTATTACACACATTTTACGTCGCCAATTAGAAGATATCCAGATGTAATGGTACATAGGTTGTTGCAACATTATCTAGACGGTGGAGCTTCCGTAAACGATGAAAAGTATGAACAAAAATGTAAGCATTCTTCAAATATGGAGTATCTGGCAACCAGTGCAGAACGGGATTCCATAAAATACATGCAGATAAAATTTATGGAAGATCGTTACGATGAAGAGTTTTTAGGAGTCATTTCCGGGGTTACCGAATGGGGGATTTATGTTGAAATTATCGACAATAAATGTGAAGGCATGGTGAGGATACGCGATATCAAAGACGATTATTATGTTTTTGATGAATCGCAATATGCTTTGGTTGGCGAGGTTACCAAGAACATGTACCAGTTGGGAGACGAAGTTTTTGTTAAGCTTAAAAGTACAGATTTGGTCAAAAGACATTTGGACTTTGTGCTTACGGGAAAGAAAATTGAAAGTTAGTTTTTGAATATTCATAATCAAATCAATATTAACAATTTTTATCATTTCCATTTCTTATTAATGAAATATCTCATTTACCTTTATAAAAAATTAAAATAAAAAGAGCAATGAAACATATAGTAATTTTAATGATGCTTTTTGCATCCTGTTTTGCATCGGCACAAGACAACATAACACAGGAACTGGGCGATTTTCATGAAGTCAAGGTTTTTGATGGGGTTTCCGTTACCATTATTAAAGCCGATAAAAACAGAGCTATTATTTCCGGCAAGGATTCCGATCAGGTTGTAATTGTCAATAAAAATGGCAAACTAAAGATACGGATGAAAATAAGCCAGGTTTTTGATGGTTACAAAACCTTTGTTGCCTTGTATTCTAAAGATATTCTGGATGTACTGGATGTAAATGAAAATGCCTCCATTTCATCAAAAGAAACAATTGCTCAGGTAGATATCGAAGTAAATTCCCAAGAAGGGGGCGAAATCAATATAGATTTGGACGTAGAGCGCTTAGAGGCCAACGCTACCACGGGAGGAAACATTAAGTTAAATGGGACTGCCAAAAATCAAGAAGTAGCTGTAAACACCGGTGGAAAGTTTAAAGGAGAAGGTTTGGTTACAGAACAAACCAATGTAGTTGTAAAGGCCGGTGGGACAGCCAATGTAAATGCAACAGAATATATGAACGCCAAAGTTAAAGTAGGGGGGACTATTAATGTTTATGGAAACCCTAAGGTACTTGAAAAACAGACTTTTGTTGGTGGAACTATTAACGAACATTAAAATTTAATTTTGAAAAATTATTTAAAAATCATCATAACATATCATCTATTATGATGATTTTTTATTTTTGAATAACTGCAAATAATAACCCATGTTTTGAAAACTATGTAATTAGCGTTGAATGATTGAAGATGTTTTTTCTGCAATACCACTTGGAATTTTATTGGCCTTTACCATAGGCCCAGTTTTTTTTGTTCTTTTGGAAACAGGGGCTATAAAAGGATTTAGGGCTGCATTAAGTTTTGATTTGGGCGTTGTTATGGGCGACTCTTTTTTTATCATCATTGCCTATTTTAGTACCAACAAAATACTTCATAAAATAAAAGACGACCCTTCATTGTTTATTTTTGGTGGCATACTTTTAATTATATACGGAATAATTAGTTTTTTAAAGACAAAAAGCGACTATAAAAGGGACATACGCAATGCCATTAACCAAATAGAAGTCAGACGAAATTATTTTAAGCTTTTTTTTAAGGGGTTTTTACTTAATTTTATCAACGTTGGTGTGTTGGGTTTTTGGCTCGGTATTATTATAATTTTCGGTCCCAAGCTTGAAATGAACGATGAGCGTATATTTGTTTTTTTAGCCACAATTTTGGCTACATATTTGTTTGTAGATTGTATTAAAATAATACTTGCCAAACAATTAAGAAATAAATTAACGCCGAGGAGAATTTTTAAAATAAAAAGGATTATCAGTGTTATTTTGGTTGTTTTTGGAGTAGCTTTAATGCTTCAAGGCATTTTTCCAAATGAAAAGAAGAAAATTCAAAATGTGATCGAGGATATTAGAGAACGTTAATAATGATGCTATTTACAAAAGAGTTACCCGTTGTTTTCCTTTTATTTTTTATTGCCATTACTTTTTTGTTTAGTGCTTGGGACAAGGTCTCGGACTGGAAGGGCAATATTTTGTTTTTAAAAGCACATTTTAAAAATACTTTTGTTGTTAAAGTTTTGCCTATTTCACTATTTATTATTGTTGTTTTAGAACTTTTGGCGGGTATTTTTTCCTTAATAGGAATTTATAATTACCTTATTTATAAAAGCAGTTATTTTGCTGTTCTAAGTTGTATCGTATCACTAATTACCCTATTTATTTTTTTAATTGGACAGCGTATTGCTAAAGATTTCGATGGTGCTATGAAGATTACGGTCTATATTATACCCATAGTCTTTTGTTTGTACCTTTTATCATTTTAATCTACTTCAACACTGTTTGTATGGTACCTTCGCGAACACATAACCAGAAATAGTTAAAAAAGGATTTTTCCTTATTTCTTTCCACTTTTATATCTACTTTTTCATTGTCTTCTTTAGTATTCTTCACAAAAATATTTGCTATTGTTGATATAAATTTGTTGACCACATTTTTATTTTTCTTCTTTATGTTTACTACAAAATCATCATATTTCATTTGAAAAGTTCCTGTTGCATTATTTTCGTTTGCATCAACATCAAACAGTAAGCTCGTTATGGAACCGCTTGTAATAATGTTCATATTTGGTTCCACAAAATCGTTTATTTTTTCTGCATTTAAATGCTCCATTTTGCCATGAAGGGTAAAGAAATCTGCTTTGTTGTTGATATTAAATTTCCACAACAGCTTAAAATCGGCATCGCCCATAAATTTGGATTCTATGTCTATTAGGGTTTCGCCGTCTTCTTTTAGCGTATTTATATTTTTTATCGTACTTGAAACGTCTGTAAACACAATTTTTCCCGGGCTATCGTTTACTTTTTCTTCATATGTTATCCTGCTTTTATAGATATTCAGTTCTGGTACGTCAATATCAAAAGGTAAATTTCTCAATGCCTTGCTGTACAAAGGTTTGTACCTGGTATCGTCGGGAAGTCCCTTATCGCGGTATACTTCCAGGTTTCCTTGTATGATATCAATTTTTTCTGATGAATATGTATAGTTTTCATTTAGTTTATCTCGCTTATAGTTATAAATGTTCAAGGAATCTATTGTAAGTGAAATCCAGTCTCTTTCTGTTTTTAAATGCTTTTGAAGTTCGTTTTTATCGTAAATGGTTTTTATTTTTACTGATGCTGTTTTTATATAATCGTCTTTTAATATCAGCTTTCCAACTAAAAAATTCTGATAGTAATTCATTGGAAGCAATACGTTGTCAACCTCAAAGTCAATTTTTTTATAATCAATTTTTTTATGCTCAGATGCAGGATTTATATGAAGGTCAAATACGTGCCCATTTATTTTTTCTGTCTTAACTATATTTTTTTCAGTAGTGTCTTTATATGTAAAACGCGTGTCTTTAAGCACTAGTTTTTTAATGATTAGTTGTTTTTGTTTTTTGCTTGAATTTTTTCTACTCTTTTTTCTATGTAATAATGCATCCAGATTTTCTACTTTCAGTTCTCCAATTACAATAGAATCTGATCCAAATAAGCTTGTAATGCTTATACCTGAAAGGGCTATTTTTTTTATGGAAAAAGTATTTTTAAGCGTATCGTCGATGTCTATATCTACTGCTGAAACGCTTCTGGTAAGTAGGTTTACATCAATTGAAGCGGTCTCAATCTTATATCCGTTTATTTCTTGTAGTTTATCTCTTATCTTTTTTTCAACCAATAAGTTTCCGCCCATTATTAGTACTATAACGGCTAGAATTGTTGCAAGTCCAATTTTTATGTATTTACTCACAAAGTGAGATTTCAAATGTTATTAATTTTTCTTTTATGTGCCTAGTTTTTTATATATAGGCTTTTTAATTCTAAAGCAGTAGGTTTTTTATCGAGATTAAGATACAAAAAAAGGTGCTTGTAATAAGCACCTTCATTTATTAAGTGAGATTTTTCTCAGCCTGTGAATTAGTTTTATAGCTATTTTGCCTTGTAATCATCGTTTAGCGCCTTAAGCACGTCGGATGTAATATCTTTAGATTCTTCACCATAAAGTACACTTCCAGCATCGTTTGAGCCCAAAACAAAGGTATATCCTTGTTTTTTGCCGTAATCCTGAACAAAGGACCTTACTTTTTTAATGAGGCTGTCTATTTCTTTTTGGCTTTCTTGAGACAATTGTTGTTCTTCCATCTGTAATTGCTGACCCATCATTTGTCTTTTTTGGAGCAGCGCATTGTATTTTTCTTGTGCTTTTGCTTGTGGTAAACTTTTTGCTTCCGATTCAAATGATTGTGCTTCGCTTTGGAAAGCTTTAGATAAGCTGTCCGTTTTTTTATCGAATGTTTCTATTTTGGTTTTGTATTTTGCTTCGATGTCTATTTTTTCTTGATATTCATTAATCAACTTTGTATTGTCAACAAAAGCAATTTTATTCTGCTGGCATGAAAAAGTAACCAATGCAACAACGGCAGTCAATATTATTTTTTTCATTTTTATTTTAAAATTTAGTTCAGGACAAAAATAGAAAAGTAATCGGATTTTCGGTAAAATATAAATTTTATATTATGTATAGATATAAATTATTGTATTATTAATTATAATAATCAGTTGCTATTTTAAACAGCTTATTTTTATCTTCTTTCGCTACAGTTTAAAATTTCGAAAGGTAAATATATGTTTTTGATGTAAAGAGGCCTTAAAAGGCTTTATTTAGCTTTTCCTACACAAATATACCAATGACGAGTATTCCCCTGTAAATTTTGCCTTACAATTCGACTTCAAGCCCGAAATAAATGCCTTTATATAATTATTTTTATCTGATTTGATTTTTTCTGAAAGCAGGCTTACATAAAACGAATCAAATATCAAAGGTAAGATTTTTACTACAAAAAATTTTTCTTTGCCAAGAAGTGTTTCCATAGCTGTTTTATCAAAATGCCATAAATGTCGTGGTACATCGTAAGCTGCCCAATTTTCTTTGTAATGTTTTGCATCGTAACTCCTATAATTTGGCACTGCAATAATAAGTATTCCATCATTGCTTAGCAGTGATTTTATTTTTCTTAATTCTTCCTCTGGATTGTGCAAATGTTCAAAAACATGCCAAAGTGTAATTACATCAAATTTTTTCAGTGGCAAATCTTCTGTTTTTTCAACAACTGTATTTCCTTTTTTTATTGAAATTTTCCTGGCATTTTTATTGGGTTCTGTTCCAAAACAATTATAATATTTGTTTAAATACTTTATAAAATCACCGGTACCGCTTCCAATATCCAACAAGGATTTCGCCTTGGGGTGGTATTTTTTTATAACATTATGTTTGTTTTTTATCGAATAGGATTTCACCCATTGATAGATTTTGTCAATTAAATTTTTCTTGGAATCTGTATGAGAAATGTATTGTTGGCTTTCATAATATTTGCCAATTTCTTCGGGTTGGGGCTGTGGTGTTGTTTGCAACAATCCGTGTATTTCTGTTTTTTTTAAGTTGAAGCTTTCATTACTTACTAAATGATCTTTGCAGCGTATGTAAGTTTTTGTTGAATTGTTTTTGCTCATTGTAAATTTTAAATTGCAAGATAATACTTATTCAAATAAAAAGGGTTCCACGTGGAACCCTTTAAAATTACCTGCCCATATAGACAAGCATGACACTTATATCGCTTGGTGAAACACCACTTATCCGTGATGCTTGTGAAAGTGTTCTCGGTTTTATTTTTTTTAGTTTTTCCTTGGCTTCAAATGACAAGGATTTTAGTTTATCGTAATCAAAACTCTCCGGAATTTTAATTTCTTCAAGCCTGTTTAGTTTGTCGGCGTTGTTTTTTTCTTTTTCGATATAGCCCGAATATTTAACTTGAATTTCGGCTTGGTCCAAAACTTCGGCGTCCAGTTCTTTTTCAATTACATAGTCTTTTACTTGTGCTATCTTTAGCATGTGGTCCAATGTAATATTTGGCCGGGCAAATATTTTAAACATCTTGTCCGATTGTTTCATTGGCGACGAATTTACTTCTTCCAGTATCGGGTTTATGGTTTCGGGTTTTACACTCGTGTCCTTAAAAAAGTTTACAAAATCGCTGGACATCCTTTCCTTTTCTTCCATTCTCCTTAACCTTTTTTCTGATGCCAAACCTATTTCAAAACTCATGGGCGTGAGTCTTAAATCGGCATTGTCCTGTCTAAGCAGTGTTCTGTATTCAGCTCTGGAAGTAAACATGCGGTACGGTTCTTCGGTGCCTTTTGTAATGAGATCGTCTATCAACACACCAATGTATGCTTCGTTCCTTTGAAGTATAAATGGGTCTCTTTCCTGTACTTTTAAACTTGCATTTATTCCAGCCATTAATCCTTGGGAGGCTGCTTCTTCGTATCCTGTCGTTCCATTTATTTGTCCGGCAAAATACAATCCAGAAACCAATTTTGTTTCCAGTGTATGTTTTAATTGTGTAGGAGGGAAGTAGTCGTATTCTATGGCGTAACCCGGTCTAAAGAATTTTACATTTTCAAAACCAGCTACACAGCGCAGTGCTTTAAATTGTACATCTTCTGGCAAGGAAGTGGAAAACCCGTTTACATAATACTCAACCGTATCCCAGCCTTCTGGTTCTACAAAAATTTGATGCCTGTCTTTATCTGCAAAACGGTTGATTTTATCTTCAATGGAAGGGCAATAACGTGGTCCTATACTTTTTATCCTTCCGTTGAACATGGGCGACCTATCAAAACCTTCACGCAATAAATCATGAACTTCTTCACTGGTGTATGTCATGTGGCAATCCCTTTGTTTTTTCAATGGATTCGTTTCGTTGGAATACGAAAACTTTTCTGGTTTATCATCTCCTGGCTGAACAACCATTTTATCAAAATTCAACGATCTGCCATCAACCCTTGGTGGCGTTCCGGTTTTCATCCTGCCAGCTTCAAAACCGCAATTAATTAAATCTTCTGTAATTCCTGTTGCAGCTCTTTCACCTGCACGGCCACCACCAAATTGTTTTTCGCCAATATGTATTAGGCCATTTAAAAAAGTACCGTTGGTCAATACTACGGACTTGCATTTAATTTCAATCCCCAATGAAGTTCTAATACCTTTTATCTTGTCGTCTTCAATAATCAATCCCGAAACCATTTCTTGATAAAAATCTAAGTTTTTTGTCTGTTCCAACATCAGTCTCCATACTTCTGCAAAACGCATACGGTCGCTTTGTGCTCTTGGCGACCACATGGCCGGACCTTTAGATTTGTTGAGCATTTTAAATTGTATGGCGGTCTTATCGGTAACAATTCCAGAGTAACCGCCCATGGCGTCAATCTCGCGAATAATCTGCCCCTTTGCAATTCCACCCATCGCAGGGTTACAAGACATTTGTGCAATGTTTTGTAAATTCATTGTAATCAATAGGGTAGAAGAACCCATATTGGCGGCCGCCGCTGCCGCTTCAGATCCAGCATGTCCACCACCTACAACAATTACATCATATTCTTTGTCAAACATAAACTTTGAGTTTCTATAATTAATATTGGGTTTGTTCCACGTGAAACAGCATTGTTAAACCCCACTGTTTCTGGTGTTGGTTGTGGAGTCTATTTAAATAAGGCGATTTTTTCTTCTTCTTTTTCTCGCATTATTTTAGTATCTTCTACGGTTTTATCCTTAAATCCGCAGTAATGTAGAATGCCATGCGCCATCACTCTTTTCAATTCTGTTTGAAAAGGTATGTCGTAATCTTTGGCATTTTCTTTCACGCGTTCAACAGAAACAAATACATCTCCTTGAATTACGAGTGCGTCGGAATAATCAAAACTGATTATATCCGTGAACGTGTCATGATCTAAATAATCAACATTTATTTTATGAAGGTAATCATCATCACAAAAAATGTAATTGATTTCTCCTGCTTCTTTGGCCTCCGATCGGATTATGTTTTTTACCCATTCCGAAAAGCGTTCTTCTTCTTCAATTAAAAAATCGGTCTCGTAATGAAAATTAATCATCGTTTTTAAAATAAGCGTTTACCTTTTGCTTGTAATTTTGCCGCAAAGGTAAGGCTTGTCTGTTTAATATTTCAACTTCATTAAAATATTGTTGCAAATTTGGTATTTTGTACGAACTTGTGTTTGTAAATTCTTTGGTGTTTGTTTCGCTTTCCCGTTCTTCTTTTTTTCCCTGTTGAAAAGACGCATCTTCCATTTTTAATAATTGATGTTGTAACTGAAGCATTTTTTGTTCGGTAGCATTGGTAAACCCTTTTTCCAATAAATCATTTTCAATTTGCTCCATTTGGCTAATTAATTGTTGGGCCTGTTTTTTCTCTCCGGCCCCCTGCAAATTTTTTAATTGTTCTTCCAAAGCATTTCGTAATTGTTGCTGTTGTTTGTAGATTTCATAAAGTTCTCCAGACATTTGTTCGTTTCCATATTTTTTACTCCCGCTTTCTCCTTGCATTTCACCTTGTTGTTCCTGGCCTTCTTTCCCGTTTTCTTTCCCTTCTTTATGGCTGTTTTGTTTTTGTCCCTTTTCTCCTTTTTGCATTCCTTCTTTCATTTTTTCGTTTAATTGCTGCTGGGATTGTATAATGTCCGGTAACTGAAATTCATTTCCGCTTCCGCTACTGGAACCAGAGGCAAGGCTTTTTTGCATATTGTCGAGGGTATTGCTTAAAAAATCTGCCAGCTCGTTTGCGGCCGTTAATGTATATTGTTGATGTGATATTCCTTGGTAAAACCTGTTTTCGGCAAAAAGTTCCAATGTTTTGTCCATGTTATAATATACATCGGTGATGTTTTGGTTGATGCTTTCTGAAATTTTTGGCTGCCTAAGGGACAAGGCAAACAAACTGTCGTCTACATGCTCGAATACCGTTCTTAAATCGTTTTGCTTTTTTAAATATACCGATAGGTTTGAGCTGCTTTCCTTATAGCTTTGAACCTTTTCCATAACTGCTTCCTGGTCGAATGAAAAAACAACTAAATTATCCAGTATCTGGCGTAGCATTTCCGAATCTTCCTGTAAAGTGTTTTGAGCCGAAGCTTGCATCATCTGACTCATTTTTTCACTCATTTCCTTCATTTTTCTAGCAGCATTTTTTTGCTTTTGTTTGGCTTGTTGTCCAGCTTGGCTTTCACTTTTATTCTGATTGGTATTTTCCGCTTCCTTCTTTTTTTCTGCTAATTTTTGTGTTGCTTCTGCCTGTTCCTTTTTTATTTCTTCTTCCAATTTCTTATCGGTTCCAAGGTCCATGGGTTTTTGTAATTCATCATTTTGCTTTTCCAGTTCCTCTATATCTTTTTCAAGCTTTTCAAAATCCTTATTCAGTTCATTTTGATTTTCTAGATTGTTTTCTTCCTCCTTTTTTTCTGACAATTTTTGTTGTTCATCGGCCAATTTTTCCAGGTCCTCTTTTATTTTTTCTGCTTTGGCAGCCGTGTAATATCTTTTGGTCAACTCAAGAATTTGCTCCAAACTCCTATTGTTTTTCTTTTGTTCTTTTGCCATTTGCGCTAAGCGTTCTGCCAATTCTTCTTTGTTTATTTTGTCTGAAATTTCCTTCAACTTTTCCATCAAGTCTTCATTTTTTTCCAATTCTTTTTTCTGCCTCTCCAAGCGTTCTTGCAGCAACTCGTTATATTCGCTCTGCTGTTTGTTTTCTTTTTTAAAATCCTTCAGGTTTTCCTTTAAATCTTCATGGAACCTTTTCATCATTTCATCTTGTTGCTTTTGCCGCTCCAAAAAGTTTTCAATACGCTTTTTATCATTATAGTTTAGTTGATTTTTCTGTTTGTTGATGTCGTTTATCTCTTTTAACTTATCTTCCTGCTCTTCGGCATCTTTTAATGAATTTTCAATCCGGCCAATATTCTCTTTTTGTTGTGTTAATTGTTGTTGCTTTAGTTCATCCTTGGTAAGCTTTCTGTAATTAAAAACAGGGCTTTTAGTAACTTTTCCCCCGTGTATGGCGTCGTTATCGGTTACTTCAAAGTAAAATTCGTATGGAGTTCCTGCTTTCAATGGCAGATTATTTGGAAAAATATACCCAAAGCGGTCGTAAGTACCTTTTTTAATAGTTATATTTTTTTGTTGAAGGGAATCAGTTCCTTGTTTATAATACACAAGCTTTAATTTTGAAAGTCCGTAATCGTCTGAAATTTGACCCACGTATATTTTTGTATTGATGCTTGCGGAATCTATCTTTTCATCAACTTTTATTTCGGGCGATTGATCTTTGATAACACGGATGGAATACCCCAGGTTCTCGTAATTTTTTAAGTGATGGTTGCTCGTTGCGATGGAATAATCTGTAGTGTTATAAAAATAATGGCTAAGGTCAAATTGCTGTTGTTTTTTATTGAAGCTAATGCTGGTATCGGGAAGCTGCAAGCCAACATTGGTGGTTTCTTCGGTTTCAAGCGACCAAGTTATTTTGGTGCCTTCGGGAACCGTGGTATTGCCAGAGCCTTTTACAACCGCTGAAGTTTTTCCGGTATAAGCGGGATAGTCCAGGCGCATCTCGAACGACAAGAGGCTGGGTGTCGGAATTACCTCTAATGGATAGTTTTGTGACACCACATTGTTGGCCCTTAATTGAAAGGATGTGTTTTCGCGTGGCTGATCGAAGACATATTCAAAATGGCCAGCCTGTTTTTGTTGCATCAAATAAGTAGTGCCGTCAATTTCAATCTGGACATTTTCCGGAACAACGTTTCCTGCAGTATTTATGTGCAAAACAAAAGGCCTTCCCTTTATGGCCTGTAAGGAGTCGTTAACCACAAAAAATTCAAAAGGTGCCGGGGGTTGATATGCTGTTTTGTAATCTACAACACGTTTGTAACTATCTGTAAACAAATTGCTTTTACCAATTACTATAACGATCAGTATAAAAAAAACGGGCACAGCCGTATACCAGGCATATTTTAGGTTCTTTTTAAAGTTTATGGCCAATTGAAAGGGAATGGGACGCAGTTGAGCGCCTTTTTGCTCAATGCTGGCCAAAAGTAAATCGGATTGCTGCGTATTTTTAGCAAGTTGCATAAAATTCAGCAGTTTATCGTTTACCTCCGGGAAATGTGCACCAATAATTTTGGAGGCTTTTTGGTAGTCAATGCCCTTTCTAATGTTAAACAGGTACAACAGCGGGACAATAATAAACGTAACAAATAAAAACAGCTCTACACCCACAAAAAGCCAAAAGAGCAATAATCGCCCCGTGGTTCCCAGCCATAAAAAATACTCCAAAAGAACGGTTAAAATAAAATAAACCAACCCGATGGCCAGGAAAACAAACACCCCACGGAGCAGTTCGTTGGTATAATACTTTCGTAAAAAGCCTTGAAGTTTATATTGTATATGTTGTAAAGTATTCATTAATAAGCGTATAAAAATAGTATAGGTACATTAAAATATAAAAATACAATTTGTTTGGCAGTATAAACGGGGCATTTTTACTTAATGGATGTTAAAATTAATTAGAAAAACCACCTCATTGATTTTCTTTAATGGATGACAAGGGTTCACTCATGAAAAAGCACTCTTGAGAATATTTTATGGCAATAACAAATAAGGGAGGGATGTTTTAGTATTAAAAACAATACTTCAAACCGCGTTCACGGCGGATATTGTGGATAAGAAGAGCTTAAAAAATTTCCATAGAACAATGCATGTTTTACTATTTGCCTTGCTCTTGTGGAGGAGTAATAGGTTAATTTAGGGGGAGAGACCGAAAACGTGTAAAAAATTGCAATCATATAATTTATTTTACACTCTTGGTTAAATATGTATTATGTTTAGTTCCTAATGCCAAAAAAGCGTGACATTATTTTTTTAATTATAATATGAAGAAATAAGGCCTGTGACTCCTTTTGTCTGAATCTTGCCCCTTTGAGGGAAACATCATAAAACACAGGTTCGAAATAATCCAGTAAGCTGTGACAAGCATGATTAAAAGACCCTGGACAGCATCCTTAACGGGATTTTTATCCCGCACCAGCACCAACTTCATTCCCAGCCTGAAAATCTTGCCAAAAGTTGAGCTTCTTTTTATTTTAGCGGTATCGATTATTTATTCCGAAGGGCCCTTTTCTGGATATTCGTATGGGGGAAAGCCGGTGTTTATGAGGTTCAGCCAACACAAATGTTATATACATATTTGACTTTAAATTATTTATATTTCGTATAAAAGCATAATAAAATTACAAGAGCACTCATGTTTTGGTTATAAAGTATCGGGGTATGTGACTTTAATTCATTTTATGTGTCCCATTAATAAACGCCATACATATGACTTTAATAGCCATTGTCCTTACACTATTTTTATTTTTTTTTATATCCATAAGCATCATGTTATATTCTAGCCTAAAAAAAAACAAAAAACTAAAATCAGCATACAATGAACTTCGGCGTGGGGCTCCTGGATCAGGGTTTATCAAACATAAGTGGTAAAAAATGATATTAGCTGGATCAAAAAAATTACGTGATAGTTAGCACGCCCAGTTAAAATAATGGGCTTCCGAACAAAATAGTACGATCAGTGGTCCATATCCGGGGTTTAAAATTCATTGGTGAAGCAACCTTTTGCCATAAACTCCATCTTATCAGAAACATACCTCTTGATATGAAAGCCACTGCCAAAATGAATACACGCCATTTATCACTCCTTAAACTAAAAATGCACTTTCCGGCCCTAGTTTTTATACTATTATTTTTAAGTGCATGTCAAAACGACGATGAGAATTCAGGACCAAACAAAAAACACATAGCCGTCGGAAATGCTGTTTCCGTATCGGACCATCACGTGCTTATAAGCGGATATGCCTCCGAGAACGGAACGGTCCATTCGAAATTCTGGATAAATACGGAAAGCAGTAATGAAACCGAATTTAGTGATTATATCCCGACCAACACCCTCTATCTTAAGTCCATAAATGATCACTATAGAAAGGTATATGTTTACAAGGACATACACGGACAATTACAAAACTATCAATTTGACCAGGGCAGCCTTGCCGAAAACGGCAGGGTATGCTATTACAAAAACAATGTCCTGACATTCATGGACAACGACAGTACAGGAACGGTCTCGTCGGTTGACTACCATAATGACAAACCTTATTTCGCCGGGTATTTTGGCAAAATAATACCTTCGGAAGGAGGGAATACGTTGCGGCCTGAAACCCCATTTGTATGGGACGGGCATAATTTTCTGGAAACGTTACCGCTGCCGGAACAGGCCTCTGTATTTCAAGGGGTAAGCACCATCTATGTCCATGATACTGATGAAGCTTATATCGGGGGGCTTTGTGGCGTGCCCATGTATTGGAAAAATTCGGAACCTGTGATATTGGATGGGCGTTATGGCGAGGTATGGCAACTCACCAAATCAGGAACCGACCTTTATGCGGTAGGATTAATTAATAAACACAACTCCAATAGCACGGGGCATACAGCCTGTTACTGGAAAAACGGGGAACTTCACGAACTGGAGGACAATGCACAGGCCTATGGAATTTATATAAAGGGTGATGATGTATATATTTGTGGAGCTATTGGGACTACTCCCGTAAACTATACCCCTTGTTACTGGAAAAATGGGGTTAGGGTAGATTTAAAATTGTAGGGGCTTTTCATTGAGTAAAAGGAATCGGGAAATTTTTTGTAGTGTCAATTTTAGGTTTTTCGTTTTTAAACGGGCTTTTAGATGCCCCATAAAAAAACAAAAAATAAAAAGCATGTTAAGGGAAAGGGGGTGCGATATGTGGGTGGCATACCGACCAAAACATAAGGTGGCAACACAAATGCGGGCCTTATGGATTATAGGGATTGTATATAAAAACTTAAACCCCCGCCAAAACCGGCATTTTTTCAATAAATAGGTTTTCTAGATATTCCAATTGCTTTTGGTACATATTTCCTTTTCGCTTGGCCAGGTACAAGGTTTGTTCAATGGGCTCGAAACCTTCCCACAACAATTTTACCGATTGGTCTTTTAGCGCTTCTTCGCACAAAAAGTCGGGTAAAACAGCTATACCGTTGGTATTGCGCAAACAGCGTATGATGGAACTTTTATTGGGCACGATATAATTGCACTTAAAATCGGGGTGCTTTTTAAAATTTGCATTCCAAAAAGAGCGCAAATGTTCCATGTCGCCCGTTGTTCCGTACCAAACCTGTTGCTTAAGCCACTTTTGTATACCAGACAGGCTATTGGCGGCCAATGCATTGGTAAAAGTACCGGTTGGTGTCTTGGAGCCTGCAATCAGTACAATGCGTTCTTTAGAAAAAGCCTTGTATTCAAAATGTTTTTCCAAGCCTTTTTTGGCACTGACAACAAGGTCCAATACGCCTTTTTCCAATTCTATGACGGCCTCTTTGTATTCCACAAATTTAATAATCGCATCAAAAGGTAAAGTAGAAATATAAGGCTCGATGGAATATTGAAACGTTTCCATGCACATGCCAATGCTTATGGTGGGCGTATCGCTATTGGAGTTTTTCCTAAAACATTGCTCGGCATCTTCCAGTTTTAGAACCGCATCTTTTATGTAATTGTACAATACTTTTCCGCGCTCGGTAGGAATCATTTTTCGGGAAGTCCTTTCAAACAATTGATATCCGGTGTACGATTCCAACGAATTTATATGGAGGCTAACACCAGGTTGTGAAGCATATAATACCTGCGCGGCACCGGTTAACGTTCCGGTTTCATAAACAGCTTTAAAGGTTCTGTACCATTCAAAATTCACCATAACTATTATTATTATAATACAAATGTATAAATTATATTATTTTTATAATAGACAAAAGGGATTTAATTTTGTTCCAACATTTTAAAAAGAATACTATAAAAAGGAAAATTTTGAGCGTATGAAAAAGGTATTTATAATTAACGGCGGACAAACTTTTGGAAATTCAAAAGGGGAGTTTAATAAAACCATGGTAGATCTGGCAGCTACTTATTTTGCTGAGGAAAAAGGGTATGAGGTAAAAGTGACCGATATAAACCAGGCCTATAATGCAGCAGCAGAAACCAAAAAATTTATCTGGGCGGACATCATTGTCTATCATTTGCCCATATGGTGGTTCCAGGTACCGCACAAACTCAAGGAATATTTTGATTATGTTTTTAAAAACGGACAGGTTTACAACAACGATGGAAGGTCTTCTAAAAACCCAGCCATTAATTATGGAACCGGGGGATTGTTAAAGGGGCGAACATATATGGTAAATACCAGTTGGAATGCTCCCAATGAAGCATTTACCCTTCCGGGGGAATTTTTTAATGAAACTTCTGTGGATAAAGGTGTTTTATTTGGTTTTCACAGAATGAATGCCTTTTTGGACATGGAACCTTTGCCGGGCATTCATTTTTACGATGTGGTTAAAAACAATAATGTAGAAGGTGAAAAGGTAAAATACAAAGCACATCTGGATGCTGTTTTTGCCACAAAAGACAAACGTATAGCCCTATAGGCATTTCTTGGATTTTGTACATAAGGTCAAAAAAGGAACTTGATCATTTCATCCCTTTTTGACCTTTTTATTAACCATATACATATTGCTGCACGTGTTTTTTAAAATAGATAATGCTGTCTTTTACACTTTGCATGGGAGAATGGGCAAAATTTCCGCCCTGTTCCAGGTAATAATATTCCAAACCGGCTTCAGTCGGGTCGGGAAGTATTTTAGTATAGTCTATGGAACCGTTCCCCAATTCGGTATAATCCTTCGTAATTTTATCCATGTCTTTTATGTGCCAAAGTACAAAGCGTTTGGGCTGCAATTCTACCAACTCTTTCGGGGTATAGTTGGAAGAACGCATTACCCAATACATGTCCATTTCGAGTTTTACCAAATCGGGATCGGTTTCTTTTAAGATGAGATCAAATCCGTTTTCGCCATTGTGGTCTTCAAATTCAAACCCATGATTGTGGTAGGCAAACCCCAACCCGGATTTATTGATGCGTTCCCCAATTACATTTAGCCTTTTGGACATAAGCTTAAAATTGTCGATGGTACGTTGTTCGGGTGCTATCCATGGCCAGGTAATGTATTTCATGTTTAGTTTTTGCGCACCTACAATGCATTGGTCCACAAAACGCATCAACACATCTTCCGAAGCATTCAAATAAGTCGAAAAACCAAAATGGCCACTTGAAACGGTAAGGTCAAGATCGTTTAAAATGGCATTAAATTCATCGGCATTTATCCCATAAAAAGTATTTTTTTCGGCATCAAACCCAAAAATTTCAAAATCTTCATACCCCATTTCCTTTACGGCCTTTAGGGAGTTAACCGGGTCTTTTATCATTTCGTTGTTAATGGTATACAACTGCAAGCCCAGTTTGTAGTTTGGGGCAAGATTTGTGGCAAACGCCGGATAAGGAAATAGGGACGAAGCCCCTAAAGCTCCCATGGCGCCCATAAAATGTCTTCTATTCATGTTGTTTTGGTTGGTTATTTGTGGTTTGGTATAAATTTATTCAGATGAAATAATGGCATCACAAAAATTTGCATCTTCTGTACATCTTTTAAAAATATCGGTATAATCCAGCTTGTCAGTTTCTTTTGGGTTTATGCTGCCTTCAATATAGTATTTTGCGTTCATTTTATCGTTTACCTGAAGGCAACCGGCAACCGAAAATGCATGCCAATGGTTGGAAACCACAAAAACAACATCGCCTTCTTGCATAACCTTCTTTCCGCTTTCATCTTTTAGGGAACGGCTGTAACAATAGTTTCCAATTGTACTTTGCGATTTTTCTTCTTTGTGGATAATGGCTTCGGGAACATGGTTCTCTTTTAAAATTTCGGCCATTTCTGTGGCTTCGCAAAACCCCGAATGGTGTGCATTGCATCCGCCGGAAACAATAATGTAATCAAACTTTTCTGGGGTATTGTATAGTTTTAAGGCCACGTTCATGCGGTTTTTCAATGTGGGAACATCTGCCGAACCCAAAACCAGCATTCCGGTTCTTTGGTGTGTTTTTTGTGCATGTACGGTAGAAGTAAGGGAACAAGCAATTAAACAGGCGAATAATAAAAAGGCATGATTTTTTAACTTCATAAAATGTTTTTTTAAAAACGATATACGCTTCGTGGGTTCCTTGCATAAATATCGGTAGAATTTTTCACTTTATATAAGTCTTTTTCATTCCATATATTCAATGTATAATACATATTTTACATTATTCAGAATGGCGTTTATCGTTCAGGGTTCTGTTGCTTTTCTTTTTTCGTTGCCTGCTTAAAACCATTATCTTTGCCAAAAAACCGAGCAATGAGTACAAAAGTTCGTGTGCGTTTTGCACCCAGTCCCACGGGACCCTTACATATTGGTGGCGTAAGAACTGCCTTGTTTAATTACCTGTTTGCCAAAAAGCACGGAGGCGATTTTATTTTGAGGATCGAAGATACCGACCAAAACCGATATGTCGAGGGGGCCGAAAGATACATTGTAGATTCCTTGAACTGGCTAAATATTCCTTATGATGAAGGCCCGGGGTCTGCCGAGGAAACACAACGAAAATATGGATCTTACCGCCAAAGCGAGCGCAGGCATTTGTATAAGCAATATGCCGATTTGCTATTGGAAAAAGGATGGGCATATTACGCCTTTGATACCGCCGACGAGCTCGATGCACATAGAAAAGAACACGAAGCAAAAGGAAAAACCTTTATTTACAATTGGCACAACCGCCAAAAATTGAAAAATTCGTTGGCACTTACGCAAGATGAAGTTCAGCAAAAAATAGATGCAGGCCATGAGTATGTTATCCGGTTTAAATCACCTCAAGACGAAAAGCTTCATTTAAAAGATATTATCCGGGGGGATATGGAGATAGATACCAATATTCTGGACGATAAGGTATTGTTTAAAAGCGATGGCATGCCAACGTATCATTTGGCAAATATTGTAGACGACCACTTAATGGAAATTACCCATGTAATCCGTGGGGAAGAATGGTTGCCGTCTTTGGCCCTGCATGTTTTACTGTATAGGGCTTTTGATTGGCAGGAACCACAATTTGCACATTTACCGTTGATATTGAAACCTACCGGAAAAGGTAAATTGAGCAAGCGCGATGGCGATAAAATGGGCTTTCCCGTATTTCCGTTGGAATGGAGGGATCCAAGTACAGGGACTATTTCCCGTGGCTATAAAGAAGATGGTTATTTTAACGATGCCGTGATAAACTTTTTGGCGTTTTTAGGGTGGAACCCCGGGACCGAACAGGAAATTTTCAGTTTGAATGGTTTAATTGAAGCATTTCAATTGGAAAAAGTACACAAAGCGGGCGCACGTTTCGACCCAGACAAAACCAAATGGTATAATCATCAGTATTTGCAACAAAAAAGCAACAAAGAGTTAACGGGGCTTTTTATGGATTTTATTGCTAGTCATAAAGTGGTATCAGGCGAAATAGCTCCCTCTTTGGTCAATAAAGATTACATAACAAATGTGGTCGCATTAATTAAAGAACGTGCCGATTTTGTAGCCGATTTTTGGACGCAGGCGGATTTCTTCTTTGTAGCACCATCAGCTTATGATGAAAAGGCCGCCAAAAAGCAATGGAAAGAAAATACCAATGAGTATATGGATGAGGTTGCCGGTGTGATCGCCGGGATAGACAATTTTGCTTCTGAAAACATTGAAACTATTGTAAAGCAATGGATAAGCAACAGAGAACTTGGTTTCGGGAAAATAATGCCCCCTTTACGTTTGGCATTGGTAGGCGCCATGAAAGGCCCTCACGTTTTTGATATTATTGCTTTAATTGGAAAAGAAGAAACTACATATAGGATAAACAAGGCTATCGAAGTTTTAGGATAACGGATGCGCTATAGGCCCAAGATATTGCATGAGACCTTTCGGGCTTGTTTTATAAATTATTTTTTCCATTATCGGGATTAAATAGCTCCATTATTTGTATTTTACAACAATCAATATTTTTAAACCTATAGCAATTATGTATTTTCTTATTCCATTGGCTTTTATCGGGATTATTATCCTGTTTAGTGCCTTCTTCATCGTAAAACAACAAACGGCAGTCGCTATTGAGCGCTTTGGCCGATTTCAAAGTATCCGTAATTCGGGCTTGCAGCTTAAAATCCCCATTGTAGACAGGATAGCGGGGCGTTTGAGCTTGAAGATCCAGCAGTTGGATGTTATCATAGAAACAAAAACCCTGGACGACGTTTTTGTAAAATTAAAAGTATCGGTTCAGTATGTGGTTATCAAGAGCAAGGTTTACGAGGCTTTTTACATGCTTGAATATCCGCACGATCAAATTACCTCTTATGTATTTGATGTGGTACGTGCCGAAGTCCCTAAAATGAAGCTGGACGATGTTTTTGTTAAAAAGGATGATATTGCCATAGCCGTAAAAGCAGAGTTGCAGGAAGCCATGTTGGAATACGGTTTCGATATTATTAAAACACTTGTGACGGATATTGACCCGGATCAGCAGGTCAAAGCGGCCATGAACCGTATTAATGCTTCAGAACGCGAGAAAATAGCAGCTCAGTTTGAAGGGGATGCGGCCCGTATATTAATTGTTGAAAAGGCAAAAGCCGAAGCCGAGAGCAAGCGCTTGCAAGGGCAGGGCATTGCCGACCAGCGACGTGAAATTGCACGAGGTTTGGAAGAATCGGTCGAAGTGTTGAACAAAGTAGGAATCAACTCGCAAGAAGCATCAGCCTTGATTGTTGTCACACAGCATTACGATACGTTGCAGGCCATAGGCGAAGAAACCAACAGCAATTTAATATTGCTACCCAATTCGCCACAGGCAGGGAGCGATATGTTGAACAATATGGTAGCCTCTTTTACGGCAAGTAACCAAATAGGGGAAGCCATGAAGAAGCAAAACAAAAAGAAAGAGGAATAAAACCAAAGGGAAGATATTAAAAGGGTTGCCTAAAATTCCACCAACTTCCGAAAACTATTTTGTCGGGAGAGCGTAATTAAAACCCTCTCCTATGATTTATCCTTCAGAGTATCCCCAAAGGGATGATTGCCGAACCTAATGTGTAATTATTGGGTTGTCCATTTCCTTTGGATGTTCCTGATGGCCAGGTACAGCAGTTTAAACAGGACCTGTCATTGGTAAAGGTACCTTGCGCACCTGCCGGTGGAAACCCTCCACAGTCTTGGTGGTGTAAATGAGCGGATCGGCTGGGTTATTTAAAATACTGTGACAGCTGCTCCCAATTGTTCTACCAGCCATTTTTCACCCTTCAATTTACTAGGCAGGTATCAAGTGAAAGCCAATATTGGCCAGGATGGATTACCTCGAACTATGTTTAATAATTTTAAAGTCCCAAGGATAAAAACTTAAATTGTCCATATACTTTTGCTTATGGACTATTAACATTTTCTCTATATGATTTTCGAGTATGGGAAGATAACCATATTCATAACAAAAATAATAGGTTCCTGTATTAAAAGGGAAAATATGTGTGAAAAGCTCGAACTTGTATCCCAATTTTGCCAGGACTTTCTTTTCTACGGTACTTTTCCCACTAGGGCAAAAATGGGCCAACAAACTTCTGTTCCTTCTTAAATCGCTGTTTATCTTTTGAATGGAAAGTTCATGAAAAGGTCTGTTCGTATTATGGTACATACTCCTGCATTGTGCATCGCAAAATTTTTTATCAGAACGCCCTTTCAACTCTTTTTTACAAGATAAGCAATATTTAACGGGCATAATACATATTATTAAACGTTTACATACGAATATAAACGTTTATATATAAAGTTATGGTATTTTAATTGGTTAATCTTGTTTTGAAAACCTGAAAAATAGTTATGGAGCGATCAATTACATTAAAACATTTGATGATTGACAATAAAAAGTATATAGGGCTTCAATATCAAGCTGATAGAATCATACAGGCTCTGGTCGATGGATTGCCCGGGTTGGAATGGAGCAATCAGTACAATCTATACTATATCCCCAACAACAAACCGACCCTAAATTTAATTTTCGAAAGGTTTAAAGGGATTGTATGGGTTAATGGGAATTATTTCTTTCGGGACAGCCCCTTAAAGGACACCTCAGAAAGCGTGGATGTAAATTGGTTTAGAAAGCGTACATACCGGGAAGGGTTCAGACCATGTCCCGAGGATTATCTCAAAAAGTTAGAACTTAAAAAATATGCAAATAGTACTGTTAAAAATTACGTGAAATCTTTTGAGGCTTTTATTAATTATTATAAGAATGAAGATTTAGTTGCTTTAAATGAAAATGATGTTAGGGATTACCTGCAAAAACTGGTTCAGGAAAAACGCTCTAATTCGTATATTAATCAGGCCATTAATGCCATAAAGTTCTACTATGAAGTGGTCCTTGGTATGCCTAATAGGTTTTATGCCATAGAAAGGCCTAGAAAAGAGCATAAATTACCTAAGGTATTGTCAAAACAGGACGCAATGGCAATAATAAACAACACAAAGAATATAAAGCATCGCTGTATACTGGGACTATTGTATGCGTCAGGGCTTAGGAGAAGTGAATTATTAAACTTAAAACTGTCCGACATCGACAGTAAAAGAATGTCGATCAAAATTAGACAGTCTAAAAACAATAAAGACAGGATGACCATACTTAGTAAGAGTGTTTTAGATGATCTCAGGGTATATTACAAAGCCTATTTACCAAAGAAATATTTATTTGAAGGGCCTGAACCTGGTAAAAGATACAGTCCCTCAAGTGTGTTAAAAATTGTTTATAAAGCAGGCAAAAGGGCTGGAATAAAAGAAAGGGTTAGCCCCCATATGTTACGCCACAGCTTTGCAACCCATTTATTGGAAAATGGAACAAGCTTACGACATATTCAAATATTATTGGGTCATAATTCGTCTAAGACCACAGAGATATATACACATGTGGCTACCAATACCTTTATGAACGTAAAAGATTTATTATCTTAGTTCCCATAATAGAAATATAGTTACCAAGGTAACTATATACAATTGTTAGGCACAATTTAAGGCAAACTATGAACATTATAGAGAAAATTGAACATATCGCCAATTGGACATCTAAAAATGATAGCCGAGATACGAACCAAATTAATCACGAAAGTGGGGAAAATGACTTTTCTGCTATCGAAGAAATGATTGACGAAAAATTGCCAAATGAATTCATTGAAGTTTATTCTAAAATAAACGGAGAAAATGGCGAGAACAGCGGAATATTATTTGGTCTTCAATTTATCTCAACAGAAAAGATAAAATTAGAACTTGAGTTTTCAATAAGTCTATTAAAACCTGCTGAACGAAAAATTATTGATACTAAAACTTCGAAAAAAATTCTTGACGAAATTTCTGATTTGTATTTAAAATCTATTCCGAACAAAAAGAAATTTGGTCTTTTTTCTAAAAAATGGATTAAAGCAAAATTTGACTGCTCAAATCAATCTTACAGCGGAATTAAAGTTGAATATGAAAATGGAGACAAAAAGAATTATAATTTGAAAGAAAACTTTAGAGATAAAATGTTTGCTCTTGGAAAAGAAATACACAAACTCGAAGAGAAAAACTACAATTGGGACAGCTTAGAATTTGTGTTGTTTCCAAATAGAAAATACATCGTTGAGAGAAAAGATTATGTTTGGGAAGATAAGATTGACTTTTCATCTTGTCCAGATGATAGTATTCGAAAAAAATATTTTCATTATAAATGGTTGCCGATGTTCTCAGATTATGGTGGGAATTTTATAGGGTTTGACCTTGACCCAGATAAGAATGGAACTAAGGGACAAATTATTATTTACGGTCGTGACGAAGAAAAAATGGTTGTTTTAGCAGATAATTTGAATGATTTTTTAGATTTATCAATTAAAGAAATTAATGAAAATCCAAATCAATTTTTGACCGAAACACATATTCACGAAATATTTAAGCGGATAAAAAACTGTGCCTAACAACGGTAACCGTTGCACAACCTATTAATTGTATAAATACAAGATCCAAATAAGCCCTTAAAAGGGCTTTTATTTTGTGGTATAGTTTAGCTGTAAACTAAAATTGAGAGGCTTATA
>NZ_JAQSVC010000004.1 GCF_029603165.1 Galbibacter pacificus
TATGCGCAAAAAAGCGGCATAGGGCCACTTGGAAAATTTATCCCTTCACCAAAATAGAAAATTAAGAGGTCAAAGACACCAAATTAAAAAACCGCCCCATTCTGTGAAATGAGACGGCTTCCTTTTGTTTTAATATCCATCCACAACCTATTCTACATCCAAAGGTTGAATTGTAAAAGAATAACTTAATTGAGTACTTGAAGGGATTCTATATTTCTCTAGTGTTATGGGGCCACAACTGGCATTTCCAACTCCTTCTTGTAGACAATCCAGGTTTAAATAAGTTTGCGCCTTTTTAATTGTGCTTAATGCAAAATTATGTTTGGCTTTCCAAAGTTCGGAGTCTTTATAATGCAAAGCACTAAAAGACAATTTATTGTTAGCTATTACTTTAAATCCGTTTCCTGCTGCGTTTTCCATTTTAAGCCATCTGGCTTCTTCTCTATTCCCCATGCTTTGCGCCCTTAAATAGTTTTCTGAAGCCATTTTGTCTACGGTACTTTCGTATATTCCAAAAAAGGCACTGCTCTTTCTGTCCTGATAATTCTCATGAGGGCCCCGACCATACCATTTTACAGTTTTAAATGTTGGGTTTACTTGCATTTGCAATCCTATGCGATGTATTATTTCATCCTCAGAAGGTGTCTCAAAAGTTCCGTCTACGGTTATATTTCCATTATTTGCAATAGTATAAACTACTTTGTAAGGAATTTTGGTTGCTTTGCTATTTGCTATTTGTGCATATGCTTCACAGCGAACTTTAACCGTTTTTTTGTTTTTAGACACTTCATAATCAAACTTTTCCAGATGGTACGTTGTTTCATAGTATTTTTGATCGGTATATTTATCATTACTAATACTTCGGTACCAATTCAATTTTAACCCTTCGCCATTAAAAATTACCTCATCGCCATTATATGCCAAAGCATCCAATATTCCCTCGCTGGTATTAATCGATGCGGTAAAATTTGCTCCTTTTACAATTAAATGTGAATTTGATGTATTGACTATTAATTCTTCCGAAGCACTAAGTTTATCGTTTTTAGCATCAATTCCTTGCGACAATATCAACTGTTCCTCTGCGATTACATAGCCTTTATCTGCCCAGTTATTTTTTTCTTTAAGTGAAAAATAGATATTCAAAAAATATTCTGAAGCTGGTTTAAAATCGGTTTTAAATGGAATATGGATAATCCCTTCTTGGTTAGGTTCTAAGTCGATAGACGGTAACTTGCCGGAGACGGTAACTTGGCCATCTTCTAGCACTTCCCAAGAAACGTTAAAGGCATTTAGGTTTGTAAAATCATATTTGTTCTCAATCTTCACTTCTCCTTTTTTAATCGCTCCCGGCCTTATTTTTATATATTGATAAACCTTTTTCACTTCTTTCAGTTTGGCCGTTTCACGACGGTCCGGAGTGGTAAGTCCGTTGTTGCAAAAATCCAGATCGTTGGGTTTATCTCCAAAATCCCCGCCATAATAAAATACTTTTTTAGGGTCTAAACCACTGTTTACCTTTTGATAGGCCGTAGGTACATTTCCTTTTGTAGATGTTCTCTCCAATAGGGAATTGCTATTTCCACCCATTGGTATGGGCCTGTTGATTCCTTGGTCTACCCAATCCCAGATACAGCCACCGATCATTCTATCGGAATGATTTTCAATATAATCCCAATATTCAACTAAATTCCCCATGGCATTTCCCATGGCATGCGCATATTCACAAAGAAAATAGGGCTTATCGGCATTGTTTTGGTCAAAATTTGCCATACTTTCCAAGCTGGGGTACATATGGCTATCGATATCTGCCGATTCGTTTCGCCCTTCATAATGTACAGGGCGGGATGCATCCATTTTTCTGGTCATATTGGCAATAGAATCAAAGTTCCTGCCATTACCGCCTTCATTCCCCATCGACCAAAAAATAACGGAAGGGTGGTTTTTGTCGCGCGCTATCATTCTACCAACACGGTCTTTGAATGCCGGCAACCAGGAAATTTTATCGCTTATGCTATGGTTTCCATGGTCTTCAATATCGGCTTCATCCATGATATAAAGCCCGTAATAATCGTAAAGTGCATAACTTTTGGGTTGGTTGGGGTAATGGCTGGTACGTATGGTATTGATATTGTGCCGTTTCATCATGGTAACATCTTTAATGATGGTTTCCACAGGAACCGTGCGCCCAAACTCCGGATGTGTTTCGTGCCTATTTGTGCCTTTAAAAAACACCTGTTCATTATTGATAAATACCCGTTTTTGTTTTATCTCTATTTTCCTGAATCCGAATTTTGACGAAAATGTTTCAACTATTTCTCCCTGCTTATTCTTTAATGACATTACAGCGGTATATAAATAAGGATTTTCAGCAGACCAAAGATTTGGTTTTTTTAATTTTTGCTGAAGTTCCATGTGTTGCTCTTTCCTTCTTTTTATCGGACTGATTTTTTTTGACCCCTGCAAAACTTCCTTGCCTGTTTCATCTAATAAAGATAACTCTACCGTGTAGTCTGTTTCTTGTTTTTTGCCATGATTGGCTATCCAGTAATCGGCTTTAAAATTCACCTCACCCAAATCCTCCGTTAAAAAATCTGCTTTTAAAGAAAAATCTCTTATATGAAGCTTTGGTGTGGCAAACAAATAAACATCTTTATGTATCCCGCTCATCCGAAACATATCTTGATCTTCAAGATAACTCCCGTCTGTCCATCTAAAAACTTGAACGGCAATTGTATTTTTACCGGGTTTTACATATTTGGTAAGGTTAAACTCCGCTACATTGTTTGCGCCTTGGCTATACCCGACTTTTTTTCCGTTTACCCAAATAAAAAAACCGCTATAAACTCCATTAAAATGAACAAAAACCGTTTTATCCCCCCAATCTTCAGGAATTATAAAGTCACGCCTATAAGAGCCTACGGGGTCCGTTTCAATTTCGTTGGTGTAACCTTCCTGCGGTTGAATAAACGGCGGATTGTTTAAAAACGGATATGTAATGTTAGTATATATTGGGGTTCCATACCCCTTCATTTCCCAACAAGAAGGAACAGGGATTTCTTCCCATGAAGAAACACTGTAAGCATTTTTGTAAAAATCGGTTGGGCGCTCTGATGCATTTTTTACCCACTTAAATTTCCATATCCCGTTGAGCGATTGGTACCATGAAGAATTTGGTTCTAACCAAGGCTTGTCAAAATATGCATCTTCTTTTAAAGCATTTAATGAGGGATACGGAATATACGTTGCATGTCCCGGCTCTTTATTTACAGCAAAAATGGTTTCGTTTTCCCACTCGTTCTTACCTCGCTCGGGTTGTGGTTTGGGTGCTTTAAGCGTAGCTGGAAGTAATGTCCATTCTTGTTTTGTACCTGATAATTGCATAACCTTGCCACCAGTCTTGTCTTCTTCAAAACCAAGGTACATGGCACTGTTTTTATGGATTATGTAATAATTTCCATTTTCAAGTTTTTTTAATTGCCATTGCTGGTTTGCATTCCCTAATTCTGTGTTCCATTGTATTACCGGATTACCTATTCCTGAGGCTTTATTGGAGTTGTCTATGCTTTTCCCCGTAAAAGGGTTGGATATATTAACATAGCCATTTTCCAGCGGGGTTATTTCCCAGGCTTGCCCTTTCTCTTCTTTTATTGCCGATTCCAGAAACAGATTGCTTTGGTTTTTAGTGTCTCCTCCATTTCCTAGAACCAAACCTGATGAATTTTGAAAGGTGTACAATTTATCCTTTTGAAGCCCCTGTGAAATATTAGCACAACCAATAACGCTTAGTGCAATAAAAATTATAAGGCCTGATGCTGTTGCATGAATTTTAGACGAATTCATTCTGATAGTATATTTATTTCTTTTTAATATTTTTTTCATTGAGCAGATAAAGAATAAGGCTTATCGCTTTCTTGTATTCCTTTTTGTTTATTGGGCTCGTTATCCATGATAAAATTCAACTCCCCGCCATCTAAAATATCTTGGTATTCAATATAGTTTTTGCTATAATCTTCACCATTTAAAGTGGCCGATTGGATATATATATTAGATTGGTTGTTGTTCTGTGCTTTTATAACAAATTGCTTTCCGTTTTCCAGTGATATGGTGGCCTTTTCAAAAACCGGACTTCCTATGTTGTATTGATTTGTCCCCGGGCAAACACTATACATCCCCAAGGCACTCAACACATACCACGACGATGTTTGTCCTTGGTCCTCATCGCCGGGATAGCCATTCTCTGTGGAATTGTATAGTTTTTCCATTACTTCTCTAGCTCTTGCTTGTGCTTTCCAGGGCTGTTCTGAATAATTGTAGAGGTATATCATGTGCTGTATAGGTTGATTTCCATGTGCATACTGCCCCATGTTGGCCATTTGCATTTCGGTCATTTCATGTATCTTCCCACCATATGTGCCTACATTTACCTTATTGGATACCGTAAATACAGAATCCATTTTTTTGTTAAAGTTTTCGTTACCGCCCATAAGATCGATCAACCCTTTTGGATCCTGAAAAACAGACCATACATAATGCCATGCATTTCCTTCGGTATAAGGGCCGCCCCATTCGTAAGGATCGAAATTTTCAAGCCATTCCCCATGTATGTCTTTGCCCCGCATAAAACCTACTTTTTTGCTGTACACATTTTTATAATTGTAAAGCTGCCTCTCAAAAACTTTTTCGTAGAACTTGTTCCCGGTTGTTTTGGCTAATGTATATGCGCAAAAATCGTCGTAAGCATATTCTAATGTCTTGGCTGTTGCCTCTCTATATTTTGGATATGGAACATACCCTAATGTGAAATATTCTTTCCAACCTTCCCTGCCATTTGCAGGCCCCCAAGGCCCTTTATTTGTTGCTTCGTGGTAATAGGCCTCTAATGCCTTTTCAGGGTCGAAGGTCTGTATTCCTTTTACCCAAGCATCGGCCAATAATGAAATAGCGTGGTTTCCAATCATACTTCCGGCTTCACTTGGGAAAGACCAAGACGGCAACCACCCGCATTGTTCATAAGCATCGAGCAGCGCAGACACATACCTGCCATGCATCTCCGGGTACAGCATGGCATTTAAAGGAAATTGGGCCCTAAACGTATCCCAAAAACCAGTATCTGTATACATATAACCATTGTGTACCTTTCCATCGTATGGGCTATAATAATATGGGTTTCCGTCTTTATTTATCTCATAAAATTTTCTGGAAAACAAACTGGCCCTAAAAAAACAAGAGTAAAAAGTTTTTAGCTGTTCTTCTGTTCCTCCTTCAACCAAAATCTTGCTTAAATGTTTATTCCAAACATTTTTTGCCGCATTGGTAGTTTGTTCTAGCTTTTTATATTTTCCCAGCTCATTTTCTAGGTTTAATTGTGCTTGTTCTGGACTAATGTAGGAAGAAGCCACTTTTACCTGTATTGTTTGTCCCGGTTTAAACTTTATGTAAGCGCCTATTCCTTCCCCTTCGTCAAAAGTGTTGTTTTCTTTTTTATTTCCGTTTCTGTTTTCCCATGTTCCTATGGCCTGAAAGGGTTTATCGAACTCCATGGTAAAATAATTTTTAAATCCTTTTACCCTGTGCATTCCCCGGCCGTTTCTTACATAACCTGTTATTCTTTTGTTTTTTTGATCGATCTCTATACTGCTCGTTCCCGTATAACCATCGATAACCACAAAAGCTTCTTCACTTTTAGGGAACGAAAACCTAATGTGCACTCCTCTTTCGGTGGGAGACATCTCGGTTGTTATTTCATTGTCAAATTCAACTTTGTAATAATGAGGCTTTGCTATTTCGTTATCATGGCTAAATTTTGCCGCCCTTTCTTTATCGTTCAACACTAATTTTCCTGTTATTGGCATTAAAGAAAATACCGCATAATCGTTTGACCATGAGCTACATTGGTGTGCTTGTTGAAAGCCGCGAATGGCATCTTTAAAGTATTGATATTTCCAACCGTCTCCATTTTCTCCCGTTTGCGGTGTCCATGTGTTCATTGCGAAGGGCAATGCCGTAGTTGGATAGGTATTCCCGCGTGTAAGCTCGAATTTAGAATTGGTTCCTTGCAAAGTATTTACATACGAGGTTAAATCTTTGTTTAAATCTACTTTTTGCGCACTAATGTGGATGCTTATAATTAAGGCCCCCAATAGTAATATTTTGATTCTCATTATTTTTTTAATAGGTTACTTATTTAGATTATCCTTTTTACCATTCTACTTGTACCTCGACACCATTCGGGAAATTTTCAAATTTCAACAACAACGTATGTGAAGTTGCATCCCAATTGCTTGTATATTTTAATTCCTCTGCGCCTTCTACCTTAGTTACCGTAATTTTTTCAGGCACTTTTGGCAACAATATCCGCATGGCATTTTTGGTGTTTTTCGGACTTTTGCATGTAAATCTATACTCATTACCATCTACTTGTTCGTTGTATACCCTTGCAGCGGTCGCCAAAACTTTTGGTGTTTTTTTATCTTCTACCCTATTCAAATTGATTAACAAACTCTGCGCTCCCGGTTTTATGGTTTTTTGTTTCAATACCGGCAATTCTGGGTCAAACAAATCTATTACCGGTCCGTTTACCGTCAAGCTTTCAGCATTCACGCTTTCGTCGAGTACCGCAGCCACATCAAAATATCCCCTGGACAAAAGAAAGCTGTTTTTAAAAATTATTTTTCCGGCTTTGGCCTCTTCTTCATATGCCTTTTTAACGATGTCCACATAATGTTGATCGGCATCGGTATTCAATACAAATTCTTTTGGATTTTCTTTTATAAGATGAACAAACCCTTTCCCAAAAGTGTAACTATTTCCTTCTGAAGGAGCTTTTATATCCATCTGTTCGAATAAATGAAGCGATGGCTTCTCATAAGCATACGTATCTTGGTTCCACCATTCCATTACTTTTTGATACGGATCGTTATCGGCCCCCACATAGACAAGTACCCCACCATTTTTTACCCATTTTGCTATTTGCTTATGCACTTTGGGCGAGGTAGGCTTCATATTGGAATAACTCATCACCAAGACTTTTATATGCTTGAGTGTTTCTTCGTAATCCAAATTTTCCATATGTACCGTTTGTACGGGAATGCCTCTTTTTAACAAGGGTAATGTTTGTCCGTAAAAATTGGAAAATCGCGGATCTTCAAAACCGTCGTGTGTAGGGAACCGTTGAAACATTAACGAATTCCCCATTAGCACACCAATTTCGTTATTTCCGCTTACTTTATTTTCTGAAGAAGGGATATCGTTCAGTGCATTGATCATGATTTGCATTTGCGTGGCATAGTGGCCCGGGATCAAAACCTTTTCATCGGTACCTGCTACTTGATATGGTTTGGTGTAAATACGTTCCGGCCATGGCATTACCTCGTAATTTGCCACCGAAGGATGCAAAAGTTTGGCAACAAAAGTGGCCTGGTAATTTTTTTTATAATCGTCCCATGTTTTTCTTCTATCTTCTATCGGGTCTGTTAAAAAATACATTTTTCTTCCGGTGGGCGCCGTCATGGAAACCATGGAACCGTATTCTAAGAACGCATTTTCGAAAGTACGCTCTTTTACCTTGCCATTATAAAAAGTTGCCTCTCTTGAAGTCCCCGTCCAAACTTGCGCTATATACCCATTTACATCCGGCAACGAAGCCAAGCTTGCTTCCGGGCTTACAATCATCCATGAAGAATAGTTTACCAGTGAATGCGTTGGTATGTATATTTTTACGTTATCATATCCCTTCTCCTTTCCATAGGCCTTGGCATAAGCGGACGCTTCTTTAATGGCGTTGTAATACAATTGGTATTTTAATTTATTGGCAAGCCATGTGTTTTCGGGAGAAGCATCTTGTGGGCGCCATGGAAAGCCGTAAAATTTTTCCCATTCTCTTTTAAATGCATCGCTGTAACCGCCACGGGCCCAAAATTCTGGTTCTTCCAAATAAATAGAAGTAATTCCGGCATCTATAACGGTTTTTATAATTTCTTTTTTGAAATAATTTAAATACGAAGCCGTTGGCACAATATAAGGTACGTTTCGCCCATGCCAAATGGTATCGCCATCTTTTTCTACCTGCCCCTCGTCAAAGTGAGGTTTTCCATCCCAGTTTCCCAAAAAATAATCCTGATAAGACCCCCAAGCAATCCCGGTCATGAAATGTGTTTGGTAGCCGTGTTCCCTCCATGACTTTACACGGTTCTGGAAACTATTGAGTTTAGATTTATCTGATGGATTCCCGTTTACCCCATAAACAATTGCCACGTCTGAACGTACATCTATTTCCGGCATCCAGCCACTTCCCGTTTGAAAAACGGTTTTTTCTTTTAGGGTATCTTTTTCAGTCGTTGCTTCCTGGTTCTTTGCCTCTTTTGATTGATTGCACGAGGCCATCAAAAAAGGCATGGCCAAAGTTGACATAAGGAACGTTCTGTAAATTTTCATTTTAGTTTGTATTAGGTGGTTTATAAGCTTCATCTTCAATTAAAACGTTTTTAGTTTTATATGAACCGTAAATTCATATAATTGCTAAAACGTTTTAGTTTTATTTCGGATTATTATTCAAATTAAAGTATCTGCTAAAAGTATTAAAAGGTTTTAATTATTAAAAGTGTTTTTGACTTTTTATGATTCTGCATTCAGAAAATCTTTTATAACATCTGTAATCAATCAGAATGTGCGGTCTTCTCGATTTTTATAACGAAACCAAACATTATGATATGGCCTATAGCGGACAATTGTAACTTTTTATATCAAAAAGAGATTCCCCATATAGCTATTGTATTCATAGAAAAAGTACATAAAGGCAACCCGCATATTTATTTTTTATACAGGGTTGCCTTCTACTAACTACAAAATTGATGCTTTAAATTTATTCAAACAACCTCCACTCGCTTAATTGAAGTGCATCACTCCCATTATTTGCGGTAATGTTTATTCTATAATACAAATAAGGTGTTGTATTGGATACCATGAACGTTCTTGTTTGGTTTCGCTCACTAAATACTTCCCCATTTCTAGAACCTAAAACGTCCCATGTGTTTCCGTCCATAGAACCTAGCAGTTCCCAGTCTACAGGATCCCTATCCGGTGCATCGTTCCCGGAAGTTAATGTATATTGAGTAACTGTTCTTTCTCTGGTTAGTTCCTGTTGCAACCAAAAGTCAGAAGAATAACTTGCTAGATATTTGGTATTGGCATTATCATCAATAAGTTTTAAGGAACCTTCTGCCCCTTCGGCGCCATTAGCGTTCTCATTGCTAACATTAAGTGTTGCATTTATGGTAACATCTATTGGAGCAGATGGATCGATCATTTCCAAACTCAGTAATCTCCACTCACTTATTTGAACAGCATCACTCCCTCCGTTTTTAGTTATGAACAAACGATAATACAGATAGGCATCTTCGTTTTCTACAACAAATTCCCTTGTTTGGTTTCTATTTGAAAATGATTCTCCAGATCTAGTGTCTAAAGTAGTCCAAGTAGATCCATCGTTCGAAGCTTGAAGCTCCCAATCGATTGGGTCTCTTTCGGGCGCATCGTTCCCCGATGTCAATGTATATCTATTTACCACCTGTTGCGAAGACAGTTCTTGCTGCAACCATAATTCAAAATCTGAAGGCAGCCCTCCTACCAAAAACTTGGTATAGATATCGTTATCGACCAATTTTAAAGACCCTTCTCCTCCTTCTGGTCCGTCTCCATTATCTTTGCTTACGGTAAGTGTTGCATCGGTGGTTAAGTCTACCAATTTTGAAGTAGGGTCGAATGGATAATTTAGGTTCGGGTAATCTGTCCTGGCTTGCAATAATTCCTGCTCCCACTCGTCTGTCCACCCGAAGGCATTTTCTGCCATTGGCTGTAAGTCATCCCCGGTAGCACCGCTAAAAAAATGAACAAATTCTCCCATGTTCATATCTCCATCATATGCTTCTCCGCTTTTTTTATAGTATTGCGACAATACTTTGAAAAAATTATTGAAGACTACTGTTCCATTATATGTTTCGTATAGTGGATAAAACCAATCCCTAAACCAATATGTGTCTGGTGAAGGAAATGTGCTTGCACTGTTTATGGATGTATCGTATATACGTGAAGCATCATCGGTTAATTCTAAAGAAGTATATATATCGTACCGGAAGATTTCTGAAAATTTATCCTGCCAAACAGCATGTGCAGGCGAGCCTAAGGTTTCATATGAAGAATTTTCCACGATTTCGCTCAGCAATGAAGTAGGAACGTCAAGATTTGTCGGGGACATCTCGATTCCTTTAACAGAAAAATCTATCAAACTCCTAAAGGAAGTTTCTTCGTTAAAATAAGTACTAAAATATGGGTCGGAGTCCAGATCCTGATGTATGGCCGCATACAATCGGGCGCTTTCATTTCCAAATTGCCCATATTTACTGAGTATATGTTGCCAGGAATCACTTAAATAAGCATAAGGCCAGGTCATTTCCCTATCTACTTCATCTCCGTAATAAGTGGCTATGTAAGAATCGAAGTACTTTCTATTGAGTTCTGCGGAATGGTCATTCCAATTTTCGGTTATTCCCCTTGGTGGGGCTCCCGGCGGATCGTCGTTGATAACGGAGTCTGGATAACCATCCAGTGAAAAAGCATCGTCTTGGTTGCAAGAAACCAACATGACAGTAATGAATACTACAACAAAACTAGTTTTATATAAAATATTTTTCATTTGTCTTTTTTTAATCGTTTATTCAAATTATAGGGTCTTTGGCATATTGCTCCCATAATTGATTTAATCCCAACCCTGTGTATTTTTCCCATAGGCTTTCAGAATATGTATGGCTTCTTAGATGTTTATCTAATTTTTTTACAATTCTTTTGTCATGATTTTTCTCGACCCAAAGTAAAAACCGCGCCGTTACCCTATAACTATTTGTATAGTTTTGCGATTTGTCAAACTTGGGCAAAGACCAATTTGCAGCTTTATTATTTAACCCATAAACAGCACGCACATAATCTGCTATTCCCTCTGTTAACCACGATGGGCCACTATTGTTGGGGTATGCTTGAATTAAGTGCATTATTTCGTGTGTCATTAGATCAACATCGTTTGGCTTTTTATGCATCCAGTCTGCACTTACCACAATTTTATTGTCTGAGGCATATGCAACGCCTTTGTATGCCGTATCTATTTCGACCTCAAAAGATTTTGTTGCTTTTGGGTTGAACTTTTTTAGAAGCTTGGGATACACGGTATTTATTATTTCCTTGAACTGTAATTCCAAATCGTTGCCCAAGGTTTTATCCTGGTTTACATATAAAATTTCTATTTTACTTTTTTGTGCATGCCCCAAAAGAGGGATCAATGCCAATGCAATACCTATGTATGTTATTATTTTAACAATCTTCATTTTATCGTTTTTTTACCATCCTGTGTTTTGCTGTAAACTTGTATTGCTATTAAGCTCGTCCTGAGGTATTGGCCACAGGTAATGGCGTTTTTCAAATACACGCTCTTCAAAAATGATTTTATTGTAAAAATCGGCTTCTTCCCTTGCATTTATATCCATTGAATGAAACGGGCCTGCAAAAGCATCTTCGGCAATTTTCCAGCGTCTGGCATCAAAATAACGTACACTTTCAAAGGCTAGTTCTATCCTACGTTCTTTATGAATGGCTTCTCTCATGGCCTCTTGACCGCTTGGTGCCGCAAGTGCATCTGATCCATATGTTGGAATTCCTGCTCTTTCCCGTATCAAATTTAAATAAAGTAATATGTCTGAGTTTCCAGGATCGTATTCATTAAGGGCTTCTGCATAATCCAGATAGAGTTCGGCCAACCGTAACATCGGGATGCTCCGTTCGGTATTCCTCCAGTCTCTTGGCGGAACATTTTTTCTTACTATATACCCTGTTGGCGGATAATCGTTGGCACCGGCTTGCCTTCCAGAATTCCCACCATACCAAGTGGTGGTAATAACATTCCCGAAATTTCTATTGATCCATAAACTATTATTATAGGTTACCCCTACATAAAAACGGGGCTCTCTATTTACCCATTGGTTAAAAGTGGCCCTGGATTCAAAATCGAAAGGTGCTTGAAAATCTGAAAAACCTTCGGTAACATATCCAGATTCTGGATCGTCAATTGAACGCCCATTTGACATAAAATATGCATCTACCATTTCTTGGGTAACACTTAACCCTCCGGCTCCCCTTACTTCTGTAGGATATCCTAAATGATATGGTGTTACATCGTAATGATATGCAATCCCTCCTCTTGGTCTTGCATATATCATTTCTTCATTGTAATCATCGTACATTACATTTCTGGTTGACAGATATGGGTTGTAATCTCCGTTATCGTCATATACCTTGTATAGATTGTATGTGTTAGGAACATACTCGTTAATAAATTGTTTTGCTGCATCTGCTGCTAATTTCCATTTGTTAACATCGTATGTCTGGGGTATCAATGCTTCTCCTTCAGCATTCACCAAATCGGCATAATCTTTATTACCATTAAAAAGTGGACTTGCATAAAACAATAATACTTTTTCTTTTATTGCCATTGCAAAAGGCTTACTCATCCTTCCGGCCCTATCTCCTTTAAAGGCTTCGTCTGCCAAAGCTTCGCCACCTGCATCCAATTCGCTAATAATATAATTCACGCATTCTCCCATTGTATTTCTACGCAGCCCTAATTCATTAAGGTCTGCATCTGGTTCAATTGGCTCGTCTCCCATGAGTAGCACCGGACCATAGAGTCGAATTAAATTGTAATAAAAGTAAGCACGGAGCACTCTGGCTTCGGCTACCAATCTATTTGAAATTTCGGGGGGGCAATCCTGACATTTATCTATGTTTTGAATAAATGTAGACGATGATCTAATAGCCCTGTAAAAGTTGGACCACAGTGTACTTACATGCCCTGTTGTTGGGTTCCAATCGCCAATGTTCAATGCATTTCCTAAGTGAAAAGACCATACATACTCGGCTTCATCGGAACCGCCAATCCATGGTCCTGAATTATTTGCCGTATACCTTTGATCCAATTCACTTGGAATCTGGTCGTATATTGCTGCTAAATATTGTTCAACAGTACTCCTCTCTGAGAAGGTTTGATCAAAAGTTAACCGATCGTCCGGCACTTGATCCAAAAAGTCATCGTTACATGAAAATACCGATAAAACCAAAAAGGTGTACAGTACTCTCTTTATCATTAAATTTTTATGTTGTAATACTTTCATAATCTTCATTTCTAAAATAAAACATTAACACCCATTGATACTACAGAAATATTGGGGTAAACCCCTCCATTGCCTGTATTTAGTTCAGGATCCCAAAGGTCAAAATCGCTAATGGTAAATAAGTTTGTTCCACGAACGTAGAATCTCGTATTCCCCAAGCTTAACTTATCGGAAATATTTTTTGGAAGCGTATAGCCAATTTCGGCTGTTTTGAGTCTTAAAAAGTTAATTTCCCTTAGCCACCATGTACTTCCTTGCGTATTGTTATTTTGCCCCAATCCCGTATCTCCGTATGACAATCTAGGATAAAGTGCATGTGGATTGTTGTTTTCCGGGGTCCATCTATCTTCGGCAACCGTATATAGGTTTCCGGTACCTCCACCGCCAACAAACGGTTGGATTCCACTTCCGCCAATCATTCTGTCGGCTTCGTTTTGACCTTGAAAAAACAGGCTTATATCAAAACCTTTATAATCGGCGGTTATCCCAAATCCATAGGTAAGTGCAGGCACATCGCCCTGGCCAATTTCTTTTTGATCATACGAGTCTATTTTTCCATCGTTGTTCAAGTCTTCGTACTTGATATCCCCCGGCATTATTTGCCCGAATTGTGTAGGGAAAGGCCCATCGTCTGGGGTAATAAACCCATCGCCATCAGTATCGTCTTCTAGTGTATACAGGCGTTCTGCCACATACCCAAAGTTTGCCAGCAGTGGAGTTCCTCTTTTATCTTGCCATTCGTATAACTGTTGCGGCTGCCCATTTTCAATAATTTCATTTCGGTTATAAGAAAAGTTCCCCCTTATTCCCACGTTTAATTCTCCAAAGGATTTTCTGTAGTTCAGAGAACCGTCAAAACCTTTGTTTTCAACAATTCCTAAGTTTCCATAAGGGTCGGAATAAAGACCGATATAATTTGGCAAATCCCCTCTTTGCAAGAAAGCGCCCTTTGTATATTCTTTAAATACATCAAAAATAATTTGAACGCTATTGTCCAATACATTCAATTCTATTCCTAAATCTTGTTTTCTGGCTTCTGCCCAAGTAACATCTACCCCATAATAGGTTTCCCGGATTCCAGTAGTAAACTGCGGACTTTCTCCAAAATCAAAACCCCAGTCGTCGTTTTGTTCTACCCTACTTATGTATAAAAACCTATCATTGTCGTTATTAGTAGTTGCAGATCCAACTTTACCATCAGAATACCGAATTTTTAAATAATCGATAACCCCTGATAAAGGCTCAAAAAAATCTTCGTTGGAAATAATCCAGCCAGCTGCAAATGAAGGAAAGAATCCATACCTGTTTGAAGGTGCAAAATTCTCGGATCCATTGTAACCGGCATTGACCTCAACAAAATATCTATCATCATAGCTATAGGTAATCCTACCTGCCAATCCTTGATTTCTATATGGAATTGAAGCCGTGAAATTATCAGCAAATGCATCTACATAATCGGTCCTGTTAAAAAGCAGTAAACCTCCAAAACGATGCTTATCAAAAGTACGGTCGTAATTAAAGGAAGTTTCCAGGTAAAACCTTCTATTCCCTCCATTACTATTGCCATATCCTAAAAAGTTTTGCCCTGTAAAGGTTTCGTTCAATAGTAAAGCACCATCTTCTGTATACGGAAAGTTTTGATCAACAAAATAAGTGCTTTCGCGTTTGCTTCTGTTTATAAACTGCTCGTTATAGGTATCAAAAGCAAACATCCCTGTCCAAGACAATCCTTTTGTTAAGAAACTAAGTTCTTGGGTTACCCTTAAATTTGAATACATCTGATTTTTGTTTTCATTTTGATACCCCCTTCTGGCAACATCCGCATAAGGGTTACGCAGGCCACCATTAGAACTTTTCCCGGGGACATAGCCTCCGGGATAAAGTATAGGATACTCAACTGGGGGTGCTTCCATGGCGGCACTAAAAACCGAACCGACACCCGCTCCCGGATAGGTTCCTTCTGATAAATATCCTTGAATTCCTATGTTAACCTTTGTGGTTTTGGTAATGTCTAAAGTTAAATTAGAGGTAAAGTTGTAGCGCTTAAACCGTGTATCCGAATTATAGCTTTCCAGGCCATCGGTTATAAAAAGGCCTGTTTCGTCATAATATCCAAGAGACACGTAGTACAATGCATCTTCTGCACCACCGGTTACATTTACCGATGCCCTTCTATTCCTACCGTAATCTTTAAATACGGCATCCATCCAATCTACATCCGGATATAAAAACTGATCCTCATTATTTACGGTATTTTGAATGTAATCTTCGGCATATTTAGGCTCTTGCCCCCTTGTGGTTAATGCTTCGTTTGCCAAACGCATGTACGTTTCGCCATTAGCAAGATCTGGCAATCTTGTAAAGAAAGTAAACCCTTCATTATAATCAATAGAAACCTCGGGTTTTCCTATTTCACCTCGCTTGGTTTCAATCAAAATAACACCGTTTGCTCCTCTAATACCATATACGGCAGTTGCAGAAGCATCTTTCAGGATGGAAAATGAAGCAATGTCCCGAGGGTCTAGATTATCTAGCGAACGTTCAACACCATCTACTAAAATCAATGGGTTCGAGTTACCAAAGGTAGAAATACCCCTTATCCAGATGTCTGCACCATCGTAGCCCGGTAATCCATCGCGTTGAACTCCGGTTAACCCGGCGACCCTTCCGGCCAACATGGTACCAATATTAGCCACTGGCTGCTCCAAGTCTTTGGCCTCTATTGTGGATTGTGCCCCAACAACGCTAATTTTCTTTTGTTTGCCATACCCCACAAGCACAACTTCGTCTAGCGACTGTAAATCGTTTTGCAGTGTTACTTTAATAGCGGTTTGGCCCCCAACAACTATTTCTTGAGATTTCATCCCGACATAGGAGAAAATTAAAATAGCACTTTCAGAATCGACCGCTATGGTGTATTTACCATCAAAGTCGGTTTGCACCCCATTTGTGGTATTCTTTTCCATAACAGAAGCACCTGGTAATGGCATTCCAGCATCGTCGTAAACAACTCCTTCTATTTCAATTTTACCTTCTTGTTGTTGAAAAGCAAAAAGCGGGTTGGTAAAGGTCATAAGAATCATTAAAGTACTTACTGTTCTCAGTAATAGATTCTTTTGTAGTTCTGTTTGTGTAAATACTATCTCTGATAGATAGGTAATTTTACTAAATCGATTTAGTAATTTCATTCATTTTTCAGGTTTAAGTTAAGTTAGTTATATGTTTACAAAGCACGAAAATTAACTAAAACGTTTTAGTTGACAAAATTTTAAAACAACTTTTTTAACAAAAAATTAAATTATCCTTAATTATATAGTCTTTAAAAAGACAATTAGACAGTATTTTAGCAGTATTTTTGATAATAAATAAAGGTCATAATCACTTTTTCATTTATTTCACCATTAATAAGTATAGATGAAAACTTAATGATTATTTTTACCCTTATCTAAAAAACCAACCTTAATGAAACTAATTACAATTACTGGCATTTTGCTGATGTTATTTTCATGTTCCAAAACATCCAACGCCCAAGACAAAGAGCAAGAACCTAAACAAGAACAGAATGAAGAACAAGATACCGGCCCCAAGCTTGTTTGGGAAGAAAATTTTGACGGGGACGCTCTAGATGAAACCAATTGGAATTTTGAACTTGGTAATGGCTGCCCGAATGTATGCGGATGGGGAAACAATGAAAGGCAAATCTATACCAAACAAAACCACCAAATAAAGGATGGCTTTTTAACCATTACGGCAAAGTTGGAAGACAGCTCCTATACCTCTACCCGAATTACCACTAAAGATAAATTTGAGTTTACTTACGGATCTATTGAAACAAGGGCCAAATTGCCTATCGGCCAAGGGATATGGCCCGCTTTTTGGATGCTGGGCGCAAACATTGATGAAGTAGGTTGGCCAAGTTGCGGCGAAATAGATATTCTTGAATATGTAGGCAAAGAACCCGATATGGTTTACACGACCATCCACGTGCCAGACACCTATGGCGATAAGGCCAGCTCTAAAAAGACAAAATTTGAGGATATTGAAGATGGGTTTCATACTTTTAAGGCACATTGGACCCATGATAAAATTGAATTTTATGTTGATGACCAATTGGTGTATACCTATGCCCCACCACATAAAACAATAAAAAACTGGCCTTTCGACAATCCGGCCTTTATAATTGTGAACATGGCCGTTGGCGGCAACTTTGGTGGCCCCGAAGTTGACAATGGTATTTTTCCGCAGGAATATATGGTAGACTATATAAAAGTTTACCAAGATTAAAAAAACCCGGTGCGGTGCACCGGGTTTTATAACTTTTACTTCAAAGAAGTATGTTCGTTCTAATTATAGATCAGCTTTAGCAGCAGTAGTATCTACAGCTTCTTCAACGTTATCCATTGCTTCTTCAGCAGCTTCCTGTGTGTCCTCGGCAGCTTCTTCAATAGCAGCGCCTGTATCTTCGGCAGCATCTTGTACATCATCAGCAGCGCTTTCTACTGCATCTTCTGTTTTTTCTTTAGTAGTTTCTTTACAAGAAGTTACTGTTAAACCCAATGCCAATACTAGAGCTAAACTTAAAATTACTTTTTTCATGGTTCTTTTGTTTAATTATTTACTTAAATTTTGCAACACGAATGTAGTAATATATTTCATTCGTTAACAAATAATTCCATAACATTTTTAACATAATTAAAAATATTGTAAAAATCATTCAAGTAATTTACGAATGTAATAGCCTATTTGGATCTTTGCCCCCTTATTTTTATTAATAAATGCCTTGTTTTTCTGTCCTGCATCGTACAAATCAGACTGGTTTTCAAGTAGATGGTTTAAAGTGCTGGAAAATTCACCTTTTGTGCTTACCGATAAAATCCCGCCCAATGCTACAAGCTGTTCGGCCTCAACAAACCCTTTGTAGTTTTTCCCGATAATTACGGGAATACCAAAAACCGCGGGCTCCAATGTATTGTGTAAACCTGTACTGCCCATGCCACCGCCAACGTATGCAATGGTTGCATAACTGTATATTTTGGTGAGTATGCCAATGGTATCGACTATAAAAACATCGTAATCAGATATGTTTTTCTCCTCTTTTTCTGAATACAGTACCGTTTTTTTATGGATGTTTTCCCGTAACTTTTGTATGGATGAAGGCTGTACCGTATGCGGGGCAATAATATATTTTATGTTTTTTTTTATGTCCTTGTTTATATAATCAACAATTAGTTTTTCATCTTCGGGCCACGTGCTCCCTGCTACAAAACACAAATTATCGCCTACAAACCCTTCAAGGAACTTAAGTGTATTGTCGCGATGTAATATTTCTTCGACCCTATCAAAACGGGTATCGCCACTTACGGTTGTGTTACCAAACCCAATATGTTCCAACAGTAACTTGGAGCTTTCATTTTGGACAAAAAAGTGATTGAATGTTTGAAGCGACTTTCTCATAAAACTTCCATACCAATGAAAAAAAGCCTGATTTTCCCTGAATATTCCCGAAACCAATAAAGTAGGGATGCTTTTTCTTTTTAAAGCTGAAAGATAATTAGGCCAGAATTCATATTTCACAAAAATGGCCAATCGTGGCCGCACCGCTTCCAGAAATCTAGTTGCATTGCTTGCCGTATCCAACGGAAGGTAACAAACAACATGAGCAACCGGGGTATTCTTTTTCACTTCATAACCGGAAGGAGAAAAAAAAGTAACCAGGATTTTATGGTCCGGAAAACCCTTTTTGGCTTGCTCAATAAGCGGAAGACCTTGCTCAAACTCGCCTAAAGATGCTATATGGAACCATATTACTTTATCATCGGCCCTTATGTTTTTGGTCAATACATCAAAAACAATTTTGCGGCCCTCGACAAAAAGCTTCAACTTATCATTGAACAGGGCGGCAATTTTTAAAAAAAATCCCGTTATATAAACCAGTATATTGTACAAAAAAAGCACTTTATTCCTTTTGTTGCTAAAATACGTTACTTTCTGTTAATACATTGGCTACGGTAACTTTATTTTGTAATTTTGTTGTATACATTAAGAATGATCTTCATGAAGAAAATACAGATGGTTGACTTACAGGGTCAATATAGCTTTATAAAAGAACAAGTAAACAATTCCATAACCCAAGTTTTAGAATCTGCAGCATTTATAAACGGCCCCGAAGTTCATGGTTTTCAAAAAGAACTGGAAGATTATTTAGGGGTTAAACATGTTATTCCCTGTGCCAATGGCACCGATGCACTCCAAATTGCCATGATGGGGCTTGGGCTTGAACAAGGCGATGAAGTAATTACGGCCGATTTTACCTTTGCGGCCACCGTAGAAGTTATAGCATTGCTTAAGCTTACGCCCGTTTTGGTAGATGTAGACCTAGACACTTTTAACATAAACATAGAAGCGCTCAAAAAAGCAATAACACCAAAAACCAAGGCTATTGTTCCGGTACATCTTTTTGGCCAATGTGCCAATATGGATTCAGTAATGGAAATTGCAGAAGAACACAACCTATTTGTTATAGAAGACAATGCACAGGGAATAGGTGCCGATTATACCTTTAAGAATGGTACATCCAAAAAATCGGGAGCCATTGGCCATGTTGCGGCCACTTCTTTCTTTCCTTCTAAAAACCTGGGCTGTTACGGAGACGGGGGAGCCATTTTTACTAACGACGATGCTTTGGCACATATGCTCCGCGGAATGGTTAACCACGGCATGTACGAGCGTTACCATCATGACGTAGTGGGTGTAAACTCCCGTTTAGACTCTATCCAGGCTGCTGTTTTAAGGGCCAAGCTCCCTCTTTTAGATATGTATAACAAAAAAAGAAGAGAAACTGCCGTAAAATACACCAATGCACTAAAAAACAACACACATATTATTACACCGGTTCTGGCCAACGGGAAACTGGAAGCCGATAACAATCACCACGTTTTTCATCAATACACATTGCGTATTACCAATGGAAAACGGGACGGATTGGTGAAATTCCTTAACGAAAACGGAATTCCATGCGGAGTGTATTACCCAATCCCTTTGCACAAACAAAAAGCCTATACAGACAACAGGTATAATGAAGCCGATTTTGCGGTTACCAATCAATTGGTAAAAGAAGTAATTTCGTTACCGATGCATACCGAACTGGATGATGAACAAATTAATTTCATTACCGGTAAAATAAATGAATTTATTAATTAACCTTAAAAATAAAAACTGAATTAATGAAAATATTAGTTACCGGAGGACTTGGTTTTATAGGATCCCATACGGTCGTAGAGCTTCAAAACAAAGGATTTGAAGTAATCGTGATAGACAACCTCTCTAATTCTTCTTTGGATGTATTAGACGGCATAACGGCCATTACCGGGGAAAAACCTTTATTTCAGAAACTTGACCTTCGCGAAAAAAATAACGTTTCTGCTTTTTTTAAAGAGCATCCCGATATTGCAGGGGTGATACATTTTGCGGCTTCAAAAGCAGTGGGCGAAAGTGTGGAAAAGCCATTATTGTACTACGAAAACAATATAAGTACGCTTGTATATTTATTAAAAGAGCTCGCAACAAAAGAAAACGCCCCTTTTATATTCAGTTCCTCCTGTACCGTATACGGACAAGCAGATAAATTACCCATTACCGAAGATGCCCCGGTAAAAAAGGCAGAGTCTCCATACGGAAACACTAAGCAGATTGGGGAAGAAATTATTCAGGACACCTGCAAAGTACACCAAAATATCAAAGCAATTTCATTGCGCTATTTCAATCCCATTGGTGCACACGAAAGCGCAAATATAGGCGAACTTCCTATTGGGGTTCCACAAAACCTCGTTCCTTTTATTACACAAACCGGAGTGGGAATAAGAGAACAGCTTTCGGTTTTTGGGGACGACTACCCTACTGAAGACGGTACCTGCATTCGCGATTACATTCATGTCGTGGATCTGGCCAAGGCCCATGTAGTTGCACTAGAGCGCCTTATTGACAACAAAAACAAGTCCAACTATGAAGTCTTTAACGTTGGAACAGGAACAGGAAGCTCTGTTCTGGAAGTTATAAACAGTTTTGAAAAGGTAGCCGGCAAGCCCCTCAATTACAAAATAGTAAACAGACGCCCCGGCGATGTAATTGCCGCATACGCCGACACAGCCAAAGCCAATGACGAACTAGGCTGGAAAGCCAAATCTTCTCTGGACGAGGCCATGGATTCGGCTTGGAAATGGGAACAAAAAGTGAGAGAAAAGTAAATAAACAAATAAAATATTGAAAAGTCAGTTTTGAGCCTTTCTGTTATGCTTAAACTGACTTTTTAGGTTATTCCCTTCAGCAAAATGCAATTATAATTCCTCTAAGAAAGGATCACTTTCATATGAAAGTTCGATAAACTATCTTTGCAGGAAAAGAAGATTTAGTGAGTACCACCATCACGCTATCTGGTTTAAATCAGGTTATATCTACGTATAAAGAATCTCTGCAACAGCAGAAATTAGGGAGTTCTGTTGCCCAGACCCAAAACAATATTTATTTAAAAGGCCTTGTTGGTTCATCTTTGTCAATTATTATGGCAAACGCCTTTAAGGAAGCCTCCTTGCCCTTTTTGGCTATTTTTAACGACAAAGAAGAAGCTGCTTACCATTTAAACGACCTAGAGCAACTTATTGGTGATAAAGATGTGCTTTTTTATCCCGGAAGTTACCGCAGGCCCTATCAAATTGAAGAAACAGACAATGCAAATGTTCTTTTAAGGGCCGAAGTACTCAACAGGATCAATTCTAGAAAAAAACCAGCTATTATTGTAACCTACCCGGAAGCTCTTTTTGAAAAGGTGGTGACTAAAAAAGAACTGGAACGAAGCACCTTAAAAATCAATTTAAACGACAAACTTTCTACTGATTTTATAAACGAAACGCTTTTTGAATATAAGTTTAAGAGGGTTGATTTTGTATCGGAGCCCGGCGAATTTTCCGTACGCGGGGGAATTGTAGATGTTTTCTCTTTTTCGAATGACGAACCCTACCGGATTGAATTTTTTGGCGATGAGGTTGACAGCATCCGTTCTTTTGATGTTGAAACGCAGCTCTCTACCGAAAAGCTTAAAAAAATTACCATTATCCCCAATGTAGAAAACAAATTGCTGGAAGAAGACCGCGAAAGTTTTTTAAAATATACATCATCAAAAACTGTAGTATTCCTCAAAAATAAAGAACTGTTCCTTTCAAAAGTAAACGATTTGTTCAGCAAAGCCGAGGAAGCTTTTAAAACCCTTTCAAAAGACATAAAGCATACTCCTCCAAAAGAACTTTTCTGTACCGGTGCATTGCTAAGAAATCAACTGGCCAATTACAATACGGTGGAACTTTCCAAGACAGAGACAAGGGAGGAAAATCAAGAAACCATCGCTTTCGAGACATCACCACAACCTTCATTCAACAAACAGTTTAACTTGTTGATTGAAGACCTTAACGGTAATTACAAAAAAGGCTATCAAAATTATATTGTTTGCGCTTCCGAACAGCAGGCAAAACGTTTTCACGATATTTTTAACGACGTAGACAAAGACGTACATTACCAAACCATTGTGTTTTCCATGTACCAAGGTTTTATAGATCATGAGCATAAAATAGCCTGCTATACAGACCATCAAATTTTTGAACGCTACCATAAATTTCAGCTTAAAAACGGATATTCCAAAAAACAGGCCATTACGCTTAAAGAATTGACCAACTTGGAAATAGGCGATTATGTTACGCATATCGACCATGGGATTGGTAGGTTTGGCGGATTGCAAAAAATTCAGGTTGAGGGGAAATTACAGGAGGCCATCAAGTTAATTTATGGAGAACGCGATATTTTATATGTAAGTATTCATTCGCTCCATAAAATTACCAAATACAATGGTAAGGACGGCAAAACCCCAAAAATATATAAATTAGGTTCCGCAGCATGGAAAAACCTTAAAAAGAAAACCAAAAGCAAGGTTAAGGAAATTGCCTTTAACCTTATAAAACTTTATGCCAAACGGAAAACAGAGAAAGGATTTCAGTACGGTCCCGATTCTTATCTGCAAAACGAACTAGAAGCCTCTTTTATTTATGAAGACACGCCCGACCAAAGCAAAGCCACGGAAGATGTAAAACGAGACATGGAAAGCCAACAGCCCATGGACAGGCTTGTATGCGGGGATGTAGGCTTTGGCAAAACAGAAGTAGCCATACGTGCTGCCTTTAAAGCTGTTGACAACGGAAAACAGGTTGCCATATTGGTGCCTACCACCATTCTGGCCTTTCAGCACCATAAAACCTTTACCGAAAGGCTGGCCAATATGCCCGTGACCATAGATTACCTTAACCGCTTTAGGACTGCCAAAGAAAAAAAATACACTTTGGAAAGGCTGGCCGAAGGAAAAGTAGATATCATTATTGGAACACATCAACTGGTAAACAAAAACGTAAAATTTAAAGACCTCGGATTGCTCATTGTAGACGAAGAACAAAAATTCGGGGTTTCTGTCAAAGATAAATTAAAGACCATTAAAGAAAATGTAGACGTACTTACCTTAACGGCTACACCAATACCGAGGACGTTGCAGTTTAGCTTAATGGCAGCCCGCGATTTATCAGTTATAACGACCCCACCACCAAATAGGTATCCTATAGAAAGTACGGTTATTCAATTAAACGAAGAGGTGATCCGAGATGCTATTTCATACGAAATTCAACGGGGTGGGCAGGTTTTCTTTATCAATAACAGAATAGAAAACATTAAGGAAGTGGCTGGAATGATCCAGCGTTTGGTTCCAGATGCCAAAATTGGCATTGGCCACGGACAAATGGACGGAAAAAAACTGGAACAGCTAATGTTGAGCTTTATGCGGGGCGATTTTGATGTACTGGTGGCAACTTCTATCATTGAAAGCGGACTCGACGTGCCCAATGCCAATACAATTTTTATTAATAATGCCAATAATTTCGGGCTTTCGGATCTACACCAAATGCGCGGACGTGTAGGCAGAAGTAACAAAAAGGCGTTTTGCTATTTTATAACACCTCCTTATTCTGCTATGACTGATGATGCCCGTAAACGTATTCAAGCTTTGGAACAATTTACAGAACTTGGAAGTGGTTTCAATATTGCAATGAAAGATCTAGAAATAAGGGGTGCCGGAGATATACTTGGTGGTGAACAAAGTGGCTTTATAAATGAAATTGGTTTTGACACCTATCAAAAAATACTTCAGGAAGCTATTGAAGAATTAAAGGAAAATGAATTTTCCGACCTCTACGACCAAAAAAAAGAAGATAAAATTTACGTAAAAGAAACACAGCTGGATACCGATTTTCAATTATTGTTCCCAGACGATTACATCAACGCAATTACCGAGCGCTTAAACCTCTATAACGAGCTGAGCAATATTACAAACGAAGAAGGGCTTGAAGCCTATCAATCCCGATTAGCCGACCGCTTTGGGGAACTTCCGGAAGAAGCTGTCGATTTGTTGAATAGTGTCCGTATTAAATGGATTGCCACGCAAATGGGCCTGGAACGCATTGTATTAAAGCAAGGTAAAATGATTGGCTATTTTATATCGGACCAACAAAGCAGTTTCTACCAAAGTCCATGCTTTAAAAATGTTTTACAATATGTACAAACACATCCAAATATTTGTAAAATTAAAGAAAAACAAACACGTAATGGCCTGCGTTTACTAATTACTTTTGAAAGCATAAAATCTGTAAACAAAGCATTACAAGTATTAAAACCTTTTCTTGTGTAAGAAAAAGAATAACAATTATTGCATATTTATACGACTCTAATTATATAATGTCATGAAAAAATTAGTCCTATTATTTTTTGCACTCCCCTGTTTTTGCATTTCCCAACATACCATTTCTGGTACATTTGCTCCAAAAGAGCAATACAGCAAGGTTTTTTTATACAAAATCCAACCTGATGCAGAAGATTATGTCACCTATATCTCATATACCGGATTGGATGATAAAGGAAAAATAGGCTTTTCACTTGACGAAGAAATGGAGCCCGGAATGTATCAACTTGTTTTTGGTATCCCACGTATTGCAAACCATTTTGATTTTATTTATGATGGAAATGAAGATATTTCCTTTTCTTTTAAAGAAAAAGAAGGCGTTACTTTTTTATCTTCTGAAGAAAATATGCTTTTACAGGAATACGACACTAGATTTAATGAAGCCAAACAGCTATTAACATCGGTATTTGCACCCGATGTATCAAAAGAAACATTTATCAATGTTTTTAATGCTATCGAGGCAGTACAGACCACATATGAAGCTAAAAGTGAGGACATGCTTGCCAATCATTTTATCAAAACGGGAAGAATCCCTATACCGGAAAAGAAAATAAGCCAAAAGGAATATAATGCACTGGAAAAGGAAGAATTTTTTAAAAATGTAGATTTTAACGACCTGGTGCTCAAGGAATCTTTTTATCTGGTAAATATCCCCATTTCATATATTTTTAAATTTTCAAGCAAGAACGACACCCAGTCTTATATGCACAATATAGACAATGCAATGACAGCTATTGGAGACAACCCTTATGTTAAAAAGCGTGTTTTAACAAGTGTATGGAATAATGCCGTTGCGGATAAAGACATGGAAGTTGCTAATTACATATCGAACAATTACCTGGAAGAAATGTCAAAAGAACAGGGCGACATTAAATTGCTTGACGAAATTGCAACATATAAAAGGGCCGGCGTTGGTGCCATAGCCCCGGATTTTAATCTGGACGATGGTAGAAAACTTTCCGATTTGAACAATGCCAAGCATTACCTTTTAATATTTTGGAGCAGTACTTGCTCACATTGCTTAAAAGAAATTCCAGAAGTAAAAAAATTCTTGGCCAATAAGGATAAACACACACTTCAAGTAGTTGCTTTCGGCCTGGAAAATGATGAGCATCCATGGAAAGACACTATAAAAATGTACCCGGATTTTATTCAGGTCTATGGAGCGGGAAAATGGGACAATGCCACTGCCAAGGAATACAATATTACTGCTACTCCCACCTATTTTGTTTTGGATGCAGATAAAAAAATAGTTGCTAAACCCGATTCTTTAGAAGACTTGGAAAAAACAATTAATACAATCGCAAAATAGGCTTCTAAAGCCCTTTAAGGTCTTTTATTACTTTAAAAGCAATGTCTATTTGGTCTTCCCCAACTATAATGGTAAACTCGTTGGTGGTAGATATTACCTCGTGTAGAATAATGCCTTCCCAAGCCAAGCGTTGAAAAATAAAATAATAAATCCCCGGAATAATAACATTTTCTTCGGGCAATTTTACACTTATAGAAGAAAGCTTATCTACTTTTTGGGTAAGTTTTTCGTCTTTAAAAATATTTTCAACAATATCGTTCATGGAGTTGCTTACCACAATATTGGTCTCGTTAACCCCTCGGGAAGAAGTATAAAATACATCTTTGTTATCGTTAATCTCTTGTAACAATCTTGCCTGTTTGTTCAAGATCGTATCGGATATTAAAAAGGTATAATCACTCAAGGAAGACCGCACAGTTATCTCACCAATATTTTTAAGCACTTTTAAAATTCGGTGGGTGGCCCTAAATTCCAGTTCAGAAGAAAGGCGTTTTAATGCCATTACAATGGCCCCGTTGCGAACGTCTTTACCGAGCTGTTCTTCAATTTCTGGTTTAATGTTCCTGGAAAGCGATGTAAGATTTATAATTCCTTGGGCCAGCGCACTTTGTAAAAATGGCTTTGATTTAATGTAGTTTTCTACAACAGACGATATTGTTTTCATTGTTGGTCTTTGGTTTGGTTTTTAGGAGCGATAAAAGTAAGTTATCTTTTTCTTAAAAGCAAAAAATAAAACGAAATGTTTTATTTATAACAATTCAAAAATAATAAAAAGCATCAGGAATATGTTTAATATCATACATTTCTTTGCTTTTAATAACCGCCACAATATCAAAACGGACCTCATAATCCAAATCGTTTTCAACAATATAATGGTTCATGACCTTTACCATGAGCTTGATTTTCTTCTTATTTACAAAACTTTGGGGGTCTCCATAAAACAGTCAACTTCTGGCCTTAACTCCTATCCCCACCAGAAAATCTTTGTCAAGGGCAATAATATCTACTTCGGCATTGTCAAACCTATAATTTGTTCATAAAATATCGTACCCTTTTTTTTAAGGAGTTCAACAGCCATTTTTTCAGCTTTTTTCCAAATTCATTATGTTCGGCCACGAAAACAATATCCGCTATTTTAGCGTTAATAATTATTATTTATAGAATTCCCGCTTAAAAAACGAAATAACTTCAAGTTTTTCAGCATATTAGGTAAAAAAATATATCCGCACAAATACATATTTTGTACATTTATCGGTAATCCTTATTTATAGCTACTTACGTATATAAACAAAGGGGAAACCCAAACAAAACCAACTTAACACCCAAAAACCTAACAAAAATGCTGGCAAAAACCAATTGTAATACAGCCACGCTCTCCCCATATTCCAATCCTTTGGGCGAAAAGGATGTCTTACATTTATACAGAAGGGCCGGTTTTGGACTTTCATACAACAACATACAAAACCAAACAGGAAAATCGGCAGCGCAATTGGCTACCGAAATTGTTACCGAAGCCATTAACTTGGCCACTACCGATGCCCCAGAATGGGCAACATGGGACAATACCTTTTACCCTGAGGAAGACGGGGAAATTAAACGAGGCCATATTAACGAGTGGAAAAACACCTATGTTAATCAGTTAAGGGGCAATAACCTTAGGGACCGTCTAAGTTTTTTCTGGCACAACCATTTTGTTACCGAACTTAAAGAGTACAATTGCCCGTCGTACTTATATGGATATTTTAATTTATTACAGCTGCATGCGGTAGGAAACTTTAAAACATTTGTTCATGATATCGGTATTGACTACGCCATGCTTACTTATTTAAATGGCGACCGAAGCGGTAAGGGTAACCCCAACGAAAACTATGCCCGTGAACTCTACGAGCTCTTTACCATGGGTGAAGGAATTGGTTATACCGAAGAAGATATAAAGGAAACGGCCCGAGCCTTAACGGGCTATACCAATCGTAACGAAGGCTGTGGAGAAATAATATTTAACCCCGATGCTTTTGACGATACTACCAAAACCATCTTTGGGCAAACCGGATCTTGGGTATATAGCGATATTATAGACATCCTTTTTGAGCAGCGCCCCAATGAAGTTGCCAATTTTATCTGCGGAAAGCTGTACGAGTTCTTTGTAAATCCTCTACAAATACCCGAAATAACCCAAGAGTTGGCCAATACCTTTATTGACAACGATTTTGAATTGGCTCCGGTACTCATACAACTTTTCTCCAGCGAGCATTTTTTTGATGAAGAAGCCCGCGGTGTCATCATTAAAAGTCATTATGATGTTTTCCTGAATTTTGTAAATGAAAGCGGATTTTCCATCAACGACGATCTATTGATGAGCGGAGTTAATATTTGTGGGATGATAGGCCAGGAAATATTCAATCCTGTTGATGTAGCGGGATGGCAGCGTGACCGCGATTGGATTGGTCCAAATACCATGATTGGAAGGTGGAAAATGTTGGAGTTTTACTTAAACGATGTTTTCGGTATGGACGAAGAACAGTTTGCAAATTTTGCCATGGACATTGCCGGCGGCCCCGGAAATACAGATCCCGAAGATATTACCCGACAAATTGTAGATTGGTTTTTGCCATTGGGACTGCATACCCCGGAAGATTACAATATTTGCATCGATGTTTTTAAGAGCAATGTCCCTCAAAATTATTACGATGAAGGAAATTGGAACTTATTAAGCTCTTATGCTTCTACGCAGGTCTTTCAACTTTTACAGCACCTCATCAAACAACCAGAATTTCAACTTAAATAACCAAGCTATGTGCAATCATCACTATACTCCTTTCAACAATAAAGCAAAACATGACGAAGAGCACGAAAAATGGTCACGTCGGTCTTTTTTGCAGGCACTAGGTTTGGCCGGCTCTGGATCGATGCTATTAGGGGGCAATATTTTATCGGCCTCCTCTCCGTCTCCTTTAACCGCAGCTCTGGCTGCATCAGAAAACGATAATATTCTTATCCTGATTAGGCTCAACGGTGGAAATGACGGATTAAACACTATTGTTCCGGTATACGATTTTGACACCTATGCAAATTACAGGCCTAAAATCCACATTCCCTTTAACAATCTAACCCGCCTCAACGACGATTTTTATATTCCAAAATACATGGATTCACTACAAACGTTATGGGGCAACGGCGGAATGAAGGTAATTCACGGCGTGGGCTACGAAAACCATAACATGTCGCATTTCAGTTCTTCGGATATTTTTGCTTCAACAGATTTGGAAAACCATACAAATACGGGGTGGATGGGCCGCTATTTCGATAATCATGAAGATTTTTCCAATTATCTGTTAAACCCTCCAACAGATCCGGCGGCCATTCAAGTAGGGAATATCGGAAACCTAATTTTTCAAGGCGAAGATGTAAACTACGCCTTTACCATAAACAACGTTACAGAACTGGAAAGAATTGCAGAGGAAGGTGTTGTGCACAGCCTTCACGACCTTATTCCAGAATGTACTTACGAAGAACAGCTATATTTTTTAAGGGGCACCGCCAACACCACTTATGAATATTCCGGTATAATTTCCGATGCTTTTAAAGCGGCATCCAATTCGGTTGAATATCCCGAAGGTTCACTTGCCCGACAATTGGCAACTGTAGCCAGATTGATTAAAGGCGGGCTAGGCACAAAAATATACATGGTAAGCCTAAGTGGCTTTGATACGCATTCTGCACAACCGGAACGCCATCAAAAATTAATGACAGAAATTGCAAATTCGGCAGACAGTTTTTTTAAAGATCTGGAAGCAGGCGGACACCACAAAAGAGTGCTTACCATGACTTTTTCAGAATTCGGAAGAAGGGTTTACGAAAACGGATCGTTTGGCACCGACCACGGTACAGCCGCGCCCATGCTACTTTTTGGACCTGGAATGGAAAGTCAGGGCTTTATTGGGGAGCATCCCGATTTAAACAATTTAATTAGAGGCGGGAACTTGCAAAATTCCATTGATTTTAGAGATGTTTATGCCTCCATTATGGCCGAGTGGCTTTGTATTGATGCTACTTTGGTAAGCGCCGCATTAAACGGACGGGCCTCTACCCTGCTCGGGATGGGAATGCCATGTTCTAACGAAGACAACACCGTTATAGAAGGCGAACCGCCAATTGCAGATGGCGGTAACGAACCCGAAGTTGAAGAGCCCATTGAAGAAGAAATAACAAATTTTGACCATTTCCCTTCTTATGGTGATGGCAAAAATGTATTTATAAACTATTCTGTACCAAATGCATCACACGTGGTCATTAAGCTTTACAATATCCTTGGGCAAGATTTGGGCACCCTTAAAAACGAAATGTCGCTAGAAGGTAAATTTAAGGTCAATATTAAAGAAAATACCAATAACAGACTGAGTCGCGGGCAGTATATTTACAGCATTTCATACAACGGAAAAATCTATAGCAAATCAGTAATTTTGAGCTAACGTCCGGGACTGTTTAAAACCTTGTGATATTTAGCTTTAAACTCTGTTGAAATTGATTATTTTTGTGACTTGAATAAATTTTGATGATGTCACAGAAATACAACGATACACCCCAAAACAAAAATAGATTTACCATTACGGCGGCCCTACCATATACAAATGGGCCTATACATATTGGACATTTAGCAGGCGTATATGTTCCGGCAGATATTTATGCCCGATATTTAAGATTAAAAGGAAAAGATGTAGCCTTTATCTGCGGAAGCGACGAGCATGGCGTTGCTATTCCCATGAAAGCAAAAAAAGAAGGTGTCTCGCCTCAGGAAATAATAGACAAATATCACGGAATTATAAAAAAATCGTTTGAGGATTTTGGAATCTCCTTTGATAATTATTCCCGTACTTCTGCTAAAATTCATCATAAAACAGCCTCCGACTTCTTTAAGAAAATGTATGAAGAAGATAAATTTATTGAAGAAGTTACCGAACAGTTATACGATGAAGAAGCCCAACAATTTCTTGCCGACCGCTTTGTAACCGGAACTTGCCCTAAATGTGGGCACGATAGCGCTTATGGTGATCAATGTGAAAATTGCGGAAGCTCCTTAAACGCAACAGATCTTATAAATCCAAAATCTACCATTACAGGTTCTGTTCCTATTTTAAAAGAAACAAAACATTGGTTTTTGCCACTCGATAAATACGACGGATTTTTACGCGAATGGATTATTAAAGGGCATAAAAGCGATTGGAAACCCAACGTGTATGGCCAGGTAAAAAGCTGGATAGACGAAGGCTTAAAACCCCGCGCCGTAACAAGAGATCTAGATTGGGGCATCCCGGTGCCGGTAAAAGGTGGCGAAGGAAAAGTATTGTACGTTTGGTTCGACGCCCCGATTGGCTATATCTCTTCCACAAAAGAATGGGCAAAAAGAGAAGGAAAAGACTGGGAACCTTATTGGAAAGATTCACGTTTAATCCATTTTATCGGAAAAGACAATATTGTTTTTCATTGCATTATATTTCCTTCCATGTTACAAGCGCACGGAGATTATATTTTACCGGAGAATGTTCCCGCTAACGAATTTTTAAATTTGGAAGGCAACAAGCTTTCAACTTCTAAAAACTGGGCCGTTTGGCTGCATGAATATTTAGAGGATTTTCCTGAAAAACAGGATGCTTTAAGATATACACTTACCGCCAATGCCCCCGAAACCAAGGACAACGATTTTACTTGGAAAGACTTTCAATCCCGCAATAATAACGAGTTGGTGGCCATTTTTGGCAACTTCATCAACCGTGTCGTGGTTTTAACCCATAAATATTACAATGGAGAAATTCCCAAGCCAGCTGCTTTTTCTGAAATTGACAAACAAACCCTTTCAGAACTAAAAAAATACCCCCGTATTTTATCGGCTTCCATAGAAAAATACCGTTTCAGGGAAGCCTCGCAAGAATTGATGAACCTTGCCAGGCTCGGCAATAAATACCTGGCCGATGAAGAACCATGGAAGGTAATAAAACAAGACGAAGAACGGGTTAAAACCGTTATGTACATTGCCTTGCAAATAGCTTCTACATTGGCTGTTTTAAGCGAGCCTTTCTTACCGTTTACTTCAGAAAAACTAAAAGATATCCTTGCTTTTAATACATTGGACAAGGCTCCGTTATGGAACGATATTGCCGAAGAAAATATTTTATTGCCGGCGGCACATACCATTAACAAAGCCGAATTGTTATTCACTAAAATAGAAGACGGGGAAATACAGAAACAATTAGACAAATTGGAAGCTACCAAAAAAGAGAACAAAGCCGCAAACGAAGCAAATACACCTAAAACAGAGCCACAAAAGGAAACCATTACTTACGACGATTTTGTAAAGCTCGACATCCGTACAGGAACCATTTTGGAAGCCGAAAAAATGCCAAAAGCCGATAAATTGCTGGTGCTAAAAGTCGATACCGGAATTGATACGAGAACTATTGTTTCCGGTATTGCAAAAGATTTTAAAGCACAAGACATTGTTGGTAAGAGAGTAACTGTTTTGGTAAACCTTGCGCCTAGAAAACTACGTGGCGTTATGAGCGAGGGAATGATATTGATGACCGAAAACAACGACGGAAAAATTGTATTTATCAACCCAGACGAAGACCAAGTAGGCAATGGAAAATTAATCAGCTAAATCAAAACGGTTTAAAACAATCATGCAAACACTCATTGAATACATCGGTGTTAAAACTTCAGTCTCAAAAAAGAGCATTGAAAATACCATTGCACTTCTTGAACAGGATTGTACTATTCCCTTTATTTCTAGGTATAGAAAAGAAGTCACTGGAAATTTAGACGAAGTACAAATTGGTGAAATTGATAGTTTTAAAAAAGAATTTGAAACTCTTCAAAAGCGAAAAGAATCCATTTTGAAATCGCTTGAAGAACAAGAAGTACTTACAAACGAGCTTCAACAAAAAATTGAAGCAACCGTCAATTTGGTAGATTTGGAAGATTTGTACCTCCCGTACAAGAAAACCCGAAAGACCAAGACAGATACAGCACGGGAAAACGGCCTGGAACCGCTTGCAAAAATAATCATGGCCCAAAATGCCAATGATTTGGAGTTTGTTGCTTCAAAATACATCAATAGTACCATTTCTTCAGAAGAAGAAGCTTTGGAAGGTGCCCGGCATATTATTGCCGAATGGGTTAATGAACGGATTGATATTAGAAATTTGTTAAGAAACCAATACGAACGGTATGCCGAAATCTCTACCAAAATTGTAAAAACAAAAAAGGAAGAAGAAGCTCAAAAATTCAGGGATTATTTTGATTGGTCAGAATCGTTAAAAAGATGCCCATCGCACAGGTTGTTGGCGATTTTAAGGGCTGAAAACGAAGGCTTTATCAAAACAAAAGTCACCATTAATGAAGACAGGGCACTGGATATGATAGCGAATCGTGTTATTAAATCCAACAACGAATGCGCAACCCAAATAGAATTGGCCGTAAAAGATGCGTTTAAAAGGTTGTTGGCCCCTGCCCTATCAAATGAAGCATTGGGCAATGCAAAAGAAAAGGCAGACGACACGGCCATAACCGTTTTTGAAAAAAACCTGCAACAATTATTGTTATGTCCGCCGCTTGGCGAAAAAACAATTCTTGCCATAGACCCCGGTTTTAGGACCGGTTGTAAAATTGTTTGCCTCGATAAACAAGGCTCACTGCTTCATAACGAAACCATTTACCCACACGAACCAAGAAAAGAAGCCACACAAGCCATTAAAAAAATAAACACCTTGGTAAACGCCTATAAAATTGAGGCCATTGCCATTGGTAACGGAACCGCATCCAGAGAAACCGAGAATTTAATAAAACGCATCCGTTTTGATAGCGATGTACAGGTTTTTGTGGTTAGCGAAGCGGGTGCCTCTATTTATTCGGCTTCCAAAATTGCCCGGGAAGAATTTCCAAATTACGATGTTACCGTAAGGGGCTCGGTCTCCATTGGGAGAAGGTTGGCCGATCCTTTGGCCGAGCTCGTTAAAATAGAACCAAAATCTATTGGCGTGGGCCAGTACCAACACGATGTGGACCAGACCAAACTTAAAAATAAGCTCGACCGTGTTGTGGAAAGTTGTGTAAACAAAATTGGCGTAAACATAAATACGGCCAGTAAACCGCTTATGAGCTATGTATCGGGAATTGGTGAGAAACTGGCAGAAAATATAGTTTTATATCGTGAAGAACACGGTCCGTTTACATCAAGGGAAGAAATCAAGAATGTTGCCCGTTTAGGAAACAAGGCTTTTGAGCAAAGTGCCGGGTTTCTTCGCATAAAAAATGCCGACAACCCTTTAGACGATTCTTCCGTACACCCCGAAAGCTATCAAATTGTAGAAAAAATGGCAACAGACATGAAAATTGCCGTAAACGAACTGATAGGAAACAAACCGCTGATTAAAAAAATTGACCTCCGTATATATTGCACCGCCCAAGTTGGCCTGCCAACGCTTAAAGACATTCTTAAAGAACTGGAAAAACCCGGCGTGGACCCAAGAGAAAAGGCAAAAATGTTTGAATTTGACCCCAATATTAAAACCATAAACGATGTAAGATCCGGCCTAATCCTTCCGGGGATTGTAAACAACATCACCAATTTTGGCTGTTTTGTGGATATTGGCATAAAAGAAAGTGGTTTGGTGCATATTTCAAACCTCACCAATGCTTATGTTACCGATGTTAACGAAGTGGTAACGCTCCAACAACATGTACAGGTAAAAGTATTGGGAGTTGACATGCAACGTAAACGTATTCAGCTTTCCATGAATTTTTAAGTCTAAAAAAGGTATCTTTGAAGGTGATGTAAACCCAGTTTTGGATGGTGAGGGAGTTGGTTGTAAATATATTGAAAGAAGTATTTAAATTTGTGCAAAACAAGACTTAAAAGAAAGAAAATATTTCAGAACATAAAAAGAGCTAAACAACATTCTGACCCAAAATTCCTTAAAAAACTGACTAATGATATTTGGGAGTTGGCAACCATTTAAAAGAGATACACTTGAAAACTAAATACGCATCTAAAAAGACAAATTCTTTTGGTCATACCGTTCAGATTAATGATTTTGAGATGTACTACGAGGAATACGGAGATGGAAAACCATTAGTGCTCTTGCATGGATTTGGTGGTTGTTCACAGAATTGGCATCCTTTTATATCTAAACTTTCAGAGAATTATCGTTTGATAGTCATAGATATGCGCGGACATGGATATTCAACAAATCCAGTGAATAAATTCACTCATCAGGATTCTGCAAATGACGTGTTCTTTTTGCTTGACAAGTTAGGGATTGACAGTTTTTCTGCCATGGGAATGAGTTCCGGTGGTATGACTCTACTGCATATGGCAATAAACCAACCCAAGCGCATTGATTCAATGATATTAATTAGTGCAACTTCTTATTTCCCCGAACAAGCAAGAGCCATTATGCGCAGAGCTTCATTTGAAACCTTGCCACAGGAAGTACGAGAAATGTATCGAGAGTGTGCAAAACGTGGAGATGAACAAATACGTCAACTTATTGCTCAATTTAACGCATTGGGAGAAAACTATGACGATATGAGTTTAACTGAACAAGATTTATCAGCCATTACTGCTCAAACGCTTATTGTACAAGGAGATTGTGATAACTTTTTCCCGATTGAAATTTCTGAAAGCATGAAACGTTTTATTCCGAATTCCGAATTATGGATTATTTCAGGTGGCGAACATGTACCAATTTATGACGCAAAGATTCCGTTCACTTCAAAAGCACTTAAATTCCTTGGTGGAATAGATAACAAGACACAATCGGATAGATATTTGAAAAAATAATGAATAAAAGAAAAACAGTTGCCAACAATGCTATACAAACACATAGGCGAGATAGTAGTAAATTCATGGGCTGTAGACCGCATCAACTTCTCAACGGTTTGATAAGTTTGAAGCCCGAAATCACCTACTTTGCATATACTAAACGTTGTAAGCAAGCTGAAAAAAAATTATACCCAGAATCAAAATTGGAATCGGAAAATGAATTTTACGGAAACAGTAATCTTGAATGAGAAACAAAAACTTGAGGTAATTCAATTGTGGAACAACGAATACCCAAAAGAGTTAAGCCTCCGCAATTTAGTCGAATTCGACCAATATCTTGATAAACTTTCCGACAAAAACCACATATTGCTTTCCGATGAAAACGAAACTGTAAAAGGATGGCTAATTTATTTTATAAGGGATAATGAGCAGTGTTTTGCGATGCTCGTGGATTCTTCCCTGCAAGGACAAGGGTTAGGTTCCAGATTTTTAAATTTGGCAAAAGAACGAAATTCAGAATTGAACGGCTGGGTTATTGACAATGACAACGAACCCAAACAAAATGGGGAAAACTATTCATCACCGATTGGATTTTATCGCAAGAACGGATTTGAAATACGAACAGATATTCAACTGAAAAAGAAAAATATCAACGGAATTAAAGTCATATGGAAATCAACTAAAAAGTAAGATGGAAAAATCATTTTAGATTTAGCGGTAAAAAGGAACAAATGAAAGAGGCGAATATGAATTTGAACTAAAACTTGAACTAATTGGAGATATGATTAAAACCGCTAGGAAAAAGAGAAAATTGACACAAGAACAATTGGGCGAATTAGTTGGAGTAAAAAAAGCTCAGATTTCAAGACTTGAAAATAGCACAGGAAATGTAACTTTTGAAACTGTGATGAAAACTTTCAATGCATTAGGAGCAAAATTGAACCTGACTTTACAAATATAAAAACGTTTGCCAACAATAGTAGTCATTGCACAAACCGATATTTATAAAAACAACTGCTAAAGTTTTTTAAATATTTCCCTGCAATAAGCAAAACAATTACTCCCTCCATTTTTTGACTACTAAAAATTAGACTATTTATAAATTACATCCCTGTCCTTTTTAACTATAGGAGCAAACCGATATTTCCTTAACTTTATAAAAAAAAGATCATGTTAGCAAAAAAAATAGAAACTGCATTAAATAACCAAATAACCGTAGAAGCCGAATCTTCCCAAATATATCTGGCAATGGCCTGTTGGGCGGAAGTTAAAGGCCTTGAAGGTGTTGCACAGTTTATGTACGACCAATCCAACGAAGAGCGAGAACACATGCTCAAACTTGTAAAATTTATAAACGAGCGTGGAGGCCATGCAAAGATTTCGGCCTTAAAAGCCCCCAATGTAACTTTTGGAAGTTTTCAGGAAATGTTTCAAATGCTCCATGACCATGAAATCCTTGTTTCAGAAAGCATCAACAACCTTGTCCATATTACTTTAGAAGAGAAAGATTATGCCACACATAACTTCCTGCAATGGTACGTTGCCGAACAAATTGAAGAAGAAGCCATGGCTAGGACCATTCTGGACAAAATAAACCTTATAGGCGACGATAAAGGTGGTTTGTATTTATTCGATCGGGACATACAGCAATTAACGGTAACCAGTTCGGCTTCAACTCCCGACGAATAGTTTTTTGACCATAAAAATGTTAAAGTTTATTTAGATTAAGTATAAATAAGTATATTTGTCCTCGGTAATCAAATATTTTTTCCGTTGGGCAAGAAGAAAAAAGACAAAGAGAAGAAGAAAAACAAAAAAGTTAAAGAGCTTAAAGTTAAAGGCTTAAAATCTAAATGTTGCGAAAAATATAAAAAAAGCGAGTCCAAGCGCTGTAAAAAATGTCCTTGCTTTGACCTGATTAAAGAGAAAGCCGCATAGTTTTCCTTATAAAAATATTCAATCAAGCCCAAGATTGTTATTTATATTTCCACCAAAAAAAGTCAAGATGAGTTCAATATAAAAAGCCTTTAAAATTGAGATTTTAGGGGCTTTTTTTTGCTTTGTTCAAACTATACAAAAAATTTATTTCCTCAACATTAGCAATTCGTTACAATTTATTTCGGTAACTTAACGCTTTACACCTCCTTTATCCTGATAGGTTCTCGTGGTAAGTTTTCCTCTATGACTACCTCGTTTCCCTTAACCAAGTATTTCTCGACGATATTTGCGATACTCCCCACGCTACCACTTGGTGGCATTGGGTATCCTTAATTAGTTCTCCATTTTGGTTTTTATAACTATCGTTGGTAGCAATGGAAAATTTTTCCAATTTTTTTCCGCTTTCTAAATTGAGAATCTCAGGATCATTTTCTAAATTACCAATTAACTTAATACTGTTTCTTAAACTGTTCATAATTAAAAGAATTAATATTATTTTTAACCGTAAATTCGGGCATTCAAATTCAACAGTACAAAGATTATATCCCCTTGGTTGCCTATTCGGTTATTACGTGGTTACTTTCGCTTAAATTCGGTTGTAAACATTTGTAATAGTTTGTAAATAGCTAATAACATCAGTTGTATATGGAAACTATAAGTAAAATAGCACTTAGAAACCTTCAAATTGAAGATTACCTGGAACTTCGTTCGTCCATGATAGAAGCCTATAGCGGACTTGACGATGCCCCTTGGAAAGAGCACGAAATAAAAAAATTGCTCAACATTTTCCCAGAAGGCCAATTGGTAATACTTGTAGACGAAAAAGTTGTAGGTTGTGCGTTGTCCTTAATTTTAGGTGAAGCCGATATAGACACCAATCACACTTATGAAGAAATCACTGGAAATTATACCTTTTCCACCCACAATCCGCTAGGTAATATTTTGTACGGCATCGATGTTTTTATTCATCCAAAATACAGGGGCCTGCGCCTGGGCAGAAGGCTGTACGATAAACGCAAAGAACTTACGGAACAGCTTAACCTAAAGGGCATTATGTTTGCCGGGCGTATTCCAAATTATAGCAAATACGCAAAAGAGATCAGCCCGAAGCAATACATAGAAAAAGTACGGATGAAAGAATTGTTCGACCCTGTTTTGGCATTTCAGCTAAGCAACGATTTTCACGTAAAAAAAATATTGAAAAATTATCTTGAAGGTGATGTGCAATCGTTGGAATATGCTGTTTTGATGGAGTGGAACAATATTTATTATGACGAAAGCCCAAAACTTATCAACGCAGCAAAATCGGTAGTGCGCCTTGGGCTGATACAATGGCAAATGCGGCCCTTAAAAAACCTGGATGCCCTATTCGAGCAAGCAGAATTTTTTATTGATGCCGTCTCTGGCTATGAAAGCGATTTTGCCTTGTTCCCAGAGCTCTTTACGGCACCTTTGATGGCCGATTACAATCACCTCAACGAAGCCGATGCCATTAGGGAACTGGCAAAATATACAGAACCCATTCACCAAAAATTTCAAGAATTTGCCATTTCGTACAATACCAATATCATAACCGGCAGCATGCCCCATATAATCGACGGAAATCTGTACAATTCCGGCTTTTTGTGCAAAAGGGACGGCTCTTCAGAAATGTACACCAAAATACACATAACGCCCAATGAAGTAGCACATTGGGGGATGAAAGGAGGCGACGTGATAAAAACCTTTGATACCGATTGCGGAAAAATTGGCATCATGATTTGTTACGATGTTGAGTTCCCCGAATTGAGCAGACTATTGGCAGACGAAGGCATGCAACTCCTTTTTGTGCCATTCCTTACCGATACCCAAAACGGTTACACGCGTGTTAAGAGCTGTGCACAAGCTCGTGCCATAGAAAATGAATGCTACGTGGCCATTGCAGGCTGTGTGGGGAATTTACCCAAAGTAAACAATATGGACATACAGTATGCGCAAGCTGCCGTTTTAACACCCTCTGACTTTGCATTTCCCAATAATGGCATAAAAGCAGAGGCCACCCCAAATACCGAAATGACACTTTTAGTTGATGTAAATCTTGACCTTTTAAAGGAATTGCATGAGCATGGAAGTGTTAAAATTTTAAAAGATAGGCGATTAGATTTGTATGAAGTGAGAAAGAATTATCAAATTTAGAGGATATTACCCCCGTAAACTTCAAAATAAATGATAATTAATTTAAAAGGAGAAGTATGTAAAGACTTCTCAAAAGAAGAATGAAAAGAAAATGAAAAGTATAAAATCTCCAACTACGGCAGGATTATAAGCTACAAATACAAAGAAGATGGAGAAATTATAAAGCCGGTGCTGGTTGGTGGCTATGAAGCCATTACCGCCATTAAAAAGGACAGAAAAAACGAGCTGCTGTATATATACACAGGGCTGTGGCAATTTTGTTTATAGACAACCCCGATAAATTAAAATTTGTAATTCATAAAGACCATAACAGATCTAATAACGACTACAATAATTTGCTATGGGTAAACAGGAAACAGCTTACCGAACACAATAAAAACAGTCCTAAGATGCTTTTCGCCAAAGAAAAAAGAAAAACGCATAGAACGTATGCAAAACTCACCGAGGCAAAAGTAAGGCTCATAAAACGAAAAATAAACGATCCCAACCGCAGGACCCGGCTAAAAATGATTGCAAAACAATTTGGCATCTCTAAAATGCAATTGTACAGAATTAAATCTGGCGAAAATTGTGGAAGTGTATATCCATAATCCAGAGGCTACAATGGGCAAATATTGTCTTGAATGTAATGGAAAAATATTGGTAGGTCCAAAAAAATATTGCAGTGACTATTGTAGGAGCACCTACAATAGTAAACTAAATAAAGACAATAAAAACCTAATACGCAATATTAATAACCGCCTTAGGAAAAATTATAGGACCCTGGAAGAATTAAATCCCGATGGCAAAACAAAAACCACAAAATCCAGATTATTGGACAAAGAGTTTGATTTTGAGTACATAACCAATACATATACAACAAAAAAGGGAACAACCTATTTCTTTTTATACGATCGATATAGGTTACCTCCCTTTGGATAATGATTTTTATATGCTCGTACGCAGGGAAAGGTAATAAATCAATAATTATGGCTGCTAAGTTTTAATGCGGCAACCACAATATCTTTCCTGCTTATTTGTCCAACCAGTTTTCCGTGCTCCATGACGGGCAGGCGCCTTCTATGGCCCTTATAAAATCGGGACGCGGCATCAAAAATATTCATGTCGTGCGGTATCGTCTCTACGTCTTTCGTCATGAAATTTTCAACATTTTTCTCAAGAATGGGCATATTAAAATAACGGCTTTCAGAAATTTGTTTCATACAATCGGCTTCAGAAATAATCCCCATTAAATGTCCATATTCATTACATACGGGGCCTCCCGAAATCCGATGTTTTATAAACAGCTCCATAACTTCCAATATGGATTGTTCAGGTCTAAATAAAACTAAATTCTTAGTCATATAATCTTCGACTAGAATCGGAGCCTTGTATTCTTTCTTTTGCTCTTCCCGTGCTCCCTGAAAACTTTTAATGCCCATATGTATCCTTTTTTTAAGTTTGGTGTAAACTATAAAGTTAATGAATTTTTGCTAATTAAAATATATTATTCTTAATGAAATAGTTAATTTTTATCAATTTGTTAAATTTATAAGCTTCGCAAAATTATTAATACTTTAATTTTTATAATTACATTTATAATGGCCAAAAAAAATTGAATGAAAAACCTTACTTCCATTTTAACGTTTATTGTTTTTGTTGCATTAGCCACCTGGCGCTTCTATAATTTAATGCCGCAAGCGGAATATGCTCCTAAAGAAATTTCGACCGAAAATGTTTTAAAACACATTAAAACAATTTCCAAAAACCCTCATTTTGTAGGGACTGAAGCTCATAAAGTAGTAAAACAATACATTGTCTCTCAATTACAGGGCATAGGCCTAAAAACAGTGGTGCAGCAAGGGTATACCAGCGGAGACTGGGGAAATTTAAGTAAGGCCGAAAATATTATTGCAACAATAAAAGGAACCGGAAATAGCCAAAAGGCACTCGTGCTCATGTCTCATTACGACAGTAACCCACATTCTTCCCTTGGTGCAAGCGACGATGCCGTTGGGGTAAGCATAATTTTGGAAGCCGTTAAAAGTTTTATTGAAAAAGACAAAGCACCTAAAAACGATATCATTATACTATTTACAGATGCCGAAGAACTTGGGCTAAACGGGGCTCAGCTTTTTGTAAAAGAGCATCCATTGGCGCAAAAAATCGGACTTATTTTAAATTTTGAGGCCCGGGGAAGTGGCGGTCCAAGCTATATGCTTATTGAAACAAACGGCGGCAACAAAAACATGATTGAAAGTTTCAATAATTCAGGAGTACAGTTTCCCGTAGCAAACTCGCTGGCTTATAGCATTTATAAAATGCTACCAAACGATACCGATTTAACAGTATTTAGGGAAGATGCCGATGTTGAAGGATTCAACTTTGCTTTTATCGACGACCATTTTGATTATCATACAGCAAACGATAGTTACGAAAGGGTTAACAAGAAAACGGTTCAGCACCAAATATCTTACCTCCTCCCCTTGCTGGACTATTATGCCAATTATAATTTAAATGGAATCAAGGCCAATACGGATTATATTTATTTCGATTTTCCCGTTTTTAACTTTGTATACTATCCATTTAGCTGGATTTTCCCGATGCTTATCCTTGCCATAGTACTGTTAATTGTTTTTGTAATTATAGGAATTAAAAATAAAAAGTTAACGGGAAAGGGTATGTTTAATGGTTTCCTTGCTTTTTTTATATCGTTTATCCTAGCCGGATTAATAGGCTATTTTTGTTGGCCCGCCTTAAAAAGCATATACCCACAATATGCCGATATTCTACAGGGGTTTACATACAATGGGCATTTTTATATTGCCGGATTTACGGCATTAGCTTTTGGCATTAATTTTTATATATACTCAAAATTTAAAAAAACTACTACATCAGAGTTGTTAATAGCACCCATTTTCATGTGGATACTTATTTGCTGTGCAACAGCCATGTATTTAAAAGGCGCCAGTTTTTTTATAATTCCTGTTTATGGGGCATTGGCGGCCTTGTTCATATCCATTAATAAAAAGAGAAAAAAGTCGGCAACATTATTTTTAATCATTCTTTGTGTGCCCGCCCTTTGGATTATTGCTCCCCTAATACAAATGTTCCCTGTAGGTTTGGGCTTAAAAGTATTGGTGTCTTCTTGTATTTTAAGCGTTTTGCTTTTTGGTCTGCTATTACCCGTTTTTGGATCGTACAAAAACAAAAAAACCTTTTCGTTACTAAGCTTTGTCGTATGTGCTTTTTTTTTGGTAGCAGCTCATTTCCAATCGGGTTTTACCAAAGAAAGGCCACATCCAGCCAGCCTTGTTTATATGCTCGATGCCGATACCAACAAAGCAGAATGGGCAACTTACAACCATATTTTAGACCCATGGACAGCACAATATTTAGGGGATGAAAAACAAAAACCCGGTCCCGGCAATGATTTTAGCAGCAAATACGGCACTGGATTTTCATATATTTCCAAAGCGCCGCTTAAAAATATCCCGCCACCCGATATTGCTATCATTTCCGACACCATTTATACCGATAAAAGACATGTAACTCTTTGCGTTACACCGCGCAGAAATGTTAATAGGTTGGAAGTTCTAACTAATGATGTAGAAATAGTAAGCTGTACCGCAAATGGAATTGCATTAAGTAACGATTTTTTAAAAAACAGAAACCAACGCCTTTTAACACATTTTATAAGCAACAACGAATACACAGAGCTAAATTTGGTATTTAACAGCAAGGATAAACCTCAACTAATTTTTTATGAAGCCTCAAACAATTTGTTGAGCCACCCTTTGTTTAGTGTACCAAAAAGACCCGACAACAGTATCCCCATGCCTTTTGTTTTAAACGATGCCATTGTAACCAAAAAAACATTACAATTATAATGACAAAAAAAATTGCCATATTGGGTTGCGGATGGTTGGGCTTACCGCTCGCCATTTCGCTGGAGAAGAAAAAACATCAAATAAATGGGGCCACAACAAGCGTGGATAAAATACTTATTCTGGCCAGGCATAATATTAATCCGTTTTTAATAGCTGTACACCAACAGCATATTGAAGGGAATATTAGTTATTTTTTAAAAGATATAGACATTCTAATAATAAACATCCCGCCACGTATTAAAAAAAATTCAGGACAGAAGTACGTTTCTAAAATTCAAACACTCTCAAAAAAAATAGAACAATCTGGAGTTAAAAAAGTAATATTTGCAAGCAGTTCTTCTGTGTATGCCAGCAAAAACGATATTGTTGATGAAAACACGCCTCCATCGCCCGAAACCGAAAGCGGGAAACAAATATTGGCTTCTGAAAAAATTTTAAGTAACAACCCGCATTTTAAAACAACAATTATAAGGTTTGCAGGGCTTTATGGCAACGACAGGCACCCAGTAAATTCCCTTTCGGGAAGAAAAAATATTGCTAATCCACGGGCACCCGTAAATTTAATCCATCTTACAGATTGTATAGGAATTATCAATGCTGTAATCGATAAAGAAATATGGGGTAGAACATTTAATGCCGTGGCACCGCAACATCCGGAAAGAAAAGATTTCTATGTTGAAAAAGCCCACAAAATGGGTGTTTTACCTCCAATATTTAAAGAAACTACAAAAACGAAAGGAAAAACCGTTACCTCAATATTAATTAACAAATATTTAGATTACCATTTTGCTTTTCCAGACCTTTCTGATTAAATCAAGTTAAAATCCTTAACACAGCGACTATTTTCTAGTTAAATATTGGTTAAACACGATAAAAAATAACAACAGTACACAGGGCATTTAGTAATTTTATAATGTAAAAGAAACGAAATATTTGTTTTTCATTTTTAGAAAACTTAGAAGATAAAGTTAGGTTAGGTTTTTAAGTTAGTTTAGATTAGTTTATTAAAAAGGAGAATTGTTTTATATGGTTCTCCTTTTTTTTTTATTGTTGCAACAATTCTACCTTCCAATTGAAAAAAATTAATAGATTTGGCACATTAAACAAAACACTTATTACTTAACAAGTTGCAATTTTATATTTACAAATAATGTTTTCTACTATGAAAAATTTATTCATTGCGTTGTTTTTAGCAACCACAATGCCTGCTTTTTCCCAAAGCAACCAAGCACTTGCCCAACATTACGAAGCCTTTTATAAACAAATGAAAAAACAAGGCGATGTAAGAGGCGTTATAAATGCACTGACCCACCTAAATGTACTCAACCCAACAGAAACCAGAAAAGACACATTGGCCTTCTTTTACAGCAATTCCGGTCAGCATGTACAGGCAATAAACCTTCTTGGGACCGAAAAAGACACCAAAGCATCAGATTTGGCCGTGGAAGTAAAAGCCCGGTCTTTAAAGGCCCTTAACCAGCCACAGTTGGCCGTTCAACAATTTGATATTATGTTCTCGCGTGAAGCAGATGTATATACCGCTTACGACTTAGTTGACCTGAATTTACAAATAGGAAAAACCGTAGAAGCCCAAACCTATATAAAATATGGCCTGGAACATACAACCAACGAAGATATGCTCCCCTTTTATGAGGCCAACCCACCATACCAAGTTCCATTGAAGGCCGCTTTTAAATATCAGGAAGGCTTACTAAAATACAATGAAGATAAAACCAATATAGACGAAGCCATAAAACCTATTGATGAAGCCATTGTTATGGCCCCCAACTTTAAATTGGCAAAGCAGATACGGGAACTTTTACTAAACCAAAAAGAAGCTGCCGAACAACAAAAGCCCCAAACCCCGACCGAAGATAAATAGAAGTAACCGTTATAAATAAAAAGAGGTGTTTAAAAATTAATTTTTAAACACCTCTTTTTTTAGGCAGCTACTTTTACCAAATTTTAACGCGTTCTTTTGGAGCTACATACATATCGTCTCCTTCTTGAATATCGAATGCGGTATAAAATGCATCAATATTAAGCAACGGTTGAGTGGCCCTGTACATTCCAGGTGAATGCGGATCGGTTTTTATCCTATTTCTTAAGGCTTCATCGCGCATTTTTGTTCTCCATACGGTTGCCCACGACATAAAGAAGCGTTGTTCGGGGGTAAATCCGTCAATGTTTCCGGGGTTGCCATGTTCCTTTAAATACATTTGAAGCCCGTCGTAGGCAGCGTTTACACCGCCAAGGTCGCCAATGTTTTCTCCTAAGGTGAACTTTCCATTAATAAATACTTCAGGCAATACTTCAATTCTACTGTATTGAGATGCCAATGAATCGCCCAAGGCGTTGAACTGGGTTAGATCTTTGTCGGTCCACCAGTTTACCAAATTTCCATCGGCATCATAATCGGCACCGCTATCATCAAAGCCATGAGAAATTTCATGACCAATTACGGCTCCCATTCCGCCATAATTTACAGCGGCATCGGCCGTAAAATTAAAGAAAGGAGGCTGAAGAATAGCCGCAGGGAAAACAATTTCGTTGTATGATGGATTATAATATGCATTAACTGTTTGTGGAGACATGTACCATTCGCTCTTGTCTACCGGCTTTCCCAGTTTATCTATTGTCCTGTTAAAATTCCATTGAGCAACGTTTAACCCGTTTTGAAAATAAGAACCTTTTTCTTGTGCAGTATTTACTTCCAGTGCAGAATAATCCTTCCATTTGTCTGGATATCCTACCTTAATAGTTGTTTTCTCAATTTTTTCAATCGCTTTCTTTTTGGTTGCTTCATCCATCCATGGCAAAGCATTAATCCTAACTTCGTAAGCTTTTATAATATTGGAAATCATTTCTTTTGCCTCGGCTTTGGCTTCGGGTGGGAATTTTTTATCAACATATAATTTCCCCAATGCTTCTCCAACCGACCTATTTACCTTTTGCAATGCTCTTTTTTCTAGAGGCTCTTGTTCTTTCGCCCCTCTTAATTCCTTGCTGTAAAAATTCCAATCGGCCCTATCTATTTCGGTGGTAAGGGAATTTGCTGCACCGTTCAACATTGACCAGCACAAATATGCTTTCCAGTCGTCTACGCTTCCAGCACCAAATACATCCTCCAATGATTTTGTGTAAGCTACTTGGCTAATATCTACGGTATCTACCACCGATGCCCCGATAGCGCCGAGGTATGCTTTCCAGTCTATTGAAGGAACCATTTTTTGAAGATCGGCAACCGCTGTAGGGTTATAGGTAGTCTTTGGGTCGCGACGTTCTACTTTATCAAGCATTGTCTTTGCCAATTGTGTTTCGAATGCTAAAATTTGATTGGCTTGTTTGCCTGCTTCCGTTTCATTGTACCCAATAAATTGAAGCATCTTGGTAATATGTGCCACATATTTTTCTCTTATTTCTTTAGTAGCTTCATCTTCTTCTAAATAATAATCCCTATCGGGAAGGCCTAATCTTCCGGCTCCTAAACCTGCCCTATTTTTGTTACTATCTTTTGCATCGGCACCTACCCCGAAACTAAAAAATACCGCCCCGGTATATGGCGTCATTTCGGTAATGTATGCTTGTAGGTCTTTTATGTTCTTTATGGCATCAATCTTTTCAAGATATGGCTTTAAAGGGGCTACACCTTGCTCGTTCCTGGAAACTGTGTCCATAATGGACTGGTATAAACGAACTGCCTTTGCCTGATCTGATTTTGGATCTAGATTTGGGTCTTTTTCTGCTTCATTTAAAATTTTCAGGGCATCATTATCGGTTTGTTCCCTAAGCTCGTTAAAACTGCCCCAAGTTGTTTTATCGTTTGGAATTTTTGTTTCATCCAGCCATTTACCGTTTACATACCTAAAAAAATCTTGTTTCGGACTTACGGTTGTATCCATATAAGAAAGGTTAATACCGGGTATTTCTTTTACTTCGGCCACCTCTTTTTTCTTTTCGGTCTCACAGGACATAAATAGCAAAACCGATACAAGCCCATACAAAATGGGTTGTTGAATAATTAACTTCATGTTTTTAATATTTGATTAGTTTTGTTATGAATCTCCGCAATTTAAAACAATTTGTTAACTGTAGTTGCTAACCGTTTATAAATTAACACTTTGTTAAGAAGTATGCGTTTTATATTTATTTTGATGGTGGAAAAGGTGCGATATACCAAATAAAAAAGGTTATTCGGCATCCTTTCCTTCCAGAAATTCTTTATAAAGTTTGCTTTTTAGGGTCTCCGAGAGTTGTAGCCTTACCGCATTGTATGCATCTAAAACCCTTTTTCGGGATATATTTATAGAATCCAGCGGGGAGTTCTCGTCCAAGCGGGTTTTAAATTGCTCGGTAAACGTAGTTAAAACCACCAATCGGCTTCTTACGGCGGGAACATTAAATTTTTGCGGAAACAAAGAGTCTTTTTCAATTTCACCATCCAAGCGGATGAATTCCTCTGCAAAATAAGTGAGGTCTCCACTGTTTTGGCGTTGAAACTTTTCCATTAAAGTACTAAGCTCCTTAAAAGTTTTCCATTTATTTATTTCTTCAAGTTTTTCCTTACTTATTTTATTAATGGCCGGCAAACTGGAATAGCTCACTTCTGTGGTTGTTTCTTCCGAATTATTTTTGTCCTGTTTATCGTCGCTTCCACAATTATACATTACCAAGCATATGCCAATAATTAATATGTACTTAATAGTTCTCAAAGAAAGTTATTTTGTTTACGGGTTTCAAAGATAATAGAGTAAAACAAAATAACCTTCATTTTGAGTTTAATTTAACCTGTACACAAGGTTATATGGGAACGGTTTAATTTTAGTACTATTCCGTATAAAGTATTTTGCTTTTTTTAGAAATGCCATTTTCGTTGAAGGCCTCCACTTGATAATAATAGCTTTGATCTGTATTCAATGCCCTTAATTCGTAATTTGGACTGTCGTAGATTAATGCCGAAAGATTTAATTTATCTTTGGATATTCCCCAATAAATTACATATCCGGTTGCGTCTTTATCTTCGTCCCAGGTAAGCATGGTGTTTCTCCTGTCTTCTTGGCGCACTGCCTTAAAATGCGAAGGTGTTTTGGGAGCTTTTCCTTGTCCGTTGCCAAAAACCCGCAATTCTGAAATAGAAAGGTATTCATTGGTGCAATATACGTGGTTGTATTTTATATACCTGGCCTCTACGGGCTGCTTCAACTCTATGTACCCATGTGGCATGTCCCTATTGTTTTTGGAATAATCTGCAATGGTTTGCCATTTTTTCCCATCTAAGGAAGCTTCTATGGTAAAACGTTGTTTTAAGGTATCGGGACGACCAAATATTTTACTTTTATAATCTTGAAAATTTATTTGAATTGCCTTTACGTCCATGGGCTTTTCCATGTCCATTTGCACGTAAATGGAATCGTTGTTGGCTGCCGAAACCCAATAAGACCGTATTTCTTCATCGTTGATCTTTTCTATTTCAAAGCCGTGAATTTGTTCCTGCATATACCCTTTTTCGCTTTCATCTACCACTTTGTTTTCGCCTTCGACTAAAGGAGAATTTGTTGTTACGGGCTTTTTGTAAGATAATAGCATCCATCCCGTAAAACGTTCCTTATGGTCTTTTACATTCGTTCCCGGTAAATAATGCGGATAATCGCCATAAGCGGTATTTACGTACATTTGTCCGTTATCTTCAAAACCGGCAGGATACATGCCCAGTCTTCTCTCGAACTTGTAATTAACAGAAATAGCCATTGTTGAATAGTGCCAATAATTACCATTGTTGTCTTTAACGGTACTTCCATGACCCGACCCCTTTAAAAAGCCTCCGGGCTTGTATGATATTGGATTATATGGGGCATAGGTGAAAGGGCCCAATGGGTTTTTACTGGTATAAACACCGTCGGCATAAACATTCCATTGCGTTCCCGGTGCTCCATATTCTAAATAATAAATATCTCCGTGCTTAACCATCCATGGGCCTTCAATAAAAGGTTTTATATCCGATTTATGGTCTTGCCCAAAACGTTCCCAACCATGTTTGTCTGGATGTAGGTTGAATAAATCTTTTTGTTCTCCTTTCGGAATATAATAATTGGCAGTATCGAGTTCTACACCATGAATAGGCCATTTATTTGAAGATTCTTCGTAAAGGTAAACCCGATTATCGTCATCGACAAAAAGGTCCGGATCTTGTACCCCGTTGGGAACGTTTATTACGGCATAATTGGTTTTCCAGTCGCCAAGGTCCGGGTTGTCTGTTTCTATAACGGCCCCTCTTCCGGATGGGTCCCCCAATACTAATATTTTTCCGTTTCTAACCATAGCGGCCGGTGCATTGCAACCATTGAAGTACCAACTTTGCGGATCGATAAACTTCCAATCGCTCATATCGGTTGAAGTCCAATACCCATGAGACCGGGTAACGAACATATAATATTTCCCCTTGAAGTTCACCACCGCGGGATCGGCCCCAGAACGGTATGAAACATTGCTATTACCCCTATAATGCGACATATAGGAATAATCTATATCGATAGGGTTGCAATAGGTTTTGTATTCTTTTTTTGAAAGGTTTGTTTGTGCTTGTAACGATAGCGATGAAAGTAAGATTATTGAAAACAATGCGTACTTCCATGACTGCTTAAAAATATAGATCATGATATGGCAGTATTAAAAATATAAGTGAGCTTCGAAACTACTTAAAAGTTATATTTGCCCCCAAAGAATATGGTACATCAAAACTACATCAAGTATTCATTTGATTATGTATTAATCCCTAACAAGCTTGCAATAAAACAATTACAGACACCCCTTGTTATATTCTATTACATATTACCTTTTCCATATACGGTAATGCGTGCTTTGCCATTAACATCCCTTTTGTATTATACCGAAACTCTATTTTGTTCACACGTCTTTTTCCACCGGGCAAGTTAATATTCCTGCTTTCTTCCCCTTTTCTTATTTCCAAACGTAGCGGAACATTTTCTTTTGCACCGCTATCGTATGTAATTTCCATACGTTCCATGTTAACACCGGCATTGCCTACATTGAACTTTAATATTCTAAAGTCGTTAAAAGAACCATCTACATTGATAGCATCGTGATCGTTAGCATAATTGGCCTTAACTTCGCAAATTTTTTGCCAGCCTATATTATCCCTAACATTATTATTCCTTATTTGTGAAGAGCCAACGTAACCAATTAATAAAAATGCAATGGAGAGTACAATACTTTTTTTTCTTCTGTATAAAATTTAGATATGATTATGTATTGTAGGACTGGAGAAAATTACAACTCTATTTACTGAAAATCAGTTTATTGTTAAATCGATAAATCCCTTTTATACTTGAACCGTTTTCCACTTTCCTTTGTTAAAGAGCCAGAGTGTAAACAGGCCTACACCGGTTTCTGATACAAATACCGCCCAAAACACTCCCGAATATCCCCAATCTTGCATTACTGCCAGAAAGTAACAGAGCGGTATCTGGATAAGCCAAAAGAAAACCAAGTTTATCTTGGTAGGAGTCCTGGTGTCTCCAGAACCGTTGAAGGCCTGTACCGACACCATCCACCAACCGTATACAAAATAGGAGTAAGAAAGTATCTTTAACCATTTACCGCCTATTGCAATTACGTTTGGATTGTCTGTAAATATTTCCATGAGGGCATGGTTAAAGAAAAAATAAACAATAGAGACCACTATTAAAAAAAACATATTGTACATCCCTATCTTCCATACGGACGACTCTGCCCTTTCTGGGTGACCTGCACCTAAATTTTGCCCTACCAATGTTGCAGCGGCATTAGAAAGCCCCCATGCCGGCATGAGTGTAAACATCATTATACGGAGTGCAATGGTGGATCCAGCTACGGCATCGCTGCCGATATCTGCCAGAATCCTCATTATGAATATCCAGGAGGTCATAGCAACAATCATTTGCCCTACCCCGCCCAAAGAAGTTTTTACAATATTCATCATTGTTTTTCCATCTATATATAATTGAGCCAACGAAGCTTTTATGTGCTTCCCTCCTTTAAATAATATCCATAACTGGATTACCACGCCTATGCCCCTGCCAATTGTAGTTGCTATGGCAGCTCCTTCTATGCCCATTGCAGGTACAGGTCCCCAGCCAAAAATAAGCAAAGGGTCCAGTAGAATATTTAAGCCATTGGCTACCCAAAGAACTTTCATGGCTATGGCCGCATCGCCAGCACCGCGAAATACCGCATTGATAATAAACAATAAAACTATAACCATATTTCCGCCCAACATCCATTGCGTATACCTATAGCCATGCTCTAAGCTCCAAGCATCGCCGCCCATGAGCGCAAGCATATCTTTGGCAAAGAAAATTCCGCAGACTGCAAATGGTATGGAGGTCAATATGGCTATTATAATTGACTGTATAGCTACTTTACTGGCATCTTCGCCTCTTTTCTCGCCTATTCTCCTTGCAATAATGGCTGTTACCCCCGTAGCAAGGCCCATGGCAATTGAATAAAGCAGGAACATATATGTTTCGGTAAGTCCAACGGTAGCAACGGCCGAAGCCCCTAATTTACCTACATAATAAATGTCTACTACTGCAAAAGCAGATTCCATTATCAATTCTAAAATCATTGGAACGGCCAACAAAAAAATTGCTTTTTTAAGATCTATTTTGGTATAGTCTACCGTAGTGCCCTTTATGGCCGCTTTTAACCCTCGCCATATGGATCTCTTTCTTGGGGATACTTCAACTGAGTTATTTGATTGGCCTTTCATACTAATACTTTGCTTTACGGGTTTTAAATTTACTTCTGCTTGCCGTTTAGCAAATATATTACCATTTAACCATGTAAACCATATACAATGAATGCTTTAACAGGGAGACAAAACGACAATATAAAGGGGGGATTCCGCCATTGTTAGTCATACTGTCTTTTTTTGTTGTATTGATATTTAATGGGCTAAATAAAAAAGAATACCCATACAGCTTTTTAGTACTATATACTAGTCTGATCCCTGCCCGACTGTGCTGTTCAGGCAGCCTGCCAAAGATATCTAGTTGTTGAATAGAGTACATTTGAAGGGGCTAGTACAAGAAGCCAATTTATACTTTTTAGCTCCTCTCTTTTTTCTAACACCATTCCCTAAAATGATATTGAGTGGGCTTTGAACAAATAATTTTTCGACACATTGTCTTCATTAAGCTGACTTTATCATAATACTTCAACTTAAACTATGCTACCTAACCGTATAGAGATTCAACTTCAGCAAAAAAAATTTTATTCTTATATGCAAAGTAACTGTATATAACCATGCAGGGCCCATACCCAAGTGCAGAGATGCCGTACTTAGGTGCTTAGGGGTGAACCTATCTATCACGGCGTCTTACTTAGATAGGTAGTTTCTATACTTAGCACGGTAGGAACCGTACTTAACAACGTAGGAACGGCATTTACCTCGGTAGGGATTGTACTCACCCTTTACGAAACCATATCTTTACAGCAAGACTCCGTTGTTATGAGCAAGGGAACCGTACTTTGTGACAAAGAAGCACAACTTCTCTTTCTTTATAAGGAACCCTTTTTGATTTGTTCTATTTTTTTACTACCCTGAGGTCTTTTACTGCCCTACCGTTTTCGTATACTTTTAGGATATAAATTCCTTGTGGCAATGATGCTAGCTGTAAAGGTTTGATGTTATACCCTACTTTTACCGATACATTTTTCTTTTGATAACGCAATTGTCCACTGATATCGAACAAGGCTATATCCAAGCTTGCACGGTTTTGCATTCTAATAATAAGTGCCGTGTAGTACCACACCGGGTTTGGTGCCAAACAAATAGATGCTACCGACGTATTGTTTTGATCTTTGCAACTTCCAAGCACAGCCCCTCTTTGCAATAAATGCGGCACTGCATATTTTGATACGCATAGGGATTTACCCTTGAAGCATACCGCCACTTTTTCTATCCATGGATTATTGCCACAGCTTACATTTTCTACTTCAATGGTTATATCTGTAGTTTTGGTGCAATTGTTTTCGTCGGTAACCGTGAGTGTATACGTGGTGGTTTGCTCTGGGCAAACGGTTATGCTTTGAGTTGTTTCCCCGGTATTCCATTGATAAGAATAAGCCCCCGTTCCTCCAGAAATATTTTCGGGAGTTAATGTAGCACATTCGCTAGCTCCATAGCCTATATACAATGTTTCTGGTTGGGGCATTGTAATTATAATTTCTTCTGGTTGTGCAATGGTAAAATTGGCAGTTACCGTATTTTCGACTGCATCTGTTACCGTTATGCTGTATTCTCCGGGAGCAAGGTTTTTTATGGTTTGGGTAGTGGCACCATTGCTCCAGAGATATTTATAAGGAAGTACGCCTCCGCTTAACGCTAAAGATGCCGTTGCATTTGCTGCACCATAACAGGTTGCATTGGTCGTGGTTAACTCTTCTATTGCCAACGGAATTGTTTCCCCGAGTTCTAAGCGGATGGATACTGGAAAGTGATCGGATACCGTATTTGTGTAATCTCCATCGTAAAACTCGTAATGAACGATTGCTGAATTGTCTATATAATTATCTTCCAATTCGTTGGACAATGATATATGATCTATCATGTTTTCCCTAAAAGCATACGAGCGAAACCCTTTCTCGCTCAGGCTTAAAGTTGCCAAATAATAATTATCTGGATCGTTTATAAACGAATTGTATGAAGAAATTGTGGTATTAATCCCATCTGCAACTGTTTCATCCAGATCATCGTTATAATCGCCTGCCAAAACTATATTGTTATCAGGAAACATTACGTCCAAAGAATCTTTTAATACTTCGATATCGTATGTACGCATATCGTACCTTAACTGCGCGCCATCGCTACTATTGGCGCGGGCATGAAGGGCAATTATGTTCACTTCTTCTGTGGCGCCGTTTATGGAGACATCTGCCGTCATTAAAAAAGGGAGTCTTCCGCTTGCGTAAAAACGATCGGCTTCGGCAGGATAATCTGTTAAATAGGAAGTGTCGCCACCATTGTAATAAGGATGTAGTGTTGCCAGCAATGCCTGTGTTTTCTTTGGTGTTACGGTTGCCGTTTTATAAACAAACCCAACCTTTTGTTTGGTTCCTGTATCATTGGGATATGATGTGGCCTCTGAAAGCACAAAATCGTATCCATCGAGTTCATTTACGGCTTGTGCAAACAAGGCGTCGTCTGAGATTTCCACAACTGTATAAATATCAGCATCCAGCTGTTTCATTATAGTTACCACGCTGTCTCTTTGGATGGCATCTGAATTTGGGTTCCCGGCCGCGGGCGAATTTCCTTCATCTCCAAACCATTCAATGTTCCATGTAACAATATCTATAGTTTGGTCTTTAGGTAAATCTATTCCGTTATCGGGATCGAAAGGTTCGGCGCAAGGCAGGTCTTGGTCAAAACGTGGCAACAATTGTGCAATATCTTCAAAAGTTCCCACGACGCCTATAATTTCGTTACATGTTTCCGGCTGAACTGTTCCTGCCAATGTTTCTACATCGGCATCGATGCGCAATTCTCCTGTTCCCGAGGCATCTGTAACCTGAAAGTTTGAATTTCCGAAGAACAAATTTCCTGGTGATGGAAATGAAACATTGGTTACCCGTACCAGCTCACCACGATGATCGGGCAGTTCTGCAAGTGTAATATTTTTGGGGGTAATTGGGTTTGTTGGCAATCCGTTATTGGTAACCACCGATACAGGTCCGACCTGAATTTGATTGTTAAATGATGAGCGCGTGGCCGTTATGGTTATAGAATCTCCAATGGCAAAATTGCCTCCGTGTACCTGCTCGTCAAAAATGGCTATTCCACCTGTTTGGTCCTGCATATAAGCCGGCCCCGCAAAATTATGGGCTACGGTAAGCACCCCACTGATTGTTACCGTTGTTCCATCGGGCAGATTACGTGCTTCTGCAATGGTAACGGGTTCTGTTGGCTCGACAATACCACCGTTTTCTGCTCCGGGAGTTGGAGTTTGTGCCAAATAAGAGCTTGTGTTTCTCATCCCGCCTGCTCCATTAGGGATGCGCTGTAAGGAATGCGTGCCTTTGTCTCCTTGTTCGTTTTCGTTTAGTTGAGGTTGGCCTGCATTTAACAATGCCAGCAATTCGGTATCGTCTTCATCATCTGTATCGTAAACTATTGCATCAATCAAACCATCTAAAGAAAGGTTGCTTCCGTTAGGAAAATCGGCAGCACTGCCTTGATATATGGCTACCGCGTCAGCCCCGTTTTGAAGTCCGTTACCACTAAAAACCATGGAAACATTGGGCACCCCTTCGTTGCCCAGAACAAAATATCCGTTGGCATTGGTGGTTTGCCCATCAAGGTCGAAGGTATTATAAACCGTATCTCCATTTCCGTTGTAGAGCACAACCACTAAACCGTCGAGAGGCGTGTTTCCTGTTCCGCCATCAAACAGTTCTATAAACTCTGCTGTGTCTGTCCCCGGTGTATCTGCATCAATTTCATTAATTATTACTACGGCATCTGTACCTCCACTAAAAACTTGATTGCTGGTTGCCGGGGTATTTAATGCTTCTCCTGGGCTTGCTTCGGCATCTGGAAAACTGGGCAGTCCCGCCCCGTTAAAACTATTTCGTACCCAATCTACGGTACTGTTTGTATGAACGCCGTTTGGAATTCTGGAAGCGCCGCCAACCGCAAACGAGCCCCCGTCGAAATCAGGATTTAAAACAGTCTCGGCATAAAGTAAATCGCCAGAACCACCGTCGTTTACCGCAATGGCATCAGTAATGGTGTTCCAAGAAACAACATCTATTGTACCATCTGCATCTGTATCGATAACATCGCCTAGGTTTCCTGTAAAATTTTCAACTAAAAGTAAAGTCACCGAACCGTTTTCGAATTCGTTTCCGGCAAAAGGTGTTGTATAAAATCCATTTTCATTGGTGGTTCCAAGTTGTAAAACCCCGTCTATTGTACCTGCGGAAGTATTATCGCCTTCTATTTCCAAAATCCAGTACGAAGACAAATCTGTATTGGGCAATCCATAAATTTCAACAAACTCATCGGTATCGCTTCCCGTGTGATTAAAGACAAATTCGTTAATCAGCGGATTGTTAACAGGCTCACTAAAAAACTGATCTGCATTGATGCTCCCAAAGGTATTCTGTACTGTTACTTCCCAAGTAAAATTTGTATAATCTGTTCCGGCACCAAGAAGTTGCAACGATCCGTTAATTGGCGAACTGTTGGATTCTTCCACGCCAATATCTTCACTGGTTGCCCCCATTGCCGTTCCGTCTACTGCGGTAAAACTTCCTTCGTAACTTAAAAACTGTACTACATTACCCAGATTGTCTATCAATGCAATTCCGTCCGGGCTCCCGTTTTGCAACCCGTTTGAGGGCAACATAATATACTCCACGCCATAACCGCCATCTAAATCGGGGGTAACAGAAGTCAAGTTTAAGGTATTGTACCGTGTTCCGTTGGCACCGTTGTATAGCTCCAACGTCCATTGTGAAAGATCGGTTCCCGCAGGAGCTGCTATTTCTATGGCTTCACCGGTATCGGTTCCGTCGTTGTCGTAATGTATCTCGTTGATAAAAATGCTTTGCGAATAAAGGAAAGGGGGTAAAAGTGCCATAAGCAAACAGTGTAGAAATTGCTTCATATACTTATTTTTAGTTGATTAGTTACTACAAAAATAACATTTATATTCTATTACAAATTGACTATCAATGTTATATGATTGTTAGCTTTGAGTTTAGTTGATGAATAACATTATGTACAGAACACCGTAATTGGATTAAAACACATTACATAGCCTGCATTTTTGAATGGTAAATTACCTCTGCATTTTCATGTTGGAGCATGTATTGCTGTATAATACGCATTACATCACTATTACTGTTTTGTAATTGGATGTAATTTGTAAAGGCATCAAAATTATTTATCTGTTCGGCCTTTTCAATAAAGCCATATCCTTTATACAAACCATTCTCAACCAGCACAATACTGTTTTCTTGTTGGGTGCGCCCTTTGGTAACCACCACAAAACTATCGGTTTCCATTTTTGTTGAACTTATAGCTTGTTGCACGCGCTTGTTGTATTGGCTTACCGGTTCGCCATCAATACATATTCCGCGACAATTGTCGAGTTTGTAATGATTGCACTTTTCATTGCCCGCTCCCGAAGACAGTAATTGGGTATATTTTGGACATAAATCGAACTTTTTACAAAGCGATTCCAAAAACTGCATACATTCGTTTACACTGTAAAATATTGCGATAGGCTGCGGTACCAATGCAGCCTTATTGTAACCTAATTGAAGTATCCCTTTTCGGTTGGTATATGCCAACACGGCAAAACCTTTATTGGTTCTTTTTTGCGCCCTGTTGTATTTGGGGTAATGATGCTTTATGGCAACGGACTCCATTAAAAGTGCTGTTAATTCCGAGCCCGATTCTTCAAAATCGATATGAGCCGTTTCGCGGCAAAGGGCAATTTCCTTGGCTTTTTTATCGTAAAAATGGCTCAGCACCCTTTTTTTTACGTTAATGGCCTTTCCTACATATATAATTTTCCCGTTTTGGTTTTTAAAATAGTATATGCCAGGGCGCTCGGGCAGATTATCGTATGTTTCTTTAGAAAGCATTGCGGGCAAAGCCCCTTCCCCGCTTCTTACATTGAGCTGTTTGGCAATTTCCCCGTTTAAATCGTTTTGCAGTAATTTTTCGAACAGGATAACAGTTGCATCTGTATCGCCTTTTGCGCGGTGCCTGTTATTTAATTGAATTTCTAAATAATTACACAATTTACCCAAACTATAGGAACGCAACCCCGGGAAAATTTTTCTCGACAACCTTACGGTACATAATTTTTTTCTGCTGAAGTCTATCCCGATGGATTTAAATTCATTCCGGATAACATTATAATCGAAGTTTACATTGTGCGCTACAAAAACATTTCCTTCGGTAAACCGTAAAACATCTGAAGCTATTTCGCTAAAAACAGGTGCTTGTGCTACCATACTGTCGTCTATTCCCGTGAGGCCGACCACATAACCGGAAATTGGCACTTGTGGATTTACCAAAGTATGGTATTGGTCCAACACCTTATGGCCATCGTGTAGGGCAATGGCTATTTCGGTAATTTTGTTACCGCTCCCGCTAAGTCCCGTGGTTTCTACATCAATTATGGCGTAATTCATTCTTGGTCTCCGTTTTTTTAAAAATCAAATTTCAATTGCACCGAAACTGTTTTTTGCGCTACAACTTCTTTTTTTTCTTTTTCTGTATTTAAATTTGCCAAAGAAATCCCTAATAACCGAACCGAATTTTGCAATTTTTCCTGATACAGCAATTCTTTGGCTGTTTCTAGAATCAAGCTCTTGTCGGCAATAAAATAATCGAGTGTTTTACTTCTTGTCTGTAATTTAAAATCGCTGTACTTTATTTTCAACGTAATGGTCTTTCCGGCAATTTTGCTTTTTTTTAGTCGGCGTTCCAATTCGTTGGCAATGCTTTCCAACCGCTCCAGCATAAATACTTCGCTGCTTAAGTTATCGCTAAAGGTACGTTCGGCACCAACCGATTTGGGAATTCTGTTTGGTTTTACGGCACTGAAATGGATGCCACGGACAACATTGTAATAAAATCCGCCACTTTTCCCAAAATGTTCTGTTAAAAATTCGAGCGTTTTTTGTTTTAAGTCGTAACCCGTAAAAATCCCCAGCTGATACATCCGCTGTGTTGTTACCTTGCCAACCCCGTAAAACTTTCTAACTTCCAGGTTCTCCAAAAACTCAATAATCTCATTGGGCTCTACCGTTTTTTGACCATTGGGCTTGTTGTAATCGCTTGCAATTTTGGCTATAAATTTATTAATAGAAATTCCTGCCGAGGCTGTAAGGCCGACCTCATCTAAAATACGTTTTCTAATTTCTGTGGCGATCATGGTTGCCGATGGGTTTCCCTTTTTGTTTTCGGTAACGTCTAAATAAGCCTCATCGAGCGACAAAGGCTCCACCAAATCGGTATAATCTAAAAATATCTGGCGTATTTTGTATGATATTTCTTTATACCTATCAAACCTAGGCCGTACAAAAATAATATCCGGACAGTTTTTTTTGGCCAAATAACCGCTCATGGCGCTCCGAACACCAAATTTTCGTGCTTCGTAACTTGCCGCCGATACCACTCCACGCTTTTCACTACCCCCAACGGCCAAAGGCTTTCCTTTGAGTTCGGGATTGTCCATCTGCTCCACAGACGCATAAAATGCATCCATATCCACATGAATAATCTTTCTTAGCGGGAGCGGCTTTTCCATACACAAATTTAACTTAAAATGGCATTTTTATTAAACTTCCAAAAAAATAATAAGTAACTTTATTGAGATAGATATTGTATTATGGAAGAAGGAAAAACAGCAATTATTTTAGGAGCTACAGGCTTGACCGGAAGTATTTTACTTACAAAATTACTCAAGGATAAACGCTATAATAAAATTAAACTGTTTTCTAGAAACCACACCAATATTGAGCATCCAAAAATTGAAGAGCATTTGGTGGATTTATTCAATTTAAAACTACACGAAAACGACTTTACCGCCAACGAAGTATATTGTTGTATTGGAACCACCAGGGCCAAAACACCCAAGAAAAGCACCTACAAAGCAATTGATTACGGAATTCCGGTTAGTGCGGCCATGCTCTGCGAAAAAAACAATATCCATACTTTTGCGGTTATTTCGGCATTGGGCGCAAAAACCAAAAGCAAGTTTTTTTACAACAGGGTAAAAGGTTTAATGGAACGGGAAGTTTTACTAAAGAACATTGAAAAAATTATTATTTTACAACCATCATTAATAAGTGGAAAACGGGAAGAAAAAAGAACTGGAGAATGGCTGTTTAAACAACTTATGAAAGGGCTTAATTATTTAATGACCGGGCCTTTAAAAAAATATCAACCGGTAAGTCCGGAAAAAATAGCCGAAACCATGATTTTTCTCGCCAATACCGACGGAAAAACGCGCAGGATCCCCAATGAGCAAATACACGAAATAGCCAATAATTTATGAACGAGATCGAACGGAAGTTTTTAGTTGCTTCTGAAGCCTTTAAAAAAGAAGCCCAAAATAAAGCCCACATTGTTCAGGGTTTTTTAAACAAAGACCCGCAACGTACCGTGCGTATTAGAATAAAGGGAAACCAAGGCTTTATTACCGTGAAAGGAAAATCGAACGCATCGGGAACCAGCAGGTTTGAATGGGAAAAAGAAATTCCAGTTGATGAAGCCGAACATTTAATTGCAATTTGTGAAAAAGGCATTATCGATAAATACCGATATGAAATAAAGATAGGCAATCACCTTTTTGAAGTTGACGAATTTCTAGGAGACAACCAAGGTTTAATAATTGCCGAAGTTGAATTATCTTCGGAAGGTGAAACTTTCTCGAAACCTGCATGGTTGGGCAAGGAAGTTACAGGCGATATTAGATATTACAATTCCCAACTGAGTAAACATCCCTTTACAGAATGGTCTTAGCAAACACTAATTAAAACCGTTATGAAATGTCCATAACTAAATATTAGCTGTCAACCAAAATGATAATTAAGGTGATTTCCGTTCGGATTTTTTATAGAAAAACTCCATAACAAAACAAATAACCACAATTGCCAAAGCTACCGAAATACCCATTGGGTTTGAAATGTATTGCTGAACAATCAAGGCTATAGATGCAATTACACACAACAAAAAACCAACAAGGGCAATCCATTTTCTGGCACTAATTTCAACCGCTTTTTTATACCCTACATAATTTACTGTTGCAAAAATGAGCAAAAAACCAATACTTCCGGCAGTAGAAATACTTTCTAACTGAAGTGCATTGGTAAGTATTAATGTTAGAATTGCAGTAATAAACAGCCCGACAGGCTGGTTCCAAAAAGTACTTGTAAGTTCATGTGGCAATTCGTCGTCCTCGGCAATCTCATAACTTACCCTGCTCCCCCCGTACAAAGTTGCATTAATTGCCGAAAAAGTAGAAATAAGGGCCGCAATAGTAATAATAGTAAACCCAATATTTCCCAGCATGGGCTTGGCGGCTTCTGCCAAAACATAATCTTGGGCTTCGGCTATTTTGGAAAACGGCAAGGAACCCACAGTAACAACAGCAATAACGATGTAAAGCAGAATAACAAAAAGAACAGCGTAAAGATACGCTCGGGGAACATTCCTTTTGGGGTCCTTCATGTCCGGCACAGAATTGGCTATAAGCTCAAAACCCTCATAGGCCACAAAAATTACCATTCCTCCCGTAAGCAATTTTATGGGCTTTTCCCAATTGGCAATTGCCAATTGCTGTAGATTAGAGCTGTCTTTTAATCCATATAGCCCAACAAATACAAACCCAATAAGAATAATTAGTTTAATTATAACTGCATAATCTTCTATTTTCCCCACTACTTTTATACTGTAATAATTAATTACAGTTGCAAACACAACAATTAAACTGGAATATATATGCGTGTCCAGAGAAACGTTTCCAGTAATTTCCCATAAATTTGGAGCATACGAACCAAATGCAGAAGCATATAAGGCAAGCATAATAATGTAACTCACCCACAACAGATTATTAATCCCACCGCTAAATGTAGTTTTTCCAAAACCTTGATTGATAAATTTTACAGTCCCTCCACGGTCTGGATACGCCAACGATAATTTTACGTAACTATATGATGTAACCAAGGCAATTGTACCGGCAATTAAAAAGGCTATGGGTGTACCTCCCTGGGCCAGCGAAACTGCCAAGCCCAGAACAGCAAAAATGCCTCCACCAACCATTCCTCCTATGCCTATGGAAACAGCCTCTTTTAAACCAATTTTTCCATTTGTTGCCATTGCTACGGTTTTAATCTTTATGAAGAATTGCCTTAAGGTTGCTCCATGTAATTAATTTGATGTTATATTTTTCGATTAAATTTTTTGTACGGTTACTTGTAAAATAATCCAAATCGCATTGCCGCCATGCTGCTCCAAAATTGGGATGGTCGATAGCCACCCCCTGCATTTCCGCATCATCATAAGCCGGATGAATCAAAATTATATTGAAGCCTTCTTTTAAATTTTTCAACGACCAATCGTAATAAGCTGCGAGCCCCTCGCCTTCAAACCATTTCCACTCCCCCGTAAATACATTGTCTATGGTAAAGTCTGTTTCCCGGAGGTATTGTTCGGTATCCATTTTAAAATCGTTCAACAATTGCCTGCTTAAAAAAATGGGGATTTTAAACAGTTTGCCCACTTCCCGGTAAACCTGAATGATTCCTTTGGTTAAACCGGTTGTAAACATATGCGAATCCAGATGTGTTGGCTGTATTCCCCATGAAAGTGCTCGTTCTACTTGGGCAATCAATTCTTTTTTAACTTCCTCTGGGTTTGCATTTTCTTTCATCATGGCACGTTTTGGGTAAAAATGCCCATTGCCATCCACCAAACTCGGAACTTCGTTTGCGGGCAACACCGGACCAAATTTGTAATGCTTCCATTCGCATGTAAGCGTTAGGTGGATTCCGCAATCAAAAGCTGGGTTTTCTTTGGCAAAAGTAGCCATTTCGTATGCCCACGGGCAGGGCACCATAATGCTATATGAATTAACAATGCCCTCCTTCAGTGCTTTTTTTGTTGCCCTGTTCTCGGCATAGCATAACCCTGCATCATCTGCATGGATAATAAGTAATTTATCTGTTGGTGTATATCCGAGTTTCTCGAGAAGATTGTGCATAAGCTAAATTCATTAAAAATTATCTACTTCTTGATATGCTTTTATAACCGCCAGTTCTCCTTCTTTTCCAGATTGGGAATTTCCATGTTCCATGCCCAAAATTCCATTAAATCTCCGACCATGAATATATTTGAATATATTTTTGTAGTTAATCTCGCCCGTTGTTGGCTCTTTGCGCCCGGGGTTATCGCCCATTTGAAAATATGCAATTTCATCCCAGCTGGCTTCAATATTCGGAATAAGATTTCCCTCGGTAATTTGTTGGTGGTAAATGTCGAATAGAATTTTACAAGAAGGTGAGCCAACGGCTTTACAGATTTCGAAAGCTTGTGCCGATTTTTTCAAAAACAACCCCGGATGATCTCTAAAATTTAGCGGTTCGAGCACCATGGTTATTCCATGAGGCTCTAAAATGGCTGCGGCCTGTTTAAGCGATTCCACCACATTGGCCGTTTGGTAACCGTGCTCTAAGTGTAGATCCACAAAGCCAGGAACAACGGTTGTCCATTTCGCATTTATCCTTTTAGCCACTTCTACCGAGGCTTCTATTTCTTTTAAAAATTCGTCACGATACTCTTTTTTCCCACTGGTAAGGTTGGGCTCTTTCCAGTAAATGGTATGTGCCACAAAAACGCCCATTTCCATGCCACGGTCCTGCATGACCTTGGCCATTGCCTCTTGTTCGGCTACTGGACGTTTGCGCATCTCATTATCTTCAAAGGCCGTAAAACCTTGGTCGGCCATAAAATTTAATTGATCCAGTACATTCTCGCCGGCCAGATTTTTAAACATCCCGATATGGGGCGCATATTTTAATTGGTAAGGATACTTTTTGGCTTTCCCAAGATTTGAAAAAGCAAAGGCTCCGGTAGGTAATACCGAAGCCCCAACACTTGTTGCTATTGTATTTTGAAGAAATTTTCTTCGCTGCATGATTAAGGATTTTAAATAATAAAGGTTGAATATACAAAAAATCCCGAATGCAACCTTTCTTGTTAATCCCGGCTTATCGCTAAAATTTCGAACTTCATTGTCCCGTTTGGTACTTTAACCTCAGCAGTTTCGCCAACCGACTTTCCCAACAAGCCTTTCCCGATAGGGGAACTTACCGATATTTTCCCCGATTTTAAATCGGCTTCACTTTCGGCTACCAATTTATAGGTCATCTGCATGCCATTGGTCTGGTTCTTTATTTTAACCGTAGACAAGACCAATACTTTTGATGTATCCAATTGCGACTCATCTATCACTCTGGCATTGGCCAAGGTTTCCTCCAATTTGGAAATACGCATCTCTAACAAGCCTTGTGCTTCTTTGGCCGCATCGTATTCTGCATTTTCAGACAAATCTCCTTTATCTCTGGCTTCTGCAATGGCCTGCGAAGCTTTTGGGCGTTCTATACTTTTAAGTTGCTCTAATTCTGCTCTTAATTTTTTTATTCCCTCTTCTGTGTAATAAGATACTTTACTCATAACTTCATCGTTTATAAATACAAAAAATCCCCTTTGTCCAAAGAGGATTCACACAAATATACAAAATTTTAATCAACGTTGAATTTATTGTAAATTGCCAAACATATTTTTTTTAGATGAAACACCTTTTATATTTTGTTTTTGCTCTCACATTGTTGACAGCATGCAGCAGCGACGATTCTTTTGACAACAATCCGTATTTGGCCGAGCCCAGTTTTAGCTACAATATCAATTTAAATTTGCCCAAATATGCCGGTTTGGCAAACCCGGGATCTGCGGTGTTTGTAAACGAGCCCAATGTGGGTATTAAAGGCGTGTTTGTATATCACTACGGAAGCGGTTCTTACTTGGCATGGGAAGCCAGTTGCCCAAACCATGCACCCAGCAATTGCTCAACAATGGAACTTAACACTCCATTGGTGGAGTGTAATTGCGAAGGATATACCTATGAATTGCTAACCGGAAGTATTACCGAATACGATGGCGAGGATAAAGTATATCCGTTACAAGCGTATCGTGTTTCTGCTAACGGGAGCAATATCAGAATATATAACTAATACAACCATGCCCAAAAGACTTTTAATAGATATGGACGGCGTTTTGGCCGACACATACCTGCAATTTTTTCGTTTGGAAGCTACCGTTACCGGAAAGCAAGTCTTACATAATGACATTATCGGTCTTGCTGAAGGCGATGCTTTTCCGAATTACAAAAAATACATCCATAACGACGGCTTCTTTCGTGATGCCCCGGTAATTGATGATGCCGTTGAGGTGATGGAAAAGCTCAATAAAATTTATGAGATATTTATTGTCTCTTCGGCAATGGAGTTTCCCAATAGTTTGCGCGAAAAATACGATTGGCTACAAGAACACTTTCCTTTTTTGCATTGGAAGCAAATTATTCTTTGTGGCTCCAAAATCCCTGTTCAGGGCGATATTTTAATAGACGACCATTTTAAAAACCTCGATCCATTTCAAGGAAAAACACTGTTGTTTACGCAACCTCACAATATGGGGCGCGACAATGGCCATTATCGCGTTGATAACTGGCGGGAGATTGAAGGAGTGTTGTTGTAAAAAAATCTTACAGGTTTTAAAACCTACAAAACTGATATTTTATTTTTTTTCACTTTCCCAATCTTTTAACCGGTCAAGATACAAATACGACTCCACAAATTCCCTGTGGGCTTTGCTTGTCATTTTTTCAACCAATTCCAAAGACGAAATATAAGTAGCCAAATTCCCGTTGGAAGAAGAAAACTTTCCATCTTCTACAAAACTCACCAACGAATCGTTTTGAACCAGCAATTCAGGATAATCTTTTTGTAGTTGTTTTCCCCCGCCAATGTAGGTTACAATTTTTTTACCTTTGGCAATTCCCGATGCCCCAATTAATTGAGCTCCGGCACAATTGCTTACCGTATATTTGGTCTCTTTGTTTCTGTTTTTTACAAACGCTACAATTTTATCGTTTCTAACGGTGCTCCACATATCGTAAGCACTTGGTACAAACAATACGTCAAGCTTTGGTGCATTTTCAAAGGTATAATCGGGAACCACTACCAATCCTTCCTCGGTTTTTACCGGATTTAAGTTTTCGGCTATGGTAACAACGTTAAAAAGCTTATCGCCCGCTTCGGTATGTTTGGAAAAAACGTCCATGGGTGCCGTAACTTCGGTCATTAAAACCCCATTGTACAATAACAGGCCTATTGTTGGCAATGCTTCATCAAATGCAACGGAGTTTTCACTGTTTTCTTCTTTATTGGTGGTTATGTTATTTTCTTTTTGATTTTTGCCTGCTTCGGTATTACAACCAGAAAGTAGCAACGTTATTAAAATTACAATGCCTTTTATCTTCATTTTTATTTATTTTAAAAGTGGTTTATGGGTACTTACGGCTATCCTGTTCCACATGTTAATGGCGGTAATTGCCAAGATTATATTTGCCAAATACTTTTCTCCAAATGTAGCAAGTGCCTTTTTGTAGGTTTCCTTGGTTAATCCCTGTTGATGGATTAACGTGATTTCTTCTGTAATTTCAAGTATCAATTTTTCCTCCTCCGTAAACACATCGGTTTCCCGCCATGCACTAATCAATAATAACCTTTGGGCTGTTTCTCCATTTTTTATGGCATCTTTGCTGTGCATATCGATACAAAATGCGCAACCGTTTATGTAGGAGGCATTCATTTTAATCAGTTCTTTGTGCGTAGGGTTTAAATCGCTTTCACCTAAATACTTTTCAATGGCGTACATGGATTTGTATCCATTTGGCGCTACTTGGTCTATTTGAATTCTTTTTTCCATGACTTCTGTTTTTATATCTATGGAGCAAAGTTAAGCCCCGGTTTCCACAAAAAACTTAATCTGGTTTAAGAAACCTTTTTTGCCCGAAGCTTGCTTAAATATTCTGGCGTTAAGCCCAAATATGTTGCTATAAGGTATTGTGGCACGCGCTGTACAAATTCGGGAAATTGCTCCCGAAAGCTAAAGAAAATTTCTTCTTTTGAATAGTTAAAAATATAATACATGCGCTTAACAGAAGCCCCATAGGCAATTTGGTACATCATTCTAAAATACTTTTCCATCTGCGGATAAGCTTCAAGCAACAAGTCATGATTGTCTGTTTCTATTTCAAGTACTTCTGAATCTTCTACCGCCTGAATGTTAAAGTCGGTATTGGTTTGATGGTGTAACGCCAAGGCATCGGTAAGCCACCAGTTTTCCAATGCAAACTGTATGGTACGGTCGGCTCCTTTTTCATCTGTAAAAAACATATGAAGGCAACCGCTCAACACGAAATATTTTGTATTGCACTTGCCACCGGCACGCACGGCAATTTCTTTCTTGCTCAATTTTACCGTATTGAAATAGGAAAGTATGTGCGGAAAATCTTTTTCTTCAACCGTAACAAAAGTGTTTAAATGCTTAAAAAACCTATGCGTTATGTTTTCTTCTGAAGGGTTCATGCCTGTAACTGGATTTATAGGATTGTTCTTCAAAGATACTTGAAATAATGCACATATTCACTTTATGAAATGTCTTGATTGCTTTCAAATTTCATGTTACAAACCCAAAGCTGTACCTTTATAAACAGGGGGGTGAAAAAGCATAAAATATCCCTGTCATACTGAGCCTGTCGATGTATAGTTCACTCAATAACAACATGTCTTCGACAAGCTCAGACTGACATTTGGCCTTGAAAAAAACTTCATAAGTATCCTTTTAGAATTCCTAAAAGCTTACCGTGGCGCCTACCAAAAAGTTAATGCCGGCCTGCGGGTAATATCCGGTTCCGTCCAAGGTGCTTATGGAGCCATCGTCGTTTTCAATATCGTAGGTATAATAGTAGCCATTGGAAATGTATTTAGCATCAAAAATATTATTTACCAAGCCGCTTAATACAATAGATTTTACAAAGCCTTGGGGTTCAATGGTGTATTGCATATTAAAATCGTTCACAAAATAACTGTCCAGTTTCGAGTTATCGGCATCGGTATTGCCTAGGTATTGTTCTGAAACAAATTTTGACAAGAACGAAAGCTGGAGGTTCTTAAAAGGCAGGTATGTAAAGGTATTTCCTGCTACAAAATCGGGCGAGTACGAAATATTTGTAGTTCCCAAATTATTCAGGTTACCATCTGTTTGTGTATAAAAATCTAAATTCTTGTTCGTGCTCAATGCAAAATTAGGCTTCAGCAAAAATTTATCGGTAAAAAAGAACGTTGCATCTACCTCCAACCCCAAACGATAGCTGTCACCTACATTTTCGCGCAACGGAGCCCCAACATCGTTTAATTCTCCTGTCAAGACCAATTGGTTTTTATACCGCATATAATAAGTGTTGGCGTTAATTTTTACGGTTGGACTGGCGTAGCGCCACCCCAGTTCAAAATCGTTCAAGGTTTCCGGTTCGGGGTCGCCTGCTTCGTAATCGTTCCTATTGGGCTCTCTACTTGCGCGTGCATACGAAAAATATAAATTCTGGACTTCGTTAAGATGATAAGTAACTCCCGCTTTTGGATTGAAAAAATTAAAATTGTCGTCTACCAACCCCGTTTCGTTCCCATTTGCCTGATACGATACATGACGGTATTGCATATCTGCATACAAACTGAGCTTGTCGGTAGCCCAATATGTTAGCTTTCCGTATGTATTAAAATCGGTTTTTGTTGAATTATCATTGTAATAACGGTCGCGAATCTCGCTATTGGATGCATACCGTGCCCATATAATTTCGCCAAAGTGGTCGCCTTCATATTTGTTCCAGGCGCCCCCGCCTATAAATTCCAATTTATCGTTGTTATATTTTGCCGAAAAAGTAGTCCCGTAAAAATGATTACTCAACCAGCGACGCCGAACAAGATCGGTTGTGTCAACCGTTTCGTCTCCAATAGTAATGGGCTCCAGACCATAATCGGCAAAGGGGTCATCTTGTCTATATTGTTCAAAAAATCCACGCCCACGTGTATAATGAATGGCTATATTGGTGCTCCATTCATCATTTAAACGTTGGTTCCAATGCAATTGAAAATGATCTTGTTTGTAATCGTCTACTTCATTATCGTAATAATCCACGATATTTCCTTCATCATCATAAATAGCACCGGCACTGTTAAAGGTACGGCCGTATTCTTCAATTTGCCAATCTTCTACCCCGTTCCATGATTGATAGGTAATTTCGTGCCCGCCAAAAACCAATGCCTTTATTAAAGTATTTTCGTCTTTGTAAGCTCCTTGAAGGAAATACGATTCCAAATCGGAAGAAGCCCTGTCTATATAACCATCTGATTTAATCCTGGAAAGGCGTCCCGAGATCTCGAAATGATCGCTTAAAACGCCGCTACTGAATTTTATGTTGGCTTTTCTGGTATTAAAACTCCCAATGGAACCGGAAATTTCGGCATATGGGTCTTGCGAAAGCGCATCTGTCAACAAATTCAAGCTGGCACCAAAAGCTCCGGCGCCGTTGGTAGAAGTTCCCACACCGCGCTGTAATTGCAAACTTTGCGTAGACGAGGCAAAATCGGGCATATTAACCCAAAAAGTCCCCTGCGATTCGGCATCGTTGTATGGTATCCCGTTAATGGTAACATTTACGCGCGTGGCATCGCTACCCCGCACACGTATTCCTGTGTAACCAACCCCTGCACCGGCATCGGACGTAGTGACAACCGATGGCAGATAATTCATAAGTACCGGGATATCCTGCCCTAAATTTCTAGGCTGGATTTCTTCGGCCGTTAAGTTTGAAAAAGTTACCGGAGCATCAGCCGTTACTCGGATAGCCGACACTAAAACTTCGTCCAACATTACGTCTTCTTCTGCAATTTGCACATTTAATTCGGTATTGCTTTGCACCTCAATGGTTTTTATAACAGGCTTTTGAGCAGAAAAATTAAAAGACAAGGTTTGTTTTCCTGAGGGTACCATCAACTCGTAATAACCATTGGCATCGGTTTGGGTTCCGTTATTGCTTTGGGTATGAATTACGGTTGCTCCGGGAACCTGCATTCCTTCTTGGTCTGTTAGCGTTCCGTAAACTTTGTATTCTTGTGCCTGTACAGTTGTGGACAGCACTAAAAAACATAAAAAATTGAATAAAAACTTCATTCGTAATTGTTTTACGAATAAAAGGGGTCATTATTCAGTATTGATAAATTAATTTGATTTTTTTGCCGATTAAACTACAAAAGCGGCCTTTCCTGTATTTTTAATAAGCCTGCCGCCTTTGTCCGGCCTTCCCTAAACGGCATTATCCGTTCTAGGTTCCATGGGTATAATCTCAGCCTTTTTGGTTTTTAAGCAAAACCTAAAAGCACCCCTTTTGAGATGTTGCAAATGTACAAAACCATAGTTTCTTGGCAGAAATATTTTCAGAAAACTTTTACATGGTTTTAACAAGCTTTATTTACCTTTAGGCAATGAAAAAAACGAAGAGCAGAATCCCGTTAAAAGTTTTTTTAAGCTATTTGGCCCTTGCCTCTTTAGTGGTAATTGTGGGCGGAATGGTCTATAAGGAGATCAGTTCTTTCGCGCAGGCACAACGGGATGAAACTGTCGAAAAAAATAAAATATTAAGAATTGGGAAACTCCTCACTTTAATGTATGAAAGCGAAAGTTTTGCCCGTTCTGCCATACAATCCAATACCCAAGAACCCTATATAAGTTTTTTAAGAAAGAACGACTCCATAAGCATTCAAATAGATTCGTTAAAGCAACTTATTGACGAAGCATACCAATCAAAACTGCTCGACAGTGTTAACCATTTGCTTGCTCAAAAAGTAAAGAACATCAACGAGCTCAGGGAACTCCGTATTAATGATACTTCAGAAAAATCTATTGAGACAACCATTGAAAAACTTACAAATATTGAAGAAAAATTAGGTAGGCTTTCTTTAAAGGACTTTGTGGAAAACCCAGACAGCCTAGACCCTGCCACCAGGGAAATGCTTATGGAACGTGTTGCCATATACAACCGCTACATCCCAAGGGACTCAAGCAACAGTGTTGACGAAAAAACCCTGGACTCCATTGTTACCGCTTCCCGTGAAATGTTGCAGGACATAAAAGAAAAAGCATCTACACAAAAATTGTCTCTTGCCGTAAAAGAAAGACAGCTTTTGCGAAACGACCTTACTACTTCGCAACAATTAAGGCAAATTTTAACCGCCTTTGAAGACGATTTTATTAACGATGCACGCCTGCTCAACATGGAGCGGGAAAAAGTTTTACAAAGAAGCATTCGGGTAATTACCGTTGCCGCTATTATTGGTGCAGTTCTGGTTATTGTTTTTTCCATCATTATCTTAAGGGATTCCTGGCGCAGTCAACAATACAAAAAACAAATTGAAGACTCCAACGAACACAATAAATTGCTTTTAAAAAGCCGTGAACAACTTATTTCGATGGTTAGCCATGACTTAAGGACGCCCTTGAGCACAATTTTGGGATATACCCAATTATTAAAGGATGCCAAGTTGAACGAAAAGGAATCGCATTACACCGATAGAATTAAAAATGCATCGAGTTATGTAACCCAATTGGTAGACGACCTGCTCGATTTTACCAAGTTGGAGGCCGGGAAAATTCATTTGGAACGTGTTTCGTTCAATTTAAACAACCTCATCAACGAAACTGCCGAAAGTGTTCAATCGTTATACAGAAGCAAAGAAATAAAGCTTATAATTGATGCCGATCCAGAGATAAACAAACTGCTATTGGGAGACCCATTTCGGGTAAAACAAATTTTATCCAACCTCATTGGGAATGCCTATAAATTTACTTCGGAAGGAAGTATTACCGTAAAAACCAGGCTAAAAACAAATAGCGAAAACAAACAGTTCATTACATTATCGGTAATAGATACCGGTATTGGCATAAAAAAAGAAAAACAAAAAATAATTTTTGAGGAATTTACACAAGCTGAAAGCGACACCGAAAAAAAATATGGCGGTTCCGGCCTCGGGCTTACCATTTCAAGAAAGCTTGCCGATCTTTTAGACGGTCACCTCTATTTAGAAAGCAAAGAAGGGAAAGGAAGTACTTTTTCGTTTGTTTTTCCTGCGGAATTTAGCCATCAGGAAGCCACGGAAACCACCCATCCAAAACACGAAAAGGCCATCCTAAAAGACAAACATTATACTGCCATTGTAATAGACGATGATGAAACGCTTTTACAACTAAACAAAGAGGTGCTCGAAGAGCATAACATACAAGTATATCCTTTTAACAACGGAAAAGATGCCTTGGAAAACATTCAAAATATAACCTACGATTTTATTATTACCGATATCCAACTGCCAACTTTTAACGGGTTTTATTTTGCCGAAACACTACGCTCTGATGTAAAATACCATTACAAAGACCAACCCATTATTGCCGTTACCGGAAGAAAAGACCTCGATAAAGAAAGTTATATTGATGCCGGATTTGCAGAATTTTTATACAAACCCTACGAACCGCATAAATTAATGCAAAAAATAAATAAAGTGTTGAACAATACAGATGAGCCTTCGGGCGAAAATGAACCAGAAGCCGAAAAGAAAACCATAAACGAGGCAGCACTTTATAATTTGGAATCGCTACAGTCTTTTTTAAACGACAAAGAATCGCTGACCCATGTATTGGATGTTTTTAAGGAAAACTCAAAAAAAGATATAAAAAGCCTTAAAGTAGCAATTCAACAAAAAGAGTATGATGAAGTAAGGAAATTGGGCCACAAAATGCAAACCATGTTTAAGCAAATTAGCGCACACACCGTGGTGCCTATTTTAAATTTCCTGGAACATTTTCCCGAGGACCAACAGGATCAGGTAGAAAAAAACTTTAAAGCCTTAAAAAAGAACATTAAAATTACTTTTAAAGCAATAGACAACGACATAAACCGTTAAGCGTCTATTTGGTATTCCTTAATTTTATTGTACAGTGTTTTTCGGGTAATATTAAGCAATTTGGCAGCTTTGGATTTATTGTTGCCCACTTCGTTGAGTGCATTAATGATTAAATCCCTTTCGTTTTCTTTCCTGGAAAAAGACTTCACCTTGTTATTTTCATTTTGGGGCAACGTCAATTCAACGGGAAGAACGTTTTTTTCTATAAGGTCGCCTTGAGTAAGCAAAGCCGATCTTTTTATAACATTGGACATTTCCCTTAAATTTCCCGGCCATTTATATTGTTGAAAAATGCCTATCACTTCGTCTGAAAAACCTAAAACATTTTTATTGAGCTGCGCATTGGCCATATTTAAAAAATGGTCTGCAAAAAGGAGCAGGTCTTCTTTTCGTTCGTGCAAACTAGGTACTTTTATAGAGAATTCATTTAACCTGTGGTATAGATCTTCCCTAAACTGGCCTTTTTCTACTGCTTTTAAAAGGTCCTCATTGGTAGCTGTAATCAACCGGATATCCACTTCTATTTCGTGGTTGCTTCCAATAGGCTTAATTTTACGCTCTTGTAGCGCCCTTAAAAGTTGAATTTGGTTTTCATATGATAAATTCCCCACTTCATCCAAAAAAATAGTCCCGCCATTGGCTGCTTCAAAATGCCCCACTTTATTGTTTACGGCACCCGTGAACGAACCCTTTACATGGCCAAAAAATTCGCTTGCCGCTATTTCCTTGGGAATGGCGCCGCAATCTACTGCTATAAAATTAAGTTCCTTACGGTTACTGTTATCGTGAATCCGCTTTGCAACCACTTCTTTCCCGGTTCCGCTATCTCCGGTTATAAGTACCGACATGTCGGTGGGGGCCACCAATTTTATGTATTCGTTAAGTTTGCTGGATGCACTACTTATCCCGGTTACCGTTTTTGTTGGAGAATCGTCAGCTGTAGCGATATTTTCGGCCTTGGTCGATGTTGGAACAGCCATGGATGGCGCGGTCCCATTTTTTAATGCGTTTTGGATAACGATCAAAACCTCGTCTTGGTTAAAGGGTTTGGATATGTAATCAAAGGCGCCCTTTTTCATGGCCTTTACCGCAGTAGAAACTTGGGCATATCCTGTCATTAAAATAACCGGGGTTTCCGGATACTTTTCCTTGACTTTGGTTAGAATGGAGATTCCATCATCATCGGGCAACCTTAAATCTGTAAATACAAGATCGTACTCGGTATTGGTAAGTTTTTTACTTGCTTCTTCTGAAGAATAAACTGCTTCAACGGTAAAGTCGTTCTTTTTCAAGAAACGCTCCAACATGGCCGAAAAAGTTACATCGTCTTCTATTAATAAGATTTTTGGCATTATACAGCTAATTTCTGCAAAAATAGGAAGTTATTCTCCACATCATTCTAAAAAAATCATAAAAAAAGGGATAGCTTTCACTACCCCCTAAACAAAATATGACGCTGTTTATACCCGCGATTGCGGGAATTAAGTACAGCATAGGCACATAAGCAACTATGCATAATTACGCTTTAATGCCATGCTGTACTTGTTGCTTTACTTCTGGATCCATTCTCCGTTTGATGTGGCATATAGGTTGGAAGTTTGATCTCCTACCAATACCTGAATTTTATATTCATCTGCTTCATTTTTAAAAGCTTTGGACACCTCGATGCCAGGAAAGTCGTTTTCAAGTGCATCGGTTACGGCGTCTGGCAATTCAGAAACATCTATTGGCGTATAGTCGTCCTGATCCATATAAATTTCTTCTGCTATCCCATCGTGAAAAAATACGGGCGTTGTTGCAAATGATGCAAAACTACCTAATGTTAATGCTGAGGCTAATACTAACTTTTTCATATCTATATTTTTTAAAATTTTTTCTTCTGTTTATTTAAGTACCAGTATTGTACCAATTTTAAAATTTACAATTCAAATAACTGAAAATCAATTGTTTATGTTGTTTTTTTGATTTAGAAACCTTATTAAAAGGTGTATAAAGAGTGTGTAAAAAGGCACCTTTACTGGGTAATTAATACCCTTTTTACAAGGAAATCCCTTGATATGAATACAAATCGAGTAGGAGAACAGGGATTAATTCCCTGTCCGACCTCTCACACCACCCAGCATACGGTTCCGTACTGGGCGGTTCCCTAAGTTTTAGTACTAACTTTTCGATATTGGTCTGACAGCATTAAGTATCCTGCTTTTCTTAGTCTTTCTGTGGTAATCGTGGTACTAAGGATAAAGCTGTTAGCGGTATGCCAGTAGCTTTTCCTTGTATTTGCCCACTCGTGGGCCTTGAACTTATCAACTCCTAGGTTTATTAAATGCCTCATCCTGGTGACATTCCGTTTCCATTGTTTCCATATCACCATCCTAAGTCGCCGACCGTACCATTTGTCTAAGCTGATAAGCAGCTTTTTAATGTCTGCCAATTTGAAGTAATTTACCCAACCAATAATATATTGGCGAAGGGTTGTTTTCCTTCGTTCATTACCCAAGCCATTACTACGTGATGTAAGCTCTTTAATTTTAGCTTTCATCTTGGATACGCTATTTTGGTGTACCCGAAGTCGCCCTTTTCCTTTCTTTTTATAAAAGAGTATCCTAAGAACTTAACCTTAGAGATATAGGTACTTTGGCTTTTATCCCTGTTCACCTTTAAGAACAGTTTTTCCTCTATGAAGCGGGGCATGGTTTGCATGGTGCGTCGTGCTCCACGTTTGCTACGGCATAGTATCATCACGTCATCAGCGTATCGGACAAATTTATGCCCGCTACTTTCCAACTCCTTATCCATTTCGTTTAGCATAATATTGCTTAAAATTGGACTGAGAGGCCCCCCTTGGGGGACTCCCGTTTCGTTGGCTTGTAATGTTGGCCCTTTTTGTATACCAGCGTTAAGGTATTGGTGTATCAAGGATATCACACGACCGTCTTTTACAGTGCGTGAGAGTACCTCTATCTGTTTGCTATGTTCTACGGTATCAAAGAACTTTTCTAGATCCAAGTCTACGGCCCAGTGATAGCCTTCCGGTATGTACTCTTGACACTTCCTTAAAGCACCATGAGCGCCACGCCTTGGTCGGAACCCATAGCTAGCCCCGATAAAGAGGGGTTCGTATATAGGTATGAGGATTTGGGCAATGGCTTGTTGGATACACCTATCAACTACAGTAGGAATACCTAGTTGGCGCATCTGTCCATTGTCCTTGGGGATAAGAACCCTGCGTACGGGGTTCGGTCGGTAAGTACCGTTTAAAATGGAGCAGACCAGTTCGTCTTTGTGTTTGACAAGATAATCCTTTAGTGATTCAACTTCCATCTTGTCTACTCCTGAGGCTCCTTTGTTGCGCCTGACTTGTTGGTAAGCTCTATGAAGGTGTACAGGAGACACTAGCTTCTCTAGTAGCCCATCTTCTAATGAGTTAGTAACCGTGAGGTTATTTTCAGTTATCCGTAGATACGTCCGCCCTCCCACATAGCCTTCGGATGCCGTCCTATTCTTTTGTGGGCAGGTCTCCATTGTAGAGATTTTCTGCATTCTTCCGTTCATACGGTAACGTTCATTTACCACTCACTTACTTAAAGTTCGGCCCTTCCCTATGTGAAGTTTTGCTTAGGTACTATGGCGTCTGCTGACTTCTCACGACAAGCTTTACGCCGTGTTTCCCAGAAAAACGTCCACACCTCCGTGAGACCTCCCTAGGTAGGACCGATAACTTTCATCCCAGCTACCCGCCACATTTACCATATTGCCTCCGGGCAGTATTGGACTTCGGTTTGTGCAGCAACCTTGTCCAGACAATTTTGGCCTTATATGTAGTTTCTGTTCGTCAGGCCGGGATTTTGCCGCCAGCTTCCTTCAGATTCCACCTCGCAATGGACACCCTTGCTCTTGGCTAACACTTCCCACTGTTAGAGCATGTTCGGGACTTGCACCCTATAGTTATCGCCCATGCTAGGCGCACTAAAAAAAGCGGCTTCCCTACAGGAAACCGCTTTTCAAACGTAATTAAAATAAACGAAGCTTATATGTCGTTATTATTTCTGGATCCACTCTCCACTTTCGTTGGCATATAGTGTAGAAGTTTCTTCTCCTACGGTTACTTCTAATTTATATTCAGAAGCTTCATTTTTATATGCTTTAGAAATTTCAGCTCCAGGGAAATCTGCAGCTAATGCATCGGTAATTGCTTGAGGAACTTCAGCTACTTCAATCTCTTGATATTCTTCTTGAACCATGTAAATATCTTCTGCTATTCCATCGTGGAAGATTACAGGGGTTGCTGCAAATGATGCAAAACTACCAAGTGTCAATGCGGATACTAAAACTAACTTTTTCATAATAAATGGGTTTTTATGATTAATATATTATTTGTTTCTTAATTCTGTTTGATTAATATATTACCATATTTATACCAAAGCAAGCACCCGTATGCCCTTTATATATAATACGCTGATATATAAGTAATTATGACATTAAAGTATATCAAGCCTTTTTTTAAAAGTGTGTAAAAAAGCGTGTATCAAGAAGTATTGTGTGTAAAAAATATACAGCCCGAACAACAAAACCCCATTATACCATACTGATAATGAGGTTTTTAAAATGAATATTTTTTACTTGTCTTTTACCTGATGGGCTGGCTTTAATAAGTCTACCACTGTTTTGACTGGATTAAACGTTGTAAGCGGTACCTCTACAAAAATGGTGTTCCAAAATGCCATCCCGCCATTCCACAAACCGGGAAGCTCCAAGGCCTTTAACTCTTTCCCGTCCTTTGTTTTAGTGGTTATAAAAGCTTGTTGCTTGTTTATATAGTCCAGTAAATTGTACTTTTCCCCTTTGTAATTTTTGGTGCTGCATACTATATCTACGGGGTTAAAGTGGGTTGCGTTGTTTAAAATATCCTTCTGGAATTTATTGTTCCCATCTATTTGGGGAGATTCTACTATTTGAAGCGATATGTTACCATCTTCGTCCTTAATCCAAAATGGACCGCCCCCGGGTTCGCCTTCGTTTTTTACCATTCCGCATATCCTAATCGGGGCGTTTAGTTTTTCCTTTAAAAACTCAATTTGATAGATTTCCTTATACTTGTCCACATCGGGCTTTACATGTACATTAAGGTTGTTTTTTAAAAAGTCCTTGATTTCTTCAATTTTGGCTTCACTGGGTTCTTCATTGTCAAGGAGCTTGGCATATTCAAAAACTTTGGACTGAATTTCGAGCAATTTGCCCGCCAGTATTTTTTTGTATTCGGCCACTTCATGCTTGTATTTGTATACAACCACATTGTCTATATTCTTAACAAAAATAATGTCGGCGTCCTGCTCGTTTAGGTTTTCTATTAAAGCACCGTGACCGCCTGGCCTAAAAAGTATTTCTCCCGATTCTAGCCTAAAAGGTTCGTTTTCCATATCGACCGCAATGGTATCTGTAGATTCTTTTTGAAAAGAAAATGATGTTTTAAAGGAAACGCCTGTTTTTTCTTCCACCCGTTTTTTTATTTTTTCCATTTCATCATCAAAATCGTTGTTGTGTTCTTTAGAAATGGTAAAATGAAGGTTGGCCGTTCCTTTGGATTCGTCGTAAAGAGCAGCTTCATACATATGTTCCTCAAAAGCAGTGGCCGGATGCGTTTTGTATTTATGGAAAGGAAGCAGGCCTTTGGGACTGGATCCGTAATCGAATTCATCTTTGTCCAACAGGATTTTTATAAAATAATATTTTTGGAAATGATCGGGAAGGTTTAGAAAATCCGGGTGTTTTTCAACAAATCTTTTAATTACGGCTTCGTAAAACGGAAACTTTTCAACCCCAATAAAAAATGTCCTGATAATATCGGCTTTTTCTCTGTTTACATAAGCGTTAATTGTTTCGTTGGCGGGATTATAATTGTTTAAAAACTGAAAAAGTGCCTTAAACATTCGGGTTGCCGCCCCGGAAGCAGGAACAAATTTTAATAGATTCAGCGTGTCTTTCTGTTTCTCGAACAGCGATATGTATTTTTCCTTTTCTGCATCAGAAAATTGATGGATCCCATGATCTATGGTAGCTGCCGCCAATAAATTTACATAAGGGATGCCTCGCTTAAAAGTCTCTATTTGTTCGGTTACCTGACTTTCACTTATTCCCTTTTTTTGCATTTGTTTTTTATCGGCTTCCGTAAGGTCTATCATTTTTTAAAATTTTTTCAACTTGGTTAATAGCCTGTTTTAATCTTGTTTCCAGGTTTCCTTTTAGCACAAAGTAGGGTTTATTGTATGTATCGAGGGCATTTTTGAAGCGCTTGAACATGGCTTCACGTTCATTGGGCTTGTCCCTAAGGACATCTTCTTCCCATGGAACATCAATATACGTTAAAAAATATAATTCGTAATTATTTTCCAAGGCATATTTTTCAATTTTAGGGTCGCAATATCCATTGTAATAGGCTTCAGAATATACTTTTATTTCCAGTAGGTTGGTGTCGCAAAAAAGTACTTTATTGGTATGTAAGGTCAATTGGTTTTCTTCCTTCATCTGCCCTTCAGCAATAATTGGCAAATCCTCTTTTGTGCAAAGCTCTTTTTGAGTATTCCATTTTGCCTCCAGATAGGCCCGCATGTATTCAGGTACCCATTTTGTATTAAAATGTGCAGCTAAAGATTTTGCCAAAGTGGTTTTCCCGGTAGATTCAGGACCAAAAAGCACTATTTTAACAATGTTTCCGGGCTTTTGTTTAAATTTTTCTTCCATGCTTTATATCCGTATATTGCTATAATGGTTAAAATGGCGTAAAGAAAACCAGACATAACTAAGCCCTTAAACAGGTATAAAGGGACTGAAATTACATCGCCAATAATCCAAAAAGTCCAGTTTTCGAGCTTTTTCTTTGCCATGAGCCACATACCGGCAAAGAAAATGGCCGTTGTGAGCACATCTACATATGAAAACCATGATTGCCATTTCTCAAAATATTCATAAACCCCAACAACAAAAATTACAGCGCCAAAAAATAAAAGGAACACGATTTTTTTTTCTTTTGATGTGGTCCTGGTAATAGGAATAAAATGCGTGGCGTCTACTTTACGTGTCCATAAGTACCAGCCGTAAATACTCATTGAAAAATAATATGCATTTATAAGCATGTCTCCCAATAAACCATATTGCAGCAACAAATACACATATATGGCCGTGCTGATGATTCCGGTGGGATATACCAGGATATTTTCCCGTTTAGAATACCATACGCTCAAGAGCCCAAAAACAATGGCAATTGCTTCTAAAACAATATACGGCATTGGCACTCCTTGGTATTGGGCAAAAAACCAATCAAAAATGTGGCTCATAATCGCTTCTGTCGGTTTTTACAAGCTTCATGTACAGCAAACCTTTATCGATCATCCCAAAAGCTTCCTTGATTTCCTTTGTCAAAACCTGCATCACTTCATCATAATCGCCATAAACTTGTGTACTCAATGGGTTTTCGAGCACCGTTAAGCCACTTGCGCGCATTTTTTTTATGAAATGGATAATGGATGGCTCATAATCGTCTTGAATGGGCGTTAATGTTAACTCTACTGATATTTTCATTTGTTTAAATTTTTATAGTTGTAATTTACTATTCAACAGTCAATTTCTTTTACAGTTCTATTGCATACGCACAGGTAAAACCATCAAACTCTAAAAAAACTGCTTTATATTTTTTTACGGTTTCATTATAAAAAATCCAACTCACCGTTTTTTTATCCATAAGCTTAAACGGAATTACTTTAGCATGTTGTTTAAAACTCATTCCTTCGGTTGCAAAAATTTTGTACAGGCTTTCCTTAATGCACCATACAACCGTAAGCGGCCTTACATCGGCATCGGACAAAAAATTGTATTCGTAATCCACAAACTTATGGGCTATTACACTTATTTTTTCCCGTTGCTTTTCAATATCGATCCCAACTTTTAAAGTATCGCTTATTATAATACCGGAAAAAATAAAAGAATGTGTTATCGATATCTCTTTGCCATCTTTTAAATGCGGCTTTCCGTTAGTATCATAATACAGGTCGGAAGTTTTATAACCGGCCGCCTTGAGCAGTTGCCGCACGCTTAAAAAACCTCTTTGGTGAATTTCAGACTTCATATTGCCCAGCCTTAATTTACAATTGGCCGTAAGCTCAATACCATCCATTAATCTCCCCTTGGGCTCTTCTATCTTCCAAATCAATACTTTAGTGCCCCGGCAAGGCGTTATAGTTTTATAAAGAGGCATGTATAATACAAGTTAATTATGTAACTTTGCACCAGATTTTGTGGTTCAAGATCACTATTAAAAAAAGCAATTTTGTTGCTTAACGAACGTAAAAATAAGAAAGTAATATGAGTACCAAAACAATTCCTTATGTAGCTTACAAAGTAAAAGACATTTCTTTGGCAGAATGGGGAAGAAAAGAAATAGAATTGGCCGAAGCCGAAATGCCCGGTTTAATGTCCTTAAGAGAAGAATATAAGGACGAACAACCCTTAAAAGGCGCCCGTATAGCAGGATGTTTACACATGACCGTTCAAACTGCCGTACTTATAGAAACATTGATTGCATTAGGGGCCGAAGTTACATGGAGCTCATGCAATATATACTCTACCCAAGATGAAGCCGCCGCTGCCATTGCTGCTGCCGGTATCCCCGTATATGCGTGGAAAGGCATGAACGAAGAAGAATTTGACTGGTGCATAGAGCAAACGCTTTTCTTTGGAGAAGACAGAAAACCATTGAATATGATTTTGGACGATGGTGGCGACCTTACCAATATGGTGCTGGACAAATATCCAGAACTTTCCAAAGATGTAAAAGGCTTGTCCGAAGAAACAACTACAGGCGTACATCGCTTGTACGAGCGCGTAAAAAATGGCACATTACCTATGCCCGCAATAAACGTAAACGATTCGGTGACCAAATCGAAGTTCGACAACAAATATGGGTGTCGCGAAAGTGCCGTTGATGCAATTAGAAGAGCAACAGACGTTATGTTGGCCGGAAAACGTGTGGTAGTGTGCGGTTATGGAGATGTTGGTAAAGGTACCGCGGCCTCTTTTAAAGGCGCCGGATCTATTGTTACCGTTACCGAGATAGATCCTATTTGTGCACTTCAGGCCGCAATGGACGGATATGAGGTGAAAAAATTGGAAACAGTTATCGAAAAAGCCGATATCGTTATAACCACCACCGGAAACCGGGACATTGTTACTGGCAAGCATTTTGAAAAAATGAAAGACAAGACCATTGTTTGTAATATTGGTCATTTCGACAACGAGATCGACGTTGCATGGCTTAATAAAAACCATGGAAACACCAAAATAAACATCAAACCGCAAGTAGACAAATATACCGTTAACGGAAAAGACATTATCCTATTGGCCCAGGGCCGTTTGGTAAACTTAGGTTGTGCCACAGGGCATCCAAGCTTTGTTATGAGCAACTCGTTTACCAACCAAACGTTGGCTCAAATAGAATTGTGGAACAATTCCAACAAATACCAAAACGAGGTTTATATGCTTCCAAAGCATTTAGACGAAAAAGTGGCAAAACTTCATTTAGAAAAAATAGGCGTAGAGCTTACCGAACTCAATGAAGAACAGGCCAGATACATAGGCGTAGCGGTAGAAGGGCCCTTTAAGCCCGAGTATTATAGGTACTAAACCTTTACAATTAAAAAAAATCAAAAAAAAGCAGTTATATATCCTTATAGCTGCTTTTTTTTATACATCATTTTCTTAGTTTCTGGGGCAATTACACCGATAAGCGGTGTAGCAGGTTTTACGCTACCAGTTATAGCAAATCATATATAAAAGTTTGCTATAAGCTAACCGCTTCAATCCTTATTGCATAATAATCAACATATTTACTTTTTGGTCAGATCATTTTTTATAACTTAACGTAGGTTCCATATAATAACACATATTAATATTAAGCTCGATTTTAGATTAGTTATATTCCACAAACAACTCCTGCAAGGTCTTTTTTTTACCTTGTATGTGCATTCCTGCTGTAAAACCTTGCAGGAATAATCAAGCTCAATAGAGTCTCGAACCCACGTTAAATTAATGCATATGGCTTATGACGATAAGAAAATAAAAGTTCCACGGTTTAACGAAGAATCCGGGTTTTATACCACAAAAAAACGCTCAAAAATGATGGGCCGCATAAAAGGTATAAACACCAAACCCGAATTGTTGTTCCGGAAAGCCCTGTGGAAAAAAGGCATCCGTTACCGCTTAAACAATGAAAAATTACCGGGAAAGCCAGATATTTCAATTAAAAAATACCGATTGGCAATTTTTATTGACGGCGAGTTCTGGCATGGTTACAACTGGCCAGAAAAAAGCATGCAATAACGCGAAACAGAGCCTTTTGGGTCCCCAAAATAGAAAGAAACATGCAACGCGACCGGGAAGTAAACGCCCAATTGGCAGAAATGGATTATACCGTTTTTAGGTTTTGGACGCACGAAATTAAAAAAGAACTGGACAAATGCATAAACGATGTGCTAGTTTATATCAATACCGGTAGGATAGATTGGTAGCAACTTTAGCACTGCAAAAAACAAAAAGGGTCACCGTTCTGGGTGACCCTTTTTAAATTTTGTTTTATTTATAAAATCTTATTAATGATTCAATTCTTCTTCATTCTCTTGTAAAGGAAGCGTTTGCGGTACAAAATCCTGCCCTGGAATTACATATTCACCATCTTCATTGGTTTTACTGTAATCGTAAGCCCATCTATGCACCTCTGGAATTTCACCAGGCCAGTTTCCGTGGATATGTTCCACGGGAGTTGTCCATTCAATAGTATTCGAGTTCCATGGGTTTTGAGGAGCTTTCTTACCGTAAAAAATACTGTGAATAAAGTTCCATGCAAAAATTAACTGTGCCAACCCTGCAATAAGTGCAAAAACAGTCATTACCACCTGAATGTTTGTTAAATCGTCAAACATCGGGAAGTTTGTATTTGTATAATAACGTCTTGGCACCCCGGCCATTCCCACAAAGTGCATCGGGAAAAATACACCGTATGCACAAATAGCAGTAATCCAGAAATGGATATACCCAAGATTTTTATTAAGCATTCTTCCAAACATTTTAGGGAACCAGTGATATATTCCGGCAAACATCCCGTAAAGTGCAGAAATACCCATTACCAAATGGAAGTGGGCCACTACAAAATAGGTGTCGTGCACGTTAATATCAAGGGCACTGTCACCTAAGATAATTCCTGTTAACCCTCCCGTAATGAAAGTAGAAACCAAGCCTATTGAAAACAACATTGCAGGATTTAACTGCAAATTCCCTTTCCAGAGCGTCGTTATATAGTTAAAAGCTTTTACAGCCGAAGGAATTGCAATCAATAGTGTTGTAAAGGTAAATACCGAACCTAAGAAAGGGTTCATTCCCGATATAAACATATGATGTCCCCAAACAATGGTTGATAAAAATGCAATTGCCAATATGGAAGCAACCATTGCCCTGTATCCAAAAATTGGTTTTCTAGAGTTGGTAGCTATAATTTCAGAAGTAATTCCCAATGCCGGTAATAATACAATATAAACCTCAGGGTGGCCCAAGAACCAGAAAAGGTGCTCGAACAATACGGGAGACCCTCCTTGATAGTGTAAAACTTCACCTTGAATAAATATATCCGACAAGAAGAAAGACGTACCAAAACTTCTGTCCATTATTAACAATAAAGCAGCCGATAATAATACAGGGAAAGAAACAATACCAATTATGGCAGTTACAAAAAATGCCCAAATGGTAAGCGGAAGCCTAGTCATGGACATTCCCTTTGTTCTTAAATTGATTACCGTAACCACATAGTTAAGTGACCCCAACAAAGAAGACGCGATAAATATGGCCATGGAAACCAACCATAAAGTCATTCCCATTCCAGATCCGCCCATTGCCTGTGGCAATGCACTCAATGGTGGATATATGGTCCATCCCGCAGCGGCCGGTCCAGCTTCAACAAATAAAGACAGTACCATGATAACACTGGACAAGAAGAACATCCAATAAGAAATCATGTTCATAAACCCAGAGGCCATATCCCTTGCACCAATTTGCAATGGTATAAGAAGGTTACTAAACGTACCACTCAATCCTTGTGTAAGTACAAAGAATACCATTATGGTACCGTGTATGGTAACTAAAGCCAAGTATATATTAGGGTCCATAACCCCTTCTGGAGCCCATTTACCCAATAATACCTCAAATATCTTAAAAGATTCTCCAGGCCATGCAATTTGCATTCTGAACAGTAAAGACATTGCAATACCCAATACACCCATAATCAAACCAGTAATTAAATACTGTTTTGAAATCATTTTATGATCTTGGCTGAAGATATATTTGGTAATAAATGTCTCCTTATGATGATGTCCATGATCATGTGCGTGACCTTCTGAGTGCCCCTGTGCTGCTGTTGCTGACATAATCTTATTTACTTTTATATTTTAATTCTATCGTTATTAAATTGTAATCTATTCTGCTGCTGCAATAGTTTTCTTGAACGTATCTTGTTCCTTCATCCATGCATCGAACTCTTCTTGTGTCTCTACTACTATTTTCATTTGCATATTGTAGTGAGAGGGTCCACAAATTTTGTTACATAACAGAACATAGTCAAATTCCCAAGGATCGGCATTATCATCTCCATTTGCCCTTCTTTTAGCCCTTATTTTATTAATATGCTGAACTTTTTCAGCAATTCCGGGATCCATTCTCATTTCTTCGGTTGTAATGGTTGGTGTGAACGAAAATTGAGTAATCATCCCCGGAACACAGTTCATTTGTGCCCTAAAGTGTGGCATATAAGCAGAATGGAGCACATCTTGTGAACGCATCTTAAAGATAATCTTTCTTCCAACCGGCAAATGTAACTCTGTTTGGGAAACTACATCGTCCTGACCATAAGGGTCGGTTTCATCTATACCCAATACATTGTTTTTATTAATGTCTATCAACCTTACATTGGCTTTCCCTAAAACATTATCTGCTCCGGCATATCTGGCCTTCCAGTTAAACTGTTGAGCATATAGTTCTATAATAATCGGGTCTCCTTCTTCTTCATCGATATCCATCAAGCTGGTCCAGGTAAACAATCCATAAAGGATTAAACCTGCCAAAACAATTACAGGAATAATTGTCCAAATAAACTCTAATTTATCATTATCTGCATAAAACAATGCTTTTTTACCTTTTTGTCCTCTATACTTGTATGCAAAGAAGTACAACAATGCTTGGGTAACTATTTGCACAAAGAATATAAGTGCCATAGAGATATGCATCAAGCTATCATATTCCGGTCCATGTTTGGAAGCCGGGGTACCTAATAACACATCGCCCCATTCCCAGAATGAATAAATTGTAAGTAGGTAAATGAATATTAAGAATCCGAACATCAAATATCCATTAATCTTGTTGTCTTTATCATTAGCGATTTGAGAATTTTCGGTGCCAACTTGTGACAATTCAAAAATCTTAGTCATCTGCCAAATGGCAATGGCAACAAGTAGAAGAACAATTATTGTTAATAAAGCAGTCATCGTATATATCCTGTTTACTTTTTAAAATTTAAATTAATAATGAAAGTGTTTACTTTCTTCAACAAATGGGTTGCGTTTTGCTAAGAACGATGGTGTTTTGGCCAACGCACTGAACACAACAAAAATGAACAATCCTAAGAAGAAAAGTATACTTCCAATTTCCGGCACTCCAAAGCCCCAATGCTCACCTACAGTAGATGGCATTACAATTTGAAAGATGTCCATATAGTGGCCTATAAGAATGCTTATTCCTGCAATCATTACAAACCAGTTTACACGTTTAAAATCGCTGTTCATCAATACCAAGAACGGACATACAAAGTTGAACACCAGCATTCCAAAGAATATCCCATTGTAATGCTCTATCCTGGTAAGGAAATAGCCAGCTTCTTCGGGTATGTTTGCATACCATATCAACATGAACTGTCCAAACCATAGGTAGGTCCAGAAAATGCTTAAACCAAACATAAATTTGGCCAAATCGTGTATATGGCTATCGTTTACAAATTCTAACAATCCTTTAGATTTAAGGTACATTGTAACCATTGCTATAACCGTTACGGCAGAAACAAACATACTTGCAAAAACATACCATGCAAACAATGTGCTGTACCAATGTGGCTCTAACCCCATGAACCAGTCCCATGCCATGATGGATTCTGTTACAAAGAAGAACAACAAGAAGAAAACAGACATTTTAAAGTTCTTTTTATAATAGGTATTGTCCTTGGCATCGTCTTGAGCATACGAATTTTTAATGGCAAAATGCCTATATATAATCCATCCCGCCAAGAATATGAGTGATCTTATCAAAAAGAACGGTATGTTTAAATATCCTGATTTTAACTGTAATATTTCATCGTGTGCCATTACGTTTGGATCCATCCAAATATACAAATGGTTTAAATGAAAAGCGGACGTCAATACAAAGAATACATAAAGTATTACCGCTCCCGGGAACAGATAGGAACTAATGGCTTCCATAACCCTAAAAAGTACCGGGGACCATCCTACTTGTGCCACGTGTTGTATTGCATAAAAAACAAGTGTTCCCAAAGCTAGCATAAAAAAGAAAAATGCTGCAATAAAGAACGCTGCCCATGGGCGGTTCTGCAATTTACTCAATGTATGCTCGTCATGCGATTGATGACTTGCAGCTTCATCGCCATGTACGTCTGCATGGACACCAGCTTCTGCATGATGCTCTTCTACAGCCGCTGCTTCATGGGTACTTTCTCCATGCCCTCCACCATGGTGAGCATCTTGAGCAACCATAGCTTTAGCCTCTTCTATTGTAGAAGGAGAATTTATAAAACCTAATCCTATCCCAAGAAAACCAACCACCATTAATATGATAGATGCTAACTTTAATTTATTTGAAAACGTGTACATATCTTAATATCTTCTTTTTGATAGTTGATCTTAATTATTTATTCTCTAGGTCTTGCTTAAGTTTCATTACATACTCTGTAACTTCCCAACGCTCTTGTTCGTTTAGTTGATTTGCATAAGAACCCATTGCATTCAATCCATAACGAATTACGTGGTAAACACTTCCTTCTGTAATGGCCCTACCGGCATCATCATAACTGGGAACCCCTAATATTTTTTCACGGTCAACTAAAACTCCTTTTCCATTTCCTTTGGTACCATGGCAAACTGCACAGTAGATATTGAAAAGTTCTTCGCCCTTTTTTAAATATTCATCGGTTACAGTAGAGTCTGCATTCCTGTATGCCTCAAACGGAAGAGGGTTTTTCAAGTTTGCCTTTGCAAGGTCATGCCCTTCCAGTGTATTTGGATATTCGTATGGCATGTGCCCTCTTGCAATGGTCCCCTCTACGGGTAATTGCCCTTCTTTTCCATTTCTAAATGCACCTGTTTCCTGATATGTTTCATAACTTACCGGTTCGTACATATTAGGCATGTATTGATAATTTGGTGTTGATTTGTTATGGCAAGATGCAACTAAGGTAGCAACGCCTAACACAATCCCTATTTTTACAAAAACTCTCATTTCGAATTATTAATGCTTTTCTGAAACTTTAACTTCTACCGCTCCCGTATCTACCAAGAGCCTTGTTAGTTCGTCTTCATTATCATGTAAAGACACTTCCATTAAAAAATGGTCGTCTGTTGTTCTTACATCAGGATTTTCTGCTTTTTTAAACGGCCACAATTTACTTCTCATATAAAAAGTAATTACCATTAAGTGAGCTGCAAAGAAAACGGTTAACTCAAACATAATAGGTATAAAAGCCGGCATGTTCTCAATAAAACTAAAGCTGGGCTTTCCCCCGATGTTTTGAGGCCAGTCTTCTATCATGATAAAGTCCATCATCAATACGGCTACAGTTATACCTACACATCCGTACATAAAAGATGTAATGGCAATTCTTGTAGGTGCTAAGCCCATAGCTTTGTCCAGCCCGTGTACCGGGAATGGCGTATAAACTTCTTCAATATGATGATGCGCTTCCTTAACCCGTTTTACGGCCATCATTAAAACGTCGTCATCATTATATATCGCTTGTATAACTTTTGAAGCCATAGATTAATTTATTAAGTTTTTAGCTTGACCTGCCCAATCGTCTCTTTGTGCCCTTCCAGGAAATGCTCCTGTAATTTCATCTAAAAGATTGTATTCTTTCTCGGACATTTTACTTACTTGTTCGTATTTATAGATCCCTATCTGGTTCAATGTTTTTTCCATAACCGGACCGATCCCGTTTATCTTTTTAAGGTCGTCTGCTTCATCTTCATCGTCATGGACACCCAAGGAAGCTAATAATTGAGCCTGTTTTTCGGCATCTATTTTTATGCTTTCTGAAGATGTTTTCTTGCTTACTTCAGCAATGTCCGATGTTCTGTGGTCGGCTGCGGTTCCGGCAAGGCTATTGCCTTCTTCGCGAAGTCTCTTGTACCTTTCTCCAGATGATTTCAATATTGTTTTAACCTCTGCCTGTGCTATTACAGGGAATGTTCTTGCATATAATAAAAACAATACAAAGAAAAATCCTATTGTCCCCAAAAATATCCCAACATCTACAAAAGTTGGAGAGAACATAGACCATGACGACGGTAAGTGACCTTTACTCAAGTTGATTACGATAATATCAAAACGCTCGAACCACATCCCTATGTTAATAACAATGGATACAATAAACGACCACATAAAGTTTCTTCTCAGTTTCTTTATCCAAAGTGTTTGCGGAACCACAAAGTTACATATAATCAAGGCCCAAAATGCCCACCAGTAAGGACCCGTAGCGGCACCGATTGAAAGGTATGTGTAGTCTTCGTAATTACTTCCGGAGTACCATGCAATAAAAAACTCGGTTATATAAGCCACACTTACAATCCCACCGGTAAGCAAGATTACCTTGTTCATGTACTCGATATGGGCTCTTGTTATGTAATTTTCAAGGTTCGATACTTTACGCATAATAATAAGCAGCGTTAATACCATTGCAAAGCCCGAGAAAATTGCCCCGGCAACGAAATAAGGAGGATATATGGTACTGTGCCATCCCGGTATTACCGATGTAGCAAAGTCAAAAGATACAATGGTGTGTACAGAAAGTACCAATGGTGTTGCCAAACCTGCCAATACTAAGGATACTTCTTCAAAGCGTTGCCAATCTTTTGCCCTACCGCTCCATCCGAAGCTTAATAAACTATATATTTTTTTCTGAAAAGGCTTAACTGCCCTGTCGCGCAACATTGCAAAATCCGGGAGCAATCCTGTCCACCAGAATACAAGTGAAACCGATAGATATGTAGATATTGCAAATACGTCCCAAAGCAATGGTGAGTTAAAGTTTACCCATAACGACCCGAACTGGTTTGGTATTGGTAGTACCCAATAGGCCAACCAAGGACGCCCCATGTGAATAATCGGGAACAAACCTGCCTGAACAACCGAGAAAATTGTCATTGCCTCTGCAGAACGGTTTACGGCCATTCTCCATTTTTGACGGAACAATAACAATACTGCCGATATAAGTGTTCCTGCGTGCCCGATACCTACCCACCATACAAAGTTAGTAATGTCCCAGGCCCATCCAATGGTTTTATTTAATCCCCATACACCAATACCAGTTGAAATGGTATAGATAATACAGCCCAATCCCCAAAGGAAGGCTACTAAAGCTATTGAAAAGACAATCCACCATTGTTTGTTTGCCCTTCCCTCAACCGGGGCGGCAACATCTACAGTAACATCATGGTAAGATTTTTCTCCCGTTACTAAAGGTTCACGTATAGGTGCTTCGTAATGCGACGCCATAATACTTTATATAATTATTCTTATTAGTTTTTTGTTTTACGCTTCTTCTGTATTTCTAATTTTTGTGTGATAGAATACATTTGGTCTGGTTCCTTTAAAACCAAGTAAGTGATACATACGGCTACTTTCTTTTAGCGCAACCACTTCACTTTCTTTATCGTTTACATCGCCAAACACCATAGCTCCAGAGCTACATGCTGCCGAACATGCTGTTTTAAATTCGCCATCCTTAATTGGCCTACCATCTCTCTTGGCGTCAAGGATTGTTTTTTGCGTCATTTGTATACACATAGAACATTTTTCCATTACACCACGAGATCTTACCGTTACGTCTGGGTTTAATACCATTCTCCCTAAGTCATCATTCATATGGAAATCAAACTCGTCGTTCTCGCTATACAAGAACCAGTTGAAACGACGTACTTTATAAGGGCAGTTGTTTGCGCAATATCTTGTACCCACACAACGGTTATAAATCATTTGATTTTGACCTTGTTTACCATGTGATGTTGCCGCAACAGGACAAACTGTTTCACAAGGCGCATGGTTGCAGTGCTGACACATTACCGGCTGAAATGCCACCTGAGGATTTTCAGATGGATGCTCTAACTGATGGTATGTACCAATTGAGTTGGGAGCAGCTTCCACTACTTCCGTATCGCCTTCGAAGGTTTCTTCTGATGAATAATACCTATCTATACGCAACCAGTGCATATCCCTATATTTTCTCACCTCACTCTTACCAACTACCGGAACGTTATTCTCGGCATGACAGGCAATTACACATGCTCCACAACCTGTACAAGCATTCAAGTCTATCGACAAATTGAAATGATGCCCTATGCTGGAATCGAAAGATGCCCAAAGATCTGATTCTTCAACGGGAACCTCCTGATGATTTACAGACACTTCCGGTTGCGGATTCCATTCGTGCGAATTTTTAGTATTAAATATCTCCAGTGAAGTTTCACGAAGGATATCGTTTCTTCCGTCCATGGTACTCTTCATCTGCACTGAGGCAAACTCGTGCGTACCAGAAACTTTTTCAATTTTAACCTCTTGAGAGTTATTAAAGTCTAAATAAAGCGGGTATGCATTTACCCCGGTCTTCATTTCCTCTTTTACGCCAAGTTTTTTACCATATCCAAATGAAAGGCCAACCGTTCCTTTAGCTTGACCCGGCTGGATTAAAACTGGCACTTGGTCTATGGAAACACCGCCAACGGTTACTTTTACATAATCTCCATTAAGCCCTCCATTGGAAACGGTATAGTTTTCCAAGTCCAGCGCTTCGGCATCTGCTAAAGAGATTGTCAAGTAATTATCCCAAGTTGTACGCGTAATTGGGTCGGGAAGTTCCTGCAACCATGGGTTATTGGCTTGTTTACCGTCTCCCATTGCTGTTTTAGGATATAACACAAGTTCCATTCCGCTTGATGCAGTTCCTGCCAATTTTCCGGCAGAAGCGGCAACGGAAGCTACAGCGGCCTCGGCCACCATAGAAGCTTCATTTTTATCTATATTTTCATCGGTTGAGGCTTCAATATTATCTTCTTCTACAACTTCAACAACATTTCCGTTTCCTATAAAAACTCCATCGTGCAATGCTTGGCTCCATGAAGCTCCACCAAGAACGGTAGTTTCCCAAGCCTGCCTCATGTAATCATGGAAAGCAACATCGTTACCTGTCCATTTTAGCAGTGAATCCTGAAATTGTCTTGTATTAAATATAGGACGTATTGTTGGCTGCATTAAACTGAAATGATTCTTTTTCATCTCCACATCTCCCCATGATTCTAAATAATGGGGTGCCGCGGCAACATATGTCGTTTTTGTTGAAGTTTCGTCTTCTTTAAGCGAGAAGGCTACGGATAATGGAACCTGAGCCAAGCCAGCTTCGAACTCTGCCGCATTTGGCAATGTATAAAGCGGGTTAACACCGCTCATCATCAATGCGCCAACCTTGCCCGCATTCATATCCTTAACAAGTGTAGCCACTTGTTTTGAATTTCCTTGCCTGGTTAATCGAGGTTGATCTACATCCATAACCACACTGGAAATGGATTTATTGATTGCCAAAACAATTTTTTGGGCGTCAACATCGCTAATTCCGGTGACAACAACTGCTTTTCTACCAGCCCTTGCTACTTGGGCAGCAGCATTTTTAACTGCTTCATCTATTTTTGCCGGCAATTCACCACCAACAGAAGTACCATTTAACGCTGCATAGAATTTAGCCAAAGCTATTTTTTGCTGAGAAGGCGTTAAAGGAACTCTTTTATCGGCATTTGCACCGGTTAAACTCATATTTGATTCAAACTGAATATGACGCGACATTTTTCCGTGAGCTGGAATACGGCCTTTGGAATACCCTGAATCGTATCCGCCACCTTGCCAATCGCCCAAGAAATCTGCGCCAAAGGAAACAATTACTTCAGCTTTGGAAAAATCGTAATCCGGTAAAGCACGCATCCCATAAGTTGCTTCAAAAGCATTTAGGGCCGCATCTTCTGAAATGGCATCATACTGAATATGCTTAACATTACCATACTTTGCAGCGAACTCAGCTATCAACTTATTGGTAGCAGGGCTGGCAAAAGTTTGCGTCAACAATACAATTTGCTTTCCACCTGCTTTGGCAGCATTAAGCCCATTTACCACATTTGTATCAAGCTCCTCCCATGACGTATATTGGCCTTTTGATTTGGGCCCTTGTACCCTTAAACTATCATACAATCCTAATACCGACGCATGCACCCTTGCATTTGCACCACCATTTATTTTAGCGTCTGTATTGTTTTCTACTTTAATTGGTCTTCCTTCACGAGTTTTTATCAATATGCTAGCAAAATCGTACCCGTCGGCAATGGTTGTAGCATAATAATTTGCCACGCCCGGAACTATATTTTCCGGCTGCACCACATAAGGAATTGCTTTCTTTACGGGCCCCTCGCAAGCCGCCAATGAAGCAGCAGCTGTAGTGAACCCTACATATTTAAGAAAATCCCGTCTGCTCGTAGACGAAGAATCTAATGATTCTTTATCTCCTAAAAACTCATCTGTAGGGATTTCCTCAACAAACTCATTCTGTTTAAGCGTCTCAGCGATAGAGCTATTTGGATTTAGCTCCTCAACACTTGACCAGTATTTTTTGTTTGATGCCATGTTATATATAACTATTTTAAATCGGCCTGCCTTAACAGGCTTCACTTAGATTCTTTATGTTAAACTCTCTCGAGAAATTATTATTAATAGTGACACTTAGCACACTCGATTCCGCCAAGCTGGGCAGCTGTCAATTCTTCCACGCCGTATTTTTTGGAAAGCTCGTCATGTATTTTTGTATAATACTCGTTCCCTTCCATTTTTACATTTGTCTTACGATGACAGTTAATACACCAACCCATTGTTAACGGAGCCTCTTGATGTAAAATCTCCATTTCCTGAACCGGACCATGACATTCTTGGCAAGCAATTCTTCCTACCGTTACGTGCTGCGAGTGATTAAAGTATGCGAAATCTGGTAAATTATGAATCCGCACCCATTTTACAGGCTCTGTCTCCCCAGTATATTCTTGATTTTGAACATCCCATCCTACAGCTTTGTAAAGTTTGGCGATTTCTCCATCATAAAATTCTTTTGAATATTCTGCCCCGCCAGTTTCTTCTGCAACCTCTGGAATACTCTTATGACAGTTCATACACACATTTAAAGATGGAATCCCTGATGTTTTTGAAGTTCTGGCCGAAGAATGACAATACTTACAATCTATTTTATTATCCCCTGCGTGAATTTTGTGCGAAAAGTGAATTGGTTGAATTGGTTGATATCCTTGATCTACACCAACCTGCATAAGATACCCAAATGCAAAATAAGCAGACGCCAACAACAAGAACACTACAGAAACCAATACTAAAAACTGATTTTTAACAAAGGCTCTCCATAGCGGCATTCTTTCTTCCTTCTCTGGAAATTCCACGCCATTTACTGCTGCGATTCTTCGTAACGTTTTATTTACCAAGAACAACATTACAACTAATACTCCAAACACTAGAACAAGCGCTCCAAGTATAATTTCATTACCTACGCCCCCAGATCCACCATTTTGGGCAGTTCCCGTTCCAGTCCCTGCATCAGTTGGTTTTTTCTCCTCTTTGGGAGCCATGGTATAAGCGATAATATTATCAATATCCTGATTGCTTAGTTGAGGAAAAGCAGTCATTACAGACGGCTTGTACTCATCCCAGAGTTTATTGGCTTCTTCATCGCCAGACTTTATTAAGGCCTGACTGTTTTTTACCCATGCATGCAACCATTCCCTATCATGCTTATCGCCCACACCTCTCAACGCAGGCCCTGTCATCCTTCTGTCTAGATTATGACAAGCGGCACAATATGTATTGAACAAAGATTTTCCTGCTGCAGGATCACCTTGCTGATCTTGTGCAAAAAGAGTCGTTGTAAATGATAGCATTAGCGCTAATCCGATACCTAAAATTCGTGAAGTTGAATTACGGCGTATCACCTTTTTCATATTGGAATATGTATTTTCTATCATAAATTGGCACGATTTTTCCACTGTATCCGTGATAAACCGTTTTTTTAATCCGAGCACAAAAATACGACATAGACTCGATTTGGAAAATGTTAGAGAAGCGTTAATACATAATTTATACTAATTCTAAATAAAAAAAACTGCCTATTAAAAAAATAATAGATTTACATTTGCATAAAACAGCATTCATTATGAGAATATTAGGAAATAAAGACTCTTTAATTTTATTGATTTTTGCCCTTGGCCTATGCGGAATTAGCCATGCACAAAGCAGTGTTAAAACTTCTGAAAAAGAGGGTGTGATTAATGTGGAACAAGACGAAAGACTCAATGAGCTTGTAGCGTACAAAACTAAACTGAACAAAACGGATAACGAAAAGCGTTTTAGGATCCAGATTTACAACGGGACCCTGGAAGGTGCCCAAAAAGCCAAAAGGGTCTTTAATAGCGAGTTCAAGGACCTTGTATGCGACATTGCTTTTGAAACCCCAAACTATAAAGTAAGGGTTGGCAAATTCAGGACCAGACTGGAAGCCGATAGGTATTTGTTGAAAGTAAAAGAGGAATACCCCAGTGCATTTTTGTTGCAGCCATAAACTCCACAAAAGACATAAAAAAAAGAGCGGCTCAAGGGGCCGCTCTTTTTTATGTATAAAAGTTTTGCTTATTTAAGCTTTTTCTTCACCTCTACCTCTCTAAAGCTTTCTACTATATCTCCAACTTGAATATCGTTGTAGTTCTTTATTTGAAGTCCGCAGTCATAACCTTTTGAAACTTCTTTCACATCATCTTTAAAACGTTTCAATGAAGCCAATTCCCCGGTAAATATCACAACGCCGTCGCGTATTAAACGCACTCCCGAGTTTCGGTATATTTTACCATCGGTTACCATACAACCTGCAATAGTCCCGACTTTTGAAATCTTGAAGGTTTCCCGAATTTCAGCGGTACCGGTTATCTCTTCTTTTAATTCAGGCGACAACATTCCTTCCATTGCATCTTTAAGGTCGTTAATGGCATCGTAAATAATAGAATAAGTACGGATGTCTATCTCTTCCCTATCGGCTACAGAACGGGCATTGCCCATCGGCCTTACATTAAATCCTATAATAATGGCATCTGATGCGGTTGCCAAAAGCACGTCCGACTCTGTAATTGGTCCAACGGCCTTATGAATGATATTAATATGGATTTCTTCGGTAGAAAGTTTCTGGAATGAATCTGTCAATGCTTCAACAGAACCATCTACATCTCCTTTCAAGATAATATTAAGCTCTTTAAAATCGCCTAGTGCAATACGTCTTCCTATTTCATCCAAAGTAATATGGCGCTGTGTCCTTACAGACTGTTCACGCTGCAATTGCGTACGTTTGGTAGCTATTTGCTTTGCTTCACGCTCGTCTTCATATACATTAAACTTGTCTCCCGCCTGTGGCGCACCGTCCAATCCTAAAATAGATATTGGTGTTGAAGGGCCCGCTTCTTTGATATCTTTACCGCGTTCATCCTGCATTGCCTTTACTTTACCGCTATGGGTTCCCGCAAGTACATAGTCACCAATTTTAAGGGTACCCGCCTGCACTAACACCGTAGAAACATATCCCCTACCTTTATCAAGGTATGCTTCAACCACGGTACCGTTGGCAATTTTGTCCGGATTGGCTTTCAATTCAAGCAGTTCTGCTTCTAAGAGTACTTTTTCTAATAATTCCTGAACACCCTGCCCGGTTTTAGCCGAAATATCCTGCGATTGGATTTTACCTCCCCAATCTTCAACAAGTAAATTCATGTTGGCAAGGCTTTCTTTAATCTTATCTGGGTTTGCCGTTGGCTTATCCACCTTATTTATGGCAAATACAATGGGCACTCCTGCTGCCTGTGCATGACTGATTGCTTCTTTGGTTTGCGGCATGACATCGTCATCGGCAGCAACCACAATAATGGCAAGGTCTGTAACTTGGGCTCCACGGGCACGCATTGCCGTAAATGCTTCGTGACCGGGTGTATCCAAGAAAGCTATTTTTTGGCCATCTTTTAGGGTAACCCCATATGCCCCGATATGCTGGGTAATTCCTCCGCTCTCACCGGCAATTACATTTTCTTCTCGGATGTAATCCAACAAAGATGTTTTACCGTGGTCTACGTGACCCATTACGGTTACTATTGGCGCACGTGTTTCTAAATCTTCAGGATTATCGACTTCTTCTACAGTAGTCTCTTCTATATCGGTTGTTATAAATTCTACTTCATAACCAAACTCATCAGCAATAATGGTCAATGTTTCAGCATCCAGACGCTGGTTCATTGTCACCATCATCCCTAACGACATACAAGCCGATATAATTTGAGTAACAGGTACATCCATCAAGGTTGCCACTTCGCTCACGGTAACAAACTCTGTAACTTTAAGCACCTTGTTTTGTGCTTCTTGCTGAGCCTGCTCCTGTTCGGATTTTTGTCTGTGGAAATCTCTTTTTTCACGACGGTATTTAGCACCTTTGGACTTACTGGATTTTCCTTGAAGTTTTTCAAGGGTCTCCCTAACCTGCTTTTGAACCTCTTCTTCGGTTGGCTCGACTTTTTCTACATGAGAACGTCGTCCTTTGCCTCCGCGTTGGTTTCTGTTGTCTTTATTGAATCTTCCTCCACCGTTGTTATTTGGTCTTGGCCCTCTATTATTTTCTTTACTTATTCTTCTGCGACGTTTTTTCTTGTCGTCTGAAGCATTGTTCGAGCCTTTTTTATCACCTTCTTTTGAAGTTTCTTTTTTCTTTTTAGGCTTATTGAACTGCGATAAATCTATTTTTTCCCCTGTAAAGTTAGGTCCTGAAAGCTTGGTATATTTTGTTTTAACCTGTTCAGAATCTACTTCTTCCCCGTCTACAATTACTTTTTTTGTTTTAACTGGAGCTTTAGGCTCTTGCTTTACAACAGGCTTCTCTTCTGCTTTTGGCTTGTGAGGCTGCTGTTGTTTTGTCTTTTCGGCATCTTCCTTCTTGGCAGAAGGCTCCGTTTTTTTAGCTTGGAATGCCTTCTCTTCCGGTTTATCCTGTTTTTGTTCAGGTTCCGCCGGCTTGTCTTCTTTTTTCTCTTTTTGCTGAGGCGTGTCTACTTTATCGGCTGGTTTTGGCGCTTCTTCTTTTTTCTCTGCGGCCGGTTCTTCTTTTTTATCGTCTTTATCGTCGAGGTCAATTTTTCCTACGGTTTTTGGTCCCGATAAATTTGCTTTAGCCCTGACCACTTCTTGCTCTTCCTGCTTTTGGCGTTTTAGCTCATTTTCTTTTTCCAACTCCTGCCTGATCGCTTCTTTTTCTTTACGCTTTTCCTCTCCAACCTCTTTAGAAGCTACTTTTTTGCTTCTGTCTGTTTGAAATTCATCCAAGAGCACGTTGTACACTTCGTTGGTTATTTTTGTGGTAGGCCTGGCCTCCACTTCGTAACCTTTGGCCGATAGGTGCTCTACCGCCCTGTCCAACGAAATGTTTAACTCTCTTAAAACTTTATTTAGCCTCAATTTTGCGCTTTCAGCCATACAATATTTGTTATCCTAAATTTTATTTTCCCTAAAATTAGTCTTCAAATTCTTCTTTAAGAATTCTGACCACCTCCAAAATAGTTTCCTCTTCCAGGTCTGTTCTTTTAACTAAATCGCTTACATCCTGATCGAGCACGCTCTTGGCAGTGTCGAGACCAATTTTTCTAAATTCATCTATAATCCATGCTTCAATTTCGTCTGAGAACTCTGTTAACTCAACATCTTCCTCGACTCCTTCGCGAAGCACATCTATTTCGTAACCGGTTAATTGCCCGGCTAAACGTATGTTAAAACCACCTTTACCAATGGCTTTGGAAACCTCTTCGGGTTTTAAAAGCACTTCGGCATGTTTGGTTTCATCGTTCAAAGTTACTAAACTTACCCTTGCCGGGCTCAACGCCCTGCTGATAAATAACTGTGGGTTATTGGTAAAGTTAATAACATCTATGTTCTCGTTCCCCAATTCGCGGACAATTCCATGAATCCTAGAACCTTTCATACCCACACAGGCCCCTACCGGGTCTATACGGTCGTCGTATGAATCTACGGCTACTTTTGCTTTTTCGCCGGGTATCCTCACTACTTTCTTCACGGTAATAAGCCCATCGAAAACCTCGGGGATTTCCTGCTCGAATAGTTTCTCAAGGAACTCGGGAGCTGTTCTCGACATAATAATCATCGGCTTATTTCCCTTGAGCTCCACACCTTCTATTATACCGCGTACATTTTCTCCTTTCCTAAAAAAGTCTGAAGGTATTTGTTTATCCTTCGGAAGGATAATCTCGTTTCCTTCATCATCCAACAAAATAACAGCTTTATGACGAATATGGTGTACTTCGGCAGTATATATTTCTCCGATCAGGTCTTTAAACTGCTTGTATATTGTTGTATTGTCATGTTCATGAATCTTAGAAATAAGGTTTTGCCTTAATGCCAATATCGATCTTCTTCCCAGGTCTATAAGCTTCACCTCTTCGGATACATCTTCGCCCACTTCAAAATCGGGTTCGATTTTTCTAGCCTCCGTAAGTGATATTTCTTGATTATCGTCTTCTACTTCATCATCGGCAACAACAATCCTATTTCTCCAAATCTCTAAATCCCCTTTATCCGGATTTATAATGATATCAAAATTATCATCAGAACCAAACTTTTTCTTTAGCGCATTTCTAAATACATCTTCCAAAATGGCCATTAAGGTTACACGATCTATGAGTTTGTCGTCTTTAAACTCAGAAAATGATTCGATCAATGCAAGATTTTCCATGTCAATTTCTTAATTAAAATGTTATCATCACTTTAGCTTCCATAATATCCGCAAAAGGGATTTCTTTTTCATACTTTACCGTCACTTTCCCCTTACCAACAGGCTTGGGTTCACGGGCTTTCCAGCTCAATGCTATACCGCTTTCGGCAACATTGGTTAGTTCTCCTTCAAATTTTTCCTCGGCGGTTTTAACCTGAAGTTTCCTGCCTTTGTTTTTATTGAATTGCCTATTATTAACAATGGGTTCTGTTGCCCCAGGGGAAGTTACCTCTAAAGAAAAATCTGTTTCTTCCCTGTCAAGGTTGTGCTCCACATGCCTGCTTACGGCAATACAATCTTTTAAAGAAACTCCGTTGTCCCCGTCTATAATCACCTTGATTTTGTTATCCGGAGTTATAGAAAAGTCAATCAAGAACAACGATTTGTCATCTTCAAAAACTTCGTTTAAAAGCGCTGTTACTTTTTCCTTCAACATCTAAGATTAGTATAAAAAGAGGGGACTTTTTGTCCCCTCTGAAATAGATTATTCACTTTCAACGGTGCAAATATACAATTTTTTTTAAACCTATAAATACTTCGCCCAAAGTAATTTATTATGTATCAAATTCTTCTAGGAAAACTTCGAGAAACCATTGCGGTTAAGCATAGGCGGATTCGTTGAATACAGGATGGGATCAGGACTAAATATTATCCGCTCAATGTGCGTAATGCATTACAAAGAAGTTTCCAAAAAACCACCCTTTTTTGTGCCCCTATTTTGTTTAATTTCATCTATATCAGTCTGGATCAACTTAAACTTAGTTAATTCCTATTAATATTATTTGTATTAATTATATAACCCATTTAAATTTAATCTTGAATAGTTATAATATCATCTAAAAAAACAAAAACCCTTTAAAAACGAATGTTTTTAAAGGGTTTTATGTTGGCCTACAAGGACTCGAACCTTGAACGACTGAACCAAAATCAGCTGTGTTACCAATTACACCATAGGCCAGTAAAATATGCTTTATCAGGGGTCTTGTCCGTAAAAGCAGGTGCAAATTTATAACAAACTTTTAGATGCACAAATATTTTTTTAAATAATTTTTTGTTCTTTTACCGCTCCCCTGTTAACATTTTTCAAAAGTAAGCCAGTTTCACTTATTATTTATTAAATTCGCCTGCATTATATAATTAAAAACATGACCGCAACTCAGTATAAAAAATGGGATACCATCCTTGGATGGATAGTTTTTTTAATCGCATTAATTACATATCACTTAACGGTAGAGCCAACATCCAGCTTCTGGGATGCGGGGGAATACTTAGCAACTTCGGCCAAATTACAAGTTGGACACCCCCCTGGAGCACCTTTTTTCCAAATGATAGGAGCCTTTTTTGCCATGTTTGCCCCTAATGCAGAATCGGTAGCCATTACGGTTAACCATATGTCGGTTTTTTCAAGCGCCTTTACCATTTTGTTCATGTTTTGGTCTATTACCAATATTACCCGAAAATTAGCCTTGAAATCGGGAGAACTGACTTCCGGGAAATATATGGCCATACTTGGCAGTGGTCTTGTTGGGGCATTAACTTTTACATATACCGACAGTTTCTGGTTTAATGCTCTTGAAGCCGAAGTTTATGCCATGGCCATGCTCCTTACATCGCTTATGGTTTGGCTTGGACTAAAGTGGGCAGACGACATGCACAACCCAAGAGGACACCGCTGGCTTATTTTAATATCATTAGTGGTTGGACTATCTTTTGGGGTCCATTTTATGGCCTTGTTGACCATTCCTTCACTCGGGATGATTTATTATTTTAAAAATTATAAAGAATATAATGCAAAATCTTTTATAGCCGCCAATGTAATTTCAATAGCTATTTTATTGTTTCTCTTCAAACTTTTACTACCCAATGTGCTAAAGGTTTTTGGCTATTTGGAAGTGTTTTTTGTAAACAGCATTGGGCTTCCGTTCAATTCGGGAACAATCATTGCCGGAATCATCATTGTGGTATTGTTTTATTTCGGCCTGAATTACACCCGAAAAAAGAACTACAAATTAATAAATACGGTAATTTTAAGCATCCTGTTCATCCTTATAGGTTTTTCCACTTGGATGATGGTGCCCATACGTGCCAATGCTGGAACCGTTATTAACGAGAACAGCCCTACCGATGCCCGCCAGTTATTAGCATATTACAACTTGGAACAGTACCCCGAAACGCATTTGTTTTACGGACCTATGTTTACCGATGCCTTTGCGGGCCAGGATCCTGATGACCCATATATAGATGATAAACCAAAATACGAAAGGGACTATAAAACCAAAAAATATGTAATTGTAAACAATTACAAAGATGCCAGGCCCGGGCCAAACCACGCCCAAGAAGGTTTCATGCCGAGAATGTGGAGCAGCGAGCACGCGGCCAACTATATGAGGATAACCGGCCCCGTAAATATTATGGTAAAGCCTCAATACAGAAGTGAAAAACAATTAACCGATGCCGTAAGCCAATATAAAAGAGAACTGGAAAACGGTACTATCGATGCCGATGAATACCTTAACTTTATTAAACAGTTTAACGAATTCCTTATAGTTGAGAAACCCAGTTTTTGGCAAAATATGCATTACCTGTTTGAGTTCCAGATGGGATATATGTACTGGCGTTACTTTATGTGGAATTTTGTGGGGAGGCAAGACGACATACAAGGAAAACTGGACAACCACGGAAATTGGTTAAGTGGTATTAAATTTATAGACGAGTGGCGCTTGGGCTCTCAAGACAATCTGCCATCGGATGTTTTAAACAACAAAGCCAGAAACATGTACTTCTTTTTACCTTTAATTCTTGGCCTTATTGGCTTTATTTTCTTGGTGAAAAGTAGTAAACAGCAATTTTGGGTGCTGTTCGCCCTTTTTCTCTTTATGGGACTGGCCTTAAAAATATACCTAAACGAACGCCCCTTTGAACCACGCGAGAGAGACTATGCCCTGGTGGGTTCTTTCTTTGTGTTCTCTATGTGGATCGGCATGGGCGTTTATGCGCTTTTTGATGAATTTAAAAAATACCTTTCCCCAAAAACATTGGCACCTATTATTACGGCTATATGCCTGCTTGCAGTTCCATCGGTAATGGCTTACCAGAACTGGAACGATCATAACCGATCGGACAGGTACACGGCACAGTCCATGGCAAAATCGTATCTCGATTCTATTGAAGAAGATGCCGGGGCCATGCTCTTTACCATTGGCGATAACGACACCTTCTCTTTGTGGTACGCTCAGGAAATTGAAGGCTACCGCACCGATGTAAGGACCATAAACACCAGCTTGTTCGCTACCGACTGGTACATCGACCAAATGAAGCGGGCCGCATACGAAAGCAAACCTATCCCGTCTCAATTAACACACGATAAGTATGCCTATGGCGTCAGGGATGTGGTTTATTACCAGCAATTAACCGATGAGCGTTGGGATATTAAACGCTTTATGGATTGGATTGCCAACGATGATAATACCATAAGGAACCTTATTAAAAAACGTGGTGGTGATCCAAGCCAATATCCAGAAAGCTATTTAAATTTACCGTTCTACCCTACCAATAAAATCAGGGTTCCCGTAAACAGGAAAAATGTTTTGGAAACTGGTTTGGTGAAAGAAAAAGATGCTGCCGATATTGTTGATTATATAGATATTGACCTTCCAAAATCCGCTTTGCCAAAAAACAGATTGCTCATGCTGGACCTCCTCGCAAACAACAACTGGGAAAGGCCTATCTATTTTACGGGCGGCAGTTTTGACCCTGCCGAATATTTATGGATGAAGGACTACTTGCAATTAGACGGACTTGTATACAAGCTCGTTCCAATAAAGACTCCTATCGATAAGAACAATCCATATGAAATGGGCAGAATAGACGAAGACCTCATGTATAATATTGTTACAGAATGGGATTGGGGCAATTCTGAATCGCCTAATATTTACCATGACCCCGAAACCAGAAAAAATAGTATTTCGTATCGGGGCAATTTGGCAAGGCTGTCAGAAAAATTGATAAATACCAACAAAAAAGACAAAGCCAAAGACATTCTTAACCTTGCCATGGAAAAAATGCCATTTGGTTATTTTGGTTATTATGTTTTCCTTGAGCCATATGTACAAGGTTATTACGAGATCGATGAAAAAGAAAAGGCAAGGGAACTCTACCAAGAAGTTGCCAGAAAATATCAAGAAAGCCTTAACTATTATAGCAATCTTGATATAGACGATCAATATTCGTATGCATCAGATATTGTAAGCGATATAGAGCGTTACAGGAGCCTGCTCGATATTGTGGTAGCGCACGACGAAAAAGATTTTGCATTGCCAGAGACACAGACCTTTAACCAATACCTAGAGCGCTTTAGTCATTTTTACAGAAGACCCGGAAGTGCTCAACCAACACAGGTTCCAGAAGGAGATCCCATAATAGACGGAAATCCAACCGAAACCAATATAGATTCGGCCGCGATGAACGAAACCAAAGACGTTACCCCTCAAATGGAAGTAGATTCACTTCCCTTGGAAAACAACTAAAAAAACAAGACAAAGCCGCTAAGCCTGCTTAGCGGCTTTGTCAATTATATCTCATGAAAGCATATTTGGTAAAAACCCCACAAGTGGTCAAATCGCTTTATAAGGATTATACATGGGAACTGGAAACCGACAAAAAGGAGGTTTTTTTAACTTTTGATGACGGTCCGACCCCCATTGTTACCAATTTTGTTCTCGATGAATTAAAAAAGCATCAGGCCAAAGCAACTTTTTTTTGTATCGGAAAAAATATCGATAGGCACCCCGATATATGCAAACAAATTATTTCTGAAGACCACTCCATAGGAAATCACACACACAATCATTTAAACTGTAAAAAGCATCCCCTTAAAGATTATATGGACAATGTTTTATTGGCTGATAAATCCCTTGCCGGATTTTTGACCCCAAATGCACCAAAATTGTTCAGGCCACCATATGGGCGAATTTCAAGAAAAGTTTCAAAAGAATTAATAAACCAAGGTTACAAAATTATTATGTGGGATGTTTTGAGCGCCGATTTCGACTTGACCAATTCAGCTAAAAAATGTATTGAAAATGTACAGAAACATATAAAGCCCGGAAGCATTATCGTTTTTCACGACAGCAAAAAGTCCTTTCCAATCCTAAAAAAAACACTTCCGGAAATTTTAAACTTTCTGGCCACAGAGAATTTTCAATGCAGCAATCTTTAATAATCACGACTAGCTTGTGTATGATTTATTATATAATGCGGATTGTCGTCCCTGTTAAAACTTTTTTTATTCAAAAAGCATTTTGCCCAAATGTCAACAAATTATTGTCTGGATCAAGTACGGAAAACTCCCTTTGGCCCCAAGGTTTGTTTTCTAGCTTTCCGTTGGGATGAATTTCCGTCTTTCCCATCAACAATAACTTATAGAATTCATCAATATTACTGGTTCTAATATAAACTTGACCATAATTTTCTTTCGGGTCCAGTTCTTTAAATTTGAAGAAATGAATTTGAATCCGGTCTCTTTCCAGCATTAAATAGCCTTCAAAATCGACATTTCCAAATTCTTTAAACCCTAATCGGTTTATGTAGAATTCTCTCGTAACCACTTTGTCGCGCATAGGTAATTTTGGATGAATATCGGTTAGCATATTTCCTTTAGCCTCTTTATGACTTTAAAAAAATCTATGGTTAATCTCTTACAACTATTAAAATAAAATACGGCTATTTTTCGCTAAACATATTCCTGCAACAAGCCAATAAGCGTATTGGCATCTTGCTCGCCACTTTGGCGCCATACCATTTCGCCACTTTTGTAGATCATCAGGGTTGGCAAGCCCTTAACCCTTAATGCTTCGGCAAGTTCCTGATTTTTATCGATATCTATTTTTATAACTCTAGCTTTATCCCCAAGTGCTGCGGCCACGTCCCGAAGTACCGGGTGCATAGCTGTAGAAGATTCGTTCCAATCGGTATAAAAGTCTAAAAGAACCGGAATACTACCGGCAATTAACTCCCCAAACTTTGACATAAATGTTCAATTTTAACATCTTTATTAATCAAATGTACTAAAAAAAGTAATAAAATACGCCAAACTAACTGTTTGACAGCTTTTTTGGCTGTATGTACTATACTACTGGTTTAATTTTCTTCTTTAATTCAATTACCGTAATCTCTGGCCAAATTCCCACACGTCCCGGATAGCCTATAAAGCCCAGCCCACGGTTAACGTTTATAAACTGCCCCATTTTTTCGTAAACCCCGGCCCAATATTTATACCTGTATTTTACAGGACTCCATTTAATTACGCCCGGGATTTCTACCCCAAACTGCATTCCGTGCGTGTGCCCGCTCAAGGTTAAATGGTAATGGTACGGATGTTCTAAAACCTGATATTGCCAATGTGAAGGATCGTGGCTCATTAAAATTTTAAAATCTTCTGGCTTAATATTTTTTATTGCCTTTTCAAGGTCTCCTGCTTTTTTAAATCCGCCTTCGCCCCAATTCTCAACACCAATTAAAGCAATTCGTTGTCCGTCTTTTTCTAGGTAACGGCTTTCGTTCAGTAAGAGGTCAAAGCCCATATCCTTTTGAATTTTCTTCAATTCGTCAAGGTTTTCTTTTTTTGCTTCTTCTGAAGGCCATTCGGCATAATCGCCATAATCGTGATTCCCTAATACCGAAAAAACCCCATCTGTGGCATGCAATCTTGAAAAAGTTTCCTTCCACGGATGCATCTCGGTAGCAACGTTGTTTACCAAATCTCCGGTAAACAATAACACGTCCGAGGCCTGCTTGTTAATAAGGTCTACTACATATTCTATTTTCTTTTTATTGTCGAAGCTTCCGCTGTGGATATCTGATATTTGTGTAATCCGGTAACCATCAAAAGCATCGGGAAGGTCGTCAAACTCCAATGTATACTTCAACACTTGATAATCGTATTTTCCTTTGTACATTCCATAAAGCAACGACAAAAAGGGAACTGCAGCAACGCCCAACGCAATACGGCTTATAAATTTTCTCCTTGACGGAAAAGTATTTGAAGCAACGGCACCCGATTGAAAAATTTTACCAAACAACCATCCAAACAAACGCCCCAAATCTTCAATCAGCATAAAAATTCCGGAGAAAAAACCCAGCGTCATAAACGCCAAAAAGAGCCCTACCGAAATTCCCATGGCATGAGACATTCCCTGAGATCTATCAAAATGGTTAAATTGAAGGTAAACATTCACCAAAACGGCTACAAATGCAAGTGCATAAGCTACTTGCAGGTATGGGTTTCTAACTAAGGTTCTAAAGGCTTGAAAGCCATAAAAGGCTCCAATGAGGTATATAATTCCTAAAACAATAAAAAAACGCGACATATTTTTCTTTCTCGAACTTTTTCAACAAAAATATCTTATATACAGCAACTTACAGATATTTTAGAGTTTATTTAACTTTATTTACAATTTGCCATATCTTATTTTGGTCGGATTTTTTCACAAAACTTTCGTCAAAAGCATTGTTGTTGAAGGATATGGGAGGTGGCACTTTTAAAACCTTGACAGGTACCGATGCCGAAAAATGAATCTCTATAAAGCCGTTTTCCTTAAAATTCAATACATTCTGTTCGTCGATCCCGCTTCCCGGCATGATTTTTATATTCTTTCCATATTTATATTGAAGCACTGTTAAAAGCGGTAAACCATCTAACGCTTTGGACTGCTGTCCGCTCGTTAATACCCGGTCGCAACCTAGGCCAATTAGGTTTTTCATGGTTTCATCTGGATTCGGCACCCAATCGAAAGCCCTGTGAAATGTAAATGAAAGCGGTCTTGCTAATTCAATTAATTCTTTGGTCCGCTCTGCATCCAAAGTATTATCTTGATTTAAAACCCCGGACACAATTCCTTTACAACCAATTTCCCTACAAAATTTTATATCTTCTTTCATTGTCTCAAATTCGGCATGGGTGTAGGTAAAATTTCCACTTCTCGGCCGTATCAGTACAAAAACGGGAATGGAAAGTTTTTCAACTACTCTTTTAATCACCCCATAAGAAGGTGTAATTCCCCCAACTTCCAATTCTGCACAAAGTTCAATTCTATCAGCACCCCCCTTTTGGGCACTGCAGGCAGATTCTACAGAATTGGAACATATTTCTACAATCATATTCCTTATATTTAAACCGTAAAAATAATCAACAATAAGGTATGCAACGAAGAAATTTCCTGAAAAAGACCGGATTAGGCGCAACGGGGCTTGCCTCCATCCCTTTTTTATCATCTTGGTCAAAACCTATAGGTGAAATCCAACCGAAAACCATAAAAAAAGCTGTAAGGCCCATTGTTGTGTGCACATGGAATTTCCACAATGCCACTTCAAAAGCATGGGAAATTTTAAATAGCGGAGGAAACGCCCTCGATGCAGTAGAACAAGGCGTAATGATTGAAGAAGCCGATGTTACCAACCAAACGGTGGGAAAAGGCGGCCGTCCGGACAGGGACGGGAACGTGACGCTCGATGCCTGTATTATGAACAAAGACGGGAATTGTGGTTCGGTTGTATACCTGCAAAACATAACCCACGCCATATCGGTAGCCCGAAAGGTAATGGAAGACACGCCTCATGTAATGCTTGCCGGAAAGGGTGCCGAGCAGTTTGCTTACGAAAAAGGGTTTGAAAAGGAAAACTTGCTTACCGAACAGTCGAAAAAAGAATGGCTGGAATGGAAAAAAGAATCGAAATACGAAACCATCATTAATATTGAAAACCACGATACCATTGGCATGCTTGCCATTGATGCCAATGGCGACATTTCCGGATCGTGTACCACTAGTGGCATGGCCTATAAAGTGGGCGGACGTGTGGGCGATTCGCCCTTGGTTGGTGCTGGACTTTTTATAGATAATGAAGTAGGCGGTGCCACAGCAACCGGGGTTGGCGAAGAAGTAGTGAAAACCGTGGGCTCTTTTTTAATTGTAGAGTTAATGCGGCAAGGGAAATCGCCACAAGAAGCTTGCGAAGAAGCTGTAAATCGTATTGTTTCAAAAAACAAAAATTACAACGATTTTCAAGTAGGTTTTCTAGCCATTAATAAAAATGGGGAAACCGGGGCTTATTGCATTCACCCAGGGTTTAGTTATAGCAAATACGACGGAGCGGGACAAAGCGATAATCCATCGGGTTCTTTTGTAAAGAAATAATCTCTATTCGCCAAAATGATCGAAAACCAATTTGTAATTAAATCATTTTAAGTTTTCTGTTTTCCTGCAAGGTTTTTTTCAGACCTTGTAGGTATTACCACGGTTTTATACATTATATTTTATTAAACATTGACTAAAGCGGCATTAACTTAGCAATGCTTCAGCTTAAACTCGTATAACTTTTTTAACTTTACAACTTTCAACTTCAAATACAAAAAACATGTCTGACCAGAAAAGACTTTTTCTTTTAGATGCGTATGCATTGATTTTTAGAGGATATTACGCATTTATAAAAAACCCGAGAATTAATTCCAAAGGTATGGACACATCGGCAATTATGGGGTTTATGAATTCGTTGCTGGATGTCATTAAAAGAGAAAAGCCTGATCATTTGGCCGTTGCGTTCGACAAAGAAGGCAGCAAGGACCGTGTGGAAATGTTTGAAGCCTACAAGGCCAACCGCGACGAAACCCCGGAGGCCATTCGTATTGCCGTACCGATTATTCAAGAAATCCTCAAGGCTATGCACATTCCGTGCATTGAAAAACCGGGTTACGAGGCCGACGACATTATTGGAACTCTGGCCAAACAAGCCGAAAAAGCCAATTATAAAGTATATATGGTAACACCCGATAAAGATTTTGCGCAGCTGGTTTCTGAAAATATCTTTATGTACCGTCCCGCACGCATGGGCAACGGTATAGAAATATGGGGCATTCCCGAAGTGCAAAAAAAGTTTGAGGTTGAAACCCCCGATCAAGTAATCGATTTTTTGGGGATGATGGGTGATGCCGTGGACAATATTCCCGGCCTGCCCGGTGTGGGTGAAAAAACTGCCAAAAAATTCCTTCAGCAATTTGGCAGCATGGAAAACCTTTTGGCCAATACCGATCAGCTAAAAGGAAAGATGAAAGAAAAAGTAGAAGCCAATGCCGAGCAAGGACTGCTTTCAAAAAAATTGGCCCGCATTATGCTCGATGTTCCGGTAGTATTTCATGAGGAAGACTTTGAGCTCAACACGCCCGACCTAGCCAAAGTGCAGGAAATTTTTCAGGAACTGGAATTTAGAAGGCTTGCCGAAAACCTATTGAAAACTTTCGGCCAGGAAGCTTCAACTGAAGAAACCCATGCCGAAACCAACAAAGGCAAAGTAAACAACAGTCTGGACGTGCAATACGACCTTTTTGGAAATAATGAAGCAACCGAAGAAAACACGACTGCCATTTCGGGCTACAAAACCATTGAACAAGTACCGCATTTTTATCAGCATACCAATACACCGCTTGCCAGAAAACTATTGCTACAAAAATTATTACAACAAAAAAGCGTATGCTTTGATACCGAAACCACCAGTATAAAATCGTTGCAGGCAGCATTGGTGGGCTGTGCTTTTTCGTGGGAGCCCGGCACCGGATTTTATGTATCCTTTCCCGAAAATCAAGAAGAAACCAAAGCTATTTTAGAAGAGTTTAGACCTTTTTTTGAACATAAGGACATTCAAAAAATTGGGCAGAACTTAAAATACGATATCAAAGTATTGTCCAATTACAACATGCCCGTTGAGGGGCCTATTTTTGATACCATGATTGCGCATTATCTTATCAACCCCGATATGCGCCACAATATGGACGTGTTGGCCGAAACTTATTTAAACTATTCGCCCGTTTCCATTGAAACCCTTATTGGTAAAAAAGGGAAAAACCAGCGCTCCATGCGAACCGTTCCCATAGAACAACAAACCGAGTATGCAGTAGAAGATGCCGATATTACCCTTCAGCTTAAAAACTTATTCGAACAGGAACTGCCCAATCGAAATGCAAAAAAATTATTTGAAGAAATTGAAGCCCCATTGGTAAAAGTGTTGGCCGAAATGGAAATTGAAGGCATCAACTTAGATGAAAAATTCCTGCATTCCCTCACAAAAGACCTTGTTGATGATATCCTCCGGTTGGAAAAAGACATCTACGAACAAGCCGGAGAAGAATTCAATATTGCATCGCCAAAGCAATTGGGGCCTATTTTGTTCGACAAGTTAAAACTGGTAGACAAACCCAAGAAAACCAAAACCGGGCAATATTCAACAGCCGAAGACGTGCTTTCTTACCTAGCAAAAGACCATAAAATAATAGCCGATATATTGGAATGGCGCCAACTCAACAAATTAAAAAGCACCTATGTAGACGCTTTGCCAAATGAGATCAATCCAAAAACGGGTCATGTACATACGGTTTACAGCCAAGCAGTAGCCGCCACGGGAAGATTGAGCTCCAACAACCCCAATTTACAGAATATCCCGATCCGTACAGAAAGAGGCCGGCAAGTACGAAAGGCCTTTGTGCCAAGAAATGAAGATTATACACTGCTGGCCGCAGATTATTCTCAGATAGAACTACGGATTATTGCCGCTTTAAGCGAAGAAGATAATATGATTAAAGCCTTCAAAAACGGAGAAGATATCCATGCATCTACGGCCGCACAAGTATTTAAAGTCGATATTGATAAAGTAACCCGCGAACAGCGGAGCAATGCCAAAACAGTAAACTTTGGAATTATTTATGGGGTTTCTGCCTTTGGATTGAGCAATCAAACTACCTTGAACAGGACGGAGGCCAAAGAACTTATTGACACCTATTACGAAACCTACCCGAAGCTAAAAGCCTATATAAGCAAACAAGTACATTTTGCGCAAGACCATGGCTATGTAGAAACCATTTTGGGCAGGCGTCGGTATTTAAAAGACATTAATTCCCGAAACCAAGTAGTAAGAGGTGCCGCCGAGCGGAATGCAGTAAATGCACCCATTCAGGGAAGCGCCGCAGATATTATTAAAATTGCCATGCTAAACCTTCAGAAAAAATTAAAAGAAGGCAATTTTAAAACCAAAATGTTGCTACAAGTTCATGACGAATTGGTATTCGACGCCCACAAAGAAGAACTCGATACTGTAAAAGAGCTTATTAAAACCGAAATGGAAAATGCTTATAAATTAAGTGTTCCTTTGGATGTAGAAGTAGGTTTGGGTAAAAATTGGTTAGAGGCGCATTAACATAACCCACTTAAAACCAATTTGTTTTATTCAACAAATTATTAACACCCGCTGTTTGTAAATAATAGAAATAATTGTACTTTTGCACCCCATTATCCCGAATTCACATTTTTGGGGATGGGAATGGAATGTTTAATTTTTAAAAAAAGTTAGTGTGGATACATTAAGCTACAAAACAATTTCGGCAAACAAAGCTACTGTAAACAAACAGTGGGTTTTGGTTGATGCCGATGGTCAGACGCTAGGACGTCTTTCTTCTAAGGTAGCCAAACTACTTAGAGGTAAGTACAAGCCTAATTACACACCGCATGTTGACTGTGGGGATAACGTAGTTATCATCAACGCAGAAAAAATCAACTTAACCGGAAATAAATGGAACACCAAAGAATATGTGCGCCATACCGGTTACCCAGGCGGTCAAAAAATAACAACAGCTACAGAACTTTTCCAAAAAGATCCTGCTCGTTTGTTAGAGAAATCTATTAAAGGGATGCTCCCTAAAAACAAATTAGGTGCAGATTTATTCCGTAATCTAAAAGTGTACGCTGGTGCAGAGCACGCTCAAGGAGCTCAAAAACCAACTGCAATTAACTTAAACGATCTTAAATAATGGAAGTAATTCACAAAATCGGTAGAAGAAAAACCGCCGTTGCAAGGGTGTACGTTTCTGAAGGTAAAGGAAACATCACTATCAACAAAAAAGAATTTACGCAATACTTCCCAACACCAACATTACAGTACAAAGTACAACAGCCTCTTACGTTAACAGAGAATGCTGAGAACTTTGACATTAAAGTAAATGTGTACGGTGGAGGTGTTACAGGACAGGCAGAAGCAATCCGCTTGGCTATTTCCAGGGCACTTTGCGAAGTAGATGTAGAAAACAGAGGAACCTTAAAACCAGAAGGATTGCTTACAAGAGATCCAAGAATGGTAGAACGTAAAAAATTCGGTCAGAAGAAAGCACGTAAGAAATTCCAATTCTCAAAACGTTAATTTCAATTCTGAACTACTTGTTTCAGAATCTGCAATTTTCTTAACGAAATTATTTTTTGAAACAACTTTGAATTTTCAATTATTGAAAGGTGCTGAAATAAATTCAGCAAAAAATTAACATGTCGTTGCTTCATTTCGCTTAAAAGAAAAGAAGATTGGTTTAGCATCCAAATGGTAAAGGCAATCGAGAAACCGTGACCACTTTATCATTGCTAAATAAACAAAACCCATTGTATGGGCAACGGAACGTAAACTATTACAAAAATGGCAAATAATATAGAAGTTAAAGATTTACTGGAAGCAGGTGTACACTTTGGTCACCTTACCAGAAAATGGAATCCAAACATGGCTCCTTACATTTACATGGAGCGTAACGGGATCCACGTTATCAATTTATACAAAACTGCTGCTAAAATCGAAGAGGCAAACGAAGCCCTTAAAAAAATAGCAGCATCCGGTAGAAAAATACTATTTGTAGCTACCAAGAAACAAGCAAAAGATATCGTTGCAGACAAAGCAGGCGCAGTAAACATGCCTTACATTACCGAAAGATGGCCGGGCGGTATGCTTACCAACTTTGTAACTATTCGTAAAGCCGTTAAGAAAATGGCTTCTATCGACCGAATGAAAAAAGACGGTACTTTTGACACGCTTTCCAAAAAAGAAAAACTACAGGTAGATCGTTTAAGAGCCAAGCTTGAGAAAAACTTAGGTTCTATTGCAGACATGACCCGCTTACCCGGAGCATTGTTTATTGTAGATACCATGCGCGAGCACATCGCCGTGAAAGAAGCACAAAAATTAAACATTCCAATCTTTGCGATGGTAGATACAAACTCAGACCCAAGAGAGGTTGAGTACGTAATCCCATCAAACGACGATGCTTCAAAATCCATAGAAAAAGTACTTTCTCACATTACAGGTGCTATTGCCGATGGCCTTTCGGAAAGAAAAGCCGACAAAGCCGCTGAAAAGCAAGCTGAAGAAGAGGAAGATAAAAAAGCAGAACAAGAGGCTAAAGAAAAAAAAGCTAAAGCCTTAGAAGCTGAAGAAAACGAATAAATAATAATTTCATAAAGTCGTTATCCTTTTATCTTCTTTACTTTTGTACGGAAAATAAAAGGATAACGACTTTACTAATTAAAACTGATAAATAAAATGGCAAAAATTACAGCCGCTGAAGTTAATAAGCTAAGAAAAGCTACCGGTGCCGGCATGATGGATTGTAAAAATGCATTGGTTGAAGCTGAAGGCGATTTTGATACAGCAGTAGAAATACTTCGTAAAAAAGGACAAAAGGTTGCAGCAAAAAGAGCCGACAGGGAGTCTACTGAAGGTGCTGTTATCGCAAAAGTAAACGATGCCAGCTTAAAAGGCGTAATCGTTTCCTTAAACTGTGAAACCGATTTTGTTGCTAAAAACGACTCTTTTGTAACCCTTGCAAACGACCTTGCCGAATTGGCCTTAAACTACAATTCGAAAGAAGAACTTTTGGATGCAGATTACAAAGGAATCAAAGTTTCCGATAAATTAATCGAGCAAACAGGAGTTATCGGCGAAAAAATAGAAATCGGCGATTTTAGAACATTGGAAGCTCCGTTTGTAGGATCTTACATCCACGCAGGCAATAAGATTGCCACTTTGGTTGGTCTTTCTGCCAATGTAGAAGGTGCCGATGTTGCCGCCAAGGATGTTGCTATGCAGGCTGCTGCCATGAACCCGGTGGCCTTAGACGAATCTGGCGTAGACCAAGAAGTAATAGATAAAGAAATCGAGATTGCCAAAGATACCTTAAGAGCCGAAGGAAAACCAGAAGCTATGCTGGATAACATCGCTAAAGGTAAATTAAAGCGTTTCTTTAAAGACAACACTTTGGTAAACCAAGATTTTATTAAAGACAGCAAACAAAGTGTTGCCGGTTACGTTAAGTCTATTAACAGCGACCTTACCGTTACAGCTTTTGAGAGAGTTGCTTTAGGATAAGCAAACACAATATATATTAAAGACCACTTTCGGATTTATTTTCGGAAGTGGTTTTTTGCATTAAAATTCCCGCTTCGCTACTTAATAATTTTGCTTATTTTTGCTTCGGAAATTATTCAGATAATCCTTCAACAAAAAAATATGCAGTACAAAAGAATACTTCTAAAACTAAGCGGAGAAGCCCTTATGGGAGAACGCCAATATGGGATCGACCCAAAAAGGCTTAAGGAATATGCTGAAGAAATAAAATCGGTAACCGACAAAGGTGTAGAAGTAGCAATTGTTATTGGAGGCGGAAATATTTTTAGAGGCGTGGCCGGGGCCAGCAATGGCATGGACAGGGTTCAAGGCGACCATATGGGAATGCTGGCAACCGTTATCAACGGCCTTGCACTTCAATCGGCTTTAGAAGACGAAGGCATAGAAACAAGGCTTCAGTCGGCCATAAAAATCAATGAAGTTGCAGAACCCTTTATAAGAAGAAGAGCAGTAAGACATTTAGAGAAAGGCCGTGTTGTTATTTTTGGAGGAGGTACCGGAAACCCTTATTTCACAACAGATTCGGCAGCTGTGTTGCGTGCCATAGAAATAGATGCCAATGTAATTTTAAAAGGCACCCGTGTAGATGGTATTTATACTTCTGACCCAGAAAAAAACAAAGACGCCACCAAATTCGACGATATTACCTTTAAGGATGTGCTTAACAAAGGACTCAAGGTAATGGACACAACAGCTTTTACCTTAAGCCAGGAAAACGAGTTACCCATTGTTGTTTTTGATATGAACAAATCAGGGAACCTGTTAAAAGTTGTATCGGGAGAAAAAATTGGCACAAAAGTGAATCTTTAATTAAATTGGCATACAATTAGCTAAACTGTTTTAAAAACTATAATAGTTATGAACGACGAGATTAAATTTATATTGGATACTTCCAAAGAAGCAATGGATGGTGCCTTAAAGCACCTTGAAAAAGAATTTGCAAACATACGCGCCGGCAAAGCCAGCCCGGCAATGGTTGCCAGTGTTATGGTAGATTATTACGGGTCTCCTACCCCGCTTAGCCAGGTAGCAAACGTTAATACCCCGGACGGCCGGACAATTTCCATTCAACCATGGGAAAAGTCAATGTTACAGGAAATAGAAAAGGGCATTATGGTTGCCAATCTAGGCTTTAACCCTATGAACAACGGGGAAATGATAATAATAAATGTACCGCCATTAACCGAAGAACGAAGAAAAGAACTGGTAAAACAGGCCAAGGCCGAAGCAGAAGATGCAAAAGTATCGGTAAGAAATGCAAGGCAAGACGGCAATAAAGACATAAAAAAGTTGGATGCATCAGAAGATTTAATAGCCAATGCCGAAGTTGACATGCAAGAGTTAACTGATAAATACATCAAAAAAGTAGACGATACCTTAGCTGTCAAAGAAAAAGAAATCATGACCGTTTAACGTGCTTCGTTAAACTTTCACTAAATTTTTTAAGCGGCTAAAACTAGTCGCTTTTATTTTTTGTAACATTACATACATTTTTAAGCAACAACTTTATTTGTAAGATGAAATATCTCGCGGTCCTTATTTTTATATTTTCAGCAAAAATATGTGTTGCCCAAAAGGTCATAATTACCGGAAACGTGAAAGACAGCGAAACACATGTACCCCTCTCTTTTGCTACCATAACTACAGAAAATGGAGACAATACCATTACCGACCGCAACGGTGATTTTTCATTAAACGCAAACAATGGCCTTTCCAGCATAGAAATAAGCTATATTGGATACCAGTCAAAAATAATTGCTGTCGACAACCAAGAACACCTCAATATTTTACTCGATAAAAGTATCGAAGCGTTAAACGAGGTGGTGTTGGAACAACATAACTTTGCCCAAACAATCATTAAAAATGCAATAGCAAAGAAAAAAAACAACAATCCCGATGACGCCTTAAACACATATAGCTTTAACAGTTACAGCAAACTTATCATTACAGCAAACCCAGATTCCATAAATGGTGCCATCGATTCCATTTTTAAGGTTAAAAGAAAAGGCTTAAAGTTTAAAAAGGTAGATTCTACCAGTTACGAGCTAAAAAGACAATTACGTAAATCGCATCTGTACATTACTGAAAAAGTTTCAAATTTTGCTTATTCCAAGGAAAAAGAAAAACGGGAAACTATTCTAGGAACAAAAATGGCAGGCTTTAAAAAGCCCATTTACGAAATTCTCACCTTAGAGATGCAATCGTTTTCTTTTTACAAAGACAGATATAAGGTCTTTGGTACCGAATTTATTAGCCCCCTTGGCAGTAAAGCGCTTTCAACCTATAATTACATGTTGATAGACACCATAGCCGAGCAAAATAGAAAAGGGTATATGGTACATTATTTTCCCAAAAAAAATAAAGAGCAAATAGCTCTGGAAGGGGTACTTTATATTGATACAAAAAGTTTTGCCGTACAAAAAATAATTTCCCAACTAAATGCTACCATTGACGTACAAGCAGTTCAAGATTACAAATACTTCCCCGAAAACGACATTTGGTTTCCAACCAGCAATAAATTAATAGTTGGAAAAGGGCAAAACGACAATGTAGTTACCTTATTTGGAAAACTTAGAATTGCAACAAGCAGCAAAATGGAAGATTCAACTTTTGTTGGAACAAATCCTGACGATATTACAAAACACATTTATCTTACTTCTGAAATAAACAATTTTGATATTGCCTTAAACAAACCCGTTACCATAGAACGCCGTGGTACCGCCATAGAATTGCTGGATGCCGCACCAAAAAGGGATGAAGAGTTTTGGAACCAATACCGCAAGGCTCCCATTACACAAAAAGAAGAAGAAACCTATAAAGCCGTAGACAGCCTTGTGGATGCCAGAAATTTTGAAAAAAAGATTTCATTCATAAGAAAAGTAATGGTAGGTTATGTAAGCACAAAATATATCGATTTTGATTATAAATCCCTTTTAAAGTTTAACAGGTACGAAGGTTTTAGAATTGGTATGAGCGCCGTTACCAACAATACCTTCTCCAGAAAATACAAACTTCATGCATACGGGGCCTATGGAACGAAGGATAAGGATTTTAAATACGGTTTTGGGGCAGAAAGCAGGCTCGATAAATATGACGACACCCGTATTGGAATTAACTACAAAGACGATCTGGTAGAAACGGGAAGCCTAACTTTTATTACTGACGGAAGGGCTTTTTACCTTTTCGAACCCCGGTTGTTCAACTTGAGTCAGTTTCAAAAAGTAAAAGATATAAGCACATATCTTACCCATGATTTCACGCCAAAATTAAGCTCAAAATTCCAGTTATCGCATCAGGACGTAAAACCAACTTACGATTATACCTACACAAACGACGGCAAGACATACACCACATACCAATCAAGTTTTATAACGGCTTCGTTTCAATGGAATCCCTTTAATAAGTACATGCAAACAAACGAGGGAAAAGTTATTATAGACAACAAATATCCTCAGTTTACCATTCAGGCATCGCAAGCACTTAGAAATATTTTTGACAGCGATTTAAGTTTTTCCAAAATAGCATTAAGGGCAAGACATGAAATACAGCCACTTAACAAAGGCAAAACAACGTTTCTTTTTATAGGCGGGATAAGTTTTGGCGATTTGCCCATTATGGAATTGTACAATGCATCTCCCAACCAGCCCGATGGAGAAAAAATAATGAACAGGTTTTCGGTGGCCGGAAGGGATAGCTTTGAAACCATGTATTTCAATGAATTTTTTTCTGACAGGTATGCCATTTTGCAGGCCAAACATTTTTTTAAACGCTTTAACATTACCCAAAAATTTAGGCCCGAGCTCGTTTTAATTTCACGGTTTGCAATTGGAAACGTATCAGAAAAACAACAGCATGAGGGAATTGAGTTTAGCTCCCTTGAAAATGGATATCTAGAAAGCGGGCTGGAAATAAACAAAATACTCAAAGGCTTCGGACTTAATTTTATGTACCGGTATGGAGCGTATCATTTACCTAATTTTGAAGACAATGTCTCCTTTAAGTTTACGTACTATTTTAGTTTAGGATTCTAGGCACATTCGCATAGGTTTTCTACCTTTGCACGGAAATTTATTTAAATGAAAAACAAGATCGGCAAAGGCTTTTGGAAGAAAACCGCTAGAATCATTCTACGCAATCGCATATTAATTCTAATAATGCTGCTTGGAGTTACGGTTTTTCTTGCCATGCAATGGAAAAATATGCGTTTTACCTTTACCGAGGCCAATTTATTGCCCGATCATCACCCCATTAATATTGAATACAATAAGTTCCTTAAAACTTTTGGCGAAGAAGGCAACCTTATTGTTATTGCCATTAAGGATCCTAATTTATTTACCCCCGACAATTTTAATGCCTGGAACAAGCTTAGTAAACAACTACAGGCAAAACCAGAGGTAAGCCTTGTGGTATCTACCGATAATTTGCAAAAAATTGTCAAAAATGAAGCAACGCACAAGTTTGAGCTCACCCCCCTTATTAATAAAGGTAAATTAAAAACAAAGGCAGAAGTAGATAGCATTAAAGACGAAATATTTTTAAAGCTTCCCTTTTACCAAAGTTTATTGTACAACAAAGAGACCCATACCATTAGAAGCGCCATTTATCTTGACAAGGAAATTGTTAATACCAGCGTAAGGAAAGATTTTGTTTTAAACGATTTTATTCCACTTATAAACGATTTTGAAGCAAAAACAGGGCTCGATGTCAGGGTTTCCGGAATGCCTTATATACGAACGTTAAATTCTCAAAGCATTATTGACGAAATAAGCATGTTTATTGGGGCAGCCCTTGGCGTAACTTCATTGATATTCTTTTTCTTCTTTAGGTCGTTCAGGGCAACATTTATTTCAATGATCGTTGTTATTATTGGCGTTATGTGGGCGTTCGGCATTCTTGGTTTGCTTCATTACGAAATAACCGTACTAACAGCATTAATTCCACCGTTGATTATTGTAATTGGTATCCCCAATTGTATTTTTCTTATCAATAAATATCAACAGGAAGTACAAAAACATGGCAATCAGGCAAAATCATTGCAACGCGTTATATCAAATGTTGGAAACGCCACTTTAATGACCAACATAACAACCGCGGCAGGTTTTGCAACTTTTATAATTACAGAAAGTAAACTATTAAAGGAATTTGGTATTGTTGCCTCTATAAACATTTTTGCAATTTTTGTACTGTCTTTATTAATAATCCCAACTATATACAGTTTCATGCCTTTGCCAAAAACAAAGCACCTTAAACATTTAAATAAAAAATGGATCGGGACATTTGTCGGTTGGATGGAAAACACGGTAAGAAACCACAGAATAGCGGTTTTTATAGTTGCCTTATTTGCCATGATTGGAAGTATTATAGGAATTTACCAAATAAGGATATCGGGAAGCCTCATAGAAGACATGCCCAAAAGCGCCGCCTTTTTTGATGATATCCGTTTTTTTGAAAAAGAATTTGATGGGATATTGCCAGTTGAAATTATGGTTGACACCAAAAGAAAAAACGGCGTAATGAAGCTCTCGACCCTTCGCAGAATGGAAGAACTTGAAGAGCTAATTAAAGAAATTCCAGAACTTTCAGACCCCATTTCAATTACAAACCTGGTTAAATACTCCAAACAGGCATATTACAATGGGAACCCTAATTATTATCAACTGCCCAACAATCAAGAAAATACCTTTATCCTTTCCTATGCCAAAGGGTCTGCAAATAATTCTGATTTACTTAAAAGTTTTGTAGATTCTACCGGGCAAATAGCGCGCATAACTACTTTCATGAAAGATATAGGCACTGATAAAATGGAAGGGATTGAAAGCGACTTGTGGAAGAAGATAAATAAAGAACTCCCGCCCGGCCGTTACAATGTAACCCTAACGGGGAAAGCCTTGGTTTTTATGAAAGGAACCAAATATTTGGTAAAAAACCTGGTGATGTCCCTAGCATTGGCCATATTTTTAATATCACTGTTTATGGCATATATGTTCCGGTCTTTTAAAATGATTGTAGTCTCATTGATTCCAAATATTCTTCCACTGATTATTACTGCGGGAATGATGGGCTTTTTAGGCATCCCCATTAAACCTTCCACAATTTTGGTTTTCAGCGTGGCTTTCGGGATTTCTGTTGACGACACCATACATTTTCTTGCAAAATACAGACAAGAACTTACTAAAAATCATTGGCACATACGTAAATCTGTATACAACTCACTAAGAGAAACCGGTGTGAGCATGTTTTATACTTCCATTGTTTTGTTCTTTGGCTTCTCTGTGTTCATGCTCAGTAGCTTTGGTGGCACCAAAGCATTAGGAGGCTTGGTATCTTTTACCTTACTAATTGCAATGCTCTCTAATTTAATTTTGTTACCGGCACTCTTATTGGCTCTAGAACGTAATATTGCTAATAAAAAAGTATTGAAAAAGCCAAATATAGATGTCCTTCCAAAAAGTGGGAAAGAACAAGAAACCCTATAAAAAGGATTCATCGGGAATTTTTAAAACCTACAAAAATTAAACATCGCTTATACTAGGCCTTCTCTACATGATAGCTATTGGCCATAAAAAGCCTGCATGTATTATTTTTGAAATAAAAATCTTGGAAATAAAAAAAGTCTGCCGAAAAAACAAGTTTTTCAGACAGACTTTAAGGTTCCCCCAAACCTACATTTTTAAATATTTTTAGTTCCTATAAAGGCGAAGTTCCTATTTCTCTTACAAAGATAAGCTGTATTTTCTATATAATTACGGGTGTTTTTCCCCTTTTTTATTATCTAAAAAAAAACTTAATATTTTTTCTTATATGTTAAATGTACGAATTTTTATTTATCCTTACGTAAATTCTCACATTAAATTTATGATTTTTTTAAGTAAAACAAAAGCATCTTCTTATAATTTCATTTAAAGATTATCGACTAGTTACAAAAGTAGCTTTAAAATTTTATCTTTGTGCCCTCACTTATTGAAGTTACCTATAATGAAATCAAATACTATAAAAGAACTGTTAACCGGAGAAAAACTCCTTCAAGAAGTTAAAGTAAAAGGATGGATACGTACCTTTAGGAGCAATCGGTTTATTGCTTTAAACGATGGCTCCACAATTAACAATATACAATGCGTAGTCGATTTTGAAAACACGCCTGAAAATGTTTTAAAGCAAATCAACACAGGAGCTGCAGTTACCATTAGTGGGACTTTGATAGAAAGCCAGGGAAAAGGCCAGCGCGTAGAAATACAAGTTCAGGACATTGAAATACTGGGGATTGCCAACCCTGAAGAATATCCCATTCAGCCTAAAAAACACTCATTGGAGTTTTTAAGGGAGAAAGCACATTTGCGTGTTCGCACCAGTACTTTTAGTGCTGTTATGCGTGTACGTTCAGCTTTATCGTTTGCCGTACACCAATATTTTCAGCAAAATGGTTTTTATTATGTAAATACACCTATAATTACCGGATCGGATGCTGAAGGTGCTGGAGAGATGTTCAGGGTAACTACCTTGGACGCAAAAAAACCTCCCTTAAATGATAAAAACGAAATTGATTACAAAGAAGATTTCTTTGGCAAAGAGACCAATTTAACCGTTTCGGGCCAGCTTGAAGGCGAAGCCTATGCCATGGGTCTTGGAAAAATATATACTTTTGGACCAACTTTTAGGGCCGAAAACTCAAACACCTCAAGGCACTTGGCAGAATTTTGGATGATCGAACCCGAAGTAGCTTTTCTGGACCTCGACGGAAACATGGACCTTGCCGAAGACTTTATAAAATATGTGGTGGGGTACGCTCTGGATAATTGCAAAGACGACCTTGAGTTTTTAGAACAAAGATTGTTGCAGGAAGAAAAAACAAAGCCACAAGCCGAAAGAAGCGAAATGAAACTTACGGACAAGCTTCGCTTTGTTTTAGAAAACAATTTTAAACGGGTAAGTTACACCGAGGCCATTGAAATATTAAAGAACTCAAAACCCAATAAAAAGAAAAAATTCAGTTACACAATTAAAGAATGGGGCGCCGACCTACAAAGTGAACACGAACGCTATTTGGTAGAAAAACACTTTAAAGCCCCAGTGATATTGTTTGACTATCCTGCCAAAATCAAAGCTTTCTACATGCGCCTTAACGATGACGGAAAAACCGTAAGGGCCATGGATATACTTTTCCCGGGAATTGGGGAAATTGTTGGCGGGGCACAAAGAGAAGAACGTTACGACGTGCTCAAGGAAAAAATAAAGGCAATGGGCATAGACGAAAAAGAGCTTTGGTGGTACCTTGATTTAAGAAAATTCGGGACTGCAACTCACAGTGGTTTTGGTCTAGGATTTGAACGTTTGGTGCTCTTTACAACCGGAATGACAAACATTCGGGACGTAATTCCATTCCCGAGAACACCCCAAAATGCCGAATTTTAGAATATATTAACACTATATAGTAATAAAACTAGCTCATGAACACCTATTCATAAGGCTAGTTTTTTTATTTTTATATAAAGGTTACAAGAGCATATGCTTAAACAGCAATTACAATTTAAATTATCACAAAAGTTATCGCCGCAACAGATTCAGTTAATGAAATTGATTCAGTTGCCAACACAGGCATTTGAGCAACGCTTAAAACAAGAGCTTGAAGAAAACCCTGCGCTCGAAAGCGGAAAGGAAGAAAGTGACTTTAACAATGATGACATTGATAATTCGATGGAAGAAGATTACGACAGTGATTCTATTAATGCTGAAGATATTAATGTTGATGAATACTTAAGTGATGACGAAATTCCTGAATACCGTTTACAATCCAATAATTACAGCAGCGATGATGAAGAGAAAACCGTGCCCTATGCAGCAGGCACATCTTTTCATCAATACCTACTGAACCAGTTAAATACATTCAGGTTAAACGACAACGAACGGGATATTGCAGAATTTTTAGTGGGAAGCGTAGACGAAAGCGGCTACATCCGCAGGGATATTTCGGATATTGTAGACGACCTTGCCTTTACCCAAAATGTTTTTACAGACGAAAGCCAAGTAGAAAAAGTACTTGAGCTTGTCCAGCAGCTCGACCCATCCGGGGTTTGTGCCCGAAATTTGCAAGAATGCCTCCTTATTCAACTGCAAAGTAAAGACCCTACCCCAAGCATAGAACTTGCCATCGATATTTTGGACCGCTCTTTTGAACAGTTTACTAAAAAACATTACACAAAACTGATCCAGAAGCACGGAATTACCGAAGAAGAATTAAGGGATGCCATCCATGAAATAGAACGCCTGAACCCAAAACCGGGCGGTTCCTATTCAGGGAACAACCGGATCGTAGAGCATGTTGTTCCTGATTTCACCATAAAAATTACAGATGGCGAACTGGAACTGTCCCTAAACGGACGAAATGCCCCGGATTTACATGTGTCCAGGGAGTACAACAATATGCTAAAGGGCTATAAGGACAGTAAAAACAAGTCCAAATCGCAAAAAGATGCCGTTATGTTTATTAAACAAAAACTGGATGCCGCCAAATGGTTTATAGAAGCCATAAAACAACGTCAGGAAACATTGTTTGTAACCATGAACTGCATAATGCATTATCAGGAAGAATATTTTTTAACCGGTGACGAACGTAAGTTGAAACCAATGATATTAAAAGATATTGCCGATACTATTGGCATGGACGTATCTACCGTATCCAGGGTTGCCAACAGCAAATATGTTGATACCCCGTATGGCACAAAACTGATAAAAGAATTTTTTTCGGAGTCCATGAAGAACGAAGAAGGAGAAGACGTATCTACCCGCGAGATAAAGAAAATCCTGGAAACCGTAATAACCAAAGAAGAAAAAAGAAAACCCCTAACCGACGATAAGCTTGCCTCCATTTTAAAAGAAAAAGGATACCCTATTGCCCGAAGAACTGTAGCAAAGTATAGAGAGCAATTAAACATCCCGGTAGCACGTCTAAGAAAAGAAATTTAATGCGTGTATTTTCAAAATTAATCAGTTATATCTTTAACCCTGTCTTTATCCCATTGGCGGGAACGTTTTTGTATTTTTTACTTTCCCCAAAGTACAATTCTCCAGAAGCAAAAAAACTGATCCTTTTGGCAATTTTTATCATTACGGTTATTATCCCCTTTATATTTTTCTTACTGCTAAAAAACCTGGGCTGGGTAACCAATAGTAAAATGACGAATCCCAAGGAACGCAAAATTCCATTGTATATTTGTATTATCCTTATTTATATTACCTTAATAAAAATAACCCCGGCTTCTTATTCCACCGAACTGTATTACTATTTTGTTGGTATTCTTGGCGCCCTTATAAGCTGCCTAATAATGGTTTATTTTAATTTTAAGGCCAGTATGCACATGATGGGGATTAGCGGCTTGACGACTTTTGTATTGGGACTCTCCTTTCATTACGAGATTAATATAACCTTTGGCCTTGCCTTGTTAATTCTTAGTATTGGAAGTGTTGCCACTGCCAGGCTTTATTTAAAGTCGCATAACCCCAGTGAAGTAATAGCAGGAGTTTTTATAGGTACACTGCCCCAATTTATATTATTTAACTATTGGCTATAAAATATAAAAAATAAGGCCCGCCTTAAGCGTTCTAGGTGCTATTGGCTCTCCATCTACCGTATAAACGTTATCTTCGAAAATACTGGTTAAATCGTATTGAGCATAAAAATTCCAAGTATTGTAGCCAAAACTTAGGTAAATCCCATATTGAAGGTCCCTGATATCCTTGTTTGAAAAAACAATACGTTCATCGCTCGTTACAAACTTAGAGCGCCCGGTAAACAAATAAGATAATTTAAACCCAGCATAAACCCGCCAAAATCGATAATCTTCGGCTTTTGAAGACCGCCAACGGAATTCTATAGGGAATTCGACAAAATTCATGGAAAGTTTGTTCCTGTTGTAATCTATGGTGTCCGGAACTTCTTGATAAGCTATGGTTCCGTTTGCATTTTTTGTAGCCATTAAATCGCTGTAAACAGCGTTAAAAGACAATCCGGCCCCAAGACCAAAGCCTATATTTCTGCGCTTGTTAATGGGAAAATCTTTTATAAATCCACCAATAATACCATAAGAGAAACTATTTTGGCTGATATCGTGTGGCGCACTTACCAAAATATTATAATTGATGCCAAAATAAAATTGATCTTCAAAATATTTCTCATCGGCTTCAACCACGACCAATGAATCTTGTTGAGCAGTTATAGAACTGCAAACAAGCATTAACAAAAAAAAGACATACCGTTTTAACAATTTTATATTTCTTTTAATGATTGGAAGATAACAATGGATTAAAATTACTGAAATAAAACGTTATTTATTCATAGGATAAATAAAAAACGCTTTCCATAAAAGAAAGCGTTTTTTAAATATAAGTTTAACTGAAATGTATTTTATTTCAAGTTTTGAAAAGCATTACCATTTCTGGTTGTATAGTTAATTTTAAGTGCATTGACTTTTCTTAACTCTTGCTTTATATCAGACACGAGCCCCATATTGGTTTCGTTGTCGACTTTCAAGGCAGTGGTAAGTACATTTTGTAACTCCTCACGTTTTGAAGCCCTTTCTGCCAGTACATAGTTGGCTACCTCAGAAACATCTGCAAATTTATCGTTTAATTGAATTTTTGCAGCAGTTCCATATTTGTCTTGGTAACGCGGACTAGGTTTTCCGGCATAGATGTAAATCACCCTATCTTTTTTATCAAGTTTTTGAACTTGATCGGCATAAGGCAATTCATTTTTAATCATTAGGGAACTATCTTTCATTGTGGTTACCGTCATGAAAAAGAACAATAACATGAAAACGATATCCGGCAATGACGCGGTTGATACCGCAGGTAAATCCCCTTTCTTTTTCTTTGTGAATTTTGCCATAATAACTTTTACTAAATTTAATTAGTTATTTTTTGGTTCTGCCTCAGATAATTTTTGAGGGTACATCTCTTGTATACGCTCGATTTTAGGCTTCAAATCATCTTTTACATTATCTGGTGTTTTAGGGTCCAGATATGTATTGTTCATTTCTGTGAAGTCTCTATTAAACAATCGTTGCGCTTCTCTGTTTCTTAGTTCGTTATATGCAGCTACCAATTCGTTCTGTACTGCTATATAAGTTCCATACTCTGTCAATCTATCGTTCTGCAAGGAAATAATAGCTTTATTTGGGTGATCGGAAGATTCAGGATTTTTTGATCCTTGGCAATAATCGCAAGGTTCTCCTTTTTCTCCAGTACCGGCCCCGTTATCTAAAAACTCCTTAGCAGCCTCCCTAAGATTTTTAAGCTCCATTACTTCATCTTCTACAAGTAGTTGGTTGTTTTTATTAACAACAACCGTAAAGATGTTCTTTTGCTTAATAATTGGAGGGTTTTCAGGCGGCTCTATTGGTGGCAATTTACGGTCTAGCCCTGCATCTGTTTCTATGGTTGTTGTTACCAAGAAAAAGATCAGGAGTAGGAAAGCGATGTCTGCCATTGAACCTGCATTAACCTCAGGTGGTGCTCCTCTTCTTGCCATACTATATCTTTTTTATTTATTGTTTCTTAAATCCGCCTATAATCATTGCAAGAATAGCCAATACCGTTAATATATAAAACGATATCAAACCAGCTCCAACGGTTTTCACGGTCCCTTCGGTTACTTGAATGCCCCTATCGGCCATTTTTTGAAGGTCGACGTCGGTTCCAGTGGCCAAAAAGTAACTTACAATCAATACCAAGGCAAATACTGCAATTGAAATTAAAGATTTCTTTAATTTATCAGTATCAGAAGCCAATCCTACAATTGAGAACAGTAATGTGATTACAGCTGCAATTATAGTAAGACCAATACCCAAGTTCAACATTACGTCAATATAACTTCCGTTATCATCTGACCGTGCTATTAGAACCCAAAGCACTAATCCGATAACGCCAAGTATTATTGCTATTATTTTAGCTATTTTATACATATCTAATTAATTCTAAATTTAGTGCTTATTATTTTTTGTGGTCTACCAACATATCTACCAAGATGATAGAAGCATCTTCCATGCTGTTTACAATACTATCGATTTTTGCGATAATATAGTTATAGAAAATTTGAAGTATAATAGCCACGATAAGACCGAATACCGTTGTTAATAACGCTACCTGAATATCACCTGCAATCAATGAAGCGTCTAACCCTCCGGCAGCACTAATTTTTTCGAATGCCTGAATCATCCCGATTACCGTACCCATGAATCCTAACATTGGAGCAACCGCAATAAATAAAGACAACCAAGAAACGTTTTTCTCTAACTGACCCATTTGCACACCACCATAAGCTACAACAGCTTTTTCGGCAGCATCAACACCTTCGTCAACTCTGTCCAATCCTTGATAATAAATTGATGCAATAGGACCTCTTGTATTTCTACAAACTTCTTTTGCAGCTTCTACTCCACCAGATGCTAAAGCATCTTCTACTTGTTGCGTAAGCTTTTTAGTGTTTGTGGTAGCCATATTCAAGAATATAATTCTTTCAATTGCTACTGCAAGTCCTAATATTAAACATAATAGTACAATACCCATAAAGCCAGCACCCCCTTGGATGAATTTTTCCTTAAGGACTTGTTGAAAACCTTTTGAGCTTTCTTCGGCAGGCGCTGCTGCGTCTGCTTCTGCTTCGTCTTGTACAAATGCCGTAGCAGCATCATCGATAGCAACAATTTCTGAAATCTGATCAGATACAGCAGGAGTTAATTCCTTAGCGTTGGCAGTTGTTGCATTAAAAGCCAATAATCCAGCAATCGCTAGAATAGAGAATAATCTTTTCATTTCTTCTAAACTTAAATTTGTTCGTTAATAGGGTTAAAGATAAAAAAAAAATGTTATTAAACATTAAAAACTACAGCAGAGAGGAAGGGATTCGAACCCTCGATACGCTTTTGACGTATACACACTTTCCAGGCGTGCGCCTTCGACCGCTCGGCCACCTCTCTGTATTTTCAATAGCTTTAGGACGCCAAATAACGAATTTTTTTTTAGTTGTTAAAATTTATGTAGTTAATTTTAGTCCATTTCACCTCTCAAAGACGTTTCATATATGGTTTTGAACACTTTACGTTGAATTTTATTGCCAAGTAAATGCATTAATTTTGTTAGAGCGGCTTCTGTAGTTATGTCTTTTCCGCTAATTACACCTACTTTTTTTAGGTGAGAACTCGTTTCGTAACGCCCCATAATGACACTTCCGCCCGAACATTGTGTAACATTTATAATTATTTTTTCCGAATCTATTGCCCGTTTTATTAAATTTTCAAACCATTTTTCGGTAGGGGCATTTCCAGCTCCATAAGTTTCCAATATAATGGCTTTTGTGCCTGGGTTCATCAAAAGGCATTGCAACACCTCTTCTGTAATTCCCGGGAACAATTTAATTAATGCGATATTGACATCCATTTTTTTATATGCCTTGAATTTTCGGCGTGTGGGCTTCAACAAATATTCATGGTTCACTTTTAAATGTACGCCACTTTCTGCCAATGGAGGGTAATTTAGCGACGTAAATGCCTGAAAGTGCTCTGCGTTTATTTTGGTAGTTCTATTGGCACGATACAATTTATACTCAAAGTACAGGCCTACTTCTTGAATTACGGGTTTTCCGTTTTTTTTTAGTGCCGCTATTTCTATAGACGTAATTAAGTTTTCCTTTGCATCGGTTCTTAAATGGCCTATGGGAAGTTGAGACCCCGTAAATATCACGGGCTTGGCAAGATTTTCGAGCATGAAGCTCAAGGCAGATGCCGTATAGCTCATGGTATCGCTGCCATGCAGTACGACAAAGCCATCGTAGGCTTCGTAATTTTGTTCAATGATTTCTACAATCTGGACCCAAAAGGCCGGGTTCATGTTTGATGAGTCCATGGGCTCTTCAAAAGAAATGGTATTGATGCTACAGTCTAATTGTGAAAGCTCCGGAATACGCTTCAGCAGTTCGTCAAAATTAAAGGCATGCAACGCGCCGGTTTCAAAATCCTTGACCATCCCAATGGTCCCCCCTGTATAAATAAGCAGTATGTTAGATTTGTTCTTCGTCATAATTTAAGCAATTGGTAACCGGCGTGGCATACATTTTTAAAAAATTATGCAACGCCACTTTGTTGTTTGCCTCTACACGCCGTTTGATACGCCGCTCGAATTGCCGTTTTTCTTTAATTGTATATTTCTTTTTAAATGCCTGGGTGTTGTGCAGCATATCATACGCCAAGTAATTGGAAGGCCACAGTTTATAATTTTTATGAATTGCTTTATCCAGTAATTCTGCCAGCATTTGGAGCTGCCCATTGGCCTGTTCTCCACTGTTTTTTATGATATCCAATTCGTTTGAAATAACTTTTCCTGCCGAAACATGAATTCTTTTCTTTTTTCCGGTAGCTCCTTTTAATATGCTGTTAAAATCCTCGTTGCTCGATTTTACATATTCAATATCATGGTGTTTTGCCATTAATTCTGGCATTTTCAATACATCGGTAGGGTCGAATTCGTATGAAATGGAAACCGGGACTATTTTTAGCTTTTTAAAATAATCCATCTGTTCGGTTTCATCATTTGCCAAAGCCAGCATTTTTAACACCCCTTGTTGGGTTTTATCATTGCCGTCTTTTGTGCGCCCTTCCCTTTGCGCTATCCAAACGGAACGGTTTTCTTTCAGCAATAATTTTTGTATGTATTCTGAAACCAACTTGGAGGTACCGAGCATTTCCCTTGGCGGAAGATTGCGCATAATTAAAAAACTCCTGTTAAGCTTGGACAAGGCCATTAAAAAGGGCTTTTTCACCAAATTATCCCCAATAGCCGATGCCGTCATGACCAAATTATGGTCGTACAAGGCCACATTCAACAAAGAAGTATCTAATATAATGTCTCTATGATTGGAAATAAAAAGATAGGATTCATCTGTCTGAAGCTTCTCAAAACCGGAAGTTGTCAACCCCTCCGAGCTTTTGTCCAATACCATCCTTACACTGTTGTAAATAATTTTGGTTTGAAAATCCCTGATTGAACGGCAACTTTTAACAATCGTTACAATTTCTTCCATGCTTTTTTGAGGAAAGGTAAATTGTAGCATTGCCATGATCATTGGGTGCTCCATATAATCAAGGAGCGCTTGGTTTACTTCCGAGTCGTGGTATGGCCGTATATGGTCTAGAGTTATCACGTATAATTAATGGTTAAATGGTAAAAACAACTTATCCTACATATAGTTCCAAAAATATTGGGGCTACATGCTTAAAAGCATGGTTACACCCCAAACACCTCTTTAGAGTTCTCTGTGGTGATTCTTCCAATATCATTTAATGGCAACCCATAGATAGCTGCTAATTTACCGGCTACTTCTGTTAGGTACAAACTTTCATTACGCTTGCCACGGTATGGGACTGGTGCCAAATAGGGGGCGTCGGTTTCTAAAACAATGTTCGAAATGTCTATTTGTTCTAAAAATTTATCTATTTTCCCATTTTTAAATGTTGCCACGCCTCCAATTCCCAGCTTCATATTATACGAAATTGCTTTTTTGGCCTGCTCCAATGTTCCGGTAAAGCAGTGAAAGATACCAAAAAGACCTTCTCCTTTTTCGCTTTCCAGCACTTCAAAAACTTCATCAAAAGCATCACGGCAATGAATAACAATGGGCAGTCTGTATTTTTTTGCCAGTTTTATTTGATGCTTAAATGCCTGTTGCTGTTCCTTTAAATATGTTTTGTCCCAATAAAGGTCCACTCCTATTTCCCCGACCGCATAAAACTTTCTTTTGGCAAGCATTTCTTCCACATGGTTTAATTCTTCCTTAAAGTTATCCTTTACATGGGTTGGGTGCAAGCCCGTCATTAAAAAAACATTTTCGGGGTACTTAGCCTCCAGTTGCAACATGGCTTCGGTATAAGTAGAATCTATGGCAGGAACAAAGAACCGTTTCACTTGGGCTTCCATGGCCCTTTTTATCATTTCGTCCCGGTCTTCGTTAAAAGCTTCGCTATATAAATGTGTATGTGTGTCTGTTAAAATCATACGGCAAAAATAATGGTTTAAACGGCTATCTTTGCATAAAACAGAAAGAGATCATGCAAAGCCTTAAAAAATTCCTTTCGGAAAAGGGATATACAAAAGCCCCGCTTACCTTAACAAAAACAAATCACTTTGAAGTCGTTGCCAGCATAAATGGCGTGACCGGAAGATTCATCCTCGACACGGGGGCTTCTAATACGTGCATTGGATTTGATTGTATTGGGCATTTTAACCTCGAAACAGAAGATTCTGAAATAAAAGCTGCCGGAGCGGGCGCCACCAATATGCTTACCCAGGTTTCAAAGAAAAATACCATCAAAATAGGTTCATGGTCCAAAAAGAGGGTAAAGATTGTTTTATTCGACCTCACGCACGTAAATTCGGCTTTAACCATACACGATGCCCTGCCCGTTCATGGAATAATTGGTGCAGATGTTCTAAAAAAAGCAAAGGCAGTGATAGATTATAACAAGAAAAACCTATTTTTAAAGTGTTAAAAACCAACCACTTTGAAAATATTAAAATACCTCATTAAGTTAGCGCTTATATGTTTTGCAATACCCATTACCGCACAGGAAAATATTGCCGGGTTTTTAAAAATTGCAGACACCACCAAAAGCAATTCCATAAAATTGCAATACTTGGACTCTGTTGTGTCTAAAATTGACAGGGATACCTACCCCGATAAATTTGTTGAATATTCCAAAGAATACATTGCCCTGGCCGAAGAAATGAAAGCCTACACGGAGTTAATAGATAAATCTGTTCAAGTATTTTATTATGTAAACAACATACAAAACAACAAAAACCAAGCGCTGGCCATTATCAATAAAGCCCAAGAATATGAGGGGCAAATAACAGATTCTTCTTTAATTGGCAGCATTTACCTAAAAAAAGGCGGTGCTTATTACGATGTGGATTTTAAAAGGGCTAAAGAAAACTACACCACGGCCATTTCTAAATTTGGCATTCACGACTCTGTATATATTGCCGATTCTTACTTGTTCCGGGCGCAAGCAGAATCGTACCAAGGTGAATTCCTTGAAGCCATTAACGACTATAAAACCGCAGCTTCTTATTATGAAGCCTTAGGCGATTATGATTATGTGATACATGCTAAAAGTGGCATTGCCGTTGTTTATGGCATGAATAAGTTTTATGATAAGGCACAAACAATTGAAGATGAAGTAATAGCCTACGCAAAAAAACACAACAAAGGGAACGCAGCCGTTGCATCTTTGTATAACAAGGCCAGCCATTACCAAGAACTTGGAGACATAAAAAAACAAGAAGAAACCTTACTGGAAGCCGAAAAAGTAAATATCGAGATGAACAACAACGATCTTTACTGTGCCATTTTTATTGAGACTTCTCTCACCCGGATGTATGTAAAAGAAAATGAATATGAAAAAGCTTACCAACATTATGAGCACATAGCCAATAAGAAAAAAGACTTCGAGAATGAAGTGCAATTAGTCAATCATTATAAAAAAGCAAGAGTTTCCATTCTAGAAAGCCAGAAAAAATACACAGAAGCAATTGCCCTTTTACAAGAAGTAATTAAATACACCGAAGAAGGCAAAAACTATGACGATTTGGTAGTTTTAAAACAACAGTTATCCGGCTTATATGAAAAAGCAGGAAATACAAATGCATCCTACAATGCCTACAAAGAATACAACTTTCTTGAAGATTCCCTGTTCAATGTGCAAAAAACCAATGCGCTTACTTACTACCAAACACTTTATGAAACCGAAAAAAAGGAGAAACAAATTGTTGAAAAAAACGCTGCGATTACTTCTCTGGAAAAAGACAATCAGGCTAAAAAAAGACTATTTGGCTTTTCTATTGCCGGCATTAGCCTCCTTTTTGCATGCGTTTTTCTTTATAGAAATAGACAGCACCATAAAAAATCCAAAGAACAGCAGGAAGATTTCAGCAGGCGTTTATTGCTTTCTCAAGAACAGGAACGCGAGCGTATTTCCAAAGACCTACACGATGGTGTAGGGCAAAGCTTGCTGCTTATAAAAAACAAGGTGGCCTTAAACGCCGACGAGAACACCAAAACCATGTTTAACAATGCCATAGAAGAAGTGCGATCTATTTCCAGGGCCTTGCATCCTTTTCAACTGGAAAAGCTCGGTATAACAAAAGCCATAAAAAATACCGTGAAAGACATAGACGAAAATACCAATATTTTTATCACTTCGGATGTTGACGACATTTCCAATATACTTACACAAGAACAGGAGCTTCATTTGTATAGAATTATACAGGAAACCTTATCCAATATTGTAAAGCATGCCGGGACCGAAGCTGCCAAAGTCTCTGTCTTAAAAAGACCAAAAAGCATCTTGGTAGTTATAAAAGACCATGGTAAAGGGTTTGATTTTGCCGAAAAATATAACGATTTTGAGTCCTTGGGCCTCAAAACCCTACGGGAACGGACCAAGTTTTTAAAAGGCACCATGAAGGTAGATTCAGAAAAAGACAAAGGGACAACTTTTTCTTATGTAATTCCATTGGTATGATAAACCCTTCAATTATTATTGCCGACGACCATCCATTGCTGCTTAAAGGGCTGCATGATTTTCTTGTTGAAGGGAAATTTAATGTTCTCGCAAGCGCGCAAGATGGAAACTCGGCATATAACCTTATTATTAAATACCAACCCGACATTGCCATTTTGGACATAGAAATGCCAAAAATGAGTGGCCTGGAAATTGCCTTGGCCTGTAGGAACAACAAAATAGGTGCAAAAATAATTTTAATAACACTCCACAAAGAACCTCAACTTATTATTCAGGCTAAAGATTTAAATGTAAACGGATATATTTTAAAGGAATATGCCATTGAAGAAATAAAGATATGCCTCGAAAAAGTTATGCAAGACGAGCAATATTTCAGCCCTGCCATCATGGACCAAATAAATAAAGGCAAGTTTGAAAACGAAGAAATATTGCAGGCAATAACTCCTTCCGAAAGAAAAATACTACGACTAATCGCTAAAGAAAAAACAAACAAAGAAATTGCCGAAATCCTTTTTATTTCCATAAGGACCGTAGAGAAGCACCGAAGCAATATTATTACTAAACTAGGTGTATCGCATAAAACAAATGCTTTGTTACTTTGGGCAAAAGACCATCAAGATATACTTTTAAAATGATTTTTTTAATTGATACCTTCTTCCATGCACTGTTCCCTATATTAATGCATCCTCGAAAACTGACAAAATGGTTCAATTGTAAAATACGAGTTACTACGTATTCCCTATCTTGTAAATAGGGTATAATTTTACGCATCGTTAAACCAACCAAAACTAAAAGTAATGATGCCAATTTATTTTCAAAAGAAAATCCCTATTTTATTTTTTGCCGTAGCTCTTTTCTTAATAGTAGCAGCCTTGACACTTAATATTTACACCTTGTTTGTATTGTAGAAATGGGTTGTTACGGGTTAACCCTATAAAAAAAGGGGGAATTCCCTGTTGAAATACGCCTAAAATTATCAGACTTTTACATCAACCAATTAAAGCGAAATTGATTATGAAGACGACAGCCAACTTTAAAATTATCAAAAACAACAACGACATATTACTTGCTTCTGCAATTGTTGCTTTGGCAGTAATTACATTTCTTCTTAACATCTTTTTGGTTTTATCGATTTAGATTCCTTTCAAATATTAGCCAACTAAAGCCAAAAAAGAATGCCCTCTCTGAATTTCAGGAGGGCGTTCTAGGTTTTATAAATGTATGTTTGTTTTTTATTTTAAAGCTCTAGCGCTTTTTTAACATTCTCATCCATTAATAATTCTGTTGGGTTTTCAAGGGCTTCTTTTACTGCCACTAAAAATCCTACCGATTCTTTTCCGTCGATAATTCTGTGATCGTAAGACAATGCCACGTACATTATTGGCGCAATGGCAATGCCACCGTCTCTTACAATTGGGCGTTCCACAATGTTGTGCATTCCTAAAATTGCACTTTGTGGCGGGTTGATTATAGGCGTAGACAACATTGACCCAAATACACCGCCATTAGTAATGGTAAATGTACCTCCGGTCATTTCATCTACAGTAATTTCGCCTTCTCTTGCTCTTATTGCCAAACGTTTAATTTCTGCCTCGATTCCCCTAAAACTTAAATTTTCGGCATTTCTTACCACCGGCACCATTAATCCTTTTGGTCCCGATACGGCTATACTGATGTCGCAAAAATCATAGCTTACCATTTCTTTTCCGTCTATCATGGAATTTACGGCAGGATACATCTTCAATGCCCTAACAACGGCCTTTGTAAAGAAACTCATAAACCCAAGACCTACACCGTGCTTAGATTTAAAGTCTTCTTTATATTGATCCCTCAATTTAAATATCGGACTCATGTCTGCTTCGTTAAAAGTAGTAAGCATGGCAGTTTCATTTTTTACCGAAACCAAACGCTCTGCTACCTTACGGCGAAGCATGGAAAGTTTTTTACGTTCCGAACCTCGGTTCCCTGGACCCGGGGTTCCCATGGAAGGAGTGGCCTTTACGGCATCTTCTTTGGTAATACGCCCATCTTTTCCTGTGCCTTTTACCTCTTTTGGATCAATCCCCTTTTCAGCCAACATTTTTTTAGCGGCCGGGCTTGCGGTTCCGGTAGCGTATGTTTCTTTTTTCTTAGGTGCTTTCTCGGTTTTTGGTTCAGCTTTCTCTTCTTTCTTAGGGGCTTCTGTAGATTTTTCCTCTTCTTTAGGCGCTTCTTTGGTTTCACCATCGCCTCCAGCCGGTTTTTCAGCAGAAGTATCTATCAAACAAACAACTTCACCAACGGCTACTGCATCTCCTTCTTCGGCTTTAAGCGTAATTATTCCACTTGCCTCGGCCGGCAATTCTAGTGTAGCTTTATCTGAATCTACTTCGGCAATTGCCTGATCTTTTTCAACATAATCGCCATCTTCCACCAGCCATTCTGCTATTTCTACTTCTGTAATCGATTCCCCGGGAGAGGGAACTTTCATTTCTAAAACCATTGTGCTTTAATTTAGTTTTATATTTTTTGTCTTATCCTTAATTCTCAATTATAAATATAGTGCTAATTAGCGTTTCGTTCCATATTGTCTTTCGTTTTATCAAAAACATATTCAATAACCTGCTCATGCCTACGCTTAGATCTGGTAGCACTTCCGGCTGCCGGGGCAGCATAAAAACGCCTAGAGGCCACCCTAAAAGTCCTTGCTTCTTCCATATGCAACAAAAGGTGGCTCCATGCCCCCATGTTCCTAGGCTCTTCCTGAGCCCAAACCACTTCCTCGGCATTGCTGTATTTATCTATAATTTCCCGCATCCGTTTGGTTGGTATAGGGAAAAGCTGCTCCAATCTTACCAAGGCCACATCGTCTTTTCCTTTTTCTTCTTTAGCGGCAAGCAAATCGTAATAAAATTTCCCTGTACAGAATACAAGGCTTTTTATTTTTTTGGCATCGGCATCGGCATCGTCTATTACGGTCTGGAAACTGCCATTTGCAAGTTCGTCTACTGAAGAAACTACTTTGGGGTGCCTTAAAAGGCTTTTTGGAGTAAAAACAATTAGTGGCTTTCTATAGTCGGCTTTCATTTGCTTTCTGAACAAATGAAATAAGTTTGCCGGCGTGGTAACATCTGCCACAAACATGTTGTCTTTTGCACACAGCTGTAAATAGCGTTCCATTCTAGCTGAGGAATGTTCTGCACCCTGCCCTTCGTATCCGTGCGGAAGCAACATTACCAATCCGTTTTGAAGCTTCCATTTGTCTTCGGCCGCAGAAATATACTGGTCTGTCATTATTTGGGCGCCATTGCTAAAATCACCAAACTGTGCTTCCCAAATAGTTAATGTATTTGGGCTGGCCATGGCATAACCATAGTCGAAGCCAACAACACCATATTCTGATAGTAAGGAGTTATAGACATCAAAATGTGCGTTTTGATTTTCTTTCAATTCGTTCAACAGCACGATTTCTTCTTCAGATTCTTCAACCTTTATTACCGCATGGCGGTGTGAGAAAGTCCCCCTTTCTACATCTTGCCCGGACATGCGCACGGCAAATCCTTCTTCTAAAAGTGTTCCGTAGGCTAATAATTCTCCCATGGCCCAATCCAGCTTATCGGTTTCAAAGAACATTTTATTACGTTCCTTGACCAGTTTTTCGATTTTACGCATGAATTTTTTATCCTTTGGAAGATTGGTAATCGAGTCTGCTATTTGCGTTAATTTATCTTTTGGATAGGTGGTATCTACAACTTCCATCATTTTGTCTTCCTGGCATGGGTTAAACCCTTTCCATTCGTCCTTCATGAACGGCGTTATGATGGTTTTGTCTTCTTTGCGCGAGTCTTCAAGCTTTTCTTCCAAAGAAGCCTTGTAATCGTCTTCGAGTTTTTTTACATAAGATTTGTCTATGACCCCTTCGGCCATTAATTTTTCGGCATAAATATCACGTGGGTTTTTATGCTTTGCAATGGCCTTGTAGAGTTTTGGCTGGGTAAAACGGGGTTCGTCCCCTTCGTTGTGCCCATATTTTCTATATCCCAGAAGGTCGATAAAAACGTCCCTTCCAAACTTCATTCTAAAATCCAAAGCAAAAGTAGCCGCATGCACCACAGCCTCGGCATCATCAGCATTTACGTGCAATACCGGCGACAAGGTTACTTTACCAACATCGGTACAATAGGTAGAAGATCTTGCATCCAGATAATTGGTGGTAAACCCTATTTGGTTGTTTACAACAATATGTATTGTGCCTCCGGTACCGTAACCGTCCAACAGAGCCATTTGCACTACTTCGTAGGCTATTCCCTGCCCTGCAATGGCAGCATCTCCATGCACCACAATTGGCAATACTTTGGCAAAATCGTCTTTATAATGCCTGTCTTGCTTTGCCCTGGTTATTCCTTCTACAACTGCACCTACGGTTTCTAGGTGAGAAGGGTTTGGGGCAATATTCATATTAATTTTTTTGCCACCGCTGGTTTTCCGGTCGCTTGTCCAGCCTAAATGGTATTTTACATCCCCATCAAAAATTGCCTGCTCGTAATCCTTTCCGTCAAATTCGCTAAAAATATCTTTGGCCGATTTTCCAAAAATATTGGTTAGTACATTTAGCCTCCCACGGTGGGCCATTCCCATAACAAATTGCTGAACGCCCATATCGGCTGCTTTTTCAACAAGCTTGTCCAATGCTGGAATCAACGACTCGTTTCCTTCCAATGAGAAACGTTTTTGCCCTACATATTTGGTATGCAAGAAGTTTTCAAAAGAAATGGCTTCGTTAAGTTTTCTAAGAATATTTTTCTTTTCGTCTGCACTATATTGGGGATGGTTGTCGTTTACGTTTAACCAATCCTGGATCCATTGCTTACGCTCAGGATTTCTAATGTACATATATTCAATCCCAACGGCATCGCAATAAATAGCCTCCAGGTGATCTATAATCACTTGTAGCTTTGCTGGCCCTAAGCCAAGGATTTCCCCGGCATTAAAAACTGTTTGGAGATCGGCTTTTTCCAAACCGAAATTCTCTATGGCCAAGGTTGGGGAATATTTACGTCGCTCCCTAACAGGGTTTGTTTTTGTAAACAAGTGTCCCCTGCTCCTGTAACCGTCTATTAAACGGATTACCTGAAATTCCTTGTATACATCCTGAGAAACTTCTAGTTTTTCCCCGGTTGCAGGAACTTCTATACTTACCGTTCCGTTTTCGGTTATGGCAGCAGCGCCATCACCTGCCACATTTTCCATCCCGAAGTCGAACCCTTGAAAAAAAGCTCTCCAAGTTGGTTCAACACTGTCGGGGTTAATTAAATATTGATCGTATAAGTCCGCAAAAAAAGCGGTATTGGCCGCATTTAAAAAGGAATATTTATCCATGTTATCTTTTCACTGTCTCTTCTCAGACAAAATTTATACAAAAATACAATATTTGAGAAAATTGATACATCGTTTTAATATATTTATAAGATAAAAATTATTGATATGCATATTTATAACAACTCTTGTTTCAAAAAATATACTTTATTGGTTTTCGTGTTAGGAATTACGCATTCTGCATCGGCACAGCAAATGAATCAAAATTACAATCAATCAGATTTTTGGCAACGTGTACGCTTTGGTGGCGGATTAGGGATAAGTTTTGGCGACGATTTTTTTAGCGGCTCCATTTCGCCCAGTGCCATTTATCAGGTTACCCCGCAATTTGCAACCGGTATCGGACTTGATTTTACCTATACGGATGCCGAATATTACAATGCTTTTGTATATGGCGCAAGCGCCATTGCACTGTTTAACCCAATTAGGGAAATACAGCTCTCGGCCGAATTTGAACAATTACGGGTAAATAGGGATTATGACGTTATTGGGGGCGGAAGCATCACCGAAGATTATTGGTACCCTGCCTTGTTTTTGGGCGCTGGCTACAATACCGGGCCCGTAACCATGGGCGTTCGGTATGATGTACTTTATGATGACGATAAAAGTATTTATGCAAGTGCGTTTATGCCTTTTGTTATGTTTTATTTTTAAATGAAGTTGGCATCTAGCTGTATTTCTTTTTAAACCAAACCTTTTCCCATTCCCTTTTTAAAATGAGAAAGGCTACATCTTCTGATAATTTCACCACGTTGTTGCCATCCAGTGCCTTTACTTTGGTTTCGGGAACATCGATAATGTAGAGCAGGTTTAAGTAATCGGCAAATTTTTCGTTAATCAATAAAAAAACAAGCTCATGCAAATCCCTTTTTAATTTTTCGGCAGGAATGGACACCTCAAATTCATCATCGAGATTGGCAAACTTTAAATCTTTGTTTAGCTGAATAATTAAATTTTGATACAGGTTTTCTTCTGAAGCCTTTATTAATAATTCGCCACTGTTTTCAAAAGTCATCTTCATTTCTTTACCCTTGATTCGTTTTGTTTTACAAAAGACTCCCATCCCGAATAACTTTTCCCAAGTGTAACCTTACCGCTGTTGTAAAAATGGCAAACAGCCGCCGCCAGACCATCGGTTGCATCGAGGTTTTTGGGCAATTGCTTTAAGGCAAGCAAACTTTGCAGCATTTTTGCCACCTGTTCTTTACTGGCATTCCCGTTACCGGTTATGGCCATTTTTATTTTTTTCGGGGAATATTCGGTAATAGGTATTTGCCTGGACAAGCCTGCTGCCATTGCAACGCCTTGTGCCCGCCCTAATTTAAGCATGGACTGTACATTTTTGCCAAAAAAAGGAGCTTCAATGGCAATTTCATCGGGGTGATGAGCTTCTATGACCCCAATAGTGTGCTCGAATATTTTTTGAAGCTTTAAGTAATGGTCGGTATATTTTTTTAAAATCAGCTCGTCCAACTGCAACAACTGCATTTTTTGGCCGGCGCACTTTATCAATCCAAAACCCATAATCGTGGTTCCGGGGTCTATCCCTAATATAATTCTTTCTTTAGCCAAGTCTCTTTATTTGTATTGAAATTCAAAAGTATGTAATTTCCCGGCTTATTCTTCAACCTTTAAAATAATGGGAAACCGAATTTTTATGTTTACCGGGATATTTCGTTTCAATGCCGGGTATACTTTTGGCAAGGTTTCTACGCTATATGCAATTAAAGTATCTATTTCAGGGATTTCCTTGGCTACTTTTTTGTTTTTTTTAATGTTGAGTATGGTTACATTGCCCTCTTTTCCAATAAGCAGTTCAACCCGAATGGTATCGTTCAGATTTTTATGTACCACCAAGTGTTTTTGCTGAAGTGTTTTTAAAAAATGAAGCGTAAACGTTTCTTGGAAACACAATCGTTGTTGGTCTCTGGGAGCAGTTTCGTCGCATTTATCAAAAAGCGGGTACTTGTCAACATCGTTCCAGTTAATCTCTTTACGCTCTCTTTTTAAAATTTCGTCTTTGGCTTCTTTTTGCGATGTAAAAAAATCGCAAGAAACCAACATTAAGCATATAAGAAATCCCCAATACTTCTGCATGAAAATACTTTAAAATCGAAAATTACAATTTTTTAAAGTAAATAGGAATAAAATAGCTGTATTACTGTTTTTTATTTTGAAAAAGGTTAATTAAAGTAGATTACATATAATTGACATTAAAATAGAAAAAGCCGGGACACAATCCCCGGCTTTCCATATAAACTGGCATGTCAAAAAAACCCTCATTTTATACTAATTCAACTTAAAAACAATGGGATAGGCAAAACTTACCGGAACTGCTTTTCCGTTGGCGTCTTTGCCCGGAATAAATGTTGGCAGGGCTTCTATAATACGAATGGCCTCTTCCGATAATGCTTTGGTTGGCCCTCTATGATTTATTACAGTCACGGAACCATCGGTGTTTATTCTAAAGTTTATATACACGCGTCCTTGCTCTTTATTGGCTCGTGCCTCTTCAGGATACTTAAACGCAGTGCGTACGTGCTTGTCTATCTGTTGTTTAAAACAATCGAATTGTTGGTTCTCGGGTATGCCACTACAGTCTTTAAACCTAGGCTTTATGGCTATTTTGGTATATGGCACATCTCCTATTACCTCAATAATTTTATTGCTTTCTTCGCCATCATCAACAACTTCGATAACGTCCGGGGTTGTTTTAGTCAATGACAATATCCTTTCTTTCAACTCTGGAGTTAAAGCTTCTCTATTCCCTTGCAAGGAAGCTTCCAGTTCCTGCACCTGGTCTTCAATAGACATTTTTTGTTCTGCAATTGCTGGGTCTTCCCTTTCGCATGAAGTATAGAGCAACATTCCCAAAACCATTGGGAACAACAATAGATATTTGAGTTGCAGTACTTTTTTTGATTTTGATTTTTGTAACATAACGATTCGTTTTTTGATTAATGAATGATTAAAAAATTGATTGATGAAGGAGATATTTTCTGTTTGAAATGCTTCTTGCAACAACAGCTTGTAATGCTCCTTTTTATTGTTATTAACCGTCTTGGCATCGGCGATAAACTCGTGCAGCTCGGTTATTCTGTTTTGATAGACATATACCAGTGGGTTGAACCAAAAAATTATGCGCAACAACTCGAAAAACAGCAAATCCAACGAATGCCTTTCTTTTATATGGATTAACTCATGCTCAATAATATATGTATGCTCTTTTTGAAGGATGGCACTTCCTATGAAAATATTTTTAAAGAATGAAAATGCGGTATTTTCTTTTTCAACCTCAACACGTGTATAGTTTTTAAAATAGTGGATTGTTCCTTTCCTTTTTAGATGTAAAATCTGAATAAGTTTATAGGCAAACCAAATAAAGCTTAAAATACATCCTGCCAAAAACAACCATTGCCATATGCCCCAATTGGGCAAAACCGTATTTTGCATGGTTCCCTCTCCCATTTTTTGTACACTTACGGTTACTTCGGGCAATAGAAACACAAAAGTTTCGGGTGCAGTGGTTTGCAAACTTTCCAATTTTATAAAAGGCAGCCCCAAGGAAAGCAAAGGTGTAAACAGCAAGTAAAAACGGTTCCAGTTAAAAAAAGTTTCCTTCTTTAAAAAGAAATCGTATATCACTAAAAACAGCAATTGAAATGCAATAATTTGTACAATATAAAACATCATTTTTACAAAGTTTAAATTAGAGAAAGGCTTATAAAATGATTTTGTATTTTTTAGTTTTTACCACTTCCACATCTTTTTGCGGTAATTCTAAATAGCTAAATGTAACATTTTGTCCTTCAACAGCTTTTAAACTGAAATTTCCATCGTAATCGGTTACTCCAATACGTTGGTTTCCCAGTAAAATATTCACGCCGGGCAATCCTTTTCCATCTTTGTTTAACACTATTCCATTAAAGGCAATTTTAGTTTCTGTTATGGACTGCAATCTTTGCTTTAATTCGGGCGTTAACCGTTCCGGGTTTTCCTTTATTTCTTTTTCTATTTCCTCAATTTTCTGTTCCAATATAGCTTGATCCGAAATTACAACTTTACTATCCTGCTCGTTTTCGCAAGAAGTTAAAATCCCTATAAGCATTAATAAAACGCTTGCCAACATCATTTTTTTCCGTAACATAATCTTATTATTTATTGTTTTCGTTTTCCATTTCTTTTAAAATAGCTTCCATTTCTTTTAAGCTGATATCGTTTTTCTTTACAAAAAAAGACACCATGCTTTTAAAGGAGCCTTGAAAGTACCCATCGACCAATTTGTTTATTGATTGATTACTGTATTCCGATTTTTTTAAAACCGGGAAATACAAATAACCTTTTCCTTCTTGCTCATGATTTACAAAACCCTTGCTTTCCAGAATTCTAACAATGGTAGAAACTGTATTGTATGCCGGTTTTGGCTCCGGCAACTCGTTTATAATAGCTGCAACATTGGCCTTTTTTAACTGCCATAATATTTGCATAACTTCTTCTTCTGCCTTTGTGAGTTGTTTCATTTTATAACTAATATTTTAGTTGAATGCTTTTACAAATATAACTAAATATTTAGTTTAAACTAATTTTTTAGTTATAAAATGTAACAAATACTCCGTATATTCGTCTAATAAAGAAAAAGAAATGGATATTTTATTGGTCGTACTTGGTTTTGCCTGCATTATTATTGGCATTTTAGGAAGCTTTTTACCGGTGCTTCCCGGAGCTCCAATAAGCTGGATCGGACTCTTGTTACTTTACCTAACAAAAGCAGTTCCAAATAACTGGTGGCTGTTGGGCATTACACTTGTGGTTGCTATTGGGGTGGTCGTGCTGGACTATATCATCCCGATTGCAGGCACCAAACGTTACGGCGGCACAAAAGCAGGAATGATAGGCACAACGGTTGGGTTAATAGTTTCTATTGTATTTCCCGTGCTGGGCTTGTTCGGGATTGTTATTTGGCCTTTTGTGGGCGCTTTTGTGGGCGAGCTTATTAACAAAGCCGATAACAAAACAGCATTGAAGGCCGCTTATGGTTCTTTTTTGGGCTTTTTAACCGGTACTTTTTTAAAATTTGTAGTAGCTATCGTTTTTTTGGGAATTTACATCGTTAAAGTCTGGAAACACAAAGAAGTATTGTTCAATTTTTCATAAAACCCGTTTTTGCCGTACTCATTTAAGCTTTTCCGAAAGCCTCGAAAAAACGATTCCAATTAGTGTAAAAACATGTATTTTTATGGCATGCTTAAAACTATTTTGCTCACATTGTTTTCCGTTGGCCTTATTATTGCACAAGAAAAGAAAAACGACACCTTATCTGAAGTTGTTTTGGAATCGAAACTCCTTCAAAATCCACCGACCATAACCCCTGTAGATATTGTTGGAACTTCGACAATTAAAAAGTACGCCCCGATCGATATTGTTTCTGCAATAAACGAAACGCCAAGTGTGTATATTTTTTCGGGAGGCCTAAACACCAACAGGCTTACCATTCGCGGGATGGGCGCAAGAACCCCGTATGGTACCAATAAAATTCAAGCCTATTTTAACGGCATTCCTATTACGAGCGGTGTAGGCGAGTCTACTTTTAATATTTACGACCCGGAAAGCCTTCAGCAAATAGAAATTATAAAAGGCCCTAAAGCCAGTATATATGGGGCCAATTTGGGCGGTGCCATGCTTTTACAAACCAAATTGCCGGAAAAAAACACTTCCCTGGCAAACGAAGTTTTAGCTTTTGGCTCTTACGGGATGTTTAAAAACAGTTTTCAGGCAGCCTATCGAAATGAAGCCTTTTACATTAACTTACTTTCAGACCATTTGCAAACCGATGGATACCGGGAGAACAGTAGTTATAAAAGAAATGCCATTTTACTGGATATGGGATATGATTTTGACGACAAAAACTCCATACAATTCCTCTTTAACCAAATAGATTACAATGCACATATTGCAAGCTCCATAGGTGAAACCGATTTTAACGAAAACCCAAAAAAGGCAGCAACAAACTGGAACGATGCACAAGGCTACGAAGACAATAAAGGAACAACAACGGGAATAACATACAAGCATACTTTTTCTTCCAACCTAAACAATACAACTACCATTTTTTATTCGTATTTAGACCATTACGAGCCCCGTCCGTTTAATATTTTAGATGAATTCACCAACAGTTATGGTTTTAGATCTTCTTTCAACGGAAGCATTCCCCTCCCCCTAAAAAACAAATTTACATTAGGAGCCGAGCGGTACTCGGATACCTATAACTGGAAAACATGGGAAAACCTATACCAAACAAACAATGGGCAAGGAAGCCTGCAAGGGGACTTGCTGAGCGACAATAAAGAATACCGTAACAGGTTTAACAGCTTTGGCACGTGGAGCCTCTATTTTAACAAGCTTGTGGTGGCCTTAGGGTTAAATTTCAACAATTCGTCTTATAATTATAGGGACCATTATAATACCGGAGAAAACAATAAAAGTGCAAATCGGGATTTTGATGCTATTTGGGCGCCAAGTTTTAGTATAAAATATTTGTTTACGCCCGCAAATATTGTGTTTGGAAATATTAGTTACGGATATTCTTATCCCAATCTGGAAGAAACTCTAACTCCCGAAGGTATTATAAACCCCGATATCGGCCCAGAAACCGGAACAAATTACGAGATAGGTACCGAAAATTATTTTTTTAACAGAAAGCTTAAGGCCGCGGCCACCTTTTATTACATGGATGTTGAAAACCTCTTGGTAGCCGACCGCGTAGGCGAAGATCAATACATTGGAAGAAATGCCGGGGTTACTTCCCATAAAGGATTTGAAGTAAGTATAAATTACTTGTTCAATTTATTCCCAGATGCTACGTTACAACCGTATTTAAATGCCACATTTAACCATCACACATTTGAAGACTTTGTGGAAGAAAACAACGATTATTCCGGAAACGACCTTACGGGTGTTCCCAAAAAACTTATCAACGGGGGAGTTCAGTTTAAACACGATAACGGAATTTATTTTACGGCCACATATCAGCACGTTGGGAGTTTGCCTATGAACGACGCCAATTCGTTGTATACTGATGCTTATAATTTAATCAACATTAAAGGGGGCTACCAAAAGCAAATTACCAATAATTTTAAGCTGGAATTACTTGCCGGCATCAATAATTTGTTTGATGAAAAGTATGCCGCTTCCATTTTAATAAATGCCGTTGGTTTTGGGGATTCGGAACCGCGTTATTATTATCCCGGATTGCCTGTTAATTATTACGGTGGCCTTAAATTGAAATATCTTTTATAAAAAAATCCCAAAGACTTTAAAAAGGCCTTTGGGATTTAAAATATTCTGGGTCGAAAGGTTATTTGGTCTTCATCAACCAATACCTTACATCAACTTCTTTTTTAACTATTTCCTGAAGTTCTTCAATTTTAACACGTTTTTGTTCCATTGTGTCGCGGTGTCTTATTGTTACCGTATTATCTTCAAGCGTGTCGTGGTCTACCGTTACACAAAAAGGAGTTCCTGCGGCATCTTGTCTACGGTAACGCCTTCCAACAGCATCTTTTTCATCATAGGCAACGTTAAAGTCCCATTTAAGGTCTTCAAAAATCTTTTTGGCCACTTCGGGCAAACCGTCTTTTTTAACCAATGGAAGTATGGCCACTTTGGTAGGCGCCAGCACAGCCGGTAATTTAAGCACCGTTCTGGTAGAGCCATTTTCCAATTCTTCTTCTTGAAGTGAATTTGAAAATACTGCCAAGAACATCCTGTCCAGGCCAATTGAAGTTTCGAGCACATAAGGAACATAACTCTTGTTTTCTTCCGGATCGAAATACTGTAATTTTTTATTGCTGAACTGTTCGTGTTGCGACAAATCGAAATCGGTTCGGGAGTGAATTCCTTCCAGTTCCTTAAACCCAAAAGGAAATTTAAACTCGATATCAGAAGCAGCATCGGCATAATGTGCCAGTTTTTCATGATCGTGGAAACGGTAATTATCTTCGCCCATGCCTAAAGACAGGTGCCACTTTAAGCGTGTTTCTTTCCAGTAATCGTACCATTCTATTTGTGTTCCCGGCTTGATAAAGAATTGCATTTCCATTTGCTCAAACTCACGCATACGGAAAATAAACTGGCGGGCCACGATTTCGTTACGAAAGGCTTTCCCGGTTTGCGCAATCCCGAAAGGAATTTTTAAACGTCCTGTTTTTTGCACGTTCAAAAAGTTTACAAAAATCCCTTGCGCTGTTTCGGGCCTTAAATACAGGTCCATTGCAGAGTCTGCTGAAGCTCCCAGCTTGGTGCCAAACATTAGGTTGAACTGCTTTACGTCTGTCCAGTTCTTGCTTCCCGTTTCGGGATCGACTATTTCCAGTTCTTCAATAAGGGCCTTCACATCGGCCAGGTCCTCTTTTTCAAGCGATTGTCCTAAACGCTTTAAAATGGCCTGCGCTTGCTCGTTATATTTTACAACCCTTGGGTTGGTGTTAACAAATTGTTCTTTATCAAAGGCATCGCCAAACCGTTTTTGGGCCTTGGCTATTTCTTTATTAATCTTAGCTTCAATTTTGGCTACATGGTCTTCAACCAAAACATCGGCACGGTATCTTTTTTTAGAGTCCTTATTATCGATCAACGGGTCGTTAAACGCATCTACGTGGCCAGAGGCCTTCCAGGTTGTAGGATGCATAAAAATAGAGGCGTCTATCCCTACAATATTATCGTGCATTTGCACCATGGCCTTCCACCAGTATTCGCGGATATTTTTTTTAAGTTCAACACCATTTTGTGCATAATCGTATACTGCACTTAACCCGTCATAAATTTCACTTGAAGGAAAAATATATCCATACTCTTTAGCATGGGATATTACTTTCTTGAATTGATCGTCTTGATTTGCCATGTCGCAAAAATATACTTTTTAAAAGAATTTAAGATTTTATTTCAGCTTAAAAACAGTAGTGGCCAGCAAATTTTCTTTATAAAATATGTTCACTCTGTAATCGCCTTCCATATCGAGGTCTTTTACAATAATATAATCACAGATCCCCATGGGTTTGTTTTCATAATCGATTACAATTTTTTTACTGTAAACCAACTTTTTGGCATTGAAGTTAATTGCCTTTTTAGTTCCCAGAATGTTGTGCCTGGGGTCTATAAACTGCACGTAAAATTCCCTCTCGCCCGGTTGTAGCAAGGTTCCTGGAGCTATGTTGAAACATACCCTTAAACGGTCGGCTTTGGTATAGCGGTTGGTCTCTATCACCTTGCCGTTGTTCCTTATTTTGTATGCCATCCCGACCAATGCAGATACTTTTAAAGCAGGATTTTTATCTATTTGCTTGGAAAGCTCAATGTTTTCGTTGATTAACGAATCGTTGAACTGGGTAAGGTTTTCGTTGGCACTTTTCAAGGCATTGGAATAACGCTCCAGCTCGGTATACCTCAACCGGGTGCTGTCTATTTCTTTAGACAACAAGAAATTTTGTTTTTTAATAGAGTCTGTTACTTTGTGCAGGTATTTGTTCTCTTTCCGTATTTCTGCAAGCTCGCGCCTGTAATGCCCCAATATTTGGTAATCTACTTCAAGAAACTGTATGGAATCCATAAGACTGGCAATGCGTTTTCTGCTATAGTCGATCTCTTTTATATGAGATTCGTTTTCTTTGGCAAGCTCGTTAAGTTCGTTTTGTATGCTTTCCAGGTCTTCAACAATCATTCCTTTGGCATTTTCCAAAAAGGAAACCTTCTCCTCGCTTTCTACATAGTTAAAATAAGAAAAGCCCGTGAGCGCGGCAATGCACAAAAGCAAAACCCCTAATATTATTTTTTGACCAAGTTGCCTTTTTTGAGCACTCATTTAAATTAGTTAGATTTGAATATAACTTAAAGTATCATAATTGATTAAGGCCGTAAAGATAATAAATGATCTGCAAAATTTGTTTTTTCCCCTACTTGTTTGGGCTGTATTAATTTGATTACCCCAAATAAAAAAATTCTTTGTGTACATTGCCGACATCAATTACCACTTACCCAATTTATTAACGAAAACGACAACCCTACCGAAAAAATTTTGTTTGGAAGGGCAAAAATTATAAACGACACTTCATTTCTACGATATTACAAAAAAGGAATCGTTCAGCAGCTTGTTCATCAATTAAAATATAAAAACCGGTAGGAAATCGTGTCGTTCTTCGGGAAATGGATGGGACAAGAGCTAAAAAGTTCGGCCAGGTTCAACAACATCGACATGGTAGTTCCGGTACCGCTACACCCAAAAAAACATAGGCAAAGGGGCTACAACCAAGTAACCGAATTTGGCAGGGAAATTGCCAAACACATAAATGCACAATACTCGGAAACTATTTTAGTAAACACAAAATATACTGGCACCCAAACCCGGAAAAACCGTATTTCCAGAAACGATTTTCAAGACAACAATTTTAAAACAAACCCATAAATAGCTATACAGAACATGCATATCCTAAATTGACAGCCGATGTTATTCCATTAATGAATATGGAATGATGCATAAATACATCCCCTAAAGAACAACAATTAAAAATAAGTATCAACACCATTGCAATTACAGCTTAATTTCAACGTTACTAAAATTAATCGTTAATTTGCAGCTTTAATCAGGTTTCATGAAAGCTAAGAATCTTTTAATTTTAAGTCTGTTTTTCGTTTTACTAACAAGCCTAGCCAGCTGTGCACGAAGAGGTACTCCAGAAGGCGGGCCAAAAGACATAACCCCTCCATCCATAACTTCCTCGGTTCCCGATAACAATACCATAAATTTTAATGCCGAGAAAATCCGGATTAATTTTGATGAATACATCAAATTAAAAGACTTACAGAAACAACTTATCGTTTCCCCTCCTTTGGAATACCAACCGTATATTTATCCGCAATCGGGCGCCAGCAAATACTTGGAAATTGAAATTGTTGATACCTTAAAGGAAAATACCACCTATGTTTTTAATTTTGGTCAAAGTGTGGTAGATAATAACGAGGCCAATCCCTACTCTTTTTTTAAATATGTTTTTTCTACCGGGGATTATATTGATTCCCTGGAACTGGAAGGCTTTGTTTTTGATGCCTTACAAAAAAAACCCGAAAACTTTATTTCGGTTATGTTGTATGAAGTAGATACCGCTTACACCGATTCTGTTATCTACCAAAAACCACCAACATATATTACTAACACCTTGGATAGCTCTACAAATTTTAGATTGACAAATTTAAAAGAAGGAACCTACAAATTGGTAGCCATGAAAGATGAAGCCGGCAATTATAAATTCGACCCGAAAACGGATAAAATAGGGTATATCGACCATTTCATAAAAATTCCATCCGATTCCATATATGGTTTGAACCTCTTTAAGGAAATTCCCGCATACAAAGCAGGAAGGCCATCGCTTATTGCCAAAAACAAAATATTTTTTGGGTATGAAGGAGATCCTGAAGGAATGGAAATTAAATTGCTTACCGAAAAACCTGCCGATTACGATTATAGAATTTTCCCCGATATGGAAACCGATACGCTTAATTATTTCTTTACCCCGTTTGAAGCAGATTCTTTGGTTTTTGAAGTACGAAAACAAGAAGTTATAGATACTTTTACCGTACGCGTTAAAGAACTCTATCCAGATACCTTGGTTGTTGCCCAGCTTAATAAAAGCTTCGAACTGAACGATTCCCTAAAGCTCCATACAAGCACCCCGATGGAAAACCTTAATAATGAAAAGATTTCTGTCATGGACAAAGATTCTACTGCTTTAGAATTTGACACAAATCTCGACCGAAAGAAAAATATTTTAAATATTCACTGGGAAACCCAGCCCGACCAAAAATATCGGGTTACCATGCTTCCCGGTGCCATTACCGATTTTTATGGAGAAGAAAGCGATACACTTACATACGGTGTTTCTACCAAAAGCCTAGCCGACCTTGGAAGTATAAGGATAACGCTTAACAACGTAGAAAAATACCCGGTTATCCTGCAACTTACCGACAACAAGGGAGAAGTACTATACGAACAATTTATTAAAGAGTCCAAATACGGGTATGAGTTTAGAAACATAAACCCGGCCACGTATTTAATCCGTGTTATTCATGATGATAATGGCAATGGCAAATGGGACACCGGTAATTATTTGAAAAAAATACAACCGGAACGCATTAGCTATTATCCAGACCCGGTTGAATTGAGGGCCAATTGGGAAATTGAACAAACCTTTAATTTACAGTAAAACTATCCCTATCGGCAAGAAATTTTAATTTTTCACGGGTTTCAATAATTTCTGCTTTGTTTAATGTTGCATAAAGCGTGGCTTCGTCTTCGCTGTAAACCAATGTTTTTCCCAACGGGTCGTAAATTGCCGAGTGCCCCGAATATTCATAGCCATTTCCGTCTTTGCCTATTCGGTTTACACCTATGCAATAACTCATGTTTTCAATGGCCCGTGCCTGTAGTAAAATATCCCAGGTGTTAATTCTTTTTTTGGGCCAATTGGCCACATATAATAAAACATCGTAGTTTTCTGTATTTCGGGCCCACACCGGAAAACGTAAATCATAGCATACTAATGGGCAAATTTTCCAGCCTTTATATTCAATAATTATTTTTTGTGTTCCTGCCGCATATACTTTATGTTCTCCAGCCAAAGTAAAGGTATGTCTTTTATCATAGGTTATTACCGATGCATCTGGCTTTACAAAAACAAGCCGGTTATAAAATTTTCCTTTCTCTTTTATCACTAAACTTCCGGTAATGGCCGTGTTTTTTTTTATTGCCAGTTTTTTCATCCTGGCCAATGTTTTTCCATCCATGGTTTCGAATACCTTTTGGGCGTTCATTGTAAATCCCGAATTAAACATTTCGGGCAAGACCACCACATCGGTCCCGGCATTTACTTCCATAATTTTTTCTTCAAGAAGCAACCTGTTTTCTTGTGGGTTTTCCCATGCCAACGAAGCTTGTATCAAAGCTATTTTTAATGCTGATGCCATATTCTAAAGGTAAGGGAAATTATAAAAATTACAAGTTTGCTTTATGGGTTTAACTCATAAATGGCCTAACGTTTTCCCGGACTAAAATCTTGAGGCCCTATTTGTGGTCTGTTTATGGGTCCGGAAGCCCCTGTATCGTTAAAGATTTCCCATTCAGAAAAAATATATGTTGCATTGTTTTTACAACTTCAGACCTGCGCACAGCACGCCTGTTTTCACCGGGTACACCAAAAACATCTACAACCTTACCATTTCCGTCAACCAATTCGATATTATCATGGTCGTTTGAGTCAGCTGCACCTCCCGTGCCCCCTTCAAGATCTGGAGCAAATCCATACATGTTGGTAAAATTCTCGGCAATTACCGAAATTATAAAAATACCATTGGGAGCAATGCTAAGCCCAAAAAGGTCCACCAGGCTCCTTTCTCTATATTCCATATTGGCATTTGTGTATCGGCGTAATTTCCAGTTATTCAACAATACTTCTTTTTCACTTAAATTGTATTATTCTATAAACCTCACATTTGCCTCAGAAGTATTATTATCGGGGTCGGCTATTTCAGAAATAAAAACATGTTCGCTCGTATATTTTAAAGAGCAATCTTCGTAAGGCCTATTAAAATCGAAATCGTTTACATTCCTTCTAAAAGACATTTGGCGTTGGTATTCCTGTTAATTTTTCTTTTTCATAGGACATGCTTTCTTCCTGGAACCGGGCATTAATGGACCATTATCTTCTTCGCATTATTCTCAAGATCAATAATACACTGGGATCCCCCAAATGGACATGGGGTAGATGTGGTCATATCACATATAAGAAGCAGCTTTATTTCCAGCCATGTTCAATACGGGAAATTATTGATTTACGACGAAGATGGGTTTGACGACTAAACAAGGGAACAATTGGTTGCAAACAGCTATAATGACAGTGAACGCTTTTGTTTTATTGTTGACTATTGACCCCATCCATAAGTAGGGGCAAAACCCGGAACAAACCGCTTAGGAAAGCCGCAGCAAGGTTATAAATAAGAAAATAATGATCTGTTATAAAAAGGCATCCCGATATAAAAATTATTAGGTATGAGCGATTTCAATGACAACCCCACCGATAATTTCTTTAAAAAATACTCCGTACCAAAGGAGAAAGAGAAAATCTGGACATGGTAAATTTATACAATCCTATGGAAAAACCCTTTAAAATGGGATTTGGTAGCTTGACCTATCGAAATCGATGGAGTTTGTTCGACCAGTTTTACATGACAAGTAACCTTGTAAGAAACAACAAAAAATACCGGTTTTGGAAAACCGGTATTTATAATGATGAATACTTAAAAACCTAAACCGGAAAAATACAAAGGGGTATGCAGACCATTTTCCGTTATATCTGTACTTGGTCAAGGAAGTTTATTAATTCTCAACTCCTATGCATGTCTGTATTTAATCAAACCAAAGCATATAAGGAATCCTTAGAAGGATAAGAAAAAGCCCAATTCCGTAGAAAAGTGCTATTTTACCGAATTTTCTTTTGGAAGTAGTTTCTTTTTTGTGCTTGCTCCAGCCAATGGTAATCAAAGCAATGGCAATAATATTGATAAAAGGGTGCTCGACCAGGACCAGCCTAAGGATACTATCGCTCATAACACCTCCGGTTTGCCATGAAGAAAAGCGCGGAGTTGTAAAATAAAGTATTAGCCCCAGAACCAGTTGTATATGGGTAAAAATAAGTGCAAACAAGCTAATTCGGAAGTCTTTTGCCAAACTAAAATCTTTATTTTTAAAATAACCGATCATGGCATTGAGCACAGCTATTACCAATACCAATAGTGTAAGGTAGGCCCAATAAGAATGTAAAACGTTAACTGTAGAGTACATGTAAATTATTGTTTTGTTAGTTTACCAAAAGTAAGGAAATAGTTGCACTTATACTTTTAAATGGCACATAAAAAACCCCGACACTGCTATTGCATGACGGGGTTTATATTTATTGTTTATAGGGTTTAGAAGTTGTATCTAACCGCTAAGTTCCATGTTAACCCATTTCCGTAAAAATATCCATAATTATCTTTTTGACTAATGTATTCTTTATCAAAAAGATTATAAATATTACCACGGATACTCATGTTATTGTTTCCAAAATTTAATTTGTATGTAGCTCCTAAATCAAACAAAGAATAGTTGTCTAATTTTTCAGGCTGGTATGTTTCACCAATTATGGAACTTGCAGCAACATCTTCTACATCCACAAAACCATAAAGGTTTGCATAATAATTCCAATCTGCATAGACTGTTAGTTTATCCATAATAACATCATATGATGAGCCAAGTCCAAAAGTAGTTTGTGGAGCTTGACCAACTTTTGTTCCGGTTAAATCAACATCAAAACTATCTACAAAAGAATTATCGTCGCTATTAATGATATTTACTGGAGAGGATCCGTCGTATTTCCAATCTCCAATGGTAAAGTAACCCCTTAACATGAAACCTAAAGTAGGACGCCATTTACCATCTAATTCAATTCCTTTATGTAATTGACCTATGTTAGTAAATCTAAATAAAGCATTTTCAACATCTTCATAATTCCCTGTAAACGATTGATATCTATTATCCCATCTAGTAATATATCCGTTTAAGCTACCAACAAAATCTCCAAGTTGCACTCTATATCCCGCCTCAAAACCTAAAATCTCTTCATTATCAACTTTAGGGTCTGCCAATAAGGTGTTATCATCATAAGATGGGAAAATATTGTCTAAGAAAGGTTGTCTAGAGTAATTACCAGAGTTAAAATAAACTGTGTGCCCCTCGATAAAAGTCCATGAAGCACCTCCTTTAATATTATAACCTGTTCGTTTAACTGTTTCCGATTCTTTAGGATTATCAAAATCAAAATTTCCTCTATCTTCTCTTTTATATGATTGATTAGAAAGAGCACCTTGAATATATGCGCTAAAAACATCATTAGCATATTCGGCTTGACCAAAAGCTCCTTGATAATTAATATTCTCAGAATAATCATAGTCGATTCTTTGATCAGTATCTGCATAATTAAATAGAGCGGCCCATGGATCAGGATTGTATGTCTCTGTCACGACATAGTCATCAGGACGTCCACCAATTGGTTCAATTCTTCCATTCAACCCTAAAAGGTCTGTTAGTTGACGGAAGTGATCTCCTTTATAAAAACGGAAATCTGCACCAATATTGAAAGTAAAGTTTTTAAGTGTATCGTATTCATAATTAATAACAGATCCATACCAAGCATGATTATTCACCGATGCTCTTAAAACTGTTCCATTATATCCATCACTTAATCCATTTGGAATCCCCGCATTATATGTACGAATAATATAGTCCCAATCAATTTGTCCATTATTATACAAATAGGCTCCATCGGTTCTATCATCTCCATTATCTACATAAGAAACCCCGTTTCCATAATCGCCCGTTCCGCCGCCACGACCAAATGAAGCGTAAACCACTGTTGATAAGTTTGATTTTTCAGAAATATCCCAATCCCAGTTTAAATTAATTACTGGTTTATGATAATAGTTTCTCCTTAAAGAGAGGTATTCATAATCTCCTGAGTTATTTCTGTAGAAACCATAATTATTATTATACTTTATACCGTATTGATCGTATAGCTCTTGATCTTTAGAAAAATTTTGATCATGCCATTGTGGGGCTCCTGTTATTAAGAAATTAAAATTATGGTCGCCAGCTTTTTTTCCTACAGAAAAGAAATAGTTTTGTCCCTCTCCTTTTGTTCCATATGCATACTTACTATGCGCCTTCCAATAATCTAATAAAAAGGAGAATCCCCATCCATTATCACTCATTCCAGTATTATATGCAGCAGTTGTCTTAAAGTAACTATCATTACCAACTATAAATCTAGCAAAACCACCTTCTTTCATGTCAGTAGTTTTTGTTACAATATTAACTGTACCACCAACTGAAGAAATTGCCAATTTAGAAGACCCCAACCCTCTTTGGATTTGAATACCATTAGCAATATCAGACATTCCAGACCAGTTAGACCAATACATATTTCCGTCTTCCATTCCATTAATTGGCTGTCCATTCAATAAGAAAGCGGTATTTGTTTGATCAAAGCCTCTAACAAACATTTGAGAATCACCAAAACCACCCGATTGATTTGATACATATACAGATGGTGTGTTTTTTAAAATTTCGGGAAATTCCACATTTCCTACCGCCTTTGTTTGAATTTCTTGAACACTAACCGTAGAAACAGCTATTGGAGTCTGTCTATCATTGGCCAAATCAATCACTCCTGAACCTACTACAACAACCCCTTCCAATTCTTCAGCATCAGGCTGTAAGGATATCTCTCCTATATTAGCCGATCCGTTGGTCAAGGTATAACTAACGCTTTGTGCTATAAACCCGATGTATGAAACCGTTACAGTTCCTGAGTTTTGAGACACATTTAAAGTAAAGTTACCATCAAAATCGGTTGAAGTCCCTGTTGAAGAGCCTTTAACCATTACGTTTGCCCCGGGCAATGGCTCCCCTAGGCTGCCATCTACTACAGTTCCCGTGATTGTTCCTTGCGAGAAGGCCGTAGTAGTAATTAATGCAATTACTGCTGTTAAAATCCAATTGTAAATTGTCTTCATTTGTTGTTTGATTTAATTTAACGTTGCAAAAATCTTATATAAAATAGATTCCCACATTAAGCCAATGTTAAATAATTTAACATATAAGCAAAAGTAAACAAAAAACGTAACAATATAATCTGATGGGGATTACAATGTTACGTTTTCGGATTTTAACAAAATATGTTAACTGTTTTTATAGAATCTTAAAAGATTTAACGTTGAATTGTCGTGATTGCTAATCTTTTCCGATTTTATATCGTCAAGTATCGTTGATGCCAATTGTTTTCCCAATTCTACGCCCCACTGATCGAAGCTAAAAATGTTCCAGATAATTCCCTGAACGAAAATTTTATGTTCGTACATGGCAATAATCCCACCCAATGCCTGTGGTGTTAACTTATCTATAAGAATGGAGTTTGTTGGCTTGTTCCCGGCAAAAAGTTTAAATGGCAAAAGTTTTTCTATCTCATTTTCGGGAGTGTTTTTACTTTTTAGTTCTGTCCTTACTTCTGCTTCGGTTTTACCGTTTAACAAAGCTTCTGTTTGTGCAAAATAATTGGCCATTAATTTATCGTGATGGTCTTTGTCTCCATGCAGGGACTCTACAAAGCCAATAAAATCGGTAGGTATCAATTTTGTCCCCTGATGGATCAACTGGAAGAATGCGTGCTGTGAGTTTGTACCGGGTTCCCCCCAAATAATGGTTCCGGTTTGGTAATTTACCGGGTCTCCGTTCCGGTCGATGCTCTTGCCGTTACTTTCCATGGTTCCCTGCTGAAGATATGCCGAGAGCCTGTGCAAATATTGAGAATACGGTATTAATGCTTCACTTTCTGCTCCGTAAAAATTATTGTACCAAACGCTTAAAAGCGCTAATATTACCGGGATGTTTTTATTAAAAGGCGTTTCCTTAAAATGAATGTCCATTGCCTGTGCGCCTGCCAATAATTTGTCGAAATTTTTATATCCCACCGATAATGCAATCGACAGCCCAACAGCACTCCACAAAGAAAAACGACCCCCTACCCAATCTTTCATCGGGAAAACATTATCGGCATCAATGCCAAACTCGTCTATTTTTTCCAAATTGGTAGAAACAGCCACAAAATGCGCCGCCACATCTTTTTGGGTCGCGGTTTTTAAAAACCATTTTTTTATGGTAGTTGCATTGCTTAAGGTTTCCTGTGTTGTAAATGTTTTGGAAACAATAACGAACAAAGTGGTTTCCGGATCTAGGTTCTTAATGGCTTCATGAACATGATCGCCATCTACATTGCTTACAAAATGTACATTTAAGTGGTTTTTGTAATACTGAAGTGCTTCGGTAACCATGGCGGGGCCCAGATCGGAGCCACCGATACCTATATTTACCACATCGGTAAACGGTTTTCCTGTATATCCTTTTTTATCACCAGAAATAATTGCTTCTGTAAATTTCTTTATTTTCTTTTTTACCTGATGTATTTCCGGGACTACATTTTCACCATCTACATATATTTTATCGTTTTCCCTAGCCCGCAATGCTGTGTGTAAAACAGCGCGTCCTTCGGTTTGGTTAATAATGTCTCCTGTAAAATACTTTTCAATTGCATCTTGAAGTTTTACTTCTTTGGCCAGTTCCAAAAGCAAATTAACAGTGGTATCGTCTATTCTGTTTTTTGAAAAATCTACATAAAAATCGTTCCATTGAAGCGTATATTTATCTGCCCGGTCCTTGTCCTGGGCAAATAAACTTTTCATGGGCGTATCTTTAAAGCTATTGTAATGTTCTTGAAGTTTTTTCCAAGCTTCGGTTTTAGTTGGATTGATTGTCGCTAATGGCATTCTGTTGGTTTAATTCGGTTAAAAATTCTTCTTCATCTGATGTTTTTTCTGAAGGATATACTATAGCATCCAATTGATGCTTGATCGGCTGGATATAATCCAGGTATTTTACTTTTAACGAATCTCCAATAGGTTCTGCCTTTGGCAAGTCCTGTTTAAATGGGTCTACTTGTCTCCCATTTTTCCAGAAACGGTAACAAACGTGCGGCCCACTGGTATTTCCGGTCATCCCGACCCAACCGATAACATCTCCTTGCTTGACATAATCTCCTACATGTACTTTTCTTTTTTTCATATGAAGGTACTGGGTGGTATAGGTGCCGTTGTGCTTTACTTTTACATAATTTCCGTTTCCTCCCCTCCTTGCCGATTCTATAACGGTACCGTTGGCCGTCGATAAAATTGGTGTTCCAATGGGAGCCGCAAAATCGGTTCCTTTGTGCGGCCTTACCCTATTGCCGTAATATGCAATTCTCCTGTTGAGGTTGTACCTTGAGGATATCCTGCTAAATTGAACGGGGGCCTTTAAAAATGCCCTGCGGAGGTTTTTTGCATTTTCATCAAAATAATCGATAATGTGCTTTGTGGAATCGGTTTCGTACCTAAACGAATAGAAAGATTCTCCTTTGTGCTCAAAATAGGCGGCCTTAATTTTATCTATTCCGGCATAAATACTGTCGTCTATATATTTTTCAGTAAAAATAACCTTGAACCTATCTCCTTTTTGTATTCTAAAGAAATCAACGGTCCATGCATAGATATCAGACATTTTATATGCAACGATGGGGCTTAAACCCTGGTCCTGCAAGGTAACGTAAAGAGAATTATTAATAACGCCCGATGCTTCCCTTTCTACCAATTTCACTTTTTTCTTTCCCTTTTTCACCAAAGTAGAATCGGCAAAGTCTACCACCACATAATCAATACTGTTAGGTTGGTAGATAAAGCATTTTGGACGTTGGAGGGAGTCTTCCTTGGTACATAACAGCGTGTAGGGTTTTCCTACTTGCAGGCTTGCAATGTCAAAAGAATCTTTTGCTCCTTCAACGATATTGTATATTTGCGGGTATTCGAGATTGTTTCTCTGTAAAATTTCTCCAAAGCTATCGCCAACTTTAATAGTATCCCTTACAACCAGGTAATTTTTTAGGGTATAACCAAATTCTTTCACTTCAACAGGCTTAAGCTCCTCCGTTTTTAAGGTGCTCGCTTCCTTCACTTCTTTCTTAGGTTCATCTTTGCACGATGTCATGGCGATAAAGACCATTAACAAAAGTGCTACAACATTTTTTGGCATTTACTCATTTTTGAGGATTAAACATATGTTCCACCCACTGCTTTCCCCAGTCGGCTTTTTCGTTTTCGCTCCAAATTTCAGGAAAAAAGATGATTTTCTGAAAACTTGGGGGCAAATATTCTTTCCAATTTGTGCCTCCAGTGGCATCAATTGTTTGTTTTTCTTTACTTAGGTGTTTATATGCAGCGCCCATGTGCATTAAGTTCCAGTTTACATTGGCATTTACATCGAGCTGCTTCATTGCCTCTATTAGTAACTTGTTGTTTTTTACTTCTTTGGGCAAATTTAAGTATTTTTCGTATATGGTTACACCTTGAACTTCTTTTGCTATGCGCATAAACCTTGGCGTGTATCTATATTCAAACTGCTTTAACGTAAGCGTTTTTTCGTTGGTCTCGGTATCTACAGCTCCTTTTTTCCAATAAATGTTCTCGTATAAATCTTCTAACGCACTATTTGGCGAAAAATTATGTTTTACCGACGGATGTAGCAAATTGTACATGGACGTGGAGTAAAGCTCTATCATTCTAAATTGAGCGGACTGAAACCCACTGGCGGGAAGTAGCGCCATTCTATATTTTAAAAACTGGGCGCGGTCCATTCCGTTAATCATGACATTAAAGGAATTGATTAAAATTTTGTAATAATTATTGATGCGCTCTATTTTGGTAATGAGGAAGTCTGCCTTTTGGACCTTGTCGTCTATAATTTGTTTTTGTTCATGGATAATCAACTTAAAATACAATTCTGTAATTTGATGGTACATAATAAATATTTCCTCATCCGGAAAATGGGTGCGCGGTATTTGAAGGCTTAACAGCGTATCCAAATGTATGTAATCCCAGTATGTTAGGTAACGTTCGTATAAAAGTCCGTCTAAATAAGAGCTTAAGTCTTGTCCAGAATTTTTATATTTTTCTTCAAGACTTTTAATTTGAGCTTCGATTTCCAGTTTCATTACAATTAGTTCATATGGATTTTAAACTGATGCTTCAATCCTTTAAACGCTTCAAGATCGGCCTTAATAGACCCCACAAGGATATCTGCCTTTACGCGTATTGGCATTTTGTTATCATCGTCTGAAACCCAAAGGGTTAAACTTTCTTCTTCTTTAAAGATACGCCCCGACTGCACAAAAGGCCTAAACTTAAGGCATCTTACTTTTCCGAATTTTGTGTTGAGGGTTTCCCTGCCCAGGTACTTAAGTTTGAACTTAAATATTCCGTCATCGTCAAAAAGCATATCAGAAACATATTCATCGCCTTTATTGATGTTGTTAATATCTACCCGGTCCCTTAAATAATAAAAAGCCGACAATAAATCTTGTATGCCCTCTTCTATTTTAAAGGATTTTTCAGTATCGTGTTTATGATCTTCCAGAACGGCCTTGTTGGTTTTATAATCAAAATTGATTTCTAAATCTTTTGTATGGCCACCTTCATCTATTTTCCTTATAAATTTATAGGGCTGCCCCGTTTGTTTGTCGAAATAGCTTTCGTAATTATCGTCTACCTTAAAAAACAGGCTTGCAAGCCCGGTTGTTTGGCCATTTCCCACAACATGGTACACTTCCTTACCGTTTAAGGATTCCTCTTTAAGTTCCAGGGTAGCAAAGCTTGCGTTAAAAATACCGTAATGAATCCTGAACTGAAACCATTCCCCACCTTTATACGAAGAATTGGTTTTTATGGGCTGACTTTGATTTGTGAAGGCCGAAAGCCAAAATATAAGTAGCGTTAAAAGTATCTTTTTCATAGTTCAATTAAATCCCTGTTTTTTGGGGGGGTTCTTGGCTATTTTTAAAAATCCAAAATAGCATTAATTACACATCATTAAAAATTCAACATATTCTTTATGAGGCAATAATCGACGTAAAAATAATAAAATCAATTATATTACCGTTTCCAGTTCATATAATTAACAATTATTGTTCCAAAAAATTATAATCGAACATTATAAAAGCAAAAAACTCGGCCGAAGCCGAGTTTTTTTCATTAACCAACCAAAACTTTAAATTATGAAAACTTTACTTAAAGTCTGCAAAGGGCACCACCCCTTTTGCGGAGGCAAAGTTAATGCAAAACAAATGTTATGCAAGCATAATAAATAAGTTTAACTTTTTTAACACCGAGTACGCAATTTGTTGCGTTTCTAATTATCAAAAAAGCAAAAAAAATGATATTTTATAGCGTTCCTCGCATTTCCTGTTCGCGCTCAATAGCTTCAAATAACGCTTTAAAGTTTCCTTTTCCAAACGATTTTGCTCCTTTTCGCTGGATAATTTCAAAAAACATTGTGGGCCTGTCCAAAACCGGTTTTGTAAAAAGCTGGAGCAAGTAACCCTCGTCATCCCGATCTATGAGGATGCCCAGTTCTTTTAAAGGCTCCAATTTTTCGTCAATTTCACCTACGCGGTCCAAAACTGTGTCGTAATAAGATTCGGGAACATGCAAAAACTCCACGCCCCTTTTCTTAAGCGCTTTTACCGTTTCAATAATATTATCTGTAGCCAGTGCGATATGCTGCACGCCAGCGCCGTTATAAAATTCTATATATTCTTCTATTTGAGATTTTTTCTTTCCCTCGGCGGGTTCGTTTATGGGGAACTTAATCCTTCCATTTCCATTACTCATTACTTTACTCATGAGCGCCGTATAATCGGTTGAAATATCTTTATCGTCGAAAGATACCAATTGGGCAAAGCCCATTACCTTGGCATAAAACCCGCACCATTTACCCATTTCGTTCCAGCCTACGTTCCCAACCATATGGTCTATATACTTTAATCCAACCTCGGTAGGCTTATATTCTGGGTTCCACGGTTTAAACCCGGGCATAAAAACTCCTTTGTAGTTGGATCTTTCAACAAAGATATGGATGGTTTCTCCATATGTATGAATTCCAGAGAGTACCACTTCCCCTTGATCGTCCTTAATGGTTTTAGGCTCCATGTAACTTTTGGCGCCTCTTTTGGTAGTTTCCAAATAACTTTGTTTGGCATTGTCTACCCAAAGGGCTACTACTTTTACTCCATCGCCATGCTTTTCTATATGGCGGTTCACTTCTCCACCTTGCTGTAATGGCGAAGTTAACACCAACCGTATTTTATCCTGCTGAAGCACATATGAAACCCTGTCCTTAATCCCGGTTTCCAGCCCAGAATAGGCAATTGGCTGAAAGCCCCAGGCCGCCTGATAATAATGTGCCGCCTGTTTTGCATTCCCCACATACAGTTCTACATAATCTGTGCCGAGCAATGGAAGAAAGTCTTCGGCTGCTTCTACTTCTTTATTTAATTTTAAGGATGTTGTATCTTGTGACATAATTATTTTTTGTTTGAAAATTTGTATTGTATACCTAATTGGTATTGGATTTTGTTTCTTATCCAAAATTTACCACATCGCCCTTAAATGAGGGGTTATATCTACTCTAAAATTCAACATTGCATTAATAATATTTATCCAACAACGGTTTCAATATAACAATTAAATTATTCCAGCCAAGATTTATGATAGGTTTCATCGGCAATTTCCATGGCCTGTTTGGTTAATTGAAGCGGTTTAAAAGTGTCTACCATAACGGCCAGCTCCTCTGTTTTGGTTTTCCCGATACTTCTTTCTGCTGCACCCGGATGCGGACCATGGGGGATACCGGCCGGATGTAAAGATATATGGCCCTTCTCGATATCGTTACGGCTCATAAAATCTCCATCTACATAATACAGCACCTCATCAGAGTCGATGTTGCTATGATTGTAAGGCGCGGGAATGCTTTCAGGGTGATAATCGTACAGCCTAGGCACAAAACTGCACACTACAAAGGCATCTGTCTCGAAAGTTTGGTGCACCGGAGGCGGTTGATGTATCCTTCCGGTAATGGGTTCAAAATCGTGAATGCTCAATGCATATGGATAATTAAATCCGTCGTACCCAACCACGTCAAAAGGATGGGTTGCATATATCATATCGAAAACCTCGTTCTGCTTCTTGATCTTCATTAAAAAGTCTCCTTTTTCATCGTTGGTCTCCAATTCGTAAGGCCTGCGGATGTCCCGTTCGCAAAAAGGGGAATGCTCCAAAAGTTGCCCGAACCAGTTTCTGTATCTTTTCGGGGTATAAATAGGCCTGCGCGATTCCACGATGAACAATCTGTTGTCTTCGGTTTCAAAATCTATTTTATAAATAATCCCGCGGGGAATTACCAGATAATCGCCATACTTAAAGTCCAAGTTCCCTAAGTGGGTCCTTAATTTTCCCGTTCCCTCGTGTATGAAAATCAGCTCGTCGGCATCGGCATTTTTATAGAAATAATTTGCTGTTGATTTTTTGGGAGCCGCCAATTCTATGGTACAATCTGCATTGGTTAAAATAGGGATCCTACTTTTTAAATAATCATTTTCCGGCTTGACTTTAAACCCATGAAAACGATACGATTGTATGTTGTTTGCCGTTGCTATTTGTGGAGCGACATTTATTTTTGACGATATTTCCTTTACTTGTGTTGGGCGATAAACATGGTATAAATTTGAAGACATTCCATCGAAACCAATGGTTCCAAAAAGCTGCTCGTAATAGAGGCTCCCATCTGGTTTTTTAAAGATTGTGTGTCTTTTATGAGGTATCTTACCCAATTTATGATAAAAAGGCATAGCGAAAACGTTTGATTTCTGCAAATATCGGAAATTTTTGGGGGTTTTTTACTAAATAAAATCTTAAAACCAAAAGCCCACGCTTACTGTAAAAAATTTCTCATCTACTTCGGGCGACCAATTGAATTTTGCCTGAATTGGCCCTAAAATAGATTCGTATCCATACCCGATGGCATATCCGGAATAATCGGGCAGTGTAAACCATTCTCCGCGCTCAAAAATATTGTTACCGGCATTGGCAAAGTTTGCGGTTAAGTTTACATGGTTTCCCCTTATAAACTCCCAATCGGTACTTATTGTTGCCTTTACAAAACTATCGCCTCCAAAGCTTAGATAATCGTACCCTAAGAATGGGGTTATGTTGTTAATAAAATCGTTTCCCCATCCTCCCAAAATAAAGTCGAAGGTATTTGCATTGGAGCTCCCCAATTTAAAACCGCCTTCGGTAAAAAGATTTGCAGAAAACTTACGTGCAAATGGCATGGCAAAACCTAATTTTGCTTTGGCTACCGAAAATTGGGTAAAATCTTCCACTTCTCCGCTTGAAAGAAGGTACCAATGAAAATCGCCGTCAAAAAACAGTCCTTTTGAGGGAAAATATTTATCGTCTAAAGTATCGAATTTCAAAAACCCATAGCTACTAAAATAGTTTTGTTTTTCCAGCAAGATTTCGTTCCCCTCTTCATTGGCTAGCGTTTCTGTTTCAATTTTCAGGAATTTATGTTCCAGCCCCAGTCCGAACGTAAATTCCTCCTTCCAGACGGTTTGCATGTATATCTGGTTGGTAATATCGTCCAGGCTAATGTCAAGCTTGTTTACATCGGGGAGATCTTCAACTGCTTTTCCCTGGACAAAATCGAAAGAGACATCCTTGGCAAAAGAATTATAGCGGGACCTGAGTCCGAAGCTCCAATAAAAGCCTTTGTCTAGATAGTACTCAAAATCATATCGTATATAATCTCCTACAATAAAATCGAAAGAGATGACATCGTCATCAAAAAATAAATGCTTCTTGGTAATATTGACCAATCCCGCCGTTTTATATAAGCCATCGTAATGTATACCCAATTTTAAAAACATGTCTGTATGCTTTTCCACAATGGGCACGGTAAGTTTATAGCCATCTTTATTGGGCCTGATTTCGTACTTAACGCTGTTAAAATTGTTGGTAGCTGCCAAATTGCTCATTCCTTGGTCCAGATTGTCAAAATCGGTATACTCTTCTGTAGTATATCTTAGTTTTCCCTTAAGGTATGCACGGGTATATTTATCGTTTCCTTCAAAAGAGAGTTTATTAATAAGAAAGGTATCTATTATTTTAACGGGATATTTTTTTTCTGGTTTTTTAAGTTGAAGCTGCGCAATGCTATCCAATTGCATTTCTTTTTTTTGGCCGGCTTCGTAGCCGTTTTCTATAATAGACGCCCCTTTACTGAAAGAGAGCACGTCAAAACCGTCTATTTCTGGTTTGATATGAACATCTGTTTTTTTCAGCTTCTCCTTCATATCGTTTACCGTATTGTAATAATTTATTTGCACCAATATGTCCGTAGCCGAATTTAACTTATCCCTTTTGTACAAGGGATCCTGTACGTCTACCCCGATAATGATATCTGCCCCCAATGCCTTTACTTCATCTACCGGGTAATTGTTTACCACGCCACCGTCTATCAAAAGTTGGTCGTTTATGGGGACGGGCTCAAAAAAAGAAGGAATTGCCGCACTTGCCGAAATAGCCTTGGGCAGGTAGCCTTTGTTTAATTGTACGGGCTCTCCGGTTTCAACATCGGTAGCCATACAAAAGAATGGGACGGGCAGCTTGTTAAAATCGTCAATATTATTTACGTTAAAAAGCAATTCTGAAAGCAGGTTGTAGAGATTTTGTCCTTTGGACAAGGATGTGGGCAATGAGATTTTAAATTTATTGAACGGAAGCGTTACTGCATACCGCTCGTAATTATTTTTTTCGTAGAAAGACATGGCCGAACGTGGCATTTTATCCTGCAATAACACGTCAAAATTTGTTTCCTTGAAAATGGAGTCAAGTTGCGTGGGAGTGTACCCAGCCGCATACAAAGCACCAACAATGGCGCCCATGCTGGTACCGCCAATATAATCAATCCGTACCCCGGCTTCTTCAATGGCTTTTAAAGCACCAATATGCGCTAAACCTTTTGCCCCACCACCACTAAGGACAAGCCCAACCTTGGGATCTTTTTGGCCTACTTGCTGGGCATTTGCCTGCAATGAAAACAAGATTGCCATAGCCAGCCATATTCTTTTTAAATACATACACCTAATTTTTATGAAAAGCATTGTACACCTTTTTGGCTTTTGCTTTTCCCACAACTAATACTATTTGTTCCAAGGAGGCTTCTTTAACCCGTTTAACCGATTTAAATGTTTTCAACAGGTCGTTTGCGGTTTTCTTGCCTATTCCATCAATATTTTCCAATGCCGAACTTATAGCAGCCTTGCTTCGCTTATTCCTGTGAAAAGTAATTCCAAACCTATGTGCCTCGTTACGCAATTGCTGGATAATTTTTAATGTTTCAGACTTTTTATCCAGATACAACGGAATAGAATCTCCCGGATAATATATTTCTTCTAACCTTTTGGCAATTCCTATAATGGCTATTTTTCCACGCAGGCCTAACCTGTCCAGACTTTTCAAAGCCGATGATAGCTGCCCTTTCCCACCGTCTATTACAATTAATTGCGGAAGCGGTTCAGCTTCTTCCAGCAACCGTTTGTAGCGCCTGTGCACCACTTCTTCCATCGATGCAAAATCATCGGGGCCCACAACTGTTTTTATGTTGAAATGCCTATAGTCTTTCTTGCTTGGTTTTCCGTCTTTAAATACCACACATGCGGCAACCGGGTTTGTCCCTTGTATATTTGAATTGTCAAAACATTCTATATGTCGCGGATCTTCAGACAACCTTAAATCTTTTTTCATTTGCGCCATGATTCTTTTTACATGACGTTCCGGGTCTACAATCTTAATCTGTTTAAAGCGCTCCTGCCTATATAATTTGGCATTCCTTTCGGAGAGTTCTAAAATACGTTTTTTATCGCCCAATTTTGGAATGGTAACCTTAATTCCTTCAGCAACATTAATAGAAAAAGGCACATATATTTCTTTAGACTGGGAGTTGAACCTTGTTCGCAGTTCTGTTACGGCCAGCTCCAATAACTCTTCATTGCTTTCGTTGAGTTTCTTTTTAATTTCTACGGTATGCGCCCTTATAATGGCCCCGTAAGACAATTGAAGGAAATTGACATAGCCGAAGCTTTCGTCGCTAACAATTGAAAACACATCTACATTGCTTATTTTCGGGTTTACCACAGTGGATTTTGCCTGATAATTTTCCAGAACATCTATTTTTTCTTTTATCTGTTGTGCTTCTTCAAATCGCATTTCGGCAGCCAAGGCTTTCATCTGGCTTTTAAAATCGCCTAACGAATCTTTAAAATTTCCTTTTATAATTTCCCGGATAGCGGTTATTTGTTTATCGTATTCTCCTAAGCTTTGATATCCTTCACAGGGGCCCAGGCAATTTCCTAAATGGTATTCCAAACACACTTTATATTTTCCGGCATCGATTTTTTCTTTGGAAAGATCGTAATTACAGGTGCGCAACGAATACAGCCCTTTAATAAGGTCCAAAAGTATCCTTACGGTTTTCATGCTTGTGTATGGGCCAAAGTATTCCGACCCATCCTTTATCATGTTCCGTGTGGTAAATACTCGTGGAAAACGCTCGTTTTTAATACAGATCCAAGGATACGTTTTATCGTCCTTCAGCATAACGTTATAGCGTGGCTGGTATTTTTTTATGAGGTTGTTTTCCAGTAAAAGTGCGTCTGTTTCGGTAGGCACCACAATATGCTTAATCGTTTCAATTTTTTTGACGAGCACCCTGGTTTTGCCATATTCATGGTTTTTATGAAAGTAAGAAGAAACCCTTTTTTTTAAATTCTTGGCCTTACCAACATAAATAATTTTTCCGTCCTTGTTATAAAATTGATAAACCCCCGGATTGTTGGGCAACGTTTGTAATTGTATTTCTATTGGGGTTTGGCTCATGAAAGTACGACAATTTATTCTTCAAAGATAAATGAATCTAAAATTACATCATAAACAACAGACCTTATTTATTAATTATGAGAGAAAAAGATTACAATTTTTAGCTTAAAAAAATTATTTTGTACAAATGCCGATTACTATTACATTTTAACAGGCTGAAATATTAAAAAAAAACTATCTTTAGCTGCTGATTTATGATAATTGGACCCCTAACAAATATGTAAATGAACCATAAAATTGACCTAGCCTGTATCATTGACGATGACAAACTCTATGTAAAAATGCTGTCCCGCTTGCTAGACATCAAAAAATTATGCAAAGAGTTTTTGGTTTTTGAAAATGGAAGTGAAGCGTTTTCTTACTTTAAAGGTGTTTTTGAACAACCCGAAAAAGAGAGAATACCACAAGTTATTCTTTTGGACCTTAATATGCCTGTCATGGACGGATGGCAATTTCTGGAGGAATTTGTAAAAATTAAGTCAGATTTAGAACATCCCATAACCTTGTACGTGGTAAGCTCGTCCATTAACCCGGAAGATATTCAAAGGGCTAAAGCTTTTGAAGAAGTATCTGATTATTGGGTAAAACCAATCTCTTTGGGTGAACTGGAGGAAATGTTTGAAAAAGTTTAGTACATGAACAAAAAAGAGCTTCGCCAACTCTACAAAGAAAAACGCTTTGCTCTTACAAAAAGCGAAATTGAAAATTTAAGCATACAGATTGCCAACCAACTCTTATCCCTTAAAATATGGGACCAAATCTTTTACCATATCTTTCTTGCCATTGAAAAACACAAGGAGATAGACACTTCGTTTATTTTAAGCATTTTACAGGGAAAAGACAAAGAAGTGGTTATTCCCAAAAGCAATTTTTTAAATAGCACCTTAACCAATTACCTCCTTACAGACAACACCAAAATAATAATCAACGAATATGGCATTCCCGAACCCGAAAACGGGATCGAAATAGCGAATGATAAAATTGACGTTGTTTTTATACCATTGTTGGCTTTTGATAAAAAAGGGAACAGAATTGGCTATGGAAAAGGGTTTTACGACCGTTTTTTGGCTACTTGCAGAAAAGATGTTATAAAAATAGGGCTCTCTTTCTTTCCTCCGGAAGAAGCATTCAACGACCTACACCACCAAGATATTGAATTGGATATTTGTGTAACCCCTGATACCATTTATAAATTTTGAAATAATGGCAAAAGAATTATTTTTTTGGAAAAGCCTTTTTATTGAACACCAACAATACGCCTACACCAACACTTATGGCCGCATCGGCAATATTAAACACAGGCTCGAAGAACCTAAAAGTTTTCCCGCCAACAACAGGCATCCATTCTGGCCAAACCGTGTCTATCATCGGGAAATGAAGCATATCTACCACCCTTCCATGGAATAAGGAACCATATGGGTCTTGGGGAAACAATGTTGCCACTTGCCCATAACTGTCGTTGAAAATAAGTCCGTAAAAAACCGAGTCGATAATATTCCCCAAAGCACCGGCAAAAATTAACGAAATAGCAAGAACCAAAGTTGGTGTGGCATTTTTTTTAACCGAATCGTACAACCAATAGCCAATTCCGCATATTGCAACAAGCCTGAATATGGTTAAAAAAAGTTTTCCGGCCTCATCTGAAATAAAAGGAATTATATCACTTATTTTAGTGCCCCACGCGGCTCCTTCGTTTTCTATGAACAAAATTTTAAACCAGCTGAAAACCTCAACATAATCTCCTAAAATAAAATGGGTTTTAATGTATATTTTGGATACTTGATCTATTAACAGGACCAAGACTATAATCAGGGATGCTTTTTTTAATGACATATTTTATAAGTAAACTGCCTTTTCTAGTGGCATACATATTTCAACGGCGGTAAAAATAAGGATATTATTCTGTTTTATTGATGTAAATGTTACCGTTCAACGAATTTAACTCGAAGTTAGTATTTCCGGGCTTCAAAGAGCCTTTGTATACTTTTCCGTATTCGCTCTTAGCCCGTACCTCTCCGCTTATTTTTTGAGCAACGATATTTCCGTTTCGCGTCCTTGCCTTTATGGTCCCGCCAGAAATATTGTCCAGCACTATCAATTCGTTGGCCGTTATGGCCTCTATACTTTTATAATGGCCACGGAGTTCCATTCCCGTATAATTTCCAGAAATATATACTTCTTTGTATTCGGGGACTTCAATCTCCAAGGAAACCGAAATTACTTTATGCGCCCCTAATTTATCGTTGGGCTTATTAAATAACGGTCTTTGCTCCACGCCTATAAACAAGGTGGTCCCTTCTTCTTTTACAGTATTTACAAATTCATTTTGATATTCCCCTTCCATCTTGGTTACAATAATCACATCATCGCCCTTGTGCGTTTGCATGGAAACATTGAATACATTATTGGCATCTACCTCTATAAAAGAAACCTCCTTGGCAAGGACAACTTTTTTTATGGCCTTTTGAGAATATACGTAAGCTCCGCTGAGAAAAATAATAAAGGCAAAAATGTACTTCATGGAAAATACTTTTTAAAATAACAACCAATTGGCGGGTAAGGTTTATGCAACAAAAAACGCTCTTAACAGAGCGCTTTTTTTAATATTTAAGTGTTGTTTTTTTGCAATTAACTTTGCATGTTTTTAGCTTCGATGCTCAAGGTAGCATGCGGTACCAGCTTTAAGCGCTCTTTGTTGATAAGCTTCCCGGTAACCCTACAAACACCATACGTTTTGTTCTCGATACGCACCAATGCATTTTTTAGGTCGCGGATAAACTTTTCCTGACGCAAAGCCAGTTGCGTATTTGCTTCCCTGCTCATTGTTTCAGACCCTTCCTCGAATGCTTTAAATGTAGGGGAAGTATCGTCTGTACCATTGTTGCCGTCGTTTTTATAAGAGCTTTTCAAAAGCTTAAGGTCTTGATAAGCTTTTTCTATTTTTCCTTCAATCAGTTCCCTGAACTCTGCTAGATCTTTATCTGAGTACCTTACTTTCATATCTGTTTCCATAGTACTAGTGTTTTTGAATAATTAACTTGGTGTTTACCTCATCAAAAGCAATTTCTGTACCATTATCTAAGTTCTCCTCGAAATTTAGCCGTGCCGTTAAGGTTTCTGCCTTAATGTATTCAATATTGTTTTCAACAGCTTTTTCTACAAAACCATCCTTTTGTAACTTAACATCAATCTTGTCTGTCACTTCAAAACCAGAATCCTTACGTAAGTTCTGAATTCTATTTACCAGTTCCCTGGCTACTCCTTCGTTACGCAAATCTTCTGTGATCGTTACGTCTAATGCTACAGTGATTGCCCCCGAACTGGCTACTAACCACCCTTCTATGTCTTGTGATGAAATCTCGACTTCATCGATTCCTAAAGTAACGCTTTTTCCATTAATTTCAATAGAAATAGCCCCTTCACTTTCAATTTTTTGAATTTCGGGCTGGTCAAACTTATTTATCTCATTGACAATCAGCTTCATATCTTTTCCAAAACGTGGCCCTAAAACTTTAAAATTAGGCTTAATTTGTTTTACCAAAACCCCGGAAGCATCATCAATCAACGCAATTTCTTTTACATTTACTTCAGACTTTATCAAGTCTTCCACCTCTTTAATTTCATTTCTTTGTTCCTCGTTAAGCACTGGAATCATTATCTTTTGAAGCGGTTGACGTACTTTTATCATTTCCTTTTTACGCAACGAAAGTACCAAGGAAGATATTGTTTGGGCCTTCTCCATTTTGCGTTCCAACAATTTATCAACAAAGTTTTCTACAAATTGGGGGAATTCTGCCAAATGCACACTTTCAAAGTTTTCCTTTCCGGTGGCGGCCACTAAATCTTTATACAACTGATCCATAAAGAAAGGTGCAATTGGCGCACCAAGCTTTGCAACCGTAACCAAACACGTATACAATGTTTGGTAGGCGCTTACTTTGTCTTGCCCATAATCGCCTTTCCAGAAACGCCTTCTGCTTAAACGTACATACCAGTTGCTCAGGTTTTCCTGAACAAAATCGGAGATTGCCCTTGCTGCTCTTGTGGGTTCGTAATCGGCATATGCTTCATCAACCTTTTGCACCAATGTATTTAATTCTGAAAGTATCCAGCGGTCAATTTCTGGCCTTTCATTCAATGGAATGTCCTTTTCAGCATAAGTAAATTCATCGATATTGGCATATAAACTGAAAAAAGAATAGGTATTGTATAGCGTTCCGAAGAATTTTCTACGCACTTCTGCAACTCCTTCAATATCAAATTTTAGGTTATCCCACGGATTTGCGTTGGAAATCATGTACCAACGCGTGGCATCGGGGCCGTATTCTTTTAATGTTTCAAAAGGGTCTACGGCGTTGCCCAAACGCTTGGACATTTTTTGTCCGTTTTTATCGAGCACCAAACCGTTTGATACTACATTTTTATAGGCCACAGAGTCGAAAACCATTGTACCAATGGCGTGCAAGGTGTAAAACCACCCACGGGTTTGGTCTACTCCTTCTGCGATGTAATCGGCGGGGAAAAAGCCCCCCCCTTGATCTATTTTTTCTTTGTTTTCAAACGGATAATGCCATTGTGCATATGGCATGGAACCGGAATCGAACCAAACATCAATCAAATCGGCTTCTCGTTTCATGGGTTTTCCCGATGGAGAAACCAATACAATTTTATCGACTATGTTTTTGTGAAGGTCTACTTTTTCGTAGTTTGCTTCACTCATGTTCCCCACTTCAAAATCGGCAAAAATATCAGCTTCCATAACGCCAGCTTCTACCGCTTTTGCCATTTCATCTTTTAGCTCTTCAATCGAGCCGATGATAATTTCTTCCCTACCGTCTTCGGTACGCCATATCGGCAACGGAATTCCCCAAAAACGGGAACGCGATAAGTTCCAATCGTTTGCATTTTGCAACCAATTTCCAAAACGCCCTTCCCCGGTTGCTTTTGGTTTCCAGTTGATGGTTTTGTTTAAATTGTACATCCGGTCTTTAACCTCGGTTACTTTAATGAACCATGAATCTAACGGATAATAAAGAACCGGCTTGTCGGTACGCCAGCAATGCGGATAACTGTGCACATATTTTTCTACCTTAAAGGCTTTGTTTTCTTCTTTTAATTTAATAGCTATTTCTACATCTACAGACTTTTCGGGTGCTTCGCCATCGGTATAATATTCATTTTTTACATATTTACTACCCACTTCAGGCAATTCTGCCCTAAAGCGACCTTGAAGATCTACCAAAGGAACGGGATTATCATTTTCGTCCAATACCAACATTGGCGGTACTTCTGGCGTAGCTTCTTTGGCCACCTTGGCATCGTCTGCACCAAAAGTTGGGGCTGTATGCACGATTCCGGTACCGTCTTCGGTGGTAACAAAATCCCCGCCAATTACCCTAAAGGCATTTTCGGGGTTTTGGTATGGCAATGCATAATTCAACAATTGCTCATATTGGGCTCCGACTAAATCGGCCCCTTTCCCTTCGGCCATTACCAAATATGGTATTTTTTTGGCCCCGCTTTCATAATCGGTAAAAGCAGTTTCATTTTCAGCTTCAAAATATTTACCGGAAAACTGTTTTTTCAGCAATGGTTTGGCCACCACAACATTTATGGGCTCGAAAGTGTATTGATTGTATGTTTTTACCAACACATAATCAATTTTAGGCCCTACTGTTAAAGCTGTATTGGACGGAAGTGTCCATGGCGTGGTTGTCCATGCCAGGAAATGAACGGCCCCAAACCCTTTTAAAAATTCGGGAAGTGTTTCTTCTATGGCCTTAAATTGTGCCACCACTGTTGTATCGGACACGTCTTGATAGGTTCCCGGCTGGTTTAATTCGTGCGAACTCAAACCGGTTCCTGCCTTAGGCGAATACGGCTGAATGGTGTACCCTTTGTACATTAAGCCTTTATCGTAGATTTGTTTTAATAGCCACCATACGCTTTCCATGTATTTGGACTTGTAGGTAATATAGGGGTGCTCCATGTCTACCCAATACCCGATTTTTCGGGTCATATCGTTCCAGATGTCCGTGTAGCGCATTACCGCTTTCTTACAAGCCCGGTTGTATTCTTCTACCGATATTTTAGTGCCAATATCTTCTTTGGTAATACCCAGTTCTTTTTCAACCCCCAATTCTACCGGAAGCCCGTGTGTATCCCACCCCGCTTTGCGTTTTACTTGATATCCTTTTTGGGTTTTATAACGACAAAAAATATCCTTAATGGCCCGGGCCATGACATGGTGAATTCCCGGCAATCCATTGGCAGATGGAGGGCCTTCATAGAAAACAAAAGGCTCTTTACCTTCCCTGCTGGTGATACTTTTCTCAAAAATTGCTTGCTCATCCCAAAATTTCAGAACTTCTTCCGCAGTTTTGGGCAAATCCAATCCTTTATATTCTGTAAACTTCATTTAAACAGTTCCTTTGTCGTATTTAAGTTGGCAAAAATACTAAATTCCAGTGAATTGACCCATGTTAAACATCCTAAAAGCAATCCATGGGGATGTTATTAGGTTAATATTAATATTTACAACGACTTGTAATTATTTAAGCAAATATCTGCTGAAGAATTTCCAGTGATTTAGGCTTTTTAAAATCGGACAGGTGCAATTGGTAATAACGGATTAAGCTATTTAACAAATCTGCCCGCACCGTTTTATTCATTTTAACAATATTTGCATCCTCGAAACCATGTTGCAACAGTTGCTTAAAAACCGCCAATTGTTGCCCCTCGATAACCTGATTGTACAAGGAATATACAAATTCTCCTTCTAAAAGATCAAAATAAGGAGCCTCCCGCTGTGAATCGTCGGGGTAAAAGCCCAGGTATTTTGTTAACTCCAACAAAAAAGAAATATGGAAATTGGCTATTTCGTCGTGTTCGTCCAACCAGACAAAAGCCGTAGCTATAAATTTATACAAAGCAGTATTTTCTTCTTCTTCCTGAAGGGAAACTACTAACATTTCGGATAAAAAAATTGCCACTGAACTTTTACTTACATCTGTTTGTAGGTTTTTATACGAATATGCAAGTTTTACTTCCCGCAAACTTTCCAAAGTGCCTTTATTTTTATGGTTGGCAACTATTTCTAGCTGTGTTAACGGCTGAAAATACCCTTTTTTTAATTTTCCTTTTTTTGATGACAATACCCCTTTCAACATATACGATTTTACCCCGTCGCTTTCCGTAAAAAGCTTTACAATCAAACTGGTATCGCCATATTTTATAGCTGAAAGCACAATGGCCCGGGTTGTTACAATCATATTTTATAGGAATAAAAACAAAAATAGGAATTTGCTTTTTCTATATAGCTTGATTTCAAGATAAAAGAAGTTATCTTTAAATTTCAACAAAACAACAATTAATTATTGTTTTACAATAATTTTTATATATTTGCAATAATAATTGAAACTTAGACAATGAAAAAAACCAATATTATTTCCAAAATATTATACGCTGTAACAAGAGTTCTGGCGTGGCTTTATTTTTTTACAGCTATTTATGGGTTTATATGTTCGGTAACAAAAACCAATATTAAACCTGTGGCAGGCCAAACTATTATTGAATATCCTTTTACAGATGTTCCCTTTTTAATTCTGAACAACAGCACACCTTATTTAGTATTTTCATTTTTGCTTCCCACTTTGGCATATGCGCTGTTTTTCTGGCTACTTTCTAATGTTTTTCAGGTCTTCTATCAACAAAAATTATTTACTGTAGCCAACATTGCCCATTTAAAACGATTTTATGCCATCAATTTGTTTTTACCCATTCTGTTGGTTATTATTTCATCCTTTTTTACGGAAATTGAAAGAGAAATATATATGATTATAGCCTTACATATGTTTCTGGGCATCTTTATTTTTATTATTTCAGAAATTTTTCAACAAGGATTAGATTTACAAAACGAACAAGATTTATACATATAAATTATGCCAATTATTATCAACCTGGACGTTATGCTTGCAAAGCGCAAAATAAAGAGCAAGGATTTAGCTGATACCATTGGCATTACGCCCGCCAATTTATCCATTCTTAAAACAGGAAGGGCAAAAGGCATTCGGTTTGAAACCCTGGAGGCTATTTGCAAAGCACTTGAATGTAAACCCGGAGATATTATAGATTATGTAGATTAACCCCCTCTTTCACATATAAAACAGCATACATGAACACATTGAAAATTAAAAATGTATCCCTTGTTTACAACAACGGATATCAGGCTCTTAATGCCGTAAATTTAGAAATTAAAAATGGCATATTTGGCTTGTTAGGGCCCAATGGTGCCGGTAAATCTTCGTTAATGAAAACTATTGTGGGGCTCCAAAAACCTTCTGAAGGAAGCCTCATTTTTAACGGATCTGATATTGTTAACGAACCTTTTAAAATACAAAAACATTTAGGGTTTTTGCCACAATATTTTGGTGTCTATCCAAAGGTTTCCGCTTATAATTTATTAGACCATATAGCAAAGTTAAAAGGCATACAAGATTTGGGGCAACGCCACGAACAAATCATGAACATACTCGAAAAGGTAAACCTATTGGATGCAAAAAATAAAGAAGTACATACTTTTTCCGGTGGAATGAAACAACGCTTTGGTGTAGCACAAGCATTGTTGGGAGAACCCAAAATAGTAATTGTAGACGAACCCACGGCAGGTCTGGACCCCGAGGAGCGCAACCGTTTTAATACCTTGTTGAGCGAACTAAGCGAAGATATTATTGTAGTGCTTTCTACCCATTTGGTAGAAGATGTTAGAAATCTTTGTTCTACTATGGCCATTATAGAAAAGGGGGCTATTATTTCTCAAGGTGCTCCAACATATTTTATAGAACAGCTAAATGGTAAATTATGGGCCAAGGCCATTGAAAAAAGCGAACTGTCAAAATTGGAAACAGAATACCGTGTTATTAGCAAGCAACTTATAGAGAAAGTAATGCATATAACGGTTAATGAAGATGTTTGTCCGATAGGTTTTCACGCTATTACGCCCTCTTTAGAGCATGTGTATTTTAATTATTTAAATAGGTACAAAAAATGAATACGGTATTTTTAAACGACCTTCATACAATACTCAAGCAAAAGTATACCTATGTTGCCTTGATTGCTTTAGCAGTTATTGGCTTTTGGACGGGATACAAATTCAGCATTAATATTGGAGAAGGTATCTACATAAACGCTCCATATTCGGTAGGCTTCATGATTGGGCTATTAAGCCTTGCCATTATTTTAATAGCCACTTTATTGGCTTTTGCCCTATTGTTTAAAGAGAGAGACTCCAACTTCAATTTAATCATTTTTACCACTCCTATTAAAAAGAAAACTTTTGCCTGTGCACGTTTTTTTTCTTTCTATTCAACAACACTATTCAGCTTTTTTATTCTTATAACAGGCTATGTGGCAGGGTTGTATGCCCAAACAGAAACTGAAATAAGCCCGGGGTTCAACCTTTGGCATTTCCTTTATCCATTTATTACGTTCGGTATGTGCAATGCCTTATTTATATGTAGCATCCTATTTTTTATTGCGCAGAAATTCCAAAACAAGCTTATGGTTGCCATAAGTGGATTAATGCTGTATGTTTTGTATATGGTGGTTATGGTATTTTCTAACGCCCCGTTTATGGCGCAGGCATTACCCCAATCGCTATTTGCACAACGCATTTCTGCCTTGGTAGACCCTTTTGGTTTGTCCAGTTACTTTTTTGAAGGAAAAGATCTTACAATTTATCAACGTAATACCCAAGTGGTTTCTTTCACAAATTTATGGTTGATAAACAGGCTTTCTTTTTTTATTTGTTCAATATGCTTTCTATATGGCGGCATTTGCCTATTTTCCTTCCTTTCTACACCCAAAGCATTTAAAAAACAAAAAGCGCCATTGCCAAAAACACAGCCCTCCCTCACACCTTTTACACAAGCAACCACCAAATTCGACTCTAAATCCAAATGGTACGCAATCCTTTCATTTACAAAAATCGATTGTATCTATTTATTTAAAAGCATCTCTTTAATTGCCATATCCGTTTTGTTGCTTTTTTATGTAGGAATGGAAATGTATGCCGATATCGACAAAGGCATCCGCCTTCCTCAATATTATGCCAGTTCGGGGCTCTTGGCCCAAACCATTAACGGTATTTTTTATTTTATTGGCGGATTGACTGTTGTGTATTTTGTAAATGATATTTTCTGGCGAAGTAAAGCGGAAGGATTTTCAGTTATACAGAACACTACATATTATTCCAAAGAAAAACTAATAGGCAACATAGGAAGCATTTTGTTCTTGATAAGCTACTTTACACTATTAATGATAATGGAGGCTATAACTTTTCAATTCCTTTACAATTTTCCTTATTTTGACTGGAGTGCATATTATGGGGTTATTGTTTTCAACACATTCCCGCTTATACTTTTATCGCTTTTCTTATTTTTCATAAACAACTTAATCAAAAACAAAAATCTCGCATTGGGCATTTCTATGGCGTTCTTTGTAGTTTTTGGCACCAAATTGGTTCAAGGGTTCATCAAGAATCCATTATTTAGGTTCCTATCCGATTATAAAGGAACATATAGCGATTTCTTAGGCTATGGCGGATATTTGCCCTTGTTCTTATGGCGCTTGTCTTTTGGATTTTTGGCAGTTGCACTGCTATTTTTATTGTACGGAACCTTCAAAAACCATAAAAACAGTATTGCAAAAATTATTGGTTCTTTGTTGCTCTTGGCACTCTGCATTATCATATCCGACATCTTTCTACATGGCTATATCCGCCGGGACAATGATCTGGCTATAACAAAAGCCGTTCGTTATGAAAAAATCTATAGAAAATATCAAAACATTCCCCAACCAACCATAAAAAAAGTTATTGCCAATATTGATTTGTTTCCAGAAGACCATGCATATAAAATTACGGGAAGTTATGTTATTAAAAATATGCACCAAAAACCCATAGATTCTATATTGCTTCATGTTCCGGAAGATTTTATAATCAAATCATTTTCATATCAATATAAAAATAAAAAACTGATTATTGACAACCCGGTTTCAGCACTTTTTCTACAAAAGCCACTTCAACCAAACGACACCGCAAAATTGAAGTTTGAATTAAAATACAAATGGTACGCTGTAAATGGTCACGATGCTTTTAATGCCATTGTAGAAAATGGTTCTTTCATGAGGATCAGCAATTATTTTCCCCGGTTTGGATATGATGAAGGCAAAGAAACTATGGATAGCAACATTAGAAATAAATATAATTTGGGGGAAGCCACAGGCATTAAGCCCTTAGGAGCCCCTAAAGAGAATACAGATGATTTTATTGATTTAGAGTTGGAAATTTCCACTCCTCAAAACCAAATAGCCGTGGGAACCGGCGAGCTCACAAAACATTGGAAAAATAAAAAACGAAATTATTTTACCTATCGGGCAAACGCCATTCCATTTCGCTTTGCATTATCTTCAGCCAAATATTTGTCCAAAAGCACCATACACAATGGCATAACCATTAAAGTTCTGTACAATGCATTGCATGACAATAATGTTGACCACCTTATAAAAAACACAATACTTTCATTAGATTATTGCACCAAAAACTTTGGCCCATACCCGTTTAAAGAGATTGTTTTTGCAGAAGTATCTTCATTTACCAGTGGTTTTGCCGGCACAGCTTACCCGGGTGTTATTTTTATGACAGAAAACATGATCTTCAATGCCAATATTAAGGCAGATGATAAGCAGGATGTAATAAATGAGCTTGCTGGACACGAAGTTTCACATATTTGGTGGGGTAACAATCAAATAAATCCAGATTACAGGGAAGGGTATGCCATGCTCACCGAAAGCCTTGCCATGTATACAGAATTGATGATTTATAAAAAAATACACGGTGAAGAAAAAATGAAGGAGCGCATACAATTACATCGACAAATTTATAATGCCGAAAAAGGTTTTTATAAAGACGTCCCATTAATTAAGGCTACCAAAAACCAGCCTTATATAGCCTATTCTAAAGGAGCCGTAATTTTTGCTGAAATAAGCAAGTTAATTGGAGAAGACCGGTTGAACTTAGCCTTGAAGAATTTTTTATGCAAATACAAATATCCTAACCCGAAACCTATAGCGACAGATTTACTGGATGAAATACTTCGGGTTTCTGATGCAAAATTTCATCCAAAAATAAAATCGTTATTAGTATCAACAACGTCCCCTTCTTTTGATTAAACATATAAAAATAAGAGGCTGTCTAAAAACACTTGATTTTAGACAGCCTCTTTTAACTATAAATTACACCACTCCTTGGGCTAGAATTGCATCGGCTACTTTTACAAAACCTGCAATATTTGCGCCCCGAACATAGTTGATATATCCGTCTGGATCTTCTCCGTGATCGATACAAGAATTGTGAATACTCTTCATAATCCCTTTCAATTTATCATCAACCTCTTCTCTTGTCCAGCTATAACGTAACGAATTTTGTGCCATTTCCAAGCCCGAAGTTGCAACACCCCCGGCATTGGATGCTTTTCCTGGCGCAAACAATATTTTTGCGTGTTGGAATTGAAGAATAGCTCCCGGAGTACAAGGCATGTTTGCACCCTCGCTCACACATATGCATCCGTTTTTAGTTAATGCTTTTGCATCTTCTTCGTTCAGCTCATTTTGCGTTGCACAAGGAAGTGCTATATCGCAAGGTATGTGCCACGGGGTTTTGCCTGCATAATATTCTGCCGAAGGATACTTTTCTGTATATTCCGAAATTCTTCCGCGTTTTACGTTTTTAATAAACATTACATGAGCGAGCTTCTCGGCATCGATTCCGTCTTTATCATAAATGGTCCCCGAAGAATCTGAAAGCGAAACTACTTTGGCACCCAATTGCGTGGCCTTTTCGGTAGCATATTGCGCTACATTTCCCGAACCGGAAACCGTTACTGTTTTCCCTTGAAAAGTATCTCCTTTTCTTTCCAGCATATTTTGTGCAAAGTACACATTTCCATATCCTGTAGCTTCTGGACGAATGAGGGAACCACCCCAAGAAAGCCCTTTCCCGGTTAAAACTCCCGTAAATTCATTTTTAATTTTTCGGTACATTCCAAACAAGAAACCAATTTCCCTGCTTCCTACGCCTATATCTCCGGCCGGGACATCGGTATTTGGCCCTATGTGCCTAAAAAGTTCGGTCATAAAACTATGGCAAAAACGCATCACTTCATCATCCGACTTTCCTTTCGGATCAAAGTCAGATCCTCCTTTACCACCGCCCATTGGCAATGTTGTCAAACTGTTTTTAAAAACCTGTTCAAAAGCCAAGAATTTTAAAATACTCATATTTACCGTTGGGTGAAACCGAAGCCCGCCTTTATACGGACCGATAACAGAGCTCATTTGGATTCGATACCCCCTGTTTACGTGTATTTCCCCTTTATCGTCAACCCACGGCACCCTAAACATTATAGCTCTCTCGGGCTCTACCATGCGCAACAATATGTTTTTACCGTTGTATATTTCATGCTGGGCAATATACGGAAGTACTGTTTCTGCTACTTCGTGTACTGCCTGAAGAAACTCTGGCTCGTGTGCATTACGGACTTTTACTTCGTCCATAAATGTTTTTATTTTTTGGTCCATTGCATTCATAAAAAATGGATTAATTGTGTATTTAATAATTTGACAGCAAAATTATACTTTTTATTGAAAAAAAATGCTTGTTTTTTAAAAAATCGTTAATCTCAAACGTTTTCGTTACCCTATTGCTCGTCTAAGATCATCGATTAAATCTTCTACATCTTCAATCCCAACACTCAATCTAATCAAGGCATCGACCACGCCTGTTTTTTCCCTTTCTTCTTTGGGGATAGAAGCATGCGTCATACTTGCAGGATGTCCCGCCAAAGACTCTACGCCCCCCAACGATTCGGCCAATGTAAATACTTTTAAATTTTCCACAATTTTAATAGCTTCTTGATAATTGTTTCCCTTGGTCACAAAAGAAATCATCCCGCCAAAACCTTTCATTTGCTTTTTGGCAATTTCATGATTGGGGTGCGATTTAAACCCGGGCCAATATACTTTCTCTATTTTTGGGTGATCTGCCAAAAATTTCGCAATGGCTGCTCCATTTTCACAATGGCGCTGCATACGCACGTGCAGGGTTTTTATTCCGCGAAGTACTAAAAAACAGTCCATGGGGCCGGCAACCGCACCACTTGCGTTTTGAATAAAATACAGTTTATCGGCCAAGTCCTTATCTTTTACCACCAAGGCACCCATAACCACATCGCTGTGCCCGCCCATATATTTTGTTGCCGAATGCATTACCAAATCGGCTCCCAAATCGAGTGGCAATTGCAAATATGGCGTGGCAAACGTATTGTCTACCCCCAATAAAACCTTATGTTTTTTTGCAATGTTGGCTACTTGGGCAATATCAATAATGTTCATCATTGGGTTTGTAGGGGTTTCAACCCAAATAAGCCTTGTGTTTGTATTTATATAGTTTTCAATTACTGCCGGGTTTTCCATGTTCACAAAATGAAACTTGATCCCAAACCCTTCAAAAATTTTACTGAACAAGCGGTAACTGCCACCATACAGATCGTTGGTCGATATTACTTCGTCTCCCGGTTGCAGTAATTTCATTACCGCATCTATTGCCGCCAGGCCGCTGGCAAAAGCCAAACCGTATTTGCCGTTCTCGATACTTGCCAAACTATTTTCCAGTGCCGTCCTAGTTGGGTTGGCACTTCTGGAATACTCAAACCCCTTGTGAGCGCCCGGCGAAGATTGTGCATATGTTGAAGTTTGGTAAATTGGAGGCATTACCGCCCCATAAGCTTTATCGGGTTCTTGCCCGCCATGAATAGCCTTGGAATTAAAGCGTAAATTCTCTTTACTCATAACTTGAAGATTGTATAACAAAAATATCGTTTACTTTTGGGGATTGCAAAGAACGCCGTACCTTTATTTTTTATTTAACAGCCTATGTCCAGAAAGTCTTTTTCAATCTTCATAATTGTATGTACCGCATTGTTTTTGGGGTGCGAAAACAAAGAAACCATTAGTTATGTAAACAAAGATATGGTAACCGATAACTGTACCGATTGCCCCCAGGTAAAAATCAATATCCCGCAGGCACAACCAGCAAATGCAGTTACCGAAAAGATAAATACAGAAATCAATTCTTTTGTTATTGATGTCCTTAATTATTCTGAAGAAAAAAAAGCTTCAACTATTAATGAGGCCATTGCCATTTTTAGAAACGATTATAAAAAATTAAAAGAACGCTTTCCAGAAGATATCGTTCCATGGGAAGCTAGCATTAAAGGTGGAACTTCCTTTAAAAACGGGCATTTTTCATCCATAAAAATAGAAAGCTATGTATTTACCGGTGGCGCACATGGTTATGGTAGCGTGAGTTTTTTAAACTTTAACGACCTTACCGGCGAAGCATTGAGTGCCGAAGACCTTTTTACCAATGTGGACGCTTTTGTCAATTATGCCGAAGAAGCTTTTAGGAAACAAGAAAACCTAAAACCCGAAGCCAATATTAACAGCTCCGGGTTTATGTTTGAAAACGATGCTTTCCATTTGCCAAATAGCATTGGCTTTAACGGGCAGGGCATTGTATTAATTTACAATCCCTATGAAATTGCCGCCTATGCCGATGGATTGACAAAAATTGAAATTCCATACAGCAAAGCAGAAGAATTTATGAAGCCCGAATGGCTCGCCGAAGCGCAATAATATACCCAACATGCCATCCTTCGTGGTAATTGTTAAAAGCAATGGCATCGTCAATGGAGTTAATGCTTATCCCTATACTGGTGGTAAGACTGTTAAATTTTGTAAAACCGGGATAATCGGCTTTAATTCTCGATGCATTCAACATTAATTCTTCCTTGAATTTTTCAAATTCCTTTAAAGAAACTGGCCTTGCCGGGTCTGGGGCTGTTCCCCGCCTATAATTGTCAATGGTAACTTGGTCTACATAGCCTGCCTTTTCAGATAATTTATAGCAAAGCAGCTGTTGGGTAACCAATAAGTGGATTACGTTCCAGGCTATGTTGTTGTTAAATCCTTCGGGAATTTGGTTAATTTCTTCCTCCGTAAGGTCTTCGGTTAATTTAAGTACCTGACGCCTACTTTTTTCGAGGACATCAAACTGATAATCGATCATTCTTAGGTTTTTTTGGGGTTGCTATTAATTGAATTTAATGATCAAAAATAACTTTTAAATTTTAAGTAGAAACTACTTTTTAAAAAGATGTTATAATCTTAAATAAAGAAACATATTTCCGACTAATACTTTTAAATTTGCAGCATGAAAAAGATTTACCATTTAAGTACTTGCGATACCTGTAAAAGGATTATTGATGAAATCAACCTTCCTGAAAATTTTATTTCTCAAGACATTAAAAGCGAACCAATTACCAACGACCAACTGGAAGAAATGAAACAGCTGGCGGGTTCTTATGAAGCATTGTTCAGCAAAAGGGCCAGGCTGTACAAAGAACGCGACCTAAAAAACAAAAAATTATCAGAAACCGATTTTAAAAACCTCATTCTTGAACATTATACTTTTTTAAAGCGGCCCGTTATTATTGTTAACGATTCCATTTTTATAGGAAATAGCAAAAAAACAGTAGAAACCGCAAAGCAAGCCAGACATGAACAATAGGATATTAGCGCTATTGGCAGCTTTTGGTGCCAGCCTGATTTACGGAATAAACCATACTGTTGCCAAAGATGTAATGCCCACGTTTATACAGCCTTTCGGGTTTATTTTATTGCGGGTTTCCGGTGCGGCCATTTTATTTTGGATAATAAGCATATGGGGACCAAAAGAAAAAATTGACAAGAAGGATTGGCCACGGCTTGCATGCTGTGCCGTTTTCGGGATGGTCATCAATATGTTGATGTTCTTTAAAGGACTAAGTCTTTCAACACCCATAAACAGTGCCGTTATTGTTACGCTTACACCAATAATTGTTTTTATATTATCTGCAATTATCATTAAAGAAAGGGTAACCTTTATTAGAACATTTGGCATTTTGTTGGGCTTTGCCGGTGCTCTGGGACTTGTCCTGTTTGGCGAAAACGTGGAACAAGGAGCCCCAAACATAGCATTGGGCAATATTTTGTTTATGATTAATGCTACTTCTTACGGAATTTATCTGGTACTGGTTAAGCCATTAACCGCAAAATACCATGCTTTTACCATTATGAGATGGCTTTTTACCATTGGAATTATCATCAACATCCCTTTTACCATTACAGAGTTTACGGCTGTCAAATGGACCTCGCTCCCTTTTGATGCCATATGGCGGATGGCCTTTGTGGTTGTGGGCACAACATTTTCAACTTATTTATTAAACATATTTGCACTAAAACAGTTAAAAGCATCTACCATTGGTGCTTTTGTGTATTTGCAACCCCTTATAGGTATTTTATTTGCCATTATTGTGGGCGCCGATAAACTAACTTTTGTAAAAGTAATTGCTGCGGGGCTCGTGTTTTTGGGAGTTTATATGGTTACAAAAACCAAGAAACCGCCCGTTGTTGAAGAAAAGGCGTGATAAAAGCACAAAAAATGTTTTAAACGTTCAGGTCGACGGGGGTTTTAGCGTGTCTTCGGGTATCTTCCTTCGTTAGCACCCTAAAATCTTTTGCCCTCTCCACTTTATCAAATAAATGACTTACCTCCTCTGGCAGACCTATTAATTTACGGGCTTCCAAATCGATCCAGGCCCCCATTATTTCGCAATGCGCAACATTTCTTCCCTTGTAATCGTAGTAATTATGATGAAATTCAAAAAACATCCCGTCTTCGCTCATTCCTTTCAGCTCCAAGGAAACCGTTAATGGCTTTCCGGAAAAAACTTCCTTAAAATAATAGATATGTTCGTAAAAAACCACCGGCCCAATATTTAACTTCCCCAGCAAGCGTTGGTCGAATCCGTTTTCTATTAAAAAAGACATCCGGGTATGTGCTGCAAATTCTATATAAGCCTTATTGGCCAAATGGCGGTTAGCGTCCAAATCGTTCCAGCGTATTTCAAATTCCTTAGTGTACATATTTAAGTCTATTTATTTTACCATTAAAACCCCTCGAAAATCTATAAGAATATTTTATAGGAAAACTATAGTGCCCTAAAAATACTTTAACTTTGAAGGAGCCCTACAAATTTACAAACTTATTATTATGCGCGCATAATATTTAACTAAATACCACTATCATTTCAACAAAAAGAAAATGCCACTAGTACCTTCCAATTACAATCCCCCGCATTTATTCAAAAACGGCCATTTTTCAACAATTTATTCAGGACTCATCCGTCAAGTAAAAGGTATTTCCCAGGAAAGGGAACGAATCCAGACCCCTGATAATGATTTTATAGATATCGATTGGTCTTATTCGGTTAAAAAAACAGAAAAGGCAGTTGTAATTTTACACGGGTTGGAAGGAAATGCACAACGCCCTTACATAACCGGAAGTGCCAAAATATTTAATGAAAATAATTTTGACGCAGTGTCCATTAACTACCGGAGCTGTAGCGGATTACCTAACAAGACGTTTAAATCGTACCATTCGGGCGCTACAAACGATGTCGAACTTGTAATTCATCATCTTATAAAAAAGGGCACCTATAAAACCATTGTATTGAACGGTTTTAGCCTCGGCGGAAATTTAGTGCTAAAATATCTTGGCACCCATAACATACCAAAAGAAATAAAAGCAGCCGTGGCCGTATCTGTGCCATGCGATTTGTATGGATCTATGCTAGAAATCCACAAGTTAAAAAACACTATTTACGCAAAGCGGTTTAAAAAAACACTGCTAAAAAAATTAAGGCAAAAACAAGCGGCTTTCCCCGACCAGGTCTCTCTGGAAGAAATAGATAGCATTAAAACACTAAAAGATTTTGACGACCTATATACTTCCAGGGCACACGGCTTTTATGACGCATTGGATTATTACGATAAAAGCAGTTCTGTTAACAATTTAAAAAATATTGAGGTTCCCTGTTTAATCCTCAATGCACAAAACGATTCTTTTTTATCGCCTTCCTGTTATCCATCAGAAATTTCTAAAAACAAAGACAACCTATATTTAGAAATCCCAAAATACGGGGGGCATGTTGGCTTTTTCGACAGCGATAATGTTTTTTACAATGAAAAAAGGGCTATCGCTTTTGTTAAAAACATCGTAAAATAAATGGTAACCCATCAAAAGATGCGCATTTTCCTTCGCAAAGCTCAACCATGCACTAAAAATACGTTACTTTTAAAAATACAATCAAAAACCATTTAATTATGAAAAGCCGAAGAAAATTCATAGAAAAAGTAGCCATATCAACTGCCGGACTATCCCTTGTAGGTTGGAATTCTCCCAATTATTTAATGCACTTACACAATCCCGCTTCAAAAGAACCAAAACTAAAGGTTGCACTTATGGGCTTGGGAAGCTATGCAAACAGGGTTGCCAAAGCAATGCAACAATGCAATAAAGCAATTATAACCGGCCTTATAAGCGGTACTCCGGAAAAACTGGAAACTTGGGGAGAAAAGTACAATGTGCCAAAGGAAAGCAGGTACAACTACGAAAATTTCGATGCCATTGCCAACAATCCAAATATAGATGCCGTATACATTATTACCCCAAATGCCCTGCACCACGACCAAACCATTCGCGTTGCCAAAGCCGGCAAGCACGTAATTTGCGAAAAACCCATGGCAATAAGTGCCCGGGAAGGAAAAGAAATGGTCGATGCTTGTAAAAAGGCCGGAGTAAAACTTTTGGTTGGCTACAGAATGCATTTTGAGCCCAATACCCTAGAGGTGGTAAACATGAGAAAACAGGGGGATTTTGGAAAAATAGATTTTTTCCAAGGGCTGTCGGGATTTAATATTGGCGACCCCAATCAATGGCGGCTCGACAAAGCATTGGCCGGCGGGGGCGCTTTGGTAGATATTGGCATCTATTCCATAAACGGAGCCCGATATATGGTAGGCGAAGAACCCATTTGGGTTACGGCCCAGGAAACCAAAACCAATCCTGAAAAATTTAAGGAAGGCGTAGATGAGACCATTCAATTTCAATTAGGATTTCCCAGTGGTGCCGTGGCCTCATGCCTATCGACCTATGCCATGAACAATCTGGACAAATTCTTTTTAAACGGAGCCAAAGGCTTTGCCCAACTACATCCGGCTACCGGTTATGGCCCCATAAAAGGGAGTACCCACCTTAAAGCCCTGACCGAAGACCATACCCCGCAGCAAACCCTCCAAATGGATGCCATGGCAGACATTCTATTAAAAGGTACAGAACCCGCAATTCCCGTTAACGGCGAAGAAGGACTAAAAGACCTAAAAATTATAGAAGCAATTTATAAGGCCGTCGACCAATCTAAAAAGATAACATTAACACTATAATACAAAAAAGCGTTATAAAACTATTTTTATAAGTAATGGCTTCAGCATTAGCCATAGAAATACTTATATTAGCATTCAAATTAAAAATAGATCAAATGAAACTATACAGTAAAATTGTTGCATGCCTTTTTTCATTGGCCATTATTAGTTGTGGCGATGGTAAAAAGGAGAAGAAAGAAGAAAAATTCCAGTACGAGCAAGAATCAACAAGTGCAAGCAAAGCTTCTGATGCAGAAGAAGATCAAAACACAGTGGTTATTACTGCAAACGACATGATGAAATTCAACAAAAGTGAAATTCGTGTAAAAGCAGGGCAAAAAGTTACCATTACCTTAAAACATATAGGTAAGCTAGATAAAAAAGTAATGGGGCATAACTTGGTAATTTTAAAACAAGATGTCGATTTGGTTGAGTTTGCCACCGCTGCCACTGCCGCTACCGAAAACGACTATATTCCCGAAGGTACAGATGCCGTTGTTGCACATACCAAATTATTAGGAGGCGGAGAAAGCGACACCATTGAATTTGAAGCACCCGCTCCCGGAACATATGACTTTTTATGTAGTTTTCCCGGGCATTTTGCCGCTATGCAAGGAAAATTTATTGTTGAATAACAAACAATTAAAAAATGAAAATATATCAGTTTATTCTATGTAGCCTTTTTATAATCGTTATTGGCTGTAAGGGCAAAGAGGAGAAAAAGGAGAACATCATTGAAAAATCTAAAACTGATATAGCAATCCAACCGGAATGGCAACAACTGTTCAATGGCAAAGACCTTTCCGGTTGGGTTCCTAAAATTTCTAAACACGAAGTTGGCGAAAACTATGCCAATACCTTTACTGTAAAAGACGGGAAAATTGTTGTTAATTACGATGATTACCACAATGTTTTTGACAGACAATACGGGCATCTTTTTTACAACAAGTCTTTCTCTGCATATTTTCTTGCAATAGAATACCGCTTTGTTGGCGAACAAATAGCTGATGGAGAAGGTTGGGCATGGAGAAACAGCGGAGCTATGTTGCATGGCCAGGCCCCGGAAACTATGCTGAAAGACCAAGATTTCCCCATAAGTATAGAAGGGCAGTTTTTAGGCGGCGATGCCAATAGCGATGAAGAACGCCCAACCTTAAATTTATGCACCCCCGGCACCAATGTTATGCTAAACGATTCTATATTTACCCCGCATTGCACCAATTCTTCATCAAAAACATACCGTGGAGACCAATGGGTAAGGGCTACTTTTTTAGTGCTTAAAGATTCTATTGTAAAACATATTATTGATGGTAAAACTGTTTTGGAATACACACACCCACAAATTGGCGATGGCGGCGTAGAAAACTTCGATCCGGCTATAAAAGAAGATGGAAAACCACTTACAGAAGGTTATATTTCCATACAAAGTGAAAGCCACCCCGTTGAATTTAGAAAGGTTGAAATTGTAGACCTAAACCCTATTTACAACAACAAGGAAGAATTACAAGCAACTATTGATGCCTTATTGAAAGCTGAGAAGGCCAAATAAGCAACTAGATTTATAGTAATTATTTTTTTACTTCTTTTTTCCTACTTCCTTCGGCCAAAAAGGCGAAGTAAAAACAAAAATAAGTTGATAAAATCCAGATACAATGTAAGTGCTCCCATAACAGCTTCTTTGGTGTCTTCTTCGGTTCCTTCGTTACCAATTATGTTAAGCTGTTTTATCTTTTGTGTATCGTAGGCCGTAAGTGCCACGAAAATTAATACCCCGGCATAGGTTACGATCCAATACAGCATTTCATTTTGAAAAAAGAAGTTTACCACAGAAGCAATAATAATCCCTATAAGTCCCATAAAAGCTATATTCCCAACCGAAGTAAGGTCGGTTTTAGTATAATATCCATACATGCTCATTACGCCAAAAGTCCCAGCCGTAATGTAAAAAGTAGTGGCTATTGATGCCGCTGTGAAAGCTAAAAAAATAACAGAAAATGTTAATCCGTTTAACACGGCATATCCCAAAAACAAAGTAATTGCCGTATTAGCCCTTATCTTACCGATTACAGCACTTAAATAAGCAACACAAGCAAATTCGGCAATTAATAAGCCGTAAAAATACAAACGGTTACTAAAAATTACACTAATAATGGCTTCTGTATTTGCCACCCAAGCGGCTATTAATCCGGTTAATATCAAGGCTCCGGACATCCACCCATATACTTTGGTCATAAAACGGGCCTGTTCTGCTTTAATTTCTTCTTGTGACAAATGATCTATAGACATAGTAAAATAGTTTAGGGAACTAAATAACATTTTTTATTTAATAAAACCAAAAAAATGCCCCGGCCATAAATACCGGGGCAAAATCATGAATAAAATTTAGAAATTATGAGACATAAAAATACTATTGCCATCCTCCACCCAAAGCTTGGTAAAGTGTAACAACAGCATTAAGTTTTGTGTATTTGTTTTCTATTAAAAGCAGTTCGGAATTTAATGCATTCTCTTGGGCGTTCAGTACTTCTAAATAATCGGCCAAACCTTGGTTTAACAATTCTTCAGAATACTCGGTAGCCTTGTTGTAAGCTTCGTATTCTTTTTCCCTTACTTCTATTTTTTCTGATGCGGCATCGTAACGATACAAAGCGTCCGATACTTCCTGTCCTGCCGTTAAAAGCGTCTTTTTATAATTCAGCAGTGCTTGTTCTTGTTGCGCTTTGGAAACTTCATATTGAGTTCTAATCTTTCTCCCGTTCAATATGGGTTGGGTTAGCCCACCCACCAAAGTATTGAAGATAGAGCTGGCATCGATCCAATTGTCAAAATCCAAACTTTGAAAACCAGCACTTGCACTCAAAGTAATCGATGGGTAAAAACTACTTCTGGCAACATTGGTAAGCTCGAAAGCATTTCTCAAACCAAATTCTGCCGCAACAACGTCGGGCCTGTTTTGCAACAACAAATAAGGAACCCCAACCACCAAATCGGTTGTTAATTGTTGCGATTCAAGACTACTGCGTTCAATAGTATGTGGCGGTTGTGCCAAAAGAATAGAAAAAGCATTTTCCAGCAACTTAATTTGGTTTTCCAAATCTATTTTTATGGCTTTAGCAGTATACAATTGCGCTGCCGTTTGTTGTACGGCAACCTCGGTAACCATTCCGGCATCTTTTAAAGCTTTCGTGGTTTCCAGGCTACTTTCCCGCGTTTCTATTGTTTCGTTTGTTACCCTAAGCTGTTCGTCTAAAGAAAGTAATTGATAATAGCTTGAAGCTACAGCTGCAATCAACTCGGTCTTAACTGCTTTGTGTGCTTCCAAGCTCTGTAGGTAAGTAGCCTCAAAAGCTCTTTTGTTACTTCTTATCTTTCCCCAGATATCGGCTTCCCAAGACAGGTTAGCCGTTAGGTCGTATTGTTCTATTGGCTGACTGAAAATGCTCCCAAACTGACTGTTTTGCGAGTTCTCTTGCCTTGTTACCGAAGCATCAAGCCCCAATGTGGGGTAATTGCCCGCTTTTCCCTGTTTCAAATATGCTTCAGAAGCGGCTATTTGCTGTATGGCTATTCTTATATCTAAATTATTTACCAAAGCAGTGTCTATATGCCGCTCCAGTATGGGGTCCTTAAAAAGTTCCCGCCAAGAAACCATTCCAATGGAAGTGCTGTCTTGGGTAATTTGATCGGTACGGTACAAATTATCGGTCTCTACGTCCGGTCTTTCATATTTTTTAGCCACAAAACAAGATTGCAACAGTAACGGGATGCAAAGACCTAATAAAATTTTATATTTTTTAACGTTCATTATCATCTTATTTTTAAGCTTCAATTTCTTTTACTGATTCTGGCTTCCCACTAATTCTTTCTTGCAGCCATTGAAAGATTACAAATAGGATAGGAATTATAAATACCCCTAAAATTGTTCCTATCAACATTCCTCCGGCAGCACCGGTACCAATAGATCGGTTTCCTGATGCTCCTACGCCACCGGCCAACGCCAATGGCATCAACCCAAGTATAAAGGCAAAAGAAGTCATCAAAATTGGTCTTAAACGCGCTTTTGCACCATGAATAGCGGCATCTGAAAGGCTCTCGCCCCTTCTTCGTCTTTGTATGGCAAACTCAACAATTAAAATGGCGTTTTTGGCAAGTAGCCCAATTAGCATGATAAGCGCAATTTGGAAATATATATTGTTTTCCAGCCCTACCATTTTGGTGGTAAAATAGGCTCCGAACACCCCTAATGGTAATGATAATATAACCGACAAAGGCAACAAATAACTTTCGTACTGGGCACATAGCAAGAAATACACAAACACAATACTTAAAATAAAAATCAATATGGTTTGGCTTCCGGCGTTGACCTCTTCCCTGGTTAAACCTGAATAGGCAATACCGTAATTTCCGGGCAATTTGGCCGCTTCTTCCTGTACAACGGCAATGGCATCACCGGTACTGTAACCGGGATTTGAAGCTCCTGTTACCTTCGATGAATTGAACAGGTTAAAGCGTGTTACGGATTGTGGCCCATATACCCTTTTTAATTTTACAAACTGCGTAATGGGAGCCATTTCTCCATTTCCGGTCCTAACGTACAGTTCGTTTAACGAGCCTTTGTTTTCACGATCGCCGGGGAGCGTCTGCAAATACACACGATACTGTTTCCCGAACCTGGCAAAATCGGCTGCATAAACACCGCCAATATATCCTTGCAAGGTTGAAAAAATACTGTTGATGGGTACTCCCATTTCTTTTGCAACAGGCACGTTTATTTCCATTTCGTACTGTGGATAACTTGTATTGAAAGAAGACTGTGCATATTGAATTTGAGGATGCTTCATAAGAGCCATCATAAAATCCTGATTGGTTTTATCAAGAGCCGTAAATTCACCTCCGGACCTATCTAATAAATTCACTTCAAAACCGGAAGAAATACCAAAGCCGGGAATACTTGGAGGCGCAAAGAATATAATATTGGCTTCGGGAATGGTAGCTGCAATGCCAAATAATCTTTTAGTAAGTGCATCGACCGAGAGCGAATCTTCATCTCTTTCTTCCCAATCTTTCAATTTTATAAATCCAAGTCCATAGTTACTCCCTTGCCCGCCGAGCAAGCTAAAGCCGTTAATTACCGACACCCCTTCTACTCCGGGGAGGTCTTTGGCGGCGTTGTACAATTTATTGTTTACTTCCCCGGTCCTATCGAGCGATGCTCCGGGAGGTAATTCAACATTCGCAAAAATAATACCCCTGTCTTCGTTGGGCACAAAACCTGTTGGCGTTGTAGAAGAAACCCATACAATTCCGGCAACGGCCGTTAAAATAACAACGCCGGTAATCCATTTGTGTTTGTACAAAAAGCCCAACGACCTACCATAACGCTCGGTAGTAGCATTAAACCCTTTGTTAAACCCATTGTAAAACCTTTGCAGGAAAGTGGTGTTTTTCTTTTCTTCTTCGGTATGGGTTTTAAGGAATAGGGCACATAAAGCAGGACTTAAGGTCAATGCATTTACAGCCGATATAACAATGGCAACAATAAGGGTAATACCAAATTGTTCATAAAAAACCCCGGTCGGCCCTTGAATAAAGGTAACCGGAACGAATACCGCGGCCATTACAAGCGTAATCGAGATAATGGCCCCTGAAATCTCTTCCATTGCATGAATGGTTGCAGAGCGGGACGATTTAGCGCCCCCTTCTTCAATTTTTGCATGGACCGCTTCTACAACAACAATAGCGTCGTCTACCACAATACCAATGGCCAATACCAATGCAAATAATGTTAACAGGTTTATGGAATACCCAAAGACATTAAGGAAAAAGAAAGTCCCAATAATTGCCACCGGAACCGCTATGGCCGGAATTAAAGTAGACCGTACATCCTGAAGGAAAATAAACACTACCAAGAAAACCAAAATAAAAGCTTCTACCAATGTATGTATTACCTTATCGATTGATGCTGTTAAGAAATCATTGGTATCGTATGGGATAAAAATTTCTATTCCTTTGGGGAAATTAGGTTTTAAATCGTCCAGTTTAGCACGGATGGTCTCGATAATTTCCTGTGCATTCGATCCTTTGGTCTGGTATATCGCCATATTGATACTGGGATATCCTTTTGTGGTAGAATTAGATGCATAGGATTGTGCATTCAACTCGATATCGGCAACATCTTTTAGGCGTAAATATTGCCCGTTCCCCAAAGCCTTTATAATAATATCTTCGTATTGCTTTTCTGTTTTAAAGCGTCCGCTATATTTAATTACATACGAAAAGGCCTCGCCGTTGTTTTCGCCCAAGGATCCTGCCGCTGCTTCCAAACTTTGTTCGTTAAGGGCCGCCCTTACATCAGAAGGGATTAAATCGTATGCGGCCAGTTTTTCCGGTTTCAACCAAATACGCATTGCATAATCCTGACTGGAAAACACCCTTACGTCTCCAACACCATTAACACGCTGCAATTCGGGTATTACATTAATCTTTAAATAATTCTGAACAAAGGTGGCATCGTAATTTTCATTCGCAGAATAAAACGAGATAAACATTAGCGAACTGGTTTGTTGCTTTTGGGTGGTCACCCCGGTCTGTATCACTTCTTGCGGCAATAAAGGATTTGCACGGGCAACCCTGTTTTGCACGTTTACCGCAGCAATATCGGGGTCGGTTTCCTGATCGAAATATACCGTAACGTTTGCCGTTCCCGAATTGGTTGCCGTTGAAGTAATATAGGTCATTCCCTCAACCCCGTTTACCTGTTCTTCAATGGGGATAATTACACTTTCAAGGATTGTTTCGGCATTGGCCCCGGGATACGTGGCATTTACCTGAACTGTTGGAGGGGCAATATCTGGATACTGCTCGATAGGCAAGGTTAAAATACCTAAAACCCCTAAGATTACTATTATAATTGAGATAACCGTAGATAGTACGGGTCTCTCTATAAATGTCTTTAGCATGACTTATTTTTTAAGCTTCTGGATTAGTTTCTAAATAATTTTTTTATCGGCTTGGTTATACTGTCGTAGGCTACTTCTTGTGGGGTTATTGCCATATCGGCCCTTAACTTGCCCACGCCTTTTGCAACAATTACATCGCCAATTTTAACCCCCGATTCTACCACGTATAAATTGTCTACACCATCTTTAATTTTTATAACCTCCGATGACACTTTATTATCTCCATTTACATGATATACCAGTACCTGACCTTGTCTTTCAAAAGTAGATTCCTGGGAAATCACGGGTAAATCGGTATAAACGGCAGGAATTTGTATTTTTCCACTATTCCCGTTGGTAAGCAATCTGTTTGGGTTGTCGAAAGTAGCCCTGAAACTAACCGTTCCCGTATTTTCGTTTATTTGTCCCGTTACCGTTTTTATTTCCCCCTTTTGTTTGTATTGTTCCCCATTGGCCAGCAATAAGTTTACTTTGGGAAAGTTCTTGATTTTCTCCTCTAAAGTTTCGCCTTTTGTATTTTGAAGAAAGTCCAAGTAATCCTTTTCATTCATGGAAAAGTATGCATATACTTCTTTGATATCTGAAACAGTTGTAAGCGGTACTTGGTCGCTTGGACTTACAAGGGTCCCCTCCCTAAACGGAATTGCCCCTACATACCCATCTACAGGACTTTTTACGGTTGCGTACCCAATGTTGGCATTGATACTATTGTAATTGCTTTTTGCCTGTGCAAGATTGGCTTTGGCTGTTTCTAGCTGAACATTGCTTATAATTCCTTTTTCCACCAAGGGCTTTAGTCTATCCACTTCAACTTGTGCAACATTTACACTTGCCTTGGCGGCATCGGCATCTTGGGTCAATGTTTCGGTTTCCAGCCTAAATAAAGTTTGGCCTTTGTTTACTTTCTGACCTTCATCTACCAACACCTGCTTTATATATCCGGAAACTTTTGCCCTCACGGCACTGTTTACGATCCCTTCTATACTTGTAGGATAGGTTTGGTATCCTGTTACTTTTTTGCTTTCAACTTTTACTACCGGAAATGGCGGTGCTTGCTGTTGTGAATTATTTTCCTGTTTGCCTCCGCAACCTGAAAGCATTACAGCTCCACCTATAATAAGTAATTTCAAATATAGTTTTGACCTCATTATTTCTCTTGATTGATTGTTATTAATATGTTTGTTTTTAATTTTTGAAGGTTTTCTATCATTTTATCTACAAATTCTATGTAATGTATATTGAATGAAAGATCCTTTTGTATTTCGCTGTTGGTTTTATTGCTAATTGCTATAATTTCCTTACGGTAATTCGCAACTTTTTCGTGGAGCTTTCTTTCTTTTTGCCATGAATCAATTTTATCATCCAATCTATTTACCATATCATTTACCGATATTTTAAAATATCTCTTTCTATCTCCCGGCTTTGTATAATAACTTATCCGCCCCATGGACTGTAACAATTGAAGGTTGGTAGAAACAGAACTCTTGCTCACCTCTAGTTCTTCTACAATCTCATCAAAGGTAACACCGTCGTAGCCTACCAATGCCAACAAAGCAAAAATCCTTGAAGACAGTGGCGACAATATATCCTGACTTTCAAAATACACGCCCATTTCTTCAATAAGCTCCTTTTTAAGCTTAGACATTTGTTCTTTCCGGTCCATTCTTTTATAATAAAAGTGCAAAAATACTTTTAGTTCGGCAAAAACCGAACTAAAAGAAGTTAATTATTAGTTAAAGATATGTTAACAGCAACTAGGCGTTGCTCTCTGAATATTCTTTGGAAGAGGAAACCTGTTTAATTAATTTTATATTTTTACAAAGTACAGCAAAAATACCTGAAAAACAGCATAATACACCCAAGATTAACAAGTTAAAAGTATGGGCAAACATATTTCCTGCCGAAAGGATTCCTAAAATAAGGATTGTGGATATTGGAAGTGAAAGTGCCAATACGCCAATCGCAAAATTAGAATCGAATGTTTTAGTGCTATCATGTTTGCTTTTTTCGGCAGAACCGACCAAAGAGATATGGGCAAATGGCCAAAAGCTACAGGCACTTAACGAAAAAGACACCATTAAAAGTACATCGCCATTTTGGCCTATCCCGACAATATGTGCAAATAGGGAAACCAATATTAAAACAATGCCGGCACGTAACATAAGCATTGAAAATATCTGGACAAATTGCAACCGTTTTATTTTAAATGCCAAGCCGATAAATAGCAATACCAACGGCGTCATGATAAGGCTAAGCCTTGTAAAGGTATCTTTTAAAAAAGCTGGTAACATATTTAAATGAACCCCCGACAACACAAAGACAAGTGCCCCAAATATGAAGATATTAACTGGTTCTTTGAGCATGGTTAAAAGCAAATCCTTAATTTTTTTTGAATTGTTGACCGTTCCCATTTCTCTATGATTGTTTTTATAGAACCATTTCATGGCTATAATGTACAAAACCACCAGCACAAAGATTTTATTACCCAAGTCGGCCATAGCTGCTTTTGCCAAATAACTATCGCCCAAAAACTCCAGCACAAAAGGAAAACACGATAGCCCGGGTGCCAGCGAAGGGATAAGCAAGCGACTGGTCCTGCCTATTGCAGAATTTTTTGAAATCCCTATTAAAGGAAGTATCCGTCCTGTTATGGCATACAAAACCACATTTAGCAATATGGCTAAAAAAGGAAGCAGCATCAGCCCTGTGCTTATTTCTATTTTTAACAAAGCAATAAAAATGGTAGCGGGCAATGCCAGATTTAAGATTATTTTTTTAAGCCCTGTTATTTCTTCCGGGTTTTTAAACTTAAGTTTAAGGAGGAAGCCAATTAATATAAAAATCAATAACGATATGGTCTTTTGCAATGCGAATTCCATTAAACCAAGATTTTATTAATTGCAGCGGCAAAATATTCCATTTCCTCTTGGGTTCCCATGCTTACCCGACACCAATTTTGGTCCCAGAACTTAAAGGCCCTGACCACTACTTTGTATTCGTAAATTTTATCCAGGAACTCATCGCCATCCATTTCAATGGGAAAGAGTATAAAATTAGTTTCAGACGGAAGGTATTTAATCCCTTTATCATCCAACAATTTATAGGTAAATTTCTTTGCTGAAGTTATTTTGGATTTACAGTCTTCAATAAAAGAAACATCGTCCAAACTAGCATTTGCAGCAGCTATGGTAGGCCCTGTAATTCCCATGCCACCCCTTGTAATTTGGTTAATGGCCTCAAGGGACTTTTCGTTCCCGAGCATGTACCCTATACGAAGGCCGGCCATGCCATATATTTTAGAAAAGGTACGTGCCACAAATATATTTTTGCCTTTGGCCACAAGTGGTGCCATACTGCTTTTTAATCCCCCTGCCGAAAGTTCTATATAAGCTTCATCAATAAAAATGGGCACCTTATCTGAAACCCGGTCGCAAAAATCGTATAGTTTTTTTGTGTCCGTTAAGGTTGCGGTCGGGTTGTTGGGGTTTGTTATATAAATTAACTTTGTATTACTATCTATGGCTGCTTCCATTGCATCTAGGTCATGCTGAAAGTCCTTTGTTAGCTTAATGGGTTTCCAGTCGCCACCCGATGCTTTGGCTACATGGACAAGCGACATATAGCAGGGGTCCCCACTAATAACATTCCCTCCATCCCTAAAATAAACCATTGCCGTTTTCTCTAATAAATCGGAAGAACCCGGCCCCATCATAATATTCTTTGTTTCAACACCTTCTTTTTGGGCTATTTTTTTCACCAGTTTTCCTAAAGAACCCCACGAATAATGGTTTCCTTCTGTAACCGCCTGCTGAAAGGCAGCAGATGCCTTTGAAGATGGACCATAAGGGTTTTCGTTCCAAACCAATCTTGCTTTAACAGTGCTTAAATCAGGAAATTTTGGGGGCGTGAATTCATTAAAATTGCTCAAAGCATTTTTAAACATCAATGGTTGTTGGTCAATGTGGCTTTCGTGCACTTTGGCACTCCATAATTCGTAGGGGCTAAAAGCAAGCGCGCCCGCAGCTATTGCACCTTTCTTTAACCATTCCCTTCTACTGTTTCTGTAATTGGTTTTCATTTCTTATAGATTTATAAATTAGGCCCCTACAAGTTATATCAGCCCGACAAAAAAACCTATGAGAATATTTCAAAAGCCACAAGGCTTTATTTAAAAATGATTAAAATAAAATGTTATTTTTTGATGTTATTTCAAGGAATATGTTAAAAAATAATCATTGAAATGGCAGAACCGACGTAAAGGTAGTGTCTTCGCCCTCTATGCTGTTAATCAATATATATTTTAGCCTGATCAACATAAAATTGCCTTAAAACCATTAAGACCACAATCAAAACCAACAACCATATATCTATCCAAAGTTTAATAATGTTATGGCCTACACAAGCTTCAATATAAACGTCGAACGCTATTGTTACCCATATTACAAAAACTGCCAAGAACCTCAACTTTGTGATTTTGCGGGTTTCTTTCGAAAAAAGTTTCTTCATGTTTTTAAAGGATATATTCAATACAATAGGCTGCTGTATGTTTAGACACAATTAAAGGCAATAGCGTATTTATTGCCATGGATTATATTGAATAGCGACATATAGAAAATATTCAATAGTTACTATAAAAATCTATACATAAAGAAAATAGTAGTATAGTAAAGTATGGGTATTTATTACAGGGCAAGAACCCCTTCTTCGGTTATTAAAGGGATAACCTCTTTATTTACTTCGGAAATTTGATATTCTTCAAAAACAAACTTTCGTTCGTATAATTTATTATCATCAAAAAAAGTAAGGAAAAATTCGTTTTTCAACTTGAAGACTTCTTCTTGAAGTATTTCGATTTTTCGGTACGATTTAGCCTCCATAAAGCCAAAGCCGTGCCTCATAGTTGATGTTATTACACCGTTCCCGTAACCTTTAGAAACTACAATGGTTGCCACCAGGTTGGTTTCCCTGTTGTTTATTAAGTATACATACCAAGTTTTTGATAGTTGTTTTTCGTCCCATTCTTGCACAGCGGCCACATAAACATTTTCTGCAACAGGAATTTCAATATCTTTTTTCACGCAACTTAATTTTAATGGTATAAAATAACTACAAGGCAGATTTAAATTGCTTTAGGAATCGGATATCGTTCTCGCTCAACATTCTAATATCCGAAATTTGGTGCAGCAACAAGGCAATCCTATCTATGCCCATACCAAAAGCAAACCCGGAATATTCTTTAGAGTCTATTCCGCAATTCTCCAACACATTGGGGTCTACCATTCCGCAGCCCATAATTTCTAGCCAGCCCGTGCCCTTGGTCATTCTATAGTCGGTTTCTGTTTCCAGCCCCCAATACACATCGACTTCGGCACTTGGTTCGGTGAACGGGAAATAAGAAGGCCTTAACCTGATTTTTGACTTCCCGAACATTTCCGTGGTAAAATACTGAAGTGTTTGTTTTAGGTCGGCAAACGAAACCCCTTTGTCTATATAAAGTCCTTCCACCTGATGAAAGAAGCAGTGCGAACGCGAAGAAATGGCTTCGTTTCTATAAACACGCCCGGGAGAAATGGTCCTAATTGGCGGTGTATTGTTTTCCATATACCGTACTTGCACCGACGAGGTGTGCGTGCGCAACAAAACATCGGGATCGGTTTGAATAAAAAAAGTGTCCTGCATGTCACGTGCAGGATGGTATTCCGGTAAGTTCAAAGCGGTAAAGTTATGCCAGTCATCTTCTATTTCGGGACCTTCAGAAACATTAAAGCCAATTCTGGAAAATATATCTATAATTTGGTTCTTGACAATAGCTATTGGATGCCTGCTTCCTAGCTCCAACGGAATTGCAGGCTTTGTGAGGTCTCCATAGAAACTTTTATCAACGTCTTTATGCTCCAAGGCCTCTTTTAAGGCATTAACCTTTTCTTGAGCAGCAGTCTTTAATTCGTTGATGGTTTGCCCAAATGCTTTTTTTTGCTCGTTGGGAACATTTTTAAATTCGGCAAAAAAGTCGTTCAACAATCCTTTTTTACCCAAATATTCAATTCTAAAAGCTTCTACTTCATCTAAAGTACCAGCGGTAAAGCCGTTTACTTTCTCAATATGCTCCTTTATAGTGTCGATCATAACCATTTTTTCTTTGGAAGGGCAAATTTAAAGATTTCCCGAGAATATAATGCACCTTCTTAAACTTAATCGTAGTGGTTTAACACATACGCTAAAACTCAACGTTAGGTTGGCAACTGTAAAGAACCATTACTCTATAAAACCGTTTTCAACAAAATATTGAACCAATGCTTCTTTCATTAATACCGACTGCTCCCCCGACTTAAGTACTGGCAACTGTTCTTTTAACTTATAATGAGGCCAGCCATCTTTATCAAAAAAATCAAACTCGTAATATCCATAAGGCTCCAACAACCTGCAAATGGCTATGTGCATCAGGTTAAGTTTTTCGTCTTTCTTAAAAGTTCGGTGCAATTGGCCCAGTTCCTGTACGCCCACCAAATAGATAATGGCATCCAGCTCTAACGTATCTCCATCGGCAAACTGACTGGACAGCTTTGTAACCAGTAAGTCCCATTTCATTTTTAATTCTTCGTCTCTTGCCATAATTAAACTTTGTGCAAAAATAGTAAGTTCTATGGTTTGAATAAGATAATTGTTTGGATTTGTAAGTTGATCAAAACCTTTTTTGTCCACGGAATGTTTATAACTAGCGATAAAAGCTTAGAAAAGATTTATATTTGTTGAAACTACTTTGCCATAAATGAATTATATAGATATTGTTTTGGGCGGATTAATTCTTTTTGGGCTCGTCCGCGGGTTCATGAAAGGCCTTTTTATTGAAGTGGCTTCTTTGGTAGCCCTTATTCTAGGAATATATGGCGCCATTAATTTTTCTTACTTTATAGGCGATTATTTGCAGGATAAGGTAACCTGGGACCAAAAATACATAAGTTTAACGGCCTTTGCCCTAACTTTTATAGGCATTATTATTATAGTTTCCCTGTTGGGAAAACTTCTTACAAAAATTGCAAATTTGGTAGCCTTAGGTATTTTAAACCGAATTTTGGGCGCCTTGTTTGGTGGGTTAAAGATAGCGGTTATCCTTGGTGCGGTTTTAATATTTATACATAAGTCCAACCAAACCGTTCAATTTATCGATCAAGAAACCATCGATTCATCGGTTGTGTACCAGCCGGTAAAACAACTAGGAGATTTTGTGTTTAACTGGGTATTGAGAGATGCTTAAATATGTTTTCCTGCTAAACAAAACAAGGGGCCAAATTAGGCCCCTTAAAATATTTTTATACAGATATGAAAATGTTCTTATTGAGAAGATTTGAAAATTAATCCAAATGATAAATTTCCATGATATTTTTAAGAATCCCATCAAAATCGATTTTTAAATCGATTAATCGTCCACTGTGGACATCAAACACCCAACCGTGCACTTTTAATCCTCTGTCCCTTGATGCTTTTTGAATAGTGGCCGTTTTGATGATGTTCACACACTGTTCCTGAACGTTCAGTTCCACCAAGCGATTGTAGCGCTTTTCTTCGTCCTCAATAGCATTGAGCTCGGTTTTGTGCAAACGGTAAACATCGCGTATATTCCTCAACCAAGGGTTTAAAATGCCCAAATCGGCAGATTGCATGGCTGCTTTTACGCCCCCGCACAAATAGTGCCCGCATATTACCACATGCTCTACCTTTAAATGGTTTACGGCATAATCTACGACCGACATGGCGTTGAGGTCGGTACCTACCACCATATTGGCAATATTCCTGTGCACAAAAACATCTCCGGGGCCCAGCCCCATTAAATCTTCCGCGGTCACTCTGCTGTCCGAACAGCCTATGTACAATAATTTTGGACTCTGCCCTTTTCCTAAGTCATTAAAATACTCGGGGTCGAGCTCCAATTTACTTTCTATCCAGTTTTTATTATTTTCAAAAACAATGTCTAATTTCATGTTACTTTTTATTTCTTAAATAAATGTACTAATTTTTCTACAAAACCTGAATATTTACGCGGCATTTTCACGTTTTGTTATAAAAAACTCTGTAAAACTTTTGGGGTTGTATACTGTCCCTCTGTTTGAAATCAGCTTAATTTCAATATCCTTGTCTTTTGATTTTATTGCAAAATCGTCTAATATTTCAAGGATATCATAATTAAGGTTGATAGTCTTTCTAACGTCCAATTCCAGCAACGTATTATTAGGAAGTTTGTTTAATTCGTTAAGAATGGCGCCTTTGTTAAGGAAAGATACCTCCTCGGCCAATGTCATTTTTACAACATGTCCCCCGTCTTCTTTCTTTTCAATATGAAGGAAATGAGAATTTTGATAACTCTTTATTAAAATTGAAGTAATCCCAACGGCCAATCCCAGCCCTATGCCCACAAGCAAATCGGTAAAGACAACACCCAAGACAGTAACGATAAAGGGTATAAACTGTCCTTTTCCTAATGAGTACATTTGCTTAAAAAGTGACGGTTTTGCCAATTTATAACCCACAATAAATAAAATTGCGGCCAATACAGCCAAAGGTATTCTGTTTAAGATATTTGGGATTATAATTATTGAAGACAGCAACAAAAACCCATGAACAATAGCCGAAAGTTTAGTCTTCCCGCCCGATTGTATATTGGTAGAACTCCTTACAATTACCTGTGTAATTGGCAACCCGCCAATTAATCCAGAAATAATGTTCCCCGTTCCTTGCGCAAACAATTCCCTATTGGTTGGCGTAACATTTTTATTTGGGTCCAACTTATCTGTGGCCTCCACGCACAACAAGGTCTCTAAACTTGCAACAATAGCAATGGTAACACCCGCCAGCCATACTTGCGGGTTGGTAATGGCCACAAAATTCGGGAATGTAAATTGCCCGAAAAAAGAGGCCGCATCCTCTGGAACGGGAACCGATACCAAGTGCTCTTCTGCTATAGAAAATAACGACGATGGGTCTATTAACAAATAATAAGCAACACCAACCAGTACGGCTACCAAAGGACCCGGTATGATTTTAAATATATCGTTCTTTTTCACTAAAACTTTCTCCCACAACAATAAAATAAAAAGGGAAATTGCAGTTACTAAAACAGCTCCGGGTGAAATAAAGTTGAGCATTTCCCCCAATGCAGAAAATGTGTTTTCGCCATCGAGTTGAAAGAAATCCAAATCCCCTTCATAATCGGTATCGTAACCAAATGCATGAGGGATTTGCTTTAAAAAAATAATTATTCCTATGGCCGCCAACATTCCCTTAATAACCGAAGAAGGAAAATAATACCCAATAATCCCGGCTTTAACGAGCCCTAAAATAATTTGAATTGCTCCCCCAATAACCACGGCAACTAAAAAGTTCTCAAAGCCAAGGGTGGCAATAGCCCCCAATACAATTACTGCAAGACCTGCAGCTGGGCCACTCACCCCGATTGATGATCCACTTATACTACCAACAACTATACCGCCAATTATTCCGGCAATTAGACCGGAAAATAAAGGGGCACCACTTGCCAATGCAATTCCCAAACATAAGGGAAGTGCTACAAAAAATACGACGAGACTCGCCGGTATATCGTTTTTTAAATGCTTGAACATATTTATACTATTTATTTTGCCTCCATTTTTTTAAATGAAAACGAATTAAAAACTTTCCTCACTAAGTGAAATTTGAATGTTCCGGGGCTTGACCCGAAATCTAAATATTTTTATTACTAAGTGCCTCGCGGACTTGCCCCGAGGTAACTGTCTAAAAAATATGCAATACAAAATATTAAGCGATATGTTCCGGAGGAGGTATAATAACGTCCATTACCTGGTCACAGGAATGGTGCATATGGTAATAATAAGCATTTCTATTGCTTGAATATTGCGAGAAATAAAGAAATTCATCTTTTGGATAAGGAAGCCCTTTTATCTCTTTTATTTCTCCGGTATTAGAACCTTTTTTTTCTTCTTCTACCAAACTATAAAAACAGGACACGTCCATATTCTTCTCAACTACTTTAATTACCGCCGGGGTAATTATGAACGAGCAGAATATATATAGAAAAAAGTAAACAATTATTTTCTTGGCCGTATTCAATATCTATTATTTTCAGTAAAAGACTCAAAGATATAATAAATATGCAATTTTTGTGTTAAGGTTCTTTTAAATATCTTTTATTTCCTTAATTTCTGATGAAGGAATCCAACCGATCTTTCCATCGGCCAGTTTAATTTTTTTCCATTCGCCCAAGGTATTCATAACATTCACCTTCGTACCTTCATGCAACAAAAACACTTCTTCGCTGCCCATATTGGGCTCGGACATGACAGAAGTTTCTTTTGCAAAAACAATTGCCGGATTGTTGCTTTGGGCTATTCCATGTTGATTGAAGGCAAATCCCAAACTCGATAATGAAGCTATTAAAGAAAGCGCACTAATGGCAAAATAAAAACGTTTTTTTAACTGATAGCGGGAAAAATAATACAAAAGGAACAGCACTACAAATAATACCATAAAGGCTATGGAAAGAACTGCCCAAGTATTATAGGATAGCCTGCCTATTACATTTTCAACCAATTTATCGACTCCTGTTTGGGGCATTACGTCTATGGCATCGACCGTCATATTTTTGGCATACGTAAGGTTGTTTTTTATATCCTCATCGTCGGGGTCCAACGACAGGGCCTTTTCATAATAATATATACTGGGCGCTATCTGGTTAAGCTTGTAATAACTATTTGCCAAATTATAATACAATGCCGGTGATTGTTCTCCGTTCTCAGAAACTTGCAGGTATTTTTCAACAGCTTCTTGGTATTTTCCGTTTTTATAAAAATCGTTCCCGGCCATAAACAAATCCTCGTTTTGGGCAAAAACAGGGGCAATAACCATGAAAAACAATACCATGGCAATACCCATTTGTATTTTATTACCATTTCTTATCATGACCTAAATTGTTTGTCTATTAACGATATAACTTCGGCGGCCTTTTCATAATCCTTTTGCATTTCTGCAATTGTACTTGGGGAATACCTGGCCAGCTCACAACTTTTTAACAACGCTATAAAATTGTCCACAACATCATCTTCAACTCCTTTGGATAAGAGTAGCTCGCTTATTTTTTCCTTGCTGAACTCTGATGTTACAATTTTTAGCTTTGCCTTAAGGTAATTATGCAGGGCCCGCTCCAACGATTCGTAAAAGGCTTCTTTATTCCCTAGGTTCTTTTTGGCTTCCGAAAGGTATTTCTTGGCAAGCCTGTTTGCTTTTCTCACACGGTTACCCACTACATCGCTAGCCATTTCGGCACGTTTCCTGCCAATTGTTATTGCTATGGGAATTAAAAGCAGTGGCCCAAACAGAATGACATAAAATAAAGTTGAACCAAAGAACACTTTGGCGTCCTTGGGTGTTAAGGTTGTATTTAATTTGATGAACCTAAATTGATTTGCCGCTGCTGAAATGGGTTGCTTTGTTACTCCCGGTCCATTTGAAGCCACAGCATTATCGGCTTGTGCGGCAGAAGGTCCTTCGTATACATTTATAAGTGTTTGTTTTGAGGTTACCGTTTTATATTTTTCTTCTTTAGGGTCGAAATACGAAAAAGCTACACCGGGAATCGGGTATTTTCCTTTGTATTGTGGCACGATGGTATAATTATCGGAGACTTTTCCGTTCATCCCTGCCAGAGAGGTTGACACCTTTTCCTCAAATTCGGGCTCGTAAACTTCCAAAGAACTGGGAAGCGTAAGTTTTGGCAAATCGAACAGTTTTAAATTTCCGTTGCCGGTTACCTGTATTTTAGCCGTTAACGATTCGCTAGCCTTTAAATCGGTTTTGGTAACAATGACGTCAAAATTAAACTGACCCACGGCTCCCGTAAACCCTGCGGGCTTTCCTTCTTCTGGCAAGGGTTGCACGCGAATGGTACGCTGTCCTGCCGTAACTGTTTTATGGGTTTGTGTGTAAAGTCTTCCCCCAAAAATATCCCTTCTGTTGGTTGGCACATCTACGGTTACATCCAACGAAAGTGGCTCTATTTCAAGCCTTCCGGTTTTTTGAGGGTACAGAACCACCCTTTTTAAAACGACGTAACGATACTGTTTTCCTTTATACAAACCATTTTCAACCTGAAACCTGCTCACTTTGATATCTTGAGACCAGAAATTATTGTATGTCGGGTTGGAATTCGGTATAAAATTGGAAACGTTAATGCTGGGGCTCACATACAATTTATAAACCACGCTTACCGCTTCATTAAGGTATGGGGCGGCCTTAGAAACTTCGGCAACCAAATGCAAGTTGTCATCGGCAATATCGTCTGCGGACGGCGGTGCATTTGGATTGTTAACCGCCTCGGTAACATCAATGTTTATGGGCGTGGTTTTATAGGTTGCTCCCGCTATTTCTACTTTTGCCTGCTTGATGGTAAAATTTCCCTTTGCCAAAGGCGAAAGTATGTAGGAATACGATTTTGAAAAGGAACGCTTGCCATTAATCCAGGAATTGCTTACCGATTGGTTGGGGCCCATTAAAACCCTGAACCCGTTAAAATCTGGCGGAACAAAGTTGTCGCCATCTTTGTTCATTGTAAATTCTATACGCAAACGTTCGTTTACACCAAGATTATCCTTACTAACCTTGGCCTCGAATTTCACGCCTTCTTCCTGAGCCTGTACCGCTCCGGAAAAGCACATAAAAAAAGTAAGTATAAATAGTTTAACGTTCATTTTTACCAATCTTTTTCAGATTTTACTGGTGCCCCTTTTACCTTTTCTGCATTTATTTTTTCTTGAACCTTTTTCTCTTCGTTGTTCATGGCTTCAAGAATATTTTTTACCTGTTGAGGAGATAACTGATTTGGCCTTGGCTGTTGCTGCTGTTGTTGAGGCTTGTCTCCGGGGTTCTTCTTCTGTTGCTCGTTTTTATCGTTTTTTCCTTCGTCTTGCTTTTTATCTTCCGGATTGTCACCTTTTTCGTCTTTATTGTCTCCTTGGTTGTTTTCATCTTTTTTATCGCCTTCATCATCCTTTTTATCCTCTCCGTTCTTATCGTCTTTTTTATCCTTGTCTTGTTGGTCTTTGTTGTCCTGGTCCTGTTTGTCTTTATTTTCGTCCTGTTCTTTGTTATCTTTATTATTATCCTGATTGTTTTTTTGCTCGTCTTGTTGCTTTTTCAGCAATTCTTTTGCCAATGCCAGGTTATAACGGGTCTCTTCATCTGTAGGGTCGTTCCTAAGCGCTTCTTTATATGCTTCTACCGCCTTTTGATATTCTTTGTTCTTCATAAACACATTTCCTAGATTATGGTAGGCATTGTGTTTTTCTTCTTTGCTCTTTGCGGTGGTTCCAGCTTCTTTATAACGCATAAAAGCCTCTCCCATGCTATCGTCTTTATAATATACATTACCCAAATTGTATTTTGCCTTGGCATTGTCTACACTTTTAGATATTGCTTTTCTGTATTCCATTTCTGCTTCAACCGCATCGTCCTGGCCAGCAAGGGCTTCGTTTCCTTCATAGGTATATTCTATGGATTCTTCGAGCGCTTTTTCTTTCAATTTTTCTTCAGTTGCATCTTGAGCTTTTAAACCAAGCAGGGCAAAAAGTGCCAAAATAGTTAAAAAAACTGTTTTTGGATCAATTGCGGCTTCATTTAAAATTGATATGGCTATGTATTTCTTAATTTTCATCTTCCTTCTTCTCATTAAATAAATTAAGTTTTTGGATCCAAACTGTTTTTCTTTCCAACATAAAAACATCTATAAACAGGAACAGGATGGCCCCGGCAATAAACCATTGAAATTGGTCTTTAAAATCGGCATACTGTTTTGACTCAAATTCTGTTTTATCCATTTTGGTCAATGTTTCCGTAACAAAATCGACCACCTTTTCTGTATTCGACCCGTTAATGTACTCGCCATTTCCTTCTTGGGCAATATCGGTTAAAATTCCCTCGTTCAATCTGGTAACCACCACTTCTCCGGAATTGTCCTTTTTGTACGAATCGATGATACCGTTTATTCTGACGGGAATAGGCCCGCCTTTTGTGGTCCCTACGCCAATGGTATATATTTTTATGCCTGCCTTGGTTGCCTTTTCTACTGATTCTACCGCCATGTCTGAATGATCTTCTCCATCTGAAACCAAAAAAAGGACACGGTTTGTCTGGTCTTGGTCGTCGTAATAGGTTGTTGCCAAATCGATGGCTTCATTAATTGCAGTTCCCTGTGAAGACATCATGTCTGTATTCATGCTCTGTAGGAACATTTTTGCCGCAGAATAATCGGTAGTAATGGGCAATTGCGGGTGTGCCTGACCAGCGTAAGCAATAATGCCGATACGATCGCTCGCCAAATGGTTTATAATTTCTGAAACAATACGCTTGGCTTTTTCCAACCTGTTGGGCGCTATGTCTTCGGCAGCCATACTTTTAGAAACATCTATGGCAAAAACAATATCTACCCCTTCCCGCTTAACAGTTTCCAGCTTGGTCCCTATTTTAGGGTTTACCAGCGCAATTGCCAAACATGCTATGGCCAACAATACAAGCACTAATTTAACAACCGATTTAAAAGTTGACTTGTTTGGGCTTAATTTATCCAGTAATATAGGGTTTGCAAATTTCTTCTGCGTCCTTTTTTGCCAGAATTTAAATCCTAAATACAGCAACAACAGTACCGGTATTAATACCAGCACATAGAAATATATTTTTTCATCCAATTGATACATAATCTATACAAAACTTCTAAAAACGGTATACCGCAATAAATACTCAAATATTAAGAGCCCGCATGCCAGTAAAGCAAACATTCTAAATTTCTCTTGGTAATTGTAATATTTAAATTCTTCTATATCTGTTTTTTCCAATTTATTTATTTCTTCATAAATCTCCGATAGCTTTTCATTGTCGGTCGCCCTAAAATACCTGCCACCGGTTTCGTCGGCTATGCTTTTAAGCAGCTCTTCATCAATCTCCACTTTGCTCATTCCGTACCTATAGCTTCCGTCGGGATTGTAGGCAATTGGCGAAAGCGCCATGCCGTTGCTCCCCAGGCCAATGGTATAGGTTTTTATGCCATATTCTATTGCTAGACTTGCAGCGGTCTGGGGCTCTATAAAACCCGAATTATTTACGCCGTCTGTCAGCAATATTATTACTTTGCTTTTGGCCTTACTATCCTTTAAGCGGTTTACCGATGTTGCCAGCCCCATCCCAATGGCCGTACCATCTTCAAGCTGCCCGTATTTTATATCGTTAAGCGACCTCAACACAATGGCCTTGTCGCTTGTTATGGGTGTTTTGGTAAAACTTTCGCCAGAATACACCACCAGCCCAATACGATCGTTTACACGTTCTTTTATAAATTCTGCCGCTACTTTTTTTAATGCTGCCAGCCTATTAGGCTTCAAATCGCGTGCCAACATACTCGAAGAAACATCGATTGCCATAACAATATCGATCCCCCTTGTTGTTTTGGTACGGGTAGAAACATCTTCGGTTTGCGGTCTTGCCATTGCCGTAATTAATGCTGCCAAGGCCAACAACCTTAAAATAAACAGGCCCGGCTTTAATTTGGCAAGGATAGACGGCGATCCCTTAAACCCTTTTATACTGGATATTTTTAAGGAAGCCGTTTCTTTTTTACGTTTAAAAATATACCATACAATAGCCAGTGGAAGCAATAAAAACAACCAAAAGAACTGTGGATTTACAAATTGAACATTCTCAAACATCTAGCTTTCCGTTTTAAAATCTATTGAATTGGTAATTTTGTTTACTATTTCATTGGCGTACAAATCGGCCTTATCATAGACCATAATTACCTGTTCGAAACCACCGTTTTGCACAAAACTTAAAATTATATAGGCGGCCTCTCTGTTTTTCCTGGTTTCGGGGTTTTCTATTTCCAGTGTACCAAAAACCTTATTTCCTTCTTTCCCGGTAGGGATGGTAAGCCCTTCTTGCTTTACAACCATATTTTTTGCCCCCGCCTTTTCTACTTGGGCTATAGCGGCATCAATTGCTTTCTTTGCATCAAAATCGGCCTCTTTTTTATAAGTCGACACACTCACTTGAACAAAGAAACCGTTATGCATGCTCCCCGACGAGAATACTTGGTGACTATTGGTTCCAAGGGCTTCTCCTTTTGGTGTTCCCGTTTCTCTTTTTAACACCTTGGGCGTTTCTATATAAATAGCGGGAAAACCATAAGAACTGCCCACCCATTCACTTTCAAGCAACGATTTGGTAGGATGGCCAAAAACGGAGTCTTTTACACTGGAAAAGCCATATTTGTATATAAAAACTCCTAAAACCAGCACCAGCACAACTGCTCCCGATGCAATGGCATATTTAATCTGTTGCTTTTTCTTTTTCTGTTTAAAAGCTTCTACGTATTCTTCTTGCTCCATCAATTCTTCTTCGGTTGGCTCGGGCAAGGCTTCTTTTGTTTTTACAACGATATGCTCGATGGTTTTCCGGTCCCTGTCAATAATGGTATTTTCGGGAGTGGATTTTGCAAATTTCACCAAATCGGCAGTTTGTAAAACGTTTTTAAATTGTTTAATGGTATCGTCGTCGATCTTTAAACTTCCCGAATCGCGCAGAAGCTCCATTTTTGTTATCAATTCATCCGTCGTGCTTTCCATGGCCGAAATATGGACATCGTCTTCCAGGTACGAACGGACAATGTTGGTTAATTCTGTATAGTATTCTTTGTATTCTGATTGAATAAGGTATTTGGACTCGTCCAGTTTTTTAAGTTCGGCCAAAGCACGGTCGTACGGGGGTAAGAGCGCAATTTTTTCTTCTTCGGTCAATGGCTTTTTTCTAAAAACAAACCAATATAGCAATCCGCCTACAATGGCCGCCGCAACAATTCCCAGCAAAAGCCATTTCCACCAATCGCCCATTGGTTTATCTACTTGCGCCAGCCCTTTTATATCGTACATTTTTTGTTTGGTAGTATCTACAGCAACTGTATTTACTTCAATTTTTAATGAATCGGTAAAATAGGGTTTATTGTTGATCATTATTTGCTGGCGTGGCAACGTATAATGCCCGGAATCGAATTGAGTGAGGGCATATTTTTTTATTAAATTGAATTTATCCTGATTGATAAGCGTATCTGTAGGAAGTACTTCAACTACTTCCAACGGCATAAAGGTCTGTCCTTCTGGAAAAATAACCTGCGCAGTAGTATCGGTTTCAACTTCTATCTTAAAATGAACCTGCTCCCCAATTTTAATAGTTGTTGAATCTACCGAAGATTTTACCCGGGGCGTAGACTGGGCAAAAGCACTCATTGTTATGGCACAAAAAAGCATAACAAACAAAAATGCCTTTACTTTTGCCTGCAATGATATTTCAACACCCTTTTTATTAAAAAACAAATCTGTCATTCTTATTGTAAAAAATCGTTTTTATCCTCTTCGTTTAAAATATCCCAATAATTTTTTCACATAGCTTTCGCCTACACGGCTGCTCAGTGCCCCGGCACCGCTTTTGGTAAATATGTTTTGAAAATAGCTTACACGGTCTTTATAATGTTGCCCGTACTGGTCTCTCACTTTTTTAGATTTGGTGTTTACAAGCATTAATTCTCCGGTTTCTGCATCTTCCATTTGGACAAACCCGATATTTGGGATGTTTTCTTCTTTTTCGTCGTAAATTCTAATGCCCGTAATATCATGTTTATTGGCGGCTATTTTTAAAGCCTGCTCATAGTCGTTGGCCATAAAATCTGAAAGCAAAAAGCATATTACCTTTTTTTTACTGACACTCGACATAAACCGAAGTGCTTGGTTGATATCTGTGTTGTGGTTTTCAGGCTCGAACTCAATTAATTCCCTGATAATCCTAAGTACGTGAAACCTTCCTTTTTTTGGCGGTATGTATAATTCTATTTTATCCGAAAACAATATCAACCCAATTTTGTCATTGTTCTGCATGGCAGAGAAAGCCAATGTAGCCGATATTTCTGTGATGATTTCTTTTTTAAATTGATTGGTAGTCCCAAAAAGCTCGGATCCACTTACGTCTACCATCAGCATCATGGTAAGCTCCCGTTCTTCTTCAAAAACTTTCACAAAAGGTTCGTTGTAACGTGCGGTAACATTCCAGTCTATATTGCGCACATCGTCTCCAAATTGGTAATTGCGCACCTCGCTAAATGTCATTCCGCGACCTTTAAAGGTAGAATGGTACTCGCCGCCAAAAATATGATCGCTCAACCGGCGGGTTTTTATTTCAATTTTCCTAACCTTTTTTAGTAGTTCTTTAGTATCCATTTTTCGATTTAAGATTTAAACCTACGATTTATGATTTTAACGACCAGCGATTTCCCAAACCATAAATCATTGTGCACTGTTCCAAAATCTTATGGTACTTCTATTTCGTTTACAATTTTATTTATAATCTCTTCAGAAGTTATGTTTTCGGCTTCGGCTTCATAGGTAATCCCCACCCTGTGTCGCAGTACATCGTGAACCACGGCACGGACATCTTCTGGGATTACGTACCCCCTTCTTTTAATAAAGGCATAACATTTGGCCGCCGTAGCTAAGTTGATGCTCCCCCTTGGAGATGCCCCAAAACTGATGAGCGGCTTCAATTCGGATAAATTATATTTTTCGGGATAACGTGTTGCGAAGATGATGTCCAAGATATATTTTTCAATCTTTTCATCCATATATACTTCCCTAACCGATTCTTGTGCCCTTATTATCTGTTCGATGGTAACCACTTGATTTACCTTGTCGAACTCGCCTTTTAAATTGGCACGGATAATTAATTGCTCTTCGTTCAACTTAGGGTAATTTATTACTGTTTTCAGCATAAAACGGTCTACCTGAGCTTCGGGAAGCGGGTATGTCCCTTCTTGTTCTACCGGGTTTTGCGTGGCCATTACCAAGAATGGCTTATCCAGGATAAAGGTTTCGTCGCCAATGGTTACCTGTTTTTCCTGCATGGCTTCCAAAAGAGCCGACTGTACTTTAGCGGGGGCACGGTTAATCTCATCTGCCAAAACAAAATTTGCAAAAATAGGCCCTTTTTTTATGGAGAAGTCGTTTTCCTTAATATTGTATATCAAAGTCCCTACCACATCGGCAGGTAAGAGGTCTGGCGTAAATTGTATCCTGCTAAAAGTACCATGGACTGCCTTGGATAAAGTATTAATAGCCAGTGTCTTGGCAAGTCCGGGAACACCTTCCAGTAAAATATGTCCCTGCCCCAATAAACCAATTAACAATCGTTCTACCATGTGCTTTTGCCCCACAATGACCTTGTTCATTTCTAAGGTTAAAACATCTATAAAAGCACTTTCTTTTTCTATTTTTTCATTAATAGCATTAATGTCTAATGTAGTATTTTGCTCCATTTATGTTAATTTTTTAAGGCGTTAAGATAACACCAACAATAATATGACGCAAATTGAAAATTTATTTAGACTGACGCTGTTAACAATTGGTTAAAAAATAAAGAGCAGCCTAAAGATTAGGCTACTCTTAGTATTTTTTTTGTAGTTTATTAACTATTGAAGGGTAATATCGCCTACGGCGGTTGCTTCTCCGTCTACAACTTCTACGGCTTCAATGCTCATTTCCCCAAAGGCTGATCCTTCGGCAGGAGTTAACGTTAAAATATATGTTCCTGCTGGAACGCCTTCTAAGGTAAATGCCCCATCTGCGTTTGTATCGGCAGAAACAACTTCATCATCTACAATTACAGAGGCTGTTACGGTTGTATCGGCATTTATTACCGTTCCTGTAATGCTTCCTCCGGTTACTGCTTCCAGCTCGATAGAACCTATATCGGCCACTTCACCGTTTTCTACGGCTACATCTGGAACCGTTACCTCAGCATAACCAGATGCTTCATCGGGGGTTAAAACCACTTCGTAAGTTCCGGCAGGCACGCCGTTCAACACAAAAATACCGCTATCGTCCGTGTAGGTTGTAATGGTATCTTGTTCTTCGGTTACTACCGAAGCCAATACTTGGTAATCTGTTGGAACAACAGCACCGGCAATTCTACCCGAATTTACTTCGGTACTTGCATTGATAACAGGCTTTAAAATATATTTCCCTGATTCTCCTGCTTCTACCACAGATTTTTCGGCATCAAAGTCTAAAATAATTTCATACGAATATCCGCCGTCCAGTTCAACATCGTCGAATTTGATCTTTAACCCTGACTGCTCGGCACTTGGCGTATCCAATGGAAGTTCCTCTCCATCAACTACTACGGTATTATTGTCCCCCAATACCAAACGGAGTTGTTCAATTTCGCCCGCTGGAATTTCGTTTTCGGCCAAAATCACACTGGCCCCACCGGTAAGTTCCAACAAATCGTATACTCCTGCATTAATTTCCCCGATACTTTCCCAACCACTTTCGTCGTCATCGGTACGGTTTATCAATACATCTTGAATATCTACATTTACTTTTTCATAATCTCCCGGCGCGTCTACTAACCTCACGGTTACGTTAGACATTTCATCAGAAGGGATATCTGTGTTGGTATCATCATCATCACTACAACTGGTTGCAACAAATAATATTGCTAATAACATAAGTAGGCTGCTCGACAATCTTCTAAGATTTTTCATAAATAGGTTTATTTAATTAATATTTAAGTTTTAAGAACACCTTGCGCAAGCGGTCTGCTATTATCTACGGGAGCTTAACACCTTATAGATGTTAACGAATGTTAAGATTGATTGTTAAATAATGATGCTTTATATTTTTCCGTAATTTAGATTAACGGGGTTCTATTTTTAAAAATCACCTTAACTTACTGCAAACGATACTGTTTACAGATTTCGGGATGACCTTATTTGAGAAGAAAGATAAACCCCTTCAGCAAAAAAAATGAGCATGAAAAATAAAATTGCACTTATTACCGGCGCCACAAGTGGTATTGGCAGGGCCACGGCCAAAGTATTTGCCAACAATAACATTGATTTAATTCTTTGCGGAAGAAGGACCGACCGACTTGAGAATTTAAGACTGGAACTTTCAACTTTTGTAAAAGTGCACATCCTGCAATTTGACATAAGGGATAAAGATACCGTTTTAGAGGCCATAAAAACCCTTCCCGAAGAATTTAAAAAAATAAATATTTTAATTAACAATGCCGGGAACGCCCATGGACTGTCGCCTATTGACAAAGGCGATATCGACGACTGGGATGCCATGATGGATATAAACGTAAAAGGGCTTTTGTACGTATCTAAGGCGGTAATCCCCGGAATGGTACAACAAAAATCGGGACATATAATCAATATTGGGTCTACGGCCGGAAAAGAGGTATATCCCGGCGGCAATGTGTATTGTGCCAGCAAACATGCGGTAGATGCCATTAACCAAGGAATGCGCATAGACTTACATGCCCACGGGATACGTGTTGGCGCCGTAAACCCTGGTTTGGTGGAAACCGAATTTAGCAAGGTCCGCTTTAAAGGCGACACAGACCGGGCCAATGCCGTATATCAGGGTTTTACGCCTTTAACTCCTGAAGATATTGCCGAAATAATCTACTTTACCATTTCACGACCGCCACATGTTAATATTGCCGACCTTATCGTAATGCCTACCGACCAGGCCACCAGTACGATTGTAAACAAAAATTAGCAACTGTTTTTTTAAGGTGCGGATCCTATTTATAATGAAAAAAGAAAGTAAAATGCCATAGTTCTTTTGCTTTACACTTCAACTTTATATCTTTAGAGGGAACTCTTTATGCATACATTGCTATTATGATTAATAAACGTCTCTTGGTAAAAAACCTATTGGCTCACAACGATGAGAATAGTTTTTACGATAAAAAGCGTTTTATAAATATCGGGGACAAGGAAGGCAAGGCAAAGTTTATAAAACATTTATGTGCCTTGGCAAATTCCAACCCCAAAAACAATTCTTTTATTGTTGTGGGCGTTGAGGATGAAGACAATAAAATTGTTGGGGTCGATTTTTTTGACGATAGTAAAATCCAGAATTTGGTAAATGCCTACATTGACAATGCCCCCATTGTCTCTTATGAAAACATTTATTTTCCCCAGCTCCCAGAAGGAAAAGTGGTTGGATTGGTTACCATTAGGTCTTCGGGCAAACTCGCGGCACTTAAAAAAAACATCTGGAAATATTGGGGCGGTTCTGTTTTTTTTAGGGACGGAAGCATGAGCATGCCCAAAGTATTTGATATTGAAATAAAAGATACCAATTCTGCCATTGTTGCCGAAATAGAACAACATGCCAAAAACAACATCGAGCTTACCCTGGACGGGGTTATTGATTTTTTGAACAACAAACACGCCGATTTAAGCTCTAGCTACAAGGTTTTTAAGGAGCAGTTTGTAGTATGCTGGGCGGGCATAGAAAAAAAGGTGAAAGATAAAACATATTATTCCCGGGTTGATATTGAACTTATAAACGAACAGGTAAAATTATTTTATTCGGCTTTGGATGAAGTTGAAATAAATTATGACGACAATACTTTTTCTACCACAGAATATGTACAACTTGGCTTGAACAACCATAAAAAGTTCTATCCATTGGAAAAGGTTGAAATCTGTTTTCATGACAATGGTTCATACAAAATAGACAGCACGTTGATATTCGAGCCCCCGCAATACGATAGAAAAATGCTATATCATATTTTTAATACCAACAACACTATTTTAGAAAAACTAAAAAAAGGGCTTCCATTAAACAATCAGGACGAAAAAGATTTAAAAAACATTCCTGCCACGCACTTAATTTGCTATTTAAACGGGTTTAACGGTGCCAAACAAATGTTGGAAGATTACCGCTGGTACGTAAAAGAACACAACAAAGATGTGTATGCTTCGTTAAAAGAGGCTTTGCGTATTTTAAGAAAAGTAGATTATTCATAGCCGGCCAAGCCCCAAAAGAGCCAGATTACCTCCTGATGCCATCTACTTTTGTTTATATTTTCACATAATCTTTATTTTATTACGCCATTAATTCTTCAAAAGATTTTTTTATTGTCCGAGCCCCATTCCCAATCTTAAATTGTAATTTCACACTAAATATGGTTTAACTGATTTTAAAAAATTATAAATGAACGGAAGAACGTTGGTCATTGGCGATATACACGGTGCTTACAAGGCATTAAAGCAAGTTATGGAAAGAGCGGGGGTCTCTCCAAAAGACCGTCTTGTTTTTTTGGGCGATTATGTGGATGGCTGGAGCGAATCGCCGGCGGTAATTAATACGCTAATTGAGTTACGGGATACCAATAAATGCATTTTTATTAAAGGAAACCACGATGCCCTTTTTCTGGATTGGCTTCAAACGCATAAAAAAAACGAAGCCTGGCTGTTTCATGGCGGGCAGGCAACTGTTGATGCCTACGATAAACTGGACAAAGCAATGTTACGCATTCATTTAAATTTTTTGGAATCGTTGGAAAATTATCATATCGATGGGCAAAACAGGTTGTTTGTACATGCGGGATTTACCAATGCGCATGGAGTTGCGAACGAATATTTTCCAAAAATGGCTTATTGGGACCGTTCTTTATGGGAAATGGTACTGGCCATGGATAAAAACTTAACAGAAGACAACATGTTTTATCCGCAACGGTTGCGTCATTACAGCGAAATTTATATTGGGCATACACCCACCATCCGTATTGGGGAGACCATTCCCGTAAATATCGACAAAGTTTGGAACATAGACACCGGGGCCGCTTATAAAAGTCCGCTTACCATTCTGGACGTAGATACCAAAGAATATTGGCAGAGCGACAATGTAAACGAGCTGTACCCAAATGAAAAAGGGAGAAACTAAAAAAGGCATTGCTTTTCAACAATGCCTTCTTTTATTTTGGTTGGTTAGTTTATCGTTTTATTTTCCTCCTTTAAGTTCGTCTTGCCATTTTAAAAGCTCCGCCCATTTACCTTCATACGCAAGTTGAGCCTGTTTTGGCCATGTCCCGGGCCGGTGTATCTCAAAGGCTTTTCCTCCCGAATCTAAGATTTCCTGACATTTTTCCACCCTACATTCAGACAGGGCCTTCCAGGTAACAATACCGTGCTTTTGAAATAATTTTTCAATTTTAGGGCCTATGCCTTCAATAATTTTTAAATCGTCTTGTTTAATCGCTTTTCCAAAAACCGATTTTGCCAGGCCGGCATCAAAAGGAATAACGGCAACTGCGGGCTGCGTTGATAATTTAGACCTGCAATCTGCCAGATCGGCTTCCAGTTTTGCATATTTTTTCTTCCAGGCATCTATTTCGGCATTATTGTTTCCGGAAGATAGCCTTCCTAATAAATAACCTAATATGGCACAAATAAGGCCTACAATTAACGGGATAATCAAACACCAGTTCATAATGTATTTAAATTTTGGATGGTTAGTGTTACTATTTTATTGTTATTACGGTTCTTCTATTTTCGGCACGGCCTTCTTCCGTATCATTGGTTGCAATGGGTTGCTCTTGTCCTTTGGATACCGTAACTATTTCTTCGGATGGGATTCCGTTTTTAACTAAATACGCCTTTATAAATTCGGCCCTGTTTTTTCCTAAAACCATGTTTTGTTCGGCATTTCCGGTATTATCTGTATGCCCGACAATCAAAACCGAAACATCGTCTACTTTATCCATTGCCCTAACGATATCCTGATATTTCAAGCGTTGTTCTTCCGATAAGGAAATAGTACTCTTGCCGGTATCGAAATACAGCACGATTGGATTTTCTTTAATATTTTTTACAATGAGTTCGGCATCTTTTACATTGGCGTCGTTTGTTATTAAAAATGAAACCGGGCCAACATATATACTATCCTGTTTTGGAAGCCCGTCTTGCAATTCTCCAAACGTATTGATTTTTTTAGATGATATTCCTTGTGCTATTAAATGATTTTTTACGGCATTTGCACGGGCCAATCCTAAGTTTGGAAATGCAGAATTATTGGTTTCGGAATTTTCGTAATATCCGGTAACATTTACAAATTTTGAAGCATCGTTGCCTACATACTCCTTTAATTGCATTACCCCATCTTCGACCCCTTGTTCAAGCGGCCTTAAAATAATAAAATCGGAAGCGTTAAAATTAAAATTATCGTTGGCCTCATAATTAAAGCTCCCGGTACTGTCTATAATAATAAGCGGATTTACAACCGGGGCTTTCTCTTCCACAACTACCACTTCGTCGATTTCCACTTCCTCGGTGACTATATCACAACATAAAACCCAATTAAAAAAAGAACCAATGATTATAGTGAGCAAGATCCCGATTATGTACAGAGACTTCATAATTACAGATGGTTGATTAATAGTTTCTTACACTCAAATTTAACTTTTTTTTTGTATAAATGGCATATTTTGTTAAAAAACTTTATATCAAACAGTTATGATAATTATAAAATAACATGAGATTGCATAAAATTTTGTATCTTTAATTAAGGTTCCAAAGAAATTTTCACACTTCTTAAGCGTATTTTATTTAGCTTACCAAATATTTAACAGACCAACCTAAAAAACTGAATATCAACAACTAAGAACAATCAAATAATTGATATTAAAGGATTAATTGTAGAAATTTTTAAAAGTATTCGTGTTTAGAATAAAGAAATACGATATTTACCACCTTTAAAATAAAGAAGTATGTCACTGCACAACATAAGACTTGAGGTAATGCAAACCATAGAAAAGAGGGTAGACTCTTTTCTGGAACAGTACCTTATACCTGTAGATCAAATATGGCAACCTACCGATTTCCTTCCAGACTCACAAAGCGAAAACTTTTATGAAGAAGTAAGGCAGATAAGAGGCGAAGCCCAAGAACTTGGGTACGACTTTTGGGTAGTTTTGGTTGGCGACACCATTACCGAAGAAGCACTTCCCACATACGAATCTTGGTTAATGGATGTTGAAGGCGTAGACCAACATGCCCGTAACGGCTGGTCTAAATGGGTACGCCACTGGACTGCCGAAGAAAATAGGCACGGGGATGTTTTAAATAAGTACCTATACCTGTCTGGCCGTGTTGACATGAAAGAAATTGAAAAAACCACGCAGCACATGATTGCCGATGGTTTTGATATTGGAACCGGAAGAGACCCCTATAAAAACTTTATTTATACGTCTTTTCAAGAACTGGCAACCAATATTTCGCATAAAAGAGTGGGGCAATTGGCCAAAAAAAGAGGCAATAAAATGCTGGCAAAAATGTGCAACGTTATTGCGGGCGATGAAATGAGGCACCATTTGGCCTATCGTGAATTTGTGAAAATTATTTTTGATTACGACCCCAGCGAAATAATGATTGCCTTTGCAGATATGATGAAAAGAAAAATTGTTATGCCTGCACAGTTTGTACGCGAATCTGGCGACCAAATTGGGAGTGCCTTCGAAAATTTCTCGAATGCCGCACAAAGACTGGGCGTTTACACCACTTTTGATTATATAGATATTCTACAGCGACTTAACCAATATTGGGAAATCGACAAAGTAAGGGAATTAAACGATAAGGCCGAAAAAGCCAGGGATTACCTGGTTGCTTTACCCGATCGATTAAAAAGGATTTCCGAAAGAATGGCAGTTCCACAAGATCCCCATATTTTTAAGTGGGTCGAGGCAAACGGGGTATTATAAAAATATATAGACCGCCACAAATAAAAAATTGTGGCGGTCTTTTTTTTGAATTTTATCTAATATCCTGTGAGGTTTCCTACAGATCGAATTTAATTCCTTGTGCCAAAGGCAACTCTATGGTATAATTAATAGTGTTGGTCTGTCGCCTCATATAAACTTTCCAAGCGTCGGAACCGCTTTCGCGGCCGCCGCCGGTTTCTTTTTCACCGCCAAATGCACCACCAATTTCTGCTCCGCTGGTACCTATGTTTACATTTGCTATTCCACAATCCGAGCCTTGATGCGACAAGAAATACTCGGCTTCCCGTAAATTATTGGTCATAATAGCCGAAGAAAGTCCTTGAACAACCCCGTTTTGTAGTTCAATGGCATTTTCTATGCTTCCGTTGTATTTCATTAAGTATAAAATGGGTGCAAAAGTTTCGTGCTGTACAATTTTATAATCATTTTTTGCCTCGGCAATTGCGGGCTTGACATAACAACCGCTTTCGTAACCATTTCCTTCAAGCTGGCCACCTTCAACCAAAATAGTCCCACCTTCTTCCTGTACTTTTTTAAGGGCGTCTAAATAATTGTTTACGGCATCTTTATCGATCAATGGGCCAACATGGTTGTTTTCGTCCAACGGATCTCCTATCCTTAGCTGTTTATAGGCATCTACAATGGCATTTTTAACTTCTTCGTAAACAGCTTCATGTACAATTAATCTTCTGGTGGAAGTACAACGTTGCCCGCAAGTTCCAACCGCACCAAATACTGCACCGATAACCGTCATTTTAATATCGGCATCGGGGGTAACAATAATGGCGTTGTTTCCGCCAAGTTCCAACAACGATTTCCCCAATCTGGCCGCTACTGCCTGCGCTACTATTTTCCCCATGCGTATAGATCCCGTAGCCGAAACCAATGGTACTCTTTTATCGTCGGTGAGCCACTCGCCTACTTTATAGTCTCCTGTAATTAAACACGATATTCCTTCCGGAAGGTTGTTTTCCTTAAGCACTTCTGCAATTAATTTTTGGCAAGCAACTGAGACAACCGGGGTTTTTTCTGATGGTTTCCAAATGCACACATCGCCACAAACCCATGCAAGGGCAGTATTCCATGACCATACGGCCACAGGGAAGTTAAATGCCGAAATAATGCCTACAACCCCCATGGGATGCCACTGCTCGTACATGCGGTGCCCTGGGCGCTCCGAATGCATGGTTAAACCATGAAGTTGGCGCGAAAGCCCAACTGCAAAATCGCAGATATCTATCATTTCCTGTACTTCTCCCAAACCTTCTTGATAAGATTTTCCCATTTCATAGGAAACCAATTTACCAAGCGCCTCTTTATTTGCCCGGAGTTTGTCTCCAAATTGCCTAACCACCTCCCCTCTTTGTGGGGCCGTAACTTTACGCCATTCCTTAAAGGCCTTTTCGGCCGTGCCTATTACTTTTTCATAATCTTCTTTGGTAGTTGCTTTTACTTGTGCAATGGTTTGCCCATCAACCGGAGAAACAGAAACAATTGCGCTACCGCCAGAAAACCAGTTGCTTCCCGTTGAAGTTCCGTTGTTAATGGTTTCCAGACCGAGTTGTTGTAATGTTTCAGATATTTTTGAAGTCATTTCAATCATCATTTTTATAACTTTTTATGTTGTTTTTGTTTCAAATTTCACTAAATATATGAATTCTTTATGGAAAGCATTCATATCTATCTATAAACCTTCATTTTGAGTTTATACTAGCTCTTGTAAAATTTCTTTGTATCCTTCAAAAATACTTATAAATGGTTTGGCGGGTGAATAAATGATAGTATTTTTGCTTCTTATTTTAAAGCAATCTAAATAAAAACAGTAAATGAAACATATTGTCCTGCTTTGCCTGTTAATGGCTAGCTTAGGCTACGCCCAACAGCCAATAGTAAATGGAAATGTAACCGACGAAAATAACATTTCGGTTCCGTATGTATCTGTTTTGGTAAAGGAAACCCAAAAGGGAACAACCACAGATAATAATGGGGATTACGAAATAGCTTTGCCCAAAGACGGAAGTTATACGCTACAGTTTTCGGCCATAGGTTATGAAACCATCAGTAAAAAAATAAATGTTGTTTCTTCTTCAAGACTCGAACTTAACATAATACTGAATGAAACATTGGAAGAATTAAATGAAGTTGTAATTACTTCCAACAGGACGCGCGAAACACTGGACGAAGTACCTTCATCGGTTTCAGTTTTATCTTCCAGACAAGTACAAACCCTTGCCCAGACCAGTAATAGCGTAGCCGATGTTTTGACCGAAATTCCAGGGATAGCACTCAGCACAAACCAAACCAGTAGCGTAGGCCAAACGCTTAGGGGTAGAAACATGCTTGTGCTAATAGATGGGATTCCGCAATCTACGCCTTTAAGAAGGGGCGGCAGGGACATTAATACTATTGATCCAAGCACCATAGAACGCATAGAGGTTATAAAAGGCGCTACCGCCATTTATGGGAATGGTGCCGATGGCGGAATTTTAAATTACATCACGAAAAAACCTAAAACCGGAAAAAAAATTGAAAGCACGACAACCATTGGCGCAGAAGGTTCGTTGGTAGATATCGACAATACCGTAGGCTCAAACATTACTCAAACTTTTGCTGGCCACCTCAACAAAATAAAATATGTTGCCAGCGGAAGTTTTAGGCAGACCGGTGTCTACAAAGATTCGGACGGAGTTGTTATGTCTCCTTATTATGGCTTGGGGGAAACCAGCCAATACAGTTTGTTTGGAAAGATAGATTATTCTATTACAGACAAACAGTCTATTGAGTTGATGTATAATTATTTCAGCAGCAATCAAGACACGCAATATATTGCCCAATTAGGAGAATATGGGGTAACCCCCACAATTGGTGTACTTGGCGAAGATCCGGGCGAAGACCAAGGAAATCGTTACAACCACAATGTACAACTTACCTATGATTATGAACAGATTTTTAAGAACACTGATTTTAGGTTGAATCTTTATCTTCAGGATTTTAAAACCGTTTATGGGTATACCGATAGTTTTTACGACCCCAATCTTGGGTACGACGGCGGACAATCCAGTATTGTTTCAACTAAAAAAGGGGCCCGTTTTAATTTTAAAACCTCTTATGCCTTCGGAAGCGTAACTGGCGATTTATTGTATGGCTTGGATGCACTAAACGACAATACTTCTCAACTGCTGGTCGATGGCCGTGCATGGGTTCCGGAAATGGACATGAAAAACCTTGCCCCTTATGCACAATTAAAAACCCTATATGGCAACTTTGTGTTTAAGGCGGGAATCCGTTTCGAAAACATTAAAATAGACATCCCGAGCTATGTAACCCTTGAAAGATACAATCTTGGGGAGACAACGCCAAACAGTGGCGGCGTGGCTATTGAAGGCGGTGAACTGGATTATAACGCAACAACATTTAATGTTGGATTAAGATACAACAAATGGTCTATTTTTAAACCGTTTGTTAGCTTTTCGCAGAGTTTTTCTATAGCCGACCTGGGCAGAACTTTGCGCTCTGCCACCGAAAATACGGTTAGTCAGATTAATTCTGAAGCCGTTATTGCCAATAATTACGAAGTTGGTTTTAATAGCCGGCTAGGGAAAACCCGCTTAAGCGGTGCATATTTTATAAGCACCTCCGATTTAGGCTCAACATACAGCGAAACCGAAAGCGGTGCTTTTGAAATTTTACGCCAGCCCGAAAAAGTTTATGGGTTTGAACTTGCCCTGGACACCGAATTGCTACGAAATCTGGATTTTGGTACTTCCGTATCGTATACCGAAGGTAAAATTGACAGCCAAGACAATGGAAATTACAACACATACATGGGCGGCGACAGAATACCACCCATAAAGACCGTAACTTATCTGGCTTACAATTGGCAGAACAAATTTGATGTAAGACTATCTTATATCTACAGCGGTGATAGAAATAAATTTGATCCAAACGATAACGGAGATTATACCTACGGAAAAGGTCCAGTGGAAAGTTTTAATATTGTAAACCTAACCTCGCATTACCAGCTAACTCCTTCAACCAAAATAGGGCTGGGTATAAGAAATTTATTCAACGAAGATTATTACAATTTAATAGCTCAATGGGCCGCGAGGGACGGAGATTACATAAAAGCCAACGGAACGCAGTTCAATCTTTCTTTAACTGTAAACCTTTAATGTAAAACATCTTTTGTGAACAACAGAGTACTTTTAAAATATCATTCTGTTTTCGGAATTATAGCCGGTATTTTCTTATGCATTCTAGGAATTACCGGTTCTATTTTAATTTTTAACGAAGATTTCGATTCCAAAACATTTAAAGAGTGCAAAGTTGATGCTTCATCAGATGTTTTACATCTCGATTTGGCCATTGCCAATATCCAACAGGAATTTCCCAACTGGAATACGCGTATTATTCATTTTAAAAAGGGAGAAACCATTGTTTTTAATATAAGGCGCCCAGACGCCAGAAGATTGGTATTCGTACATCCGGAAACAGGCAACATAATAGGCAATATCGACGAAAATGCCCTTTTTACCAAATGGCTTTTAAAGCTCCATTACTCTTTGCATGCTGGATTAATTGGTAGGTTTTTGGTCTTGTTTGCAGGCATATGTTTTTTATTGTCCATACTCACGGGCATTGTATTGTACCGAAAAGTAATTATAAAAACACTGTTGTTTAAAACAAAGGTCAAAACTGCCAACAAACGTTCTTTTTATTCTGCCATGCATAGGTATGTTGGGGTCTGGGCACTAATATTGAATTTAATTTTAGTGATAACAGGAATATTTTTGGCCTATAAAGTAGTCCAGTCTGGCATGGTTACTGCCAAAACCCCAGCATCGCCTTTAGTAACAGCTTCTTTAGAAAAATCTCTGAAAAACATTCAAGACAATACTCCCGATTTTAACGCCACCTATATCCGGCTTCCATCGACCAAAGAAGGGACCATAACCGTAAACGGAACATTTGCCAACGATCCTTTTTTTTATAGCCAGTACTACAACAAAATCCAGTTAGATTATGCAACCGGGGCCATTGAACAAATTGTAAAAACCAAAGAACAGCCATTAGTATATAAGCTCAACAGCATGATTTTACCCTTACACTTTGGTCAATATGCCGGGATTTTTGGTAAAATACTATATGCTTTTATTGGTTTATCGGGGCCTTTTCTATCTATAACGGGGTACTTTATTTGGTATATCAGAAGAAAACAATAAACTATCTGGACGCAAGTATAAAAACCTAATCTTCTCCTACCACATATCGTTCGTCAACGGGCATTACGGTTCCACAGTTATCACAGGTCCTAAGAGATTTGTCGTTATAGAAATGCTTAAAATGTTTTAAAAAATCTTTTTCAATGTCGTTTAAAGGAAAATAAACCTCATAAAGTCTATGGTTGCAATTATCGCAATACCACAATAACCCATCTTTAATATGGAGGTCTTTTCGTTTCCGTTCAACCACAAGGCCAATCGAACCTTCTTTGCGTATGGGAGAATGCGGTACTTTGGCGGGGTGCAGATACATATCTCCCGGGCCAAGCTTCATTATGTGCTTTTTACCCCCGTCCTGTACATGAACTTCTATATTCCCCTCGATTTGATAGAAAAGCTCTTCGGTTTCGTTATAATGGTAATCCTTACGGGCATTTGGCCCGGCAACCACCATAACGATATAGTCATCGGCTTCTTTGTACAGGTTTTTGTTTCCCACGGGCGGTTTCAGCAGATCCCTGTTTTCTTCTACCCATTTATTTAAATTGAAAGGTTTTTTGATAGCCATTTTTTTGAACATTGATTATTTAAACAACAAAAATTTTATTTAAAATTAATCAACTCCCCGTTAAGAAAGAAAATAACGTCTGCTTTTTTTGATATTGATTTTATTTGGACGGCGATTTGTAAAAAATCTGCGTGTAATACAATGTCCCTTTGGCATCTTTTGCAACCGAAACTGCCGTATGTGTATAGTTGCCAATTATATTTTTATGATGCCCTTTACTGGAAATCCAACCCGATACAACCGATTGGGCATCCGGATAATTTTTGGCCACATTCTCTGAGACCGCTTCAGCCTGGGTAGATTTTGATAAAAGTGTTGCCCGACCTTCAAAATTATTATGGTTTATATTTCCGGTACTTACCATATATTGGGTTTGCTCGGCAGCATATTTATAAATACTGGCATCGTATTCCAAACTGTTCAACCCCTCTTTGTTTCTATACTTGTTTACCTCATCGATAACGGCGGCTTCAAGCTCGGGATTGGTGTTGGCCGTAACATATTCCTGCTCCAATTCCCCCACTTCTTCATTAGAGCACGACAACATTACAATGCATATTGCAAAAATATATTTTTTCATACCTGATACGTTTTAAACGGTCATGTATCAGAAAAGGGGCCGTAAAATCTCATATTTCCTTTAAAGAATTGAAATTATTCTTATAAAAGAAAAAGTAATGAAGTTGGGAAAAGAATTGGGAATAAACTATTTTAGTATCGTAATACCGTAAATATAACGAAGTTTCATGAAAAATATTGCTAGTCTTTTTCTTCTGATATTGCTTTTTTCGTCCTGCAACCAAAAAACACCTTCAAATACTCAAAAACCTAGCCCAGCCCCAACCGAAGAAAGCAATAAAAGTAACTTCGGAATTGTTATTCACGGTGGTGCCGGTACTATTTTGAAAAAAAACATGACCGATTCGATGGAAACGGCCTACAAAGCAAAATTGGAAGAAGCCATAAAAACCGGTTATGCTATTTTGGAAAAAGGCGGGAGCAGCCTTGATGCAGTTCAAAAAACCATCAATGTTCTGGAAAATTCACCCCTTTTTAATGCCGGGAAAGGAGCTGTCTTTACCAATGATGGAAAAAACGAGCTCGACGCTTCCATTATGGACGGCAAGACCCTAAACGCCGGAGCTGTTGCCGGGGTAACCACGGTAAAAAACCCTATCGACCTGGCCAGGGCCGTTATGGAAAATTCAGACCATGTAATGTTTGCAAGGGAAGGTGCCGAACAATTTGCAAAAGAACAGGGAATCGAGCTGGTTGACTCCTCTTATTTTTATACCGAAAACAGAATGAAAACCTTAAAACGGGCACAGGAAAGAGAAAAAGTAGCGCTTGACCATGATGACAAAACTGCTTTTTACGACCCATATGTTAAAGATGAAAAATTTGGGACTGTTGGCTGTGCCGCATTGGACAAAAATGGGAATCTTGCCGCTGGAACTTCGACTGGAGGAATGACCAATAAGCGCTGGGGGCGCGTGGGCGATTCACCAATTATTGGTGCGGGAACCTATGCAAACAATAAAACATGCGCTATTTCTTCTACCGGATGGGGCGAATACTTTATTCGTGGGGTTGTAGCTTACGATATTTCTGCCATGATGGAATATGGCGGGAAAAGTTTACAGGAAGCCGCCCAAACCGTTATTCAGCAAAAATTGCCGGAACTAGGTGGCGATGGCGGCATTATTGCCATAGACCATGAAGGAAATGTGGCCATGGAGTTTAATACTGCCGGAATGTACCGTGCAACCATGAATGCCAAAGGCGAACTATACATCGGGGTTTATGGCGAATAAAGCAAAACATACAGAACATTTATAAAAAAATCGATTAATTAGAGGGTAAAAATATTTATTCTGATGTACTTTTACCTCATATAAAGCATTTTTTATGTCAACCAAAAAAGTACTTTTCTTCCTATTGGCCATCTTACTTATTGGCTGTAAAAACAAAAAAGAGGACATCCAAGCACAAAAAGAAAATCTGTTTAAGTACAGGGCCTATATCTCTGACGTTTCCCCGGGGATTATTTCGGCAAAAAGCGATGTCCGCGTAGTTTTAAAAAATCCGGTAAGCAGCCTAAAAGACAATATGGTCTTGGATGATGATATTTTAAAGGTATCTCCACAAACCAAAGGAAAAGTAATGGCCCTAAACAACCAGACCATTGCTTTTATTCCTGAAAAAGGTTTTAAACAAGACACCGAATATACTTTTTCGTTGGACCTTGAATCGCTTATCGACGACATTTCTTCAGACCTTGAAACGTTTACTTTCAAGGTAAAAACCTTTAAACAACAATTTAACATCACCACAGACAATCTCCAGTCGTACAACAAAGACTGGCAATACCTCAACGGGACCCTCCGCAGTAGTGATGTAATGAACCTTAAAACGGCCAAAAACCTGGTAACGGCCTATCAAAACGGCAAAGAACTCACCATTAAATTTGATGAAACCGTAAAAGAAGGAACGCAAATCCCTTTTAAAGTAGACAGCATTCAACGCTACGAAGAAGATTCTGAAATCGATATCCATTGGGACGGCAACAATGTAAAAATCCATGACAAAGGAGATGCCGTAATTAAAATTCCCGGGAAAAACAATTTCACCATTATAGACATAAACACATATGAAGGCGAAAACCAATACCTGGAAATAAACTTTTCCGATCCGCTTAAAAAATCTCAAAATGTAAAAGGGCTTGTAACACTTGAAAATGCAGACGATTTAAAATTTATTATCGATGGTAATATTTTAAAGGTATATCCACAACAGCAAATAAAAGGCAGTGTAAACCTAAGTGTCTTTCAAGGAATTGAAAGTACCGATGGTTACAAGCTAAAAAACATTTTTAGTGAAAAAGTTGCCTTCGAGCAGCTAAAGCCTCAAGTAAGGCTTCTTAGCAGTGGCAATATCCTGCCTTCTTCAAATAACTTAAAAATAAATTTTGAGGCCGTAAACCTAAAAGCGGTAGATGTTACGGTTATTAAAATATACAAAAACAATATCTTGCAGTTTCTTCAGAATAACGACTTAAATGGTACGGGAAACCTGAGGAGCGTAGCAAGACCAATTGCCAGAAAGGCGCTTCAGCTACAGAGCAACCTTACCAAAAATACCGGAAATTGGCGGGCTTATGCCATCGATTTAAGAGAACTTATTAACCCCGACCCAGGAGCCATTTACCGCGTAGAATTTTCCTTTGGAAGAAAATACAGCGCTTATTCATGTACAGACCCCGAAGACAAAGAGTCTTTTGAACTGAATGATTTTGAAGATTTTGATGAAGAAATGGCCTCCACCAATCAATGGAACCCCACAGACGATTCTTATTATTACGATGATTATTACTACGATTATAACTGGGACGAAAGAGAAGATCCGTGCAGCAATTCTTATTATTACGACAAAACGATAAAAACAAATGTAATTGCCAGCGATATTGGACTTACCGTGAAAAAGGGGAAAAACGAAAGTTATTTTGTAAGTGCCAATGATATTGTAACTACAAATCCGTTGCCAGGCACCAAAGTTACCTTTTACAATTACCAGCAACAGCCTATTGGATACGTAATTACCGAAACATCGGGAACTTCTATTTTTGATTCCGAAACTCCTGCCTATTTTGCAATTGCAGAACGAAACAAACAAAAAACATACATTAAGCTAAACGACGGGAACGCCTTATCGGTAAGTAAATTTGATGTTTCCGGTGCCGAGCTTCAAAAAGGGCTTAAAGGCTTTATATATGGCGAGCGTGGTGTATGGCGCCCTGGCGATACCTTGTTCCTTAATTTTATCCTGAACGATAAAAACAGCCCCATTCCAGCATCGCATCCGGTAAAATTCGAGCTTACCGACCCTTATGGAAAAATTGTCCATAAAGAAATAAAAAACAGCAGCATTGGCGGGTTCTATAATTTCAAAGTGGTAACCAGCCCCAATGCCCCAACCGGAAATTGGCTGGCCAAAATACAAGTGGGAGGCGCCTCGTTCTCTAAAAGCCTAAAAATTGAAACCATCAAGCCAAACCGCTTAAAAATAAAGGTCGATTTTGAAGATGAAATTTTAAGTCCGCAAAAACCCATTAACGGCAACATGGCGGTAATATGGTTGCACGGTGCCATTGCCAAAAATTTAAAAAGTGATATCCAAACAAGGTTTACCGCTACAAAAACTACTTTTGACGGGTACCCGAATTATGTTTTTGACGACCCCACGCGCAAGTTCAACACAGAAGACCAGACCGTTTTTGACGGCAAAATAAATGCCGAAGGAAAAGCCAGCTTTAACCTTGTGCCACAATTAAAAGGAAAAGCTCCCGGAATGCTTAAAACCACTTTTATTACCAAAGTTTATGAAGATGGAGGGGATTTTAGTACCGACGTATTTTCTAAAACCTATTCCCCATACAGCACATACGTTGGTCTTAGGGTTCCCGATGGCGATGCTAGAAGAAATATGCTTTTAACAGATAAAAAACACACTTTTGAAGTGGCAACCGTTGACAAAGACGGAAAACCAAAAGCAGTAAAAAATATTAAAGTATCCATCTATAAAATAGACTGGCGCTGGTGGTGGGATACTTCAGAAGATAACCTCTCCAGTTTCAACGGAAGCAATTACCAAGATGAAGTTTTTACCTCAACATTCAATACGGATGCCAATGGAAAAGCCAATTTTAAATTCGAATTAAAATATCCTGAATGGGGGCGCTATTTGGTACGCATAGAAGACCCCGAAAGTGGTCATGCCACTGGAGAAACAGTTTATTTTGATTGGCCGGGATGGGCGGGAAAATCCAAAAACCAAGACCCAGAAGCAGCAACCATGCTTGTTTTTTCTTCTGATAAAGATACCTACAACGTTGGGGAAAAAGCAACGGTTATTTTTCCTTCAAGTGAAGGCGGTAGAGCTTTGGTAACCGTAGAAAACGGAAGCGAAGTGCTTAAATCCATGTGGGTAATCCCTGAAAAAGACGAAACTAAATTTGAATTGCCGATTGAAGAATTATATACTCCGAACATTTATATACACATTTCGTTAATCCAACCCCATGCTTCTACGGTAAACGATGCCCCCATTCGTATGTATGGTGTAATTCCGATAACGGTTAACAACCCGGAAACAATTTTAAAGCCTACCATTACCATGCCCAATAGTTTGAAACCGGAAGAACGTTTTAAAATTAAGGTCGGCGAAAGCAACAACAAGCCAATGACATATACCATTGCCGTTGTAGACGAAGGGCTGCTGGACCTAACCCGTTTTAAAACTCCAAATCCGTGGGATACCTTTTTTGCCCGGGAGGCTTTAGGCGTAAAAACCTGGGATGTATACGATGATATTATTGGCGCATTTGGTGGCCGTATCGATCAAATTTTCAGTATTGGTGGAGATGGCATGGCTGCTGGGGCAAAAAACAAAAAAGCCAACCGGTTCAAACCCATGGTGGTATATTTAGGCCCCTATCAGTTAAAAGAAGGTGAAACAAATACACATACCATTAGCGTTCCAAAATATATTGGTTCGGTAAGGACAATGGTAATTGCTGGAAATATTAGTGAAAATGCCTACGGAATTACCGAAAAAACAACGCCTGTAAAAAAACCATTAATGGTATTGGCTTCGGCACCAAGAAAAATTACGCCCAAAGAAACAGTTACTTTACCGGTAACGGTTTTTGCCATGGAAAAAAACATTAAAAATGTGACCGTGAGCATTAAAAAGAACAAAGCCTATAAGATTATTGGCGAAAGTAGTAAAACTATTTCTTTTAGCCAGCCCGATGAACAAATGGTGTATTTTGATGTACAGGTAAATCAAATTACAGGTATTGGCGAAGTAGAGGTCCAAGCCACTTCCAACGGAGAAAAGGCTTCGTATAAATTAGAACTGGATGTGGTAAATCCAAATCCGTTTACAACTTCCGTAAAGGATATCACTTTAGAAGCAGGTGCCAAACAAGAATTTGCCCTAGAAACTTTTGGGATTGATGGCAGTAACAGTGCACAAATAGAATTTTCTACGCTTCCGCCCATGAATTTCACGGGCCGTTTGCAATACCTCATTCAATACCCGCACGGATGTGTTGAGCAGACAACGTCTTCTGTTTTTCCACAACTATATTTGAACGATATTTTTGATTTGACCTTTGATAAGAAAAAGAAAGTTCAGCAAAATATTGAAAAAGCAATCAATAGGTTGAGCAATTTCCAGTTGCCAAATGGCGGTTTTTCGTATTGGATGGGACAAAACCAAGCCAATGAATGGGGAACATCGTACGCCGGACATTTTTTGTTGGAAGCCGAACAAAAAGGATATGTGCTTCCCATTGGTTTTAAATCGAAATGGACACAATACCAACAACAACTGGCAAAACAATGGCGAAACTCCGATTACAGCTCGAGCCTTAACCAAGCATACCGGCTTTATACATTGGCTCTGGCAGGAAACCCCGACGTTTCTTCCATGAACCGCTTACGGGAAACACCTAGCATCTCTAATGAAGCCAAGCATAGATTGGCAGCTGCATATGCCCTTATTGGCCAACAACAGGCAGCTACATCTATTTTTAAAGAGGCAAATATTAGCTTCGAGCCTGTTAAATACGATTATTACACATATGGTTCTACCGAAAGAAATGAAGCCATGGCACTAGAAACCCTTGTGCTCCTTAAAAATAAAAACGAAGCACAGCAAATAGCCAAGACCGTGGCCAAGAACCTGGCATCTCAAAAATGGATGAGCACCCAAACCACTGCATATTGTTTGCTTTCCATGGCTAAGTTTGCCGAATATATAGGAGGAAAAGGCATTACTGCATCGTTTACGGTAAATGGTAGTAACAATAAGGTAGAAACCGAAAAGGTATTGGCAAACAGAGCACTTGAAATCCATAAGGGGAGCAATCCCGTCAACATAGAAAACAAAAAAGACGGAACCCTGTTTGTACGTGTAATCTCTACCGGAAAACTCCCTGTTGGGGAAGAAAAAACAGAACAACGCAACCTTAAAGCAATTGTAGCATATAAAGGCCGCGATGGTAAAAACATTGCTATAGATAAACTTACACAAGGCACAAATTTTATTGCCGAGGTAACCATTACCAATGCCAAGGGCGATGCCATAAAGGATGTTGCCCTTACAGAAATATTCCCTAGCGGATGGGAAATTGTAAACACCCGTTTTACCGATTTTGGTTCTTTTGCCGACAACGATGCAAATTATACCGATATAAGAGACGACCGTTCCAATTTCTATTTTGACCTCAAAGGGAACGAAAGTAAAACATTCCGTATTTTGTTAAATGCATCATATTTAGGCAAGTACTATTTACCGGGAATACAATGCGAAGCTATGTACGACAATGATTTTATGGTAAGAACACAAGGTAAATGGGTAGAAGTAGTTCAATAAAATTCAGCTGGCAATAAGAAATTGAACTTAAAAAATGAGGGCATTTATAAAACAACTTCTTAGCGATATTGGCAAGTTATTATTTGTAAAGCATCGCATAAAAAGTATTGCCGTTATAGTTTTGCTTGTATGCTATTATTTTTGCCTTCCAAAAGTACTTTTTACCGATTCCACATCTACGGTTATAGAAAGTGAAGATGGTCAATTATTAGGTGCCAGAATTGCCGATGACGAGCAATGGCGCTTCCCGATAAGCGACACTCTGCCTGAAAAATTCAAACAATGCATTATACAGTTTGAAGATGGGTATTTTTACAGCCACCCCGGGTTTAATCCGGCATCTATTGCAAAAGCCCTGTATGCCAATATAAAGTCGGGAAAAATTGTACGTGGCGGAAGTACCCTTACCCAACAAGTTATTAGGCTTTCCCGGGAAGGAAAACAGCGGACCTATTTTGAAAAATTCATTGAGTTGATACAAGCTACGCGCCTTGAAATAAAGTATACAAAAGATGAAATTTTAAACCTCTATGCGGCACATGCCCCGTTTGGAGGAAATGTGGTAGGACTGGAAGTTGCTTCTTGGCGTTATTTTGGGGTGGCTCCAAGTAGGCTTTCCTGGGCAGAAAGTGCAACATTGGCCGTATTACCAAATGCCCCTTCATTAATTTATCCCGGAAAAAACAAAAAGCGGTTGCTTAAAAAAAGAAACCGGTTATTAGAAAAACTATACCAAGAAAATATTATAGACTCGTTAACGTTCCGCTTAGCTATTACGGAAGTACTTCCGCAAAAACCTTATCCTTTGCCCCAAGAAGCCCCGCATTTTTTACAATTCGCCTCCTCTAAATATAAAGGAAAAAAATTAAGGTCAAGCATCAATTATACGCTTCAAAAACAGGTAAATAACATTGTAAAAAGGCATTACGAGGTGCTTAAACAAAACCAGGTATACAATATTGGCGTTTTGGTCCTTGATATAGAAACACGAAAAGTCCTTGCCTATGTTGGCAATGCCCCCACTACCAAAAGGCATCAAAAAGATGTAGATGTAATTCAGGCACCCCGTAGTACGGGAAGCATTTTAAAACCCTTTTTATATGCAGCCATGCTTGATAGCGGCGAATTATTGCCCAACACCTTGGTTGCCGACATACCTACACAAATTGCAGGTTACAGCCCAAAAAATTATAACGAACAGTATTCGGGGGCAGTGCAAGCAAAAAAAGCATTGGCAAAATCGCTCAATGTTCCCGCGGTTCGCCTTTTACAGGAATACGGATTGGATAAGTTTAGGGAGCAACTATATGCCTTTAAACAAAAAGACATTGACAAACCTGCCGATTATTATGGTCTATCCCTCATTCTGGGCGGGGCCGAAAGCAATTTGTGGGATTTGTGCAAGGCCTATGCCGGGATTGCTTCAACGGTAAACCATTATACCGGAACATCCAGTGAATATTATTCAAATGAATTTATAGAGCCAGTATTCCTTCAGCAAGGAAAAGCAGATTTTGGTACGCTTCAAATGGAAAAACCAATTTTTGATGCCGGCAGTTTTTTTTTAACCTTAAATGCCCTAAAAGAGGTAAACCGTCCCGAAGGCGATGAAGCCTGGGAGTTTTTCGATTCTTCTAAAGAAATTGCATGGAAAACAGGCACCAGCTACGGAAACCGTGATGCATGGGCAATAGGAGTTACAAAAAAATATGCGGTTGGTATTTGGGTTGGCAATGCCGATGGTGAGGGCAGGCCATTATTAACCGGCATCAACAGCGCAGCCCCTATTCTTTTTGACGTTTTTGATATTTTACCGCAAACCGCATGGTTTACAACCCCTTTTGATGCCTTAACAGAAGTAACCGTTTGCCAGAATAGCGGCTTTTTGGCCTCGCCCATCTGCCCAGCCAAAAAACTACAAGTGCCCAATTTTGGCACAAGGTTTAAGGTTTGCCCCTATCACCAACTGGTACATCTGGACCAACAAAGGCAATTTCGCGTGAACGCTTCTTGCTATCCCATGGAAAAAATGATTACAGAACCTTGGTTTAAACTTCCGCCGTTAATGGAATATTATTACAAAAACACCAACGCCAATTATAAAAGTCTGCCGCCCGTAAAATTTGGTTGCCAAAACAACGACGAAAATTTATTGGATTTTATATACCCAAAAAACCATAGCAAGATTGTACTTACCAAAAATTTTAAAGGAAAGACAAACGAACTTATTTGCAGGATTGCGCATCCAAAAAGCAATGCCATTGTATTTTGGTATTTAGACGAAACCTATATTGGGGAAACAAAAACATTTCACGAAGTGGCAATACTCCCTGCCCCCGGAAAACATACAATAACCGTTATAGACTCTTTTGGGAACGAAAAAAGCATTTCTATTGAAGTTGATAGAACATAAAAACTTTCTTTTGCACCACTTATCGAAACACGTTTAGTGCGCAAAAATTTGTAACTTTCATACCGTAAAAAACTGTAAATGAAAGCTAAAAGCTTCTCCAATCTCGATAGAGATAAAATTGTTTCTACCATACAAAACACCACTTTCGACCTCATCGTTATTGGAGGCGGGATAACCGGAGCAGGCATATTGTTGGACGCTGCTTCCCGCGGACTTAAAACAGCATTGGTAGAAAAAGATGATTTTGCTTCTGGAACCAGCAGTAAATCTACCAAACTTATTCATGGCGGGTTACGCTATTTAAAACAATTCGACTTTTGGCTGGTAAGGGAAGTAGGGACCGAACGTGCCGTTGTGCATAATTTGGCACCCCATTTGGTAATTCCCGAAAAAATGCTGCTCCCGCTGGTAGAAAAAGGGTCTTATGGAAAATGGCTCACTTCCATCGGATTGAAAGTTTACGACATCCTCGCCCAAGTAGAGGACGACGACCAAAGAAAAATGCTCGATAAAAAAGAAGCACTGGCACTAGAACCCTTACTTCCCAAAAAAATACTTAAAGGCGCCGGTTATTATGCCGAATATAGAACAGATGATGCACGGCTTACACTGGAAAACATTAAAACAGCGCTTCAATATAACTCAACCGCTATTAATTATACTAAAGTGGATGATTTTTTGTATGAAGATAAGCTTGTAAAAGGCGTTTGCGTAACCGATGCCATTAATGGCAAAAAATATAACATCCGTTCAAAATATGTCATCAATGCAACAGGCCCTTGGGTAGATGATATACGGTTAATGAATAACTCGAAAAAAGGAGATAGCTTGCATCTTACCAAGGGCATCCATTTGGTATTTCCATACGAAAAACTCCCCGTAAAGCAATCCATTTATTTCGATGTCCCCGACGGACGAATGATTTTTGCCATTCCCCGTGGAAAAATTACCTATGTGGGAACAACAGATACCAATTATACCGAAGACAAAAACGAAGTGTTTCCAGATATTGCCGATGCATTATACCTTATCGAAGCTGTAAACCATATGTTTCCAGAAATTAATTTAACCCTAAACGATATAGAATCGTCTTGGGCGGGGTTGCGGCCACTTATCCATGAGGATGGAAAATCGCCTTCTGAACTGTCCAGAAAAGACGAAATATTTGTATCCTCAACAGGTTTGGTCAGTATTGCCGGCGGAAAACTTACCGGATACCGAAAAATGGCAGAAAGGGCCGTTGATAAAATTGCCAAAAGAATTGAAGAAGACAGCAAACAAAAAATTAAAAAATGTACTACCGACAGTATTTCCCTCTGCGGTGGCCCCTGGAAAAATTATACCGAAGTAACGCAATACAAAAAAATACTTGAAAAGCAACTTGCCAGCGATGGGTTTACAAAAAGCGATATAAATTACCTGGTTTCCATATACGGAAAACAATGCGGTGAAATTTTGGAATATTACCGTACTTTTTCAGATAATGACCCTTGGTTAAAAATGATAAAAGCCGAATTTATTTTTACCGCAAAACATGAGCTTTTACAAAATCCGCTGGATTTTTTTATCCGAAGGACCGGCCGTTTGTATTTTAACATAGAAAGCGTAAAAACCTATTTGCCGGTAATTCTTGAAGAATATCAGCAACTTTTTAACGCAACTGATGAAACCATAAACAATTATAGAATTGAAATTAACAACCTCATAAAAAAACATTCTATTGTGAGCAATTAATTATATATACGATGATTGTGGTGCATTTTAAAAAACTTCCAAATGAAAAAATCTAAAGAAAATAGCGAACATTATTTTTGGGGAGAAAATTGTAGCGGATGGCATTTGGTAAAGTCCCAAAGTCTAAGTATAATTGAGGAATCCATGCCACCGAACACTCAGGAGAAAAAACATTATCATAATAATTCCCAGCAATTTTTTAGAATTTTAAGCGGAAAGGCAACCTTCGAAATAGAAAATGAAACAATAGAAGTACAAAATGGAGAAGGAATACACATCCCCCCGAAAACAAAACACCGTATACGGAATGATCAATCAGAAAATTTAGCGTTTATAGTAATTTCTGAACCGACAACTCGTGGAGACAGATATGACATAGGTGAATAAAAAAATACCGAAACAAGCTAAAATAGCATATTAACTCCTTCAAAAATGCTGAAAGCTGCACGCAAAGAAGCGAAACTCACACAAGAACAATTGGTAGAAAGAGCAGGAACAAAAAAAAGTTACATTTCCAAACTTGAAAACGGAAAAGGAAACATCCAGCTTTCAATATTAATCCGAATTTTTGAACAGGAATTGAACCGAAAAATCGGACTCACTTTTCTGTAATGTACAGGCTCCCCCCTATAAAGATTAGCATATTAATCCAGCTTTTCGGTAAGTTTCAAAAAAGTTTTTTTTGGGTCTTTTCCTTCGTATAAAACAGCATGAACGGCATCGATTATGGGCGTTTTAGATTTTCGCTTTTGTTTAGATGTAATAATATGTGCACTTTTGGTAGCATAATACCCTTCTGCAACCATATTCATTTCCATCATGGCACTTTTTACGGTATAGCCTTTGCCTATCATGTTGCCAAACATTCTATTTCTGCTAAAAACCGAATACCCAGTTACCAAAAGATCCCCTAAATAAGCCGAATTGTTTATGTTACGCTTCATTTTATGGATACGTTTAATAAACCGTTTCATTTCCCGTATGGCATTGCTCATTAAAAGCGCTTGAAAGTTATCGCCATAACCCAACCCATGGGCAATCCCCGCAGCAATGGCATAGATATTTTTAAGTACCGCGGCATATTCGGTCCCTATAATATCATCGCTGATCTTTGTTTTGATGTAGGGCCCGGAAAGCCTATTGGCCATTTCCTTGGCCACTTTCTCATCAGAAGAAGCTACGGTTAAGTACGAAAGCCTCTCCAGGGCAACCTCCTCGGCATGGCACGGCCCCGTAATAATACCAATATTATTAAACGGCACATTGTACAGGTCGTGAAAATATTCACCGACTATTAATCCGCTTTCGGGAACAATCCCTTTAATTGCCGAAAATATAACTTTTCCCTCCAATGAGACCGACAATTTGCTAAGCTCTTCATTTAAAAAAGCAGAAGGAATGGCAAAGATTAAATAATCTGCATATTCAACCGTGGCATTTATGGTATTGCTAAGCTTGAGCTTTTTAGTGTCAAACTCGACAGAGCTTAAGTAATTAGGATTGTGCTGTTGTTTTAAAATATGGTCTTTCACATACGAACTCCGCATGTACCAACCAACTTCATCCAGATTTTCACACAACATTTTAACGAGTGCCGTAGCCCAACTACCACCACCCAAAACAGCCACTTTTATAGTATTGTCCATACTTTTTGCATTCAATTTGACGCCAAATGTAACTAATTTTTAAAACAAGATATTATTAATTAATTATCAATAAGTTACGATTTTGTTTTTTGATCCTGTATAAGGAACAAATGTATAAACCCTGCTTTAACAATAGATTATGATTTAAAATACAATGAAGTACGGGAACTTTCCGTTATAGTGGTATAAAAATTAAGTTAGGTTAGTTGATTTTTTTGGTTGGTTATTTTGAAAAAACCGCTTTTTCATTTATTGGAAAAAGCGGTTTTTTATTTTTCTTCGGCAAAGAAATGCCCAAAAGGTATTTTCTTATAGTTTAATTAACGCATGCATCTTGTTTGAACATGAAAATTTTCGTAAATTCATAGCTATTAACTTTCCATTATAAAAAATAAAAACTATGGGATTATTTTCATTTATTAAAGATGCAGGGGCAAAAATCTTCGGGGGCAAAACTTCTGCGGAAGAAGCTGCGGAAGCCGCCGCAAATAAAGAAGCTGCCATTAAGGCTGCAAATGCAAAAGCAGCAGCGGGCCTTTCAGAAACCATAAACGACCTAGATTTAAAGGTTGAAAACCTTAATATTTCCATTACCGGGGATACCGCAACCGTAACGGGAAGGGCCTATGACCAAAGCACGAAAGAAAAAGTAGTCCTTGTGGTAGGGAATAGTGCGGGAATTGCCGTTGTGGACGACCAGATGGAAGTTGAAAACACAGAGCCCGAAGCACAATTCCATACCGTTGAAAGCGGGGATTCATTGAGTAAAATTGCCAAGAAGTTTTACGGGAACGCCATGAAGTATCCCGTTATTTTTGAAGCAAACAAACCAATGCTTACAGACCCTGATAAAATTTATCCCGGGCAAGTATTAAGAATTCCCCATATAGAAGGATAAAAACAGTCTATCTGTAAAAGTTCATTTGGTCTATATATTCCCATACTTTGGTGTTTAAAAGAGGCCTAATGTTCTTTCCATTGGCAATGGCATTACGAATAAAAGTGGATGATATCTCCATGATCGGGGCTTCCACTTTTTTTATTTTAGAATGGTTATCAAACTTGCTTTCTGGCTCGCCAACCTTATTAATTCTGGGATAAATATACATTTGGTAGCGCTCAAGAATTACATCGTAATTTTTCCATTTATGAAAGGTCCTCAAATTATCTTCGCCCATAATTAAGCAAAAGGCATAATCGGGATATTTTTCGTCTAAATAAGCAAGTGTGTTTACCGTATAATTGGGTTGCGGCAAACCAAATTCTATATCAGATGGTTTTAACTTATCGTAAGTTTCGGTTGCCCGGTATACCAGTTCAAACCTATGGTGATTGTCGAGCAGGGTATTTTTCTTTTTCAACGGGTTATGGGGCGTTACCAACAACCATACTTCGTCCAGGTCACTAAACTCTGCCATATGGTTGGCAATGGCCAAGTGCCCAACATGAATTGGGTTAAAAGTCCCAAAATATAGCCCCACCTTTTTTTGCATTAATCCTTTTTATTTAGTCCTATAAAATTAGCAACTAGTTTGTAAGCCTCTTGTTTTGCAGTATCCAGGTCGTAATTCTTGATAATTTCATCAAATTGTGGTGCCGTGGCCAATTCTACCGATGCTTTTGCAATACGCATATTTATTTTATCGTCGCTTTCGGTTTTTCGCTTTTTAAGCCTTATTTTCAACTCGTCCACGCTTGGTGGTTTTACAAATACAGCCAAGGTTTGTGCTGGGAATTTCCTTTTTATGCGTAAGCCACCCGCTACGTCAATATCAAAAATCACATTCTTTCCTTCGGCCCAGATACGTTCTACTTCACTTTTAAGTGTTCCGTAAAAATTATCCCTGTAGACTTCTTCCCATTCCAGAAAATCGTCGTTTTTTATATGGTCTTTAAATTCTCTGGCCGATAAAAAATAATAATTTTCCCCGTCTTTCTCCCCGCCCCTTGGTGCTCTTGACGTGGCCGAAATAGAAAATTTCAAATTCAGTTCTGGGTAATTAAGCAAATGCCTAACAATAGTGGTTTTTCCACTTCCGGAAGGAGCCGAAAAAATAATAAGTTTCCCTTCGTTGCCGGTTTTATCTTGCATAGAATGTTTTTTGTTTTTTTAATGAAAAAATACCTGTTAACTGTTTTTTACAACACATTGAGCATTTGCTCTTTTATTTTTTCCAACTCATCCTTCATTTGTACCACCAATTGTTGCATGGGGGCATAATTGGCCTTGGACCCAATGGTGTTAATCTCCCTTCCTATTTCCTGGCTTATAAACCCTAATTTTTTACCATTGGAATCTTTTGAGTCTATGGTCTGCAAAAAGTAGTCTAAGTGGTTTGCCAAGCGTACTTTTTCTTCGGTAATATCAAATTTTTCAAGATAATAAATCAACTCCTGCTCAAAACGGTTTTCATCCACGTTCTCTTTTAAATCGGTAATTGCTTTTTCCAGGCGCTCCCTAACATGTGCCAAACGTTCGGGATCTATTTCTTCTACTTTTTTAAGCAGTGACAAGATACTTTCCACACGGACAATAAAGTCTTTTTCCAGCACGCCACCTTCATGAGAACGAAATGTGTTAATTTCTTTTAAGGCTTCCAGAAGCGCTTTTTTTATTTCGTCATATTCTTCTTGGTCAATTTCATCGCGGTCTGCTTTTAGGGCATCCGGCATTCTAACGGCCATTTTTAACAATTCAATTTCATCTTTTTCGGTAAAAGACTCCGGGTTTACGTTTCTCAATTGCGCTATGTATTCTTTTACAACATTTACGTTTACTTGAGAATTGGACGACTCTCCCGTTATTTCAACATACAGGCTAAAATCAATCTTGCCACGCACAAGGCTATTGGCAATGATGTTCCTAAGTTCTAACTCTTTTTCCCTGTATGACGAAGGGATTCTTGCATTAAGGTCCAGATTTTTACTGTTAAGCGATTTTAACTCTACGGTGATTTTTTTTGAAGGAAGCTGAATAACGTTCTTCCCAAAACCGGTCATTGATTGTATCATGTTTGTCTTTTATCGATAGGCAAAAGTACGAAATAGTATAAGTTTTAAAAACCCGAAAAACCTGATGTTCTGCAATATGGGCAACAACCCTGTTCAAAAACAAAAAAACCACGCTTTTGCGTGGTTTTAAATTAACTTAACCGTCAATGTTATTCGGTAACAACAACCGGACTGGCATTGTTCCATGTAGTCACGTTTGTAATTCTGTTGTCTTGATAATTTACTTCTTTTAGAATTTTATCATTCCAAAAAAACCATTTTCCGGTTTTCTTGCCGTTCTCGTACTTGGCCATAGCCGTCTTCTTTCCATTTTCATCAAATGCCTTCCATTCTCCATGAAGCTTTCCATTTAAATAATAACCCGTTTGTGCTATTTGTCCATTTTCATGGAAATAAGTAGCCTTCACCATTTCTCCTTCTTTCTCCAGTTTTGGTTTGTTCTCAACCTTTTGAGCTACCATCACTAACGAAAAAAGCATTGCAAAAATTAATAGTGTCTTTTTCATGTTCTTAATTTTTTAGTGTTTTACAATCTTCGCTAAAAAATGCTTCTTTATTATGTTAGTAATCTTCAGCACTTTATATTTTTCGCTATTTTCTCCGCAAGTGTTTACACTTACTTAACAAATATAAGTAAATATTTTACATTTAAAAAACGTTTACATAACATTAAATTAACATTAAGTTTATATTTAACTGGTTATTAGTTGTTTATAATTTTATTAAATAAAAATTTTTGCTGAAAATTTAACATTAGAAAAAACTCGATTGAAATTTTTCTTTTACCTCAAGTAACTTGTTACCTTTGCATCTTATAAAAATCTAAAGAATCCATGTATAGAAGTCATACTTGTGGCGAATTGCGCAAAGCGCACATTAACAGTGAAGTTACCTTATCGGGCTGGGTACAGAAAGTAAGGGATAAAGGTTTTATGGTTTGGGTAGACCTTCGCGATCGATATGGAATAGCACAACTTATTTTTGATGAAGAGCGTACCCCAAAAGAAGTACTGGAAACCGCACAGCGCCTTGGAAGGGAATTTGTTATTAAAGTAGACGGAACGGTAATTGAAAGAGAATCTAAGAATAGTAATATACCCACCGGCGAGATTGAGGTGCTGGTTAAAAACATTACGGTTTTAAACAAATCCATAACCCCTCCTTTTACCATTGAAAACGAAACAGATGGCGGCGAGGACCTACGGATGAAATACCGGTATTTGGACATTCGTCGCAACCCGGTAAAAAACAGCCTCATTTTTAGGCATAAGGTGGGCATAGAAGTTAGAAATTACCTTTCAAACGAAGGTTTTGTAGAAATTGAAACCCCATATCTTATCAAGTCCACCCCCGAAGGTGCACGCGATTTTGTGGTACCTTCCAGGATGAACGAGGGCGAGTTTTATGCCCTCCCACAATCGCCCCAAACTTTCAAGCAATTGCTAATGGTGGGCGGTATGGACAAATATTTTCAAATTGTAAAATGCTTTAGGGACGAGGACCTTCGTGCCGACAGACAACCGGAATTTACGCAAATAGACTGCGAAATGGCCTTTGTTGAACAAGAAGATATTTTAAATGTTTTTGAAGGGCTTACACGTCATCTTCTAAAAGAAATAAAAGAAATAGAAATTGGCGGTTTTCCGCGAATGACCTATGATGAAGCCATGAAAAAATATGGAAACGACAAGCCCGATATCCGCTTCGGGATGGAATTTGGCGAACTCAACGCCGTAGCCCAACATAAAGATTTTAAAGTTTTTAACGACGCCGAACTGGTTGTCGGGATTGCTATTCCGGGAGCTGCCAATTATACCAGAAAAGAAATAGATAAGCTTATAGATTGGGTAAAGCGCCCACAAATTGGTGCACTGGGCATGGTGTACGTTAAGTGCAACGAAGACGGCAGCTATAAATCTTCCGTTGATAAATTTTACGATCAAGACGACCTTAAAAAATGGGCAGAAGCCACCGGGGCCAAAACCGGGGACCTTATTTGTGTGCTTTCGGGGCCAACACATAAAACCAGGACGCAATTAAGTGCCTTACGTATGGAAATGGCAGAGCGTTTGGGCTTGAGAAATCCCAATGAATTTGCTCCGCTATGGGTGGTAGATTTTCCATTGTTGGAGTGGGACGAGGAAACTAGCCGGTACCATGCCATGCACCACCCGTTTACCTCTCCAAAACCAGAAGACATTAAACTTCTGGATACCGATCCCGGGAGCGTAAGAGCCAATGCATACGACCTAGTGCTGAACGGCAATGAAATTGGCGGAGGATCCATAAGGATATTCGATAAGGATTTACAGGCCTTGATGTTCAAGCATCTCGGGTTTACCGAAGATGAAGCCAAAGCTCAATTTGGATTCTTAATGGACGCTTTTCAATATGGTGCCCCGCCACATGGTGGATTGGCCTTTGGTTTTGATAGATTGGTGGCAATTTTAGGTGGACAGGAAACCATTCGCGATTTTATTGCTTTCCCAAAAAACAATGCGGGCCGTGATGTTATGATCGATGCCCCGTCTAAAATAGACAACGAACAACTGGACGAACTGCATATTAAGTTAAATATTTAAAAATCAAACGCTTGTAAGTATTATATTTGCAAGCGTTTTTTATATTAAATCCATGGGTGATGCCTCATACTAAAAAAAGTCTTTTTACCCGAATATTAATATGGCGTGCCAAACATATTTCGCAACGCCAATTTATATACATCTTGAGCATTCTGGTTGGTTTTACCTCCGGATTGGGCGCCGTTGTGTTAAAAAACCTTACGCACTTTATACAGTTATTGCTTGAAGGAAAGCTTGTTCAACAATTCCACCATGCCTTTTACTTTGTCTACCCGATAATTGGTTTAACACTCACATACCTTATTATGAAATATATAATAAGGAACAGGGTTAGCCATGGTATCCCTTCTACCCTCTTTGCCATTTCAAAGCGAAAAGGAATCATGAAGCAGTTCCAAATGATAGGAAGTATCCTTACCGCACCTTTTACGGTAGGTTTTGGGGGGTCGGTTGGACTTGAGGGGCCTACGGTTGCCACCGGTGCAGCATTAAGTTCCAACATAGCCCGCTTGTTCCATATGAACCAGGCTAGCCGGACACTCTTGATTGGGGCCGCAGCGGCCGGGGCAATGGCATCTATTTTCAAGGCCCCCATTGCAGCCATTATTTTTGCCGTGGAAGTTTTTAGCCTTGACCTCACCTTAGCATCGTTACTACCTTTGTTGTTGGCATCTCTGTCGGGCGTTATAACTTCTTATTTTTTCTTCGGAAGCGATATTCTGCTTCCTTTTAAACTAGAAGACGATTTTGTACTGCACGATGTTCCCTTCTTTATTCTTTTGGGGGTTGTTGCCGGGTTTACATCCATATATTTCACCAAAGTATATGCATACATACACGATTATTTCGATAAAATAAGTTCTCCCATTAGGCGCCTCATTATAGGCGGGATTGCTATTGGAATTATTGTGTTTTTTATTCCGCCACTATACGGAGAAGGATATGAAGTAATTAACCATTTGGTACAAGGCCACCCCAAGGCAGCACTTGAAAACAACTTTTTTAACATCGACCTGGACAATGTATGGGTTGTGGTTGCCCTACTAGTGGGCCTTATCCTATTTAAAATTGTGGCCAGTGCCATTACTTTTGGGGCCGGCGGTGTTGGTGGTATTTTTGCCCCTACCTTGTTCATGGGGAGCATAATGGGCAATTGCCTTGCCAAAGTATTAAATCATTTAGGTATTTTAAGCAACCCTGTTTCCGAAAGCAATTTTACACTTGTCGGCATGACCGGGCTCATGGCCGGTGTCCTGCACGCCCCCCTAACAGCTATTTTCCTTATTGCCGAATTAACCGGTGGTTACGAGCTGTTTATTCCGTTAATGATTACCGCAACCATTTCGTTTGCCATTACCAAATACTTTATACCGCATTCTGTTTATACCATGGAACTGGCCAATAAAGGCGAATTGATAACCCATAATAAAGATCAAGCGGTATTGACCTTGATGGATATTGAAAGCGTAATCGAGACAAACTTTGTCCCCCTTTTTCCAGATATGACCCTTGGCGATATTGTTCACAATGCAGTGGTAAAATCCAACAGGAATATATTTCCGGTACTCAATAGGGAAACCCGCTATTTGGAAGGGATTATTTTATTGGACGATATCCGGTCGATTATGTTTGACCAAAGTTTATATGAAGAAATCAAAGCTTCGGATGTCATGCAAAACCCACCTGAGGTCATCAAGATGCAAACCGATAAAATGACAAGGGTCATGCAAAAATTTCAAGATAGCGGCGCATGGAACCTTCCGGTAACAAAAGATGATAAATACTACGGGTTTGTGTCCAAATCCAAACTTTTAACCGCCTACCGAAGAAAATTAATCTCTTTCACCGAATAATTCTTAATTTAATACGCTATATTGAATAAAAACAGGCCATGAAAAGAGTTGTCCAAATTATATTTGCTTTAATTATTATTGGTTTTTGCACAGGCTATTATTTTAAATGGCAGGATAACGACCTTATGGGCGATAGGATTATTGGGATTTCGGTTATTGCTACGGCTTTTATCTTAATGCCACTGTTTTTAATCTCCCGTTCAAAGGGCAAAAAAATATCAGATTACATGTTAACAAAGGAAAATCTTGATAAAATGAACGAAAAAAAGGAGGAAAACACTGAAAATCAATAATTTTTAAAAGAAATAACCATAATTTTATTTGCACTCTCAATTAAATTGGTACATTTGGTACTTTAATTTTTATTACAATTTATAATGACTGGTACAGTAAAATTTTTCAATGAATCAAAAGGTTACGGATTCATAACCAACGACGAAACAGGTAAAGACATTTTTGTTCACGTAACTGAACTTAAAGGTGTTGAACTAAACGAAGGTGACAAAGTAGAATACGAAGAAGAAGAAGGAAGAAAAGGCATGGTTGCTGCACAAGTACAGGTAATCGGCTAAAAGATATTTTATTTTTGTAGTATCTAAAAGCCGTCCAGATTGGACGGCTTTTTTTATGGAACGGTTTTTAGTAATCTCCTTATGAAATCAATTCAGGTTTCTTTTTTCAATAAAAAACCTTTTTAGCAAAGAAGCTGATTCCTGCTCCATTACCCCACTTACAACTTCGGTTTTTGGATGAAGTTTGGCTCCCATTACCGTATAACCACGGTGTTGATCGGTTGCCCCATATACAATTTTGCTTATTTGGCTCCAATATAGAGCCCCGGCGCACATTTGGCAAGGTTCTAAAGTAATGTACATGGTACATCCGCTAAGGTATTTGCCACCCAAATAATTGGCAGCAGCCGTAATTGCCTGCATTTCCGCATGAGCAGTTACGTCGTGTAATGTTTCGGTAAGATTGTGTGCCCTGGCTATAATTTTATTATCAACTACCACAATGGCGCCAACCGGAATTTCACCACTATCATAAGCCTTTTCTGCTTCCTGAATGGCTTTTTTCATAAAATAGGCATCATCAAAAGGTTCTATCATAACTACAAAGGTACAATTCAAAATGAAAAGAAGCTGAAAATAAAGTTTAAGATTATTTACATCATATTAAAAGAGATTGATTATATCTACTACATATATAACATTTACCCCTAATAATATTGCGCTATAATGATAATATGGTCTGGCAGAGGATTTTTAATCGCCCTTGTTTTATTTGCTTCCTTGTTTGCAGGATTTTACTTTTTACCCAAAGAAAGTAGTGATTACGGATTTGTTTTTGCAGCTTTCTTAACGGGTTTTTTTAGTTGGGCTTTCGGCCGTAAATGGAACAGAGCAGATAATCGGGTTTTTATTGATGAGAAAACAGGGCAAAGATTCCGCATAAAAAACAATCACACCCTTTTTTGGATCCCCATGCAATACTGGGGAATTATCCTGCCAATACTAGGCATTGTTATTCTTTTTCAAAATTCGACCTTGATTGCCGTTATAGCTACCATTATCCTTGTTGGGATTATTATTTTTCAGTTCAACAGAAACAAAACTAAAAAGCCTATTTCCAATCATGGCAATTTACAGACAAGTCCAAAAAGGAATAAAAAAACCGAAGTTGAAATTGAGCAGAACAAACCTGACTCTTTTGAAGACAGGGAAAAAAGAAGAAAAGAAAAAGAAGACCCAAGCAGGTTCATGCCTAAGTAAACATTTCGCTTGAAATAAAGCCATTTCCGTCAAAAAAAGAATCCATTGCCGTGTTGAGACCTAAAAGTACTGATTTGACTTACATCCTATAAAAAATCCAACAAATTCCCTATTTATTAACGTACTTTTGCGGTATGGAGCATCCTTTATTAGAAACCGTTAACGATCCCGCCGATCTCCGGAAATTAACCAAAGACCAACTTCCCGCTTTGGCTGGCGAGTTGCGCGATTTTATTATCGATATCGTTTCTACAAAAGAAGGGCATTTGGGCGCCAGCTTGGGCGTTGTAGAACTTACCATTGCCCTGCATTACATATTTAACACCCCGGCCGACCAACTGGTCTGGGACGTGGGGCACCAAGCATACGGACATAAAATTTTAACGGGACGAAGGGATGTTTTCCATACCAACAGGCAATTAAACGGGTTGAGTGGTTTTCCGCGCAGGTCTGAAAGCAGGTACGATACTTTTGGCGTTGGGCATAGCTCCACCTCTATTTCGGCCGCTTTGGGCATGGCAATGGCTTCTAATTTAAAAGGCGAAACCGAAAAACACCACATTGCCGTAATTGGCGACGCCTCCATTGCCAGCGGAATGGCCTTTGAAGCTCTTAATCATGCAGGCGTTAGCAAAGCAAACCTGCTTATTGTTTTAAACGATAACGCCATTGGAATAGACCCAAGCGTAGGTGCCTTGAAAGAATATCTTACCAATGTAAAAAAGGACAGACAGCTTGCTAAGAACAATATTATAAAAGCTCTTAATTTTGATTATAGCGGGCCCATTGACGGGCATAGCCTCCCAAAACTTTTAAAAGAACTGGAACGGCTTAAAAAGAAAAAGGGACCAAAATTTTTACACATTATTACCACCAAAGGAAAAGGTTTAAAAAAGGCAGAAGAAGACCAGGTAAAATACCATGCCCCCGGAAAATTCGACAAACATACCGGGGCACTTATTGTACAACCCAATAAAGAAGAGCCCCCAAAATATCAAGATGTTTTTGGAGCAACCATTATGGAATTGGCCGAACAAAACAAAAAAATTGTCGGGATAACGCCTGCCATGCCTACCGGAAGCTCTTTAAAATACATGATGAAGAAATTCCCGGACCGCGCATTTGATGTTGGCATTGCCGAACAACATGCCGTAACGCTCGCAGCCGGAATGGCAACACAGGGCCTTCTCCCCTTTTGCAATATTTATTCCACTTTTTTACAACGGGCTTACGACCAGGTAATCCATGATGTGGCGTTGCAAAAACTGCCCGTTATTTTTTGCCTGGACCGCGCCGGACTTGTGGGACAGGATGGCGCCACACACCACGGTGCTTTTGATCTTGCGTACCTAAGGTGCATTCCAAACATTATAATTTTTGCCCCAAGGAACGAAATCGAGTTAAGAAATATTATGTATACCGCCCAATTGGGATTAGATTTCCCTATTGCCATTAGGTATCCACGCGGAAGGGGTATTACACTGGATTGGAAAAAGCCTTTTGAAGAAATTGAAATTGGTACAGGGGTTGAGTTAAAAAAGGGAAAAGATATTGCTGTAGTAACTATTGGTAACATGGCACAAAATGCTTCAGAAGCAATTAACAATTCTATGGGCAAAGAACGTATTGCACATTTTGACCTGCGCTTTTTGGCTCCAATGGACGAAAACCTCTTGCATTATATCTTTTCGACTTATAAAAAAATAGTAACGGTAGAAGACGGGAGCATAAAAGGCGGTATGGGTAGTGCCCTTTGTGAGTTTGCAGTAAAGCATCGGTATAAAAATAAAATTAAAATTCTTGGCATTCCCGAACAATTTATAGAACAGGGTTCCGTTGAAGAACTGCAATTTGCGGTTGGTATTCACCCAAAAAGCATCGCCGTTCAGCTTAATAAATTTTTATAAACAAGCATTTTTTAGCATTTTTGCACCCGTGAAGCCAACTTTTATAAAAATACATAACGCATTGTGTACGTACAACCCAACCTAATATTTATGTAAAAATGAGAATTCTTACTGTTATCTTTTTCATGTTATTTTTAGCATCTGCAAATGCCCAAGACGACGATCAGCATGTGTATACCAATCCCAGAACCAACGAAATATATATTATTTCGGGAAAAGATACCGTAAACTTAACCAAGATTATCAAAGAATATAAACCTTTGCCTCCCCGTTGGAAACGCATAAACAAAGTGGGGCTAAACATAAGCGAAATTGCTTTTGTAAACTGGAGCGCAGGGGGAAACAATTCCATTAGCGGGTTGAGCAACGCTCAATTTGAAAGAAATTATAAGCATGAAAAGGTGCAATGGAACAACGAAATGATTATGCGTTATGGCCTGAACGTACAGGAAGGACAAAAGGTTAGAAAAACCGAAGATGCTTTTGCCATTAACTCCACTTTGGGCTTTAGAATGGATAACCTATCTAACTGGTATTTTTCTGCCAAAGCGAATTTTAACACTCAGTTTGCCAACGGTTACAAATATCCCGATACCGACAACCCTATTTCAAGGTTCATGGCCCCGGGCTATTTTTTGTTTGGTTTTGGTAGCGAATATTCCCCCGAAGGAAAAGATTTTAAACTTTATATTTCGCCCATTACTCAAAAATCGACCTTTGTACTCGATCAAGATTTGGCCGATGCAGGCTCTTTTGGTGTTAAAAAGGCTACATACGATGCAGACGGAAACAAAATATCAGATGGACAAAAAGTAGTAACCGAACTCGGTTTTTTAGTTACAAACTCGTATCAAACCAAGATATACGAAAATATGTTTTTGTCCAACAGGATTACCTTGTATAGCGATTATCTCAACAGTTTTGGAAATATTGATGTAAACTGGTTGCTTGATGTTGAGCTTAAAGTAAACGAGTATGTGGTTGCCAATGTGGGGACACAGCTTATTTATGACAACGACGTTAAGTTTGAGGAGACCGAGCTTGCCAGTGGCGAAAAAATAACATACGGCCCGCGTGTACAGTTTAAGCAATCTTTGGGCGTTGGGGTTATTTACAACTTTTAAGTAATCTTAAACCAGTTCCCCGTTTATTTTATTAAAAATCAACAAGGCATTACCATCGGTTAAGCCTGCCACAAATTGAGTTACCAGCAATAAAGTATCGTATGCCCCGGTTGCTCCCTTAAACCGCTCTGGCAAAAGGTTGAGCACCAATTTATCGTAATTTGTTGCCTTACCTGTGCTGGTACGCATGACGGCGCCGCAAAAGGTATCCAACAGCTGGTCTATTATTTTATAACCTACAATTTCTTTCTGGATGACCTCATTGCTTTTATAGATGTTTTTTATGCTCAAGCTGATAATGTCTTCAATTTGAGCCTTATATTTTGATTTTTCCAATAGCGAAACATGAAAATTGCCATTCAAAATATCGGTTTCGTTTTCAATAAAAATTCTAGTGGCATCGGCTATAAGTGTATTAATGGAAAGTGCCCTTAAATACCCCAAACGGTCTTCTTTTGTTGTTAAAGAATAATATTTATTAATATTGATGGTATCCTGCACCAGTTTAATTAAATATTCCAGGGCATATTCTTCCTGAATTAACCCGAGATTGATACCGTCTTCAAAATCAATAATGGTGTAACAAATATCATCGGCGGCTTCCACCAAAAAGGTAAGGGGGTGCCTGCAAAACGAAATATCGTTTCCGGACCTGGTTTGTACAAGGCCTAGTTCTGTAGCAACATCCTTGAATATATCTTTTTCGGATTGAAAAAAACCAAACTTTTTATCGGCAATTTGTTGCGTAGGTTTCTTCGGAAGCGATTCTTTTGGATATTTCATAAAAGCACCAAGCGTAGCATAGCTTAATCGTAAACCCCCGATTATACCTTTTCGGCTTTCGGTTAAAATTCTGAAGCCATTGGCATTTCCTTCAAAATCTATAACGTCCTGATACTCTTTATCGGTTAATTGCGATTTATATTTTTCTCCATTTCCATTTTTAAAATATTCGCCAATTGCTTTCTCTCCACTATGCCCAAATGGCGGATTACCAATATCGTGTGCCAAAGCAGCGGCAGCCACAATTGCGCCAAAATCATTAAACTTATACCCGTGGACTTCGCCTAAATAAGGATGCTTTTCCAAAATGGCCTTGCCAACCGTTCTGCCAAGGCTTCGGCCCACCACCGAAACTTCCAAGCTGTGTGTTAACCGGGTATGTACAAAATCGGTTTTGGAAAGCGGGATTACCTGCGTTTTATCCTGTAAACTCCTAAAAGCCGATGAAAAAATTATCCGGTCATAGTCTACCTCAAACCCCAAACGGGTTTCATCCTGCTCTTTTCTCAATCTTTTGTGCGTGTCGTTATACCTTTTTAACGACAATAATTCTTCCCAGTTCATACTCCTAATTTATAGTTTGCAATATACTGTAGAGTTTTATTATATGTAAGGTTTTATTAAAAATTATACCTACAACTAAGAGTCGTAAACCTGAAAACAAAATCAATCTTTAACCGCTAAACACAATGCGGGATATTGGTTTTTTAAATAAGTTATTTCCTTGTATTCATGGAAGTTTATCTGCTTATCTTTTATAAGAATAAACTTAATGTTAAGTTAATAATTTATTTACGCTAATTTCAAATTAATAGCAGACTTTTGGCATTAAGAAAAAAACATATATTTCAACAACTTTTAGTTTTTGTCGACTTAGTTACTGAAATATCCGGCTGCCCGTTTTGGGCAGCCTTTTTTTTGCAACTGCATAATTTTTAATATCTTAATATACAGGAAACAATTTCTTAACATTTCTATCTGTTCTTTGCAGCGACAAAAACTAAAAGCGATATGAAATATTATGCAACTGTGGGATTGCTGTTTCTCGCCATGTGCTATACAAATGCACAAGAGATTAAAGCGCCCCGCTTTGGTAAGGGGATACTTAATATCACCGGAAAAGATAGTACGTGGAGTATGAAATTTGCTACTAGAATTCAGCTACTTGGAACTGCAACTTGGCAAGAAAACAATGACAACTCTACCGATTTTGATACAAATTTCCTTATCAGAAGAGCCCGTTTAAAGTTCGACGGCTTTGCATTCACCAAAAAACTTACTTATAAAATAGAAATAGGATTATCAAACCGGGATATTTCCGGCGGATCGCCCTATACAAACAATACCCCAAGATATATCTACGACGCTTTGATAAAATGGAATTTTTACAAAAACTTCAGCCTTTGGGCCGGACAGACCAAACTGCCCGGGAACGTGGAGCGCGTTATCTCGTCGGGAAACCTACAATTTGTAGACCGTTCCCTTTTAAATGCAGAGTTTAACATAGACCGCGACATAGGCCTCCAGCTAAGACATCGCTTTTATACTGGGCAAAATTTTTTAATACGTGAAAAATTTGCCCTTTCCCAAGGTGAAGGAAGAAACGTGACCGTTGGAAATATAGGCGGCTATCAGTATACGTCCAGAATCGAACTTTTGCCTTTTGGTGCTTTTGAAGGAAACAACGAATACCAGGGCTCTGCTTTAAAACGGGAAAATAAACCCAAGTTAATGATAGGTGCGACATACGACTTTAACGACGATGCCATAAAAACCCGAAGCAATATGGGCACTTTTATGGAAACCGATACAAATCCTTATGAAACCGATATTTCTACCCTTTTCCTCGATATAGTTTTTAAATATAAAGGCTTTTCGTTTTTAAGTGAATATGCCAACAGAAATGCAGACGACCCTATTGCAAGAAATTCCGATGGCACCCCAACAGGCGACGTAGTTGAAGTTGGAAATGGCTTTAATGTACAGGCAGGATATTTATTTAATAGCAATTGGGAAATAAGTGGGCGTTATACCAATCTGGACATGGACGAAATAGGTGAATATAGAAAAAGTTATGAAGACCAATATACATTTGGCATTTCCAAGTATATTGTCGGGCATAAATTAAAAGTACAAACAGATGTAAGTTATTTGTCTGCCTTTCAAAGTGGCAACGAGATCATGGCAAGATTACAAATGGAATTACATTTTTAAATTAAAAAACTGAATATTAAATAGTTATATAAAAAAGAATAATTTATATTTAAAGTTATGGAGAATATCTATTTGTTAATGATCTTCGCACTGGCCATTTTGGCAATTGCAGATTTAGTTGTCGGTGTCAGTAACGATGCCGTTAATTTTCTAAACTCGGCCATTGGCTCGAAAGCTATTTCTTTCAAGTCGATTATGGTTATCGCAAGCATAGGGATTTTTATTGGAGCTGTATTTTCCAGCGGAATGATGGAAGTAGCCCGTAAAGGTATTTTTGTGCCAAAAGAATTTATGTTTAATGAGATTATGATCATTTTTATGGCGGTCATGATTACTGATATTCTCTTGTTAGACTTTTTCAATACCTTGGGAATGCCAACATCTACTACGGTTTCCATTGTTTTCGAACTTTTAGGTGCTGCCGTGGCATTGGCACTTATTAAAATTGCAGGTAACGATGGGGAAACGGTTGCCGACCTCTCAAAATACATCAACTCGGACAAAGCCTTGGAAATTATAATGGGCATTCTCCTATCTGTAGTAATTGCATTTACAATAGGTGCCATTGTACAGTTTCTATCCAGATTGATTTTTTCTTTCCAATACGAAAAGAAGATGAAGTATTTCGGAGCACTTTTTGGCGGAGTTGCACTTACAGGAATTACATATTTTATCTTCATGAAAGGGCTCAAGGGAACTCCTTACTATGAAGATCTTAAGGGCGTTACGGAAGGAAACGAACTATATGTCCTCATTATTAGTTTTATTGTTTGGACCCTGTTCTCTCAACTATATGCTACCCTTTTTAAAAAGAATGTGCTGGTTGTGGTAATTGCCATGGGAACATTTGGACTGGCATTGGCATTCTCCGGCAACGACCTTGTAAACTTTATAGGCGTTCCCATGGCGGCATACCACTCGTATGAAGCCTGGGTGGCCTCAGGTGTTGCGCCAGATCAGTTTGCCATGGGGTCCTTGGCACAAAAAGTACCTACCGAGCCTATGTTGCTCTTTATTGCCGGAGGCATTATGGTTTTAACCCTTTGGTTTTCTAAAAAAGCAAGATCTGTAGCCGAAACAGAAATTGGACTATCCAGACAGAATGAAGGAAAAGAAAAATTCCAACCAAATTTACTATCAAGGGCAATTGTACGAGCAGCAACCAAAACAAGCCAAGGCATTAACTTTTTTTTACCGAAAACCGTACAACGTAAAATTAATGCGCAATTTGAAAAACCTGTTGTTACCGTTAATAAAAGTAAAAGCCAAGACCTTCCAGCATTCGACCTCATCAGGGCATCGGTCAACCTAATGATTGCCGGGATATTAATATCCATTGCCACATCAAACAAACTACCGCTATCTACCACTTATGTAACTTTTATGGTAGCTATGGGTACCTCTTTGGCCGACAGGGCTTGGGGACGCGAAAGTGCCGTTTATCGTGTTGCGGGTGTGTTTAATGTAATTGGCGGATGGTTTTTTACCGCTATTATTGCCTTTGTTGCCGCCTCTATCATGGCATACCTTATTTATATAGGCGGCCCAGCCATTATAGCCGTTTTACTTTTCTTTGCCGTTGTATTATTGGCGAGAAATTACATTAACTATAAGAAAAAATCACAGGTCACAAAAGAAGAAGACAGCTTAAGCAGGGCCGAAAGTAGTTCCATTCAAGGTGTTATTGAAGAAAGTGCCGATAACATTGCCGCTGTAGCCAATCGCGCACATAAAATATACACCGGAGCCATTACAGGGCTCTCCAAAGAAGACCTTAAGCAACTTAAAAAAGCCAAAAAAGGGGAAGCCAAGCTTACCTCGGAGATTGACGAGCTTCAGGAAAGTGTATTCTATTTTATTAAAAATCTAGATGAATCAAGTGTAGGTGCAAGTCATTTTTACATCAACATATTAGGGTATCTGCAAGACATGGCGCAATCGCTCGAATATATCGGGAAAGCTTCCTATAAACACGTAAACAATAATCACAAAAAATTAAAATACAATCAAACACGCGAATTACTGGACCTTCAAAATGAAATGCAATCGCTCTTCAGCAATATAAAAAAGAGTTTTGATGCACGTGCCTTTGAAGACATCCATATGCTCCTTCAGGAAAAACAAGGTCTGATGGAAAGTGTTAGCAAGAAAATTGAAAAGCAAATTTCAAGGACCAGAAGCGAGGAATCCAGTCCGAAAAACACCTCCTTATATTTTAGCTTGCTTACCGAAACCAAAGACTTGGTAGTCGCTACCATGAACCTTTTAGAGTTGTATCACGATCAATACGACAGCTCTGTACCAAAAGCAGAAATTACGGCCACTGAAGAAGAATAAGTGGTTTGTTTATAAGCACTTTTTTATAAATCGGGTAGTTGTTTTTTAACATGTTACCCGATTTTTTTATGGGCATACGTCTCGTAATATCTTTTCTTTTGACTTATTTCATAGAGGAGTAAACCTCTTTATATCTGGAAACAATTAATTATCCAAAAAAAAAAGGAAGCTGTAAAACAACTTCCCCTTTCCTCAATTATTATATAAATGAAAAGATCTAAGATCCGCACATAAGGCAATCGTCGTCTTCTGCATCTCTCGATTTTGCCAACATTTCTTTTAATTCCTGTGGCGATAAAGGTTCTACCGCAACGGGGGTTGCCGCTGCCGGTTTTGCTTTTACCTCGGCTGCTTCGGCTGGAACTTTTTCGGTCTTTTTGGTATTGTCCAATGTAAATTTAATGGCATCTACCGCCGATTTTGTCCTTAAGTAGTACATGCCCGTTTTTAAGCCGCTTTTCCATGCATAGAAATGCATCGAGGTAAGCTTCGCATAATTGGCGCCTTCCATAAACAGGTTAAGCGATTGCGACTGGTCTATAAAATACCCTCTGTGGCGTGACATATCGATAATGTCTTTCATGCTCAACTCCCAAACCGTTTTGTAAAGGTCTTTTATGTCTTGTGGAATAATCTCTATATGCTGAATAGAACCATTGGCACGCATTAATTCCTGTTTTAATTCTTCGGTCCATAAACCGAGGTTCACCAAGTCTTCCAACAAGTGTTTGTTTACAACTATAAACTCGCCCGAAAGCACCCTTCGCGTATAGATATTGGACGTATATGGCTCAAAACATTCATTATTACCCAGTATTTGCGATGTAGAGGCCGTTGGCATTGGTGCTACCAACAGTGAGTTTCTTACCCCGTGTTTTTTTACGTCTTTACGTAGCTTTTCCCAATCCCAGTTTCCAGAAAGCTCTTTGTCTTTAATCCCCCAAAGGTTGTGTTGAAATTCTCCTTTGGAAATTGGCGATCCTTTGTAAGATTCGTATGTGCCCTCTTCTTTGGCCATTTCCATAGAAGCTGTAACTGCTGCATAATAAAGGGTTTCAAAGATATCCTGATTAAGTTTCTTAGCCTCATCCGAAGTAAAAGGCATGCGTAATTTAATAAACGTATCTGCTAGCCCCTGAACTCCCAATCCTATTGGCCTGTGGCGGAAATTGGAATTCCTGGCTTCTTCTACCGGATAATAATTTCTGTCAATTACCCTATTTAAGTTTTTGGTAACCCTTTTGGTTACTTTGTAGAGTTCTTTATGATCAAACTCGTTGTTTTTTACAAACATTGGTAAAGCAATAGATGCCAAATTACAAACCGCAACTTCATCTGGTGAAGTATATTCAAGGATTTCCGTACAAAGGTTAGAAGAACGGATGGTCCCCAAATTCTTTTGGTTCGATTTTCTGTTGGCAGCATCTTTGTATAGCATGTACGGAGTTCCTGTTTCTATTTGAGATTCCAGGATTTTCTCCCACAATTCACGTGCTTTAATAGTTTTTCTTCCTTTACCTTCTTTTTCGTATTTGGTATAAAGTGCTTCAAATTCTTCGCTGTGCACATCGCAAAGCCCCGGGCATTCGTTAGGGCACATTAGTGTCCACTCCCCGTTTTCCTCTACCCGTTTCATGAACAAGTCTGACATCCACATGGCATAGAAAAGGTCGCGTGCACGCATTTCTTCTTTTCCGTGGTTCTTTTTAAGGTCTAGGAAATCAAAAATATCGGCATGCCAAGGTTCAATATAAATAGCAAACGATCCTTTACGTTTTCCCCCACCTTGATCTACGTAACGTGCGGTATCGTTAAATACTTTTAGCATGGGCACGATCCCGTTGGAAGTACCGTTGGTTCCTGCGATATAACTTCCCGTTGCGCGTATGTTATGTATAGAAAGCCCAATACCGCCAGCCGATTGCGATATTTTGGCCGTTTGTTTAAGCGTATCGTATATTCCGTCAATACTGTCTTCTTTGGCTGTAATTAAAAAGCAGGAAGACATTTGCGGTTTTGGAGTTCCAGAATTAAATAAGGTAGGAGTAGCGTGTGTAAAATATTTTTTAGACATGAGTTCGTAAGTCTCCAAAGCACTGTCTATATCGTCAAGGTGAATTCCAACAGAAACCCTCATTAACATATGCTGTGGGCGTTCGGCAATCTTTCCGTTTAATTTTAACAGATATGAACGCTCCAATGTTTTAAATCCAAAATAATCATACCCGAAATCGCGGTTATAAATAATCATGGAATCCAGTTTGTCGGCATTTTTCTGGATTACTTCATAAACCTCGTCTGAAAGTAGCGGTGCTTTTTTCCCGGTTCGCGGGTTCACGTATTCATAGAGATCGGTCATGGTTTCAGAAAACGATTTCTTCGTGTTTTTGTGAAGGTTGGACACAGAAATCCTAGCGGCCAATCTTGCATAATCCGGATGTGTTGTGGTCATTGTTGCGGCAATTTCTGCTGCAAGGTTATCCAGTTCGGATGTGGTAACACCATCATATAGCCCTTCAATAACTCTCATGGCTACTTTTACGGGGTCTACTAATTCGTTTAGCCCATAGCAAAGTTTACGGACCCGTGCCGTAATCTTATCGAACATAATGGGCTCTTTTCTGCCGTCTCTTTTAATTACATACATACGCTACAAAATTTTATGGTTAAAGGATAGTCAATTGCCTTGTGGTTCGCCCCAAGGCACATACTAGGAAAACTATTAAAACATTTCGATACTGTGCCTGCCATGAATATCGGGCAAGTAAGCACCGGAATTTTTGTCCCGAAACTCCCAATGGTTATCGGGCAAGCCCACTATGTGAGCCAATCCAGTCCGTGTTTTCCTAAATCCGGACTTTCTAAAAATTATTATTAAACGGGGGTTCCTTGATTTTCTTTGTTTGCTTCAATATAATCTAGAAATCTGCGTCGAAGCTAATTTTTTGGTCTTCGTCGTCTTTGTTAAGCACGCCTGCTTTTTGGTATTCTGACACTCGTTTTTCAAAGAAATTTGTTTTTCCCTGTAACGAAATCATATCCATAAAGTCAAACGGATTCGTGGAGTTGTACACTTTCTCGCATTCCAATTCCACCAAGAGCCTATCTGTCACAAACTCCAAATACTGTGTCATTAAAGTGGCGTTCATCCCAATTAAGCTTATCGGGAGCGATTCGGTAATAAACTCGCGCTCGATATCCAGGGCATCTATTATAATTTCTTTGATACGCTCCTTGCTCACTTTATTTTTTAAGTGATGGTTATGAAGGTGTACCGCAAAATCACAGTGCATCCCTTCATCACGGGAAATCAGCTCGTTTGAAAAGGTCAACCCCGGCATTAAACCACGTTTTTTCAACCAGAAAATAGAACAAAATGCCCCCGAAAAGAAAATTCCTTCAACGGCCGCAAAAGCAATTAACCGTTCGGCAAAACTTGGGGACTCGATCCATTTCAAGGCCCAGTCTGCTTTCTTTTTAATAGCAGGAAAATTTTCAATAGCCTTAAAAAGAGTACTTTTTTCCTTTTCGTTTTTCACATAGGTGTCTATTAACAACGAATAGGTTTCAGAATGGATGTTTTCCATCATGATCTGGAAACCATAAAAGAATTTAGCTTCAGAATACTGCACCTCATTCACAAAATTTTCGGCCAGATTTTCATTCACGATACCATCTGAAGCAGCAAAAAATGCCAATATGTGTTTTATAAAATATTGCTCGTCGGCGTTTAATTTACTGTTCCAATCTGTTAAATCCTGATGTAGATCAATTTCCTCCGCAGTCCAAAAACAGGCCTCTTGTTTTTTATACCACTCCCAAATATCGTGGTGTTGTATTGGAAAAATAACAAACCGGTCTTTATTTTCTTGCAAAATTGGCTCTACTGCTGCTGACATTTCTTCTGATTTTTAGCGTTTTATTATTTGATTTTTTATTGTGACTTGGGACTAACAAAGATTGAAAAATGACGGCGAAAATGAAAGGTTATTAACATGAATTGTTGTAAAAGTTTTTAACATAAATTGTTGAAATCTATCTTCAACACCCATAAACAGGGGCGTGTTAAGACATTGTTAATCAATTTGTTGAAACTGAAACTCAACCATAAAAAACATCGCTAAAAAAACGCGCAATATCCCGATAAAACACCCAAAATACTGAAAGCAAGCAGTATGCGATGTAAAAAAATATCGCTAGAGGAACTTTTTCTAAAATCTCTTTTTTTAATTTTACCGAGAAAGTCTTTTTACACAGGCAACGGCTAAAAACACCCGCTTATGAATGCCCCAGGTCTTTGGCGACCTGCTCTAATTCTTCGTACCATTCTATGCCGAACTTTTCTATGAGCGCATTTTTAACAAACTTGTATACGGGCACTTGAAGCGTTGTGCCAAGCGTACATGCATCGTCGCAAATATGCCATTTATGATAATTTACAGCTGCAAATTCTTGATACTGCCTAATACGCACCGGATACAGGTAACAAGAAATGGGTTTTTTCCAATTAACTCCCCCCGCGTTATAGGCTTGCTCAATACCGCAAAGCGCCGTACCATTTTCGGCAAAAGTAACATAGGCACATTCGCTGCCGTTAACCAAAGGGGTTTCCCATTCGCCATCCAGTCCTTTTACATACGTGCCCTGCCTTTCAATGGCCTCGATGCCTTCTTTTCTTAAATAAGGCTTCACTTTGGGGTAAATTTCTTCCAGTATTTTGGTTTCATCATTTTCAACCGGAGCCCCGGCTTCCCCATCAACACAACAGGCCCCTTTGCAGGCCGAAAGGTTGCAAACAAAATCGTTTTCCAGTATCTCTTCAGATACAATAGTTTTCCCTAATTGAAACATGCTGCAAATATACTTTTTTTAAAGACACAGGTGCGACTTGTTCATGGATATTCAAAGATTTTCCAACGATTCTGAGAAATAAAGAGATAGAAAAATTTTCCTGTTTTTTTAATAAAACTATTCGTTAGAAATCAATTAGTTATTTATAGCTTTGCACCGATTTTTAAAGCCCATTTAAAATGAATTTTGATCTAAAGGAAATTATAACCGCCGGCATGATTTTATTTGCCGTAATCGATATCGTAGGAAGCGTTCCAATAATTGTAGATTTGCGAAATAAGGTGGGTCATATACAATCGGAAAAGGCCTCCATTGTGGCTGCCGTTATCATGATTGCCTTTTTGTTTATTGGAGAAACCATTCTTTCGCTTATCGGCATTGATGTAAACTCGTTTGCCGTTGCCGGATCTTTTATCATTTTCTTTTTGGCCATTGAAATGATTTTGGGCATTACCCTATATAAAGACGATGCGCCAGAAACAGCTTCCATAGTCCCTTTGGCCTTCCCGTTAATTGCCGGGGCGGGTACCATGACGTCTATTCTATCGCTTAGGGCAGAATACCATGTGGAGAACATTATAGTGGCCATTATTGTCAACATTATTATAGTTTACCTTGTATTGAAATCTTCCAGTAAAATAGGTAAGATTCTAGGTAAATCGGGTTTGGCTGTGATACGTAAAGTTTTTGGCGTAATTTTGCTGGCCATAGCCGTTAAGCTGTTTGCCACCAATGTAACCGGCTTGTTTTAAGGCGATTTTTTCACGGTATTAAAAAAAATAAATCTATTTCAAATGAAAATTTTAACTATAATCCTCATTCTATTTGCCGTTGCCATGATTGGTTTTAATGTAACCATGTTGGATTTCGACAGCCCGTTTCAAGGAGACAGTTTAATTGCGGTTATAGGAATTATAGCCTCGTTATGCGCGATTTTATTATTGTCGATATTCTATCAGTCTAAAAAAATTCAAGACAAACTCAAAGAACAGGAAAAATAATGTTTGATGCGCTTATAATTGGCGGAGGGGCTTCGGGAATGCAGTGCGCATTGGTTTTGGGCTCTGCCCATAAAACAGCATACGCCAAGGACAAAAAAATAGGGATTGTAATGCACCAAAAAGCTTCGCACCTCCAATCGGCATTGCTCAACAATGTTCTAGGAATTCCACCAGGGACCAGCGGGCTCGAAATACTGAATGAAGGAAAAAAGCAACTTGCAAATCTTTATCCGCAGATTGAGCAAATTGAAAAAGAAAAAGTTCTTTCCGTACAAGAAGAAAACGGCATATACACTGTTTCCACCAACAAAAGCACCTATGTCACCAAAATTGCGGTTATTGCCATAGGATATACCAACTTATTTAATATTGAAGGCCTAAAAGGCTATATAGAGCCACATGCTTTAAGCCCTGCCGAAAAAAACAGGGTTCAGCTTAAAAATTACAATCATTTAATTAAACAAGGGCTTTATGTTGCCGGCACGCTTGCCGGATGGAGAAGTCAATTTGCCATTGCGGCGGGTAGCGGGGCACAAGTAGCAACCGACATCCTTACGTTTTGGAACGACGGCAAGCATACAAAAGTGCACGACAAGCTCGATGTTTGAGATGTAGTTTTTTATAGTTGAAGTTTATATCTCCGGAGAAATAACATATACCTGAGTTCGATTATTCTGTTTCTTGATATTGTGCCGTTTCCACATCAGCTTCATCAGCCTCTGCAACATGTAGGACGGCTTCAAGCATGGCATCATTTTGCTTTAGGATCTGCTGCTGAATGTTCTCGTCGTACAATTGCTCTGCCATAGTGGCTTTAATATAGAGTTTCAGGTTCTCCTTGTAAGGCGTTAAGTCGATATTCAGGCCACGGTCTTCGGCATAATACATAAAATCGTCTACCATTTCGTCGTTCACCACAAAGTTCAATATAAATTCGTTAGGTGAAATTTCATTGTAGGTATTTCTATGCATATCTAAATATTCAAAAACATAAAAAGACATAAATCCAGAGTCGAGCATACTGTTTACCCACGCTTCTTCCTGGGTAGCATTAATAGGCACAAAGATATCGGGGATAATGCCCCCCCCACCGTAAACTATTTTTCCTTTGGGAGTTTTAAAAACCAGGGAATCAGCTATTTTAATACTATCGGCCGAGCGCATTTCGCCGTTCTCGTACCTTTTATAAAACTGTTTGTAATAATCTTCGGTACCATTTTCGTAAGAGCGCTGAATAGACCTTCCTGTAGGGGTATAATATCTCGATACGGTAAGCCTCACCGAAGATCCATCGCCTAAGCCCATTTCGCGCTGCACCAGTCCTTTTCCAAAAGAGCGTCGCCCGATTATGGTCCCACGGTCGTTGTCTTGCAATGCACCAGCTACGATTTCGCTAGCAGAAGCCGATTTTTCATTGATAAGCACATAAATTTCTCCATCTTCAAAATTCCCCCTTTTAGAAGCATATGCTTTTTCTATGGCACCACTTTTGTTTTTGGTAAAAAGTATTAGTTTATCATCTTCCAGAAATTCATCGGCTATTTGTTCGGCTATGCCCAAATACCCGCCAGGGTTATCGCGCAAATCCAAAGCAAGTTTTGTTATGCCCTGTTTTTGAAGTTGGTTAAGCGCACTTTTAAATTCGCGGTACGTACTTTCCGCAAAGCGGTTAATTTTAATGTAACCCAGATCTGAAGCCAATAAATAATAGGCATCGACACTTTGTAGGGGTACCTCGGCCCGTTTTAGGTCTATTTTTAGTGTTTTCTTTTCAGAAGGCCGGTATACCAGTAATTTTATAGATGTTTTATTGTCGCCTTTTAATTTGCTTACTATTTCCCGGCTACTTAATTCCTTTCCGTAAAGGGTATCGTTATCGGCCATTAATATCCTGTCTCCGGCCCTGATCCCTGCCTTCATGCTCGGACCGCCTTCTATTGGCCTGATAACGGCCAGCGAGTCTTTGTACATGTAAAAGCTCACGCCCACGCCCACAAAGTCGCCTTTCATGTTTTCTGCAACTTTTGCCGCTTCCCTTTTTGGAATATACACAGAATGGGGGTCCAGCTTGTTTAATATATTGTTTACCGTTACGTCTACAATGCTATCTGTATTTACATCATCTACATATTCGTAATCTATATAATCGATAAGCCTGTTTAATTTGTCTTTTTTAGAATTTGTAGAGAAAAGTTTTTCGGGGGTATCGTTAAAGTTTAACTTTCCGCCAATAAAAATTCCAACTGCCAATGCAGCAGCAATAATGAGGGGCAATAAATAGTTTTTGTTTTTCAGCATTTAATCTTCTTCTAAGTTCTCCATATGCACCAGCTCTACGCCGGCCTTTTCTAAAAATTGTAATCCTTCGCTATCTTTATATGCATGTATGTACACAACCCGTTTAATCCCTGCCTGGTGTACCAGTTTACTACATTCCTTACACGGAGACAAGGTTATATAGAGGGTAGCTCCATGGCACGACTGCGTAGACGATGCTACTTTAAGTATGGCATTTGCCTCGGCATGCAGGACGTACCATTTGGTAAAACCTTCTTCATCTTCGCATACATTTTCGAATCCGGTCGGGGTGCCGTTGTATCCATCAGAGATAATCATTCTATCTTTAACAATAATTGCGCCAACTTGTTTTCTTTTACAATGTGACAGTTTTCCCCATTCCTGAGCCATTCTTAAATAAGCCCTGTCGTATCTTGCCTGCTTTTTATCAATCATAGCATTTGTTGAAGCAACTGACCCGGGCATGCCCAAAAGCCATCTCAATTAAATTATTTATTGGCAAGCCAGCAATATAGCATTGTCCCGCCGGGTTTTTAAATTCTTGAAAACCTCACTTAGTGAGTTAAAAAAAGCAACACTAATTGATAGGTTGCCTATTTCGAGACGAAGATAAAGGCTTTGAACCTTAATTACAACTTGAATACAGTTAATTTTAACCTAATTAAATGCACATGAGTTAATTAACATGGGAATTACAAATCCTATTACTATTGCTGAAATGACCATAATCCAGTCTCTTTTATTAAACCGAAAGATATTCTGCACCAAAAATCCAATGATCAACACTATTATAACCACGATAATCTGCGAAGCCTCGATGCCCAATGCAAATTCCAGCAGCGGCACCAATTTGTTTGAAGCACTGGCCACTATTTGCTTAAAATATGTAGAAAACCCTAACCCGTGTATGAGTCCGAAAAACAAGGTAGCAAAAAATGCCAAGCCAAACTTTTCCCGTTTTGCCCCTTTTCCGGCAGTAAAAATATTAAACACGGCCGTAATAAATATGGTAATTGGTATTAAGCATTCTACAAGTCCGGAACTAGCCGTAACAACACCATATGTGGCCAATATAAGTGAAAGTGTATGCCCCAACGTAAAAATAGTGACCAACCATAACACCCTTTTCCAATTGCTAAAGGTATAAGGCACCGTTAATACAATGAAAAACAATACATGGTCGTATGCATTGATATCGAGTACGTGATTAAGCCCGAGCTTAAAATAGAACCAAAACTGATCCATATTGCATTTAGATTTATGGGTTTGTCAAACTTACAATTATTTTAAAAAATCCGTTAAAATTCTAACAAACATTCGCTAAAATTTCACATCTCCTAAAAGTACTTTTTTTAATTCTTTGATACACAGGTGAAAAATAATCCAATCTTTATTTACATCCCCCGCTCTTTTTGAATCTGCTCATAAGCCATTTGCACTTCCTTAAATTTATCCTCGGCCCCTTTTTTTATGGCTTCATCGTTTGTACGTACTTTATCGGGATGGTATTTTTTTACCATTTGCCGGTAGGCGGCCTTTACATCGGCATCACTGGCATTTTTGTTGATTTCTAGAATTTTATAGGCCGTATCGGCCGATTTGACAAACATAGCCTTGATACTTTCAAAATCCCTGTAATGAATTCTAAAATAGCCCGCAATCTCACGAATTTTAAGCCGTTCCGATTCCGTTACGGCACCATCGGCTTGGGCAATCCCAAAAAGAAAGTGCAATAATTGCAATCGGACTTCATATCGTGTCCGTTGGTTTAAATAGCCACAAATACGTTTGGCAGAAACCTCCCTTTTTTTAACAATTTCATTAAAAGTTTTAAAAATGGCATTTGCCTTGTCTTCCCCATACGTTGCAATAAAGTAGCTGCGCACGTATTGCAGTTCGTTTTGGTTGACTTTTCCGTCGGCTTTGATTACAATCGAACAGAGCGAGAGCAGATTCAGCTCAAAATCGGCCGGGGAAACTTTGTCTCTATCATTAAAAATAGTGTCAATACGTATTCCACCCTTTCTTTGGCTATCTATTAAACTGCCAACAATAAACCCGATAACAACACCTGGAATCCGCAAAAAAAAGTATCCGGCAAATGCCAAGATCCATTTAAACATAACATTTTTTTTATAAGCTTCAAATATAAGGCTATTTTGTTGGTTGCTATATGAATTGATGTTTATTAAAATTTACATGCAACCAGCGACATTCAGGTCAGCTTATAAAAAAATTAACATAAACCCATTTAACTTCAATAAAAATCGGCAAAATCATAAGCCTTAAATCAACATAAAAAGTGTATGTTTTTCTTTATCTTTGCGACTTAATTAGTTAACTGAAATAAAAATATTAAAATATAGCGATTATGTATCCAGCAGAATTAGTAAAACCCATGAAAGACGACCTTGTAGCTGTAGGTTTTGAAGAATTACTCTCAACTGAAGCCGTAGATGCCGCCATGAAAAAAGAAGGTACAACACTAGTGGTCGTAAATTCCGTTTGCGGTTGTGCCGCGGCCAATGCAAGACCCGGTGCAAAAATGAGTTTGAGAAATGCAAAAACCCCAGATAATTTATATACGGTTTTTGCAGGCTTTGACAAAGAAGCTACCGACAAGGCACGGGAATATATGTTGCCGTTCCCCCCATCTTCACCTTGTATGGCTTTGTTTAAAGACGGCGAATTGGTACATATGTTGGAAAGGCATCATATTGAAGGGAGACCAGCAGAAATTATTGCCGATAACCTTACCGAAGCATATAACGAGCACTGCTAAGCAAAATAGTATGCTTTTAACCGCATTCAAGCCACGTTTTTACACGTGGTTTTTTTATTTTTGCCAATAAATACCATTACACATTTGGAACTTAGAATACTATTTATTTGTACCGGAAATTATTACCGAAGCAGGTTTGCAGAAATTTTATTCAACGAGCTCTGCCAAGAAGAAGGGATTCGGTTTCGGGCTTTTTCAAAGGGACTCCGGTTATCCAGTAACAACAAAGGGCCCATTTCCATACATACCAAAAACTATATGGAAAAGTTACGCATAGACATATCCAACCAGTTACGGATGCCCATTCCTGTTACTGCTGAAGACTTTGACTATTACCATACAGTTATTGCCATGGATGAAAACGAACACCGCGACTTGATGAAAGAAACTTTTCCAGAAATGGAAAATAAAATATCGTACTGGCTTTTTGCCGATGATTATATAGAAGCCCCCGAAAAAGTACTTCCGCTGTTGGAAAAGAAAACCCGGGAATTTGTAGAACAATTAAAAGAGGAACTCCATACAAAAAAGTAAGGTTAAATGAAAAAGATACTTTCCTATCCATTGTCTGTTGTTTATTTTATATTCTTTGGGCTGTTACTCGTTATTTTCCATCCCATTCAATGGATATGCCATAATTTATTGGGTTATCAGGCCCATAAAAAAAGCGTCGACATACTAAATTGGTTTTTAATGCGGAGCCTGTTATTGTTGGGAACGACCGTTTCGTTTAGAAACCCTCATAAAATTGCAACAAACCAGCCGTGCATCATTGTTACCAACCATCAAAGTATGTACGATATTTCTCCCATTGTCTGGCATATGAGAAAACATCACCCTAAATTTATCAGCAAAAAAGAACTGGGCAAGGGCATCCCGAGCATTTCATACAATTTAAGGCACGGAGGGTCAGCTTTGATAGACAGGAAAGACAAAGAGCAAGCATTTAAGGAGATACTAAAAGTGGCCAATTATGCCAAAGAAAACAACAGGTCGATTGTTATATTCCCCGAAGGGACACGCAGCAGGAACGGCAAGCCAAAACGTTTTCAAACAGGAGGGCTTAAAATATTGCTTAAAAAAATCCCCAATGCAACCGTTGTGCCCATAAGCATCAATAATTCATGGAAAACCCTGCGCTACGGTAAATTTCCAATGGGCATAGGCACCCATATAACTTTTGATGTCCATACGCCTATTGGGGCCAGGGACCTGCCTCCAGATGAGCTTATTGCCAAAATTGAAGAAACCATTAGCAGCCATATAAATTATTAATATGACCAATACAGAAACCATTGAACAAACCATTGCCTTTGTAAAGGAGACCCTAATAAATGCTGAAGGTGGCCACGATTGGTTTCATATACAACGTGTTTTTAACAATGCCCTGCTTATTGCCAAAGACGAAAAAAAAGCCGACCCACTGGTAGTTGGGCTTGGTGCGCTTTTGCACGATATTGCCGATGCCAAATTTCATGATGGCGACGAAACCATTGGGCCCAAGACCGCCGATACTTTTTTAAGAAGCATTAAAGTAGACGAAACCACCATTGAACACGTAAAAAAGATTATTGAGAACATCTCTTTTAAAGGAGGTAATTTCAATCAGCAGTTCAAATCCTTGGAACTCGATATTATTCAGGATGCAGACCGACTGGATGCCATTGGCGCCATTGGCATTGCCCGGTGCTTTAATTACGGTGGGTTTAAAAACAGAAAACTGTACGACCCAGAAATTGCTCCGAAAATGAACATGAGCAAAGCCGAATACAAAAAAAGCCAATCCCCCACCATAAATCATTTTTACGAAAAATTATTGCTTTTAAAAGACCGGATGAACACTAAGACCGGAAAAAAAATTGCCCAGAAAAGGCATGAGTACATGGAAGGTTTTTTAGAAGAATTTTACAACGAAGTTAATGGCCGATTATAACTTTTTAACCATAGAAAATCGATGTCATGGAATAGGCGATTGATGTAGTAATCAATCCAAGTTGCGTAAAAATTCTTGCAGTTTGTCTTCGTGCTCCAAGTTTAGCTTTTTCCGAAGGCGGTAACGCAAGGTTTCCACTCCGCGCACAGAAATATTCAACAAAGGCGAAATCTCTTTGTTCGACAAGTCCATTTTGATAAAAGCACATAGGCGCTGCTCTTTTTTTGAAAGCTTCGGGTTGATTCTTTTCAGTTTTTCAAAAAACTGGTAATGAACGTTTTCAAAATTCACATCAAAAACCTCCATGTATTCTTCCCCTATTTTATGCTGATGCAGTTTCCTGAAAATATCGGTAATTTTTTGTCGGGAAGTTTGCGTGCGCACTAATTGTCTCAATTCTTTTAAATCGTTTTGCAAATCGTTGAATGCATCTTTTTTATTTACCAACTGCATGGTATAATTGGCCAATTCCTTGCTTTTTGTAATGATGTTTTTTTCCAGGACTTCTTTATCCCGCTCAATCCGCTCTTTATCATGTTGCAATTTTAAGCTTTCTATTTCTAGCTCCAACATTCTCTTTGCCTTTAAGTTTGCGGCTTGGGCCTTCTCATTTTCTTTTTCAAGACTCCTCTTAATCAGCTGGAAACCAAGCCACAACAAAAATAAAAACACTACTACCAAAAATATTCTAATTACAGTTGTTTGGTACCATTTGGGCATTACCGTAAACATATAGCCCGCAATTTCCCCATGGCTCCCATTTAGGTTACGGCTTCTTACCTTAAATGTATATGTTCCCGGTTGCAGGTGCGAATATTCTTTAAAACTATTTGCAGCCCATTCGGACCAACCAACATTAAGTCCTTCAAGAATATATTGAAACTGAACACTTCCATCAGAAATAAGGTTTGGCGATGCAAAATTGAACCGAATAACATCGGTATTGTTGGGAAGTTCCACAGCTTCTTTCTGCTTAACAACAAGGTTCTCTTTATCCTGATTGTGAAACTTCACCACTTTGGTTATAAGTGTGTTGGTTTCGCAGGCATTATCAATTTTTAAATCGAATAAATAAATGCCATCGGTTGTTCCTGTCAATACTTTTCCGCTAGGGAGTGGCAATATACTTTCCATACCCCTGTTTAATTGCCCTTTTACTTTTAAAAAAGGTTTGGTTTTTGGGGTCGGTGTTGCATCAGAGGTAACAAAATACCCTATTTCATTGTCTTGTACGAGCCAAGTGGTATCTTTAAGTTGCAAAATTTTACGTGTGTTTTTGGTGGTGTCCAAAATACTATTAAGCGGTTTATAGGGAACAAACTGGTTCAACTCATTATTGTATGTATATACGCCTGTATTGCTGGTAAAAACTATATGGTTGTTCCATTTAAAAACATTGATGTTGAAAGGCGACTCGAAACCGTTGTTATTGGTGTAGTGATCTATGGAATATACATGACTGTAATTTTCGTTTATCTTTATTTTATACACTCCCTTATACCCATGGCATACCCAATAGGTATTGGGTTGATCGGCCGCTACAATGTCCCTGGTCGACTCTGTAAAGCCATTAATTTTATTAATCATTTTATATGTATCACCTTCTTTGTGTATAAGCGTTAAGCCCGTATATCCACAAGCCAGAAATTGATCTTTTTCTCCCGGAATATCCAAAGTTTTCCAAACTCCGTTAAGTGTAATCCGGGACACTGTATCATTTTTATATAGATAAAGCCCTTTATGATGCCCAATTAACAAATCTCCGTTTCGTTCTTGAAAACTCCATGCCTGCCCTTGCAGTTCTGAAATTAGTTCAAAAGAAAACCTCCCCGGAGCTTCGTTATTATATTTAGACACAAAAACCCCTTTGTTTGCCGCAACAAACAAGTGGTTGTTATAAATATGCAGATCGTATATTTTAGTAGACTCAAAAAACTTAACAGACGCTGTTTTATAATTAATAAAATCCAGGCCATTATACAACATTACCCATAATCCGTTCTCCACGTTAAGCAAGTTTAGCACAGATGGATTCTGGATATGTTTAAAAGCGGCAGGGGTATTAATGCTTTTTCCGTTGGCATCGAGCATTTTAATTTTAGAGCTCAATGTTCCCAATAAATAAGTATTGCCTTTCCTCGTCGAACTAATTACCTGATCGCTCTCTTGGTCTTTAAAGACATCTTCCCAAAGCTGTACCTTTTTAGTTTTCACATTCCCTTTGTATATGGCGCCATTCTCTAAAAAAATCAATAGTTCATCGGGCTTGTTTGTTGGCCAAAAGCCTTTTATCGCATTGTTTTTTATAGGATTGGAAGTAAATACCTGCGCTAGTTGATTGGTATCGGGGTTAAAACTAAGCACCCCAATATGGATGTCCTGTACATAGTAGGTCCCGTTAACAACATTGGCGTTCATAAAATCTGTGGTAGATGGTATAATAGTTTTTCTATTATCGCTTACCACTATTAATTCTTTGTAAAACCGAAAAATTATATTGTCCCCCAGTTGATGAATTTGCTCAAGGTTTTCAAGTTCCTGCCCTTCCAGTTTTAGCTGATGGATCATTGAACTGTAATGATAATTTCCCAAACTATCCTTTTCTATCGTCCCAAATTCGTTATATCCGCCGGCATAAATTTCCCCTTTTTTTGTGGCCAATAGCGAACGTACGGAAGAACTATTTGGCAAGACTACTTTTTGCCATGTTTCACCATCATAAATTACCACCCCATCATTATTCCCAAAGTAAAGTACCCCATCATTGCCTTCACAAGCAGACCAAAATTCGGAATCGCCTTTAAAATCCGATCGATCAAAATGAATTACTTCGGGTTGATTGGCAACAGAATCAACAATTTGAAAAAAAGACCGCTGTGAATATGCATTAGCTGCAAAAAAAAAGAGCAATAATTCAATATATAGTAATCTTAACCTCATAATAATGATAAATAAACGCCCAATTAACATCATTTAAAGCAAAAAAACCAATAAAATAAATAAAAAGTTAAATATATAACTAATTATCATTCAGAATACTATAAATTTTGAAGTACTTTATGCGTAGTTGATAACTATATTGACGTAATTAAAGCGTATTCAAAAAAATAGCCTCTCCATTATCAAATTCTAATTTAGTTGACCTAAAAACCAAGCCGAAATCGTTTTCGCCTTTATTATTATTATCATATTGATAATAAAATTGTTAAAACGCAATTGGCAACTAGCAAACTAACTCACTTAATTTAAACAATTTATGAAGATCAACAAGTATTTATGGTTATGCTTTTGGTGTATCACCTCAACAGTGTTTGCACAAACAAAAGAAATAACCGGAACTGTAACAGAAGAAGGGGGCGTTCCCCTTCCCGGAGCAAATGTTATAGTAAAAGGCACAACAAAAGCTACAGTAACAGATTTTGACGGAATTTATACCATTCAGGCAAGTCCCGGGGATATCCTGCAAATATCATACATAGGGTACATTACCAAAGAAATTAACGTTGGTGGTCAAACCACTATTGATGCATCTTTGGTTCCCGACACTCAGGCTCTGGACGAAGTGGTGGTTGTAGGTTATGGAACACAAAAGAAAAGCGTGGTAACCGGAGCCATTTCGAGCGTAAAAGGGGAAGATTTAGAAGACCTGCCCATTACAAGGGTTGAACAGTCTTTACAAGGTAGAACGTCTGGGTTGACCATTGCCGCAAACTCTGGACAACCGGGTTCCTCCTCTACGGTTCGCGTAAGGGGTATAACCACATTTGGAAACAACAATCCCCTTTGGGTGGTAGATGGTGTTGTGGTAGATGCCGGCGGAATTGGATATTTAAACCAATCGGATATTGAATCTATCGAAGTTTTAAAAGATGCCGCATCTCAAGCAATTTATGGTGCACGGGCTGCCGCTGGTGTAATATTGATTACCACCAAAAAAGGAAAGTCTGGCAAACTTACGGTAAACTACAACGGTTATACTGGAATTTCTGCCCCAGCCAGGAAATTAGATCTCTTGAACGCCGAAGAATATGCAACCATTATGAACGAGGCTTATGTAAACGGAGGCAGTAACCCCATTTTTGCAAACCCGCAATCTTTGGGTGAAGGAACCGACTGGCAAGATGTTATCTTTAATAACAATGCACAAAGAATTGGTCAAGAGGTAAGCTTAAATGGTGGTAACGATGTATCTACTTTCTTTGCCTCATTTGGTTTTTTAGAACAGGAAGGCATTGTAATGCCCGAAATTTCTCAATATAAAAGAACCAGCATCCGCTTGAATTCTTCCCATAAAATATCAAAAGCAATTACATTCGGGCAAACGGCCGGATATTCCAGGGAAAAAAACATGGGCATTGGCAATACCAATAGCGAGTTTGGAGGCCCTTTAAGTTCTGCTATTAATTTAGATCCTACTACGCCAATAGTGGAAACAGACCCAGCAAAACTTAACGCCACACCCTATACCATTTCATCGATTGTAAGAGATGCCAATGGCAATCCATACGGTATTTCTTCTTTGGTAGGGCAAGAGATGACAAATCCGCTTGGTTACCAACAAACGCGTTTGGGCAATTATGGATGGTCAGATAACTTTGTGGGAAATGCATATGTACAAATAGAACTGCTCCCGGGGCTTAAAGTTAAGAGTACCTTGGGCGGAAAGTTGTCTTACTGGGGCGGCGAAAGCTTTACGCCTGTTTATTACTTAAATGCTTCAAGCAATACCTCTCAAAACAATATTTCTAGAAATACAAATAAAGGGTTTGGTTGGAATATTGAAAATACGATATTATACGAAAGAAGCCTTGGAAAACATAACTTTGATATTCTTTTAGGACAAGGTGTATACGTAGACAACATTACCAGTGGGGAAAGCGTTACTTATTACGATATCCCGACGAACAATTACCAAGATGCATCATTTAATTATAGTGTTCCTACAGACCAAATAAATGCTTCAGCATATACAAACCCCGACCATCGTGTTACATCGTTATTTTCAAGGGTTAATTATGATTATGACGAAAAATATATCTTCACGGGAATTATTAGGCAAGACGGGTCTTCCAGGTTTGGATCAAACAACAAATATGGTATTTTCCCTTCATTTTCATTGGGATGGGTACTTACAAAGGAAGATTTTTGGCAACAGAGCAATATTTTAAATCAGTTAAAAATCCGTGGAGGTTATGGAATTACCGGTAGCGATGCCATCGGGGACTTTAGATATCTTTCAACTATTGGAGGTGGCAGAAATTATACCATCGGAACCTCTGGTTCGGTAACAATCGGTAATAGCCCAAATGCGCCTTCCAATCCCGATTTAAAATGGGAAGAAACCAGCCAAACAAACATTGGCTTAGAAGCTAGGCTGTTAAGCAATTTCAGCTTGGTCTTGGATTTTTACAACAAAACAACTAAAGGGATTTTACAAGATGTTCGTATTCCAGGTTATGTCGGAGCTACAGGAAATCCGGTTGGAAATGTGGCAGATATGGAAAACCGAGGAATTGATGTTGAGCTTGGTTACAATAGGACTTTTGGCGACTTTACGGTATCGGCTAATGCCAACCTGTCGTACCTAGAAAATGAAGTGACATTTTTAGGAAATGATATAGATTATTTATCCGGTGGACAGACCATTCAGTCAAGTACATATCCTATTACAAGAACAGCTGTTGGGCAACCGTACAATTCGTTTTATGGATTTGTTACCGATGGCGTCTTTCAAAACCAAACAGAAATCGACAATTACACAAACAGTGAAGGGAATTTAATCCAGCCAAATGCTGTTCCGGGCGATTTTAAATGGAAAGACGTAAATGGCGATGGAGCAATAAGTGAAGACGATCGCGATTTTATAGGCAGTTCAATCCCTAAATACACTTATGGGTTTACAGTAAACCTTACCTATAAAAACTTCGATTTGATGGTTTTTGCACAAGGTGCCGCAGGGAACAAAATTTTCCAAGGTTTAAGGCGTTTAGACATCCAAAACGCCAATTATCAAACTACTGCTCTTAACCGTTGGGTTGGCGAAGGAAGCTCTAACAGCTTCCCAAGGTTAACTATTGATGATACTAACAAGAATTTTAACAACCCTTCTGATTTTTACTTGGAGGATGGCGATTACCTAAGGGTCAAAACCGTACAGTTTGGCTATACTCTGCCAGACGCTGTTATACAAAAAATCGGATTAAAAAGGCTTAGACTGTACTTAACAGGTGAAAACCTGTTTACATTCACCAAATACACTGGTTACGACCCCGAGATTGGTGGTGGTGTTTTTGGTATCGACAGAGGTTTCTATCCTCAAGCAATTACAGGAATGTTAGGCGTAAATCTTCAATTTTAAAAAACAGATCATGACTTTAATAAATACAAAACATAAAATTTTAGCCCTCGCTTTAGTTGCGATAGTAAGTTCGTGTTCTAAAGATTTTTTAGAGGTAAAACCTGAAGGAACAGCCCTTGAAGAAAGCTATTATTCAACTCCCGAAGAGGCATATTCTGGACTTATAGCAGTATACGATATTCTGGGAAAACAGTCCCGTGGCTTTGAAAATATGGTAACAATGATGAACGCTGGCTCAGACGACCATTATGCAGGCGGCGGCGGTGCTACAGATGGTGCCGGCATACAGTCTTTTTCCAATTACAGTATCGATGCATCGACCATTCCCGCCAGTTATTGGAACGACTTTTATCAAGGTGTTTTTAGGGCCAACGTCCTTTTGGACAAACTTCCCGATGTGCCTATGGACGAAACCTTAAAAAGCAGATATGCTGCCGAAACAAAAGCATTACGGGCACATTTCTATTTTGAATTGGTACGCATGTTCAAGAACATTCCATTAATTATAGAACCCCTTGAAACATCTCAAATATATGAAGTTGCTCAAGCAAACCCCGAAGAGGTTTATGCTCAAATTGAAACAGATCTTAAGGAAGCTATTCCAAATTTACCTTTAAAAATAACCGATCTAGAAAACGAAGCCGGAAGGCTTTCGCAAGGAACCGCAATGGCCATTTTAGGGAAAGTTTATCTGTATGAAGGAAAAAACGATTTGGCAGCTTCAACATTGGCACAAGTTAACGGGACCCCAGGCGGAACCAGTAAATATGGTTATAAATTGTTGAACGATTATAATAACCTTTGGGTTATCAGTAACAAATTCAATACTGAGTCTATTTTAGAATCCTCGCATACAGACCAAAGTAATGCCGGTTGGGGTAATTGGGGGTCCGGGTCGGATGAAGGGAACTCTATCAATATCATGGTTGGCCCCAGAAATTACAATGCATCAGAAGATGGCCCAGATTATGTTTCGGGATGGAGTTTTAACCCAATTACCCAAAATTTATATGATGCCATGAAAGAAGACCCACGTTTCGATGCTACCATTGCCGATGTTAAAGCGCTTAAAGAAGATGGATTGGCCGATTATAGCCCTGGTTATTTGGACACTGGTTATTTCTTAAAAAAATTCATGCCCTTAAATTCTGATAAATCTACCGGAGGTGGGGCAGTAGAGCTAAACTTTAAACAAGATGTATACATCATCCGTTTAGCCGACACCTACCTTATGGAAGCAGAAGCATTGGGCGCACAAGGCTCAAGGGCGCAAGCTTTATTGGATGCAGTACGTGCACGTGTAGGGCTTGCCTCCACCCCTGTTTCCATGGATGCCATTATGCACGAAAGAAGAATGGAATTGGCTGGAGAAGGACACCGATGGTTCGATTTGGTTAGAACAGGAAAAGCGGCTTCTGTTCTAGCCGACAGAGGTTTTACAGCCGGGAAGAATGAGATTTTCCCGATTCCGCTTCAGGAAATGGAAAACACATTAATTGAACAAAATCCTAACTACTAAATCGCAAAAAAATGTCATTTAAATACAATCATATAAAAAAATTCGGAACAATGGCCATTGCAATAGGATTGTTCTTTGGCTGTCAGCCCGATGAAATCGACGAAGGAAATGGTCTTACAGACCCCAATGTAGATGCTTCGTTTACTATTTCGCCCATCGAGGGGAAAACCAATCGATATTTACTGGAAGCGCAAACCCAAAACGTAATTTCATCGCAATGGGATTTTGGCGACGGGGTTTTTAAAGGTAAGATGACCGAAGAAGTTTTTTATCCAGATGCCGGAACCTATAACATTACCCATATTGCCGTTGGCCGTGGTGGCGCAAAAGGCTCTTTAACCAAAGAATTGGTGGTAGAAACCTCCGATCCAGTTGCAGGAAACCTGGTTCAAGGTGGAAAATTTGCAAATGAAGACGATTATGCTAAATGGACTATCCTTAAAATTAACCCTTCAGGATCTGAATGGGTTTTTAATGAAGGCAGTGCAACTCTTTATTCAACAGAAAGCTCTAGCCAACAAGGCATTTATCAAACCATTGAAGTAAAAAAAGATAAGGTTTATACCATAGACATGAAAGTTTCTGGAGGCGCCAATCAAGATACTTGGTTTGAAATCTATGCAGGAACCACTGTTCCTCAAGAAGGTTCGGATTATACAGATACACGAATTATGGGATTAAATACATGGGATGGATGCGGAAATGAAGCCTTTAGCGGGAAATTATCTCAAATTGGTTGTGTAAAAAATTCGCAAACGGAAACCGTTTCCAATGAAGTTACTTTTGAGCAAGACGGCACAATTTATTTAGTTATCAGGGGAGGTGGAGCTTCTGTGGCACCCGAAGGAATAACGATAACAGATGTAGAAATGAGAGGTTCTTAATCCTTTTTATAGTTAGCTATTAAAAGAGGATGTCTTGATTTCTTGTCGGGACAGCCTCTTTTATTTCCATTACAACTTCTGAAAAAAATCAATATGAAAATTACGCAAAAAGCAGTATTTATCTTTCTTTGTTTTTTAATTTTTACGGCTTGTTTTTCACCTTCAGATGATGATCCGGTTAATCCCACGCCAGACCCTACCCCCACACCAACACCCGATATCAAAAACGAAGTTGATTTTTGGGTCACAATGGGAGATCAATCTCAAAAATTAAAAAAACAATCAGAGCCTATTGCCTTTGTTTCGTCAGCAAATAATTATGCCACCATTAATGTAAACCCTACTAAAACATATCAAACCATCGATGGTTTTGGCTTTACATTAACTGGCGGAAGTGCTCAGGCAATTCAACGTTTATCTTCATCTGAAAAAAGCAATTTACTGAAAGAGCTTTTCGGAAACGGAGAAAATGCCATTTCCATAAGCTACTTGCGTGTAAGCATTGGTGCTTCCGATTTAAACGAAGCTCCTTTTACTTATTGCGAGGTACCTGAAGGCGAAACCGATACCGAACTGGAAAATTTTAGTCTGGAAAAGGATATGGATGGCGTTATTTCCCTGTTGAAAGAAATTCTTGTTATCAACCCAAATATAAAAATACTTGGCAGTCCATGGACCGCCCCGATTTGGATGAAAAACAACAAAAGTTATATTGGCGGCGAGCTGCTTCCCGAATATTATGATGCTTATGCGCAGTATTTTGTAAAATATATCAGTGCAATGAAAGAACAAGGCATTACCATTGATGCCATTACCCCACAAAACGAGCCGTTGCACGACGGGAACAACCCAAGCATGTACATGCCTGCCCAAAATCAAGCCGAATTTATAAAAAATAATCTGGGGCCTGCTTTTGAAGCTGCCAATATTGAAACAAAAATTATTGCTTGGGACCACAATTGCGATAATCCAGATTACCCAATTACAGTTTTTAACGATCCTGAAGCCTATAAATATACAGATGGTGCTGCTTTTCATTTATACTCGGGCGATATAAGTGTACTTTCAACCGTACATAATGCTTTTCCGGATAAGAATGTGTATTTTACGGAACAATACACCTCATCGCAAGGAGATTTTGGGGGTGATTTAAAGTGGCATTTAAAAAATGTAATTATAGGTTCCATGCGAAATTGGAGCAAAAATGCCCTTGAGTGGAATTTGGCCAACAACGAATATTACGAGCCTCATACCAATGGGGGTTGTACTGTTTGCAAAGGTGGATTAACTATAGACAACGCCGGAAATATTACCCGAAATGTTGGGTATTATATTGTTGGGCATGCCTCTAAATTTGTTCCGCAGGGGTCTGTTAGCATTGAAAGCAACATAAGTGGAACGCTACAAAATGCTGCGTTCTCCACCCCAAATGGCAAAATTGTGCTTATTGTGGAAAACGATGGCGGCAACGACGAATCTTTTAATGTAAAATACAATGATAAATGGTTTACAATAGCGCTTCCAGCGGGGGCCGTTGGAACCTTTATTTGGAAATAAACAACAACATAATGAAGAATTTAATTAATATCTTATTTCTGGCCATAACAGCAATTGGTTTTTCACAAAACCTGCATACCGATGGTCAAAAAATTGTAAACGAAAAAGGCGAAAATGTATTGCTAAAAGGAATTGGCCTTGGCGGACACATGCTCCAAGAAGGTTATATGCTTAAAGTTCCCTTCTCGGGTCAGCAATATGTTTTTAAACAACATATTGAAGCATTAATTGGAAAAGAAGCTACGGCAGAATTTTACAACCGTTGGCTTGCCAACCATACCCAAAAAACCGATATCGATTCGTTAAAGAGCTGGGGGTTTAACTCTGTTAGGCTTCCCATGCATTACAATCTTTATACGCTCCCCATAGAAGACGAACCCGTAAAAGGCAAACAAACATGGCTGGAAAAAGGTTTCCAGATGACCGATTCTTTATTGCAATGGTGCAAAGAGAATAAAATGTACCTCATTCTAGACATGCATGCCACTCCGGGCGGACAAGGACACGACCTAAACATATCCGACCGCGACCCCTCTAAACCTTCCTTATGGGAAAGTAAAGCCAATCAAGAGAAACTCGTTGCGCTTTGGCAAAAATTGGCCGAAAGGTACAAAGACGAAGCATGGATTGGCGCCTACGATATTATTAACGAGCCCAATTGGGCATTTACCGGAAAACATAAAAACGGGATAGACGAACAGGAAAACAAACCGCTTAAAAAATTAATGGTAGAAATCACCAAAGCCATTAGGAAAGTAGATAAAAAACACATCCTCATTATAGAAGGAAACGGCTGGGGAAATAATTACAACGGCGTTCTTCCCCCATGGGACGACAATATGGTAATTAGTTTCCACAAATACTGGAACTACAACACCCAAGCTGAAATTCAAGGTTTTTTGGATTTTCGGAAAAAATACAATACCCCTATTTGGTTAGGCGAAACCGGGGAAAACTCGAATGTATGGTTTACCGATGCTATTACTTTAATGCAGCAGAACAATATTGGTTGGTGCTGGTGGCCGCTAAAAAAGCTGGGCTTCAACAATCCATTGGAGGTTAAGGTAAACCCGGGCTATCAAAAATTGTTGGATTATTGGGCTGATAAAGCCGATAAACCCACTCAAAAAGAAGCTTATGACGCACTGATGCAACTCGCCGAAGATGCTAAAATTGAAAACAATATTTTCCATAAAGATGTTGTAGATGCCATGATGCGCCTACCATTAACAAACGGAACAAAATCATACAAAGCAGTAAATATTGATGAAGATACATTGATAAAGGCAGTAAATTACGACCTTGGAAAGCTTGGCATTGCTTATTTTGATACCGATTATGGAAATTATTACGTTTCTACCGGAAAAGAGCGCACAGGATGGAACAATGGCCGCACCTATAGAAACGACGGCATTGATATTTACAAAGACGAAAGCGGGTATTATGTAGGCGATACCCAACGTGGCGAATGGCTTCAATATACTTTTGAAGCTTCAGAAGAAGGGGATTATGAAATTGCATTTACTACAAAAACTACTTCGGAATGTGCTGTTTTAATAGAAAACAAGGATGGATATTCTGAAGTAATTACAATTGCCAAAAACTTATCTTGGAACACTTCAGAAGCAAAAAAAATAACGCTTAACAAAGGTTTCAATCAACTCAAAATTACCGTTCTTAAAGGTCGGCCGGACCTAAAGGAAATTCTTATCAAAAAATAAAAAATGCTACAAAAATATAACTTACTGTTACTGGGAATTGCTTTTATTGCATTTTCTTGTTCAACTAAAAAAGAACAACAAAACAACGATGCATTGTTATGGGTTACTTCCCTGGATAAATCTGTATTGTTAAAAAAAGTCCCGATTGAAAACCATTCTGAAAAACCCCCTGGAAATGCAGTTATTATAAATATTGACACCACAAAAACCTACCAAACCATGGATGGGTTTGGGTACAGCTTAACAGGCGGTAGCGCCATGCACCTTTATAAAATGAGCGATTCTGCCCGGATAAAAATCTTGGAAGAGCTTTTTGGCACGGGCAAAAACAGCATTGGGGCAAGTTATTTGCGGATAAGCATTGGTTCTTCGGACCTTGATGAGAAACCTTGGTCTTATGATGATATTGCCGAAGGAAAAACCGATGAAAATTTAGAACACTTTTCTTTGGCTTACGACACGCTTTATTTAATTCCGGTATTAAAGGATATTCTAAAAATAAATCCCGATATAAAAATAATGGGCTCGCCATGGTCGCCCCCAAAATGGATGAAAACCAATAACGATACCCGTGGCGGAAGCTTAAAAAAAGCATACCATGAAGTATATGCCCAATATTTTGTAAAGTATCTCAAAGCGATGGAAGAACACGGGATTACCTTGGACGCCATTACCGTACAAAACGAGCCCCTGCACCCCGGCAACAACCCCAGCACGCTTATGCTGGCGGCACAACAGGCCGATTTTATTAAACACAATCTGGGACCTGCTTTTAATAAAAATAACATTACGACCAAAATTGTGATTTACGATCATAATGCCGACCGGATTGATTACCCTATTTCTATTTTAGACGATCCCGAAGCTGCCAAATATATAGATGGCGCTGCATTTCATTTATACGGCGGGGAAATTGATGCACTTTCCAAAGTACATCAAAAGCATCCGGATAAAAATCTTTATTTTACCGAACAATGGGTGGGTGCACCGGGCGATTTTGAGAAAGAAATGGAATGGCATACCGAAAATCTTATTATTGGCGCTACGCGAAACTGGTGTAAAACGGTTTTGGAATGGAACTTGGCCGCTGATGAAAAAATGGACCCACATACGGACAGGGGCGGATGCGATATTTGTTTGGGCGCCATAACCATTAAAAGTGACTCTGTATCACGAAATCCGGCATATTATATTGTAGCACAAGCTTCTAAATTTATACCCCCGAGTTCGGTAAGGGTTGCCTCCAGCACCAATGATATGGTTCCTAATGTAACTTTTAAAACCAAAGAAGGAAAGATTGTTTCTGTCATATTGAATAAAACCGATCAACCTCAGCAAGTTCAAATAAAAATAGGCCATACAAATGTATACGTTCAAGTTATGGCAAGAGCTGTAGCAACACTTGTTCAATAAAATTATTCCCTACCTACATCTTTTTATGCAGAAAAGAGGCCAATTGGCCTCTTTTGTTTTATTCCCCGGGGAAATCCGCTTTTCGTTTTTCTAAAAATGCGGTGGTGCCTTCCTTAAAATCTTCGGTGCCAAAACATTCGCCAAAAGCTTCAATTTCTTTACGGTAACCATTACTGCCAAATCCTGCGTTTATGGAAGCTATGGCCGATGAAATTGCCACGGGGGAGTTATTGATAATTTTTCCGGCTATTTTTTCACAAAAAGGAATTAACTGCTCCTGGGCAACCATATGGTTGATGAGCCCGGACATCAAGGCTTGCTCGGTACCAATCATTCCGGCAGTTAAAATCATTTCCATGGCTCTTCCTTTTCCTACCAATTGCGGAAGTCTTTGCGTACCTCCATAACCGGGGATAACGCCCAAAGATGTTTCCGGAAGCCCCATTCTAGCATGGTCGCTTGCCACTCTAAAATGGCACGCCATTGCCAATTCCAAACCACCCCCCAATGCAAAACCGTTAATGGCAGCAATTACCGGGGTGCTAAGATTTTCTATTAAATTAAAAAGCAGTTCTTGGCCTTTTGCGGCCAATTGCGACCCTTCATACACCGAAAAGTTAGCAAATTCTGCAATATCGGCACCTGCAACAAATGCCTTTTCCCCTGCTCCGGTTATAATAATAACCCGTACATCGGGGTCTTCTTCAAGGTTTTTAAAGGCTTCGTGCAGTTCTTCAATAGTAGCTTTATTAAGTGCATTTAATTTTTTAGGGCGGTTAATGGTAATTAAACCAATATGTTCCTGAATATCGATTAAAATATTTTCAAAGCTCATAGATGTCTTATTTATACTTTTTATTCTGATTTCTCTTTAAATTTAGGAAAAGATACGGTAAAAACAGTTCCTTTTCCCAAAACAGACGACATACATATATGCCCGTTATAGGTTTCAACAATATTTTTTACCATTCCTAGACCAAGCCCCATTCCGCTGGTCTTGGTGGTAAACTTCGGTTCGAATATTTTTTCTTGGTTTTCGGGGGCAATGCCAATACCATTATCGGCTACAGAAATTTTTACCAGGTCTTTATCAGAGTAGACGTTCACTACAATTTTAGGTTCCCTGTCTGGTGCCAGTGCCTGCGTTGCATTTTTCACCAAATTTGTAATTATCCTTATTAACTGGGTCCTGTCCAGTTTTGCTATAATTTCTTTTTCTTCTGAAAAAAACTTTATATAGTCTTCATTGAAAATATCGACCGACAACCGCACCACTTCAATAACATTTAGTGTTTCGTTTTGCTGTGCCGGCATATTGGCAAAACTTCCAAAGGCCGAAGCAATATTACTCATGGTATCGATTTGCTGAATTAATGTTTTTGAGAATTCGTTTATTTTATTTGATGCATTTTCGTCGTCCGGGTCGAATTTTCGCTGAAAGTTTTGAACGCTCAGGCGCATGGGCGTAAGCGGGTTTTTAATTTCGTGGGCCACTTGCTTAGCCATTTCGCGCCATGCCTGTTCACGTTCGCTTTTGGCTAGTAATGTAGCACTGTTCTCGAGTTCGTCTACCATACCGTTGTAGGCATTTACCAAAGCGCCAATTTCTTCACTGGGGTCGTCCAGATAAATTTTTTGGTTCTGCTTGCTAAGCCTGGTCTGGTATAGTTTTTCGCTAATGGCTTTTAGGGATCGTGTAATATATTTAGATATAACATAGGCAAGCATTACCGCAAGGGCAAGTAAAATAAGGTATACGGCACCGAGCCTTAGCAAAAACTCTTTTAACTCGCTGTTATTAAAAGTATCGTCTTCATAATAAGGGATATGAAGGATACCGATCGGTTTAAATTTAGGGTCTAAAATATAACTATAAGAAGATTGAAAACGGTCGCCGGCCGCTTTGGTCTTTTCTATATAACGCTTGGTAAAACTGGAAGCCAGCCCGTGAATAATGCTTTGGTCCAATTGATTATTGGTTTCGTCCAGGCCAATTCTAGGTTTTGAGCTTATTATTAGGTTTCCTTCAAGGTCGTATACATTAAAATTGATATCCAATACATCTGAAGCTTCATAAATGGCATTTTTATATTCCAGAATATACATAAGGTTTTCGGTTTTAACCTCCCAAGTAGTATTCTTCAATATATAATCTATTTGAGCGTTGAGCTGGTCTTCTTTTCTTTCAAGGTATTCTTTGTGGTAATCTTCGGCCTGTTCTTTGTATTGATAAATAGTAACCCCGGCGATAAGCACAGATGCCAGCACCACTATAAAAATCATGGTAATGAATATGCGTGTCCGAAGCGAAAGTTTATTATACACAATTGCAATTTTTCAATTTTAAAGATAACAATAATTACACCAATGTTTTTATAAATATCCAACCTTTAAATACGTCAGGCCTCCGGATTTTTATCGCGAATACGTTTATACAAACGTATGCCCAGCATGAGCAAAATTGCCAAAATAAAAATACCGACAACGCCAAATACCCAATTAAGGCTATCTTTTAAAATTACTAGAAAAACTACTGAAAACAAGATGATGGTGGATCCTTCGTTCCAAATACGCATAGATTTGGAGGTGTATTTTACCTCGTCCCGCTGTAGTTGCTTAAAGATTTGATGTGTTTTTAAATGATATAAAATCAGCAAAAAAACAAAAAGGAGCTTTATGTGCATCCACCCCTGTTGAAGCCATCCCGGCATTATTACCAGCAACAATATTGCAAAAAACAGGGCTAAAATAGCCGACGGCCAGGTAATGATGAACCACAAGCGCTTGGCCATTAATTTAAGTTGTTTGCCCAAAATTTCCTTTTCGGGCGATGGTTTTTGGAATGCTTCAATTTGATAGACAAACAACCTTGGAATATAGAACAATCCTGCAAACCAAGTAATAACAAAAATTAAATGTAATGCCTTTATGTAGTTGTAATATTCGGCCATCTTGCTTTAAAATTAATTATTCTCTGTAATAACCAGTTCTTTTCGCACTTCTTTATTCAAAAAATATCCAGTAACGATGGTAGAAAGAACATCTGCTATAGGAAAGGATATCCAAACCCCGATTTCACCGTAAAACTTGGGCAAGATCAATATCAACGGTATAAAAAATAACCCCTGCCGTGTCAAGGTAAGCAACAATGCCGGTTTGGCTTTTCCAATGGCTTGAAAATAAGCCGAACCTATTAATTGTATCACCACAATTGGCGTAGCGGCAAAGACCCAACGCATGGCTCCGGGTGTCTCGGCCAAGACTTCCTTGTCGTGTGTAAACACATTGGTTATTGCCTCGGGGAACAACATTATCAAAATAAAAATGGCAAAGCCTAAAATTACGGCATATTTAATAGCCGTATTAATGGATTCCCGCACTCTTTGGTATTGCTTGGCCCCATAATTAAATCCTGCAATTGGCAAAAAACCTTGGGTAATACCCAGCACCGGAAACAATGCAAACATAAGCATGCGCCCAATAATGGCATATACCGTAACCGACGATTCGCCGCCCAGTTCAAACAGGATATTGTTTAAAAATAAATACGTAATGCTTACCACGGCCTGTCTTGCAAGGGTAACCCCACCCAATGAAGCAATTTCGAAAACAATACTTTTATTTAGCCCAAAATGGGACCAGTTTATTTTAAGCTCGGAATTTTTTGATAAAAAATACCAAACTATGTAAATAAAGCAGCACATATAAGATCCCGTCGTGGCCCATGCCGCACCATACATTCCGTAGTCCAGCACATTTATAAATATATAATCGAAGATTAAATTACCCGCCGATGGGATAATCATAGCAATCATGGCAAACTTTGGCCGTCCTTCTGCCCTTATTACATTATTCCCCAGCATGCACAATGCCAAGAAAGGAACCCCATAAAGTACTATTTTGTAATAGATCTTTGCCGGATCGAATATTGCACCCTTTCCACCAAAACTTGGTATTATGGTATCTACAAATACCAAACCAACAATTACAAAAACCGATGTTAGAAGAAAAGTAAGCGTAATTTGATTTCCAAAGGTTTTTAGTGCCTTTTTTGGTTCTTCGGCGCCTAATGCCCTGGAAATTATGGAAGAACCGCCAATCCCGATTGCCATTCCCAAAGCGGCTATAAAAAACGAGACCGGGAGCACCACATTAATGGCCGCAATAGCTACAGAACCAATCCAGTTCCCCACAAAAATGGTATCGACCAAGATATTTAGCGACATTACCAGAATACCAATGGAGGCCGGCACTGCTTGACGCACCAATAATTTGCCTATGGAATCTGTTCCCAATTCTTTTGAAGTAGCTTTTGCCATATTTTTTTAACTTACTAAGTAAGGTTGATAGGTTCTATGCTTTCTTGTGCAACATATGTTTGCCAGCAAGTGCAGGACATTTATTCTTTATTTTTCAATGGGGCTAAGTGCCCATTCATCGATCCAACGGGATAATACTTTTACCCATGCTTCATCATCGTTCAAGCAGGCGAGCATATGAAACGTTTTGCCTCCATTTTGTTGAAATTCATGCCGGGCCTCCATTCCAATTTCTTCTAAAGTTTCTATACAATCTGACACAAATGCGGGGGTAACCACGGCAAGCTTATCCACGCCTTCGCTTGCAAATTTATTAATTGTTTTGTCGGTAAAAGGTTGCAACCAAGGATCTATACCCAATCTTGATTGAAAAGAACTTGAGTATGTCCCTTCCTTTAACCCTAAATAAGCGGCCACCTGCCTTGTGGTTTCCAAACATTGGTGACGGTAACAAAATTGATGCGCAGGAGAAGCGGTTTGGCAACATTGCCCGTCTATTTTACAATGCGACTTTGTAATATCAGACTTTTTGATGTGCCTTTCCGGAACCCCGTGGTATGAAAACAGCAAATGGTCCCACTCCTTATTTTCCAATTGCGATTGAATGGATTCGGATAACACGCGCACATAATCCGGGTGATTGTAAAAAGCCGGTACATTGGTAAACTGCATTTCCGGAAAATGCCTTTGCCGCAATTCTTCGGCCTTGACCAAAATGGTTTCCGTTGTAGCCATGGCAAATTGTGGGTATAGGGGTATTAATAAAACATCGGTTACGCCTTCGTTATAAAGTGTTTGCAAACCGTTTTGTATGGATGGGTTTCCGTAGCGCATGGCCAAAGCCACGGGAACCTGTGTTAAATGGTCTATTTTTTCCTGCAATCTCTCTGAAAGGACAATTAACGGGGATCCTTCCTCCCACCAGATTTTTTCATAAGCTGCCGCAGATTTTTTTGGTCTGGTATTTAAAATTATTCCTTTTACAATGAAAGTGCGTAGCCATAAAGGAAGGTCTATAACTCGTTCGTCCATTAAAAACTCTTCTAAATATCGCTTAACATCTTTAGGGTCTGTAGAATCTGGAGAACCCAAATTAACCAATAATACTCCTTTCATTCATTCTTGCTTTTTTGCTCTGTGCCAAGCAGGTTTTTTAAATTTTTTGCAAAGCTAATGCTTTAACATATTAATTTCTTCTTTTTCCCTGTTAAGGTTTTATGCCGCTATAAATAATATTGATATTAATCACGCCCCAAGCAATAGGTAAGACCTCCCAATACATGCGCTACAAAAAGGGGTTCTGAATAAGACTCGATGGTATGGCCCCCACCGATATAAAAGGCCCGGCCACCATCAAACTCATGATACCATGCAATTGGATGGTGCTCGCCGTTTTCTCCGCCTTCATATGAATTTTCATCTAAATTAAGCAACACATGTATATCGGGGTTAATATCTTTAAAGTTATACCACTCGTCGTTCCTTTCCCACGTTTTTCCGGGCAACATTTGTGTTGAGACATGTGATTTATCTAGAATCTGTATTGTGGCCTTTCGTACATTTGGGTTATTAGGGTGACTTACAAAATAAGCCCCGACCAGTTTTCCGTACCATGGCCAGCCATATTCGGTATCGCTGGCGGCATGGATGCCCATAAAACTGCCACCGTTTTGAATGTATTTTTTAAAGGCCTGCTGTTGTTCGTCCCCAAGTACGTCCATGGTGGTGGAAAGAAATAAAACTACTTTGTATTTTGATAGGTTCGATGTGTTAAACTGCAACGAATCTTCTGTATGCACAACTTTAAAATTATTTTCATTTCCCAGTTTTTTTATCAGTTCGACACCTGTTTCAATAGATTTGTGCCTATATCCATTGGTTTTTGTAAAAACAAGCACCTGTTCTTCCTGCGGTACTTTGCCCGTGTTATCTTTTTCTGAATCTTGTGCGGTACAAAATAAAAAGCAATTGAGGAACAAAATAAAAAAGACTTTGCAAGTTGGTTTTAAGCTTATCATAATTTAAGTGTTTAATGACATTATGTATTTTTTTGGTGTGGTTCCGTACTTTTTCTTGAAAGCGGCAATAAAATGACTTGCGGTGCTATATCCTACGCGCAAACCGACTTCGTTTACATTAAGTTCGCCCGTTTCGAGCATTTTTCGCGCATATTCCATTTTATAATCAAACAAAAAACTATACACCGAATCTCCATAGACCTGCTTAAACCCTTCTTTTAATTTTTTTAAGTTTAACCCTATTTCATCCGACAGTTCTTGAAGCGAGGGCGGTTCAGCCATTCTGGAAATAACAATGTCTTTTGCCTTTCTAATGCGGCGGACATTGTCTTCGTCTATTAAAAACGGACATTGTTCTATATCGGCGTCTTCCGGTTTGTTGAAATAAAGGCTCAATAGCTCGTATATCTTCCCTTTTAAATAAAGCGGCTTTATGGACGGGTGCAGATTATAATTCATTATCTGGCTTAAAACCACAGACATCACCGGGGTTATTATGGCATTGTTGTAATATTTCTTATCTATGTTTTCTTCATTTAAAAAATGAATATAATCTGCTTCCGAAGAAAAAAGCGAGTGAAACTTCTTTATGGGTATCAATACGGAGATAAGCCAGGTTTTCGAGTTGAGCTCCAAATTGATGGGTAAATCCCGTTGTGGGTTGTAAAGTAGTAAAGCTTGGTCTTCTTTTAAGTCAATGGCATAATTTCCCTGGTTAAAATGAAAAATCGAACTTCCCTTTAAACAAAAGTGGAACTGGATAAAACTACTGTCAATTTGTTTGCTAATATGCTGAATGTCATTACCTTCATTTTGAATTTTCAACAAAGTCAGCCTATCTTCAATTATAATTTCTTCCATGAGCACTTACAGCGTTATTTTTTTATAAAATCAAGCACTTGTAATTTCAGTGTGTTATTTAGAATTGTTCTAAACAAAAAACCCGAAAAGGGTTTATTTTACTTCAAAAGTACATTATTTTAAGCTATAAAAGTCCAAAAAAACACTGTTTTTCTTGTAGCGACATAAAAAGTTCTTCTAGCGTTATTTTTTTACTTTTATAAAATATATTTTTGTCACCGATTTCAGAAAACACTGAATGGAAGCTTATAATATATCAAAACATAGTTCTTTCTACGCCATTGGCATTAGCTACAAAAAAGCCGATGCCGCCCTTAGGGGGAAATTCAGTTTGGACGAGACAGCAAAAAATGCACTTTTGGATCAAGCGAAGTCTGCCGGGATAGATGGCATTTTAGTAACCTCGACCTGCAACCGAACCGAAATATTTGGTTTTGCACAGCACCCGTTTCAACTTATTCAACTGCTTTGTGGCAATTCCAACGGTACCGTGGAAGAGTTTCAGAGCATTGGCTATGTATATAAAAACAACCATGCCATTTCTCATTTATTTAGGGTCGGGACCGGTTTGGACAGTCAGATTTTGGGCGATTTTGAAATTATCAGTCAGATAAAGCAAAGTTTCATAGCTTCAAAAGAAAAAGGGGTAACCAATCATTTTATGGAGCGTCTTTGCAACAGCGTAATACAGGCAAGCAAGCGCATTAAAAACGAAACCGAGATTTCATCGGGGGCAACTTCGGTTGCATTTGCTTCGGTACAATACATTTTGGCCAAAGTGCCCGATATTTCCAATAAAAACATTTTGCTTTTCGGAACGGGGAAAATAGGCCGGAATACCTGTGAAAATTTGGTAAAACATACCAAGAACGACCATATTGTCCTTATTAATAGGACCAAGGACAAAGCAGAGAAGGTTGCCGGGAAATTCAATTTAATAGTCAAGGAATACAGCAACCTTCCGGAAGAAATTAAAAAGAGCGACGTTCTTATCGTTGCAACGGGCGCCCAAAAGCCAACTATTTCAAAAGAACTTATTTACACTTCAAAAGATTTATTAATTTTAGACTTATCTATCCCCCAGAATGTCGATCTTAATGTGGAGGAGCACAAAAACGTTACCTTGGTACATTTGGATCAGCTGTCTAGAATTACGGACGATACTTTAAAACGCAGGGAAAAATTTATTCCGCAGGCTGAAGCAATCATCCAAGAGGTAGAAACCGATTTTAAACATTGGCTGGAAACGCGAAAGTTTGCCCCCACCATTAAAGCATTGAAAAAAAAGTTAAAAACATTAAAAGATGCCGAAATTGATTTTCAGCGTAAAAAAATAAGCGACTTTAATGACGAACAGGCAGAAATTATAAGTAACCGCATCATTCAAAAAATCACGACGCACTTCGCCAATCATTTAAAAGAAAGTTCAAACACCTCAGACGACAGCATCGAACTTATAAAAAAAGTGTTTCAATTAGAAACTTCAAAATGAATAAAGTAATAAAAATTGGAACTCGCGATAGCGAACTGGCGCTATGGCAGGCTAACCACGTAAAAGATTTATTAATCCGCAATGGCCATGAAGCAACGATTGTTCCTGTAAAATCAGACGGGGACCTTGTTCTGGACAAGCCCTTGCACGAATTGGGGATTACGGGCATTTTTACCAAAACCTTGGACGTTGCCATGCACAACGGCTTCATAGACATAGCCGTACACAGCATGAAAGATGTTCCAACGCAGTTGCCTTCGGGCATAGTAAAAGCTGCCGTACTGGAAAGAGCAAACACAAAAGACCTGCTGATACACAAAGAAAAACCTCAGGGGTTTGGCAAAAAAGCAACCATAGCCACCGGGAGCCTTAGGCGCAAAGCACAATGGCTTAACAGATACCCAAAACACACCATTGAAGATCTTAGGGGCAATGTAAATACACGTCTTCAAAAATTAAAGGACAATGCTTGGGACGGTGCGGTTTTTGCCGCAGCAGGTTTGGAACGGATTAACCTAAAACCCAAACATTATACCGAACTGGACTGGATGATCCCTGCCCCGGCACAAGGAGCCATGCTTGTGGTTGCCATGGAAAACGACAACTATTCCCGAAAAGCGCTGGAAAAGCTAAGCCATTACGAAACCGATATCTGCACGAGCATCGAAAGGGACTTTTTAAGGACTTTAGAAGGTGGCTGCACGGCACCTATAGGAGCATTGGCAACTATTGATATTGATTACATAAGCTTTCTTGGCGGTGTTTTCTCTTTGGACGGAAAACAAAAAGCAACCGTTGAAAAGAGAGTACTTATTGAACATTGCGAAGGTTTAGGTGCTTTATGTGCCAAAGAAATATTAAGTTTGGGTGGAGAAGAAATAATGAAAAAAATTAAAAAAGAATTAAGTGTGTGAGAAAAGTTAGTCCGCAACGGTTATTTTTTTTAATAATTGACTTTATTGTCATTAGTTTTCTCATTTTTGATTTTGGGTTTTTTATTTACGAAAAATTCAGGGCCCATAAACTCATTATCATAAGTGCATTAATATTAATCCTACTTGGCACCAATATATACCGTTATTTTATTTTAAAAGACAAAAGCCGAAAACTCCTTAGCCTAACCTATGTCAGCATTTTTTCGGCAGTGGTGCTTTTAAGCATAGGGGTGTATGTTTTTGCATCCCAACATATTTTGCAACAATACCTTTTTAAAATAAAACCGTTTTTAGAAGGGTCTCTGCTGCTCTACCTTATTTTAAGGCTTACCATTGTAATACGTTATTTGTACAGTATTTACTTTAACCCTGCAATTCTTTTTGCGGGAAGCTTTTTTATATTCGACCTCATAGGTGCCTTTTTATTAATGTTACCAAAGGCAACAACCGTTGGGGAATTGCATTTTATAGATGCCTTTTTTACCTCGACAAGTGCCGTGTGCGTTACCGGCTTGGCAGTAATGGATACTGCTACCGATTTTACCGTATTTGGGCATACCATAATATTGTTCCTTATACAACTGGGCGGTTTGGGAATATTAACCTTTACCTCTTTTTTTGCTTATTTCTTTAAAGGCGGTTCATCGTTTAAGGAAACGCTCTATGTAAAAGATTATGTTGCTTCTGAAACCTTAAAGGACACTTTAAAATTTGCCATGAACATTGTTGCCTTTACCTTTGCTTTAGAAGGTATAGGCGCTATTTTTATTTATTTTTCAATTGAAGACCTCTCTAAAATAGACAACCCCATCTTTTTTAGTATTTTTCATTCCATATCGGCATTTTGTAACGCTGGGTTTTCAACAGCTCCCGATGGGCTGTTTAACCAGGCATTGAGGTTTGACTATCCTTTTCAATGGGCCATTATGACACTTATTGTTTTTGGGGGCTTGGGTTACAATATCGTTTTTAATTTCTTTAGCTATTTAAAAACATACATTTTTAATTTGTTCAACCGCGAGCATAAAGCACAATTGGTAAGGCTGATTACCCTTAATTCTAAAATTGTAATGACAACAACCATGCTTTTGCTTATTTCGGGGTTTGTATTTTTCTATTTTAACGAAAGCAGCAATACACTTGTAGAACACAATTCTACCTTTGGAAAAATTACCGCCACTGCATTTCAATCGGTTACTCCAAGAACAGCAGGTTTTAACACAATAGATTATGCGCATTTAACCATGCCCTCTTTATTGTTTGTAATTTTGTTAATGTGGATAGGTGGCTCGCCAGCATCAACGGCCGGTGGTATAAAAACCACTACTTTTGCTTTGGCTACACTTAATATTTTTGCCATTGCCAGAAATAAAAAGCAAATAGAAATTGGAACCCGAAGTATTGATAATGCTACTTTAAACAGGGCCTTTGCCATTTTGTGCATTTCATTAATAACTATTGGTATTTCCATTTTATTGCTATTGTTTTTCGAACCCAAAAGAGACCTTATCTCGCTTGCATTCGAGTCTTTCTCTGCATATAGCACCGTTGGGCTCAGCTTAAATTTAACCCCCGTGCTGAGCTATCCCAGCAAGGTGGTAATAATTGTTGTAATGTTTATTGGGCGGATAGGAATGCTCAACATCCTTATAGGGGTTTTAAGACAAATGAACACTCAATTCTATGAGTATCCAAAAGAAAATATACTAATCAATTAAAAATTGGTATTATCATGAAAATAATAATCTTTGGTTTAGGAAATTTTGGGACTTCGCTCGCCATGAAACTTACCGAGTCGGGCAACGAAGTTATTGGCGTAGACCTAAAAATGGAAAAAGTCAATCTCTTAAAGGACAAAATCGCCCACGCCATCTGCCTTGACGCGACCAACGAGCTGGCATACGATTCGCTTCCTTTAAAAGATGCGCATATTGCCATTGTAGCCATTGGCGAAAATGAAGGGGCCGCAATTATTACCACGGCAATTTTAAAAGATAAAACCGAGGCAAAAATTATAAGCAGGTCCCTATCTCCTGTGCACGACACGGTGCTCAAGGCCATGGGCATTAAAAATATTATCCACCCCGAACAGGAAGCAGCAGCAAACCTTACGGGAAAAATCAACTTAAAGAACGTTCTGGACAATTTTAATCTGGACGACGAGTATTCCATTTCCGAAATTCAGGCGAAAGATTCTTTTGAAGACAAAACACTTCAAGAACTGGACTTCAGAAAAAAATACAACCTCAACGTGGTTACCATTATACGCCCTTGCAACAAAAAGAACTTCTTGGGCAACAAAATCAAAAAAAAGGAAGTTATAGGTTTGCCCGACAACAACACACGTATTCAAAAAAATGATCTTTTAATAGTTTTTGGAAGAAACGAAGACATTTCCAATTTTGGAGAAGAAATTTCTAAATGATAAAAAGGATTGTAAGAAATGATTGAAATTTTAAGTACGAAACGACTTAGCGTTACACAAAAAAATATTTTAGAAGAAGCAGCCATTCAATGTATTGAAAAAGATTTTATTGAAATAGCCCCGATATCATTTAAGACTCCCGAAACCATTGAAAATGCAATCTTTACCAGTAAAAATGCAGTAAATGCAATTCTGGACCGTTCCATAAAAATAAAAAATTGCTTTTGTGTAGGCGATAAAACCGAAGCCCTGCTTAAACACCATGATTTCAATGTAGTTGAAAAAGCATATCAAGCTGGGGCACTGGCAAACAAAATTGTGGCAAAACACCCGGACAAGGATTTTTACCTGTTTTGCGGCAACCTCCGCAGGGAAGAATTGCCAAAAATGCTTCGGAAAAACAATATTAAGCTCAACGAAATTCAGGTATACAAAACCAGGCTTACTTCTAAAAACATGATTCGTCAATATGATGGGATTTTATTTTTTAGCCCCAGTGCCGTAGAAAGCTATGCACAGCGGAATTTATTTGAAGACACCACCGTTTTCTGCCTTGGAAAAACCACTGAGGCTGAAGCCAGAAAACACACCAACAATATCATTACCGCCAACAGGACCACTATTGAAAATGTGCTTGTTCAGGTAATCAAGCATTTTAAAGAACATTAAGCTTCCTGCAAGGTTTCCAAAAAACCTTGTAGGTGTAAAAAACAAAACGTTGGGATTCAACAAAAACTCAACCTTGTAGAAAAATAAAAACATGATAAAAAACGACCTTTTTTTAAAAGCCCTGAAAGGAGAAACCGTGCAAAGGCCCCCGGTTTGGATGATGCGCCAAGCAGGAAGGTATTTGCCCGAATTTATGGCGTTGAAAGACAAATACGATTTTTTTACCCGCTGCCGAACACCAGAGTTGGCCGCCGAAATTACCGTACAACCCATTCGTATTGTTAAGCCCGATGCGGCTATTTTATTTTCAGATATTTTGGTCATTCCACAGGCCATGAACATTGAAGTGGAAATGAAACCCGGCCTGGGGCCATGGTTGCCAAATCCAATCCGGATAGCCAAAGACGTCGATCAGGTAATTGTTCCCGATATCAATGAAGAACTGGGCTACGTTATGGATGCCATTAAGCTTACCAAAGAAATGTTGAACAACGAAGTTCCGCTAATTGGTTTTGCCGGTTCCCCATGGACCATTCTTTGTTATGCGGTTGAAGGAAAAGGCTCAAAAAGTTTTGATACTGCCAAGGGTTTTTGCTTTTCGCAACCCGAAGCTGCCCATGCTTTGCTCCAAAAAATAACCGACACTACTATTCTTTACCTTAAAGAAAAAGTGAAAAACGGGGTTAATGCCGTTCAGATTTTCGATTCTTGGGGCGGAATGCTTTCTCCTGTTGATTATCAAGAGTTTTCCTGGAAATACATCTACCAAATCGTAGAGGCCTTGGCCGGTGAAACCGAAGTAATTGTATTTGGAAAAGGCTGCTGGTTTGCTTTAAATGATATGGCAAAAAGTAAAGCTTCTGCTTTGGGCATAGATTGGACATGCTCGCCTAAAAACGCACGGTATTTAACCGGCGGGAATATCACTTTACAGGGGAATTTCGACCCATCCCGATTGCTATCACCCATTCCGACCATTAAGAAAATGGTACACGAAATGATCGATGCCTTTGGGAAAGATAAATATGTCGTGAATCTGGGGCACGGAATTTTACCAAATATTCCCGTAGACCATGCCAAAGCCTTTATCGAAGCGGTCAAAGAATACGAACACAAATAAAATGAATCTCGGACGCATCATAAAGTCGCTTTCATGGAAACAGCTTATTAAGTTGGTTTCTTTTGCATTAATGCGGCCTATTTTTTTTTACTGTTTTGTAAAAGCCACTAAGCAATGCATAGGCATGTCTACCAGCTATTTTGGCAAGACACACCATAAAAACAACAAAGCCAATGCATACAGGCATGCACTGTGGAACATGTTAATTGCCTATCGTTCAACCAAAGCAGGAAAGAGCCTTTCCAAGGCATTGGATTGGGCAAAAACCATAACCGATTGGCATGAATCGGCTTTTGCGAATAAAGACTTAGAGAAAGCAATGGACTTGCACAACAATAAAATGGGACGCATTTGGTTTGAAAAAATATATCGGCAAAACAATGTTTTATCGACTACAGACCTTCATCATAAGTTGATGAAAGAGCTTGATCTGAGCGAAAAAGTTTCAACCGTCAATTCCTCAGCATTTGTTTTAAAAACCTTAGTTTATATTAATAATTGTATAGATGTATTCACGTTTGAAAATTATCAGTTTAAAATGGATGATCAAGGGTTCATTCCTTTATCCGAATTTGCCGACCTATTATTCGAGAATGATGTTGTAAGCCTTGCCCGAATTGTCACCGAACAACCTGACGATGTCCTGTTCAAGAAAAAAAATGTAAAGCATAACATCCGCTTTAAAAAAGTAGAAATTCCACCAGAACCTATGTTTCCGGACATAACGCATAGAATAGCATGCCAAGGTGGCATCCACAAAGATTCCTTTGCTGATTATACTGAAATTATGCGATCGCTTCAAAAGCAATCCAGTGAATGGTTTGAAAAATTTGTAGACGATTATAATGAAGAAGTAAAAAAACGATTTCCAAAAAGATAATTCTTAAAAACACATCCCATTTTCAACATGCATAAGCTCATCATTTTTATACTATTATTTTCCGTTGTTAAAGGATTCGGTCAAGAACTGGAATTCAATCCTAAAAAAGATCATCCTTATTCCTTTGAAACCGAATTTCTTATTTTAAAAGAATCCGTTATTGAACTAGCGCTTAAAACAGATATCGAAGCCACTTTCTTAAAGGATGATGCAAGTTTCAATATGAAGGTCAACAGGTTTCAATTGAATTCTATGGGGTTTAACATCGACAGCAGAAACCCTAAAAGTTTGGGAAGGGATAGCACAAAAATTCGACAATTAACATCCAAACCATTTATCTTTCAGATTGATGAAGGAACTATGAAACTGGTAAGCCATAAAAATATGGAGAATGCTAATAAAGTACAAGATATCTTAAAAGAATTGGGGAAGTATTGCAATCCCACTTACAATAAACTATACAAAGACATTGTTTTAAAAAAAGGATATTCTTGGAGTACAACCGATTCAATTTCAAGTAAATTACTCGATGCCAAAGCACAACCCGTAACGTTTCACTATACAGTTGAAAACATCAATAGGAAAGAAGCCATCATATACGGAAAGAGTACTTTGGAAGAAAAACACGGCACCATCTATATGGCCGTAAAATATATTTTGGACAAGAAAACAGGAATACCTCTTTACACCAAGTATATATCGTATGGTGACGACGTAATCACCTTAATGATAAACAAGGCCGAAAATTATGAAGCCCCAAACATGTATGATGAATACATGGCAATAGAACCTGCCCTGAATTATCTCAGCTATATGAAATATAGCAACTTAGGCTTTGACCCTATAACATATACTTATAAGAAAAACCCTTTGACAACCGATAAAGAAAAACTCGAAAAAATTATCGGGCAATCTTTAGATAGCTTAACCATTGATAGTCCCGGTCTCAGCAATATGTATTTTCTTTCCGGATATAGAAACAAAAATGCAGCTGTTTTAGATTCTCTTTTAACCGGAACATATGCAGAGGTAAATGCTATTCGTTTTATAGATAAAAATGGAGAAACCATGGATATAAAGCCCAATACCAATATAAAATACTACACACCAATGTATATGGGGCCTTATCATCCAGGTTTGTACCAAAAGGAAAAAGAAAGTATGGTAGCAAAAGTCGAACTGGATATTACCACAAATAGCCCCACCAAAAGGAAAACCGTTCATCTAACATCCTCCGTAGAAGAGAATGCCGATTACCATTTTAAATTATCTGATAGTACGGCCATTATAAGCTTTAAAAACTACCTCAATATTGATTATAAGTCCTTTAGATTTTATGACAAGGATGGCAACGAGCTAACTGCTGAGTGGGTTCCTAATTACATGAATGAAAGTTTTATCGTAAGCCATGACGCTTTTACACAAAAATTCATTGAGCAAGTGCCGGGCGAAAAGAAGATTCTATACAGTATGAAATTCATTGTGAAAAATGCCATAAAAATGACATTCGATATTCTTACTGGGGATATAAAATTCAGGTACAAAAAAACAATTTCCAAGAAACACTCATAAAAAATGCCGGTTAGGATCATTGAAAAATACGACAGACAATTTGAATATGCTGGTATTTTAATGAATGCATTTATTGTATACCAATTTTTGCAACTCTGGTTTTTCCCACGACTCAACCAAGCAGAAAAAATCTATTCCATGTCGTCGTTAATGGCCTTTGAGTTTGTGTTGGTACATTCGGGTGTTTTTATGGCATTGATGCCCAAAAAATGGTCGCTTATCGTCTTTGTCCCCTTTTACGGTCTTTTTGCTTATGCTTTTAATAAATCGATGCCCAATAACGTTATTTTAATTACCTATATGTTTGTAATTTTAAACAGAATGCGTTTTGCCTTTTTTAATGTCGATAAAAAATTAAAAGACCGAACTATTCTTTTTTCTATTATTGCCCTTATTGCCTATTTTGTATTACTATTTATAGTAGCCTTTAGCTCAAAAATACTTCCCCCTTTTGGACTTACAAACGAATTTTTAAACACATCGGGGTACAACGAGCTTAAAAACAGCTCGGGAGGCTCGGGAGGTTTGTTTTTAGATGCCCCACAAACAGGATTACTTATGGGGGTTTTATACTACAGCGTGCTCACCATTATTGAAGCCAAATTAATTTCATATAAAAAATGAAATCAACATGAAAGAAAAGTTTTATCAATACATACAAAACCTGCAAGACACCATTACGTCCAAACTGGAAGCAATTGATGGGAAAGCCTCTTTTCAACAAGACCTTTGGGAACGTGCCGAAGGCGGTGGGGGAAGAACGCGGGTTATAGAAAACGGCAACGTTTTTGAAAAAGGCGGCGTAAATATCTCGGCTGTTCACGGTCCACTTGCCCCGGCCATGCAAAAATATTTTAATATGAATGATTGCGATTTTTTTGCCTGCGGACTGAGTTTGGTGCTACACCCCAAAAATCCATTTGTCCCGACCGTTCATGCCAATTGGCGTTATTTTGAAATGTATAATAAAAAAGGAGAAGTCATCGATAATTGGTTTGGCGGTGGTCAAGATTTAACCCCATATTATTTATTTGAAGAAGATGCCAAACACTTCCATCAAGTATGCAAAATAGCCTGCAATAAGCACGATGCAGCTTTTTACCCCGATTTTAAACAGAAATGCGACAACTATTTCTGGAATGCTCACCGAAATGAAGCCCGCGGAATTGGCGGCTTGTTTTTTGATTACTGCAAAGCTGAAAACGGCAAGAATATGGAAGATTGGTACAATTTTGTAACCGAAGTTGGCAATAGCTTTTTAGAGGCATATGTTCCTATTGTTGAAAAAAGAAAGGATATCCCTTTTTCAGATGAAAACAGAAATTGGCAGGAAATACGCCGTGGACGTTATGTAGAGTTTAATTTGGTGCACGACAAAGGCACCTTGTTCGGGCTCAAAACCAATGGCCGTATTGAGAGTATTTTAATGAGCCTGCCGCCACATGTACAATGGGTTTACGACCATCATCCGGAAAAGGGAAGTGAGGAAGAAAAATTGGTCAATGCACTAAAACAACCAAGGAAATGGGTATAAAAAAGGAACTTTTTATTTGTTTTGTTTTTGCGGGTTCTTATTGTTTTGCGCAAGTAGACAGTACGGCAAGCACTAACTATATTCAAAAATATCACGATAAAATTGCCCTAAAACTATTGTTTATCAATGCCCCAAACAATTTCTTTTTCACCGATGAAAACGACGATATAAAATACAACATTATCCCCAATAAAAAAGAACGAATCGCTCTAAATGTACAATACCGTGCAATTGAATTTGGCGTGGGCATCTCCCCTAACTTTCTGCCCGGAAATGACCCGGACAGCAATGCCGAAATCTATAACCTTAATTTCAGGAGCTTTTACAAAGGCTGGGTCTGTAACTTAAGCTTTTATCATCAAAAAGGATTCGACATTAGCTATGATGGTACCCGAACAGAAGCTCCAAAATTTGAAACCAATAAAATTGGTGGCTCTATTGCCTATTCCTTCAACGAAAACTTCTCGTACAGGGCAACCATCGGGCAACGCGAATGGCAACGTAAAAATGCCGGGAGCTTTATGCCGAGTGTATATTGGTTTTATACAAACTTTGTTATGGAATCCAGCGGGTTCGACAATAATAACGGTGCCTTTAATATAGCCTTGGCACCTTCATATTTTTACAATTATGTAATAGGTAAAAATATTTTACTCACTGCGGGCACTTCTGCGGGATTTGGTTTAAATTACAACAATTTTGGCGATGAAACATCCATAAAACCCTTGTATGAGTTTGCCCTTAATGCAGGCGTAAGCTTTAATTACAACCGCTTTTTTTATGGCGTACAGGGCAATGTTATTTTTTTAAAACAAAAACTGAACAACTATATGCGTTTAAGCGATAATATTACCTATGTAAATGTGCATGTAGGCTATCGCTTTCCGGCCCCCAAGGCACTTACCAAAACAGCAGACAAAATCAACGAAAAACTTAACTTACCTAAAGAAGATTAAATTAAAACTAGTAAATTCAACAATTATGTATCCGCTAAAAAGAAACAGACGCTTAAGAAGCAATGAATCCATTAGGAACCTAGTTCAAGAAACTGTTATTACCCCTAACGATTTTTTGGTGCCGCTTTTTGTGGTTGAAGGAAAAAACACAAAAGAAGAAATAGCTTCCATGCCCAATTATTACCGGTTTAGTCTGGATTTACTTGAAAAGGAAGTAAAAGAATTATGGCAACTTGGGTTAAAATCGGTGTTATTGTTTGTAAAAGTACCCGAAAACTTAAAAGACAATAAAGGCACCGAAGCCCTGAATCCAAACGGATTGATGCAACGCGCCATCAAAACCGTAAAAAATGCCGTTCCAGACATCCTGGTAATGACCGATGTTGCATTAGACCCCTACTCTGCTTATGGGCACGACGGTATTGTGGAAAATGGCGAAATTTTAAACGATGCCTCTGCCGAGGTACTGGCAAAAATGGCACTTTCGCACGCTCAGGCCGGCGCCAATTTTGTGGCTCCAAGCGATATGATGGACGGAAGGATCTTAACCATGCGGCAAACACTGGAAAACGAAAGCTTTTACAATACTGGAATAATGAGTTATAGTGCCAAATATGCATCCGCTTTTTATGGTCCGTTTCGCGATGCCTTAGATTCGGCTCCCGTAGACGCAAAAGATATTCCAAAAGATAAAAAAACCTATCAAATGGACCCCTCTAACCGGACAGAAGCCATAAAAGAAACCCAGATGGACATAGATGAAGGCGCCGATATTGTAATGATAAAACCGGGCTTATGCTATTTAGATATTGTACGCGACCTAAAAAATGCTTTTCAAGTGCCCATTGCCGTATATCAGGTAAGTGGCGAATATGCTATGATTAAAGCAGCGGCCGAAAAAGGATGGCTCAATCACGATGCGGTTGTTTTAGAACAAACCATGGCCATAAAAAGAGCCGGTGCCGACATTATTGCTTCCTATTTTGCCAAAGATGTAGTGAAATTAATCTCGTAAAAACCCAAACAATACGTCATATCGAACAGATGTGAGATATCTCATTTTACTTGATATGATGGGCTTCATTTAAAAAAAACATTTTGCCAAAAAATTTCTGGTTAAAATCGTTATTTTTAATAACAAATAAAATGTGATGGATATTCAGGCGGAAAAAACAGAATTGGTTAAAATGCTTTTGGATACTGAAAATCCGAAAATAATTGAATCAATTAAAAAAATCTTCAAAAAAGCAAATATAACGGACTTTTGGGATGATTTATCTATTGAACAACGTAAAGAAATTGAAAAAGCTTCTCGTGAAATAGAAAACGGAGAAGTAACGGATTACAATTCTTTTATGCAAAAACACAGATAATTTGAATAGAAAAGTTGTTATTTCGAAAACAGCCGAAAGGAAATTAGATAAACTTTTCGAGTATTTAATTAAAGAATGGCCTGTTAAAGTAAAAAGAGGTTTTTGAAAAATTAGATTCATCGATAAAAATAATAAAAACCAGCCCGAAATATTTCCTGAGTCTAAAAAAGGTAAAGGTTTGAGAAAATGTGTAATCACAAAACAAACGACTCTATACTATCGATATAATTCCAAGCGAATCAATATTGTTACGGTCTTTGACACAAGACAAAATCCGTATAAACTAGATAAAGAAATATAAAAAACGAAAGACGAACAACGTGTCCTATAGTTCATTGCTTCTGATTTTCCTATCGGAAATTTCTCGTAAATTTGCTATCTTCAGTTTACGGCGGAAAAATCCTCGCAGATTTTCCGCAACAAGCCATACACAAAACCGATGTATTTTACATTGTAATTTATTCAAAGTCTAAATGAAAAAACTGATTTTTATTACCCTTGCCCTATTTTCTTTTATAATGAAAGCACAGGATACACCCATAACAGCATTTTTAGAAAAATGGAACAATTCGAAAGATTACCTGTTAAAAATTGCCGAAATAATGCCCGAGGAAAATTATACTTTCAAACCTACCGAAAGGGAAATGACCTTTGAGGAACAATTACTTCATATAAAACAGAACATGGATTGGCTGGGGAATGCCTATTTTAATGCCCCAAAAATTGATGCTCACAAAAAATACGCCAATAAAGAAGCCTTGATTAATGCCTTGATTGCCTCTTTCAACAATATATATAATGCAATCGAAAAAACACGGGAAACCGACCTAAAACAAAAAGTCGATTTCTTTGCCGGCGAAAAAACCAAACTACAAACCCTTAACTTATTGCAGGATCACGTAACGCATCACCGGGGTCAACTTATTATTTACCTTAACCTTAACAACATCGAGCCTCCAAAGTATATAGGTTGGTAAAATGCCGCTTACAATTAAACTAAAACGGCCGTACTAAAACCGTTTCTTGGTTCTTAACAGATATATACTTAAATTAGCCATAAATCACTCGTATGGGATTACTTATTTTTTTTGCCCTTATTTCTATATTTTTCTCTTTTTTGTGCTCTGTTTTAGAGGCTGTTTTTTTGAGTGTAACCCCAACATACATAAATGTTAAAAAGCAAGAGGGAAAAGCTTATGCCTTTACGTTGGAAAAATTAAAGCACGATGTCGATAAACCGCTTATCGCTATTTTAACCATCAATACCATTGCACATACGGTTGGAGCTATTTTGGTAGGTGTTCAGGCCGAAAAACTTCCTTATGACATCAATATCTATGGCGTCAACTTTGTTGGTATTGTTTCGGCTATTATGACTTTTTTAATTTTGGTACTTTCCGAAATTATCCCAAAAACCATCGGGGCAACCTACTGGAGACAATTGACCAATTTTACCTCCAAGACCTTAACCATTATGATTTTTGTATTGAAATGGACAGGCATTATCTGGGTGCTTCAACTTACCACCAAAGTAGTTGGCGGAAAAGATGCACACGGCTCGGTCTTTAGCAGGGAAGATTTTACGGCCATGGCCGATATTGCTCATGAAGAAGGCGTTTTTAAGGAGTCTGAATCGACCATGATTAAAAACCTGATGCGCTTTGACCAAATTCTGGCCAAAGATATCATGACCCCCCGAACAGTGATGAAAGCCGCTTCGGAAGACACTTCCATCGAAACGTTCTTTGAAAAGAATCCCAAGCTACGCTTTTCCCGTATTCCCGTTTATAAAAACAATGTAGACAATATTACCGGGTTTGTTTTAAAAGATCAGGTCTTGGAAGCCATGATCGATGGGTCGGGAAAAGAAAAACTCAGCACACTCCGACGCGATATTTTAGTTACAAAACGAAGTATTCCGTTACCGGAACTGTTTCAAAAATTTATAAGAAATCAAGATCATATTGCCTTGGTTGTTGATGAATATGGCTCCATAAGTGGCTTGGTTACCATGGAGGACATTATTGAAACCATGCTCGGACTGGAAATTGTGGACGAAAGCGACAATGTAGAAGACCTACAGCTATTGGCACGCCGAAACTGGCAAATACGTGCCGAACGTATGGGTATTTTTGAAAAACCTATTGAAGAAGGAAAACAAGATGATACAGGCAATAGTTAATACTCCCTTGGGAAAGACCAAAATTACCGGAGATACTGCCGGGGTTTCCTCCATTACCGTATTAAATGATGAAGCACAAACTTCAAAAACCATCCCTGCTGAATTAAAAAATGCCGTTGAGCAACTTTTGGCCTATTTTGAAGGAACATTAAAAGATTTTGATTTTCCACTCGCTCCAAAAGGCACCGAATTCCAACAAAAAGTATGGAGCGCCTTACTGGAAATTCCTTACGGAAAAACCATCAGTTACCTAGAACTGTCCAAAAAGTTAGGCGATGTAAAAGCCATTCGCGCGGTGGCCGCCGCCAATGGTAAAAACCCGTTATGGATTGTTGTTCCTTGCCATCGTGTAATTGGTAGTGACGGTTCGCTTACGGGCTATGCCGGTGGCTTATGGCGTAAAAAATGGCTTTTGGAGCACGAAAACCCATCGGCACAGCAATCTTTGTTTTAATAGAAATATTACTATATTTAGCTTAATTTCATCAAAATTTAATGAAACTAGTCGTCAAAACTTTTAGAGCTATGCTCTTTATCGTTGGAATAGGGTTGATTTCCTTGTATATTTTTGGGTATGCCTACTTGATAAAGGCCGTTCGTGTAACCTATTTAACAGGACATTCTACTGCTTTTATAGACGATTACAGCTATTTCGACAATGAAATCATTCAGAAAGGGAATAATCCGCAACCGTGGCCGGAAGCAACTTCATATAAAAACTCTTTGTCCGAAAATCTTGACAAGCTTCATCAAGAATACGGAACGGCTGCATTTCTTATTATAAAAAACGACACTATTTTAAGGGAAAAATATTATGATGATTACGACCAAGATAGCCAAACCAACTCATTTTCCATGGCAAAAACCCTGGTGGTTTCATTAATGCAAAAAGCCATTCAGGAGGGCTATATAAAAAGTCTAGATCAGCCTGCAACCGATTTTTTTGAAGAATTTAATACCGATTTAGGTAAAAAAATGACTGTTGGCGACCTTGCGTCCATGGCTAGCGGCCTTAATTGGGACGAAGCCTATTACAGCCCGTTTTCCATTACAACCCGTGCCTATTTTGATGACGACCTTGCTAAAATAATTTTAGGTCTAAAAGTAGTGGACGAGCCCGGTAAATCGTTTAATTATTTAAGCGGCAATACCCAATTATTGGCCATGGTCATTGAAAAGGCAACCGGGCAAACGCTTTCAAATTATTTATCACGAAGCTTTTGGCAACCCATGGGCGCCACCAATATGGCATTTTGGCAATTGGACAGTAAAGAGCACGGTCATGCAAAAGCTTATTGTTGTATTGCCGCCACAGCCAGGGATTTTGCCCGTTTTGGCAAACTATATAAAAACAATGGGAAATGGAACGGGAAACAACTGTTGGATTCAACTTTTGTGACAAAAGCTACAAAACCAAGATTTCAAGACGGCCCCATGTACGGTTATGGGCTTTGGCTTTTACATTATAAGGAAAAGGACTTTTTTATGCTCCGCGGACATTTGGGGCAATACGTAATTGTACAACCGGAAGACAATTTCATCATTGTTAGGTTGGGAGACAGGACCTCAAATAACAACATAAATTCTTTCAGCAAGGATATATATCAATATATTGACGAATCGTATAAAATTCTTAACGATGCTACATAAAATAAGTCTTGAAAACATTCTTTTTCTAGATATTGAAACGGTTCCCCAACACAAAGAATACCACGAACTGGACGATGATAAAAAAATGCTTTGGGAACAGAAAACACAGTACCAGCGCAAAGATGAGTTTACTGCCGGTGAGTTTTATGACCGTGCCGGGATTTGGGCCGAATTTGGTATAATTATATGCATTTCGGTAGGCTATTTTACTTTTAAAGGCAACAAACGCAACTTCCGGGTAACTTCTTTTCACGGAGAAGAACGTCAAATTTTAACCGACTTTAAATCGCTTTTGGAAACACATTACCAAGAGCCCTACAAACTACTTTGTGGACATAATGCCAAAGAATTCGATTTTCCTTTTATTGCCAGACGGATGATTATTAATGGAATAAAATTACCTTCAAAATTGAACCTTTTTGGTAAAAAACCATGGGAAATACCCCATTTGGACACCATGGATTTATGGAAATTCGGCGATTATAAACACTATACTTCATTAAAACTTTTAACCAATATTCTTAACATCCCATCGCCAAAAGACGATATTGATGGGAGCATGGTAAAACACGTTTTTTATATTGAAAATGATATCGACCGAATTATTACGTATTGTGAAAAAGATGTTATTGCCGTAGCTCAAATATTTTTGCGCCTACGTGGAAACGCCCTTTTGGATGAACAGGAAATTCTACATGTCTAGATCGGCCATATTCATGCAGATCAAATAGGTTGATGCCCTTATTGCTTTAAAAACTTCGCTCCGGTCATTTTTCCATTTTCCTGAACAGCTACAATATAAAGTCCCGCTGGGAAATTAGATACATCTATTTGCTTTTTATAACCATTTCCTTGGTCCACCAACGTTCCGGCGGCATTAAAAATCTGATAATCGCCATTGGTTTCTGTAAGCCCGTTTATGGTTATGTTGTTTATCGTTGGGTTAGGGTATACGTTTATTCTTTTAATATCATTTTTAGTAGCAAGCAGCTCGCTTTGCTCCATTGCGGCAAGTTTGTCTAAAGAACTAACTCTATTTGCGGTGTTAGCATAACCCTTAATACTTACATTATCTATATAAACACTGGTGGTTTCATTGTAAATTTGTGTTTCAATCTTTATTTGGGTATTTTCAGAAAATTTAACCTCTTTGTTGTCTATAGACAATGTTGCTCTATAAAAATAACCGTCCTCTACTTCTTTATTAACAACATATGTTTCTATTTCGTTCCAACCGGTCCCGTTATTGTAATACACCACCACTTTGTCATTGTTCTTTGTAGCAGTAGCCAGCAAATAAAAATCGACCGTAATTTTTTCGTAAGGCAGTATATTCATTTTAGGAGTTTGAATAGCAGCAATTCCCGTTTCCCTGCTGCTGGCCGCAATAGATTTATCCAAGGCATATTTACCCTTGCTTGCTCCCCAAATTCCTGCTGCTCTCCATGTCCCGATTCCGTTTTCAAAATTGTTGAATGCAATTTCATCGGAAAGGCTTTCTTCCGAAAGGGTGTTTATAGCCAAAGCCGTACTTTTTTCTGAAGCGTTCCCGGCCTCATCAATCGCTATTATTTCTATTTTATAAGAAGTATCTGCCTGTAACCCGCTAACCGAAATAGTATTGTTTGATGTTTCCTGTATTTTAATATCATCTATATAAACTTCATATTTAACTGTAGCAACATTATCATCAGACTTTGCCCATTGTAGGTTAAAAGAAGTTTGTGTCAAGGCAGAAACAGCTATACTTACAGGCTTGCTAGGCGCCTCATCATCTAGAAGTTTGGTTTTAAAGCTTTTAAGCAAACTATATTCAGATTCGGCCAACTCAGAGCAAAGGGTTCTTACTTTCCAGTCGTAAACCGTGTTTTGCGACAATGACTCGAGTTTGTAATTATTTTCGGTAACCAAAGCAGTATTCCAGTTTACGGCTGTACTTTTGTTGTTGGTATGCTCACGGTAAGCAATTTCGTATATGGCATCGGTTACATGTTCCCATTCTATGGTAGCAGAATTTTCGTTTATTGCAGAAGTTGTTAAATCTTGAGGGATATCAAGTACACAATCACTTCCTTTTGTTCCGGTAACAACCAAGGAAAAATCTTGAGATGCAGTTACCAAATTACCATTGTGGGTTACCGTTATTGTGTAGGAACCCGATGCATTGGGGATTTCTATTTTTTCAAATGGATCTACATTGTTCACCCCTTTTTGAGCCGCGTTGTTTACATTTGATGCCGATAACTTCCATGGATAATACACAACATCTTCTTCCCCTTCTTTAGTAATTGCAATATCAAGGTCGTTTACCAATACTGCGGTTTGGTCGTTTAATTTTCCTTCATTTTTATTGGCATTTGCAGGATCTGTCCAGGAAATGGAAGCCATTAAATCCTGTCCTTCTTCTGCATTAACCGTAAAGGTGTACACGCCTCCGTTTTTTATATTTTCTTCTTTTATTACCGATTCAAACCCGGCTTTTGAAATTGTTTGGGCCGCTTTTTTTGTGTTGATAATTCCCCAACCAAATTTATAATCGGGACCGGGAAAATCACCTGCTTCGTCGGCAGTATGCAAAGCCAACCCCTTAAGCGTGGCTGCTTTCATGAAATTTCCATGCGTTTCTTTGTAATATTGCTGAAGTAATAATAATGCTCCGGTAACGCCGGGAGCCGCCATAGAAGTTCCAGATTGCGATAAATAGCTTGTGTCGTTATCATTATAAGCCGAATATACATCGACACCCTCTCCGGTAATGTCCGGTTTGATCCTTCCGTCGTCGGTAGGACCGAAATTACTAAACGATGCTATTTCGGCATTCAATAAATTACCTTCGTCATCCAAAATTATTTTATCGGCCGCCGCAACCGTCAATCCATTTTTGGCAACGGCATATCCCAATAAAAGATCATATGCGTCGCTGGCCGTACCCACTATTGGAGTTTCGTTGTATTGATATTGCTGTGTATTTCCAGCGGCAGTTACCATTAAATAATAGGGGGCATTGTACATAATCTCATCCCAATCTTGAGCTTGATAAATGTATGCACCAAAATACCAATCTGGAATTGTTTTGGCACTAATCCCGTATGAGTGGTTTGACAATAACATTCCGTTTGCGGCGGCTTCTGCTACTTCGGCTTCATCGTTAGACCAATCAAAAGTAACACCTTCAGCATTAAAGGCCACTCCTTTTGCCTTGGTGTCTACCCCCGCTGCCAAAATGGTTCCCAAAACATGGGTAGCATGGCCGCTCGACCTTTTGGAATTATCTCCCGACTGAACCCGGCCCGTAAATTCCTGATGTGTCATTAAGGCATTTCCACTATCCCAAACCCCAACATACATTCCTAAACCGTCTACATCCAAGTGAAGGGCACCTGTTTGATATAAAGAATTAGACCTAGACGAAGTCACAACATTATCGTTGTGTGTAGAAAAATATATTGGCGCTCCGTCTGGTCCAATTTTTTCCAACTCCATAAAACCTCCGTTGGGAAGTCTCTTAGAGATTTCCCACCCTTTAGATAATGCTATTCTATGTGCTTCTTGACGGTGTAACAAAGCGCGCTTTTTTAATCTTGAGGAAATCGACTTAAGGACTTTGCTCTGCACTTCATTTACATGGAAATCTCTTCTAAATTGCTGTTGCGCTATTGTAGTTTGAATACTAAAAAAAAGAATAACTGTAAGCACAGCTGAAATGGTCGGGTTAGTTTTAATACTTTTCATAGTAATTGCGATTTGGTATTTCTAAAGTAAGAGTAATTCCAAATCTACCCGATTAAATGCACGATTTATTCGATGAACTGCATATAGTTTTTCGATGAACTGCATAAAAAAGCGATATTTGAAAATATATTACTACTTTTTATGTAGTATTTTTCTGTATGTAAAAGTGTATTTCATCGATGTTTTTTGCATTTAAAAGGAAAAATAGCCTGTAAGTAGTAAAAATCAAGATTTACATACTGATGAATTTCCAAAAATTCCCACAATTATTTTTCCTTCAGTAAAATATAAACAGGAAAGTGGTCGCTGTAGCCTCCCAAATATTTTTTCCCGACATACGTCCTAAAGGGAAATCCTTTGTATTTTTCGTTCCATTCTTCTAAAAAATGTACATCGAGGATATCGGCTTTCAGAAATTTCAAATTGTTGTTCGATACGTCAAAAAAATTGGTAGAGATCATAATCTGGTCAAAAAGATTCCAGTTTGCCTTATGTGTTAAGCTTCCTCTTTCAAGAGGAATTAACAGGGTTTCCATTGGGTTATACAAATCTGGCTGAAGCAAATGCTCTTTAATGCTTGGGGAATTAGGGTCGTCGTTAAAATCGCCCATAATGATAAGTCTAGGATTTTCTTCCTCTTTTTTTATTTGACCTATTCGTGCCGTTACCCTATTGGCTGCGGTTATTCTTTTATACGAAGTTTCTTCGGCTCCTTGTCGCCTGGACGGCCAATGATTAACAAAAATATGAACCCTCTCGTTGTTTAACTTGCCAACAACGTACAAAATATCCCTAGTACGGTCTCTTATATGGCCCTTGTCGTAAACCAAAAGCGGAATGGGCTCCGCATCGATAAACTCAAAGTATTCCTTTCTGTATAGCAGCGCAGTATCTATTCCCCTTTCGTCAGGCGAATTAAAATGGGCAAAATTATAATTATGCTTAACTAGCGGACCGGCGTTAACAAGGTCGTTAAGTACCTTTTTGTTTTCAACTTCGGCAAGCCCGATTACCACAGGCGGGGCTTCGTTGCTTTCCTTGCCAATTTTGGAAATGGCCATTGCAAGTTTATGAATTTTATTTTCATAACGCTCTTTGGTCCAATTAAGTCGGCCGTCTTCGGTAAAATCATCATCCAAAATGTGCGGATCGTTCAGGGTATCAAAAAGATTTTCTAAATTGTAAAAAGCGATGGTATGCAAATTGTTCTCGTTCATGTTATAAAAATAAAAAAATCATTTATGTACCTTTGCAACATACTTATATTTTATGCTAGAAAAGAAGACATTAGAACTTGAAAAAGTGGTGCTCGTTGGTATCATTAACCAAGAGCAGGATGAGGAAAAGTCGAAAGAATATTTAGATGAGCTGGAGTTCTTAGCGTATACCGCCGGTGGGGAGGTAGGTGCCCGCTTTACTCAAAAAATAGATATTCCAAATCCCAAGACCTTTATTGGTTCGGGGAAAATAGAAGACATAAAACATTATGTTGATGAAAATGATATTGGCACGGTTATTTTTGATGATGAACTTACGCCTGCACAACAAAAGAACATTGAAAAAATACTGAAAGCCAAAATACTGGACCGAACCAGTTTAATTCTCGATATTTTCGCACAGCGTGCACAAACCAGTTATGCCAGGACACAAGTAGAACTGGCCCAATACCAATATTTATTGCCCCGATTAGCCGGGCTTTGGACCCACTTGGAGCGCCAGCGCGGAGGTATTGGAATGCGTGGGCCGGGGGAAACTGAAATTGAAACGGACAGGCGTATTGTTCGCGACCGCATTGCCCTGCTTAAAAAGAAGCTTGAAAAAATAGACAAGCAAATGGAAACACAGCGCGGCAACCGTGGCGCATTGGTACGTGTGGCATTAATAGGGTATACCAATGTTGGAAAATCTACGCTGATGAACGTTATTAGCAAAAGCGATGTTTTTGCAGAAAACAAGTTGTTTGCCACGCTGGACACCACCGTAAGGAAAGTAGTTATTGGTAATTTGCCTTTTTTATTAAGCGATACCGTTGGTTTTATAAGAAAACTGCCTACCCAGTTGGTAGAATCGTTTAAAAGTACTTTGGATGAAGTCCGTGAAGCCGACCTGCTTCTGCATGTGGTAGATATTTCCCACCCCAATTTTGAGGAACATATTACTTCTGTAAATCAGGTTTTAGACGAAATAAAAAGTGCCGATAAGCCAACAATCATGGTTTTCAATAAAATAGACAACTATGAGCATCAAACCATTGATGAGGATGATTTGGTGACAGAAAAAACTACCAAACACTTCACTTTAGAAGAATGGAAAAACACTTGGATGAACAGAATGGGCGACACTATTTTATTCATCTCGGCGCTCAACAAAGAAAATCTAGAAGAATTTAGAAAGAAAGTTTATGAGGAAGTGCGTAAAATACACATTACACGTTTTCCTTACAACAACTTTTTATACCCCGAATACGAAGAGGGGTTTTAATAAATTAAAGCCCGAAGTTCTATTAACTTCGGGCTTTTAAATAGCTTGGAATAAGTTAAGCTTCTATCTTAAAATCCTACATTTACCCCCAAACCAAATACTTCACGTACCTGCAATGCACTTACCGCATTATCATCGTAAACCAATTGCAAGTTAAGGTTTGTAGAAAGGTATTCGTTAATCTTCATAACCACATTCATGGTATAATCCATATCTACATTTTGAGGGTCTTCCAAATAGTTGGAATACAAGTTTAAAATGTTTTCAACCGAGACGTTTTCCATCAAATTAAATTTATAATATCCCGAGGCATAAAAACCCAATTCGTATCTTGTTTTATCGCCTGGATCAATACCATAAGCCGAAAGTGCATTTACATTGTCTGCCCCACTATGCTGTACAAAAGTATCCAGCTCGTCATCATAAACCCAAAGGTCATCGCTTATAAATGTTATTTTAGACGTGGCAGGTGCCAAATTGAACTTAAGGTTTTCGTTTTTCTTCCATTGCAAACCGGGGCCAAACGTCAAATATCCAGGGTTGAACAATCCAGATGTATGAAAATCGGCATCTGGATCATTACTGTAATCAAATCCATTGGTAAATTGTGTCCTTAGATTTAAAAAAAACGAATAACTCCAGTTTCCAAAAGCTTCCTTTCCCACAATGGAGTTAAATTCAAATCGGTCGTCGGTTTTACGTGTTCCTTGGTCTTTTGTATTATTCAAACCATAAGAGGCAATTACTTTGTTGTCCCAGGACCATTCACCCCTTAAATAATTAAAGTCGTAATTAACTCCCAAGGTTGCCGATATGTTATTATCCCCCCCGGAAACCCAATTACTAAACGCTGATTGATTTAACAAAAATGTAAATGTCCCGCCTTTGGTCCACCCTTCTTTTGGTGCTTCTTCTTCGGTTGCATCCTGCGCATAGCTGTACGTTGCGCTAAACAATAAAGCCCCAATTACTAATAATTTTTTCATTGAATTCTTTTTAAGTTAACTGGTTATACATAAAATTGATGTAAAAATAATACATATAGTAGATACAGAAGGGTTTTGTGTGTATTATTTTCTCTTATATAAAGGAACGGATGAACATGCTTCACCATACATGACGCTTTTGGCAATTGGTAAAAGTTTGTTCGTTATCATAATATATGCATTTTGCGGTACTGGTTTTTTTGAACATCCTTTTATTATTACGGGTTTATCTTTATAAAAAGAAACATCTATGTCTTTAATTATATCTTGATAAATAGACGACTCCAATTGTTCTAACGTTCCAATAATGACTTTATTGGCATAAGGCGATACATAAGTTGTTATCAACATAAAGGCCCATGCCGGTATAATAGCATCGGTTGAGCAGGTCAGGGCAATATAGGTGCCTTGAAATTGCTCCCAATCATGGTTTTTGGCCTTTTCACGAAAATCCTTTTCTTTTAACAGAAACCCTTCCAAAAGCCAATCTTTGATATCGAAAAGCACGCGCTCTCCTTCTGGATAATAATCTTCCAGATTGAAGGTTTCCAGTTTACTTTGTGCGACTCTGTTTACAATTTCTTCCTGCATCAATTATTTATCATTTTCGGCTAAACAATACTTACCAAAAGTATCGATATGCGTTATTAATTCTTTATTCTGAATTTTATTATAAGACACAATATTAAATTTAAGGTAGAATTAAGTCATCTATTGCCGCTTCTATTCTTATTAAACATTGTAGGAAACATTTCCTTTTAGGGCTATGTCAACATCTGATGAAGCCCTGTAATTTCCTGTGGCCCGTGAACCAAAAACAAGGGTTTTGTTTATGTTGTTGTTTTTATGTAAAGTCCCGGAAAACTTCTCGACCGTGCTCATTTTCAAACCGTATTTGTGTTTAACTTCATGCATCCTTTTCAATTAACTCGGTCTTTTTTTGGTCAAAAGTCATTAATACCGGACTGTATTTTTTTAGAATGTTTTATAACAACCCAAGTTCCAGTTTTGCTTCTTCGCTCATTAATTCTTGGCTCCATGGCGGATCGAAAGTAATTTCAACCTCGGCATCCTTTACATCATCAATTGTTTTTATTTTTTCTTCGACCTCGACGGGAAGAGTTTCGGCTACGGGACAATTGGGCGTTGTAAGCGTCATTAATATTTTAACTTCCTGGTCTTCGTTTACAAAAACATCGTAAATCAACCCGAGTTCGTATATGTCCACGGGAATTTCCGGGTCGTATATGGTTTTAAGGACTTTTACAATTTTTTCTCCCAGTTCTGTTGTATCTATGGTTTCACTCATTGGTTTCTAATTTAATTGTGTTTGGTATGCCACCGCATACAGTTTTAATTGCTTTATCATACTTACCAAACCATTGGCTCGTGTGGGCGATAAATGCTCTTTTAAGCCTATTTCGTCTATAAAATCGGTGTTGGCTTCCATGATGTCTTTTGGTCGTTGGTTAGAAAATGCCCTTACTAATATAGCGATAATTCCTTTGGTAATAATGGCATCACTATCTGCTGTGAACACCAACTTATCATTGACCAGTTCTGCATGTACCCATACTTTGCTTTGACAGCCTTTAATGATGTTGTCTTCGGTTTTATATTGATCTTCAATGAGGGGTAACGATTTTCCGAGTTCAATCATATACTCATAACGCTGCATCCAGTCATCGAACATGGAAAACTCGTCTACAATCTCATTTTGAATTTCTTGAATTGTCATATGTTTAATTTTTTTTGCAATGGCTAAATGTGCGTAAAAATGTTGCCCATGGGTAACCACTGCGTTCTCACATGAATTTATTTTTCAACAAAAATACAACAAGAATATGGGCTATTCAACTGTTTTTCTATATGTTATTACAGGGTTTATTGCTAGCTGTGCTCTTTGGGCAGCAATTGCAATATTTATTATGAAAGCATCATTTTTGCTTTTTTCACGGCATCTACCAAAGCGTCTATCTCTTCTTTGGTATTGTAAAAAGCAAAACTAGCCCGGACGGTCCCGGGTATTTTAAAGAAATCCATAATGGGTTGTGCACAATGATGGCCTGTTCTAACAGCAATTCCCAGTTTATCTACAATAGTCCCTATATCGTATGGATGGATGCCTTCTATGTTGAAAGAAATAACGGCCGCCTTTTTGCTGGAATTCCCATAGATTTTCAACCCGAGAATCTGACTCAATTTATCGGTACCGTAGGCTAGCAGCTCATTTTCATATGCCAGTATATTCTCGAACCCAACGCTATTCATATAATCGATTGCCGCTCCAAAGGCTATTCCGCCACAAATGTTGGGCGTTCCTGCTTCAAACTTATGAGGCAGCTCTGCATAAGTGGTTTTTTCAAAAGTAACTTCGGCAATCATTTCGCCCCCGCCTTGGTACGGTGGTAATTTTTTTAGCCACTCTTCCTTTCCGTAGAGCATGCCCATACCGGTTGGCCCACACATTTTATGTGCCGAAGCTACGTAAAAATCGACATCCAGTTGCTGTACATCGGGTTTTATATGCGGACAAGCCTGCGCACCGTCAATAAGTACAGCGGCCCCTACCTTATGTGCTTTCTCGATAATTTCTTCAATGGGGTTTACAACGCCCAATGCATTGGATATATGGTTGCAAAACACCAGCTTGGTTTTTTCTGATAACAGTTTCTCATATGCATCCATTAAAAGCATTCCTTCTTCGTCCATTGGAATTACTTTTAATTTTGCCCCGGTGCGCTCGCACAGCATCTGCCAAGGCACAATGTTGGAATGGTGCTCCAAGGCCGAAACAATAAGTTCGTCCCCTAATTTTAAAAGTGTAGAAAATCCATTGGCTACCATATTGATACCATGCGTGGTCCCCGAAGTAAAAATAATCTCGTGCGAACGCTTGGCATTAAAATGCGACTGGATTTTCTGGCGTGCCTGCTCATATTTATCGGTTGCTTCTTGCGAAAGCGTATGCACCCCACGGTGAATGTTGGCATTGTAATTAGAATAGTAATCTACAATGCAATCTATTACCTGCCGTGGTGTTTGCGAGGTAGCGGCATTGTCGAAATACACTAAAGGGTACCCATTTACTTTTCGCTGTAAAATAGGAAAGTCGGCCCGTATCTTCTTTATATCGATCATAACTATTCTTTGGTACAAAAATAGGTGAAAGTTATAAGCTTAAAAAGTTGAACGTTATAAAGTTTTTAGTCGGCTTATAGACTATGTTTATGGTTGTTCAAGTATTTTACACCAAAAAAATGATTAGGTATGGACGTATGTTTAGTCACTCCTTTCCCCACAAACCCCAAAATTTATGTATTTTTAAAGTATAAACTGATAAAATTAGTTTCCTTGTGAAAAACTTTAAACGCTTTGCACTTTACACCATCCTTCTTATTTGTTTTGCCTTTGTGGTTGTTGTTTATTTTAATTACCCAAAATTGAATATCATTAGTGGTTTTTCAGCTAAAAACATGTGTTCGTGCATGTTTACAGACCACCGTATTCAAACCTACACCACCAATAACGATAATAATTTTACCCCGGTAAAACTTGCCAAAAACCAGGTAAATATCTCTACAAAACAAGCCACTGCCACTGTATATGGACTCAAACCACGCACTGCTGTTTACCGAAAAGGTTTAGGTTGCGTTCTCGTTCCTGCTGAAATGAATATAGAAGAAGTAACCCATGCTGAAGCTCCTTTGCGTTCTTCAAAAAATACCTCGTTGCCTTATCCATATGGAGATGCCGAGCAAAATGATACTGTTTTTAAAAATGTAGATTACAGCAAAGTTGAAAAAACCGTTGAAGCTGCTTTTGCCAATAACAGCACCCAAAAAACACGTTCGGTATTGGTAATTTACAAAGACCAGATTATTGCTGAAAAATACGCCGATTCGTTGAATAAGGACAACAAAATGCTTGGTTGGTCAATGACCAAAAGTGTATTGGCTACGCTATACGGAATTTTACAATATGAAGGAAAGCTGGACATTAACGAACCCGCAAAAGTTGATGCTTGGCAAAACGATGAACGCGCCTCCATTACGTACAACGATTTATTGCATATGAATAGCGGTTTGACTTGGGAGGAGGATTACGCTACCATTTCGGATGTTACCAAAATGCTTTTTTTAACCGATGATATGACTAAAGTACAGGCCGAAAAAGAGGCTGCTTACCCACCCAACTCGTATTGGAACTATTCATCGGGAACCACCAATTTGCTTTCGGGACTGCTCCGAAAGGAATTTAATTCGTATCCCGAATACCTCAACTTTCCATATAAAAAATTAATCGACCGTATCGGAATGCACAGCATGGTTATTGAAACTGATGCCGCCGGAAATTTTGTTGGTTCTTCTTACGGATGGGCAACCACACGCGATTGGGGCAAGTTTGGGCTGCTCTATTTACATGAAGGAAATTGGAACGGCGACCGGGTTTTTCATGAAAACTGGGCAACATATGTGGCTACCCCCGCACCAAATTCTGACGGTTTGTACGGTGGTCATTTTTGGCTCAACACGCCTGAAAAACTGCCCGATGCGCCAATGGATGCCTATTTTGCCGATGGTTTTCAGGGGCAACGGGTTTACATCGTGCCTTCCAAAGATCTGGTAGTGGTACGTATGGGATTGGCCTCTGGAGATGCTTTTGATTTTAATGGTTTTTTAAGTGGGATTACAAAGGCCATTAAATAAATTTATGAGTTGGCGTTAATTTTGGCAAAACCCATAATATCAGCATTCGAACCAAGTAAATAACCACAAAAAATTGAACAAAAAATATACCATATCGGAATTTGCAGAATATTTGAATATCGACAACCAAAAGTCAGAAGGTATTTTAATGGTGTTGTACGACAATGAAAGTAATATTCCGCTAAAGTCGAATCCTGTAAAAATTGATTTTTACCTTTTGGCACTTAAGTTGGATTTTGACAAAAACATTGATTACGGACAAACGGACTTTGACGATGCAAAAGCCTATTTATATTTTGATGCACCAAACAGCCTAATCGAATGGGACTTGGAAAAACCAATGACAGGTTATAATATCTTCATCAGCCCGAAAGTGTTCGACAAGTATGCCAAAGGTTACAGCTTTAGGAATTACGACAGCCACGAAGCCTTATTTGTAAAAGAAGATGAAAAGGAAATTTTGCTGGACTTGTTCCAAAAAGCACATACCGAATACCAAAAAGGCGCATTTTCAAAAGAAATCGTTACTTCTTATGCCAATTTAGTTTTGTCCTACATTCAAAAATTCTATCAAAGGCAGTTCGAAACACGAAGCGTGCTGTACAACAAAGTTGTAGCGGATTTTTATAAAAACATCGAAGCGTATTTTGAACAAAACAAGGATATCAAAAAACTTCCAACGGTAAGCTATTTTGCCAACCTATCTCACCTTTCTGCAAACTACTTCGGCGACTTAATTAAACACTTTACCGGAAATTCGGCACAATACCACATTCAACAGCATTTGCTTCAAAACGCTAAGCAAAAATTACGGCAATCGGATTTGTCAATCAGCGAGATTGCCTACAGTTTGGGCTTTGATTATCCCACATACTTCACTCGTTTTTTTAAGAAAGAAGTTGGTATTACGCCTACCGTTTTCCGCAATCAGTAATTTGTTTCAGACATCAAGTAATCTGTTTAGGCACAAGGCTTTGTTTACCACTTAACTTTGTAGTATCAAGAATTTTAAAAAATAAAAATTATGGAAAATCAAGTAAACTTGGCTGGAAGCGAAAGAGCATCCACTCATAAATCAAGACTATCAAAAGAGCGGATGGAAAACGCCGTAAAACAATTGAACGAAATTTCGGAATCCGATTACGAAAAGGTAATGGGTTTGGTTAATGTTTGCAAACCTTTCCGTAGCATTATTCACAAAACACCAGATGATTACGGAATGACCGATTGGAAAGATGTTTTTCTAAAAGGCATTGACGGTGTACCGCTCGATGGTTGGTACATTCCCGCAAAAGGTGGCGAAAGCAATAAGCTTGTCATCTTCAACCACGCCTTGCCAATGTGCCGTTCAGGTTTTCAAGGTCATCTTGGCGAACCGTTTAGCGGTTATGACAATGTGGAAATCGATTTTGTAATTCAGATGAAACATTTAACCGATGCAGGTTACAACGTTTTGGCTTACGACATCAGAAACCACGGAAGAAGTGGCTCATCTAACAATGGCGTGAGCGGAATTGGACAGTTGGAATGGCGAGACTGTGCTGGGGTGAAACAATATGTTGATAACCATCCACGACTTAGCAAAATGAAAGTGGCACTTTACAGCCAATGTATGGGTGGAAACTCACAGTACGAAGCAATAAGCCGTCATCCCGAACTCTTTGAAAATGTAAAATGTATGGTAAGCCCAATGGTTGTTTCAATGCGAGCTATTTATGAAGCGTTTTCCAGCCTACAAGGTGTAAGTCAGTATTTGGATTTGGTCGATTTTGAGCTATTGAAAGCCGGTGGTTGGTTAATGGACGAAATGACACCGCATACGGCCGCACCGGATGTGAAAATGCCAGTATTTATGATACAGGTTAAAGATGATGCTTGGACAAAAAATCCAGAAGACGGACAAAAAACCTTTGACCTACTCGGCAGCGAAGAAAAGGAAATCCATTGGATTGAAAATACCGACAAGCGATTTAAAGACGGTTACAACTATTTTGGAAGGCATCCCGAAAAAGTCCTCGCATTCTTGGACAAGTATATGAAATAAAAGCACATAGGCGAAAAAGCTACCGCCAACAGCATATATAAGCAATAGCGGTTTGGGTGCTAACTCGAACCGCTATCTCATTTTAAATAAGTATATTGTAATCCGAAAAGTAGTTGCGTAAAACCTGCTACTGCTCATACACAAAACTGATTATTGAACCGATGGCAATTATATAACCCGTTCAATTTCTCACCAATTTGAAGTTTTAAATAGTACCGATTTTTATAATTGAATACACATGCGCATAAAATATAAAATATCCCTTTCCTCAATCCTTCTTGCAATATTACTTGTCTCCTGCAAGAATAAAACTTCCGAAGCAGACTCAGGGAATAATAAAAGTATAAAGGTTGAACGGACAGACATACAAAGTAGCGAAATAATCAAGCGTTTACAAGGTAGCTGGAAAGAAGCCGAATATCCATTCCGAAAAATTGAATTTAAAAATTCCACGGTAAAATTTACGGAAGAAGGCCTGCTTGAAGCCCCAAGGTTTAAAGCGTTCAAAATTTATGCTGAATGTCCCTTTGACAACAATAACATAAAAAATGTAAAGATTACCGATACAATTATTTCCATAACAGAAGATAAGCATTGCGAAAAGCTGAAAATTTCCAATAATACATTAACGCTCAGCGGTTATAATGCCACTACCAAGAGCGATTATGAAATGGAGTATAAAAAACAGAATGAGTAATTCTACGTGTTCCTAATATTATCATTTAAACCCATTTGCCTTTTTTAATAGGAGAGAATCCCTAAAAAAATACAATTTTTAAGCCACCCCCCTCTGAAAGACCCTCATCGGGCAGGTTGGAAAAAGTTTAGTGGTTTTTTTATAAAACAAACTGTATTTTTTAGTTTTGCCGCCAAAAAGCAGCAGGATGTTATGTAAAGCGGAAAAAAAAGAGGTTGATTGCATCAATCCAACAAACATATTGCCCCAAACCCCATATTGGGGAAGAATTAAAAACGAGCAGGGATATATCCCCAACGGATTTGAAATTACCGTATCTAAAGAACTGCTCGGTGAAACTTCGGGAAATTTAGGGACCATTCAAGACGATTTGTTGGTGCTTATTAAGTACATTAACAGCGAATTATGCTATGCATATGTACCATATGGGCCAAAAATAGAGCCTACCTTTGAAAATCAAGGTGTTTTTTTAGAAGAATTGTCCGAAGCCTTAAAACCTTCACTCCCCTTAAACTGTGTTTTTATACGTTATGATTTGCTGTGGAAAAACCAATGGGCCAATGAAGATGAATATTTTGACGGTTCGGGAAATTGGAACGGCCCCCCGCAGAGCAGGGTTCAAGAATTTCGTGTTAACTACAAAACCTCGCACTGGAACCTTTATAAAAGCCCGAGTGACATCTTGCCCAAAAACACTTTTTTTCTTGATTTAGCCCAAGCTGAAGACAACTTGTTATACAACATGAGGTATAACACCCGGTATAATATTAAACGTGCAAAAAAGAAAGGGATACAAGTAAAAGAGTATGGCGTGGAGCACATAAGCCAATGGTACAAACTATATTATGAAACGGCAAAACGCCACCAAATGCCTTTGCAAAATGAAGATTACTTTGCACGTCTATTAAACAATCAAGATAACTATGCTAAGGGTGTCAACGTAAAGATGCTCATGGCCGATTACGATGGGCAGTTTTTGGCTTCCATGTTTTTGGTTTTGTCGCACAGACGCGCCAGCTACTTATATGGTGCTTCCCTGCCAAATAATAAAATGGCCAGTTATGCACTACAATGGGAATCCATAAAACTTGCCAAGCAATGGGGCTGTACCGAATATGACATGTTTGGTTCTGCACCCAATTTAAACGATTCTCATCCGTTAAGGGGCGTTCATATATACAAAAAAGGCTTTGGCGGCAACTTGTTTCACAGAATGGGATGTTGGGATTATCCGTACAGAAAAAAGGAATACGATTTTTTTAGGTTGCAGGAAATAAGTAATTAAGCACTATCTTACCGTTTATTAATAATCGAACTCAGGTTAATAACGTATAATTTCACGAAAAGGCATCAATATTATTGAAACCCATATTGTTCCCAACATACAAAGCCGTGTACGGCTGCAAGAGTATGGTGTTGGTATATTTAAAAATATCGGCACAAAATCGGCTTTAAAAAAGGCACTTAAGAAAAAATACATATCCGTAAATGGCATCGTTGGAACCACGGCAACATATATAAAAGGAGGCGAAACCATTAGGCTTTCCATCCCTGATAAGCCCATCGGTAATAAAAAGCTTGTTTTCCCGCTCAGGGTTTTATATGAGGATGAATACTTGGCCCTTGTGCATAAACCCGCAGGCATTTTAGTAAGTGGCAATAAATTTAAAACCATAGCCAATGCTTTGCCACAAAATATCCGGCCTGGTAAACTTCCAGATGCAACCATTCCCCAACCTGTACACCGCCTAGATTATGCCACCACAGGAATTCTATTGGCAGGAAAAACAAACAAGTGCATTCGCTTACTAAATAAAATGTTTGAAAATAAAGTAGTTGAAAAAACGTATTATGCCGTTACTATTGGCAATATGCCGGCCCGGGGGAAGATTACAACGGAAATAGACGGCAAAGCATCGCAATCGGGTTACAGGGTTCAACAATCGGTTGTTTCCAAAAGATTTGGAAAACTTAATTTGGTGGAGCTATTTCCAAAAACCGGAAGAAGGCATCAACTACGGAAGCACTTGGCAAGTATTGGCAACCCGGTTTTAGGCGACAAGATATATGGTGCCGAAGGATTGGTTTTACACGGTAAAGGGCTATATCTACATGCATATTCGCTTGAGTTTACCCATCCTATTACACAAGAAAAGCTTTTTATAAAAGATGAATTGCCAGAGCGTTTTAATAAGATTTTTGGGTGAAAAACAAAAAACCGAATAGTCATAACAACTATTCGGTTTTTTATAAAGTATAACAGTTTTATTTTATAAGTCGAAACCAATGTTAACGCCAAGCTTCATGGCAATCAACTTGTTAATCCTGATTTTAACCTCGGGTATTTTCACACTTTCCAAAACGTTATTGGCAAAAGCATACATCAACAAAGCGCGTGCTTCCTTTTTAGGAATACCACGGGTTTGCAGGTAAAACAGTGCTTCGTCGTCCAATTGCCCAATGGTACATCCGTGCGAACATTTTACATCATCGGCAAAAATTTCTAATTGAGGTTTTGCGTTTACAGTGGCCTTGTCATCAATTAAAATATTGTTATTCTGCTGAAACCCATTGGTCTTTTGGGCTTCTTTTTCAACAATAATACGCCCGTTGAAAACGCCGGTACTTCTATCGGCATAAATACCTTTATAATCTTGATGGCTCTCGCAATTTGGCGTTGCATGATGCACCAAGGTACTATGGTCTACATGCTGTTTGTCTTCGGTAATGGTAATTCCCTTTAAGGTGGAATTGATATATTCCCCTTTGTGGAAAAACTGTAAATTGTTACGCGTTAATTTCCCCCCGAAAGAAAACGTATGCACTGATGCATGACTGCTTTGTTGTTGCGAAATATACGTATTGTCAATCAACGAAGCGTCTTGGTTATCGTTTTGAATTTTGTAGTAATCAACAATGCCTCGCTTGTGGGTATAAATTTCGGTAACGGCATTGGTAAGCACCGGATTGTCGGTTAAACTTTGATGTCTTTCTATAATCTGCACATGCGCATTTTCGCCCACGACTACCAAGTTTCTGGGTTGCAACATTAGCGACGATTCTTTTCCAGTGGCAAAATGCAAAATTTGAATCGGTTTGTCCACCACTTTTCCTTTTGGGATATTTATAAAAGCGCCTTCCCTTGAAAAGGCAGTATTCAACGAAGTAAGGCTATCGTCTTTTTTAGCTATTTTATTGAAGTAATTTTCAATAACCAATTGATATTTTGGCTTTGTCAATGCCGAACTCATAATGCATACATCCAAGCCTTCGTGTGAGGTTTGCGACAAATGCGAACTGTAAACACCATCGATAAAAACAATTCTGTAGCTATCTATATCGTGTACAAAATACTTTTTTATGTCCTTAAATTCCAAAGCAGATTCTTCCTTTGGAAACACACTGTAATCGTTTTTTAACAATGCGTTTAACGACGTATATTTCCACGCTTCATCTTTTTTAGTAGGAAACCCCTTTTCTTCAAAGATTTTTATAGCTTCCATACGGATATCGTGTACCGAGTGATCAATGTCCACACGGTTTTCAAAAGCCATAAACGATGATATTAATTTATCTTTTAATTCCATTCTAAATTTTGGTTTCTGAGTTCTGGGAGTTAGATAAATACTAAATCCTCTAAAAAAACCTCAGTTCTATAATTTAATTTTTCTTGTCATGCTGAGCTTGTCGAAGCACTTTATTTTGAAAATGTGCCTGAGGAAAACCCTTCGATAAGCTCAGGGTGACACATATTAAAATAATACTATATCTATGTGTTCCCGAAACCTATACGGCTACTTCCTGCTTAATCCAGTCGTATCCTTTTTCTTCAAGTTCTAAAGCGAGCTCTTTTCCTCCGGATTTTACTATTCTTCCGTTTAACAACACGTGTACAAAATCGGGCACGATATATTCTAATAAGCGCTGGTAATGCGTAATTACAACTACGGCATTGTCTTTACTTTTTAATCGGTTTACGCCGTTTGAAACAATGCGGAGCGCATCTATGTCCAAGCCGGAGTCGGTTTCGTCCAGAATGGCCAATTTTGGCTCCAGCATGGCCATTTGGAAAATCTCGTTACGCTTTTTCTCGCCTCCCGAAAAACCTTGGTTTAACGAACGGGAAAGAAATTTTCGGTCGATTTCCAATAATTCTGATTTCTCACGTATTTTCCTCAACATTTCATTGGCCGGCATATCTTCCAATCCTTGAGCCCTGCGACTTTCGTTTATGGCCGTTTTCATGAAATTGGTTACCGACACCCCCGGAATCTCAACCGGATATTGAAACGACAAGAAAATGCCCTTATGCGCTCTTTCTTCAGGAGCAAGCGCATCAATATCTTCTCCCAAAAATTTAATGCTTCCTTTGGTAATCTCAAAATCTTCATTCCCGGCTATCACCGACGACAATGTACTTTTACCGGAGCCATTGGGCCCCATGATAGCGTGTACCTCCCCCGGTTTTACTTCCAGGTTAATCCCTCTCAAAATTTCTTTATCTTCTACGCTAGCGTGTAAATTTTCAATCTTTAACATTTGTTTCTTCTGTTATATTGTATGTTGTTTTTTCTGCTATGTTGCTATGGTATTGCTTTGGGCAACTTGATAACCACATAATCATCAACTTAAATTTATCCTACGGAACCTTCTAATGAAATTTCCAGTAATTTTTGTGCTTCTACGGCAAATTCCATAGGAAGCTTATTTAATACTTCTTTACTAAATCCGTTTACAATTAACGCAATGGCCTTTTCGGTATCGATACCACGTTGGTTACAGTAAAAAATCTGGTCTTCCCCGATTTTACTGGTAGTAGCCTCATGCTCTATTTGCGCCGTTTTATTTTTGGTTTCTATATACGGAAATGTATGTGCCCCGCATTCGTTACCCATTAACAAAGAGTCGCATTGCGAGAAATTACGGGCGTTTTCTGCCCTTCCCTGCACTTGTACCAAACCACGGTAACTATTTTGCGATTTTCCTGCAGAAATCCCCTTGGAAATAATGGTGCTTTTTGTGTTTTTCCCTAAATGGATCATTTTTGTTCCGGTGTCGGCTTGCTGAAAATTATTGGTTACTGCAATTGAATAAAACTCCCCTACCGAATTATCGCCCTTCAATACACATGAAGGATATTTCCAAGTTACGGCAGATCCTGTTTCTACTTGTGTCCAACTAATTTTAGCGTTTTTTTCGCACAATCCTCTTTTGGTTACAAAGTTAAAAACACCTCCCTTTCCGTTTTTATCGCCCGGGAACCAGTTTTGCACGGTTGAATATTTTATCTCGGCATTGTCAAGCGCGATAAGTTCCACCACGGCAGCATGCAATTGGTTTTCGTCACGCATGGGCGCTGTGCATCCTTCCAGATAACTTACATAACTTCCTTCTTCGGCAACTACTAATGTACGCTCAAATTGACCCGTTCCCGCTTGATTGATACGGAAATAGGTTGAAAGCTCCATTGGGCAACGAACGCCTTTTGGGATGTAACAAAAAGACCCATCTGAAAACACCGCTGAGTTTAAGGCCGCATAAAAATTATCTTTTTTGGGAACTACTGTGCCGATATATTTCTTTACCAGCTCCGGATACTCTTTAATAGCCTCTGAAATGGAGCAAAAAATAATGCCCTTCTCGGCCAAGGTCTTTTTAAATGTAGTTGCCACAGAAACCGAATCCATCACCACATCAACGGCCACTCCCGCCAGTTTTTTCTGCTCGTCAATGGAAATCCCCAGTTTTTTAAACGTATCCAACAATTCTGGATCAACATCGTCCAAACTTTCGTATTTCGGTTTCTTTTTTGGAGCCGAGTAATACGAAATCGACTGAAAGTCGGGTTTTTTATATTTTACGTTCGCCCATTCGGGTTCTTGCATTTCCGTCCATGCACGATAGGCCTCCAAGCGCCAATCGGTCATCCATTCCGGTTCGTTCTTCTTTTTAGATATCGCCCGAACAATCTCTTCATTTAAGCCCACGGGCAGGGTATCCGATTCTATATCGGTATAAAACCCATACTCGTATTCTTTCGTTTCGAGCTCTTTTTTTAATTCTTCCTCTGTGTATGCCATATTTTTAGTTATAAAGCTGAAAGTTTATAACGTTGCAAAGCTATTTCTCTAAATTAGGGTTGTTAGATACTTAATCACCCCCCTTATTAACTTTGCTATTTCATTCACCTTCAATTTTAATTTTTCAAATTCCGCTTCAATAATATATTTCAAATCGTAAGCTAAATACAATTGATACCTTACTTCTCCTGCAGATGCTTTCGCTATATATAGAAAACGAATAAACTCTTTTGTTGTTTCCCGTTCAAACCCCTCAGCAATGTTAGAAGATATAGAAATCCTTACTCTTCTAATTTGTCGCTTTAGTCCCTTATTCTCTGAAAACCCACAGTTGTTTGTAATTGCATATATGGCTGAATTTAACGCTCTCGCTTTTTGCCATAAAAACCTTACAAAATTTTAACCTTCAACTTTCAAACTAAAGCGAGAAACTCTCCCCGCATCCGCACGTTCTCTGTGCATTTGGGTTGTTAAAGACAAAACCTTTACCGTTAAGCCCGCCGGAATACTCTAAAGTGGTTCCGATTAGGTACAAAAAGCTTTTTTTGTCTACAATGATTTTTACTTCATTGTCTTCAAACATTTTATCTTCTTCGGCCTTGTTCTTGTCAAATTTCAGGTCATATGATAATCCACTGCACCCGCCACTCTTAACGCCTACACGCACAAAGTCCTGAGCTACATTAAAGCCGTCGTCGGCCATAAGCTCCGCGATTTTCTTTTTCGCCGTTTCAGAAACTTTTATCATAATAAATCTGTTCTTTCTAAATAGTTTACAAAAATAAGATATTCGGCACGATATACCATAGCCAAAAGCATTATTATATTATATCTTTCTATAGGCTTTTGTTATGATTATTGACAATTCCTTACATTTCTTTCTTGCAAGTATTGTAAGACCGCTACAAAACCATTGCTATGGTCCTTGTTTATGAAAGAGCAAATGTGTTTTTCTTATAAAATTCAATAGGAAATATTTATCTAAAACAAGCCTTTAACCTCCAATACCTTGCAAAATTCAAGCCTACGAGACTCCAATCCTGCTGCCCAGATTAAAAAAGCTTTTAGAAAGCTTTGGTGTGATTTTCCAAAATTCCCTTTCCTGTATTATGCCCATAATACGGCCGATAGGGTTTAGAAAAAACTATAACTACTATAAGCCAAAAAAGTGCCATTTTTATCAAATGGTAAATTAATTAAAATAAATGATTGCTAACTTTGTAGAATGGAAGAGTTAATAGGATATATACTACAATTTGGCGGTCTAAATAAGCAACAAATTGAACTAATTTCAAGCAAAGCAACCAAAACCCAACTCTGTAAAGACGACTATTTTGCAGAAGCAGGAACTGCCTTTGACCAAATTGTGTATGTCCAGGAAGGTATTTTTCGCATTTGCTATTTTAACAAAAATGGAGACGAAATAACGAAATACTTTATTGAGGAAAACCGTTTGTTTTCGAATCCGTATAAAGAAGATTTGATGACGGAATACATTCAAGCACTTACAGATTGTAAATTGATCGTTTTTTCAAGAAAGGATTGGAACGAACTATCAAATACAATTATTGATTGGGACACCATAACCCATAAAATATTCCAGAAAGGATTGGTGGAAAAATTGGACAGGAGAAGTGCTTTGGTAAACGAAGATGCCACCACGCGTTACCTCACATTTTTAGAAAAATTTCCAACGCTCGTCAATCGGGTTCCCCTTTCATACATTGCTTCCTATTTAGGAATTACACAACAATCATTAAGCAGGATAAGGAAAAATATTAGTTAAAATCGTTTTTTACCAAATGATAAATGATTTCATCTTTAGTTGAAGCAACTTTGCTGTATTAAATTTAAATCAACAAAAAAATGAAAAAAGCATTCATAACAGGTGCCAACAAAGGTATTGGACTTGAAACAGCAAGACAATTATTGCAAAAGGGTCATTATGTTTACCTCGGAAGCCGAAATTTGGAAAAAGGAACAGAAGCAGTAAAACAATTAAAATCTGACGGTTTAGCAAATGTAGAAGTCATCCGAATAGATGTAAGTAATGATGATTCGGTTAAAAACGCAAGGTTGGAAATCGGTAAAAAAACCGAAGCAATAGATATCCTTATCAACAATGCAGGAATTACTGGAGGCATGCCTCAATCTGCAATAGAAGCAAGTATTGAGAAACAATTTAAAGTTGCATACGAAACGAATGTTTTCGGTGTGGTAAGAGTTACGCAAGCATTTATAGATTTATTAAAAAATTCGCCAGAACCTAGAATCGTAATGGTAAGTTCAAGTCAAGGTTCAATTACATTGCACAGTGACACTGCGTATAATTATAAATATTACGACTACAAAGGCGCTGTATATCTTTCGTCAAAATCTGCTTTAAATATGTACACGGTAAATTTGGCATACGAATTACGCGACACAAAATTCAAAATAAATGCAGTTAGTCCTGGTTTTACCAAAACAGGCCTCAACAACAACCAAGGTACGGGAACAGTCGAAGATGCAGCAAAACGCATTGTAAAATATACCTTAATTGATAATGACGGTGATACAGGAAAATTCTTTTGTGAAGAAACCAATCCTGAGGGAGGCGAAATTCCTTGGTAAGAAAAGGATAAATAATGGGTAATAAAAACATTAACTTTAACTTTTGGGTTAAAGTAGTTCACAAAAACATCTTTAAACTTGTGGTAGAATAACATATGCAGAAATGGTATTGATATGATAAACAGTTATAAAAAATTTGATTTGTTTGGGAAATCGCTCATTCAAAGAATTGTATTAAAGCCACCCTTTAAATATGAGTTTCCGGTTAATGAGCAAGCTTGCTTATTGTTTGTAAGAGAAGGAGCGTTTCAGTATAAAATGGATGACATACAGATTGGTGTTCCTACTAATTACTCATTGCTTTTAAATTGTGTTAAATCTGGCAAGCAAATACATCATTCCGATGCAAAAAACTTTTGTGAAGTCGTGATTGTCACGTTCCATTTAGATGTTTTAAAAAAGATATACAATAGAGAAATTCCCTTGATATTGCAGCCTAGCATCAAAGTATCCAATCAGTCGAGCGGAAAGGTCAATAATGACTTCTTAATTCAAAAATATATTGAAGGTCTTCTTTTTTACTTTGAAAACCCTTCTCTTGTCAATGACGAAGTTCTGGTTTTGAAGTTGAAGGAAATTATCCTCCTATTATCGCAAACACAAGAAGCAGGAACCATACAGGTCATATTATCTCAACTTTTTTCACCAAGAACCTATACTTTCAAACAAATTATTGAAGCAAATCTTTTTTCTCAATTGACGGTAGAAAAATTAGCACAACAAACCAACTTGAGCGTTTCTTCATTCAAACGGGAATTTACAAAATTATACAATGACACCCCTGCAAATTATATTAGGAACAAAAAACTTGAAAAGGCAGCTGAACTCCTTTTGGCTTCTGACCAACGCATTTCTGACATTGCTTTTAATTGTGGATTTAATGATTTGGCAAATTTCACCAAAAGTTTTAACGATAAATTCCATAGTACGCCCACTAATTATCGCCTGAACCAAATTGACAAATAATTGAACTGATTCTCAAAATCCCCTCTTTCAATCTTTTTAACCTTTGCATTGTCAATAATGGCATTATAATATAAAAATTAAAAAGAAATGAAACGTACAGCAAAAGCACATTGGACAGGTAATGCAAAAGAAGGCAAAGGAGATTTAACAACACAATCTGAAACATTATACAAAACAAACTACAGCTTTAAAACCCGCTTCTTAGGCGAAGAGAAAGGAACCAATCCAGAAGAATTGTTGGCAGCAGCTCATGCAGGATGTTTTACTATGGCCGTTAGTTTTGCACTAACAGAGAAAGGATTATCACCCACATCATTGGATACGGAAGCCATTTTAACGATGGAAAACCTTAATATTTCCAGAATTCATCTTTCAATTTCAGGTTCCGTTCCAGGGATAAGTACAGCGGAATTTGAAACCATCGCTAAAGAAGCAGAGCAAAACTGCTTGATTTCTCAGGCATTAAAAATACCTATAAGTTCAGAGGCAAGTTTAGTATAATAAACCAATATTAATTTAAAACAGAAAAAAAATGGGATTATCTAATTTAGGTATTTTTCATACGTTCATAGGCATCATTGCCATTATTGTCGCAGTTATTTCTTATGCACGGTTTGGTAAAGTAAATTTAACACATATTACTGGTAAGATATACTTCTATACAACAATTGTAACGTCATTAACAGCATTGGGCATATTTAATCATGGGGGCTTTAACCCCGGGCATATATTTGCCTTATTCATTGTAGTGCTGGTATTGGCAGGTTATTACCTCCACGCTAAAAAAACAGGAAATAACAGGTTTCGTTATATAGAAAATTTCCTTCTGTCCTTTAGCTTTTTCTTATCTTGGGTACCAACGGTTAACGAGACGCTTAATCGTATTCCCGTTGGACGGCCATTAGCTAACGGACCAACAGATCCATTAATCGGGAAAACGCTTCTTGTGCTTTTCGTTCTATTTATAATTGGTTCTGTCCATCAATTTAGACAACAAAGAAAGTTAAACAAGAAAGGACATCAGTAACTTATTTCCATTACAGAAGTTCCAACAAACATTTTATATTTCAAATCAAGAAACATGGGGTAAACCTAAAAATTGCAAGCCGTAATAAGATGGGCTGTGATTTCAAACGGAACATAAAGGCAACCCTAAATCGAAAAACATTCATTTTAATCCCGTAACTTCGTTAATCTAAATCTATGTGCATAAAATCATACCAAATTAACAGATGGCTAAAAAACCCCTATTTATTGTAATTGTTTTCTGTGTAATCAAACTGACACTTCATTTAATAGCAGATTATAACTCAGGATATCAGGGGGATGAATTATTGCACATAGAAACGGGAAACCACCTTGCCTTTGGATTTATGGAGTTCCCACCATTAATTGCCCTCTTGGCTTTTTTACAAAACCTGCTACAATCCAGTTCCGTATTTGTTAATCATATATTTATTCATCTTGCGGCAATTTCAATAATGATAATGGTTTCAAAAATTGTTCTCGAATTGGGGGGAAAGGCAAAAGCTGTTTTTTTGGTCCTCCTTTGTATCATTATTGCTCCGGGGTTTGAGCGTTCGCAACAACTATTCCAGCCCGTGGTTTTCAGCCAATTCTTTTGGGTGCTAAACTTTTACTTTCTCCTTAAATATGTCTGCTATCTTAAAAGAAGACACCTATGGTTTTTGACACTTGGTACAGCATTGGCTTTCTTGACTAAATATGATGCCGTATTTTTCATTTTCGGAGTTTTATCCCTCCTTATATATAAAACAACAAGGCAAGCTTTGTACAGGCATAAATTCTGGTGGCACATTCTCGTATTCATTTTAGTGATAAGCCCAAATATTATTTGGCAGTATAAAAATGACTTTCCTGTCCTGAAAATGTTCGATCGGCTCTACCAGACCCAATTGGACCAATTGGAACCAATACCAGTACTTACGCGTTTAATTATATCATTAAACCCCTTGACATTGTTGGTCTGGGGGGTAGGGTTTGTTTTTATGTTTCATGCTCAGATGCGTAAATATAGACCCGCCGTGCTTTCGATTTTGCTGTCAGTTGTACTTTTGTCCTTAAGTCAAGGAAAAGGATATTATTTCTATCCGGTCCTGCTTACAATTTTGCCATTCGGTGGTGTTTTTTGGGAAAGTGTAATAGTAACAAAAAGAAAGTGGGTAATTTATCCATTGACTCTATTCCTATGTTTGGGGATATTTCTCATCCCATTTGGAATGCCGGTTTTTTCGTTAAAACATTATCTGAAAAAAACCTATCCTTATGAAAAAAAGGAGGTAACAGGCGGACAATATGCTGTGCGGTTTGAAGAACGCTTTTCAAATGAAAAGTGGAGCAAAACGCTTAAGGCGTTAAAACAGGTGTATGACAGCCTTCCCGAAATGGAAAAGAAAAGTGCCCTTATCTGGGGCAAACATTACAGACAGGCCGGTGCGGTAAGCTTGTATGGAAAAGAGTACGGCCTGCCCAATGCCTTTTCATTACATGGAAGTTTCTATAGTTGGTTGCCTAGCGGAGAGATGCCCTTAACAACCATTGCTTTACGTGATGGAGACCTGAATGGAAAGGATTTTTTTGAGCGTTATTTTGAAGAAATCATCCCGGTAAAATCTGTATATAATCCCTATGCAGATGAAAAAGAAAAATTATATCAGACTATCTTTATTTGTAAAAGCCCCAAACAGACTTTTGATGAATTAAAAGAACAGTTTCAAGACAGGATATTTGAATGAGAATACGCTATTCCTCATTAAATGATTGAATCAAGATCCTGAAATTAGTTATTTGTTATACAATATAGCATGTTGTTGTGGTTAAGGCATTCCACCTTTTATCCATTCTCAACTTTACAAACTTTCAACCATGCAACTTTACAACTTTGCCTATCTTTGCAGCATGATAGAAGATAAAAATCCGCAGCGCACATCTATTTCCGATTTGGGGGAATTTGGTTTGATCGACCATCTTACCAAAAATTTCAGCATAAAGCACAAAACCACCGTAAAAGGAATCGGAGACGATGCCGCCGTACTCGATTTTAAAGGCAAAAAAACCATTGTAACTACAGATTTGTTAGTGGAAGGCGTGCATTTTGACCTAAGCTATATGCCTTTAAAGCACCTCGGTTATAAATCGGTTATCGTCAACCTGTCAGATGTGTATGCCATGAATGCAAAGGCAACGCAGATTACGGTTTCCATTGCTATTTCCAACCGTTTTCCGCTGGAAGCTCTAGAAGAGCTGTACGCAGGAATAAAATTAGCATGCGATATATATGATGTTGACCTTGTTGGCGGCGACACTACTTCGTCCAACAAAGGGTTGCTTATTACGGTTACCGCCCTTGGCGAAGCCAACGAAGAAGATATTGTTTATCGAAATGGAGCCAAACCCAACGATTTATTAGTAGTTTCAGGCGATCTGGGCGGTGCTTACCTTGGCTTACAGGTTTTGGAACGCGAAAAACAGGTTTTTCAGGTAAATCCTAAAAATCAACCGGACCTAGACCAATATACCTATATTATTGAACGGCAACTAAAACCGGAAGCACGAAAAGATATTCCCGAACTATTGAAAAAACTTGAAGTAAAGCCAACTTCCATGATTGATATTAGCGACGGACTTTCTTCTGAAATTATCCACCTCTGCAAACAATCCAATGTAGGTTGTAACTTGCATGAAGACAAAATACCACTGGATCCACAGGTTATCTCGACTTGTGAAGAATTCGACATAAGTAGTTCCACGGTTGCATTGAGCGGCGGGGAAGATTACGAATTGCTTTTTACGATTTCGCAAGACGATTACGCTAAAATAAAGGCAAATCCCAGCTTAACGGTTATTGGCCACATGACCGACGCAAAGGAAGGCATGCATTTAATAACACGCGCCAATACCAAAATTGCGATTCAAGCACGTGGTTGGAATTCGTTTAAGGGCAATCAAGCATAAAAATCATGCAACCGACTGCAAGGCGTGCCTTTTACGATAAAATTTAGCCAATGTTTCGTTGATTTCCTTTAATTCGGGCGTCAACACGTCTAAATGACCGGTTTCGGTGGTAGTGATTTCACACTTACATGTTTTGCATTGATATTCAGTAATGTGTGGAGTGATTTTTTTCGACACCACATAGCGATGTCCAAACATGGAACACACAGCTTTCTTGATCGTAGATCTTGAGGTTTTCATAGGTTATGTAATTTATGGGCGGTATTAACTTATGTATATTTCCAATAAAAATCAAATATTATTCAAAAAAACTTTGATTTTATCGATGAATTGCGATTTGTTCTCAATAAAACTCATATGCCCATCTGGAAATTCAACCACTTCCATGTCAGTATTTTGAACTTGTGCCCTTAAATCTTCATATAATAATACCGGGTCTTTCTTACCGATAATCATCATTTTAGCAAAGGGTGTAAAGTGAAGTAATATTTCTCTGTCCTTACGGATTTTCATCCCTTCCAGTGCAGCAACTATTCCTTGGACCGGTGTTTTAAGTGCCTCTTTTTTAAGCTCTTTGATTTCTTCAGAAAAAATCTTTCTGTTTTTGGGGCGGAAAAGATTGGAAATTCCCATCCGCACAAAACTTTTATAATCTTTTTTAACCATTTTTATGGCCCGGTCCCTGTTTTTTTTCTTTTCCGGCGAATCGGCACTTGCCGTTGAGTTGGCCAAAATCAAGGCTTTTACTTCATCTGGATAAGCTTCGGCATAGGCAAGGGCCACATAACCGCCCATGGAATGCCCGATTAATGAAATACGGCGCAGTTTTAACTTGTTTATCACTGCTTTTACGGCATCGGCCATTGTTTCCATGGTGTGCACATAACCAACACATCCTGTTTTTCCGTGCCCCAACAGGTCTATTGTAATTACCCGATAACGCATAAGCAATTGTTCTTTCAGGGAATCCCAAACAGTCGTATTTTCTAAAAATCCGTGCAACAAAACCACTGCTGGGCCCTGCCCCGCATCTTCATAAAAAACAGAAGTTCCTTTGTAGTTTAGCATCATAATGACTAGGGATTTGGAATTAGTCTATTGTTAATTGTTAAATTATAAAACTTTGAACTCTTTGCGGAACATTGGTGTTAGAGGATAGAAATTTAATCCCCAAAAGGAGGTGTTTTTAGCTTATTTTAAAAACACCTCTTACAGCAATCGTTCCTTCCTACTCCCTTTTCCAAATCACTCTTCCCATGATTACTACTTATTTTTCATCCATTCTTCAATTTCTTCAACTTCCAAAGGAATGTTCTTCATTAAATTGAAAGGTTCTCCGCTTTCCTGAATTACCATATCATCTTCCAAACGGATACCAAAACCTTCATCTGGTAAATATATTCCCGGTTCTACAGTAAATACCATGTTGGCTTTCATTGGTTTTTTTAATGGGCCATAATCGTGCGTGTCCAACCCGATATGATGGCTCGTGCCATGCATAAAGTACTTTTTGTAAGCAGGCCAATCGGGGTTTTCATTTTGCACATCGGCTTTGTCCAACAAACCAAGGTCCAACAATTCACTAGTCATTAATTTTCCAACTTCTTCATGATATTCTTTCCACATGGTACCGGGCACCAGCATTTTTGTTGCTTCCTTTTTTACTTTAAGTACTGCATTATATACTTGCTTTTGCCTATCGGTAAACCTTCCGCTTACGGGAATAGTCCGTGTCATATCGCTTGCGTAGTTTGCATATTCGGCTCCGGCATCGATCAACAATAATTCTCCTTCTTTGCATTGTGCTTTGTTTTCGATATAATGCAACACATTGGCATTGTTTCCAGAGGCAATTATGGGCGTATAAGCAAATCCACGAGATCGGTTTCTAGTAAATTCATGTATAAACTCCGCCTCAATTTCATATTCCCAAACGCCGGGTTTTGTAAATTGCAACACCCGTTTAAATGCTTTTTCGGTAATATTGCAAGCCTGTTGCATTAACTTGATCTCCTGAGGCTCTTTGTTGCCACGTAATTCTTGTAAAATTTGATTGCTTTTTTCCCATTTATGAGCCGGGAATTTATCTTTGCACCATTTTATAAATCGGTCTTCGCGTGTTTCTGTTTCAACCGATTGGCGGTAATGTTCGTTGGTATTGAAATAAACTGTTTCGGCCTCGGTCATTAATTCATAAAAAATTTTGTCGAATTCCTTTAGCCAATACGTCGTTTTAATCCCGCTTACTTCCAGGGCCTTTTCTTTGGTTAGCTTTTCGCCTTCCCAAACTGCAATATGCTCGTTGGTTTCCCTAACAAACAACACTTCTTTATGTTTTGCTTCATGGGCATCGGGGAAAAGCACCAAAATGCTCTCCTCCTGATCTACGCCACTTAAATAAAATAAGTCCCTGGCCTGCTGAAAGGGCATGGTACTGTCTGCTCCAATGGGATATATATCGTTGGAATTAAAAACCGCAATACTTTTTGGCTTCATTTGTGCCATAAATTTTTGACGGTTCTTTATAAATAAGTTGCTGTCGATCAAATCATATTTCATATCCTTATTTTACTTTTTAATTTCGACAAAATTAGTAAGAATAGAAAGTTTTGATGTTAAACTTCGATTAAAGTTTGATGTAATTTAACAAAGCATGGAAATGCTCTTGTTAATAAGTTTTATATGCGCCCCTAAAAAACATTTGCATTGTTGGCGATTAAAAAATTTATTTTGGCATTTCCCAACTATTACACAGTTAAGAGATAAAACAGAAATCATCATAGGACAAATAATAACGATACTCTTTGCAGTCGATATAATCTATTTAATTTTCAAATTCAGTAAAAAGCTTAGGTCAGGAAAAAACAATAAACTGATAGAACATTCTAATTTCATATTAAATAGCAACTTTTTACAAACCCTACTTTATACTCATTCTAAATTGCAGGGAAAACAGAAACGAAAGTTTGTTAATAACTTGTTCGTGCTGTATTTTTGTACGAATTAAAATAAATTATTTCTAATGAGCGGAATGTTAAATTCAACAATAGCCAGAAAAGTTGCCATGGCACTTTCTGCTATATTCTTATTAATCTTCCTTTTACAGCATTTTATTATCAATTTCACATCTGTAATCAGCGAAAATACCTTTAATGAACTGTCTCATTTTATGGGAACCAATATCTTGATACAGTTTGTAATGCAACCCATTTTGATTTTTGCTGTGGTTTTTCACTTTGTTATGGGTTTTATCCTTGAAATAAAGAACAAAAAAGCCAGGAACATAAAATATGCCAGTTTCAAGGGAAGCACAAATACTACTTGGGTTTCGAGAAACATGATTTATAGCGGCTTGGTTATTTTAGCCTTCCTCGTACTTCATTTTATTGATTTTTGGTTACCGGAATTGAATTACAAATACATTCAGTTTAATCCAGAAGATCCAACTAGGTATTATCATGAATTGGTGGAAAAATTTCACAATCCAATACGGGTTGGCGCATATGTGGTTGCATTTGTATTATTGGCATTGCACTTGCTTCATGGATTTCAATCGGCTTTTCAATCGGTTGGGCTTAACAACAAGTTCACGCCGGCACTTAAAACTTTTGGAAAGTATTTTGCGATTATCATTCCATTAGGATTTATTTTCATTGCACTTTTCCATCATTTCAATCATTAAAAAGAGGTAGTTATGGCAGTATTCGATTCAAACATACCACAAGGCGATTTAGCTAATAAGTGGGTCAATCATAAAAATAAAATCAACCTGGTAAATCCGGCCAATAAACGTAACATTGATGTTATTGTTGTTGGAACCGGATTGGCGGGAGGTTCGGCAGCAGCAACATTGGCAGAGCTTGGCTATAATGTAAAGACATTTTGCTATCAAGACTCGCCGCGCCGTGCGCACTCTATTGCCGCCCAAGGGGGAATTAACGCCGCAAAAAATTACCAAGGTGATGGCGATTCTATTTACCGCTTGTTTTACGACACGGTAAAAGGAGGCGATTATCGTTCGCGTGAGGCCAATGTATACCGTTTGGCCGAAGTTTCTGCCAATATAATCGACCAATGTGTAGCGCAAGGTGTTCCCTTTGCCCGCGAATATGGCGGGTTGCTAGATAACCGCTCGTTTGGTGGTGTATTGGTTTCTAGAACTTTTTATGCTAAAGGACAAACGGGCCAACAACTCTTATTGGGCGCCTATGCCGCGATGAACCGACAAATAAACCGTGGTAAAATACAATCGTATAACCGCCACGAAATGCTCGATTTGGTTATTGTTGACGGAAAAGCCAGAGGGATCATTGCAAGAAACCTTGTAACCGGAGAAATAGAACGCCATGCAGCACATGCCGTGGTTGTTGCATCGGGAGGGTACGGAAACGTATTTTTCCTTTCTACAAACGCCATGGGAAGCAATGTAACCGCTTCTTGGAAAATACATAAAAAAGGAGCCTATTTTGCCAACCCGTGCTACACGCAAATCCACCCGACTTGTATTCCCGTTTCAGGAGATCATCAATCAAAATTAACACTGATGTCAGAATCCCTTCGTAACGATGGTAGAATTTGGGTTCCTAAGAAAAAAGAAGATGCAGAAGCCATCCGTCAAGGAAAATTAAAACCTACCGAATTGGCCGAAGAAGATAGAGATTATTACCTTGAAAGAAGATACCCATCTTTTGGTAACCTTGTTCCCCGCGATGTGGCCTCCAGGGCCGCCAAAGAACGTTGCGATGCCGGGTTTGGCGTAAACAAGACAGGAGAAGCCGTGTTTTTAGATTTTGCATCGGCAATTATGCGCTATGGAAAAGAGCAGGCCGCCATTCACGGAAATCACAATCCCAGTGAAACAGAAATGAGGGAACTGGGCGAAAAGGTAATTGAAAACAAATATGGGAACCTTTTCCAGATGTACGAAAAAATCGTGGACGAGAATCCGTACAAAACACCCATGAAAATATATCCCGCCGTGCATTATACCATGGGCGGAATTTGGGTAGATTACAATTTAATGACCACCATTCCTGGTTGCTACGCCGCCGGAGAGGCCAACTTCTCCGATCACGGCGCAAACCGTTTAGGGGCATCTGCACTCATGCAAGGTCTGGCCGATGGTTATTTTGTGTTACCATATACCATTGGCGATTACTTGTCGCAGGACATTAGAACCGGAAAAATATCAACAGAATCTCCCGAATTTGAAGCTGCCGAAAAAGCGGTGAAAGATCAAATAGAAAAACTGGTTGCCAATAAAGGAAAACATTCTGTAGACCATTACCACAAAAAACTCGGTAAGATTATGTGGAACAAATGTGGAATGGCCAGAAATGCGAAAGGCTTGGAGGAAGCAATTACCGAAATTCGTGAGCTTCGCGAGGATTTCCATAAAAATGTATTGATTCCCGGTTCTGCCAATAGTAAAAACAGCGAGCTGGAAAAAGCATTGCGCGTAGCCGATTTTCTTGAATTAGGAGAATTGTTTGCCAAAGATGCTTTACACCGAAATGAATCTTGCGGAGGTCACTTTAGGGAAGAATATCAAACCGAAGAAGGAGAAGCCAAGCGTGACGACGAGAACTTTAAATATGTAGCCGCATGGGAATACAAAGGAGCTCCAAGCGATGCCGTATTGCATAAAGAAAATTTGGAATATAAAAATATTGAGCTTAAAACGAGAAGTTATAAATAGATGTAAGTAGTGAGATGTTAGATTAACTTTCAATACTTAATACTCAATACTCAAAAAGTATGAATTTAAAGCTAAAAATATGGCGTCAAAAAGATGCCAACACCAAAGGAAAGATGGTTGAATACCCAATTGCAGGTATAGAAGAAGATATGTCTTTCTTAGAAATGCTGGATGTTTTAAATGAAGAATTGATTTCAAAAGGTGAAGAGCCTGTTGAATTCGACCATGATTGCCGCGAAGGAATTTGCGGGGCCTGCTCGCTTCAAATTAACGGGGAACCACATGGCCCCGACAGAGGCGTAACTACCTGCCAATTGCATATGCGCATGTTTAAAGACGGCGATACCATTACCATCGAGCCTTTTAGGGCAACTGCTTTTCCGGTAATTAAAGATTTAATTGTTGACAGAAGTTCGTTCGACCGGATACAGCAAGCAGGCGGATTTATTTCTGTTAATACTTCCGGAAATACCATTGATGCCAATTCCATTCCTGTAAATAAGGATGATGCCGATAAATCGTTTAACGCGGCCACCTGTATTGGCTGTGGCGCATGTGTAGCTGCTTGTAAAAATGCAAGCGCCATGCTGTTTACAGCAGCCAAGGTATCGCAATTTGCTTTGTTGCCTCAAGGACAAATTGAAGCAACCGACCGCGTACTAAATATGGTGAAACAAATGGACGAGGAAGGTTTTGGAAATTGCTCCAACACCGGAGCCTGTGAAATTGAATGCCCGAAAGGAATTTCGTTGGAAAATATTGCCCGAATGAACAGGGAATATCTTTCGGCCAGTTTGAAGAAGTAAAACATCTTTTTTAATTACAATAACCAAACCCTTTGTGTGTACAAAGGGTTTTTTAATGCGTTTGCGCCTGCCCCGCCCCTTTTGGAATCCTAACATTTTCAACAATATCCACGATTTCCTGCGGAGGTTGTTTGGTAAACTTCGATACAACAATGGCTACAATAAAGTTCATAAACATCCCAACAGTTCCAAAACCTTCCGGGGAAATACCAAACCACCAATTTTCCTTTCCTGAAGTTGCTACCGAACCAATCCAATTCAACTTGAACCTTGCAATATAATAAAGGGTAATGCCCAAGCCTATTATCATTCCGGAAATGGCACCTTCTTTGTTTATCCGCTTTGAAAAAATCCCCAAAACAATGGCCGGAAAAAACGAAGCCGCGGCCAGCCCAAAAGCCAATGCAACAACCGAAGCCACAAAACCCGGCGGATGAATACCAAAATATCCCGCCACACAAACAGCCATAAAAGAAGAAGCCCTGGCTGCCCACAATTCCTGTTTTTCTGTAATTTGGGGCATTACCATCTTTTTAAGCAAATCGTGCGATATGGATGAAGAAATAACCAATAACAACCCTGCTGCGGTAGATAAGGCTGCGGCCATACCCCCCGCGGCAACCAAGGCGACTACCCAATTGGGCAGGCGGGCAATTTCCGGATTTGCCAAAACCATGATATCACGGTCAATGGTCAATTCGTTTTTAGATGCATCGGCAAGGTATTGAATGTTGCCATCGTTGTTTTTGTCTTCAAAAGAAAGCAGCCCTGTTTTTTCCCATTTGGTAAACCATTCGGGCATATCACTATATGATTTTCCGCTTACGGTTTCAATTAAATTGGTTCGTGCAAAAACAGCAATGGCGGGTGCAGTGGTGTACAAAATAGCAATAAAGATAAGCGCATACAAAGCCGATTTACGTGCGTCTTTTACCTTTGGTACTGTAAAAAACCGAACAATTACATGCGGTAACCCTGCGGTACCCATCATTAAGGCGGCGGTAATTAAAAATACATCCAATGTAGATTTACTTCCCGAAGTATATTCATGAAATCCTAATTCCTGTTGCAGCCCATCCAATTTATCCAATAAATAAACCCCGTCGTGTGCCCGATCTCCAAAACCAAATTGCGGAACCGGGTTTCCCGTCATTTGTATGGAAATAAAAATAGCCGGCACCATAAAAGCAAATATCATTACACAATACTGTGCTACTTGTGTATAGGTAATACCTTTCATTCCACCCAAAACCGCATAAAACAATACAATGCCCATGCCAACATATACTCCTGTATTGACCTCAACTTCTAAGAAGCGGGAGAAAACCACGCCTACACCACGCATTTGCCCGGCGATATAGGTGAACGAAACAAACAAAGCACAAATAACCGCCACCAAACGTGCCGTTTTAGAATAATACCTATCGCCTATAAAATCGGGCACTGTAAACTTTCCGAATTTACGAAGATAAGGTGCCAATAAAAGCGCAAGGAGCACATAACCGCCTGTCCAGCCCATTAAGAAGACCGAACCGTCATATCCGGAGAACGAAATAATTCCAGCCATGGAAATAAAAGAGGCTGCCGACATCCAATCGGCTGCTGTGGCCATACCGTTCGCCAATGGGGAAACACCTCCTCCGGCCACATAAAAATCTTTGGTAGAACCTGCCCGGCTCCAAATGGCTATTCCAATATAAAGGGCAAAGGTAATTCCAACAAGGACATAGGTTAGTAGTTGAACTGACATAAAAAAGCTTATTCGTTAAGGTTGTATTTTTTGTCCAATCTATTCATTAGGATTACATAGATTAGAATTAAGAGGATAAAAACATAAATGGAACCTTGCTGGGCAAACCAAAACCCTAATTTAAAACCACCGATCTTGATTTGGTTTAACGTATCGACCAGAAGTATGCCGAAACCAAAGGAAACAATAAACCAGATACACAATAAAACAAACAAGTATTTTAAATTTTCTTTCCAATAAGCATCATTTGAAGTATTGATCATTATTTTAAAGTTTGATGGTTCGATAAACAATAATACATTTTTTTTATTAAAAAATTAAATGATGCTCAATATATAACAATATAAAATGAATAATGACCAATAATAAAATCCGTAATCAATCAAAATGATTGTTTCCTCAAGCGTAATTGATTATCTAGCAATCCATCAAAGAGAGCGTTGTTTTTTATACTTCAACTTAAACAATCGTAAAATTCTATAAAACCCAAGGACAACAATTATAGAAATACATGCCGCTGTACCCAATGCCCCGCCATAACCTGAAAAAAAAGACGCGGAATTGATATAAAAAAAGGAAAATACAAGCCCGGACAGCGGAACAAGCCATACATTCTTCATAACCCTGTATGAAACCATCCCGATAAAAGAACCTCCAATAAAAACCAAAGGAACTGTATGTGTATAAAAATCGGGAAACAAATTGGGGAAAGCATAAAAAAACAAGGCCGTTGCCAACGATGCTATAGAGGAAGCCCGCACAGGTCCATATGCTAAATAGCAATTGATAAAAAAAGTAATTGTTGCCCCAAAAATACCCGTTAACAATACAATAAAGGTTTCCATGAAACTGTTTAGTTATAAATTAAAAGAAACAAAAACGAAGTACATACCACCCCGGCAAACGCAATGGTGCCCAATTTTCCGCCTACGCCCTTAAATACACTTTTGGAGACAATCAATAAAATTCCGGATACAGCCGATGCTATGCATATAAAAACCCAATTGAAAGCAACGACGTCGTTGGACATCGCTATAAAGGCACCACAATATATGGCCGGTGGAATATCTTTCAAAGAATTGTTCTGCTTATTGAGGTTTGGAATGTAAGACGATAAAAGCCCTATTAACGAAACCGCCAAAACACTGTTGAAATTAGCTATAACTTGTATATATTTCGCGGCAAACGCCCCCAATACTACAAATAAGATTAAATAAAAATCTTCATACAGATCGGCATTATGTTTTAAAGGGACTTTATAATGAAAAATAGTCATTAGCAATACCATACTAACTATGGCAGCAATTAAATAATAACTATCTGCATTATCAAACAAAATAGCCCCGATATAGATAAAATGAATAAATACAATAAAAAGATAGATTGTTAAGCTTATGTACCGGGAAACCACTTTAAATACTTTAGAATTAAAGCGGCAAAAATACTAAAAGAACTTCTTTAAACCTGAGTTCGATTATTAATAAAAAAAAGGAGACAGCTTTTAAAAGCTGTCTCCTTTTTTAACTTCTTAGCAAAAACTTTGGGGCTTGTTCTTAAAATGGGGCTTTTAGAACATTAAAAGTTTTTTTGCTATTAACATTAAACTTTTCATTAGTATAATCGTTCCTTTAATATTATCACTTAAAATATTAAAGATCGATTGACTTTGTTGGTTGTCTTCGTAGGTTAAAGTATAATCTCTCATATGCACAAATAGTTTAAGTAGGTGATTGTATCATTAATTAATATTGGGATAATAAACTTAAATCATATTAATTGAAATTGCACTTTTTTGTTGTGAACCATACCAAAATTGTTGTAAAATAATTTATGTAGTATGTTTCAACAAAACCTATATGTTAATGGCTACAAATCTAGAAGAAAAAATGAATTATCAGATAAAGCGCTTTAAAATTTCGACGAAATGCACAAGAAATAAAAATATCAATATATCCACTACTATATAGCTACGGCCGCCATTAATTGGACTCTCAAATTAAAGCTAGTTTGAGCGTTGATACTTTTGCAATCTGTAAAAAACTGGATGTATCTGGTCTTGACTTAAACCTGCATTTCGGGGACTTCGTCAGAAACCAACAAATTCCCTTCGGTAACTGCTTTTATGTCGTCTACAGAAACACCCGGTGCCCGCTCCAACAACAAAAAGCCTTCTCTTGTAACTTCAAGGACCGCCAGGTTGGTAACAATTTTTTTAACACAGCCAACCCCCGTTAATGGCAAACTACACTCCCGAAGCAGCTTGGATTCTCCTGCACGGTTGGTATGCATCATGGCTACGATAATATTTTCTGCCGAAGAAACCAAATCCATGGCACCGCCCATTCCCTTCACCATTTTTCCGGGAATTTTCCAATTGGCAATATCGCCATTTTGAGCAACTTCCATAGCACCGAGAATGGTAAGGTCTACATGTTGCCCACGGATCATGCCAAAACTCAAGGCCGAATCGAAAAAAGAAGCACCGGGCAGGGTTGTAATGGTTTGTTTCCCGGCGTTAATAATATCGGCATCTTCTTCGCCTTCAAAAGGGAAAGGCCCCATGCCCAGAACGCCATTTTCGCTTTGAAATTCAACCGAAATATCATCGCGCACATAATTGGCAACTAAAGTGGGTATTCCAATACCTAAGTTTACGTAATATCCGTCTTTTACCTCTTTGGCGATACGTTGCGCTATTTGTTCTTTACTTAAACCCATAATTAATTCATTGATGTGTTAATTTGATAATGTGAAGATCCGATTTATGCTATTCTCAATTCATCTCATTATCAAATTATTTCATTTTCTAATTATCCGATTAACTTTTTTTCCTAACGGTTCGTTGCTCGATCCGCTTTTCGTACTTGGCTCCTTCAAAGATTCGCTGCACGAATATTCCGGGGACATGAATCTGGTTGGGCTCTAAACTTCCGGCAGGCACCAGTTCTTCTACTTCAACAACCGTAGTTTTGGCCGCACCGCACATTACGGGATTGAAATTACGGGCGGTCCCCTTAAAGATAATGTTTCCGGCTTCGTCTCCCTTCCATGCTTTTACAAAGGCAAAATCTGCTTTAAACGCATGTTCGAGTACGTAATGCTTCCCATTAAACTCCCTTGTTTCTTTGCCATCGGCAACCTCGGTCCCATAACCGGCGGGGGTATAAAAAGCAGGAATTCCAGCTTGTGCTGCGCGGCAACGCTCGGCTAATGTTCCCTGGGGAATAAGCTCTACATCCAATTCTCTGCTAAGCATCTGGCGTTCAAACTCATCGTTTTCGCCTACATAAGAAGAAATCATTTTTCTTATTTGATGCTTTTGAAGCAGGAGCCCAAGTCCAAAATCGTCTACCCCGGCATTGTTCGAGATACAGGTAAGGTCTTTTATGTTGAGTTTTACCAATTGCTGAATACAATTCTCTGGGATTCCACACAACCCAAACCCGCCGAGCATAAAAGTCATACCGTCTTTTACACCATTCACGGCTTCTGTTACCGATTTTACCTTCTTGTTAATCATTTATCAATATTTTACCGGAAAATTACGAATATTTCAACAAAATTGAAATATATACTACACAAATTGAAGATGTTTTTATATGTTTTTGATGTCCTTGACAAGGAAAACCATTTCCCTGCTATTAATTTATACGCATATGCTTTGTGGTCCGGAAATTTTTGATTTTTCATTAAGGCTTGTTATCTTTCTAGCTCCACAAAGTCTCCCTACTTTGCGGTATTACTCCTCGATTAACTTATGCGCTTTTAAAATAGATATAACCTTGGGCACGGGCAATGCCTTTATAATCCTTCCGTCTTTTCCAGTGGTGGTTTTACCCATAAAAAGGGAATTTAAAATGGCTTCTTCGGTGGCTTCAATGGCAGCCATAAATAGGGGAGACATATAATCGTTGGAAACTACTTCTTGTTTTAATAGCGAAATAGACTTATAGGGCACGCGCACTTGTTTGGACGTAGAAAAGGCAATTATGTAATCGCCACTCCCGTTTGAAGCGATGCCCCCGGTTTTTGCCAAGCCCATAAAAGCTCTTTTTGCCAGGCGTTTTAAGTTTCTATCGGTCAAAGGCGCATCTGTGGCCACTACAACCATACAAGAACCATCTACATTGTTTAAAAATTGGTTGCTAAAGGAGAAATTACCCAGTTTTTTCCCTATATTGATGCCGGCTATTTGCAAAACACCTCCAAAATTGGTTTGCACCATAACACCAATGGTATAGCCCCCTAAATTTCCGGGCAATTTTCTGGAAGATGTGCCTATGCCCCCTTTATAGCCAAAGCAAATAGTCCCGGTTCCGGCACCGATGCTCCCTTCTGCTGTATTGGCTTCTGAAGCAGTTTCTATGGCTTCAAGCACCTCATTATGTGTTACATGCATACCACGGATATCGTTTAAATAACCATCATTGGTTTCGCCTACCACTGCATTGACCGAACGTACATTTTCGTTGTCCTTTTGTTGTAATGTATATTTTACAACAGCTTCGACCGCTGTGCCAACATTAAGCGTATTGGTTAAAATTATAGGGGTTTCAATAGTGCCAAGCTCCTCAATTTGAGTGCTTCCGGCCAACTTTCCAAAACCATTGCCCACAAAAATGGCCGCGGGAACTTTTTCTTGAAAAATATTGCCGCCATGCGGAAGAATAGCCGTTACGCCAGTGTGAACAGAATCCTCTTTTTCTATGGTAACATGCCCAACTTTAACCCCTTTAACATCAATAATAGCGTTGTGCTTTCCTGTTGGGATGACACCTATTTGAATACCATAATCCCTAACGCGCTGTTGTGCATAATTGTATGAAACTGTTGTGAGGAAAAATAAAAAGAAGGTGACTATTTTAGAGAACGGCTTCATATGTTTTCGGAAGTAATGAGTATGCATCCGGCATCCTTCATTTGCTGTAAAGCTTTATCGCCATCATCTGGGTTTACGTTAACTGCCCGGACAGCATCCGTAATAACATATGTTGTATAACCGGCCTGTACCGAGTCTAAAGCTGACGAAAGCACGCAATAATCTGTTGCGATCCCGGAGACATATAGCTGACTTACTTCTTGTTTGCTTAAATATTCGTACATATTCACATTCGTGGCTTCAAAAGCAGAATAGCCATCGTCCAAGGTGCCTGTTCCCTTAAAAAATATCTGGTCTATTTTATCAATGTTTAGGTTGGTGTGAAATGCGGCACCGTATGTATGCTGGACACAATGTGGCGGCCATTTGTTGAAATGCTTTGTTTGTTTGGGGTGCCAATCCTTGGAAGCGATTATCAAGTCGAATTTATCAACAATACTATTGATTACCGGGACCACTTCTTCGCCTCCTTTTGCTGCTAAAACCCCGCCAGTACAAAAATCGTTTTGTACGTCTACAATTAATAACGTTTTCATGTCTTTTCTTTGTCGCCTCATAAAGATACGAACCTTTGACAATTATACATTGATAACGGAAAACATTTTAGGTATAACAACAGCCTATATGGTTGTACCACATACCCGAAAACATTTTATAAAAGAATACAACTTAAAACCTGAATTCGATTATTATTACCATATCAAAATAATCGAACTCAGGTTTAAAAGTCGATATCAACGCCTTCGTTGTAATCTATTTTTAACGAATCTTTGCTTTCTTCGGCAGGTTGACTGCAATCTACACGTATGGACAGATCTTCCGGACGCTCAAAATCATCTTTGGAAATATCCAAATCTTCATCTGCATAGCATTTTTTCATGTACAGCCCCCAAATGGGCAATGCCATGCTGGCTCCTTGACCATAACGTGTGGTTGGAAAGTGGGTGGCCCTGTCTTCACCACCGACCCAAACTCCGGTAACTAGGTTGGGCACCATGCCCATAAACCAACCGTCACTTTGGTTTTGTGTGGTTCCCGTTTTTCCTGCAATCGGGTTTGTAAATTCGTATGGATAACCTGTTATAATTTCTTTATACATGGTTTGGTTTTTGGCCCAACTACCCCGTAAACGCGCACCGGAACCAGATTCGGTAACCCCTTCCATTAATTTCACCGTGGTATAGGCCACTTCTTTGCTCAATACATCACGGGTTTCGGGGACCGATTCGTATAAAACCGTGCCGTTTTTATCCTCAATTCGGGTAATCATAACCGGTTTAACATACACCCCTTGATTGGCAAACGTACCATAAGCGCCCACCATTTCGTAAACAGAGATATCGGGTGTTCCAAGGGCAATGGAAGGTACCGGGAGCATAGGTGCTTCAACACCCATACGTTTTATTAAGCTCACTACGGGCTGTGGCCCTACTTTATCCATTAATCTTGCTGTAACCGTATTTACTGAATTTGCCAAGGCATATTTTAATGTAAACATCTCACCAGTATATTTCCCCCCATCATTTTTTGGGCACCAAGGTTCTATATTTCCATATTTATTGGCTTCAATACAGGTATATATATCGGGCAGCTCATCGCAAGGTGACAAGTGCAATTGATCGATGGCGGTGGCATACACAAAAGGCTTGAAGGTTGAACCTGCCTGACGGCGCCCCTGTTTTACCTGATCGTATTGAAAATGCTTGTAATTAATTCCGCCAACCCAAGCTTTTACATGGCCAGACTGTGGGTCCATGGACATCATTCCGGTACGTAAAAAATACTTGTAGTATTTTATGGAATCCAATGGCGACATCACGGTATCTTTCTCCCCTTTCCAAGTAAAGACTTCCATAGGGATTTTCTCTTTAAAAGACGCCATGATTTCTTCTGTAGATTTGCCCAAATCGTCGCGCATATGCCTCCAACGCTCAGATTGTTTCATGGAGTGATCGTATGTTCTTTGTATTTGTTCGGGCGTAAGGTCCAGAAATGGAGCCGTTGGGTTGCGTTTGTCTGTATTCTGCACGAAAAACTCGGCCTGTAAGCGCTTCATGTGCTCTTGTACGGCTTGCTCGGCATAGGCTTGCATACGCGAATCTATGGTGGTGAAAATTTTAAGTCCGTCAAGGTAAATATTGTATTTTTCTCCGTCGGGACGGTAATTTTCGGGGTCGCTTGCCCAATCTTTCAACCAATCTCTTAAGTACATCCTAAAATAAGTTGCAATTCCTTCGCGGTGCGATTCCGGATGGTAATCTATATCCAAAGGCAATGCTTTTAATGTATCGAGGGCTGTTTCGTCTATAAAGTCGTTTTTGTACATTTGGTTGAGCACCACATTCCTGCGGTTGGTTACCCCTTTTTCGTTTCTTCTGGGATTATACAACGACGAGTTTTTAAACATCCCAACCAACATAGCCGATTCTTCAACGTCGAGCTCCCCGGGTTCCTTACCAAAATAAATACGTGCTGCCGAACGGATACCATCGGCATTATTGCCAAAATCGTATATATTAAAATACATGGCAATAATTTCCTGTTTGGTATATTGCCGTTCCAATCGTACCGCAATAATCCATTCTTTTATTTTTTGAATGATCCTTTCCAGAATATTAGAAGAAACCTGCTCGGTAAACAATTGTTTTGCCAATTGTTGCGAGATGGTACTCGCCCCGCCACGTGTTCCCAAAAATACGGCGGCCCGCAAGGTTCCCCAAGCATCAATTCCGGAATGGTCGTAATAGCGCTCGTCTTCGGTGGCCACCAATGCATTTACCAGATGTTTTGGGAGTTCTTCAAAATTTACAGGCGTCCTGTTGTCGTTTAAATAGTATTTTCCCAAGGTTTTCCCATCGGCAGAAATAACTTCGGAAGCTAAGTTTGTTTGTGGGTTTTCCAAGATTTCAAATGAAGGCAATTTCCCGAAAACGCCCCAAGAGGCCAATAAAAATATAAGCACTACAAAAAGGATGCCTGCTGCAAAGATTCTCCAGAACCAAAGAATATATTTTTTAAACCCTTGATCGTTCTTTTTTGTTTTTTTATTTGTCGCTTTTTTTGCCATTTTATTTTTCAGCTGATTTTTCAATACTTATACCAATGTCTGTAATTCCCTTCAAGGACGGAACCCCGCTTACATTGCCGTTTTTACGCATGGCATGCTCTATTGCTATGCGGTAGGTGCCCATTGTGGGAAATACAACATTTTCTTTGTAAAACAGTTTGTTTTCCTTAACGGAAGAAAAACCTTTTCCAAGCCATTCGCCATTAGGTTTTGCCATTTCGTACTCTAAAGTATCGGAAACGGTTTTTCCATTTGGAAAGTCCAAATTAACTATTAAAAACAAATTACTAAAAGGATATTTTTCATCGTTTCTTAAGTTGATGAAAACATTGTACGCATTTAGGGAATCGGGAGGCACAAAAGTGAAGTCAACTTTTTCGCCTTTGCCCCAACTTCCTTTTATTGCTTTGTACTCGCCATAAACGGCATTGGAATTGCATGCAGCAACTATGAATATTATAAGAAATAAAGAAATGAGCCTTTTATACATTCCTAGATCTTTTCCTTTTATTGTTGTTGCGTTTCTTCTTGTTTTTCTTTTGCCTTCTCTGTCCTTTGGGCCTGTCGAAACGTGTTAAACTATCCTGACCTACAACGTTCTCAAACTCTGTTTTAGTATCTACGGAGAGATCTAATGCATATTCTTCAAGGCTGGTAACGGTTTCTTTTTTCTTATTTTTAGCGATTATCTCTTTTACCTGTCCCGTGGTTAGTACAAACCAATTTGCCCATTCTCCTTCGTATGCATACCATAAAAGGCCTTTAAAGATGTCTATTTTTTGACAAATGGCTTCGCCTTTTTTGGTTTTTAGGCGCTCTTCTTGGTTGGGAAAATCTTTAAGCGCATCCAGGTATGCGTCCAGTTCGTAATTAAGGCAACATTTTAGTTTTCCGCACTGCCCCGCAAGTTTTTGGGGATTTAAGGACAATTGCTGGTAACGTGCCGATGCGGTGTTTACCGACCTAAAATCGGTTAGCCAGGTAGAACAGCACAATTCCCTTCCGCAGGAACCAATTCCGCCCAAACGGGCCGCTTCCTGACGATAGCCTATTTGGCGCATTTCTATGCGGGTACTAAAAGCCCGTGCCATGTCTTTTATAAGCTGGCGGAAATCTACACGTTCCTCGGCGGTATAATAAAAGGTAGCCTTTGATCCATCGCCCTGAAATTCTACATCGGAGATTTTCATTTGCAACTGAAGCTGTATTGCCAGCTCCCTCGATCTTTTTTGTACTTCGGGTTCGCGACCGCGTGCCGTTTGCCAGATGTCGATATCTTTTTGAGAAGCTTTTCGGTAGATTTTAGGCAGGTTTTCATCGGTATAATCTACCTTTTTCTTTTTCATTTGCACCTTTACCAATTCGCCCACCAAAGTAACCACCCCTACGTCGTGCCCCGGGGAAGACTCGGTGGCCACGATATCCCCAATGGAAAGGGTCAGGTTTTCTTTATTTCTAAAAAACTCTTTTCTACTATTTTTAAATCGTACTTCTACACAATCGAAAGGCTCATGGCCATTGGGTAACGACATATTAGAAAGCCAATCAAAAACGGTAAGTTTATTACAACCATCGGTTCCGCAAGTACCGTTATTCTTACACCCACGAGGTTGCCCATCCTTCCCGGTTGAACAACTGCTACATCCCATAATCTTATATATTGAACCAAAGTTTGCCGCTGCAATTTCTTCGGTTTAGGTTCATAAATACTTTTTTAGCATCGTAAAGATACTATTTTCAAATTAGTTAATAGAGAATAGTTATAAGTTAATGGTTTTTCTGGGTATTGCCCAGAAATTTTATCGGGTTTCTTTTTACCGTTTCAATTCAGAATGCTTTCTGCTACACCATCTTCACGATTATACCTATTGTTCTATTCTGTATAATTTACTTTTTAAACTTCAATACTTTGGACCTGCCTTTTTTAAATATCAAGTTGCTCACCCCTTTCCCTTTCCTCAGGGCTTTTTGTTCTTCGTAAGGCAATGCAATAATGTCCATGCATTCATCAGAACAGCAATGATTCATTTTTTTGGCACATTCTTCACATTGAATAAACAGTAAATGGCATGCCTCATTGGCACAATTTACGTGTGTATCGCATGGTTTTCCGCATTGGTGGCAATGCGCGATAACATCTTCTGAAATACGTTCTGCCCGGCGCTCGTCGAACACAAAGTTTTTTCCTATAAATTTATTTTCAAGTTTATTTTCTTCAACTTGTCTTACATAATTAATAATCCCGCCTTCGAGCTGAAATACGTTTTTAAATCCTTTATGTTTGTAATATGCACTGGCTTTTTCACAGCGAATGCCCCCGGTACAGTACATGACCAGGTTTTTATCTTCTTTGTGTTTTTTTAGGTCTTTTTCTATAATGGGCAGGGAGTCCCTAAAAGTATCCACATCGGGGGTAATGGCATTCTTAAAACGGCCAATTTCGCTTTCGTAATGGTTGCGCATGTCTACCAAGACCGTGTTTGGGTCTTCTATAAGTTCGTTAAACTTTATGGCATCTACATGTACGCCTTTATTTGTAACATCAAAAGTTTCGTCTTTAAGCCCGTCGGCTACTATTTTATCGCGTACTTTTACCTTCAACTTTAAAAAGGCAAAGTTGTCGTGCTCAATAGCAATGTTTAAACGTACATTTTCCAGGAAAGTAATGGAATCTATATGTGCCTTAAAATCGTGGAACAAATCGGCAGGAACCGAAAGTTGTGCATTAATCCCTTCGTGAGCAACATAAATCCTACCGAGAACATCCAGTTCGTTCCAGGCCAAGAATAAATGGTTTCTAAAAATTTGAGGATTTCCAATTTTAGCGTATTTATAGAAAGAGATTGTTAAGCGGTCTTTACCCGCCTCCTCAATAAGTTTTGCCCTTTCCTCTGCGCTCAAGTTATTGTACAGTTGCATGCTATACCAATAGTTTTACGTTAAAAGAAATTTTTTGCAAAAATACGCTTTTTTCTTTGATTGACAATTTGGTGCGTTTTCAAGTGAAGGGTTTAGCGTTTAGTGTTCAACTATTCAAAGTTTTAGTCACTTCGATGAAGGAGAAGTTGCATAATGTAATGGGCTTCAAGTTCAAAATTCAAGGTTTCATGTTTGTTTTATTTTGATGCGTATTGGGTGTTAATTCACTGCCAACAGTTATCGATTAGCATTTAGCCATGAACCCCTGATCGTTAACCGCTATTCAAAATTTCTTCAATAAAAAACAAAAAGGGCTTTGGTAAAAAACCAAAACCCTTTTCGTAGCTAATTCGTTGTTATTAAAATATTTAAAAAATATTCATCATTGCACATAACAACGAACCTAGCCTCCATCCAGCTTGCCATTGCAACGAATTGCAACTGTGAGGTTGGCCGATTTAACATTTAATACGTAGACATTGCTTTTCATTAAATCGTCCCTTCCTTTTCTTGGATAGATGCAAAATATTTAAAAAGGTTGCGCGGCAAAATTGTATGCTGAAAAAAGAAATAGTATTTTAGCACGAATCAAAAAAATAAAAGTACACAGAGAAAAATGAGTTCGGAAAAAGATGCTAAGTTAAAAGCCCTGAAGCTCACCTTGGACAAACTGGATAAAACCTATGGCAAGGGAGCTGTTATGAAAATGGGCGACAGTGTTGTTGAAGATGTTGATGCCATTCCAACGGGGTCCATTGGGCTAGATATAGCCTTGGGGGTTGGCGGTTACCCAAGAGGAAGGATTGTTGAAATATACGGTCCGGAGTCTTCCGGAAAAACCACCCTCACCTTACATGCCATTGCTGAAGCTCAAAAAGCTGGTGGCATTGCTGCCTTTATTGATGCAGAACATGCTTTTGATAGATTTTATGCACAAAAACTGGGCGTAGATATAGACAATTTGATTATTTCACAACCAGACCACGGAGAGCAGGCTTTGGAAATTGCAGACAACCTCATACGTTCTGGTGCCATTGACATCGTTATTATCGATTCTGTTGCCGCCTTAACACCCAAAAGCGAGATCGAAGGCGAAATGGGCGACTCTAAAATGGGGCTGCATGCCCGCTTGATGTCGCAAGCCTTGCGTAAGCTTACAGCCAGCATAAGTAAAACCAAATGTACCGTCGTCTTTATTAACCAGTTAAGGGAAAAGATTGGCGTTATGTTTGGCAATCCAGAAACCACTACCGGTGGTAATGCCTTAAAATTTTATGCCTCGGTAAGGCTGGACATTCGCCGTTCAACACAAATAAAAGATAGCGACGGAGGTGCCTCTGGTAATAAAACCCGTGTAAAAGTGGTAAAAAACAAAGTTGCTCCGCCTTTTAAGGCAACAGAATTCGACATTATGTATGGAGAAGGAATCTCCCGTATTGGTGAAATCCTGGACCTTGGCGTAGAATTTGAAATTATTAAAAAGAGCGGCTCTTGGTTTAGTTATGGCGACACCAAACTTGGACAGGGCCGTGACGCCGTTAAAACCCTGCTACAGGACAATCCTGAGTTACTGGAAGAACTTGAAGGAAAAATAAGGGAAGCCATAAAAACTATAAATACATAGCATAAAAAGCTCCTATAGATAAAAGCCCTGAGGATTTTTAAAATCCCCGGGGCTTTTTTTAACCTGTTTTCTATTATTAGAAAAAGTCAAAAGTAAGTTTTAAACAATTTTTTTCCACCAAACGCAACCCTTGGCACTAAAAAGCATCTAGTAATAAAATACTATATAATAATGAAGAAGATATTTGCGCTAACACTAAGTTGCTTATTATTGCTTGGCTTTAGTTCTTGCGACATTTCGGATGATGATACTGCTAATTTCCATTATGAAACCCTCGAAATAACAGGTGCCGACCTGCCCGAATATTTTGAATATGGAAAAATGTACAACATCGAATTTACTTATTTGCGCCCTTCAGATTGTCATATATACGATGGATTTGAGTTTAACCCCACCGGTGAAACAGAACGTACTATCTTTGCAATTGCGGCAGTTGTAGAAAGAGCAGACTGTAAGGATTTGACAGCTATTGAAGGAACCGATAATTTTGATTTTGAAGTACGGTACAGAGACCCCTACACATTTAAGTTTTATGTAGGCGAAGACGAAGACGGTGAAAAAGAGTACCTTACATACGAAGTCCCTGTTCAGGAAGCAGGCCAAGAATAGAAAGTATAAAATAACCCAGCTATACGAGTGAGTTTAGAACAGCTCATAAAACAGTGTAAGCGGCAAAATAGAAAGGCTCAAGAACAATTATACAAACTGTACAGTTCTAAATTGTTTAGCGTATGCCTTAAATATTCCCGCAACAAAACAGAGGCAGAAGATAATCTGCATGATAGCTTCATGGTTATTTTTAACAAGATAGACACGTATAATTTTAGAGGTTCTTTTGAAGGCTGGATGAAAAGGGTTACCGTAAATACCGTACTCCAAAAGTACAGAAAAGAAAGTGCCCTTGACGCATTGCCAAATAATTTGGAAGCCGATATAGAAGTAGAACTGCCAGAAGAAGACATTTCGTTAAATTATCTTTTAAAACTTATACAAGAACTGCCAGACCGGTACCGGCTGACATTTAATTTATATGTACTCGACGGGTATTCTCATAAAGAAATTGCAGAAATGCTTCAAATAAACGAAGGAACATCCAAGTCGAACCTGGCCCGGGCCAAAATGGCCCTTAGAAACAAAATTGAAGAAGACGAATTAAAAAACAGGGTAAATTCAGTTTAAATGCACATGCCCACAAAAAATAAATAATACCCTTTGGTATAATTGGTATTAAAAATGAACGACAAGAAAAACATAGAACGCTTATTTCAAGAGAAGTTCAAAGATTTTGAAGCTGCTCCGCCATCGCATGTATGGAACGACATACAAGCTTCTCTTGATAAAAAAGACAAGAAAAGAGGCATTGTCCCGATATGGTGGAAACTGGGCGGTGCCGCTGCTGCTACATTGGCACTTTTCTTTATACTGAATGGTTTATTTTGGAGCAATCCAGAGGAAACTTTTCCAGAAGGCAATACCATTACCCACACAAACGATAGTATTGACAACGGAAATACAGCGACTCAAGACAACGCTTCTGCCAAAGACGAAACATCCGATGCTGTTGCCGAAACCGAAAATGAAGATTTAAAAAATTCGGAAGAAAGCCACCAAGATAATTCTAAAATTATCAGATCTTCTTCCTATAAAACACCACAAAACGGTATTGCAAACAACGAAACGGTAGACAAAAACAAAACTTCTGGCCATGACGGGAAACTTAATGCTCCATCCGAAGGAACAAAAAAAAGCAATAGCCCCGAAATTGCCCAAAACAATATTCCTGTAAACGACGCCCAAAAAGCAATTCCAAACGATAACACAATCTTTAAAAATAACAATAACATTGCTGTAACCAATAACGACGAAGCCGCAGAAAAGGAGAAAGACATCGACAGCACGATCACAAAAAAATCCCTATTGGATTATGTGGACGAAATGGAAAAAGAAAAGGAAGAAGAAACCTTGGCAAGCACAAGCGAAAAACCTGCAAGGTGGAGCGTAAACCCAAATGTCGCCCCTATTTATTACAATTCGCTAAGCAAAGGCTCTCCTATTAACACCGATTTTGCCGGCAACTCGAAAACCGGCGATGTAAACATGAGCTACGGTATCAACATAGCCTATAATGTAAGCAAAAGATTAAGCGTGAGGTCTGGTATCAATAGTGTGAACATGGGCTACACCACAAACAATGTTTCGTTTGGCCCCTCTGTTTTCAGTGCAGAAAAGTCTACATCAAACATTACCTTTAAGAACTCTGCAACTGCATTAAACGTATCGGACCAAAAAACTCCGTCGGCCAATTTCAATGACGAAATTCAGGCAAGGGACGAAGTTGTGTCGTCGGGTAGCATGGACCAAAAGTTTGGTTATTTGGAAATTCCCATGGAATTAAAATATCGGTTGGTAGATAAAAGGTTTGGGGTCAATATTATTGGCGGGGTAAGCTCGCTGTTTTTAACCGATAACGAAGTTTCTTTCGAGACCAACAATATGGCAACCGAAGTTGGAGAAGCCAATAACCTGAATGACCTTAGCTTTAGTACCAATATTGGTGTAGGCGTAGATTTCCAAGTCACCAATAAGTTATTGTTTAACCTCGAACCTATGTTTAAATATCAATTAAATACATTTTCTAGGGAAGATGGTGGCTTTAGCCCGTATTTGCTCGGGGTATATACCGGTTTGAGTTTTCAGTTTTAAGATAGTTAGTCGGGCTGCCATTGCATAACACGCAATCAACCTGAATTTAAATCCCTTTCTCTCTGGAAGGGATTTTCTTTGTAAGCCTATTGAATATCAGGGTTCTTGCCTGCTTTTTTATTTCGGTTCCATGAGAAGATCCCAGGCCTTTGGTCTCAATAAACGGAAGGACACGGGCCCGCATTTTTCCCGGGCTCCCGCTAAAAAACTCATAAGAAAAACGCTTTTTATTGTCTAAAAATACAATGGGCACAATGGGTATTTCGTGCTCTATGGCCAACCTAAAGGCACCGTCCTTAAATTCGTCCAACACAACAGCAGTATCGTCGGGCACACCACCTTCGGGAAATATACATACGCTCAAACCTTGCTTTAAACGCCGCTGTGCACTTTTGTATACGGCCGTCCTGCTACTTGCCGAGCTCCTATCTACCAAAATACATACGCGCTTGTAAAAAAAGCCGAAAATAGGGATTTTGGCCAATTCGCGCTTCCCCACAAAAACAAATGGGTTTTTAGATACTTTCAACATCAACATAATATCGGCCATAGAAGTATGATTGGCTATCAACATATAGCTTTTGCCTTTTTCAAGCTTTTGTTCTTTTTTCACGGAAGGAATAAAAAACATACCGTAAAGTATAAAATTGGCCCATATATTTCTGGCTATCCAAAAGAATTGTGGATACAAACGTTCGGAAGATGACACTATTAATAGGACCGGGAAAAATATAACAATTGGTATGGTTACTAAAATGTAAAACCACAAACGGTACAAAAGCTGAAAAAAACGCGTAAATATTTTAGTCATGAAGTCAAAAATAAACATTTGTTGTATACTTTTTGCAAAACATTATACCTTTGTGCCATTCTAGAGAAAAAGACATGGCGAGAATACTTACAGGCATACAAAGTACGGGAACCCCGCATTTGGGAAATTTGTTGGGCGCGATAATTCCCGCAATAAAATTGGCGCAACAACCAGAAAACGACTCTTTTTTGTTTATTGCCGATATGCATTCGCTTACGCAAATAAAAAATGGGAGCGAGTTAAAAAACAACACATACAACGTTGCCGCCGCATGGCTTGCTTTTGGGCTCGACATCAACAAAGTGGTTTTTTACCGGCAGAGCGACGTTCCGCAAACAGCCGAGCTTACCTGGTATTTAAGCTGCTATTTTCCTTTTCAGCGCCTCACCTTGGCACATTCTTTCAAAGACAAGGCCGACAGGCTCGATGATGTAAATGCAGGACTGTTTACCTACCCCATGCTCATGGCCGCCGATATTTTATTGTACGATGCCGAAATAGTTCCGGTTGGGAAAGACCAAATGCAGCATATAGAGATAACACGCGATGTAGCTTCCAGGATGCACACTCAAATTGGCGAGACCTTTGTTATTCCCCAAGGAAAAGTACAGGAGGCAACCATGTACATTCCCGGCACGGATGGCCATAAAATGAGCAAATCCAGAAACAACATTATCAATATTTTTCTTCCGGACAAAAAACTGCGCAAACAAGTTATGGGCATAAAAACGGACAGCATACCTCTTGAAGCGCCAAAAAATCCCGATACCTGCAATGTATTCGGTATATATAAATTATTGGCTTCGGAAGAACAAATTGCAGAAATGAGAAAGAATTACGAAGAAGGCGGTTATGGTTACGGCCACGCAAAGCAAGCTTTGTACGAGCTCATCAACCATAAGTTTGCTACCGAAAGGGAACGGTTTAACTACTATATGGAAAATCTTACGGAAGTAGACGAAGCACTGGCCATTGGTGCAGAAAAAGCCAAAAAAGTGGCCAATGCCACCTTGGCGCGCGTAAGAAGCAAAATTGGTTATTAATCAGGTTATTTTTAATTAAACAGCCTATAAAAGGTTATACCAAGGAATGTAAATAACATGCGTTTCGATATATTGAATTCTTTTGAATATTACCGATATGTATTTTGGGTTTGGTGGGGTAAAATAAGTAGGTAATTAGTCCAGAAACTAGGTCTGCAATAAAGTTATCGAAGCTTCAATGTCTGGTGTGTTCAATCTGACATTGGTTCTTCAGAATATCGTTGACACTCTCCATAACCGCTCTTTTTCTAAGCAGAATTTTAGTTGCATAAGCATCCTAAATTTCTGCTTCTTTATGATGGCAAACAACCTATTTTCTTACAGCGAACTTATGTTATACAGACTGCCGTACTCACACCGTGTCCACGGCCGAATTTCTGCGGCTATTTTCCGTTATCAAACTCTTTTAAAAGCTTTGCCTTTTGTTGTGGGCCGGATGTACACTTTCTCATAATTACCGTTCAAAGTCAAAGAATTATTTTATAACCTGAGACGGTTTTCCTTTAAAGGAAGTTTAGAGGGCGGGCATGAATAAGAAAGTCTATTTTTACTTTGAAGTATATACAAAAAACAATTCCCTTTCGGTCTTTTAATTAGCTGATTGCCAATACGCATTTATAGAAAAAGAACAACTGTTAATAAAAACTGAAAAACATTTTTCGATTAAACATCATTTTTTTCCATCTTTGCTGTATGCGAATTGAGAATTACATAAGCGATTTACTATACAGGTACGAATGTGTTACCGTGCCTGGTTTTGGTTCTTTTATTACACAACACCAGCCTGCCAAAGTACATTATACCACGAATGCTTTCTATCCGCCTTCAAAATCCATTGCTTTTAACGAGCAATTAAAATCCAACGACGGATTGTTGACCAAATACACCGCCGAGGTTTTGGGAATTGCTTATGAGGAGGCCACAGGAAAGATAGAACAGGCCGTTCTCGGTTGGCAGAAAGCATTGGCGCAAAACCAAAAAATAGAGCTTAAAAATATTGGCGATTTATGGTACAGCGACGAACAAAAAATATTGTTCCAACCTTCTTACCATATAAATTACCTTACTTCTTCATTTGGGTTTTCTTCTTTTGTTTCTCCCGCCATTACCCGCGAAGAACTTAAAAAAGAAGTTGAAATCCTTGAAGACAAGGCTCCAATTGCCTTTACTCCCGAAAGAAGGAAGAATCTTTCTTACCTAAAATATGCGGCTATTTTCTTATTGGCATTGTCGGCGGGTACGGTTGGCTATAAATTTGTCGATTTACAGCAAACAAACCAAGTTCAGGTTGCCCAACAACAGGCTCAACAACAAATAGAAAAGGATATTCAAGAAGCTACGTTTTTTGACACTACGCCATTGGAAATCCCTTCCATTACGCTTAAACTTGAAAAACAACCGCTTAAATACCATGTAATTGCCGGTGCTTTTAGGGTTGAAGAAAATGCCGATAAAAGAGTTGCCCAACTGAAGCAAAAAGGCTATGATGCCGAACGGATAGGCGAAAACAAATACGGACTGCATCAAGTAACCTATGCCAGCTTTGCCGAAGTACCCGAAGCCTTGTCTTTCTTGCGCAAGGTTAAAAAAGAAGAATCTCCCGAGGCTTGGCTTTTGGTTGATGAAATAGACTAACAGGCTACACGAACGGGTTTTAGCAGTTTTCGTGATTTTTCAAGTCCTGCCTTTATTTTTAGTAAGTATCCTTTTATGCTTCATGCTATATAGCGGTATAAAGATAAACTGCATTACTTCTTATAAAACCTGCTTCATATTGAAACAAATTGTATTTTAGATAGCCGTATAACCAACCTAAAAACAATGAAAAAAGCAATTCTAATTTTATTCTTGGCAGTTGCGCCTTTTTGTATTGCCCAAGAAAACCCGATACATTCATTTTCCGAAAAAAAAGACATTTTATGGGCCAGCCCAAAAGGTTTCGACCTTACTATGGATATTTATACCCCGACTACCAACAAAGACAGTTACCCGGTTTTAATTATATACCACGGTGGCGGATGGCTTATCAACAATAAATCCATTATGGACGAAATGTCAAAATACCTGGCCTCGCATGCCAATTATGTAATTTGCAATGTAAATTACAGGTTGCTTACCGCCAACAACAATACTACCAACATGAACGAGATCATAGAAGATGCCATGGGGGCCGTATTATGGGTAAAAGAAAACATAGAAGCCTACAAAGGCAACCCGAATGCCATTGCCATTACCGGCGACAGCGCTGGCGGGCACTTGGCCGCCATGGTGATAAATGGTAGCGATTATTTAAATGCTTCAGGTTTTAAAGGCAACAGTCTTGGGTTTAACCCCACTTACATACCCAAAGGAGAAAATATAGAAACCATTAAAAAAAATAACGCGCTGCAAGTTCAGGCTGCTGTTTTAAGTTACCCCGCGGTAGATATATATGCGGCCGCTTATGGCGATGGAAAAAATGGTTTTGAAAGTCCCTCAAACTTTTTTTGGGAAATGGGAGGCGCCAAAGCGAGGGGGATTTTTGGTGAAAACACAAACGTAAAAGAAAATCCCGACTACTACAAAAAAGTATCTCCAATATATACCGTACCTAATGCAAATGACAGGAAATTGCCTCCACAATTTTGCCATGTAGGTTCCAAAGACAATACAACGTCCCCGGTATCGATAAAAGCATATGTAGACAAATTAAAAGAAGAAGGCCAACCTGTAGACTATTGGGTCTACGAAGGGAGAAACCATGCCTATCTGGATTCGGGCACCAACGAATTCTTGGGAAACAGCTTTGAAAAAGACGCGATTGAACCGCTAAAAAAAATAATTTCTTTTCTAGACAATGTGTTTTATAAAGAATAAATAATTGAAAGGATAAGATTACAAGAATAATTTTCTTTTTTTCATTCTTTTGGAAATATCTTTGCATAAAATTTAAACAATGCAAGCAAAAACACCCAGTGAATCGCATACGGTAATGACCGACCTTGTTTTACCAAGTGAAACCAATCCGTTAAATAATTTATTCGGGGGCGAGCTATTGGCCCGGATGGACCGTGCCGCAAGTATTTCTGCCAGGCGCCATTCCCGGCGGGTAACCGTTACAGCTTCAGTAAACCATGTTGCTTTTAACAGGGCCATTCCGCTAGGAAGTGTAGTTACTGTTGAAGCCCGTGTTTCCAGAGCGTTTAACAGTTCCATGGAAATCTATATAGATGTTTGGATTGAAGACCGGGAAAACGGACACAGAAGCAAAGCAAACGAGGCCATTTACACCTTTGTTGCCGTAGATGATACGGGAAAACCTGTTGCGGTACCGCCCATTAACCCAGAAACAAAACTTGAAAAAGAAAGGTACGATGCCGCTTTAAGAAGAAAACAATTAAGTTTGGTGCTGGCCGGCAAAATGAAACCTAATGATGCTACCGAATTAAAAGCACTTTTTATACAATAAAAGGGCATCATTCAATATAAAATTCAACAAATCCAAGAAATAAAAAAGGCTTTGAACTTAATCAAAGCCTTTTTACTTACAATTACTAACTCAACCCTATTATTACAATATAGAGAAACAAATAGCTCCCATGTCCTCTATAGTGGCATCAAAAGTAGCATATCTTATTCTTTGTATGTATGACAAATGTCATACATACATAAAAAAATATAAAAGTCTAAATTTATCAAGGGTATCGTTTTGTATTAAAAATTACATCCTATAAATCCAATTCGCAGGATTATCGGTGTGGTTGTTATCGTAGATCATAAATTTTAAAACGGTCTCATTGTTGCTGGGACTTGTAAATACTTCGCCTATTTCTTGTTTTGTAACTACATTATCGCCTTCTTTTACATATACTTTCCCAAGGTTGTTGTATACAGATATGTAATTACCATGCTGTATCAAAACTGCTTTATTGCCCCCTTTTATAGCCTGTACCGCCAATACTTTTCCTCTGTATATTGCACGGGCCCTGGCTCCTTTTTCGGTGGCAATGCGTACCCCGTTGCTTTGTATGGTAACCGATTTTACTACCGGGTGTGGTTGTTTTCCGTAGCGCATTTTAATAACCCCTTTTTCAACCGGCCAGGGAAGTTTTCCTTTGTTGGCAACAAAGTCGGCATCTACAAGCTTAGCCTCTGCCGTTAATGCAAAATTAGAAGACTTGGTTGCATTTTCACGGGTTTCGGCTGTAGTTTCTTTATTGGCGGCGTTTGCCTTTGCAATGGCCTCTTTAATCAATCTGTCTATTTGACGGTCTATTTCATCGGCCTGACGCTGTTTTTGCCTGATTTGCGAGGCGTATTCCTCTTCTTTTTCCTTAATGCTGGCAATTAATCCCTTTTGGGTATTCAGTTCGCGTTCAAGCGATTCCTGTTCCTTTCTGTTTTCGGCAATTAAGTTTTCCTTTTCCTCGCGCTGCACTACCAAACCATCGTTTAATTGTTGGAGTTCCTTTGTTTTAGCTTGAATTTCGGCAGCCTGTTCTTTACGGTAATTGGCGTACTGTTTCATATACTGGAGCCGCTTGTAGGCTTGCAGGAAATTTTCAGATGAAAGCAGGAACATCAAACGGCTTTGTTGGGAACTGCTTTTGTACGATTTACGTATCATTTCCGCATAATCGGCTTTTAGTTCCTTTAAATCGTCGCGAAGTTTCGATATTTTATTGATGTTGTTATTTATTTGGCGCTGTATAAGGTCGGTTTGTTGGTTGGTAACTTTAATAAGCTCTTTCCTGATTTTTATTTTATGGTCCAGATCTTCAACATCTTCCAGAACATTTGTCTTTTCTTTTCTTTTTTGGGAAAGCAGGGTATTAAACTGTTGAATTTCTTCCTGTAAACGCTCTTTACGCGCCTCTAGCTCCTTTTGTTCGTCTGTCTGGGCATATATTCCTTCAAACGAAATAAAAGCTGTTAAAAATACTATTAAGAAGAAATGCTTTTTGCCCATATTATTCTATTTCTATTTGTTTAAAACCACTGGGGATATTGTACGGGAAAGATACATGTTTGTTAAATTCTATATTGTTGTATTCTATCTCGATTTGGTTTTTGTGCTCTTTGTCCATCGTATTAATCTGTATCTCGTTTGGAATAACCTTTCCGTCAACAGTTTGATAGTTTTTATAATCAATGCTTAACAAACGCCCTTTTCGTGGTTGAGAAATCTGCTGAAGTGCCATTTTAAAATTAGAAGGTTCCAATAAAAACAAGGTTTTAAACAAGGCTGCTTGGTCCTCAGGTTTTAACTGATATTTATTGGCTACCGAAGCGGCATAATACTGCTGATCGTGAAGATCGAGGATGGCTTGGCCAAGCAGTAGGTTCTGCACCATTTGGTAATTGAGTTCTGTGCCCAGCAATTTGTTTAAATATGAAAAATCCCCATCAAAATAAGTATTGTCCAGCTTGTTGTAAAAACTTACCCTTGTTGGGGTAATTATGGCTTTGACCACAGACAGGGGAGCACTAATCCATATGGCTTCGTCTTTTTGCATCCGGAGGCTTACGGTAACTCCTTGGGTACTTTCCCCGTCTGTATAATCTATTCTTATCCTTCCCGACATGGTTCCAAAGTCCAACGCATTGTCGTAATGGTTTTTTATAATGTTTTTTGCCGACATGTCGCTTTTAATTTCCCCTGCTTCCAACACATTTTTACTTCCGCAGGAAAGGTTGAGCAAAAAGCTTAACGTCAACAGGCAAATTAAGGCTCTATTTTTTATTTTCACACATTCAGGTTTTTTCAAATTAATTGTCTGCATCAATTCTTTGCTGATATACTTTAGTTTTTTCGGGATTGTTCAGCCCTTTATAGGCAAACACCAATTCGTTGTAAATATTGTTCCGCAAGGTATTATCGTCAATTATATAATCCAGGCCTTCCTCCAGCACATCGGCGGCCATTTTGTATTTTTGAAGCTTGTTGAGCGCCATGCCCTTGAGGTAATAAAATTCGGGCTGTGTTGGGTAATTGTCCAACGCTTCACTACTTACCGACAGCATTTCGTTGTAATCGGTTTTTTGTAGTTGTCTTAAAATTTGCTGCCGATATGCTTCAACCGGGTTATCAACGGACTTGCTTTCAGCATTATCATCTTCAACGCCGTCAAGGGCATTTACATTTTTAAACATGAGTACCTTTGCCCTTTTTTGTTTTACATCGGCTGGGTTTCCACCGGCTTCGGCCATTTTGTCAAGAGTCTCCAAGGCTTTGTCGAATTCTCGCTGCTCCATGTACAAATCGGCCATGGCCATGTAATATTCGGGGTTGTTCTTTGCCAGTTTCCCCGCAAGCTGTATGGCTTTTTCCATAGCGTGCTGGGCCTTGTAGCATTTCAACAGGGCGTCAAGGTACCATTTGTTGTCCGGTTGCATGGAAATTGCCGTTTCCAGATACCCTTGTGCCTCCATATATTGTTGTTGATATAGGTAATTTAAACCCAGTTCATAATCTATTACATGATTGTTTGGATCGAGCTGTTTACATTCCAGCAAAGCTGTTATGGCTTTATCGTAATTCTCGATCCCCTTTTGTTTAAGCGATTCGTAAAAATATTCCTGAAAAGCATCCGGGTTTTCCTCATTAGAAATATCTGCTGATGTTTCTTGGGCAATAGTAAGCGACGTAGTTACGAAAAACCACGAACAGATAACTTGTATGACCCTTTTTTTATACATTCAACACTTCCATTAAATATTTTATGTGAATATCACCGCTTTCTTTTATTTAAAAAGCTTCATTGTGTAATCAAATAATTCGGCTCCTCCTCTATTTCCATGTCCCGGAATTACAATTTTAACATCAGGATATCTAGTTTTAATTTTTTCTACGGTTTTTGACCAATCATTTGTATTGGCATCTTCTAAATTACCTTTATTTGCACCAATTTCTTTTATCAAACATCCACCAAAAACTACATTATCTTTAGGGAAATACCCAATAACGTTGTCTATTGTATGGCCTTCTCCAAAATACTTTGTATAGATTTCTTCTTTTCCCAAATTTAAAACAAGCGTATCATTAAATCCGTTTATGGATTCATAAAGTTTATTTCTTTTTTCTTTCAATAACTCCAGTGTTTTATTTGATGCGTATATAGAAATACCATAATCTGCGAATGCCTTTAGCCCTCCTACACAATCTTCATGAAAATGCGTCGGGATAACCGCTGTGATATTGCTTTTAAGATTTTTAGTTATAAATTCTATCAATTCTAACGAACTTTCATTGTTTACAGGCGTGTCAAAAATTACCACTTCTCCTTCGTTTACAACAAACATTCCATTTGAAGGAACCCTTCCAAACTCTTTTGTATTTAAATATGAAATATGTTCATATGTCTGATTCGAGATTTTATTTACAATCAAATTATCAGATTCATAAACAGCAGTGTCAACACTTTTTAAGGAGTTTTTACAAGAAAGTAAACATAACCCAATAAAAAGATAATGAACCAATATGTATTTCATCAATATTTAGCGTTTTTAAATTGCATTTCTTTTAGGATTATGCTAATTACCAAAAAAATTGACACTACTCCAAAACCGAATAATCCCCGATGCTGATATCGGTAAATTTCCCGTCGAACCTGGCAAAATTACCAATCATGGCATTGTCCAGATTGGCATTTTTGATTACTGAGTTTGTTTGGATCAAGCTATTTTTTATGGTTGAATTTTCTATCACTGTCCCGTTGCCAATTGAAACATTTGGACCGATTTTTGCATTTTTAAGCACCACATTGTCGCCAATATAGCATGGTTGAATAATTGCCGAATTTTCGCTTTTTACAGATTCTGAAACCAAATCTTCCCCTTCTTCATATATAAACTGAAGCATCCGCCCATTGGTTTCAACGGTAACGCTTTTATTTCCGCAGTCCATCCATTCGTCTACCTTGCCCGGCACAAACTTTTTCCCCTGTGCCATCATGGCCTTTATGCCATCGTTTATTTGGTATTCGCCACCGTGCAGGATATTGGCATCCAGCACCTTTTGCAGTTCGGCTTTTAATTCTTCGCCTTTTTTGAAATAGTAAATCCCGATTACCGCCAAATCCGATACAAATTCCTTTGGTTTTTCTACCAGCCCCGAAATGTTTTTTTCGTCATTAAGTTTTACCACTCCATAGGCCTCCGGTTGGTCTACTTGTTTTACCCAGATAACACTATCGGCAGTTTGATCTAAATTAAAATCGGCTTTAAACAAGGTGTCTGCATAGGCAATAACACAAGGCCCGGAAAGCGATTCTTTGGCACACATAATGGCATGCCCCGTTCCCAATGGTTTGTCTTGATAGCAAATTGTGCCTTTAGCGTTTAAATTTTTTGCGATTTCATGAAGTTTTGCTTCAATTTCTGGGCCAAAATCATCTTTAATAATAAATGCCACTTCTTCTATTTCCTGATCCAATACTTTGGCAATATCTTCTACCAACCGCTGTACAATTGGTTTTCCCGCAATGGGGATTAATGGTTTTGGTATTGTTAACGTATGTGGCCTAAGGCGCGATCCCCGCCCGGCCATTGGTACTATAATTTTCATCTGTTAATCGCTATTTATTAAAAATGTGCAAATTTTTTGCACATACAAAAGTTATTTTACTCCGGTGCTTCCAAACCCGCCGGCACCGCGAACGGTCTCGGAAAGTTCGTTAACTTCTTCCCATTGAATATGTTCGTGCCTGGCTATTATCAATTGTGCTACACGTTCTCCGTTTTCCACCACAAAATCTTCGTTGGAAAGGTTTACCAATATAACGCCGATTTCTCCCCGATAGTCTGCATCTATGGTTCCTGGAGCGTTTAAAACCGTTACGCCTTTTTTGGCTGCCAATCCGCTTCGGGGGCGCACTTGGGCTTCAAAACCTGCCGGAAGTTCTATAAAAAGTCCGGTTTTTACAATTGCCCGCTCCAAGGGTTTTAAGGTAATTGAGGCCTCTATATTTGCACGGATATCCATGCCTGCCGATGCTTCGGTTTCGTAATGCGGGGCTTTATATTGGGATTTGTTGACTATTTTTACTTTCATCTGTTACTATTTTATTGTTTTTAATGATCAGATGGAATGCCCTTAATTATCATTCCGGTTGGTGTCTTAAATTTAGTTATGGGCATTTCATATGTCATTATTCTTTTTTAATAACGCCCTAACAATCTTTACAAGTGTGTTTTGTTCCATTTTATATATCAGCATCAAAAATACTAAAACAAATAGTGTTCCTATAATCAAGTTTCGGTCAAATACATAAAAAGACAGAAGCGCGAACAATATTGAAATTCCCATGTAACCTACTATTTTTTTCAAATTGTATGGAATGGGATGATTTTTTTGTCCGAAATAATAAGAAAGCAACATCATGCTGGCATAGGCTATTAAGGTTGCAATGGCCGAACCTTTATAGCTAATAATGGGAATTAAAATAAAATTGAAAACCAATGTAAGCAAGGCGCCGAATACCGAAATATAGGCACCATACCGTGTTTTATCGGTAATCTTATACCAAACCGATAAGTTGTGATAAATTCCCAAACACAAATTGGCCAACAAAATAAACGGAACAATCCATAGGGCTTCCCAATAATCGGCATTCGGAATCAATATCAATTTAAAAACATCGGCATAGGTTACCACCACCAAAAAAATAAAGGTGCCAAAAATGGTAAAGTACAGGGTGGTATCGGCATAAATCTCTTTGGCATTTTTCTTGTTGGCATTGCTAAAAAAGAAAGGCTCTACGCCCAGTTTAAATGCAGTTACAAAAAGTGTCATAAACATACCCAGTTTGTAGCAGGCAGCATATATGCCAACAACGCTATTTGCCGTATTTTCGGGAAGCAGGTATTTGAGCATTATTTTATCGAACCCTTCGTTTATAGAAAAAGCGAGGCCTGCAATAAGTACTGGAAAGGCATAGCGGAACATTTTTCTCCATATATAGCTGTCCAAGTCAAATCCAATTCTAAAATAAAGCGGCAAAACAATTAATAACGTTATAAAACTGGCTATTAAATTGGAGATAAATATATAATGGATCTCATTTTCAAATACCAATGCATTAAAAAACGAAGACTTGTCTCCTTTTGTCAAAATCGGGAGCACCAAAAAGAAAAACAGGTTGAACGATAGGTTTATAATTACATTTAAAATTCTTATAAACGAATATTTAAGTGGCATTTCGTTATTCCTGAACCAAGCAAACGGAATAACACAAAGCGCGTCCAAGAACAGTATTAAAATAACGTAGACAATAAAATTGGGACTAAATTCCAACCAGGAAGCTAATTGGTATCTCATTAAATAGCCAACAATCAAAAAAACTATAGACGATATAAAAATAGAAGTAAGTGCCGTTGCCTGTACTTCGGCCTTTCGTTCGCTCTTGTTCATAAACCGAAAGAACGCCGTTTCCATTCCATAGGAAAGCAATACGTTCCCCAGCATCAAATACACATATAAGCTTGAAAACACCCCGTAAGCAGAAGTTGGGAGTTTATCGGTATACAGCGGGGTTAATGTTACGTTGAGCAACCGTGGCAAAACGGTTGCCAGGCCATAAATAAAAGTATGCTTAAAAAGTTTTTGTAAAGCCCCCAATGTTGTGTTTGTGTTATAACGCTAAAAGTATCGATTTATAGAGAGTTGGCAAAGTGTTGCTTTGGTTTTTTACTCGCTAAACGGGATTTGATATGACCTGAGGCCATTGACAAAATTAAACTATTTGAAAAACCTTCAATCTGAAAATACTAATTGTTTATGGACTTTCCTTATAATGAATGGGAGTTGCCGATATCATTTTAGTTATTTTATAATAATTGGTTTTTCCTTTTTCGGTGTAACTCAATAAAGCTTCGCCTTTTTTTAATTCAAACGGTGGTTTTACCGGAAGCTTTGGTGGCTTGTTGCCAAATTCTTTTTTGGGGTCGGCATGCATAACAATATCTGGAGGTTGTTGGTTTGTAAAGCGTCCAATATATACCAAATACGTCCCTCTTTTAACCTTTTCAAGTTTTGCTACTTGGCTGTTATAATAAATACTGTCCAACATGACTTCTTCGCCAGATTTAAGGGTGATATAGATATTTTCTCCTTTTATGGCCTTATCGTCGCCCGTCGTCCATGCTTCTTTATGTACTTCATTTAAGGTAAATGGCGGGTTTTCTATGAGTTTTTGCGATGTTCCACACTTCGAAAACCCAAAAACAATGCTGATCCCTATAATTATATTGTATATTTTTTTCATTTGTTGCGTTTGATTTTTAAAGATACGATTTCAAAATTGATGCCAGATGTTAATTGTAAACTCATTTAAATAACAACAAAACCCTCGAAGGTTTAAAACCTTCGAGGGTTTGAATATAGTTAGATTCGGTATTTCTACTGAAAAATTTCTTAATTATTTAAGACTTCCGCTCTTATTGAAAAATTTGGCTAACGCCTAATTGTTCAGTGCCTCGGAAGGGAAAATTTGCTCCTTATCAGTCGCTAATTGTTCAGTGCCTCAGAAGGAAAAATTTGCTCCTTATCAGTCGCTAATTGTTCAGTGCCTCGGAAGGAAAAATTTGCTCCTTATCAGTCGCTAATTGTTCAGTGCCTCAGCACCTCCAACAATTTCTAAAATTTCGTTGGTAATGGCGGCTTGACGCGCTTTGTTATATGTAAGCGTAAGCTCTGCTTTTAACTCGGCAGCATTGTCTGTTGCCTTGTGCATGGCCGTCATACGTGCGCCGTGTTCTGATGCAAATGAATCGCGAATGGCTTTGTATAATTGTGTTTTTAACGACTTTGGTATTAATGTTTCTACGATTTCCACTTTTGAAGGTTCAAAAATATAATCGGCTGTTGCATTTGCATTTTCAGACTCGATGGGTTTTATTGGCAGAAAATCTTCCGTTTTAACAACTTGTGTCGCTGCATTTTTAAAGTGATTGTACACCAATATTATTTTATCGTATGTCCCTTCGCCATACAGCGCCATTAAATGTTCTGCAATATCAGAAACATGCTCGAAGGTTAAATCATCAAAAACTTCGTTGTTGTTATGGGTTATATAATGATTCTTTTTTAGTACATCGTTCCCTTTTTTACCAATGGTAACAAGGCTGACCTTTTTGTCAGCATAGACCGTATTGGCCAATCTATTGGATTCTTTTACGATATTGGTATTAAACGCACCGCATAAGCCCCTATTGGAAGTTATTGCAACCACAAGAACACTTTTAATTTCACGCTGCTCGGCAAAAACACTTCCGGAGTCCCCTTCTAAAGTTGCACTTAAACTTTGCAGTAATTCCGTAAGTTTATCGGCATATGGTCGCATGGCCGTAATAGCGTCCTGCGCTTTTTTCAACTTGGCGGCCGATACCATTTTCATGGCACTGGTAATCTGCATGGTTGAACCTACCGATGTAATCCTGCTTCGTATTTCTTTTAAATTTGCCATTTTAGCCTCTCCTAAGTCCTCTCTCAAGGAGCGGACTTAAACATTTTAATTATTAAAACTATTCAATCCAATCTTCTCCCCTCAGGGGAGATTGAGTAGGGCTTATTTATACTTAGCCGAAAGCTCTTTTGCTACTTGTGTAAGTGTGTCCGTTACTTCATCGGTCAGCTTCCCTGCTTTTAAAGTATCCAATATGCCTCTGTGTTTCGCGTTTAAGAACTCCAGGTAGTCTTTTTCAAACTCTTTTATCTTATCAACGGGAACGTCTCTTAAAAGGTTTTTAGATCCTGCATAAATTATTGCAATCTGATTTTCTACGGTATATGGATCGTTTTGTGCCTGTTTAAGGATTTCTACGTTTCGCTTACCTTTACTGATAACGTTCATAGTAGCCGCATCCAAATCGGACCCAAACTTGGCAAATGCCTCTAGTTCACGATATTGTGCTTGGTCCAGCTTTAATGTACCCGCCACTTTTTTCATCGATTTAATTTGAGCCGACCCTCCTACACGCGATACCGAAATACCTACGTTAATTGCAGGACGTACCCCAGAGTTGAATAAATCTGACTCCAAGAAAATCTGTCCGTCCGTAATGGAAATCACGTTGGTTGGAATATATGCTGAAACGTCTCCAGCTTGTGTTTCAATAATTGGCAAGGCTGTCAACGAACCACCGCCTTTTACAATTGGTTTTAAAGATTCCGGAAGATCGTTCATTCCCTTTGCAATATCATCATCGGCAATTACTTTTGCAGCACGCTCCAACAATCTTGAGTGCAAGAAGAAAACGTCTCCAGGATACGCCTCACGTCCCGGTGGACGACGAAGCAATAATGATACCTCACGGTAAGCAACGGCTTGTTTCGACAAATCATCATAAACAATTAATGCCGGGCGGCCAGTATCTCTAAAATATTCTCCAATAGCAGCCCCTGCAAATGGCGCATATACCTGCATTGGTGCAGGGTCGGATGCATTTGCGGCAACGATTACCGTATAGGCCAATGCTCCTTTATCTTCTAAATTTTTAGCAATGGCAGCTACTGTTGATGCTTTTTGCCCAATAGCTACATATATACAGAATACAGGTTGACCTGCATCGTAAAATTCTTTTTGATTAATAATGGTATCGATACAAACGGTTGTTTTACCGGTTTGGCGGTCACCAATTACCAATTCTCGCTGTCCTCTACCAACCGGGATCATGGCGTCAACCGACTTGATTCCTGTTTGCAAAGGCTCGTTAACCGGCTGACGGAAGATAACTCCGGGTGCTTTACGCTCTAAAGGCATCTCATACGTTTGACCTTCAATAGGCCCTTTACCGTCAATTGGGTTTCCTAAAGTATCTACAACACGTCCTACCATACCTTCACCTACTTTGATAGATGCGATACGCTGAGTACGTTTTACGGTATCTCCTTCTTTGATTTCTTTTGAAGGCCCTAAAAGTACAATACCTACATTGTCTTCTTCAAGGTTAAGTACAATCCCTTCCAAGCCAGATTCAAACTGAACCAGCTCTCCGTATTGTGCATTCGACAATCCGTATACACGGGCGATACCATCCCCTATCTGGAGTACAGTTCCTACTTCGTCTAATGAAGCTTTTGCTTCAAATCCTGATAGTTGCTTTTTCAATATTGCTGATACTTCAGCCGCTTTAACTTCAGCCATCTTATTTAGTATTTAGATTTTAGGCGCTTTCAAACAAACAAAAACACCTTACCTTTTATTTAATTGTTAATGTATGTATAGTTTTGTAATTCCCTTTTTAAGTTGTTCAACTGGTTGGCAATACTTGCATTGTATTGTAAATCTCCAACCCGTAAAATAAAACCACCTAAAATGCTTTCGTCTATTTTATTTTTTATGGTTGCTTTTTTTCCTGTAAGTTCTTTTACTTTTGCAAGCACCTTTTGCTCTAATTCTTTTGACAAGGGAACCGCCGTGGTTACTATTGCTACTTCCTCGCCTCTTAATTCATCGTGTAGGATGATGTATTTTTCGGCTACTATTTTTAACAAATCTATACGGTTGTTCTCTATTAGTGCGTCTATCAAGCCTACCGATACGGCATTCAAACCTGAGAAAATCTCTTTTACAACCGCTTTTTTGTCAGCTAATTTAATAACGGGGCTTTGAAGTACGTTTTGAAGCTCTTTGCTCCCGGCAATGGTTGCAAAAATATCTTTCATGTCCCTATCTACAGCTTCAAGGGCGTTTTGCTCTTTTGCATAGCCTAAAACGGCTTTTGCATATCTATGTCCTGCTCTGGTACCTCTCATTGCTTTAACTTACAGATTAGTTCAAAGTTACTTCTTCCAGCATGTCATCAACCAACTTTAATTGCTTGTCGTTTGATGAAAGTTCTGACTTAACTACTTTTTCAGCGATTTCCACAGACAAAGAAGCCACTTGGTTTTTCAATTCGGCAACCGCCGCCTGTTTTTCGCTTTCGATGGTTTGCTGCGCCTGTTTGATTATTTTATCGGCCTGTGTTTGTGCCTCCCCTTTTGCATCGGCTATCATTTTCTCTTTAACCTCACGCGCTTCTTTTATCATTGCTTCTCTTTCGGCACGTGCTTCCTGGAGCAGTTTTTCATTGTCTGCCTGAAGGTTTTGCATTTCCTTGCGCGCTTCTTCGGCAGATGCAAGTGCATTTTTTATCCCTTCTTCCCTGTCGTTAACCGCATTTAGAATAGGTTTCCATGCATATTTTTTAAGAACCAAAACCAGCACCACCAATATAAGTAATTGCCAAAAAAATAATCCGTATGAAAATTGATCTAATAGTTTTTCCATTTTTATCTTCTAAAAATAATGTTTAATTCAATTTTTAAAACAACACCCGGTGATAACCAACCGTTAAAACCGGATGCTTTTTATTATGCCGCAAACAAAGCAGCAAATCCAATACCTTCAATAAGTGCAGCAGCAATAAGCATAGCTGTTTGGATCTTTCCTGAAGCTTCAGGTTGACGTGCAATAGCTTCCATTGCCTGTCCACCGATTCTACCGATACCTAAACCAGCACCGATAACGATTAAACCAGCTCCTACGATTTCTGGGATGTTCATAATTATATGTATTAAAAATTAAACATTCAATATTTATTAATGGTCGTCGTGATGCTCTTCGTTGGCCATCCCAAAATACAAGGCTGAAAGCATTGTAAATATGTATGCCTGCAATGCTGCAACCAGCAACTCCAACAACGACAGTGCAAAAGCCAGTGAAAACGACAACGAGCTCCCTATCCAGTTTTTAAACAAGAACATTAAACCTATAATGCTCATGATTACCACGTGGCCAGCCGTCATGTTTGCGTACAAACGGATCATTAACGAAAAGGGCTTAATGAATACCCCCAACAATTCTATGGGCGCCAAAACGATTTTCATTAACTTAGGCACGCCGGGCATCCAAAATATATGCCCCCAATAATTTTTATTGGCCGTAAACGTGGTGATAAGGAAGGTCAATAACGCCAATCCAAAAGTTACCGCAATATTCCCTGTCACGTTTACTCCAAGTGGGGTCATCCCCAATAAGTTCAAGAACCAGATAAAGAAGAAAATGGTCAATAAAAAGCTCATGTACTTCTTGTATTTTTTCTCGCCTATGTTTGGAATTGCAATTTCGTCTCTTACAAAAACCACCAACGGCTCAAAAAATCTTCCAATTCCCGTTGGAATTCCGCTGTTTTTACTGTATGATTTTGCCAGCCCTCTAAACAACAAGAACATTAAAATAGAAACCAACAACATGGTTACAACGTTCTTGGTGATTGAAAAATCCAAAGGTTTTGCATTTGTAGGGTGATGGTGATCGTCGAACTCTAATGCTCCCTGAGCATCGGTTTTGTATATTTTATTGTGATATAGCTTGTAGAAGTCTCCATTTACTTCGGCTACTTCTTCCCCGTGATGAAATTTTGAAGAAGAAAACACCTTAAGGCCACCATCCCAAAGTATAACCGGTAATGGCAAGCTAACATGCTCGTTGTTTTCTTCATCTACAGTATACAACGTAAAATCGTACGAATCTAATAAGTGATGATTTATAAACTCTTTAATAGACGAGCGCTTATCATCTTTTCCCACTTCTGCCCCTTTACCATTAAGCTCATGCTGAGCCATTCCGAAAAGAGGTGCCATAAAAAATAAAAAAGCAAGGATTTTTACTGTAAATTCTCTTTGCATATCACTTAAATAATGGTGTCTTAAAAATCGGTGCAAATGTAAGGCTTTAAATGAAAAACAAAAACAATTTTTTCTCTTTATTTATAACTTCCTTAACAGACACACAAAATGCTGTGTAAAAGCACGTTATTTTAACAGGCGGGAAACCGATATGGTTTCTATTATAAGGGCAAAAGCATAGGGAATAAAAAAAGTAATAAATTCCATTCTAGAAAGGGTTCCATCGGCATTGTAAATTGGCAAAAAAATAAGGAAGAACACTAAAAACTTTAAGAGGCTCCCTGCCAAGAATAAAAACCCTATTTGTGAGTATAATTTCTTTCTGAAGATATAAATAACGCTGAAAATAACCATTGCCAGCACACCATTAACAACATAGGCCAGCCCGAGGCTATTGATAGCATTGCCCGGAAAAAATTTATCCAGGATCAAAGCATGTACAAAAAAAGAAACGCCCATAACAATTATAAGCGCTGCCGTAAATCGATATAAAAGTGATTGCATGAAATAGCTTTAATTCTGGTATCTATTTAATTGTTTTATAACCACATAAATAGACAATGCCAGTCCCAGCAGTGTAAATATTATTAAATACAGTTTCTCTCCGTTATTGTATTTGCCGTCGAGCCATTTCCCGAGGTAAACAAAAAGGAAAATAGTAACTCCCATTTGTATGGCTATTCCAGAAAATACCGCAAAGTTTTTAAGCTGATTTTTCGTTGGCTTTTTGTTGTTCTTTTCCTGCATTTTCTTCTTTGACTGATTTTAAAGAGGCCCCTTTCATGGAACACGAAGCGTTAAAGGTAGCGCCCGGCTCTACGGCCAACTTGCCAACAATTACATCGCCTTCTATCAATGCCGTGCTCTTTAGGCTCAAGACGTTTTCTACTTTTAAATCGCCTTCAAATTTCCCTTCAATATCGGCGTTCATACAGTCTATCTGGCCACTTACTTTGCCTGCCCTGCCAATTACAACCTTTCCTTTGGCAGTAATGCTTCCTTCAAGTTCTCCATCGATACGGATATCGGCCTCAGAAATAAAATCCCCTTTTATTTTTGTGTTTTCTACTATTCGGTTGGTTTGTCCAATAGCTGGCTCGATTCGGTTTTTTTTAGATTCTGCAAACATCTTTTCTAATTATTAAGATTCGGGTTATTGTTTTTAAATTCAGTTAAATACGCATCTAGGTTTTTATGTATTTGAAGCGTTTTATAATTGGAAGACGAAATTACAAATTTCTCATTATCAACCAAATAATCTTTGTTAATGTTTAGCAATTCTGCGTAACCTTCGGCATGTAACTGACTATCAAAACCATGTATCACCAAAAATATGCTTTCTGGGCTGTACACATCTTCTGAATGGGTAATATGGTCGTATTTTAAATCTTTTAGCGATTTGTCTATCGTTTTGGTCAACGTATTAACCCCTGCAGTATCTTTTTCTGAAAACGGATAAATAACTTTCCAATTATTTGATGCATTGGCGTCCATGTTAAAAGTTGAATCGGCTATTGCGGGCAAGGTTTCATTTATTATTTGTTGTGCCTTTTGCCCTTCTTCGGAGTTCGGGTAATTTAGGGCAATATCGTTGAGCGATTTTTTATATTTTTCAAATCCGTACAATCGGGCATTCGCCGATGCCTTCAACATTTCAAACTTCATCATAATATCTTCCCCGTTATACCGGGAAATATATTCATTGCACTGAGAAATGACTTTTTGATACTGTTGATTTTCAAAACCTTTGTACAATGCGGCATAAACAGCTTCCGGGCTTGAGCCATCATCGGCGAGCTGTGCCTGCGGATTTTTCAGGATTTCTGCATATCGGGACGATGAGTGGTTGCTAATAATGTCCAATTTGTACTGCTCTGCCAAAGGCGACCCCAACTGCTCATATATTTTGTACAAGTTATATTTAGAAGGCAATATCAACCGCTCTTCAGGCTCGTTTTTAAGTACTTTTTCCAGTTTGTCGGCCGCCAGTTTGTATTCCTGAAATTTCTCTTTGTAAATCAGTCCCAATTGGTAATAGGCAAAATTGTTTTCGGCTTGAATGCTATCAATGGCCTTTGCCTCTTTTGGCAGTTGGTCGAGGTAAAAATCCAGCGAATAATAGTTGGCATTTTCAGCAGGGCCTTCCTCGGCAATAATGGCATTACCCTGGGCCGATGTGGTGTTGCTGTCCCAGCGCCAATTGTCTTCCAGTGCCCTGCTCCCCCACACTTTTCTAAATTCCTGAATGCCGTATTGCACGCTTGTGGGATTGTAAAAATAAAAATCTACGGAAGCACTGTTTTTATTATCGAACAGACTTCCGTTTCCTTGGCTGTTTTGTTTCAGCAGGGCAATTTTTTCTTTTTCCAGACGCTCTTCCTCAACCAGTTTGATCGAGTCGATATACCTTTGGTAATACGCCGTTTTTTGATCGTCCGGCAAGCTTATAACATATAAAATACTATCGTTTCTATGGGCTATGTTTTCGTACTTAATAACACTTTCCAGGTTCTCCCGTTTTCTGGTAAGCGCCCTAAATTTTTTAGAATTGGGATCCACATTTGTCAATGTGCTGTCGTAATATGCGCCCGCTTCTTGGTACAAAGCATTGTCGAAATACATTGTAGCAAGGTTTTCGTAATTCAATGCGCTTAAATAAGGATCATTTTCGGTGTGTTTTAAGGACTGGTTTAAGTAGTATTGTGCATAATCAAATTGCTCGTTTTGCAGGTAATACATGGCATTCAGCCGGTACAATTTACCCAGATACGGCCTGTTTTCACGATTTTTTTCAAGTTTATCAAGTAATACCAATAATGTAGAATCTTCTTCGCCCCGTTTGTACTCGTTTTTAATTTTTTCAACATAGGCATTCATCATATATACGCGCGGGGTTCTCCGCTTAAGGGCGATTACCTTGTCAAAGGCCATGTTGGCACTGTCTATAACTTCTTTATTATTGTAAAGCTGGCCAATAATGTAATTGTACCTGCCCTTTTCTTCATTGTTTTTGGTAGTGTTTGCGGCCAATTTTAATCGGTAAATAGCACTGTCCGGTTGTTTTAGGTTGATGTATGCCTGCCCCATCATTGCCGATGCATCAGCATATTGTTGTGGTGATATGTCTAGCGGAAGCACTTTTTTAAGGTTGGTAATGGCCACTTCTTCGTTCTCCATCCGGATATTGGTCTTTTCCCTCCAAATGGCTGCTTCTACAATAATATCGCTGTCTGTATATTTCCGTAGGATATAATTAAACGCTTCTAAGGCCGGAACAAACCGCTGGTCGTAATATCGGGCTTTTCCCAAGAGCAAATATGCTTCGTCTATCTGCGGGTTTCTTTCTTGCCCTCCAATGTTCATCCCGTGCTTTTGCACGGCCTTTGTGGCCTTTTCTTCGGCACGTCTAAAATTTGGGTTCAGCAATGCTGTGTCTATTATGATTTCGTCCCGGATTTCCATCCGTTCCACGGGGAGAACTTCCCAATAATTGTCCACATAAGAGTTAATGAGTTCCTGCTGCCCTTTCTCCAGGGCCACCTTACCGTTGTACAAAACATTGAACTTGGTATTAAGCGCATGAAAATTCCTGTTCACAAAAGCGTCTTTCTTTGTTGAGCACGCCATGGCGACAAGCAGCAAAAGCAACAAGCAGGTTGGTATTTTAAGATGTTTACACAAAAAAGTATTAGTTTTTAAATAGTAACTTCTAAGTTAGCTATTTATTGCTGAAACGAGGTAAAAATACATTATCTTTTTTTTCCTGCAATTATTACCTCTATTTTCTCAAGTTGTACTGCTGCTGTTTTAACGACCCCTTTTGCTGAAGACCTCTATTTTGAAATACGCAACTCATAAGATAAACGAGATTTACAAAAAGTTCAAAATAGCTGGTGGCACATATAAGAAGGCTGCCATTGTTTGATTAATGAATGTTCATAAAAACTAATCTTCACCGGGTACATTTAAAATCTCTTCGGCAAAAAAACCTTCAAGTTCTTGCAATGTAGCCCGGGATGTTTTAATGTCTTTTACAACGGCCCCTTTGTCGAGCACCACAATGCGTTCGCAAACCTCGGTAACATGCAATAGATCGTGGCTGGAAATAAGCACGGTAACCGCATCATTTTCTTTGTAGGCCGAAATAATTTTCTTTAACCGGATTTGCGTTGTCGGATCTAAATTGGCAAAAGGCTCGTCCAGGACAATTACTTTAGGCTTGCCTATAAAAGCTGCTACGATTCCTGCTTTTTTCTGGTTCCCCTTGGAAAGGTCCCTTAAATATTTTTTGCCGCCTAAAATTTCCCCATGAAAAAAATCGGCAAATCCATTCAAAAAAACATTGACATCTTCTTTGTTGAGGCCGCGCAACTCACCAATAAAATAGAAATATTCTTCTGGAGTCAAATATCCTATCAAAAATGTTTCATCAATAAAAGCCGATGTAAAAGGTTTCCATTCTTCACTGGTATTGACCTGAATGCCATTGTTTGTAATATGTCCGGATGTTGGCTGGACTAAATCCAACAACAAGCTAAAAAAAGTTGTTTTCCCCGCTCCGTTATTCCCCACGAGTCCAAAGGCCTGTCCAGTCGGGACTTCCAACGCTCCTACATTAAGTACAGTTGTACCATTATATGCTTTTGAAAGATTTTCTGTAACAATCATATTTTTAATTTTTTTGTTTATACGCTACCAAGGTTTTATACTTTTCGGCTTTGTAAACTTTTTCAATTTTATTAAATACTTTATCCTTAAAGGCAGACCCAAGAACCCCGGCGAGGACTACCAGTAAATATCCAAGGAACGGTCCTACTGCATAATGCCCAATGGAATATAAAATAATGGGGATTAGTATTTTTGGAACGGTCAGCAACAGCGTCTTGGCATTAAAAGCTTGCGAGTCGCCAAATGCTTTTTTGTTGCTTGTAAGATCGATTGGGGTCTTAACATACGCCCCGCCCCATAATACCATATATGAATTTACCCCGATATTGTATAAGCCCGCCACTATGATGGTAAGGTATATTTCCCACCCAAAATAAAGGTAAAAAGATGCCAATATAGTAGTTAAAAGCGTGGCGGCCACCAAAAGCCACCATTTGGCATTGAGATAATCGCGATAACGGATGTTTTGGCTCATCATAAGCGGATAATAAGCGCTGTCCCAACTCGGCACAAATTGCCCAAAACTAAACAAAAAACCACCCGTTATAAAGATCGCGGCAAAGAACCGCCACGGGGCCGCCTGATAGACCTCTACGGCATTGGTAAAAAACAGCAATCCATAAAAAATAAAGAGAAAGCTCATCAACACCGTTGTTTTGGTGCGCTTGTTTCTTTTAATTAACTTAATGTCATTCTTCAAAAACACAGAAATACTCCCAAAACGGTTCAGCCAGTTTAAATCTTCTGTAGCTGCCTCTTGATGTTTTAATGCCAGGCCGGCATCCAGGTATAAGTTCCCCTTAAAATATTTATATGCAAAATAATACAATGTAACCATGAACAGCACGGGAACAAAAGCCAGATAAGGAACACTGTAAAAATACTGAAATACAGGCTGTGTATATTGTGTAACATCAAACATGGCATAATATTGCAATGTGCCTAAAGCTACAATAAAGCCAAATACCACAAAAAGGATTGCGTTTACGCCGTTTAAAAAAACATTGATAAAGTTATTGCAGTACAAAAGTGCATATATGGCCATTAACCAGGCCAAAACCTGTAATGGCGGATATCCGTTTATTATTAAGACGACTGAAAATGGAATAAAGAAAAAGGCATGTATAACATTGAAAAAAGAAATAGCGGTCTTCCACAAACTAAATTGCACGACCTTAGCCTTCTCAAAAGGTAAATACAACAAGGGTTTGATGTTTACAACGGGCATTTTTTGCAACATATACCGCATAAAAAGGTCCAAAACCAAATAATAAAATAAATATTGGTTGATTACCTCCAATGCGTTGAGCTGTAATTTTTCTTCAATTAAATAATACGCACTACCACCAAGTATTAAAAAACTGGCAATCATATACAATGCAAAAAAAGCCATGAATATTTTTATAACTAGGTTGCTTGAGAAGGAAGCCGACCTAAAAAATGATTTCCATTGAAGGGAAAAGAAGTGTTTAATCATATATTTGATAATGGTTATCGTTAATTCATTAGTGCAGAATTGATTAATCGCGTTACAAATTATGGATATTTTATCAGGAAAAATACTTTCAGGTATAAATTTTTCTTAATCGGGTTTCAATTCGGGGCTTTAATCACTATTTTTGCAAAAATTTTTTTTAATGATTCATTTTCACACACTTAAAGTTAAAGCAGTTGAAAAAACCACTCCAAAATCGGTGGTGATTACTTTTAATATCCCCCAAGACCTAAAGGAAACTTTTTCCTTTGTTCCGGGACAACATATTACCATAAAAAAAGAAATTAACGGAAAAGAAGTCCGTCGTTCGTATTCCATATGTTCATCAAAAGAAAACACCGACTTTTCCATTGGTATAAAGGAAATGGAAAACGGAACCTTTTCTAAGTTCGCCCAAACCATTGCAGTAGGCGATACTTTTGAAGTCTATCCACCCGAAGGGCATTTTACTTTTGACACCAAGGCACATTCTGGCAAAAATATTGCCGCTTTTGTGGCCGGGAGCGGGATTACTCCCATTATGAGCATTATGAAAGACGTGCTTAATACTACCGATCAAAAATTTTTACTGGTTTATGGAAACAAAACATTGAAAGAAACCATGTTCCATAAACAAATTACTGAGCTTCTAACAAAATTCCCAAGCAGGTTGTCCGTTCAATTCGTATATAGCCAAGAGGAAGAAGAAGGTGCTCTGTTTGGCCGTATTGAACGCTCTACCATTAATTACATGCTAAAAAACAAGCACAAGGAAACTCCTTTTGGCACTTTTTACTTATGCGGCCCCGAAGCCATGATCGAAACGGTCTCTGAAACACTTTTGGAGAACGGCATTAAAAAGGAAATGGTAAAAACCGAATTTTTCACGACTTCTGATGATGGAAGTACTGTCGAAATTAATGCTGAAGGACAAACAAAAGTAAAAGTCATAATCGATGATGAAGAAACCGAATTTGTCATGGACCGAAAAAAGCGGGTTCTGGATGCCGTTTTAGAAGAAGACTTAGACGCCCCTTATTCATGTCAGGGCGGGATATGCAGTAGTTGCGTAGCCAGGCTCACTGAGGGAAAAGTGGAAATGATAAAAAACCAGATCTTAACTGACAGCGAGCTAGAAGAAGGACTCATCCTTACCTGCCAGGCACACCCGACCACCGATAGCATTTCTATTGATTATGATGATGTATAGCCCCACCTTACATTCCCTAAAGGGAGGAACCATAGCAAAAGTATAGATACACCGAAGTCTTTTCGACCGCAGGGAAATATCATGTTCAATTAAATAATTTCAACAGAAGTAACGTCAACACCTCTATTGAGTTATATTCCTACAAGGTTTTTCCTAAAAACCTTGTAGGTATTTTACAATCAAAAAATACACACTTACAAGTTGAAAAAAAGATTTTACAGGATTTGCCATATTCAACATGTGTTGCTAATTATTTTTAAATAAAAGTAATGTACCAGCTCAATTTCCTGATTTTTATTTTTTCTCCTTCATAATACGGTGTACTTCTTTTACCAATAACGGAAAAGCAGGTTCGGTCATTCCGTGTCCGTAACCATCCATTTCATATAACGTTGTTTCTTTGTGGCCGACCACTTTCATCATCCGCATTAAATATGCATTTTCTTCATACCTACCCAACATTTCCAGCTCGCGGTCCCCGGTAATCAATAACAAGGGCGGTGCATCTTTACGAACATGGTACAACGGTGCCAAGCTATCAACTATAGGTTGTGTTCCGGGAATTCCCCGTTCTTGCCGAACGGTAAAATGTGTAATGGTATGCCCGCTAAAAGGAATCAATCCTGCAATTTCATTAGCATCTATGCCAAAAGCCGCCAAATACGATTTATCCAAGCCAATCATGCTTGTTAAATACCCTCCGGCCGAGTGACCAGAAACAAAGATTAAGCCTGTATCGCCTTTGTAATCTTTTATATTTTTAAAGACCCATGCCACGGCCGCGGCGGCATCTTCAATATATTTTGGTGCTTTTACTTTGGGGTTTAAACGGTAATTAACCCCTACAACAGCCATTCCTTTATTTTTTAATGCTTCGGGAAGTTCTTTAGAGCCCCCCGTAAGTCCGCCACCATGAAACCAAACCACCGTTGGGAAATTTTCAGCATTGGTAGGATAGTACAAATCCAACACGCAACGTTCGTTGATATATGCATCCGAGGCATTGGTTGCTTTATCGTAATAATGAATATTGGTAATGGTTTTGTACGTTGTTTCTTGAGCTGAAAGGAATTGAAAAGTCAGCATCAACATTAAAAAAGTTCCTGCTTTTTTTATTCGTATCATGAAGGTTGGCTTTTGATTACTTCTTCTATTTTTTGAATGATTTTTTCCGGCGGAATGCTACGCATTACAGCTGCATAACCCCCTGGTGCCTTATTTCCGTATACCGATGTGGGAATTAACGGGTACTTTTCCCGATTGGACAACAAACCATAACTTTCAGGTTGTTTGTACGGATAAAACCCGGCATACGGATGCGTTACTCCCCAAAGCGTAATTACCTTTACCCCTTGCATGGCTGCCAAATGTGCATTTCCGCTGTCCATAGAAACCATAAGGTCGAGGTTAGAAATAAGTTTGATTTCTTCTTCAAATGAAATTTTTCCAAATGTGAAGGTGGTGTTTTGATATGTTTCCGACAATCGTTTTAATTCGGCTTCTTCCTTTATCCCACCAAAAAGAATAAGTCTGTAGTTATTTGTCCTTGAAAGGTACGCAATTACTTTTTCCATTAAATCCAGCGGATACATTTTTGTGTCGAAAAAAGCAAAAGGGGCAATCCCTATCCATTTTTTTGTGTCTTTTCCTACAATTGAGTACGTTTTAGCATTTATTTGTTGCGGTGGCGGGAAAACATCTCCTGACAGATCGACTTTATGGCCTAAGGCCCTAAAAACATCGGCATAACGTTCGGTAGTTGTTTTTAATGGTTTAAACATTTTGCCGCTAACAAGTTTGCGCTTTTCTGATCGCCCTTTATCTATGGTTTTAGAAGAAACTCCGTTAAAAAGAAAAAGTGTTTTTAATACATTGCTCCGCAATGAGCCGTGCAAATCGGCAATGGCTGTAAACTTTTGGTGTTTTATCTCGCCATAAAATTTAAGCAATCCATTTAATCCTTTGTGTTTCCCACGAATGTCTGCACATACTACTTCAACGCCTTCTACCGTTTCGAAAACAGGTTTTAAAAAAGATTTTGTGGCTACGGTAACTTTTAAATTTTTATTCTGCTGAAGTAAACAGCGCAATACAGGTACGGCAATGGCTGCATCGCCTACCGCAGAAAACCGAATTGCTAGAATATGCTTGCTTTTCATTGAATAAAACCCAATTATTTTTTATAAAGTACCGGATTTAACGATTCGTCGTTATACATTTTCATTTGCTTATATACTTTCATGTATTTTTTTCCGGTTTCAATATCGTGTAATAATTGATCAATTGCCGTGGAAAGGTCTTTTTTTTGTTCTAATAAAACATTCAGCTTTGCTTTACATTGTGCTTTATGTGTTTCTGAAGCATCTTCCCGTTCTGCTTCTTCTTTCATATGGTATATCTTTAAAGCCAAAATAGATAGCCGGTCGATTGCCCATGCCGGACTTTCGGAATTAATGGTGGCATCAGCCTTTACCTGAACGTCTTTGTATTTGTCTAAAAAATAACTATCTATATACTCAACCGTATCGGTACGATCCTGATTAGAGGCATCTATTTTGCGTTTAAGCTCCAATGCTTCTTTCGGGTCTATATTGGGGTCTCTTATAATATCTTCGTAATGCCACTGCACTGTATCGATCCAATTTTTTCGATACAACAAATGTGCTATCTTATCTTTTGGATATGGGTTTTCAAAAGGTTGGCTTACATCGTCTTTTATATGATACTTGGCAATACTCTCATCAAATATCTTAAATGCAGATTCGCTGAACATATTCTGTAGTTTTTATTGAAACCACAAATATACTTATTTAATAGGCTGTGAATAGGGATAATTCCTTAAATTTCTTCTGTAAAATGAATCGAAGCGGCGGCAATGCGGAAGTTTTCAGCTTCATTTTATGTATTTTTAAAAAAGGGCTTCAAAAATATAAGCGTATGTACATTCATCAACTAAGTGAAAAACATTCCGTTCTTCATCATTTTTTATCAGAAATAAGAGATCAATCCATTCAAAAAGACCGAATGCGCTTTAGGCGGAACATAGAACGTATTGGTGAGATCCTGACTTATGAAATGAGCATGTCTTTCTCCTTTTCCGATAAGGAAACCATCACTCCTTTAGGCAAAAAAGGATGTGTTGAAATTTCGAACAAAATAGTGGTATGTTCAATACTGCGTGCCGGATTACCGCTGCATCAAGGCATTATAAATTACTTGGATGGGGCTGATTGTTCGTTTATTTCTGCATATCGTTGCCATACCTCTGAAACCGATTTTGAAATTCATGTGGAATATCTGGCTTCTCAAGATTTGGACAATAAAACATTGATTTTGGCCGACCCCATGCTCGCCACCGGACAATCTATTTTGGCAACTTTTGATGCGCTTACCAAAGTAGGTTTGCCAAAAGAGGTCCATATTTTGTCTGTAATCGGTGCGCGACCCGGAATTGCCTTTTTACAAAAGAAACTTCCCAAGGAAACGCATTTATGGATTGGCGACATTGATGCCAAACTTAATGAAAAGGGCTATATAATACCTGGCCTTGGCGATGCCGGCGACTTGGCATTTGGCGAAAAGTTACAGAAATAACACAATAAAGGGCATTATTATAAAGGTGCTTATAAAAACTTCCCTAAGCCACAAACGCCTTATCGATTCTACATACCGGGCTATAATAACAGCCAAAGGAAAAAGGGCATAAACAAGCTCGGATGTATTAGCGCTTTCAGACAATATGGCCACAAGAATAGAAACCCCCAAAAGCAACATTACCAAAATGCCGGGAACCCTTGTTTTAAAGGCTTTGCTCTGCTTTTTCAAAAAGAAAACGATGGCAGCCCAGCCGCCCATTGTGCACATAAATATTAACGGAACAATATATCTAATGTCTTCGTATTTTTCAATAACAAACCTTGGCGAAAAATCCAACAAGTCGTAAAAACCATTTATCTTATTGGTTAAAAAATAAAACGTAAACGCTAAGATTAAAACAACAAACAACGTTACAAATGGTATTAATACATTTCTATAGTCGTTCTTTTTGTACAGAAACAAGGCAAAAAATACCAAAACAATAAAAAAGAGTGCCCAACTGTAAAAAAAACTGGCCACAAAAACCCACAGTGATGCATCAAATATCTTAATTTCTACATCGCGGTTAGACCTAAGGCTTATTATCCTTCTAAATGCCATAAGGATAAAAACGTTGGAAATAAGAAGGTCGATTTCGTTAAATATCTTAGGGAAAAGACAAAATAGCAATACAAAAAACAAAACGGTGTAGGAATTTCCCTTGGTCAGATTATTTTTTTTATTGATAAAATCAACCAAAAACAAGATCATTAAAACTAATGCCAAAGATTCTCCCAGCAACCATAATGTTTGTGTGCTAAAGGCAACATCAAGATACAAAAAGTAACCGCCTATTAAAAAAAAGCTAAGAAAAAGGGAGACAATTAAAAAATTAACGGGATTAGTTCTTCCAAAAATGCTTGATATCATAACTGGTTTTTGTATTTTTGCGCTGTAAATTTAATATATCTTTTACTGATGAGTGACTTTTTCTATGGTATTCAGGATTTATTTGAGAACGTTTTGTTTATTCCTTTAGACGGATTACGCTCTATACATAGCTGGTGGTTGTCCAATATTATTAATTGTATTTTTATAACCATTGGTTTTATTGCATTTTTTTATTGGATGAAACAAATGAAAATATATAGCGAACAAGAAAAAGATACCTACCAATCTGCTTAGTTTGCTACTAAATTTATTCAAATAACAAAAAAATCCTGTCATTGAGACAGGATTTTTTTGTTTATATCTATATACATATGTTCTTTTTATTTTTGCTGCTGCCTGGCAACCTCTTTCAAGAACTTATCAAGCTCTAATAAAGAAAGGCCAAGTAAGAGAATGCCCAATAAAGCTATTGGCACCAAAAATTTATAACTCTTAAATATCCCTTTCATTTCAACGCCCCTTCTCGGGAAGTCCGATATTACATTAAGTATGCTGGATTTATTGGCTTCTTCTTCATTAATTTCCACTAAATTGTTTTTAATCTGATCGATTTCCCTGATTAATGCCAATTCCCTGCTTTCCTTATCCCCATTTTCGCCCAAGGATATATTGGTCCCCTGCATTGGTTTGGATGCCTCTTTTTCCATTACCCTTTTATACAACTGCTGAAGGGAATCTATTTTTGCCAACTGCCCGTTAAGGATTTCTTTTTGTAGTTCAATATTTTCTGTACTCGTTTCTTTTTGCGTTTGAAAATATTTATTCAGAGAAATAGAGGTAATGATGGGGTTCTGTAATTTTTTGGCGACCATGCTGTTGGTTGCTTCAACAATTATGGTATGATATCTTGCGTCAAAAGAATTAAAATTCTCTAGATACTTTTCCATATCGATAGCCCTTCGCGTTGTTGTATCCAAGCTTCTTACGAATTCATCGAAAAGCTTGACCTTTTGATTTTCGTCCGAATAGGATTCTGCGGTAATTTTTTTAACCGCCGCAGCTTCATGCACTTCAATGCCCAATGCTTCGGCCAAGGCGACCGAATCTTCTGCTTCGGCTAATTCATTATAAAAATTAATATTGTTGTAAAGCTGTTGCACACTTTGGAAGTTTGGTTCCACCACCATGGTGGAAACATATTTAGGCGCTTTATTCATGTCCAAAACGACACCAACAACAACACCGATTACACCGGCAATTACAAATTTTATAATATGCCTTTGTATAAAAAGCAAAAAGGAAATAATAATATTAAAAATCCCTTTAAAGATATCTCCTATAAAGTTGAAAAACTTTCTAAACCCGTCCCCAATTAACTTGAAAAGTTGTCCCAAGTCAATTTCTTCGGAATTATTATGCTGATTGTTAGGTTGTGTATGCTCGCTCATGTTTGTTAGCTATTATTAAAAATCTGCTCTAAAATTTTCTTTGTTATTAAATAAGTTGGTTTTACGCCTGTTATACCCAATCCGCCAGATGCCAAGGTACTTCCTGTCTCCAATGGATTGTCTGAAGCATAATATGCATACCGTACTTTTACATCGCCTGAAATACTTTTGCGTATTTTGGAAGCCGATTGTATTGCCTTTTGGTAATGCGCCCCTTCCATTTCCAATCCGATTACGTTCCACGTACTGTCGTAAAAGAATTTCAGGATGTCCTTATTTTGCAAGGAGGTTCCCAGCACACTTATCATTGTTCCTTCAAAAACACGTAATCCATTTCCTTTAAAATCTTCGGCACAAAGTTCGTTTTTAAAAGGATAATTATCGGCTGTGCCTTCAAAGATATGCGCGCTCGGTATCATTAAATCGCCCTTCCCGCCTTCCAAAATACCCGCTTTTCCCATTATTGAAACCGAATCTATGTTCAGGAATATTTTATCTTCTCCTTTAACCCTGTAAGGTTTTAAAAATTCGTCTATGGTTTCATAGGCCTGTTCTCCAAAAGCATAATCCATTACAAACAGCACGGGCATTTCATTTTTTGCTGCCTTGGCATCAAAAGTAAAATTTATTTTATCAAAATCAATCTTTGCCATATCAAAAATTTGCACATCAATATTCGTTCCAGATGTGTCGTCAATGCTTATCATTCCGTTCTTCTCGGCATATGCCTTTACTTTACCCCTTAAAAAACTGCTCTCCGGCTGGCTCAACATTTCAAATACATCGTAGTCGTTTTTCTGTGCCGCAAATTCTTTTTTCAATACTGCGGAAGCAAAAATAGAGTTCATAACGCTGTGCATATTAGCGCTTATAATATGCAACGGGCGGTTTAACAGATTGTTCTTTTTTAGGATGCGTTTTATATTGTTGGCCCAAATTTCTCCGTGAATATGATGCCCCAGACGTTCCCTGAGCACGGGGCTAAACGTTATGGAACGTTTGTAACCATCGATTAATTCTTCGAGGGCTATTTTTCCCATCCAGTAAACAATGTTTAAAAAGCGTTCCGGATTATCTTTCGTGGCAAAAACCTTATGTGCCGCCAGACATTCTTCAAAAGTCCTTCCTAAAATACTGGCCGTATGGCTTAATGCAATTTCCCTTTCAGACTGGTTAAGTTTCTTTTTATAGGCCGCTTCTTCCAGTTTTTGCCAATCCCGGATAGTCTGACCTGTTTCTTCTATAAAAACACGGTCGGCTATTTTATGAGACTCGATAAACAAAAAAGTTAAATGGGTAAGAATATCGTATATGTCCGAACGCCCGCGGGTAATCTCAATATTCATCTGCTCCTCATCGATTCGGTAACAGTTTCTTCTTCTTTTTGGGGGGATAATTACATCAAAACTCGAATTTTTATAGCCTTCTTCTGATGTTAAGTTAATATATCTGCACTGTTCTATTCCAACGGGAAGCCTGTCCAGAATGTATACAAGCCCATTCAGTTCTGTTTTTGGTTCTGCGACCGAACCATATATTTCGGGACGCAATTGTAATAATGCTTCGCGTAGTGTTTCTCCCGATACGCCCATAGGTTTGTAAAAGCCCCGATTAAAAAGATGTCTCATGGCGATGTACATTCGCTCGATGGCCCCTGAAGATTCTTGAGCCCTTGTTCTTGATCTAATTTTACTCATAAGGTATTTTACTGTACAAAAATACAAGTTCTTTTTTAATTTGTGCACTTTTTATAAGGGTATACCTACATAATATCCTTATAATAAGATAACTAAGGCATAAAAAAGTGTGACTCTATGTTTGTTTTGTAAGAAAGTTGGCTATTTTTCTATCGTTTGCCAGCCGTTGTATTTTGTTTTGTCCTCCAAGCTTGCCCTGCGACTTCATATAGGCCGTGAACGCTCCTTCTTTTAAGGCCGTTATTTTTAAGCGTTGCAATACCTTCCCCTGAATTAAATCGAAATAATAACTGTTTTGCCGCTGAAGGGATTCATCTAATTTTTCGGCAAAACCATGCATGTTGGACGGCTGCCTTTCAAATTCAATAAACCATTCATGGTATGGCAGTTCTTCCCCTTCGGGCGTTATTTGCGGTGCCACGGTAAACTCGTTGATGGCAACATTAAATTGCTGGGTGGCCTCTTTCATGGCCTGCTCCACTTCTTTTGCAATCACGTGTTCGCCAAATGCCGATATAAAATGTTTTATCCTACCGGAAACAATTATGCGGTATGGCTTAACAGATGTAAACTGAACGGTATCGCCCAAATTATAGGCCCAAAGTCCGGCATTGGTAGAAATAATCATTACATAATTTACGCCAACCTCAACTTTTTCAATGGTAATGCGTTCCGGGTTTTCATCAAAAAATTCATCGGCTTTTACAAACTCATAAAAAATACCAGCGTTGAGCAACAAAAGCATGCCCTTTTCTTTTTGAGAATCCTGATAGGCAAAAAAGCCTTCACTGGCAGGAAAAAGTTCAATACTGTCTACTTTCCTTCCTATTAACGATTCGAATTTTGCTCGGTACGGTTCATAATTAACGCCTCCGTATATGAATAAATTAAAGTTTTTAAATACTTCGCCTACTTTTTTTGAAGTTTTCTGCTGAATCTTTTCAAAATACATTTGCACCCACGATGGAATTCCACTTATTACCGTCATGTTTTCCGGAAGCGTTTCCGTTACAATGGCATCGACCTTGGTTTCCCAATCGTCTATACAATTGGTCTCCCAGCTCGGCATTCTGTTTTTTTGAAGATATCCGGGCACATAATGCGCCACGATTCCTGAAAGGCGGCCTAATTTTATGCCGTTTTTTTCCTGAAGTACCGGGCTTCCCTGTAAAAAAATCATTTTCCCGTCAACAAAATCGGCATTTCCGGTTTCATGAATATAGCTTAAAATGGCATTTCGTGCTGCTTGGATATGCTGGGGCATCGATGCTTTGGTAATAGGAATATATTTGGCTCCCGAAGTTGTCCCGGATGTTTTTGCAAAATAAATAGGCTTTCCCTTCCAGAGAATGTCCTTTTTGCCATTTACGGCACGCTCCACATACGGTTTTAGGTCTTCATAATCGCGAATGGGAACTTTTTTTGTAAAATCGTTATAGGTGGCAATTGCTGCAAACTGGTGATCCTTACCAAACTGTGTTTCCCGGGCCTGCTCAATAAGTTTTTTAAATACATGGTTTTGGGCAGCTACCGGATTTGTTATCCATTTTGTGTTTTTAAAATGAATGTACTTTGCAAATATTTTGGCTGCAAACGATTTAAGGCTCATATATTTTTATTGAAAATCTATGTAATTTGAAGGGTTTACCGGGTAGCCCTCGCTCCACAATTCAAAATGCAAATGGGGGCCCGTGGTAAGTTCTCCGGTATTGCCAATTATGGCGATTACCTGTCCCGCCTTGACCTGATCTCCTTGATGGACGCTCAATGCCGAATTGTGTTTGTAAACCGAAATTAACCCGGATTCGTGCTCTATTATACATACATATCCGGTTTCGGCAGTCCATTCGGCAAAAATTACCATTCCGTCGGCTACGGCCTTAATGGGCGTATCTTTTGGTGCTAAAATATCTACGGCATAATGTTTTTCTTGAATATTGTATTCTTGAGACAATGTTCCGTTGACCGGCGGAAAAAGGACAAAGTCTGAAGCACTTGTGGCCGATTGGAACAAATTGTATTTATCTTCCGTGGCAACGCGCTCCCTGAGTAGGGAATCTTGTTTGTTCGGACTCAAATTTGCGGTTATGGTATCCCTTTTAAATTCTTCAAACAACGAATCCTTATTAATTTCCTGTGTGTTTATTTCGCCTTTCAGTACTTTTTGGATTTTATCGTAATAAAGCTCATTGGCCCGTAAAGTGGCCGTAAGGGAATCGGTTTTATAAGTCAGGTCTATTGCCTGCCTTTTAAGGGCCGTAGACGAATATCCAGGTATGTATTCCCGCAATGGGGTAAAAGCAATAAGCAACGTTGTAAAAGCAATAAGAAAGACAGAGAAAAGTGTTCCAAGCACAAAAACATTGAGCCTGTTGAGTTTAAACGAAAGCTTCTCCTCAAAAGTATCCTCGTTTAAAATAACAAGCCTGTACTTGTGAAGCAGTTTCTTTTTAATCTGCTTTCTTTTTCTCTTTTTCTTCTTTTGTATCATTAAGGGCAAATATAATTATTAGCACCTTTTATATACATGAATTTGTTTTTTTTTAACGCTACTGAAGTTTACTTTTGCCTACATTTAAACTTGCAAAGTGGTAAAAGTGATGATTTTAAGAAAAAAGATGGTTTTTTGTATACATTTCTTATTACCTTTGTTGTCTAAAATTTATTTAAAATGATATCATTAAACATTTTACTAGGAATTGTTGGTCCATGGCAAATAGCAATTGTTGTTATTTTAGTACTCCTTTTGTTCGGGGGAAAGAAAATACCGGAATTGATGCGTGGTCTTGGTAGCGGTATCAAAGAATTTAAAGATGCCTCAAAAGAAGAAGAATCAAATGTTGATCAGAAAAAAGAAAATAACTAATACATACCGTTAGTTGTTTTTTAAAATATGATTTAATCAAAAAGCCCATTTGCGATAAATTGCAAATGGGCTTTTTGATTTATTTTCATAAAAGGTTTTATTTTTCGGCTTTTGCCAATTCCCCTTTGTCTTTATCGTCAAACTTAAGGGTTTTTAAAATGGCCTCCAGTTCAAACATATAATCACGTTTATTGGTGGACGGCGCAAAGGTAAACCCTTCAATTACCAGTAAACGGTTGTTCGGTTTGTCTTCAACAATGTAGTTAATAAACGGGCCGGCCATCATAAAGTTTTTTACTTCCCACATCCCTTTTGTCTCTATGGCGTTCCTTCCGGCAATCTTTGCACTAAAAACATAAGGTGCATATGCTTTTTCGGTAATCATGTACATTCCTTCTTCCCTTCCGGGGACGTATTTTTGACCAATAGAATCGCGCATTTTAATAATGGCATCGACTCTTGTAGAATCGTTCGGTATGCTGTTTAGAGGCATTTCGTATACCAAAATATTCATGGTTCCCTTGCGTATTTGCCTTTCTATCCAGAAAAAGTTGTTCTCCTGTTTGGCAATTTTATAAATAGAGGGCATTGTGAGGGAAACCCCCAATTCTTCTTTCAAGGCCGTTTCCCTGTTAAGGGACCTTGTAAAGCGCTCTTGGCTTTCGCGGATGTCGTTCTTTTTAAAGGAAGCTATTATTTCTGGTGCCGTTTTGGCTACTTCCGCAATAAGTTCATCTTCGGTAGGGGCTTTAACAATGCCCACTTTTTGGGGCTTTGCATATAAGTCGTCTTTTATTCCGGCTACTTTAGAAGAATCTTTTTGCACCAATAGGATATTACGGCTATTTCTGGCAAAATCGGTAAATACTTCCGGGGGCATTTGGTGGATAGAGAAAAGCGGTTCTTCCCATGGAAGTCCATCTACGGCGGCAGCATAGTATTTTCTTATAGAATCTCCTACCCTGCCTTTCCACATGTTGTTGTCTATTACTATTGCCAAGGTATTGATGGCCCCCACAGAATCCGGAAGGTATTTTTCCTGCTTTTTGTCTTTGCAAGACAACACTAGCAAAAATACCAGGCATCCCATTAAAAGTTTTTTCATTGTTTCAGGTTTTTTGTCATTAACATTTACATAGCACGAGTTTGGTGCCGGGTGTTAATTTACTACCGCTAATATCGTTCCATTCTTGGATATTTTTAATAGAAATTCCTGGAAATTTTCTGGAGATGCTCCAAAGAGAGTCGCCACTGCGTACAATATATTCTTTTTGAGCCGTTTGGCTTGTCCTGCTTTTTGCTTGTTTTGTAGTTGCCGCAATGGGCTTTTTAGGGTAAATAATTAGTCGTTGGCCCACACGGATATTATTGTTTCTCAATCCGTTCCAACGTTTAAGCTCGCTAACGCGCACCCCATATTTTTCGGCTATTTTACCAAGATAGTCGCCACTCTTTACACGGTACCGTATTTGCGCACTTGTTTCTACCAATTGTGGCAATGGTTTTTCTTTTTTCTCAAGTTCTTTGGCCACGCGCGAATAGATGGTATCTTCGTTGGCTACAAAACGACCAATGGCTTTCCTTGGAAGTCTTAAGGCGTAGCCTTCATCGTCTATGTAGGGGATAATGTCCAGCTTATAGGAAGGGTTGAAAAATTGCACTTGTTCCCTGTCAATTTGTAAATATTCTGAAATTTGATCGAAAGTGATTAGTTTCTTTACATGGACAGTATCTGTTTCAAAATAATAGCCGCCCTCTTCTGATGCAAAATCATTAAAGCCGTGTTCTTTGGCATATTCCATAATATACATGGTAGCCAAAAAGGCGGGCACATACCCAGCAGTTTCACGGGGCAGGAACGGCCTGATATTCCAGTAATTGCTATAGCCGCCACTTCTTCTAATGGCTTTGTTAACATTTCCGGGGCCCGAATTATAGGCTGCCAATGCCAGATCCCAATCGCCAAACATTTCGTAGAGTTTCCCTAAATATTTACAGGCGGCCTCGGTAGACTTTATGGGGTCACTGCGCTCATCTACATAACTGCTAACATCCAATCCGTACATTTTTCCGGTAGGGAACATAAACTGCCAAATCCCGGTCGCGCCAACTCTTGATTTTGCCTTTGGGTTTAAAGCCGACTCAATAACCGCCAGGTATTTAATTTCCAAAGGAATATCGTAATTGTCCAATTGCTGTTCAAATAGCGGGAAATAAAACTTGCTCCTGGCCATGACGCGGGTAAGGAATTCCCGCTTGTTTTTTAAAAACATTTTTATAACACTTTCCAAAGAGGGGTTGTATTCCACATTGAAAGGCGTTTTCTGGTTAAGCTTTGCCAACCTGGCCTTTAAAGTGTCTGTTGGCAAATCTATGTATTCTATTGGTTGGTAATCAAGGTTTGTTATATCTTGATAAATGGTATCGTAAAGACCGGAGGCTAGGAATTCGTTTAGCCACATGCTATCTATTTTTTTAGCCTGCGGATGGTCTGCATATCCATAAATAGCCGTTTGCTTCTGTAAAGTATAGCGTTTTCCGTCTATTGTTACAGAATCTAAATCTTTTAGTAAATCATCTTCAACAATGCTCGTGGTATCGCTGGATACTTCCAGCTCTTTATCATTACGCTGCGTTGTTGGTACTAGTTGCTGGGCAAAGGCGAGGGAGCCAAAAGCACTGAATAACAGTGCCACACATACATGCTTCATGAATCAATATAAATTTACTTTTGGACGAACAATCTGTAAAAGTCGTATTTTTTTGAAAAAAAATCGCATCAATTTTGTTAAAAAAAGAAAGTCCTTCAAAAAAATTGAAGGACTTGTATTATTTTTATGTAAAATTTCTTTCCTTACGCAAGAATAGCAGCAATTCCGGGCAATGTTTTCCCTTCTAAGCTTTCCAGCATTGCACCACCGCCAGTCGATACGTAACTTACTTTATTTTCGAAGCCAAATTGTTTTACCGCCGCAACAGAATCTCCTCCGCCAACAAGGGAAAAAGCCCCGTTTTTGGTAGCTTCCTCTATAAATTTACCAATGGCTATGGTTCCTTTTGAAAAAGTTTCCATCTCGAAAACGCCGATCGGGCCATTCCAAAGAATGGTTTTTGATTGTAAAATAACTTCTTTGAAATTCTCTAATGTTTTAGGCCCGGCATCAAGCCCTTGCCAACCATCGGGAATTTCGTTTACCGGAGTTATTTGCGTTTCTGCATCATTGTTAAAATCATCGGCGGCAATTACATCAACCGGCAAATGTACTTTTACACCTTTGGCCTCGGCTTCTTTTAAAATGCTCAACGCAAGTTCTTGTTTATCGTCTTCGCAAATGGAATCCCCTATTTTGCCGCCCTGGGCTTTTATAAACGTATAGGTCATTCCTCCGCCAATAATCAAATGATCTACTTTGTCTAATATATTTTCAATGATGGTAATTTTTGAAGATACCTTAGAGCCCCCTAAAATTGCCGTTACCGGTTTTTCGCCCGTTTCCATTACTTTTTTAATAGCTTCAATTTCTTTTGCCAGCAGATACCCAAAGCATTTGTTCTGCCCAAAATATTTAGCAACGACCGTTGTGGAAGCATGTGCGCGGTGTGCAGTGCCAAAGGCATCGTTCACATAGATATCGCCCAATTTTGAAAGCTGCTCGGCAAAGGCCTCATCTCCTTTTTCCTCTTCCGCATGAAAACGGAGGTTTTCCAGCAATAAAACTTCTCCCGGCTCCAGGCTTGCTACCGCTTCTTCGGCTTTTCTTCCAATAGACTTGTCTACAAATTTTACCTGAACGCCAATTATTTCAGAAGCTTTTGCCACTAAGTGCTTCAAAGACATATCGTCTCTTGCTTCGCCTTTTGGCCTTCCTAAATGGCTCATTAATACAGCGCTTCCGCCGTCTTCCAAAATTTTTATAATGGTCGGTTTGGCCGCTTCGATCCGTGTGGCGTCTGTTACGTTAAAATCGGCATCCAATGGTACGTTAAAATCTACACGGACAAGTGCTTTTTTATTTTCAAAATTAAAATCGTCTATCGTCTTCATTATATACTAAGGTTAATTAAGCCGCTAATTTAATTATTTATGGGAAGGTAAGAAAAGAATGCGTGTTATATAAAGTTAAAACGGCATTAAATTTGTTGATTCCCGGCACCGTTAACGTTTAAGGTGCTTTTTAAAGCAAATAACACTTGTACAAACAAACAAGAAAGGTTACTTTCACGGCATAAAGTTGTTTGTATGCTATTCAGCGAAGTTTTAGGCCAGCCACACATAAAAAAGCATTTAACATACAGTGCCGATAATGGCCGTATCCCGCACGCACAGCTTTTTGTAGGAGCAGAAGGAAGCGGTGTTTTGCCCATGGCCGTAGCTTATGCACAATATGTTCTGTGTAAAAATACCGGAGCCGAAAACAATACGGGAAATGCTTCCTGCAATTTAAAGTTCGACCACCTATCTCATCCCGACCTGCATTTTGCCTTTCCGGTGGCGGCCAACGGAAAAATAAAGAAAAACCCCGTAAGCAGTCATTTTTTGGAAGAATGGCGCACATTTATAAAAGAACAGCCGTACGGAAATCTTTTTGACTGGTACCAAATACTGGAAATTGAAAACAAACAAGGCCAGATTGGGGTAGATGAAGCGCAGGATATTGTAAAGTCGCTTTCTTTAAAAGCCTATGAAGGCGGTTATAAAGCCATGATTATCTGGATGGCCGACAAAATGAATACCGCTGCGGCCAACAAATTACTGAAACTTATTGAAGAACCACCCAATAAAACCTTTTTCATTTTAATTGCCGAAGACGAAGAGCAGATAATACAAACCATACGCTCCCGTTGCCAACTATTGCATTTTCCGCCACTGGCAGAAGCTGTAATTACCGATGCGCTGCAAAAAAAAGGCCTGGATGAAAACACGGCCCTAAAAATAGCACACCAGGCCAACGGAAATTATAACAAAGCAATTGATTTGGTAAACCGCGATTCGGAAGATCTGGTGTTCGAGAAATGGTTTGTTCTTTGGGTACGAAGCGCCTTTAAGGCACGCGGAAACAAGGCGGTTATTCACGATCTGCTTTTATGGAGTGACGAAGTGGCCAAAACGGGACGTGAAACGCAAAAAAAGTTCCTTCAGTTTTGCATGGATGTCTTCCGCCAGGCAATGCTTGTTAACTATCAAGCCCAGCAATTGGCTTTTATGGATTTTTCTGCCGAAAACTTTCAACTGGAAAAATTTGCGCCTTTTGTGCACGGAGGCAATATTTTAGAAATTACCCGTGAATTGGAAGATGCTATTTATCATGTGGAACGAAACGGAAACGGCAAAATAATTTTTACCGACCTTTCCATAAAATTAACCCGGTTGCTACATGCCAAGGAGTGAATTAGATTGGTAAGAATGGTAGATGTTGTTAGACAAGTTAGATTGATTAGATTGCGGTTTTTCCTTTTAAGTAGGTTTCTGGTGTAAAGACTGAAAGCCGGCTTTTTTTAAAGTCCTTTATATTTCTGGTCAGGATAATTTTGATCGCTTTGTTTTCTATTGCAGAAAAATTCTGCAATGCATCTTCAACATCTTTGAATTCGGAGTTAAGTGCCTTTAAAACAACATTTTTATCAATTTCAATGATGTCGACAATCGTTAAAAGTTGCTTTATCTTCGTTATAGTTATATCGTGTCTTGCTGCTTTTCTAAGCAAATAATATACATTGGAAATTATCACAGGAGTGGTATACCCTTCCAATTGTTTTTCTGCACAGCCGTTTAATATTCGAGTTGCATATTTTGAAAATGGTTTTCGATCAAAAAAGAAGTCCATTAAAACATCTGTATCAATTAGAGCCTTATCCATTTATAAATATTTTTTCTCTATACGATTTCTAAGTTCCTTCTTGTAATCCATATCCTTCGGCATTTTAAAAGACCCTTTTAAAGACGCCACCATTGCATTTAAATTTTCGCCTTCATCTTTTTGCTCCTTTTTCAGTAAGCATTTTTAAATAATTTTCAATGATATCCGATAAACTTCTATTTTTTTCTTTTGCATAATTTTTGGCGCGTTCAATTATTTCTTTTTCAATTGTTAATGTCAACTTGGTGTTCATAATAATAGCATTGTAAATTACGCTTGCAAAGACAAGAAATAAATCCACAACACGTGCTATTCATTTTTCATGCACACGTGCTTTGTTAAACATCTCTTAAACTTTTAATGATGAAAATATATTTACTGTAAATTACGATTTTAATCGCATTTTTAGTTTTTCATCAATAAATTATGCGTGTAACCAACAATCAACACAAAACTTAATAAAATGAACACCCTATTAAAATTACGCTTGCTTTTGCTAATCGCTTCCACTTCAACCTATTTAAACGCACAAAATAACATCCAATTGCAACAAATGGCCGATGCCGACCAAAAAGCACGAATGAACACTTTCGCCGCCGGGGATTGGAAGGCCTTAATTGAACAGGACAGCATTAGAAGAACAAAAGTTTACAAGCTGTTAAAAGACGGAAAAGTTAAAACCGCTCAAGATTACCTCAATGCCGGGATTATCTTTCAGCACGGAAACGACACCATTGCTTCTAAAATGGCCGTTACCTGCTTTGATAAGGCCATTAATATGGATCCCTCGCTTAACAGATGGTGGTATGCGGCTGCGGTGGACAGAGACTTGATGAGAAGGGGAGCGCCGCAAATCTATGGTACGCAATATGTACAAACAGATGATGGAAACGGGAATACCATAATGGCGCAATACAAAACCGACACCACCAAAGTAACCGACGAAGAACGCCAGTATTATTATGTGCCAACGCTCGCAGAGCAAAGAGAAAAGCACCGACAAATGAAATTAAAGCAAGTGGGCACTTTTTACAAGGAAACCAATTCCATCGACAAAACCATAACATTAATTAAAACTGAATTTGAAAAAGGGGATGAAGCGACCTATAACGTGTCTGAAAACATGCTGAACATGCTTGGGTACAATTTAATGAACCAGGACAAAAATGAAGAAGCCCTAAAAATATTTACAATCAATACCGAACTCTATCCCGAAGCTGCCAATACATACGACAGCCTGGGCGAATGCTTATTAAAGCTGGGAAAAACAGGCCAAGGCATACAGGCCTATAAAAAGGCACTTGAATTAAACCCTGAAAATGACAATGCCAGGAAAATTATTGAAGCGCACCCGTAAAACTATGCCTCCCCCTTTTTAGATGCTTTTATTGCATGGTCACACGCTCTGGCGGTTAATGCCATGTAGGTAAGTGAAGGGTTTTGCGTACTTGTTGAAGTCATACAGGCACCATCGGTTACATATACGTTTTTACAGGCATGCAATTGGTTCCATTTGTTTAGCAACGATGTTTTAGGATCGTGGCCCATACGTACCCCGCCCATTTCGTGTATGTCCAAACCGGGCGCTTTATCGGGGATGTCATGGGCTTTTATGTTGGTAAATCCTGCCGCTTCGAACATTTCGGTAAACTGTTCTACGTAATCTGCAATCATTTTTTCATCGTTGTCGTCGTAATCCAAATTGATGCGCAGCTGCGGAATCCCGTACTGATCAGTCTTTTCTGTATCCAGACTAAGCGTACTTTCTTCTTTCGGAATGGTTTCCCCCATCATATGCGATCCCACCCGCCAGTTTCCGTATTTCGGGCTTACCAAGTTTTGTTTTAATGCTTCTCCCAGACCCTCGGAGTCTTGAATAATCTGTCGGGATGCGCCAAAACCGGCAGCATAGCCCCTTAAAAAATCAGTTTCCTGTTTATGGATATTTCTAAAACGGGGCACATAACCGCTTGTTGGCCTTCTTCCCGTGGTGGTTTTGTCCAGGTTTCCATCGTATTCGGCGCTAATGCTTACCCGGTAATTATGAAAGGCTATGTATTTTCCTAAAAGGCCATTATCATTTCCAAGGCCGTTCGGGAAACGTTTGGACTTAGAGTTCAGTAAAATCATATTAGAATTAAATGCACTTGCATTTACAAAAATAACCGGTGCATAATATTCGGTCATTTCCTTGGTCTTCGCATCGATTACCCGTACTCCGGTGGCCTTTTCCTTTTCATCGTCATAAATAACGGAATGTACCACGGCATCGTGCTGCATGGTTAAATTTCCGGTTTTCTGGGCCCATGGAAGGGTGCTTGCATTGCTGCTAAAATAGCCGCCAAACGGACAACCACGCCTACAGAGGTCACGGGTTTGGCACATGGCCCGGCCCTGTTTCATGAAAATTTCCTTGTTTTCGGTAATATGTGCACACCGGCCATAAATTACATGGCGCTGGTTGTTGTATTTTTTGGCAACCACTTCCTTAAAATACTGTTCCGTGGCATTTAACCCCATCGACTTTAAAAATTCACCATCGGGAAGCGTTTCCAAACCATCGTATTCCCCAGAAATTCCCACAAATTTTTCTACATAGCTGTACCAAGGCGCCAAATCTTTGTAGCGGATAGGCCAATCTACTGCAAAACCATCGCGGTCGGGGCCTTCAAAATCGAAATCGCTCAACCGTTGGGTCTGCCGTGCCCAAAGCAATGATTTGCCCCCGGTTTGATAGCCCCGGATCCAATCAAAAGGCTTTTCTTGTATATAAGGCTGTTCTTTGTCTTTGGTAAAAAAATGCTGTGAATCTTCCTTAAAATTATAACACCTTGCGGCAATAGGGTTTTCCTTTTTTACATCGTATGAAACTTGGTTGGCATCCTTTACCTCCCAAGGCATTAAATTGGTGGTGGGGTAATCTTTTATATGCGTTACATTGCGGCCACGTTCCAGCACCAAGGTTTTTAAGCCTTTTTCGGTAAATTCCTTGGCAGCCCATCCCCCGCTCATTCCCGAACCGATTACAATCGCGTCGAATGTATTTTTCTTTGTACTATCTATATTAAAATTAGGCATTGATGTTTATTTTTTCGTTAGGGTCTATTGTTTTGGTTCTGTATGAAAAGGCGCCGGGAATTAATTTGTAAGGCATTAACTGCGTCATGTAATACTCGGTGTTTTTATAGCCCCAAACCGCTGTATGCTTGGTGGTATGCAAAAAGTTTGAAAGGTCTTTGTTTAAAGTTTCATCGTCCATCAGGTTTTGCAATGTTGCTAACCTTTCCTTTTTGTCCATATCAACAAAATTATCTCCATGTTTTTCCTTAACGGATGCATTAAACCCCCTTAACCCATTTAAAAAAGAGGCTTGCTGTTCTGGCGAGGCACAATCGTCCAGCATTGTCCAGACAAAATTTTGCACTTTTAGCGAAACCCCGCCCGGGGTATCGGTTTCCGGAAGTATGGTATCTATCATAGCTTCCAACAATATTTCTTCTTCTGTGGTAATTTTAAGCTTGCTAAGCACCAAAGGCACCCTTTCTTCAGAAAAATTACAGGACGGCAATAAAAAAAGCCCTCCCGTTACCAGGCCAAGGTTTCGAATAGCAGTACGTCTTTTCATGGATTTAACGTTTTAGTTTGTCATCAATCTGTTTTTCAGCACGATTAATGATAGAAGGTAAATATAAAAATAATGTTGAATAAAAGTAAAAAAGCGTTTTATTTTAACGTAATTGATGTTTATTCCAAGTATACCGTTTGGGTAAAGGCACCGTTTACCGCAACGTCCCAAACCTCTACACGCACCCATTTTTTTCCGGTCAGATCAACGGAAAACGAAAAATTCTTGGTTCCAAACGCTCTTGTATCGTCAAGGGAAATACGCTCCCTATACGTTTTTTCCCCGTCGCCAGTTACGATTTCCACAAAATGTAAGGGAAAAGTCCAATCGACCTTCATCTGTATCGTTGCTTTCTTTTTTTGGGCTCCCGATGCGGTTTGCCCGGAAGCTGAATTGTTTACCGAAAACAACGGAATTAAAATTTCCCCTGTAGTTGAAAAGAATTTTCCTTCTGTCATGGCCGTTAAAACCGGTTGCCATCCATTTTTAAAGTTTGGCAATGCGTCCATTTTTAAATAATTGATGTTCATATGGGCATACATTTCGTTTTCGTGGGCAATGGTAAAAAGATCCGACTCGGCAATTACTTTTTTCCGAAGGCCCCAATTGTTCATATCGTCCATTAAGTCGAGTACGCGAAGCCCCAACCGTCGTTGGGACAAGTCTGCCGGCATGGCCTTCCATGCGCCGCCCAAAAACCGGTCAGATTTAAAAAACACTTCCTCTTTATATGCATCGGGATATCCGGTAGAGCCTTTAATCCTCGGGTGGGCCGTCCATGCCAATCCTTTTTCCAGTTCAAGCAAACGCAACATTTCGTCTTTGTCTTTTATCCGGTATACTTTTCCATGGGTTTCATCTTTGGAGACAAAGGGTTTACCGTCTTCCCTGTTCATAACCCAATAAACAGGTTTGGGAAACAGGGCCATCCAATGTCCGCCCAGAAACTCGTTGGGCTCTTCCCCGGGAAGCAGAAGAAATGTATCGTCAGAAAGCCGCCTGCATTGTTCAAACAACGCGTCCAGTTCCAACAAGCGCTTAGGATCGGGACCTTTCGGGTGCGCCGTGTAATGGAATTCCCCTAAGTGGACAATATCGACCCCCATTTGCTTAAAAACATCCACAAATTCAGGTTTTTGCGGGACCGGTCCCCCTTTCATTACCACGTTCATTATAAATTCATTGTGAAAATGACTTGCCATTGTTTTATGGGATGGAATGGATTTGTATGTGTCGGCATGTGTATATTTTTTTACCGAGTCCAACAATGCGTCCGGGCCATCGACGCCTAACAAACAAAAGAAATTAAGCCGTTGTTCCGTTCCCGGGGGCGCATTAAACCATGGCACATATCTATGATCGCCTTTTAGATCCTGCCGAATACCGATACCATATCCCGGGATCATTTCCCTGTAATTGGCCCCATACCAGGTAAACTTTAAGTTGAAGGCCTCATCCAAGGGGTAAAAATATTGGTGCGGAGGCGGGAAGACAGCGATTGCCCCATTTTTGGAACTGCCGATAATGGTTCGGTATTTTACGGCTGTATTTATACTTTTATCTTCAATTGACGGTTTTATTTCCTGAAACGTATGTCCATTGCCCATAAATGCAATTTTATCCCATGCTTTGGCACCAACCAGCCCGGCATCATACAGAATCGCCGTACTGTCTTTTTTGGTAGCAACCTCCGCTGCTATATTGAAAAGGGGCTCGCCATTATAGATTGTTATTTCAATGTTCCCGGAAAAATCGGGTGCCGTAACTTCCCCTATTGTAATTTTAGTCCGGTTTCCGCTCTTGGTAACCTTTACCTCCTTTTTATTGAGTTCCAGCACATGTGAAGTATAGGGCCGTGTGGGCACCTTATCAAAAAAAATGGTCCATCCGTTTTCAGGCTTTAAGGTTCTTTTGCCAACATTTATTAAAAAACGGGGCTCCAATTGCGTGGCTATTTCTTTCAAATTACCATTTTCAATAATGCCGATGGAACGGAACAAAGGCTTGTTTGCTTCAAGGCTAAGTATCATTTTGGCCACATTTTTATTTGCGATGGGCCACGTCACTTCGATCTCTTTTTTCTGAAGTTTGAATTTTGTTTCGTTTTCAGCGAGATTTTCGGGTATGGAAACAGGGATTTGAGCAGTTAAAAAGAGGGTTTTTAGGAAAATAGCAATAAAAAAATAGGTTTTCATAAGGCGGTTTAATTGGTTAAAATAGTTGGTATTAATCCACTAAAATAAAAAACTATTGCCTGATAAATAGTAAGATGTACGTTTATTTTTTCGGTGAGCCTGTAACTTCTTTTTAATGGTCATTTAAAAATTGATGCTGTGTCTGCTTGGAAACGCATGGTTCGGGGCATAAAAAAATCCACCTCAAAAAAGGTGGATTTTTGAGGCATCGAGCGGATTCGAACCGCTGTACAAGGTTTTGCAGACCTCTGCCTAGCCACTCGGCCACGATGCCCTTTTACGGACGGCAAATGTAATAAAAATATCGCTTTTAATCCAAAAGAGTTTTTTATTTAATTTAAAAACTTAAAGGTTGAAACCATAAACTATCTGGCAAGTGTCATTTGTATGGTTACCTGCTCTACATTGCCGCCAATGGGCGGATTTATTTTAGAAACCTCGACCGTGGCCTGATCGGCAATAGCTATTTCTTCTAAAATCCGGTCGATAATCCGCTTGGCTACGTGTTCCAATAACTTTGACCGTATGGCCATTTCTTCTTTTACAATACGGTTTATCTGTACATAATCTACCGTGTCTTTAAGTTGATCGCTCGCCGCAGATGGCTGTAAATTGGCCTTCACCTCTACATCTACCCGATAATCACTGCCTATTTTTCCTTCTTCTACCAAACAGCCGTGATAGGCATATACCTGTATATTGGTTACTTTTATTATTCCCACACCAAATTATTTTTCTGCAAAAGTACTGCTAAAATTAGGAGTTTATAGAAACAAGATGGATGTAATTTGATATTTTGATCCATATCAATTTACAGCCTGTAACAAATTTAGCACATTTCTGTTACAAAAAATTTTGAAATTGATCCTTTGTCCTGTCCAATAGTATTTATTCTATTGGGAGATTGTATTATATGACGTGAGTTGGCCCTTAAATAATTTGCACGGCATTCCGTTAACCTCCCCCATTGGCTTGCGGGAAGCTATTGGTGCTTTTACTGAAACCCACATAAACTTTCGATGATTTAAAACAGCTTTCGAGAATGTGACCTCCTCCCAAAAAATGTAGCCTTACCCAAGTTAAGACATTGCTAAATTCAACAATTTATCAGAGTGAATGACGTTCCGATCATACGAACGCATAGCTATTGGCAGCTTTATCTTACTTGTTTTTTTATCCATTCTGTCATTTCGCGTAAGGCAATAGGAGAAAATGATTCATTTAACGTTGCATATTCTTTTGGCAATCCTGTTTCACAAGTCTGAAATTGGTGATTTAAATCTGGAAGTTCTTTAATAGTTACATTTTTATTGCCTGATTCCACTAATACCTTTTTCCACTTCGGTAAATTTTCTTTTGCTAAAACTTGCAAATCCCTTGAGCCGTTAAGTGCAAGAACAGGACATTTCACTTTCCTTATATATACTTTCGGGTCATATCTCAAGAAATTGATCATCCACGGTCTTAATATCGAATTGACTTGTGCCGATACATACTTTTCATAGGTCATATCTTTTGGTTTATCAGGGTCATTTTTAGATATTTCCTGGATATAGGCTATCATTTTTTCTTTCAAAACAGTATCGTTTTTATTCTGCTTTACAAGTTCAAATGCCTCTCGATTTACTTTCTGCAATCGATTTATTTTAACTTGGTCCACCCCTCTTATTTCGGCAAGGGCCCTTTGTTGGTTTAGTAAGATTTTATCTCCTGCCAGACTCGGCCCCGCCAACGAAACTATAAATGCTATAGCTGATGAATTCGAAGCTACAATAGGCGCAATTAGACCTCCTTCACTGTGACCTATCAAGCCAATATTATTTTTTTGAATTTCTTTTCTCGTTAAAAGATAATCTAGAGCAGCACTTACATCTTCGGCAAAATCATATGAATTTGCAGCATCAAAATTCCCCTCTGATTGTCCCACTCCCCTTTTGTCGTATCTCAACACCGCAATACCGTTTTTAGTCAAATAGTTGGAAATGTCCAAAAAGGGTTTATGGTCACCAAATTCAGAATCTCTGTTATTTCTACCATTTCCACTTATTAGAATAACAGCAGGAAAAGTTGACGGTTCATTTGGTAAAGATAAAGTTCCCTTGAGGGTAATACGGTCTTTGGAATTTTCGAAAGAGACATTTTCGGAAATAGGTGAAATAAAATTCTGTTGTCCTGATTTTTTAGGGTTTTTACACCCTACAAGGGCAATAAGAAGAATTAAATTTAGGGCACTACAAATAATTTGTCTCATTGAATCACTTTATCTTATGACGATTAAATAAAACCTTTGTTACATGCTATCAAAATTTTAATCACATTGTTGCATCTCTTATAAATAAGCCTGGGATAAACCATGGATAGTCCATGAGACGTTAAAAAGATTTTGCCAAGGAGCAATAACTGAAATCCAAAACCCCATGAAAGAAAAATACCAATCACATTGGATTGGCTCATTTATATCTTTTACGTTTTTCCCTTCTTTTTTCTTTAATCTTTAAAAAATCGGAAATTTCTTTTTCCCTTTTATTAAAGACTCTTTTAAAAAAGTCTATTACAGAAATATCAAAATAATCACAGAGGTAAAATAAAGTCCTCATCTCAAAATTTGGGTTAGACTCGTTTCGGCCCATATTTGTTGTGAAACCATACTTTTGTTCGAAATCACCATTAACAAATGATTGAGATGCTTGCTTGCCTAGTCCTGAAGCAATTCCTTTCTCCTCTCTTAGCTCTTTTAGTACCATCTCTATTGAAGTGGTGTAATGTAAAATGGTTTCCTCATCAATCATACTCAAAGGAAGAGAATAAATCAAAATATTTCAACGACGTTTGTGTCGTTAAAATATTTTAATTATATTTGGTGGAGCCTTATAAGATAAAGGGCTATTTTTGTGATTCTTCTTTTAGAAAAATATTAGAAGCAATTGCTTTGAGTCTCGACTAGAAAACTGGTACTTTTTATGGAAACGAGATGATAAGTAAGTTTGCTCACGACCGCGGGCGTGGGCTCTCTTATCGTTTCCAAGGTATACCAGTACCTCTAGTCGGTAAGTTGAGTTTCACGCCTTTTTATACTAGTAATTTTAGGCTTACTCAACTATTCATAGCGCTTGTTTCTTGGTTTTATTCGAAGTTTTGCGATCAGATAAAAAAACAGGATGAAACACCAACCGGACAGCTTGATTATCAGGGCACAATACAACGTTGTGTTCACGGTGTATTACATCCTGTTTGCCAAAAAACCGAAGTGCCCCATATAGGCACATATTTGTTACGGGAGCCACGCCAAACATTTTCTTTCCGGTATACGATATCTTTTCTCCCGTAATCAACAACTGCACATGATCATGGCATCCGGCCATGTGGCCAAACGATGGTTCAGACCTTAAGGCCGTTCTTCCCATGGGAGCTGACCTGCCGATAACACCATTCCCGGCAAGGGAGGCAGGCATATCCATGGCCAAGGATGGGCATGATGATTAGATTTTGAAAGGCCCTTTAGGGATAAAGAGGACATAAGGGGCCAATACCGACAAAACCGAAGTTTTATAACAACTAAGATTATGCAAAAAAAATATATTTTAAGGGATAGGTGCACCCTTTTATTTGCCCTTCTCATTTTTTCTACGGGCACCTGTTCCCTCTTCGGGAATACCAAGGATGTTAATTTGTTTGATTTGGCTGCCTATCAACATCGGATCAAGGGGACGGTCACCGATTCCAATGGCATTCCCATCCAGGGAGTGAACGTAGGGATAAAAGGTTCTTCAAGTGGCACTTTTTCGGATGAAAAAGGGGCCTTTTACCTGGAGGCCGTCCCTTCCGATGTTTTGATACTGAGCTATATCGGGTTCAAGAAACTGGAGGTCGCCGTGGGAAGCTCGACGGAACTTTCCCTGGTGCTGGAAGAGGACGTAACCGATCTGGGCGCCGTTACGGTCAATGCCGGGTATTATACAGTTACTGAAAAGGAACGTACCGGAAGTATCAGTAAAATAACTTCTAAATCAATTGATGACCAACCCGTAGCCAGCCCACTGGCAGCTATGCAAGGGCAGATGTCAGGAGTACTGATCACCCAAAATACCGGGGTCTCCGGTGGAGGGTTCAATATTCAGGTTCGTGGGGTAAACAGCCTTCGTGCCGATGGGAATGCGCCCCTCTATATCGTCGATGGGGTGCCCTTTTCATCAGAATCACTGGGGAGTACCTCCCTCTCGGGAGCGATACTCGGCGGGGCTTCAAGTCCCCTGAATAGTATCAACCCTTCCGATATACAAAGTATCGAGGTATTAAAAGATGCGGATGCCACCGCTATTTATGGCTCCAGGGGAGCCAATGGAGTGGTGCTCATTACCACAAAGAAAGGTAAAGCCGGGAAAACAAGTTTATCACTTAATACATATACAAGTGCCGGGACCCTGGCCCGAACAATGAACCTGATGGATACTCAAGAATATATAGCAATGCGCCGGGAAGCCTATAAAAATGACGGTATCGATCCATATCCCTCAAGTGCCTATGATGTCAATGGGACATGGGATCAAAACCGATATACGGACTGGCAAAAAGAACTCAGCGGGGGTACGGCATGGACCACCAATACTCAATTGGGGATATCGGGAGGGAATGAGAACACACGCTTTTTAATTAGTGGAACCCATCGAAAGGAAACATCTGTTTTTCCCGGGGATAACGGCTACCATAGAACCAGCGTTCACAATAACCTTAACCACCGTAGCGATGATGAGCGCTTTTCCATGAACATGTCCGTGGACTACGCAGCAGAGACCAACAACCAAATGTTTGCCGACCTTACAAGTGATGCCATGACATTGCCCCCCAATGCGCCAGCCTTGTATAACGAAGACGGGAGCCTGAATTGGGAAGAGGGTACTTTTTCGAACCCCTTGGCGGATATGGCATCCCGATATAGGTCAAAGACAAAAAACCTGATAGCCAATGGACTGTTCTCCTATAAAGTGATCCCGTCCCTTACAGCTAAAATCAGTACGGGATATACAAGTACCAGGTTAACGGAAATTCGAACGCTCCCCTCAACGGTTTATAACTCGGCCATTGGATTGACAAGTGCCAATTCCATGCTTTTCCATAACAGTGGGGATCGCTATTCATGGATCGTAGAGCCACAACTGGAGTGGAATGCCGGTTGGGGCAAAAATACACTGGCGGCGTTAATAGGGGCTACTTTTCAGACAAATCAAAGCGAGACCCTGAATCAAATAGGCAGGGGGTTCTCAAGCAATGAGCTTATTGAAAGCCTTGCGGCGGCCGAGACGGTTAATGTAAGCAACCACACTCAAAGTGAATATAAATATCAGGCCATATATGCCAGGGTCAATTATAAATGGGATGGTAAATACCTTATTAATTTAACCGGTAGAAGGGATGGCTCCTCCCGATTTGGGAGCAATAGGCGATATGCTACCTTTGGGGCTGTTGGAATGGCATGGCTGTTCGCCCGGGAAAAGTTTGTTGAAAATGCGGTGCCGTGGCTTAGTTTTGGAAAGGTTAGGGCAAGCTATGGGACAACGGGGAACGACCAGATAGGGGATTATCAATACCTGAACACCTATAGCGTTAGCGGAGGCCTGTACGATGGGGTGATAGGGCTTCAGCCCAGTAGGTTGTATAATCCCGATTTTGGATGGGAGGTCAATAAAAAACTGGAGATGGCCTTGGAACTGGGATTCCTTGAGGACCGTATTTCCCTTACCGGTGCTTGGTACCAAAACAGGTCTTCAAACCAGCTTGTCGGGATACCCCTACCGGCAACGACCGGGTTTAGCTCTATTCAGGCAAATTTAGGGGCTACGGTTGAGAATGTTGGCTGGGAGTTTGACCTAAGGACACTGAATGTTCAAGGGGAAGGGTTTAAATGGACAAGCAGCCTGAACCTAAGTATTCCTAAAAATAAACTATTGGAGTTTGAAAACCTGGAAGGCTCTACCTATGCGAATCAATATGTCATAGGACAGCCCGTGAATATTCAAAAACTATATCACTACACAGGGATAAATCCCGATACCGGAGTCTATACCTTTGAAGATTATGATCTTGACGGGCAGGTGAGTACCCCCAATGACAGACAGTTTTTGGCAAATATAGACCCCGATTTTTACGGGGGGCTGAGCAATAACATTCAGTATAAAAACTGGAACTTGGACTTTCTCTTCCAATTTGTAAAACAACAAGGACGAAACTACCTATATGGTCTGAAAATTCCCGGGGCAATGCTCAATATGCCCGCCTATGTATTGGATCATTGGCCGGAGAATGGGACGGAGGCCGCCATTCAAAGATATACCACCGGAATCCATGGTGATGCTAGAAATGCATACCTCAGGCATGGCAGTAGCTCAGCAATCATTAGCGATGCCTCTTACATAAGGCTGAAAAATATAAATGTTTCCTATACAATTCCCAGACAATGGTCTAAACTGTTTTCAGCCAGAATATACATGCAGGGACAAAACCTTTTGACCCTGACCAAATACAAAGGGCAGGATCCGGAATCCCAACTAGGATCCTATATACCGCCACTGAAACAATATGCCCTGGGAATACATCTTGAATTTTAATTCTTAAAACAAACCGTTATGAAATATAGAGCCACTAGACTAAAAGTATTATTTCTCCTCTTTAGTATAACAATGGGAGGATGTGATCAGTATACTGAAATAGACCTTCCCAATGACCGGTTAACCGGGGAGGCCGTTTTTAAGGATCCTTTGACCGCCGAGGCTGCCTTGTTGGACATATATGCCAACATGCGCCAGCGAGGGATGATAGCCGGAGATCTTAGTGGACTTTCCATACTAATGGGGAGTTATAGCGATGAACTGGATTATTACGGGGTTCCTAATTCTTCTGTAGATACCTTTTATAGCCATTCGATAATTGCTTCAAATGACCTTGTTGCTACCATGTGGGAATTGGCATATAATCAGATATATGCCGCAAATGCCCTTGTCGAGGGGCTGGATACCACCGAAATTAATGAGCAGGAAGAAATAAACAGGATAAAAGGGGAAGCCTTATTTATAAGGGCCTTTCTCCATTTTTATCTTGTCAACCTTTTTGGGGAAATTCCCTATGTAACTACCACAGCATACACTGTGAATAGTACCATAGGTAGAACAGGTATAAGTGAAGTATATGATAATATTATCAGCGATCTTATCAAAGCGGAAGAATTGCTGCCAGTCGATTATAAGGGTTCGTTTCATACACGCCCCAATAAAATGGCTGCGAGGGCATTACTGGCTAGAACATACCTATATGCCGATAAAAATACAGAAGCGGTTCGGGTGGTGACAAGCGTGATAAACTCAGGATTATATCCACCAGAAATGAATCTGGAAAAAGCGTTTTTGAAAACCAGTTCGGCAACCATATGGCAATTACATTCCGGAGAAGAACAGAAGAAAACACTCGAAGCCATTACCATGATTCCAAGTGCCACACCACCCGATATTTTATCGCTAAGAGAAGAATTGGTGTCTAGCTTTGAAACAGGAGATATGCGAAAACAAGCGTGGGTAGGCAGTATAAGCGATGGAACGGATATCTGGTATTATCCATATAAATATAAAAATGAGAACCCCTCAGGGACAGCTGATGAATATTCCATCATTCTGAGGATTGAAGAATTATATCTTATAAGAGCCGAAGCCTATGCCCAAACCGGAAATTTACAAGCTGCCGTAGCAGACCTAAATGTTATCCGAAATAGGGCAGGACTCCAATCAATGCAATTATCAGATGAACAAAGCGTATTAAATGCTGTAATAGAGCAGTGGCGCTTGGAGTTCTTTAGTGAAATGGGACATCGTTGGTTTGATCTAAAACGATGGAATATGGCCGGTCAAATCCTGCCCAGTATAAAGCCCGGATGGAGGGAAACAGATATGCTGCTGCCCATACCCGAGAATGAAATTATACTCAATGATCAATTGCAACCGCAAAACCCAGGGTACTAAAATGATAACTAAATACTCAAAAATAAGTATCGTAGCAATTTGCCTTTTGGCATTAGTGCCAGTCCCAGCACAACAAAGACCAAAACAAACAATAGAACCTGAAGATTATAGTTCTTGGCATGAATTGGGACCCACTTCCATCGCTCCCGATGGGAAGTGGGTTTCCTATTCACTGTTGTATGACCAAAGGATGGATACCCTATTTGTAAAACATACAGGCAGAGATTTAAAATATGTATTGGCTGATAGTCAAATGGGGGATTTTAGTAAAAATAGTCAGTGGCTATCAACAACTAGCAAGCAAAAAGGAGTTGGGATTATAAACCTTCAAAGTGGAGCGACTACATGGATAGAAAATGGCATAAAATCATGGTTTCTAGATGATGGGGGCTTTATAGCTGTTATGCTGAGAAATGAAAAGGGGAAAAGCCTGTTACTTAAAAACCTGAATGGAAATAGGGAATTCAAAAAAGATGCTATTAAAGAAATTGAGGTAAGTCCAGATCAAAGTAAAATAGCTGTGCTGCTTAAAAATAATACTGTAGAAATAATAGACCCGTATGAAAAGATAGGGTCTACCACCCTTGTGGAAAAATCGATGCATGACCGCGGGAACTTGATATGGAACGATAGGGGTGATGCCGTAACATTCTTTGAAAAGCATGTTGATAAAAATGGATCGGACGCCTTGAACTTAATTTTTATTCCTGATATTTCTCAGGCCGATAAAAAAAAGGTCCTAACGCCTGATAAGATATTATCCAATGGGGAAATAATAAAACGGACTATGTATCCGTCTTTGTACATAGGCCCTAAGAAAAAACAGGTTTTCTTTTATACCCAAAAAAAAGAATCTCAGACTCATAAAGATTCCATAGTGGAAGTTTGGAACGCTCAGGATCCCCTTGAATATGAGAAGGCAAAAAATTTACCTACATCCAGACTCTCCCTTTGGAATATACAGACCGATAAAGTAATGCCCGTTGCGGATTCTATTTATACCACCGCATTTCTGTCACCTAAAAGAAACTTTGCTATTGTATTTGATAAGTATCGGTACCAGCCTAAAAATGGAGGGGAAGGGAAATCAGATATATGGATCAGGAACCTATCAGATGGGAGCTTAAAATTAGTCTTAAAGAAATACCATTGGAATCGTTCGCTCGTAGGAATGTCACCGGATGATCGCTATATCAGCTATTTTAAAGATGGTAACTGGTGGGTCTATGAGGTTGGTTCCCAAAGACACCGATGCCTGACCCAAAAACTATCCCATTTTACAAAATATTCTTCCTATTCAGGGAAAAATACAGACTCCTATGAATTTGTAGGCTGGTCGTCCGATGCTAAATATATGATTGTACATGACAATCAGGGAGTTTGGTTGTTGAATCCCCAAAGCCCAAAGCCCATATATATCGGACTGCCAAAAAACGAAGGGGTAAGGTTAAAGGTTGCAAAAGTCAACCATAATAAAAAACCGCTGAAATCCTTTGACGCATTAAATGCCAATATGGATATGGAAAGCGGACTCTTACTTGAAGCTACCGATAATAAATATAACAGCGGATATTACCAATGGGATTTTAAAAAAGGTCTGCAAGAGCTAGTGTTTGAAAATGCTAAAATAAATAACCTCCAAAAAGCAGCGAGAACAAAAATATACATAGTAACATCACAAACAGCGGAAGTTTCTCCTCAAATATTAATAGGTTCACCCGATCAAAAACCGGAAGTATTGGTGTCCACAAATACACACCAAAAAGACTACCTCTGGACTAGGGCTGAACTGATCGAATATAAGAATGAAAAAGGGGAGAAGCTAAAAGGAATTTTATACTATCCGAATGATTACAATCCCCATAAAAAACACCCCATGATAGTCTATCTATATGAACGGCAATCCCAATACATTCACGACTACCAAAAACCATCGCTTTACAATACAGGAGGGTTTAACCAAATTAATTATACCTCCGATGGCTATTTTGTGCTATATCCGGATATTACCTATCAGATTGGGGCACCAGGGCCTTCAGCGGTTAATTGTGTGGAGGCCGCCGTTAAAAAAGTATTGGATGTGGTGCCAGTATATGAAAATGCCATAGGACTGATCGGGCATTCTTTCGGGGGATATGAAACGACCTATATAAGCGTTAAATCTGATCTGTTCAAAACCGCCGTAGCAGGAGGGGCAGTGACTGATTTTGTAAGTAGCTCCTTGAGCCTAGAAACCAGTGGGGAGTCCCGAATGTGGCGGTATATGGATTACCAAATGCGAATGGGAGAAATGCTTTATGATGATTTTAACGGGTATTTGGAAAATTCTACCATAAGATATGCAGATCAAATTAAAATTCCCTTGCTCATCTGGACAGGGAAAAAGGATTATCATGTAGGGCTAGAACAAAGCATGTACCTTCATATGGCACTGCGTAATCTAAATAAAGAAAATGTGCTGTTACGCTATAAAGGGGAAGGACACATTTTATTGAATCCCAAAGCGCAATATGATGCGACGGTAAGGATTAAAGCTTGGTTTGACCATTATTTAAGGGGGCTGCCAATGCCTAAAGGGATATCGTGGAACTACTAATAACAATGCCGGTGATTTTTTGGTCACCGGCATTGCTTTTATATCGCTCAATAAAATGAATGTTACTGAATTTTAACATAGAGCGGTTGAGCACAATTGGAATCAGAAAGGTCATTGATACCGTCACTACATTGCTGTAAATTGAAAACAGTAGAACAGGTGGTATTGGCATCAACACATCGTTCCTGAACTTCATTCCAATAATAGCCCGGAGCATCTGCAAGGGCTGCTTGACCCATTGAAATTTGATTGCCCGCAAAAGCGGCGCCCATAGCCAATACTACAACAGCCATAGGCATCACTAAATTTTTAAAACGCTTTTTCATAATAAAATGTTTTAAATGATTAATAAATATGACTTACTCTTTTTTTATAGGTTTTCAGTCTTTCCCCTATCATCGCGCGATTTATTATTAATTTTTTATCTTCTATTACCTGAACAACCGATCCCTGATGCGGTAGGTTTGTAAATGAGTACCCACTAGACAAACCAATAAATTCCCTTCAACCCTAAAATCGGATAGCTTTTCCTTGCCGATATGTTGAATACGAAAACTCCCGATATAACTTTGCGCTATAAAATCATAAACATCGATCACAGAAGATCGATCCCATACTTTGCTGGATTCGTAATTTCCCATAATACCTGAGTTGATAAATAGATACCGTCCGGAGGTGGCCGTAAGCTTGTTGACCATTAACGGGGGCTTTGATAACTTTCGGATAGCCCGCGAGGAAATAGTATCGATCGAGATCTGAGCCTTGCTGATCGTATCAATAGTATTAGCGATATCATAGCTGCTGAGGTCGGACTCAGCTATAGTGTATTGATTTCGGTAAAAATAGGTATATAATACTTTTTGATATTCCTTATTGTAAATAAGTGTGCCATCCGTATCAAAAACACCGTCTATTTGTTTCTTTAAAATGGAACGTGCCATGGTGAGCTGTGGTTCCTTTACTAAGGATAATGTACCTAGAACATTTTCATTGTTTGTATGATTGCGTGCTCGCACTACTAAAGAATCATTACGTACCGGGACAGCTAATGAGAAGAATTCGTTTATTTTTTTGTAATCTGCCTTTTTGGTCTTTAGAAGACCTCTTAATACATAAGGAATACTTCCGTCAACAATAAAAAAATATGGAGGAATGATCATCGTTCTGACAGCACGATAAGGAAGGCTGTCCTTCGGTATCGAAAGACGTAGGTTTTCTGTTTTTAAAAGGGAAGTATCCAATTTCTTTACCAATAATGGAGCCGTTTGGTTGGATAGATATATATTCCCTTTGTTGAATCCACTGATATAAAAAGAGTTTAATTTTAAATCTTTTTCAGCAATCGCTCTAAGAGGGTGTTGTGTAAATCTTCGGATAAAAGGATTACGGGTGTGCATTTGTTTTTCAGAGGAGTTGTAGAGTAATGTAACGGTGGATATTGCTCCTATTGTAAGAATATTTAGGGTAGTTAGCACAAACCTCTTTGAAAGATTTAGATAATTTAAAGAAGGATGCAATGCAATATAAATAGCAAGGAGTGCCAAAAAAATAAAGGCCATATTAAAAACCAAGTGCTCACCCCATCCTAGCTTTTCCAAAACACCACCACAGGAACAGGGAACGTAGGATGCATAATTTAAGATAATGTAGATATATACTGTGAACATGACCATTAGGGTAAAAGCACCCATGAGCCCTAATAGCCGTGTCCTTGGAAAAACTAAAAGCCCTACTATTAAAAGTTCTAAAACAGGAACTAGCCATGCCAACCAACCGGCATATACACTTAACATAGGTGATTGCCCCAACTGAATTTGAAAGTTTTCAAAGTCCAATAGCTTGCTTATCGCTGCATATACAAAAAGGAGTATGAACAGATAACTGATGATTTCAACAATTAAACCTGTATGTTTTTTACACCATTTCATGTCATTTGCGATTGTTCGGTTTGTTTTCCCAGGGCCGTACGCCAACAGGGCGCAATTCGGGGGTCATTAGGAACAGCGTGATAATTATTCCGGGCAAAGGGACCGGCCAGGCCGATATATCGGCATGTTCGCCTATCATAGGGGACTGCCCCGACCGTATCCTGAAATTCTGAAAATCCAAAAACTTGCTTACCGAAGCATAAACGAACAACAAGACATGGAAGAGGCGAGTCCCGTATATAAATGTTTCCCTGTACTTCATTTTCTTAATTTTAAATGGGCCTGTTTGGGGGAGCTTGCTTTTATAGGGGTGAAATTAATATAGAATTTTCAATAATCGTTTACATAAAACACGACTATTGTTATCAAAAACCGGTTTTTTAATGTAAAAAGCAGCAATCAAAGCTCTTTTTAAACATTTTATATCGACTTACTGCCCTTTTAGAGCCTTTTTATGATACATATCGGCAAACTGTATTTCCAGGTATGTTTGAATATCTTCCCTGCTTTTTCCGTTTTCGAGCATGGTGAATACTTTGGAGATGTGCTTGTCCTTAAATTCCTTAAATGGCGGGTCGGCATTTAAAATATTATCAAAATGGATGGTATGCAGTT
>NZ_JAQSVC010000005.1 GCF_029603165.1 Galbibacter pacificus
TCCCATTCCGAACAGAGCAGTTAAGCCCGCCAGCGCCGATGGTACTACGCAAGTGGGAGAGTAGGTCGCCGCCTTCTTTTGAGCCCCGATGCCCGGACGGACATCGGGGCTTTTTTTTGCCCTTTTTTTTTTGGATGCCGCGCCAAGGAACGCCGTAATTCATTATTTAAAGCGCATAAAAAAAGCTCCATTTGGAGCTTTAGTGGGTTTGTTTTGATTAATCCTTTTAATCAATATTGGGTTGTGGAGTTAAGCGTAAATAGGGTTTTACTTCCTTAAAGCCTTTTATGAATATGTTCTTGGCATCTTCACTTGAAATGGCTGGGCTAATAACCACTTCTTCTCCATGTTTCCAGTTGGCCGGAGTTGCTACTTTATGGTAGGCGGTTAATTGTAATGAATCAATGACACGTAATAATTCATCAAAATTTCTCCCGGTCGAAGCAGGATACGTAATCATTAACTTAATGGTTTTGTCGGGTGCAATTACATAGACGGAACGTACTGTTAATGTAGCATCTGCGTTAGGATGGATCATATCGTATAATTGAGCTATTTTACGGTCTTCATCTGCAATTATAGGAAAATTGACACTGGTATTTTGTGTTTCGTTAATGTCGTTTATCCAGCCTTTGTGAGATTCTACACCGTCAACACTTAACGCTATTACCTTGGTGTTTCTCTTTTCAAATTCATCTTTATATTTAGCTACAGTCCCTAATTCTGTCGTGCATACTGGTGTATAATCAGCGGGATGGGAAAACAAGATTCCCCAACTGTCGCCTAAAAATTCGTGGAAGTTTATTTCTCCTTGTGAGCTCTGTGCAGTAAAATCCGGTGCTACATCGCCTAATCTAAGTGTTGCCATTTTATTTTGATTTTTAGTATTACTCTACAAAGTTACTAGATTAATAAAATAAATTTTAAATCTTAGTTATAAAAGATTGTTAAAGGAACATCAACTTTGTTGATGCTTTTTTGTCTTAACTATTCTTTCCATTTTATATTGCATCCCATGCTCGGTTTTTGGGCTTTATAGATGTTTTTGCTCATTATTGCGGCATCTATGGCTGTCCTTATGTCACGTCCAGATATTGGCATGCTGTTTCCGGGCCTAGAATCGTCAAATTGGCCACGGTAAATTAATTCCAAGTTTCTGTCGAACACATAAAAATCTGGGGTACAAGCGGCATCATAAGCCTTAGCAACTTCTTGGGTCTCATCGTATAGGTATGGAAAGTTAAAGCCGTTTTCCTCAGCGTTGATTTTCATTTTATCGGGGGCGTCTTCTGGATATTTATCAACGTCGTTACTGGATATGGCCACAAAGCCCACCTCGGCATCGGCATAATCGTTTGCAAGTTTTGCTATCTCTTTATTTAAATGTTTTACATATGGGCAGTGGTTGCATATAAACATCACTACGGTAGCTTTTTCGCCATAAACATCACTCAATTTAAGCTTTTTGCCGGATACTGTATCCAAAAGTTCAAAATTAGGTGCTTTTGTGCCTAATGCTAGCATATTACTCTCTGTTCTTGCCATCGTTTCGCGTTTTACTATTTCCTGTAAATTACAAATAAGCATTTATTTAAAAAAGAAGTTGGATAACTAGTTTTTGTTTTGGTGCTTAATCTTAAAAAAAAACTAAAGTTTTGGCTGCTTATTTGGTTGTTTGTAACTTCTTATAAACCTTAAAAAGGATGATAATTATGGAAAAATCATATGAAAGTTTGTCGATAGCCATCGATGAACTAAAAAAGGAGGGGTATACAGAGGATTTTAATCTTTGTGATGCCGGAGTTGAAAACAAAAGTCGAAAAACAATTCACGATGCCGGAACATTGGATGTGGTAAATTATTACCGTTTTGAAGGGATAACGAATCCTGACGACAGTTCTGTTTTGTATGTTATAGAGACGTCTAGTGGTGAAAAAGGGCTATTGGTAGATGCTTATGGGGCTTATGCCGGAAATGTACCAAGAGAAATGATTGAAAAGTTAAAACTTAAGTGATATATTAGCCATTTAAGCTTTAATTTTTTATTTAAATGGAACTATTATCCTGGAACGATTTTTTAAAGGTAGACATGAGGGTGGGTACGGTTATGGAAGTGCATGATTTTCCAGAGGCCAGAAATCCTGCCTATAAGTTGATTATTGATTTTGGAAAAGAAATAGGGATACGTAAAACATCTGCCCAAATTACCAAAAGGTATAAAAAAGAAGATTTGATAGGCCGCCAGATTATCGGGGTTGTAAATTTCCCTAAAAAGCAGATAGCCAATTTTATGAGTGAATGTTTGGTGATTGGGGCTGTTGATAAGGATAATGACATTACACTCTTGAACCCGGATTTTAAAATTGAAAACGGGTTAAGGATAGGTTAAAAAAGCATAAAAACCGCTGTATAATGTATATATAGCGGTTTTATTTTGTCTTTTTATATATCGTCGAAGCTAATATCGGTAAACTTCTCTGTAGTTACCTCTTCACCTTCTTTAGATTCCCCATTGTCTGAGAAATTTTCTTTTTTGAAGTCTTTTTGGTGACGTTCAGATATTACTTCTTCTCCTTTTTCGTCGATAATAAAATCGATCATTTCTTCTAAATTCTCTTTAAAAGAGGCAAAATCTTCCTTGTACAGATAGATTTTGTGTTTTTTGTAGTGGTAAGATCCATCGTCGTGGGTAAATTTCTTACTTTCGGTAATAGTTAGGTAATAATCACCTGCCTTGGTGCCCCTTACGTCAAAGAAATAGGTTCTTCTTCCGGCTCTCAACACTTTAGAGAATATCTCATCTTTCTCTACAAAACCTTTATCGCTCATAATTCCTCTAAATACTTTTTATAATTGTTAACAAAATCAAAAATGTGAAAAAAAATGTAATGAAACAACAAATTTTTTAGTTTTCTTTTTCTGATAACTGATTTAGGTACAGTTCATGATAGTACCCTTTTTTGTTTATAAGTTGATTATGAGTGCCTTGCTCTACAATTTCGCCTTCCTCGAGGACAATAATTTTATCTGCGTTTTTTGCTGATGAAATACGGTGGCTCACAATAATCGTGGTGCTTTTTGCCGAAACATCCTTTAGATTATTCAGGATTTCTTCTTCTGTTTCCGTATCGACTGCCGATAAACAATCGTCAAACAAGTATATTTGAGGGTTTTTAATAAGGGCCCTTGCTATGGAAACTCGTTGTTTTTGTCCACCGCTGAGCGTTAATCCCCTTTCCCCGAGTATGGTATCGTATTTTTTGGTAAACGCTGTAATGTTTTCGTGTACGGCGGCTTGTTTTGCGGCATTTTCTATTTCTTGCTGGGTGGCCTCATTGTTGCCGAATTTTATATTGTTCTTAATGGAATCTGAAAAAAGAAAGGCGTCTTGGGGAACAGCGCCAATGGCATTCCTTAGATCCAATAGGTTTAATTTTTCAATGGGCTCGCCATCAATTAAGATTTCTCCCGAAGATACATCGTACAGCCGGCCTATTAAATCGAGAATAGTGGATTTTCCCGAGCCTGTTTTGCCAATAATGGCAAAGCTTTCTCCTTGGTTTATGGTAAACGAAATATTTTTTAATGCCGTTATGTTGGTATCTTCGTAGGTAAAAGTAACATCTTTGAACTCTATTTTTCCGTTAATTTTCGAAGATTCGCCGGTTGGGTTTTTTATTTCCGGTTTTAAGTCCAAAAATTCGTTTATTCTTTTTTGCGATGCTTCGGCACGCTGTACAATAGATGTTACCCAGCCAACGGTAGCCACTGGCCATGTAAGCATGTTGACGTATATAATAAACTTTAAAATGACTCCCGTGCTGGCAATTTCGCCGTTTATATATTGAATACCGCCAACATAAATAACAAAAATATTGCTCACGCCAATAAGGAGCAGCATTAATGGGAAAAACCATGCATTGACTTTTGCCAGGTCCATGTTGGTATTTTTTCCTTCCAGGGCAAGTTCGTCTACTTGTTGCCCTATTCTGGGCTCTATTCCATATGCCTTTATAACGGAAATTCCGGAAAAAGACTCTTGTGTAAATGTGGAGAGCTTGGACAGGTATTGTTGAACCTTGGTGCTTCTTTTGTGTATTATCTTACTTATGTTGTATATCAGCACCGATAATATTGGTAGCGGGATAAGGGTATAGGCCGCAAGTTTGGGCGCTGTGTAAAACATTAACGGAATAACGCATAAAAACAATGTAATGGTCTGTATGCTATAAAGAATGGCAGGCCCCGCATACATTCTAACTTGTCCGACATCTTCGCTAATACGGTTCATTAAGTCTCCGGTCCTGTTTTTTTTGTAAAAATTTAAAGATAGCCGTTGGTATTGTTCATACACTTCGTTTTTGAGGTCGAATTCTATGTATCTGGAAATATTGATAATAGTTTGCCTCATTAAAAAAGTAAACAAAGCAGACAATGCTGCCGAACCTATAATTATTAAAATATAGTTTAGGAGTTTTGACTTTACTTCGGAAAGATCTGAGTTTTCATTTAAGATATATTGTTCAACAACACTTACAGATTGCTCTACATATTCAGGCAATACCAATTTAAAAATGGTTGCCAATATGGTAATTAACACACCAATTAGTAATTTCCATTTATATTTCTTAAAGAATTTGTTAATATATTTAAGTTCCTTCATTTCTTTTTTCTAAAATCGGTTTTTTTGTGAAATCCTCAAAACAAGGACGTATTTCAGCTTTTATATTGAAATATTCTTATTTTTGCACGTATATTTTGACGATATATAAAATCAAAGCTAACACGCAAAAAAATAATTTATGATATCAGAATTGATAGCCCCTGCAGAACTTAAAAAAGTTGATCCGGTTTTCGGTCAACTTTCATTTAATGATCACGAGCAAATCGTTTTCTGTCAGGACAAAGATACAGGATTAAAAGCAATAATAGGAATTCATAACACAGTTTTAGGACCTGCCTTGGGCGGCACGAGAATGTGGAATTATGAAAACGAATGGGAGGCGCTAAACGATGTTTTGCGTTTGTCAAGGGGCATGACCTATAAGTCTGCAATAACAGGGTTGGACCTTGGAGGTGGGAAAGCCGTTATAATTGGAGATGCCAAAACACAAAAAACGCCCGAACTCATGAAGCGTTTTGGGGAGTTTGTACATTCGTTGAGCGGTAAATATATTACTGCTGAAGATGTTGGTATGGAAACTGCCGATATGGATACCGTGAGAGAAGTTACCCCGTATGTAACCGGAATTTCAGAAGAAAAGGGAGGCGCCGGAAACCCATCGCCCATTACGGCATATGGTGTATTTATGGGGATGAAAGCTGCCGCACATTATCAATTTGGCGACGATAGCCTTGAAGGTAGGAAAGTATTGGTGCAAGGCGTTGGCCATGTTGGAGAAACATTGGTAGATTACTTGTTCAACGAAGGTGCGCAGATTTTTATATCAGACATTAACGAAGCGAGGCTTGCCGAGCTAAACAGAAAGTACAAAGCAATTATAGTGCCCGGAAACGAAATATTCAACCATCAATTAGACATATATGCACCTTGTGCTTTAGGGGCTACCATAAACGACGCCACGGTAAACGCAATAAACACTAAAGTAATTGCCGGAGCAGCAAACAACCAATTGGCAGACGAAAAAATACACGGTGCCATTTTAAAAGAAAGGGGCATTGCATACGCACCCGATTTCTTGATAAATGCCGGAGGGATCATAAACGTATATGCCGAATTGGAAGGGTATGATAAAAAAGAGATATTAAGAAAGACAGAAAACATCTATAAAACAACCTTGGATATTTTTGCACATGCCGATACGCACGATTGCACGACACATGAAGCCGCTTTGAGCATTGCACAAAATAGAATAGATAACCGAAAAATAGCATTGAAAAAATAACCCGGTTTCTAAAATAATTATATTTTTGCAGGGCGAAAGGGAAAAATCCTTTCGCCCTCATTAATTTATTATAGGCACGAAAGTTCTTTAGGCATGTTAACACGAAGACACATCAGAGTTAAGGTAATGCAATCTATATACGCATTTGTACAATCGGAAAACACTGATTTAGGTAAAGAAGAAAAGTTTCTGTCCAGTAGCATGGAGAATATGTATAATTTGTATTTAACCCTTCTTGCGCTATTGGTAGAAGTACAGAAAATGGCCGAAGAACAATCTTCGCTTTCACAAAAAAAATACCTTGCCACCAAGGAAGAAAAAAATCCAAAACGAAAGTTTATTGAAAATGCAGTTTTACAAAAATTGGTCAATGATACAGTATTGCCAGAAAAACTGAAAAACAGAAATGTAAGCTGGGAGCTGGACGAAGAATATGTAAAAATTATATACAAGGCCATAATCGAGAGCGACCTGTATAAAAATTATATGCAAACCGATGCCCAAAGCTTTAAGGATGACAGAAACCTTATGTTGGACCTTTATCAACAGGTTATAGCACCCAACGAAAAATTGTACGAATATATTGAGGACAAGAAACTTACCTGGGTGGACGACCTTCCTTTGGTGAACACTTTATTGATGAAGATGATAAAGAAGCTAAAACCCGAAGCTCCAGATGATTATTTCCATCCATCATTGTTTAAAGATGAAGACGATAAGCTGTTTGCAAGCCTGTTGTTTAAGAAAACCATTTTAAACAACGAGAAAATTCAACAGGCAATAGAAGGAAAAACCCCAAATTGGGATACAGACCGTATAGCCGAACTGGATTCCATATTATTAAAAATGGCAATCTGTGAATTTTTAAAGTTCCCATCAATACCGGTAAAAGTAACCATTAACGAATATTTGGAAATAGCCAAAGAATACAGTACGCCAAAGAGCAGTATTTTTATAAACGGAATTTTGGACAAACTGGTGAAAGAATATCAAGCCAACAATTCGTTAAATAAGTCGGGCAGGGGCTTGATGTAAAAAAATATTAGTATTTTTGGCTCTTGTTTAAGAAAACAAATAAAGGTAAACCTCAAATATTAACCACTTATAAACAATAAAACAATCTAAAGATGAAAAAAGTTTTTTTGGTACTTACATTAGCTGCTGCCGTGAGTTTTACATCATGTAAAGATAATAATGCAGCAAATAAAGTTAAATCTGAAAATGTTGCCAAAGCAGAGCAACGCGACGAAGCGGCAAAAAAATTGCCGGTTATGACTTTTGAAGAAACCGAATACGACTTTGGTAACATCCCTCAAGGTCAAAGTGTAGAGAAAGTATTTAAATTTAAAAATACAGGCGATGCGCCCCTTATAGTAACCAGTGCAAAAAGTTCTTGCGGATGTACAATCCCTCAAAAACCTGAAGAACCTGTTGCTCCTGGAGAAACCGGGGAGATTTTGGTAAAATACAATGGTAGTGGTAGAAACCAGGTAACAAAAACCGTTACTATTACAGCCAATACCGAAAAAGGAACCGAACAATTAAGAATTAAGGCTTTTGTAGAACCTAAAGAAGCAGCTGCGGGTCAACCAAAAGCATAATTAGTAAATATCATTAAATTTTAATGGAAGCAATAAATCAATTTGCACCCTTTATTTTAATTTTCGCGGTAATGTATTTTTTTATGATACGTCCGCAAATTAAAAAGCAAAAGCAGGAGAAAAAATTTGCACAAGAGTTAAAGCGTGGAGACCGCATTGTTACCAAAAGCGGATTGCATGGAAAGGTGATAGACCTTAATAACGATAATACTTGTGTTATTGAAACCATGGCAGGAAAAATGAAGTTTGAACGATCGGCACTTTCCTTGGAAATGTCTCAAAAATTAAACGCTCCTGTCGAGAAAAAAAAATAATTTTATAGTTTAACAACAAAAGAGCACCTGTCCATTTATGGATTTGGTGCTTTTTTTATTTTTTGTACCTGTCGTATAAGCCTTCTCCCGATTTTATCATCGGAATTATTTTTTGGAGCCTGTTTTGTTTGGTCGCCTTCCTTTTTGCTTCGTTTATGTATTCGTGGAATTCATTTTGTTTGGCCTTGGTAAACACATCAAAGGAATTCTTTAGCGCTGCATCATTTTTTAGCATTACAGACAATTCATCTGAAATGATGTTTTTTTGCTTTTTCGCAATACTTACTTCCCGGCCTTCTTTCTGGTTTTCAATAGCTTCTTCTATATAGCTTTTTACAAGTTTGGGCCGTATTTCATCAATGGTATTAAAGCGCCATTGCCGCATAGCTACTGTTTTACCTTCTTGTGCATTTATTAGCATTTTTGCCTCATCTTTAAGCAAGGCCCCATTAAAAAACCATAACCCGGCATATGCTTTAAAAGCCCCGATACCAACTACGTTTTTATTGTTTACCGTATAAGTGGGCGCTCCCCATTTAATATTTTCTTCAAGCTCTGTTTCATTTATTATAGAGCGGAGTAGCATTAGTTCGTTTTCCCACTGCAAATGTTTTTGTATGTATTCGTCTACATTTTTAGGCTTCATCGTTATAATATTTTGCCGTTAATTCTACAATTTTGACTATAACATCAGTTGCTTTTTTCATGCTTTCGGCCGGAACGTATTCGTACCTTCCATGAAAATTATGTCCGCCGGCAAAAATATTGGGGCATGGCAAACCCATGTACGAAAGTTGAGAGCCGTCCGTACCGCCACGAATAGGTTTTATTATGGGCTCGATATTTAGGTCGAGCATGGCTTGTTCGGCAATATCAACAATATGCATTACGGGTTCTATTTTTTCCTTCATGTTGTAATATTGATCCTTGATTTCTATGGAAATAATACTGCCAAACCGATCGGTTAAATCGCTTATCATACGTTCTAGGAGTTCTTTCCGGGCATCAAATTTATCTCTGTCGTGGTCTCGTATAATGCCGTTAATTTCGGCATGTTCAACATTGCCCTTAAATTCGTAAAAGTGAAAAAATCCTTCCCGGTGATGCGTAAATTGCGGCATTTCTTTTTTTGGTAACATAGACAAAAATTCATTGGCTATGGTAATGGCATTTATCATTTTGCCTTTTGCATACCCTGGATGTACACTTTTTCCTTTAACGGTAACTTTTACGCCTGCTGCATTAAAGTTTTCGTATTCTAGCTCCCCAACTTGGGAGCCATCCATGGTATAGGCCCATTCGGCCCCAAATTTTTTCACATCAAATTTATGGGCGCCCCGGCCAATCTCTTCATCTGGGGTAAACGCTATGCGAACGGGTCCGTGATGAATGTGCGGATTGTCTATCAAGTATTCCATGGCGGTTACTATTTCTGTAATCCCTGCTTTATCATCAGCGCCCAAGAGGGTGGTCCCGTCGGTTGTAATAATGGTTTGGCCTTTGTATTGTTTTAGGTCGTCGAAATAGCTTGGCGACAAGATTATGTTTTCTTCTTCATTTAAAACAATGTCCCCGCCTTTGTAATTTTCAATAATTTTTGGGTTTATATTGGCTCCAGAAAAATCTGGCGAAGTATCAAAATGGGCTATAAACCCTATTGTAGGAATTTTTCGATCTATATTTGTGGGCAATGTTGCCATTACGTATGCATTTTCGTCTATGCTTACATCTTCCATCCCAATGGTTTTTAGTTCTTCAGCCAACTTGTTTGCTAAGTCCCATTGTTTTTTTGTACTTGGGGTAGAATCGCTATCTGGATTGGATTGGGTGTCAATTTTTACATAGCTAATAAAGCGGTCGATTATCTTTTGCATAAAGTAGTTTTTATCAAAAATAATATAATAATCTAATGTTGATGCTTATGGGTGCCAAAAAGTTATTGAAAACAAAATACGCTGAATCGTCCTTGGATTTAAATTGATGTTAAGTTTTACCGGGTTTAATTAATTGTGAAGTTTGTTGGTTATTTTTGCTTTATGGATCAATCTCCCAAAGAAGAATTTTGGAATACATTAACTCATGGTTTTGGAGTTTTGCTGGCCATTTTCGGATTCTTTGTTTTACTAAGTTTTAATAGTCATAAAACCGATTTTAGCATTTTAAGCATATGTGTTTATAGCTTCTCCTCGATCTTGCTTTTTACTGTTTCTACATTGTACCACCTAGTGGACAAAATCGAGCTGAAAACGGTTTTAAGGAAACTGGACCATATTAGTATTTATGTTTTAATTGCGGGCACTTATACCCCGGTTTGTTTGGTAATGCTCGTGCCGGGAAATGGCTGGATATTATTTTATATTGTATGGACGATTACTTTTATGGGAATTGTCCTTAAAATATTTTTTACGGGAAAATTTGAAGCTTTATCGCTTTTGTTATACCTGGCCATGGGTTGGTTAATTGTTTTCGATATACATAATTTAATGGCTTCTTTTACAAGTTATCAACTTTTGTTGTTAATGCTTGGCGGGTTGTTTTATACCGTTGGAATTGTGTTTTATGCCATAAACAAAATACCGTACAACCATGTTATATGGCACCTTTTTGTCTTAGCAGGGGCAATTTCTCATTATTTAATGATTTTAAGCATTATTTAGCCCGGTTTATGCATCTTTATGAATTTCGACCGAGTGCGGGTATGGAATTTCAATTCCGGCTTTATCCAAAGCAAGTTTACAGCCTTCAACCGTAGCAAAAAACACGCTCCAATAATCTTCTGGCTTTGCATACGGCCTTACGGCAAAATTAACAGAGCTGTCGGCCAACTCTGATACATTTACAGACGGGGCAGGGTCTTTCAATACTTTAGGGTTGTTGGTCAATACTTCCAATAAAACCTCTTTGGCTTTTTTTATATCTTCATCATAACCAATACCAATGGTTACGTCTACCCTGATTTTCCCTTCAGTTGTATAATTTACAATATTGCTGTTTGCCATGGCGCCATTGGGGATAATGGCCAGCTTGTTCTGTGGGGTAATGAGCTTGGTATTAAAGATGTCTATTTCCTTAACAGTGCCCAGTTCGCCTTGCGCTTCTATTAAATGCCCAATTTCATACGGTTTGAAAATAATAATCAATACCCCGCCCGCAAAATTAGAGAGCGAGCCCTGCAAGGCCATACCAATGGCCAAGCCTGCTGCGGCTATAACTGCGGCCAAACTGGTGGTTTCTACACCCAAAGTAGAAATAACGGTAATGATAAGAAAAACCTGTAGAAGCACGCTTACAAGCCTAACAAGAAATTTTTGTAAGGATTCATCATATCTTCTTTTGCTCATCAAGGCCTTAAGCCCTTTTACTATTTTCTTGATAATCCAGGAGCCAATGATGAATATTATAATTGCTTTTAAAATAGGGACCCCGTACTTTAAAACATATTCGGCAATGGTATCGACGCTTAGGTTTTCCATAGTTCCACGCTTATTTTCTATAAATGTATGTAAATATAGTAAATTGTATGGAAATAATAACTTATGATTTTATAAAGTCTTCAAAATCAGTGTAAAATTCTTCGAATTTAATCATTGTTTCATTGAGGAACTGCATGGTTTCCTGCCATGTATTCTTGTTATGGATGCATACATTCTCTTTTAAAACATAAATCCTTGAGATTTCCTTGCCGTTTTCTAAAAAATAAATGTCCGAATATATGGCATCGGGAAGATAGTTTTCTGTTAAGGCCGATTTTAGAGACTCCAGTTTTTCGTAATAATGAATCCTTTTCTCCAAGTCAGGGTCTTCAATATCCAAGGCGACAAGCGCCTTTTTGGTATCAAAATAGAATTTAAAAGAAAAGTTTTTGATTTTTGTATTATAAAGAATCCATTTCCTCGGAAACGACTTCCCGAACGATATCCAAAATTCTTTCCGCAGTGCTTTAGACGCTTCTTTGCTAAACATATATCATTATAAATAAAAACATTCTAACCTGAATTCGATTATTATAACCAAAGTCAGAATAATCGAACTCGGCTTAATATAAAACTGTAAAAGTATTTTATTTCTAACAAAAGAAAGTGGAGTGAAGCTTTTTTGTCACTTTTATTATTTTTAATTTTACAAAATAATTAATAATAAATGAGTAAGGTACGTACCCGTTTTATAAAAAATTTATAAAAAGTTGTGTTTTACTGATATTTTGATAAAATTGATGCCCTGAAATAAATTAATAGTATATATACATGAAACGTAGAGATTTTGTTAAGAAAAGCAGTGCAGTTTTAGCTGCTACATCTGTTTTTGGAACCGTTGCTGCCAAGACATTAACAGCAAATAACACCATACAAATAGGAGTTATTGGAACTGGCGATAGGGGAGGTGGCCTTATTCCTTTTTTAAATGAAATAGAAGGGGTCAATGTGGCTGCTTGTTGCGATGTTCTTCCGTTTCGACTGCAAAATGGGCTCCAAAGAGCAGGGAAAAACACAAAATCGTATACAAATTATGAAGATTTGCTGGCCGATAAGGACATTGATGCCGTTTTAATAGCCACCCCTTTTGCAACACACGGTAAAATTGCAATCGATGCGTTAAATGCCGGAAAACATGTGTACTGCGAAAAAACCATGACAAGAGGCTACGACCAGATAAAGCAAATGGCCGACCTGGCAAAAAGTTCCGGAAAAATTGTACAAACTGGACACCAATATCACAGTTCACGTCTTTATGTAGAAGTGGTAAAACTTATAGAGGAAGGCAAAATAGGCAAAATAACCGCTTTTGAAAGTCAGTGGAACCGTAATTGGAATTGGCGTCGCCCCGTGCCGGACCCAGCTTTGGAGCGTGCCATTAATTGGCGCATGTACAGGGAATTTTCTGGTGGCCTGCCTGCCGAACTCTGCTCGCATCAAATAGATTTTGCCAATTGGGTGAATAAGTCCAATCCGCTCCGGGTTATGGGCATGGGCGGTATCGATTACTGGAAAGACGGTAGGGAAACATACGACAATGTGCATTTAATGTACGAATATCCCGAAGGTGTAAAGGCAACTTTTACCTGCTTGACATCCAATGCCAAAGACGATTACCAAATAAAGGTAATGGGCGATAAGGGAACCATTATACTCGATTATACAAAAGCATGGTTTTATCCCGAAGGTACTTACGAAGGGAAGAAAGTTACCGGCGACGTAGACGGGGTTTCCGGGGCCACGATTACCAATGGATGGGAAGAAGGAAAGGGGATTCCGTTGCCTTTTAAACATGCCGATCCCAGTAAACAGGCTTTAATGGATTTTAGAGACAGTATTTTAAATAACGAGCAACCTATTTCTAATGTTATAACAGGGGGCAAAACGGCCATTTCGGTACAAATGGGGCTCGATGCCATGCACCATAACAAAATAGTAAACTGGGAAGATGTTGCTACGCTTTAAATAAAATAGGCAATTACAATGCCTACAAGGATAACAATTAATTTTCTAAGATTGAATTTATGCCCTTCTGAACTTTCAAAGAGGATAACTGTTGAAATATGAAGGAAAATACCAATTACTATAGCCGAAATTTCATGATAGTAACTTTTTACCGGTTCGAAATTTTCGGCTATAAAACTTCCAATGGGTGTCATAAAGGAAAATAAGATTAAAAACACGGCAGTTTTCCCACGGCTTATGTCTGCACCTATAAAAAAGGTACTTAAAATTATGGCCACGGGTATTTTATGGATTATAATTCCATAGAGCAAAGTATCGTGGTCATGTATAGGAAAGCCTTCCAAAATGGCATGAATGCTTAAACTTATAAACAATAACCACGGAAATTGGTTCAGGGTTTTATGCAAATGCACATGACCATGCTCGGCACCTTTGGAAAAAAACTCCAAAAATATCTGGAGCAATATCCCCATCATAATAAAAACACCGGTCCGTTTTGGATCGCCATGATGGTAAACTTCCGGAAACAAGTTAAAAACGGTAATAGAAAGTAAAAAAGCACCACTAAATGCTAAAAACAATTTAAGCGTATGTTTCTCTTTTATTTTGAATATCAATACAAAAAGATATCCTGCAAGTACTGCTAATATAGGAAGTAAATAGTTTAACATATAAAAAGAACCCTTTTTTGGCGGGCTTATCCGGTATTTATTGTTTCAGGGAACTAAATTAACGTATTTTTGCGTTTTAAAACAGCTGGTAGATGTCTAATAATTTTAAAATGGTTGCCAAGACCATGTTTGGTTTTGAGGAAATACTTGAAAAGGAACTTAAAAACCTAGGTGCCATCAATGTTGAAAAGGGCATTAGAAATGTTTCTTTTGAAGGTGATAAGGGTTTTATGTACAAGGCGAACCTTTGCTTGCGGACGGCAATAAAAATATTAAAGCCCATCCATGGTTTTAGGGTAAGGAGCGAGCAGGACCTTTACGATCATATATATAAGATGGATTGGACAGCATACATGACATACCACAATACATTTGCCATTGATGCCACGGTACACTCCGAAAAATTTAACCATTCTCTTTTTATCGCTCTAAAAACAAAGGATGCAATTGCCGATAAATTTAGGAATACAGAAGGCAAACGGCCCAATGTAGACCTTAAGTACCCCGATTTGCGTATCAACATACACATCCAAAAAGATTTTTGTACAGTTTCGTTGGACAGCTCTGGGCAGTCGCTTCACCAACGGGGTTACAAAACAGCAACCAATATTGCGCCCATAAACGAAGTACTTGCCGCGGGAATGTTGCTGCTTAGCGGTTGGGACGGGCAAACCGATTTTTTGGACCCCATGTGCGGTAGCGGTACATTGCCCATAGAAGCGGCCATGATTGCCTGTAACATCCCGGCAAACATAAACAGGAAAGAATTTTCCTTTGAAAAATGGCGCGATTACGATGAAGATCTTTTTGAAAAAATAATGGAAAGCAGTTTGAATAAAACACGGGAATTCCATCATAAAATATACGGATTTGACAAGGCTCCTTCGGCAGTAAGAAAAGCAACAGACAATGTAAAAAATGCCAATCTTGGCGAGTATATCACGATTGAACAAAAAGATTTCTTTGAGTCCGAAAAAGAAACCGAAGGAAAATTGCACATGGTCTTTAACCCACCTTATGGGGAAAGGCTGGCCATTAACATGGAGGAATTTTATGCTCAAATAGGCAACACATTAAAACAAAGCTATCCAAATACCCATGCTTGGTTTATAACCTCGAACATGGAAGCCATAAAAAATGTGGGGCTGCGGCCTTCAAGAAGAATCAAACTGTTTAACGGAAAGCTGGAAAGTAAACTGTTGAAGTACGAAATATATGAAGGAAGCAAGAAAGCTAAATTTAATAAATAAGCAAAAGAGAATATGAAACCAAAAACAAAAGCATTGCTTTATAACCTAATAGGGTTTGTGGGCATTTTTTTAATCTTACGCTTTACCTTGCTTTATCTTTTCCCTGTTAACCATATTGTGTTGGTGCTTATTGCAGCTGTTGTGGCAAGTGTGCTGGCACCAAAATTTGCCGTGGTCAATGAAAATGGAAAAGAACAAATAAAGATGAAATGGATATTTTTAAAGGGATTTAGGAATATTAACTAATATTTATTCTTCGTTGCTTTGCACTTCTGTTTTTTTGCTCGGTTTTTTGCCCTTAAAAATTGGTATCAAATAAGAAAGTGTATAATTATAACCTACGCCAAATTTACTTCCGTCGGTTACTTTGTTAAAACCGGGGATAAACAAGTTAGGTAATTGGTTGGCCTCTGTTTGGTTTATTAGATAATTAAGGCGAACACTGCCTCCCATGAACAAGTTCTTGAAAATCTCTACTTTAATTCCAAAAACCACTTCCACCCATTGTGCGTTCAGTCCGCTGTATTCCCCGAGCATGTTGGTACCGGTAATCCCGTCCTGTATTTCGCCCCAGTATTGGTTTTTAGTGTAGATTTGGTACTCGTTTAGGGTCTGGCTAAAAGCACTTAGCCCAAAACGCACCCCAACGTTAATAATGTTCTCCATTCCGTACCAGTTATCGTAAGTATTCCAATCGAACCCTAATTTTACATAGCTTCCTTTACTGGTAAAGTTAAAATTGTCTTCTTGCGTGGTTTTTTCTTCATTTCCAAGTTCTGCCGCCGCATAAAAATTGTACGAAACCCTAAAATCTGCCACCAGTTCTAGTCCTTTGTAGTCTTCATCTATAAAAGAACGGATGGGTTTGCTTAAATCTATTCCAACTCTCAAACCATAACGCGGTTTATATACGGTGCTATCGGTTTCAACCTGTACAACGGCAGTACTGTCTGTAGCTGTGCTGTCTACCGCAATTGTTTCTTCTTGCGAATAGCCGCTAAGAAAACATAAAAACAATATAATACTAGTGGTATATTTTAACATGTACTGTGTCTTGATCTTGTAAATTCTTGTCCTGAACAAATATAGAACGTATCCATTCGCCTGGATTTTGTACGGTATCTTTATATTTTGGGTTTAAAACGGCCTCCAGCTCCGTCATGGTTACCGCATAGCCGCACCCTCTGGATACAAAACGTTCTTTTCTGCTGTAATTAAATTGTATGGTATCCCTATTTCCTGTTTCAACAACATTTATATCGCCGTTTTCCAGGGTATCTATCCTGTCTTTGGAGTTGTAGATCAATATAAAAGTGCTGGAATTTTCAGAGGTCATTAAAGGGATTTCTATTTCGGTCTTGCTCGTTCTGTCCAGGAATGTATTTAAGGTGTCCCTATCGGTACTGTCTTTGTTAATACCTATAACGCGTAAGCTTGGAACTGTTTTGTTGGCATCTTGATTGATCAAATTGTAAAAACCAACTGTTAAAATCGGGGTGGTTTGTGTCTCTGGCGGACATATATCGTCTTTTTCACAGGCCGAAAATATGGCAGCGCCAATGGCCAGTATAAAAAATAAGGCTAATACTTTTCTCATTTTTGTTATTTCAGTTCCAATATAAGGCTTTGCCCAATATCAAACGAATTTAATTAAACCGATTTTTTTATCTTTTCTCCAAAAGTACAACATTTTCCACATGGTGCGTTTGCGGGAACATGTCAACAGGTTGTACCCGGGTTACCTTGTATTTGCCGTCCATAAGGGCGAGGTCCCTTGCTTGTGTGGCGCTGTTGCAACTTACGTAAACTACTTTTTTTGGCGCAATATTCAATATTTGTTCAACCACGTCTTTGTGCATCCCGTCGCGTGGCGGGTCTGTAATAATAACATCGGGTTTCCCGTTGGCATTGATAAAATCTTTGTTAAAGACCTCTTTCATGTCGCCTGCGTAAAAGGTAACGTTGTCTATGCCGTTTAATTGTGCATTTGCCTTGGCATCTTCAATGGCTTCGGGAACGGCTTCTACGCCTACGACCTTCTTTGCTTTTTTGGCAACAAACTGGGCAATGGTGCCCGTGCCGGTATAGAGGTCGTATACTAGTTCGTTGCCCGTTAGCCCGGCAAAGTCGCGGGTTATTTTGTACAATTGGTATGCCTGTTTAGAGTTTGTTTGGTAAAAAGACTTTGCGTTTATTTTAAACTTCAGGCCTTCCATTTCCTCAAAAATATGGTCCCGGCCAGCATAGCAAACTACTTCCTGGTCGTAAATAGTATCGTTTGGCTTTTGGTTAACCACATATTGAAGAGCGGTAATCTGCGGGAATTCTTCCTTTAAAAAATCCAGCAAAGACTCTCTTTTTTCCCTATCGTCATCAAAAAATTGAAGGAGTACCATAATCTCACCTGTAGATGAGGTGCGCAACATAAGCGTTCGCAAGAGTCCGCTTTGGTTTCTTGTATCAAAAAACTCAAAACCGTTCTGTACCACATAATGTTTTACCGCCAGGCGGATTGCATTAGACGGATCTTCCTGCAAGTGGCACTTTTTTATGTCCAATATCTTATCCCACATTCCCGGGATATGGAATCCCAGGGCATTTTTGTCGCCCAGGTCCCTGTCGCTATCTATTTCATCTTGCGTAAGCCATCTGTTGTTGGAAAAAGAGAACTCCATTTTATTGCGGTAAAAATAATGCTGCTCCGATCCTAAAATTGGTATAAACGTAGGCAGCTCCACCTTGCCAATACGCTTTAAATTGTTCTCCACCTCGCGTTGTTTGTAGAACAATTGGTGCTGGTACCCCATGTTTTGCCATTTACAGCCGCCGCAAACCCCAAAATGTTCGCATTCGGGCGTCGTTCTTTTGGGCGAAGGCGTAAGTACCTCGGTTATTTTCCCTTCAAAATAGGCTTTTCGTTTTTTAAAGGTCTGTACCGCAACCACATCGCCGGGTACCGCATATGGAAGAAAGATAACCCTGCCATCGGGTGCCTTGGCAACCCCTTTTCCTTTGGCGCCTGCGTCTATCACTTCTACTTCCTCAAAAAACTGTCTTTTATTCTTTCTTGCCATGCCGCAAAAATATAATTTTTAGTTTGATTGCAACATATTTAGTTTAGGAGTTTCAGTTGAAAGCAATCAAATACATTTTTTCTTTATCAGCATAAAAACAAGTGCAACATAGGTATGTAAATACTGAATATTTGTAAAAAAAATGGATATCGAGTGAAAAAATGCGTAATAAAGTTGAGAAAAATGAAAAAAGTTGAAAAAGATGGATGTTGAGTGCAAAAATGTGTAATAAAGTTGAAAAAAATGGATGTTGGGTGCAAAAATGTGTAATAAAGCTGAAAAAGATGAAGCATGACTGAAAACGATACTGCATCAATCGTTAAAGATGCATCATCGGGCAAAAGAGGCATCATATTCAGAAAAAAAGAGAAACTTTCTTCCGTTTAAACCTTAACAAGACTGTAACTTTTTCATTTCTGTAAAAATGATTAATTTTATAGTGCTATGAATAGAACAAAAAGAAAAGGGTTTGTCTTTACAAGGTACGAAGCTCCAGATCAATCTCCGTTTGATAAATTATTCGAAATTTTTAAGGAACTAATCACGCATACGTCGGGCGATTTTGATGAAGCGATCGATTGGCTCCGCGAACTGGACAAAGAATACAGCCTTACCGACGAAAATTACACCATAGACGATTTTATTGAAGATTTAAAGCGCAAAGGCTACATACAAGAAGAAATAGACCCGGAAGGCGGGGGAAATGGAGATGGCGAAGGGAAGTTTTCCATTACGGCAAAGACCGAGCAGCTAATAAGGAAGCATGCGCTCGACCAGATATTCGGAAAGCTTAAAAAAAGTACCTCGGGGAACCACCGTACCAAACATATTGGCCGGGGCGATGAACATACGGGCGATTTTAGGGAATACCGCTTTGGCGATGCCATGGAACGCATATCCATGACAGAGAGCATGCGCAATGCGCAAATAAACCACGGGCTGGACTCCTTTATCCTCAACGAAAGCGACCTCGTGGTCGAGGAAACCCACCATAAGGCACAAATGAGCACCGTATTGATGATAGACATAAGCCATAGCATGATTCTTTATGGCGAAGACCGCATTACACCTGCAAAAAAGGTGGCAATGGCCCTGGCAGAGCTTATAACCACCCGCTACCCGAAAGATACGCTCGATATCCTGGTTTTTGGTAACGATGCATGGCCCATTGCCATAAAAGACCTGCCTTATTTAAAGGTGGGGCCCTACCATACCAATACCGTGGCCGGATTGCAATTGGCCATGGACATGCTGCGGAGGAAAAGGAACACCAATAAGCAGATTTTTATGATTACCGATGGAAAACCCAGCTGCATAAGGCAACAAAACGGAGAATATTACATGAACAGCGTTGGGCTGGACACCTATATAGTAGATAAGTGTTACAATATGGCGCGGCAGGCCAGAAAACTGCACATACCCATTACTACATTTATGATTGCAAGAGATCCGTACCTAATGCAGTTTGTGCGCCATTTTACCGAGGCCAATAAAGGAAAGGCATTCTTTACAGGGCTGCAAGGCCTGGGCGAAATGATTTTTGAAGACTACGAGAACAATAGGAAGAAAAGAATACGGTAAAAATGGCATTTGGTGCCATTTGTGTTCGCCATAGCAAAAAAAGATAGAAAATTATAGAAAACAGTGCCGTAATTAACAATAAAACGGCCAAAACCTCCATAAACAATAAAAAACGTACATGCAAATAGAAAAAATAAAGACCCTGGGCCAATTAAAGGAATCGGGGTACCGGTCAAAATCGATTAAAGACGAGTTAAGGGATAATTTAATTGAAAAGATTAAAAAAAACGAAACAACCTTTGAAGGAATCCACGGATACGAGAATACGGTAATCCCAGAACTGGAAAGGGCAATACTTTCCCGCCATAATATTAATTTTTTGGGGCTCAGGGGGCAGGCAAAGACACGTTTGGCAAGGTTGATGGTAGCATTGCTGGACGAATGGATCCCGGTGGTAAAGGGATCGGAAATAAACGACGACCCATTGCAACCCTTGTCAAGATATGCCATGGAACTTATAAAAGAACACGCCAACGATACCCCAATAGTTTGTATACACCGCCAAGAACGCTTTTTTGAGAAACTGGCCACGCCCGATGTTACCGTAGCCGATTTAATAGGCGATGTAGACCCGATAAAGGCGGCAAATTTAAAGCTATCGTATGCAGACGACCGCGTAATACACTATGGAATGATCCCAAGGGCCAACCGGAGCATCTTTGTAATAAACGAATTGCCCGATTTGCAGGCGCGCATCCAGGTGGCCCTGTTTAATATCCTTCAGGAAGGCGACATACAGATACGTGGCTTTAAGTTAAGGCTCCCATTGGACATGCAATTTGTTTTTACGGCAAACCCCGAAGATTATACCAACAGGGGGAGCATTGTTACGCCCCTTAAAGACCGGATTGGCTCGCAAATTTTAACGCATTATCCAGAAACGGTAGAAATTGCCAAGAAAATAACAAAACAAGAGGCCAAATTGGAAATATCTCAGAAAGAAAGTATCTATGTGCCCGAATTGGTCTTCGATTTGTTGGAACAAATAGCTTTTGAGGCCAGAAATAGTGAATATATAGACCATAAAAGCGGAATTAGTGCCAGGATGAGCATTACGGCCTTCGAAAACTTGATGAGCACTGCCGAAAGGCGCATGTTAAAGAACAATGAAGATGCTACCGGTATTAGGTTAAGCGATTTTATGGGCGTAATCCCTTCCATTACCGGAAAAGTAGAATTGGTATATGAAGGAGAACAGGAAGGCGCGGCCTTTGTGGCACAAGAACTTATAAACGATGCCATTAAAAGTATGTTCCCGAAATATTTCCCGAAAATTGAAAAACTGGAAAGGCCCAATGCCCCGAGCCCTTACGATGAAATAGTACAGTGGTTTTTTGACGGAAGCGGACTTGAACTGCTCGACGATGTTCCCGATAATGAATATAAGGACGGATTGGACCAAATTAAACCGTTGACCAACTTATTGTTGGAATACCAACCCGATATCGAGGCAAAAGACAGCTATTTTATAAAAGAATTTTTGTTATGGGGGCTGGTGGCGTATAAAAAGCTAAGCAAACACCGCTTTACGGAAGGTTATCAATTTAAAGATCCGTATGGGAGTTATATAAGTGGCTTGTAGCAATTAATTATTGCTCATTTTCCAAAGCCATTCGTACAAGCGTTGTGTCCATGTTTGCAGGTGGGCATTATTGGACGCCAATCCAAAACCGTGTCCGCCTTTAGGGTACAAATGCATTTCGGCTGGAACGTTGTTTTCTTTTAGTGCTTTGTAAAATAGAAGGCTGTTTTCTACCGGGACAACATCGTCGTCTTCGCAATGCAACAAGAATGTTGGTGGCGTGTTTTTGGTAATCTGTTTTTCGTTGGAATATAGATCGATAATTTCGTCAGTGGGCTGTTTTCCCAATAAAGCTTCGCGCGATCCTCTGTGCGTATATGTGGCCTCCATGGTAATTACAGGGTAAATAAGGATCATGAAATCAGGGCGGGCACTAATATCTTTATAGGGGTCGTTTTTAATATTGTAGTCCATGTTATAATGTGTGCCCAATGTCGAGGCAAGATGGCCACCGGCCGAAAATCCCATAATACCAATATCGTTTGGGTTTATGTTCCATGTTTCTGCATTTTTACGTACCATTTTAATAGCCTGGATGGCATCGCTTAGCGGGACTTCGCTTTTATTGGTAACGGTTTTGGCAATTGGGAGCCTATATTTTAGAACAAAGGCGGTAATTCCTTTACTATTAAACCATTTGGCAATTTCGGTGCCTTCCCAATCGTATGCCAGATAATGGTACCCACCGCCGGGACATATAATAACGGCTTTTCCATTACGGTTGCGTTTTGGGGGCGTAAAAACTTCTAAAGCAGGCTTTTGCACATTGGAAATCAACAAAATATTGTTGTTCTCACGAATTTCTTCTTCTGGGGCTCCCGTACTGTTTGGTATTTTTCCTTGGTATAAAGGGATTGACTTATTTTGTGCAGAAACAAAACTGGAGGTAAGGCATATAACAATTATGGTTATAATGCGGGATAGTTGGTTGGTCATTTATTGGTATTTAATGCTGATAACGAATCTAATTCTTTTGGTCGGGGGGGCACAATATTCCCTTCAATGCAATTTTCTAAAAAGTCTACATAAGTATTGGAACCTTGCGTTAAAACACCGCGTGGCATGCGTTCGTTTTCACTATGTATATTGTCTAGATATTTTCTGGGGATATTTATGGGCACCGTGGTAAAAGAGGTAATGCCTTTGGCCCTAAAAAGACCTGCATCACTTGTATTAGGAAGCAAAATGGTAATTACCTTTCCTTTTGGATAATTTTCTTCAATGGCATCTTTTAAATGTTTGTAAAAAATGTTGTTATCATCAGAAGACTTCATTTCGGGCATTGTATAAATGGTAGAAACTTCAATGTCGTCGTTTTTAAGTCTCTTTTTTACTTCTTCAAGAAATTCTTCTTTATTGGCTTCGGGGAGCAGACGGCAATCCAGTAAAGCAGTAACCTCGCTCGGGATTACATTTACCACATCGTTTTCACTGTCCAGGCTTGTGAGGGTTATGGTATTTGAAAACAGGGCAAAAAGTTCCGGGTGTTCCCTAAGTTTTGGGGTAACAAACATTTTAAAGAGTTTTGGGTGTTTCATGGCAAATCCCGTTAAGCCTTTTTCGAGTTTCCCCATTTCTTTGAGCATTTTTACGTTTAAATCGGTATAAATTGCTTTTTGCCTTTGGTCGAGCAGGTTGTTCAGTGCTTTTACCATTTCTTTGTTGGCATACCTTATCGGGGTAACGGAACCGTGTGCAGAAGTATTTATTTTAAGCTTTAACTTTATCCAAAGTGCCCGTTTGTGCGCAACCGAAATCGGGAAAATAACTTGATCTGGTCTTGTGGACAGGGCGCCGGAAATGGCCGGTGGTCCCTCGCCGATAACAAGCTCTGGGTTTAATTCATCTAAATAATGCTTGATAACATACTCGGCACCTCCGCGACATTGCGTTTCTTCGCAGGATACTGCCAAAAAGGTAATATTGAACGGAAGTTGTTGATTTTTATATTTTTTTTGAATTTCCAAAATGCTGAACAGTTGCATAACGGCATTCCCTTTATTGTCAAAAGCGCCTCGCCCCCAAATTTCGTTTGTGGTGATCTTTCCGGAAAAAGGAGGTTCTTTCCATTTGGTTAAATCTCCGGCCGGAACAACGTCTATATGATTTAAAAAAACAATATTGGGCAGGTTTGAAGATAATGGGTATATGGAGGCCGTAAAATTATACTCGCTATCCTTATCGCCCATTTGTTTAATGTGTAGCCCGTTGGCTTTACATGCTTTTTTTAGCCATTCGCCGGCTTCCTTTTCGTGACCGCTAATGGAAGGGAACTGTACATAATCGCTTAAAAAACTTTCAATGGAAGTACTGTTGTTTTCAGTTAAGGATAACTCGGGGCTGGGCATTAATCCTTGGGGATAGACGCCAAAAGTTATTAAAAAAAACAACAGGCCATAAAAGGCTGTAAATTTGGGTTTCATGGTCTCATATAGTTTGAAACAATATATAGATAAAAATTTGATTTATGCAAACTATTTTAAGTTTCGTATAAAAAGTACAGTTATTTAAGACTTTTATAAGGTTTTTCTCGATAATTATTAACATTTTGTCTTTAAATTCTTTCTTTATCAAAACAGTTCTTTGTGATAATTGGTATATTTGGAAGGACAATGCTATTTTTATATCTCTAAACACCGATGTATTTTGTTTACTAAAAGCCTTCCGCCACAGCCTAGTATTTTTGTCTCTTATTTTAGGGTGGGGAGATTATTGTACCTCTCGTTAATACTTTTCGTATTGGAATCATGGCTATATTGGGAAGCTTTGTACCGGGCATATCATGAAGCTTATTTTTTATGGGGCCTTTTTTGGGGTTGGTGCTTTATGTTCTCTTTTGTTCATATTTATTTAGTATTGATGGACGGCTGGTCGCGGTACCAAAATTATAAAAGGGCAAAAGACCAGTTTTTTATGTATGGTTTTAATGAACGGATAGCCGAAACTTATATTAGTTCCAAATGCCAACGCATGGCCGCAGAAGTAGCCGCAGAAGAATTGGGAATAAAAGAAGAGCTGAAAAACTATTATAGATCTAGGGGCGTAAGGTGGTTTCATTATATTCCATATTTTATGTTGCGGGACCCTGTATTTTTATTTAAAAAGAGTTTTTGGTCGCGAACTTTTTTGGAGAAAAATTATAAATCAAAATTCAACTTCCATACTATTCAATTAGAATCTTCTATATGATAATTACCGCAGAAGGGCTTTACAAGCGTTATAGAAATGTTGAGGTCTTAAAAGATGTTTCAATATCATGTAAGGCAGGACAGATTGTTGGGTTGTTGGGCAAGAACGGAGCCGGAAAGAGCACCTTGTTTAAGATTCTTTTTGGGTTGATAAAACCCAGTTCCGGAAATGTGCACATCCATTCATCCAGAAAGAAACCATTAGGCGGAATTATAGAAAAGCCCGCTATGTATGAATATTTAAGCGCAAGAGAAAACCTTAGGGTATTTGCCAAAGTGCAAAAACTCGGTTTTTCTGAGGCCGATATTGATTTGAGTCTGCAAAAAGTAGGGTTGCCAATAGATAGAAAAGATCCCGTAAAGAATTTTTCCCTGGGGATGAAACAACGTTTGGGAATAGCGGTAGCTTTGCTTAACAACCCAGAGTGCCTACTGCTGGACGAACCGTTTTCTGGTCTGGATCCCATTGGCATTAAGGCCATCCGTACACTTATTATTGATTTGGTAGCCCGGGAAAAAATAGGGGTTATTATTTCATCGCATATTATTGACGAGCTCTCTAAAATATGCGATGTGCTCTACGTAATAAATAAAGGAGCCATAGTTGGATATGGTGAAACACAAACGCTTATTGCTAAAAATACAGCGTTGTATACACTTTATGCTTCAGGTATATACCAATCCAAAATTATAAAGAAATATGCTTCTGAAGTAAAGAAAAATAGTGCCCAGATAAAAATTTCTCAAGAAGATATCCCGCAAATACTTCAGCAATTAAACGAAGAAGGTATTTTTATAACATCGTGCGTGCCCGAAATAGATTTCGACCAACTTTTTGAGACCCCAGACTTATGAAGGATTTAATAATAGCTGAAGTTTATAAGCTTTTTAAACAAAGCAAGACATTTTATGCAATTACAGCAATCTTAATTATTGAGTTCTTGGTTTTGGTGTCGGCATATTATCAAGGGAGCGCCATTATAGATATTTTACTGAGCAATTTAAAGGATACCTTTTATTTTGAAGGAAACTTGCTTAACGGTAATTTGCTGGTGTATCTTATACTGAACACGTTTTGGTTTCATTTGCCTCTTATTCTTATTATTGTTGTTTCTGGCATGCTCACTTCAGAATATAAAGACAATACGTTACAAACCATTATGTTGCAGCCCATTGAAAAGTGGAAGTTTGTTATGTCTAAATATATAGTGGCCATTGGTTTTACCATTTCAGTGGTTTTCCTTACGGCACTTACGGCTTTTGTATTTTCCTATGTTTTTTTTGGAAAGGGAGACTTGGTAATTTACCTTGGAACATTGAACTTTTTTAATTCGGCAGATGCCCAGTATAGGCTACAAATGGCTTTTTTATCGGGAACCGTTTCCATGGTTTTCTTTTCTGTTGCAAGCATGACTATTGCCGTTATAATGAAGGAAACAACAAAAACATGGATAATTGCAGCTCTGTTTTTAATTGTAAGCAATGTATTGCAAAAAGTAGAAATTAATAGCGTGTGGTATCATAAATGGTTTTTCCCAAAGTTGAACAATGCCTGGCAACTGCTTTTTTATCAAGATATCCCTTGGCAGGAAATTTATCGGAGCAATATTTTGTTAATGGGGTACATTATTGTATTTGTGTTTATGGGAGTTGGTATTTTTAATAAAAACGATATAAAATAATGCGGAAATTAATATATATAACCTGTCTTTTCCTTGGGACTTTTATGTTGAATGCACAAGAAGCAGATAGTGACCTGTTGGTTGTTAAAGAAAGATTGGACAGCATTATTGCATTTACAGCCGATTTAGAGCTCAATGTTGACGTTAGTTTTATAAATATGCCAACAAAGTATGCCAAGATGCACTATAAAAAAGGGAGCCCTGTAAACTTTGAGTCCGATGATTTTGTTATGGTTCCCAAGCGAGGCCTGGACTTGTCCATGCAGGAGCTTTTTAAAAATCCGTTTATAACCGTAGATAGGGGAAAGGAAGAAGTGAACGGTACTGTTTTAAAAAAAATTAATATTATCCCAACAAACAACAAAGCCGATTTTGCAATAGCGACCTTATGGATAGACACAGATGTAAAACGCATAGAAGTCTCTGAAATAAACACCAAAAAAAATGGAACCTATAAAATCTTTATGAATTATAATACTTCCGGGGCCATATTGCCCAATAAGGTAATTGTAAGTTTTGAGATTGAAAAAATTAAACTCCCCATTCAATATGTGGCAAAAAATGTAGAGGTTGATAGAAAGAAAATGCGGAAAGAGGCTACCAAAACAGGAAACTTTATTTTAAACATTAGCAATTACAAAATAGATAAAAAATAAACACCTGCCATAAAGCAGGTGTTTAAAAAGAGTTATTTAAAAATACTATTACTATTCAATCCCATACTGTTCCAACATTTCTTGTTGATATTCCAAATAGCCATCAATGCCTCCATACATGGCAATTTGTACAATAGCAATAATTAATGCTATAATGGATAGAACTAGCCCGACAATTGCAACAGTTTTAGCTGTTTTTAATTGCTTGTAATTCGAATAATTTTCAGGGTTTAATTGATAGGTCTTTTCATCTTTTTTAACCAAATAAAAAGCGATTCCGGAAAATAATAACCCTCCTATCCCGCTCGAACAGCAACATGCTATAAAAGAAATAATGCCTAAAACCAAAGAAACTGTAACGTTTGGTAACTTTTGTTGTTCCATAATTAATATTGATTAGTTAATTTTAAAATATAATTGCCGACAATTATGGCAAAGTTTAAAACCAATAAAAAAACTAAAATTTTATTGGCATATCTTATTTTATAAAAATTATTGAAGCCCAAGTATATAAAAAGTAATATAAGCGTGTAAATAGCAGGGTACATTTTAAAGGCCGCCATAAACTCCCCTTGAAATATTAAAGCAACCGAACGCTGTATTCCACAGCCTAGGCATTCTACGCCAAATAGCTTTTTATTTAAGCAGGGAAGCATATATTCCTCAGCTTTTATGAGCATAAATGTTGTCATAAAGTGCGTAATATCTTTAAAACTATTGTAAACTTATTAAAAACTTCTTAAACCTAACCCATCTCAAAGTATTATTTTTGTCAATAAAAACAATACTAAATTTATAGAAGGCATGAAGTTATTCTCTTTTTTGTGTATAATTATCGGGGCTGTAATGATTTTTATTTTTGACGATAATTCGGAATATGACAAGTACTTAAAAATAATTGGTTTTATATTACTTATGTTCGGTCTTTACCGGTCTACAAGGCTCTGGGTAAAGGAAAACCCAAAAAAGGACAAAAATGAAGAGACCAAAAGCCTGGACGATCAATTAAAAGATTTTTAGCATGAAACTCCAAAAAGGCGATTTGGTCGAAACCATAGACGATGCCATACAGGGTAAAATTATTGGGGTCGATAATAATATGGTAACCGTAACTACCAATGAAGGTTTTAATTTGAAATTTTCAAGCAACGAATTGATAAAAATTGGTAAGGACGACACCTTAAAAGTTACAAATGCAGATGTTTTTGAGGCGGTCAGGGAAAAACAAAAAGGGGAAAAACGTAAAAAGCGTTCCCCGAAAATGGGAAAAGTGCTTCCCCCAATGGAAGTAGACCTTCATATTGAAAAATTAACGCCTTCTACCAAGGGGATGACCAGTTTTGACATGTTGAACTTACAGCTTGACACCGCAAAAGGACAATTGGAATTTGCATTGAAAAACAGGATACAAAAAATTGTGTTCATCCACGGCGTTGGGCAAGGGATACTCAAAACCGAACTGGAATATCTTTTTGGCCGGTACGACAATGTTACTTATTACGACGCAGATTACCGAACCTATGGTTTAGGGGCAACAGAAGTATATGTATACCAAAATTCATAATTAAATTAATAACTACAGTTTTTCTGTTTGTGATATCGGGGTTTCAATCGTACCAAAATAATATTCGTCTACATCGTACTTAATTTCCTCGTCACCTTCGTTTACCAACTGGAAACCATTGATTATTTTAATAACACTGGTATAGATGCGTTGATATTTATTTGCTTTCCTGCCAAAATGATTGGTTGTTTCTACGGCAGCTACAGTTGTTAAATAATTAGGGATGGTTTCCCCATCAATATCAGTGGTATCGTTGGCAGGATTTCCATCGCCATTAAGGTCTTCATCAATGGTGGGAATATTATCGTTATCATCGTCTGCATCAAGATAGTTCGGGGTGTCGTCACCATCTGTGTCAATTAAAATTAGTTGCTTTTGGTCGTCAAAATCAATTTCTTCACTAGTTAAAATATTATCATCATCATCATCATTATCAATATAATCTGGAAAACCATCGCCGTCCGTATCTCTGGATTCTTCTTGGTTTACGGTGCCATCGTCATTATAAACAACTCCCTCCTGGCTTGTGGGCACGCCATCTTGGTCGTCGTCTTCAACAGTGGTTATTATTTGTATGGTTCCGCTGGGAGCATACCATTCCTCGGTAGCCAAAGGCGTAGTTGGTGGCACGTCCTGACAGAAATAAGAATTGCTGACTTCGTCATCAAAAATTCTATATACTACCTTATTGGCCTCATTATTTATGGTGAAATTTAGGGTGTCTACCGTTGTAAAAACAGGGGGGGTACTACTACTGGGGCTAATTTTCATTATAAGGGCTTCCTCTTTGTTGTCGGAAATCTTAAATAAGGTAATATCGCCGCACGCCGGTTGTATGTCGGTATTGTCGAAGGTAAGCGGGTCTATAACAATATCTCCGTCATCACAAGAGGCGCATAGAATTAATACTGCAAAGAAGAAAATCTTTCTCATTTCAAAAAAATTAATGATAGGCAAATGTAAAACATACTAAGTTATAACGAAATTTATTGCGAATAATTTTAAATAAAAGTACTTTTGTGCCCATGCAAAAAGTTTATTTAGACAGTGCTGCTACTACGCAGGTAAGAGAAGAAGTGATAGCCAAAATGCAGGAAGCTTTGGCAAATTGTTACGGGAACCCCTCATCTACCCACAGTTTTGGACGATCGGCCAAAACGCAAATCGAGAAGGCCCGGAAGACTATTGCCAAGCAGCTTAATGCCAGTCCGTCTGAGATTATTTTCACCTCTGGTGGAACAGAAGCCGATAACATGATACTGAGGTGCGCTGTTAGGGATTTGGGCGTGAAGCACCTTATAACTTCAAAGATAGAGCATCATGCCGTGCTGCATACCGTTGAGCAATTGGAACAAGAGTATGGGGTGAAGGTTTCGTATGTTGATTTGAACAATTGCGGAACGCCAAGTTTGGAAAGCCTGGAAGAACTCCTTAAAAACAGCGAGGCTAAAACATTGGTGAGCCTGATGCACGTAAACAATGAAATCGGTAATATGATTGATATCGATGCGTTTGCCGATGTTTGTAAAGAATATAATGCATTGTTTCATTCAGATACGGTCCAGTCTATTGGCCATTGGGAATGGGACCTTCAAAAAACAAAGGTCGATTTTCTTACCGCGGCCGCGCATAAATTTCACGGTCCAAAAGGTATTGGTTTTGCATACATAAGAAAAAACATCCCTTTAAAACAATTAATACACGGAGGAGAGCAGGAAAGGGGCTTTAGGGCCGGTACCGAGCCTTTCCATAACATTGTTGGCCTTGAAGAAGCATTTGTCTTGGCTTATGAAAATCTTGATGAAGAACGTGCATATGTAACAGGCTTGAAAAACTATTTTATGGAGTCGTTAGAAAGTGCCCTGCCCGGAGTGAAATTTAACGGGAATTGCGCTTCCAACGATAAAAGCACCTATACCCTTGTAAATGTTTGTTTGCCTTTTTCTGCTGAAAAAGGAGCGCTGCTATTGTTTCAATTGGATATTAAGGGTATTGCCTGCTCTAAAGGAAGTGCCTGCCAAAGCGGAAGCAGTACCGGTTCTCACGTACTCACCGAAATTTTAAGTGAAGAAGACCTACAGAAGCCTTCGGTTCGCTTTTCATTTTCAAAATACAATACAAAAGAAGAATTGGATTATGTAGTAAACTGCTTAAAGGAGTTTGCCAACAGTTAATTTACCGAACCATAAAAAGATGCTCGCTTTTGTGTGGCATTCCATTTAAAATAGGACTGCTGCACGGACTTTTAATGCAAACCAATGAATAAAAGTAAAAACTAACTTTATTGTTAAAATATTAAAAGCGAGCCTATATTTTTATATCTTTAAAACCTAAAACAAAAAAAATGGCTTGAAAGCCTTTATTTTATAGCAGTATGCTAAAACGTTTTAGGATTGTAAATAATAACGTAATTAACTTAAACCTAGTTTTAAAATTATGAGCGAGAAAAAGAACACCTCTAAAATAGCATCTCGGAGAAACTTCATTAAAACTGGGGCCATGGCCTCATCATTCATGATTGTTCCCCGGCATGTTTTAGGTGGCGTAGGCTTTATTGCGCCTAGCGATCAATTAAACCTAGCAGCAATTGGTGCAGGAGGAAAAGGGCACAGCGACATCGTGAATGCTTCTGTAAACGGTCGCGAACGTGTAGTAGCTTTATGCGATGTTGACTTTTCGGGGTCGGCTGCCAAAACCGTTAAAAAGTTTCCGAAAGCAAAATTGTATGCAGACTTTAGGGAGATGCTCGATAAAGAAAAAGATATCGATGCACTGACCATTTCTACGCCAGACCACGTACATGGGCCAGCAGCAAAATATGCAATGGAAAGGAATAAGCACGTATATGTGCAAAAACCCATGACGCACAATATTAGGGAAGCCCGTATGCTTACGCAAATGGCAAGAGATCAAAAAGTAGTAACCCAAATGGGGAACCAAGGTGGGTCAAACCCATTATTGGGCATGGTTCAAAAATGGGTAGATTCTGGCAAACTAGGGAACATTACCAAGGTAGAAGTATGGACCAACCGTCCCGTTTGGCCTCAAGGTGGTGCCATGCCAAAACCAGATCCAAGCAAAAAACCCGAAGCGCTTCATTGGGATCTTTGGTTAGGACCATCAAAAGAAACTCCATATATTCCAAACATACACCCGTTCAACTGGAGAGGTTGGTGGGAATATGGCACAGGGGCATTAGGAGATGTAGGCTGTCACCTTATCGATATTCCGTTTAGGACCCTAGGCCTTATGTACCCAACGGCTGCCGAATGCAGCGTAAGTTCTGTATATTCGCAAATGTGGACTCCGGACTACCATCCAAAGGGTTGTCCGCCGTCTTCGTTTATTACCTTGAATTTTGATGCAACCGAGAAATCAAAAGCTCCTATTGTTATGACATGGAGCGATGGCGGTATCCGCCCGTCGCATCCAGATATTATTCCGGCCGATAGCGATATTGGAGGTTCCGGAAGTGCAAACGGGGTTCTTATCCATGGTGAAAAGGGTATTATTTCTACAAACATAAACGATAGTTCGCCATTGATGCCAAAATTATACTTAAACGACGGTACTACGGAATTTGGACCCGAAGTAGAGGATATGCCAGAGCCAGAATACGGTCACCAACGCAAATGGGTAGATGCATGTAAGGCTGGTTTTGGAAGCAAAGAGCATAAAGGCTTGACATCTTCGTTTGATTATGCCGGACCAATGACAGAAACCGTACTTATGGGGAACTTGGCCATACGTAGTTATATGCTGAAAAGAAAAAGTGGCAGGAACGAGGAGTTTTACGGTAGAAAAAAACTATTGTGGGACGGAGAAAACATGAAGATTACCAACCTTGAAGATGCCAACCAATTTGTTACAAGGGAATACCGCAAAGGTTGGGAAATGTAATAATTAGTTAGATTGGCCTTTGTATAAAGGCAAAAATTGTTTCATATTGTTGATAAAAGCGGGCTCGTGAAAACGAGTCCGCTTTTTTTATTATTGGCTGTTAATTGTTAATAGATAACTATAAATATCAGATTTCAATCAACAGCATTCTTATAAATTCTTTGAAATGCTTCAAATTTAGATTATAGGCGTCCGTTTTATAATTTTGGTCATTCTTGTATTTCTTTCTGATAACCGACAACGTCCAGCACTTTGCCAAACTTAACGCCCACATTTTTAAAATGGGCACATTTAAAATAGCCCATCCTTTCAAACAAGGCTATGCTTCCGGTATTGTCTCCGGTAATTATGCCCAATAAATTTTTAATGCCTTTGCCTTTTGCTTTTTCTTCCAAGAAAGACAAGGTGTTTTTCCCGATGCCCTTTCCGCCAAAACCATCTTTTAAATATATGGTAACTTCTGCGGTGCCGTTGTATGCCTGTCGCTTTTTAAAATGTGTGGTAAAGCAATAACCGGCAAGTTCATCATCAGCATAAATTAAAAAAGAATCATACAAAGAATGATTAAAATACAAAAGTTCCTTAAGTTCTTGTATGGTTATGGGATCGGTATGGAAAGTTGCGGTAGAATTTGCAATGTACCAATCGTATATTTCCTTTACCAGTTCAAGGTCTTTTTCTTCAATGTTTTTATAATAGAGTTTCATAAAAATCAATCTACGCGTTTTACGGTAATTTTGCTCAAGCTTTTTATATGTCGCCGTCCAGTTTGTATATCGTTGGTATTAACTACAAGTAAACGGTCTTCCATTTTGGTTATGCCGGTTCCGCTTTTATGGGTAATCAAAAAAACATGCGACCCCGTGGGCGAGTTAAACAGTTCGTTCCATGAATATACTACCTTATATCCATCTGAAGCTTCAAAAATCAAATAATATTCACTTAAAATTTTTGGGCTATCTGCTTTAATAACTACCTCTTTTAAAAGATCAATTAACAAGATCCCTTTTAATTGTGTTAGTTCCTTTCTATAATCGCCCTTATGGCTGGTAATAACCAGGTCTGGGAGCGTTTGGCTATTATATTTTTCAAGGTCGGCAATCTGTATGTCAAGATTGTTTTCCACTAGGCCCACAATCTCTATGTGGTCTGTAGGGGTTATTTTTTCTTGTGCATGTACCGTTTGCAGGGAAAGTATCAGAAAAGGCAATGCGCATAAAAAGCTAAAATATTTTTGCATATGGTTGGTGTTGTTTTAATAGGTTTATTTTAAATAATCTGTAAGTTTTTTCATGGCTTTTCCGCGGTGGCTTATATTGTTTTTTTCTTTTGAAGTTAATTCGGCAAACGTTTTAGAGTAGCCGTCCGGCTGAAAAATGGGATCGTAACCAAAGCCTTTGTCTCCGCGTTTGTCATTGGTTATAATACCATCAACAATACCTTCAAACAAGTTTTTTCCTTCATGGGTATATAAAGCGATAATGGTTTTAAAGCGTGCCGACCTGTTCTCATGTGGTTTTAACTCTTCTAAAACTTTGTCCATATTGGCGTTGGTATCTTTTTGTGGCCCCGCATACCTTGCCGAATATACGCCTGGGGCATTTTCAAGTGCCTCGACTTCAAGGCCGGTGTCGTCTGCAAAACAGTTTACATTGTACGTATTGTATACATAAGCGGCCTTGATCATGGCGTTTTCTTCTATTGTTTTTCCGTATTCCTCAATAGCTTCGGTACACCCAATATCTTCAAGGCTTAAAAGCTCAATATGGTTTGGTATTATTTTTTTGACTTCTGCTAACTTATTGAGGTTGTGTGTGGCAAATACTAATTTCATTACTCGGCTTGTAAGAATTTTTGTTAATTTCTTGTTTTTTGGTCGTATCTTTATTAAACATTCCATTCCTATTAAGCAAAAACAGGACCATGCAAAAATATATATTTATAATTTCTTTCTTATGTAGTTGCTCCATAGTTTCTGCACAAAAGCAAGAGTCGGACAGCATTCAAAAAAAAGATAAAAACATAGATATTACGGTAATGCCCTTTTTAAATTTTAATAGGAATTTGGAGTTTATGTTTGGTGCCATACCCATGATGATGTACAAATTAAACAAAAACGATGAAGTCTCTCCAAAATCCATGTCAGGGCTTTCGGGCGTTTACTCCACGAATAACTCTTATTTTATTGCCTTTTTTAATAGGTTTTTCTTTGATGAAGACAAGTGGAGGGCCAAATTTTTCTTTTTCAATGGCGATTATAACTCGCAGTTTTATTTAGAAAACCAAGACGTTGTTCCCGGGTTTTACGATTATGGTACAAAAGCAACCGTAGTAAGCATTGGTGCCCAACGAAGGATTGTGCAGAACCTTTATGGCGGCGTTACTTATACATATGCCCATTACAATACGGTTTACGAAGACGATGTACAACCGCCTTCAGTGGTGGAAACCAATGGAATAGAACTAAATACACTTTACGATACCCGCGATGCCATATATTATCCCATGTCTGGCGAAAAGGTACAATTACGGTGGATTTCTTTCCCCGAATGGTTCGGAAACGATGTTGCTGCCGAAAAAATACTGGCAGAATACAACAAATACATCCCCATGAAAAATGGTAGGGACCTTATTGCGGCACGTTTTTCCGGTAAATTTGGCTTGGGCGACATTGCCTTCCAACAACAACAAACCATTGGGGGAAAAGACATTAGGGGGTATTCTCAGGGGGAATTTCGTGGCGACGGACTTATGGCCATACAAGGAGAATACCGCTATAATTTTGCCAAAAAGATGGGCTTGGTAGGTTTTGCGGGAGTTGCCACAATTTATGGTTCGGACGCCGAGGCATATAATTGGGATTTATACCCCGGTGCTGGGGTAGGCTACCGTTACCAAGCATTTAAAAAAGTAAAGTTTAATATTGGTCTGGATGCCGCAGTTGGAAAAGACGATTGGGGCATATATTTTAGAATAGGAGAAGCGTTTTGACAAAGTCAGAATAATCGAACTCAGGTTATTACCTATGATGATAAGGCTCGTTTCTCAAAATAGTAAACCCGCGATAGAGTTGCTCTACAAAAAAAAGACGTATCATTTGGTGCGAGAATGTCATTTTTGAAAGGGATAATTTACCTCTCGATTTACTGTAAACAGCACCTGAAAAACCATAAGGTCCGCCAATAACAAAAACCAGTTGTTTAACCCCGCTATTCATGTGTTTTTGTAATTCATCGGCAAAACCTTCAGAAGAGAATTGCTTGCCGTTTTCATCCAGGAGAATTAAAACATCGGTAGGCGCTATTTTCTTCAATATAAGTTCGCCCTCTTTTTCTTTTTGTTGTGTTTCCGATAGGTTTTTTACATTTTTTATATCTGGAATAATCTCAAAATTAAAGTTCACATAAAACCCAAGACGCTGTATGTACGTGTCTGTTAAGGAAATAAGGTTTCGATCGTCTGTTTTTCCAACAGCAATAAGTTTGATGTTCATAAAAACAAAAATAAACAATAAAAACACATAGGTCATAACATGCATCCTAATAAAACTTTCGCATTTGCGTACTTTATTTAGCTTCACATAAATATAAAAGCAAAATAAAATCATACAAATTCGTATCTAGAAACTAATTTTATAAATTAGCGCAAAACAATGCGATATGATATCGAAAGAGCAGTTTCAGCATGAGCTTGAACTCATTATAAAAAATGCCATCCGTGAAGACGTAGGCGATGGAGATCACAGCTCACTGGCATGCATACCGGTAGAAGCAAAGGGAAAGGCAAAATTATTGGTAAAAGACAAGGGAGTCTTAGCGGGGGTGGCGTTTGCAAAAATGGTTTTTGCATATATAGATACCCAAATAAAAGTAGAAGTATTGATAGAAGACGGAGCCTATGTAAAACCCGGTGATATCGTTTTTTATGTTGAAGGAAGCTCGCAGTCTATTTTAAAGGCAGAACGTTTGGTGCTCAATGCCATGCAGCGAATGAGTGCCATAGCTACCAAAACCCAAAGTTATGTAAAGCTGCTTGAAGGAACATTGACAAAAATACTGGACACACGAAAAACCACCCCCGGTATACGGGCACTGGAAAAGTGGGCCGTTAAAATAGGCGGCGGCGAGAACCACAGGTTTGCGCTGTATGATATGATTATGTTGAAAGACAACCATATTGATTTTGCCGGAGGTATCCCCGAAGCTATTTCCAAAACAAAACAATATTTAAAAAATACGGGCAAAGACCTAAAAATTATTGTAGAGGCCAGAAACCTGGAAGAAGTAAAAACCATTTTAAACGCTGGCGGTGTTTATAGAATATTGCTGGACAATTTTAACTACGAAGACACCAAAAAGGCCGTAGCTTTGATAAACAAGCAATGTTTAACCGAATCTTCCGGCGGCATCAACGAAAAAACAATCAGGTTGTATGCCGAATGTGGTGTAGACTACATTTCATCTGGGGCATTAACGCATTCTGTTTACAACATGGACCTAAGTTTAAAAGCAGTGTAGCATGTCGGTAGAAATTGAAGATAAATTAAATAAAATACCGATTGTAAATTACTTTGTAAAGCTGTTAAAAAAAATCAGGTTGCCCGGCTTTGAAGGCCTTTCTATTTACGATTTGCTGGAAATGTACTTTGTAGGCATCATCAAGGGGGCGTTAACTTATAGGGCAAGCGCTATTTCGTTTAGTTTTTTTATGGCACTTTTTCCCTTTTTGCTTTTTATACTTAACCTTATCCCATATGTGCCCATAGAAGGCTTTCAAAGAGATTTTATACATTTTATAGAAAGTATGCTGCCTCCGCAAACCGCCAATTTTTTCGACTCCATTATCGAGGATATCGTAGGGAAACAAAGGGGCGGGCTATTGTCGTCTGTGTTTTTCCTGTCCATTTTCTTAATGGCCAATGGAATCAATGCCATATTTGGCGGGTTCGAAACCTCATATCATGTTGTTATAACCAGAAATATAGTCAAGCAATATTTTGTTGCGGTTGGCGTGGCTTTGCTAATGGCCTTTATTTTTTTGGCAAGCGTTATCGGGTTTATTTTTTATGAAATATATATAGTTCAGTACTTAAGCGATCTGGCTGCAAAAACAAATGGAATCGATATAGAAACTGGAGACACCATAGGGGTGCAGATAGGTCGATTTTTATTTTTTATCATTATTACTTTTTTAACAACGGCACTATTGTATTATTTTGGTACTTCGGAAGGACGGCAAACAAGATTCTTTTCGCCAGGAGCCATGCTTACCACCTTTTTAATTATTGTAACTACTTATTTTTTTGGTATTTACATTGAAAATTTTTCTCAGTACAATGAAATTTACGGGTCCATTGGAGCGTTACTCATATTAATGCTTTATATTTGGATTAATTCGAATATTCTTCTTTTGGGCTTCGAGTTGAATGCTTCATTAAGGAGTTTAAGGCGAAATTTCTAACAAATAAATATTTATAAGAAGATGAAAAAGATAATACTATTTACGGGGTTGTTTTTATGTATAGGGTTTGCGTCACATGCACAATCCATATTTGGAAAATGGAAAACCATAGACGATAGTACCGGAAAAGAAAAATCCATTGTGGATATTTATGAAGAAGATGGAAAGGTATATGGCAAAGTAGTAGAAATACTCAATAAAGACCGTCAAGATGTTGTTTGCGATAAATGTGAAGGTGCCAAAAAGGACAAACCGGTTTTGGGGATGGTTATTATTGAAGGGCTTCATCAAGATGGCGATGAGTACGAAGGCGGAACCATACTCGATCCGGAAAAGGGGAAAGAATACAAATGTAAAATATGGGTAGACGAAGACAATAGCGATATTTTAAACGTAAGGGGCTATATTGCTTTTTTGTTTAGGACCCAAGAATGGCACAGGGTTAACTAATAACTACATAAAAGAAATCCAAAACCAAACAAGCAACGAACAACGAACAATCTGAAACCCAAAAAATGCATTTTATAGATGTAGTTCTACCTATTCCTATAGAAAAAGCTTTTACCTACGCGATATCCAAAAGGGAAGCTTCGTTTATCCGTGCGGGAATGAGGGTTGCTGTTCCCTTTGGCAAATCCAAGATATATACGGGACTTGTATATGCCGTTCACAATAACCCGCCCGAAGCATACAAGCCTAAAGAGATAGACCAAATACTAGACGAAGCTCCAATTGTTACCGAAAAACAATTAAAACATTGGGAATGGATTGCTTCGTATTATATGTGTACGCTGGGAGAAGTCTTTAAGGCGGCCGTTCCGTCTGCGTTTTTGTTGGAAAGCGAAACCCTTATTTTAAAGAACGATAATTTTGATGAGGTCCTTGAAGATAACTTAAAGGATGACGAATGGCTGGTTTACGAGGCACTCCAACATCAGTCCATGCTAAAGGTGCACGAAGTAAGCGGTATTGTAGACAGAAAGAATATTCTACCGGTTTTAAAAAGGCTTTTGGATAAAAATGTTATCAAGCTTAAAGAAGAAATATACGAGCAGTACAAGCCTAAAATGGTGCGTTATGTAAAACTGGCCGAACAACATGCTTCTGATGAAAACCTCAACCAATTGCTCGATACATTAAACAAAAGGGCCCACAAACAAAAAGACGTTATCATGACGCTTTTCTCGTTGGAAGCTTCCACCAAAAAGCCCATCAAGATAAAAGAGCTGGAAGAAAAAAGCGGGGCTTCGGCATCCATTATAAAAGCCCTGATCGATAAAGAGGTGTTGGTTGAATACCATCTCCAGCAGGACAGGGTGGATTTTGGAGAGATGGAAACCACGCAATTAAAAGAACTTAACCAATATCAAGCCGCAGCATTAGGCGAGATAAAAGCACATTTTAAAACCAACGATGTCGTGCTTTTGCACGGCGTTACTTCCTCCGGAAAAACAGAGGTCTACGTAAAATTGATAGAACAGGTTATAGCCAGTGGAAAACAGGTACTTTATTTATTGCCCGAAATTGCACTAACAACCCAGTTGATAAAACGCCTGCAAGATTATTTTGGCGAAAAGGTAAGCGTATACCACTCAAAATACTCTGTAAACGAAAGAGTAGAGGCATGGAACAATATTTTGCACAATAAACCCAAAGCTCAAATTGTATTGGGCGCCCGGTCGGCTGTTTTGTTGCCGTTTTCCAATTTGGGGTTGATTATTGTTGATGAAGAACACGAGATTTCCTTTAAGCAGTTCGACCCTGCACCGCGCTACCACGCCAGGGATTCGGCCATTGTTTTGGCGGGCATGCACAAAGGAAAAACATTGTTGGGGACCGCCACACCAAGTATAGAGAGTTATTACAATGCCAAGCGGGAAAAGTATGGCTTTGTTGAAATTAACAGGCGTTTTGGAGATGTATTGTTGCCCGATATCGAGCTGACCGATATAAAGGATAAACTCAAGAAAAAACGAATGAACGGTCATTTTTCCGACAGGCTTATGGACGAAATCCAGGAAGCTTTGGGAAATGGCGAACAAGTAATACTCTTTCAAAATAGAAGAGGATTTGCACCCATTTTGGAATGTAAAACCTGTGGCCACTCGCCACAATGTCCAAATTGCGATGTAAGTTTAACCTATCACCAATACCGAAACCAGCTCCGTTGCCATTACTGCGGTTATGCCATGGCGATGCAACAGGCCTGCCAGGCTTGCGGCAGTAGCGAGCTTGATACAAAAGGCTTTGGTACGGAACAGGTAGAAGCAGAGCTGAAGGAGATTTTTCCAAAGGCCAAATTGGGCAGGATGGACTCAGATACCACCAAAGGCAAATACGGTTACGAAAAAATAATAAACGCTTTCGAGCAACAGGAAATAGATATTTTGGTGGGCACGCAAATGCTTACCAAAGGCCTCGATTTTAGAAATGTGTCCTTAGTGGGCATCATGAATGCCGATACCTTGTTGAATTTCCCCGATTTTAGGGCTCATGAGCGCAGTTTCCAATTAATACAACAAGTTGCCGGACGTGCCGGGCGTACCCAAAAAAGAGGGAAGGTTATTATACAGACCTATAATCCGTTTCATCAAATATTGCAGCAGGCGTCGTTAAATAGGTATGCCGATATGTTTTCGGACCAGCTCAACGAACGGAAACAATTTAAATATCCGCCGTTTACAAGAATTATAAAAATGGTGTTTAAGCACAAAGACTACAATAAGGTAAACGAGGCAAGCGCATGGTTTGCAAAAGCCCTGCACACCGTTTTTGATGCCCATACACAAACAGACATTCTGGGGCCCGAGTTTCCCCCGGTTTCAAGAATAAGAAATGAATATTTAAAAAATATAGTAGTAAAGGTACCGTACCATCAATCTGTTGTACAGACAAAAGCGGCCATCAAAAAAATAGATAAAAGCTTTCAGGCCATTGCAGCCTATAGGAGTGTTAGGGTAATTTATAATGTAGACGCCTATTAACGTCTTGAACTATGAATTGTTTAATGCTTCAGATAGTTCTTGTTTTTTGTTTCGGCTGAGCGGAATTTGCTTTCCGTTTACCTCTACGTTTTTGCTGTTAAATTTTTCTACCTTGTCCAGGTTTACAATGTACGATTTATGGATCCTTAAAAAGCGGTCCTCCGGCAGTTCGTTTTCAAAGGCCTTCATGGTAGAAAGAATAACAATGTTTGCCTCATCTGTAACCAGTTTAATATAATCGCCAAGAGCTTCCACCCAATTGATTTCATTTAAAAAAACCTTTCTTTTCTTAAGATTGCTTTTTACAAAAATATGATCGTCGTCTTCTTTGGAGGCCACTTTTAGTTTAAAGTTTTCCTGAGCCCTTTTAACAGAAGCCTCAAAGCGTTCCTGGGTTATTGGTTTATGAAGGTAATCGGTAACATCATAATCAAATGCCTTTAGTGCATATTGCGCACTTCCGGTGATTAGGATTACTTGCGGAGGCTCGTTAAGGGCTTCCAAGAGGTCAAAGCCATTGACTACAGGCATTTCGATGTCTAAAAAGATAAGGTCGATCTTTTGTTTCTTCAGGCCATTTCTTGCTTCAATGGCATTGCTGTACTCTGCCACAAGGTTGAGCATGGGGTGGTTCTTGATTAATCTGGCAACAGACATACGCTGAATGCTCGAGTCGTCTACGATAATACAATTCATTCTCATATTTCTATCAGCTAAGTGGTTGGATGTTTGAACACAACAATTTTAGTGAAAAAACAAAGGTGAAACAAAGAAAATGTTGTGAAATAGGGAAAATATGTGGGTAAGAGGGGAATTTTCTCCTTGTTTCATCGAAATATTCATGTCGCACTTTGTTATTATAATAATTAATTTTACTTTTGCACCCTTAAATTTAATAATATTTATTCAGATTATGAATCATTACGAAACTGTTTTCATTCTTAATCCCGTTTTATCTGAGACCCAGATAAAGGAAACAGTTAAGAAGTTTGAAGATTTCTTAACCTCAAAAGGGGCAGAATTTGTATCGAAAGAAGATTGGGGGCTTAAAAAGTTAGCCTACGCGATCCAGAACAAAAAAAGTGGTTTTTACCATCTTTTTGAATTTAAAGTTGCCGGAGAAGCAATTGAGCCATTCGAATTAGAATTTAGACGCGACGAGCGCATTATGCGTTACCTAACTGTTAAGTTGGATAAGCACGCAATCGCTTGGGCAGAGAAAAGAAGAAAAAAACTTAACGAAAAAGCTTAATCATTATGTCATCTATAGAGCAACAAGCAAAAGGAAAGAAAGACGGGGAGATTAGATATCTTACCCCATTGAACATAGAGACCAATAAGACAAAAAAATATTGTCGTTTCAAAAAGTCGGGCATCAAATATATTGATTATAAAGATCCGGACTTTTTATTGAAATTGGTTAATGAACAAGGTAAAATTTTACCAAGAAGGTTAACCGGGACTTCATTAAAGTACCAAAGAAAAGTTTCTGTAGCCATTAAAAGGGCTCGTCACTTAGCTTTAATGCCTTATGTAGCAGATTTATTAAAATAAAAGCAAGGTAACCATGGAATTAATATTAAAGAAAGACGTAGAAAATTTAGGTTTTAAAGACGATGTGGTAACTGTAAAAAACGGTTACGGACGTAACTTTTTAATACCGCAAGGTCAAGCAATTCTGGCTACCGCTTCTGCTAAAAAAGTATTGGCTGAGAATTTAAAGCAAAGAGCTTTTAAAGAGAAAAAGATTGTTGACGATGCTCAAAAAATAGCAGACCAATTAAAAGGATTGGAATTAAAAATTACTGCTAAGGCCGGTACCGGAAACAAATTATTTGGTTCTGTAACCAATGCAGACCTTTCTGAAGCCATTCAAAAAGAAGGAAACATAGCCATAGAAAAGAAATACATCAGTATTTTAGGTGGTAACGTAAAAGTTGCCGGCCCTTATGAAGCAACTATAAGGCTTCACAGGGAAGTAATAGTTAATTTCCCTTTTGAAGTAATTGCAGAAGCTAAGTAATTAACAATTCAGCATAACATAAAAGAGGTTGGTAAAAATTTAATTTTATCAGCCTCTTTTTTATTTTTGCAAACACAAAACCTTAAACAAAACAGCAGATAGGTGAAGTATAGAAGACTTACAAAAGAGCAGTTGGAAGAAATGCACCCAGAATTTATTAATTTTTTGGCTACACAATCTATTACCGCCAATGAGTGGGATGATATAAAAAAGAACAAACCCCAAGTAGCCGAAGAAGAAATAGATGTGTTTAGCGATTTAATCTGGGAAGGAGTTTTAGGGAAAGTACATTATATTGAAAATATCTCTGCTACCGAAATGCACCTTTTTTACCTTGGAAATAAAGAAATGAAGCTTATCGCCATTAGAATACACCAGCCAGGCGTGGACCTAACAACAAAACAGGGCTTTGCGTGGTTTAAAAGTAACTTTTTAAAAGATGGGGTAGAAATAATGACCGCAAACAAAGCGTATTCTGAAGATGTGAATAAAGATAAGTTCGAGCTTATTGAAAAAGGCGGGGTAATTACCAAAGGCGAGCTTTACAGATATTTTGATGATATTATTGATGAATAGCTTTAAGAGTTGAGAGTTGAGAGTTGAGAGTTCAGCGTTGATAATAAAATTGCACACAACACCATAACACCATAACAACATAGCATCATAACAGCATAACAGCATAACAGCATAACAACATAACAACATAACAACATAGAAACATAACATCCAAAAAAAATAATGGCACAAAAACCAAGCATAGCTAAAGGAACAAGGGATTTTACCCCTGAGGAAGTTACCAAGCGTAACTATATTGTAAATACCATTAAGAAATATTTCGAGGTATTTGGCTTCCTTCCTATTGAAACGCCGAGTTTTGAAAACTCTGAAACGTTGATGGGGAAATATGGCGATGAAGGCGACCGCTTGATTTTTAAAATTTTGAATTCGGGTGATTTCCTTTCTAAAGTGAACGATGAACTTTTTGCAAAAAAAGATGCCAATATCTTGACCCCTAAAATCTCCGAAAAAGCCTTGCGCTACGATCTTACCGTTCCCTTTGCCCGCTATGTGGTAATGCACCAAAACGAAATAGATTTGCCGTTTAAGCGTTATCAAATACAACCGGTTTGGCGCGCAGACCGCCCCCAAAAGGGACGTTTTAGGGAATTTTATCAATGCGATGCCGATGTGGTTGGTTCCACATCACTTTGGCAGGAAGTGGAGTTTGTGCAATTGTATGATACCGTCTTCAATTCACTTGGCCTTAAAAATGTTACCATTAAGATAAACAACCGAAAAATCCTTTCCGGGATTGCCGAGGTTATAGGTGCCAAAGACAAACTGATAGATTTTACCGTTGCCTTGGACAAACTCGATAAAATTGGAGAAGATGGCGTTAAAAAAGAAATGCTGGAAAAGGGCATAAGCAAAGAAGCTATTGAAAAAGTACAGCCTTTATTTGCTTTTGATGGTGCGAATGCTGAAAAGTTAAAAAGTCTAAAATCACTATTATCAAAATCTGATGAAGGCACGAAAGGGGTTGAAGAATTGGAATTTATTCTCCATGCCATTGATGCAATTGGCTTGAAAGGGGCTGTTTTGGAACTCGATGTTACTTTGGCACGCGGACTTAACTATTACACCGGAGCTATTTTTGAGGTTGCTGCACCAGCCGAGGTAAAAATGGGCTCCATTGGCGGTGGTGGCCGTTACGACGACCTTACGGGAATTTTCGGACTCAAAGATGTAAGTGGTGTCGGCATTTCCTTCGGGCTGGACAGGATATATCTTGTATTGGAAGAACTCGGGCTGTTTCCCGGTTCTGTAAGTGAAAATACAAAAGTCCTCTTCTTAAATTTTGGCGATAAAGAAGCTCTTTATTGCCTAAAAGCCATTACAAAACTTCGTGAAGCAGGAATTAAGGCCGAACTGTATCCAGACAATGCCAAGATGAAAAAACAAATGACCTATGCCAATAAACGCAATGTCCCTTATGTGGTTTTGGCAGGCTCAAAAGAAATAGACGAGGCTACATTTACTTTAAAGAGCATGAACTCGGGAACTCAGGACACTGTTTCTTTTCAAAAATTATTGGAAGCCGTGCAGCATTGATTTCTCATGATTTTTTAGTTGCAACAGGCATTTCATCTAAACTTTCATTGGTATCATAAAACGTTTTAGTATTATTTCTTTTGAAAATTAAATAAAAAAAGTACTTTTAACTCTTATTAATCATTAACCGCAAGACAAGATGTTGAAGTACATATGCCCAAGATATACCGGCTTTCTATTAATAACAGGAATTCTTTTACTTTCCGGATGTAAAAAAAGTTCAGAAAAAAAGGCTTCAGAAGATAAACGGCCAAATATCGTAATTGTCATGGCAGACGATATGGGTTTTTCTGATGCAGGTTGCTATGGCGGGGAGATACATACTCCAAATTTGGATAAACTTGCCGAAAACGGACTTCGGTTTAACGCTTTTTACAATACGTCGCGCTGTTGCCCTTCAAGGGCATCCTTGCTTACAGGTTTGTATTCGCACCAAGCTGGAATAGGGCGCATGACGATGGATCAGGGCCAGCCGGGCTACAAAGGTTATCTGGGCGACAATACCGTAACAATTGCCGAGGTATTAAAAAAAGTTGGCTACCAAACGGGAATGGTAGGGAAGTGGCATGTGTCTCAAACAAACGAACTTAAAAGCGAAAAGCAGTTAAAATGGCTGGCGCACCAAGAAAATTACGGTGCCTTTTCTGATACGGCAACCTACCCAACGCATAGGGGGTTTGATAAATATTATGGGAATATATGGGGCGTGGTAGATTATTTCGATCCGTTTAGCTTGGTAAACGGGGACAAACAGGTTATGGATGTCCCAAAAGATTATTACCATACCAATGCCATCGGGGATTCCTCGGTAGCCTATGTAAAGCAATTTTCCAAGCAAAAAGAACCATTCTTTTTGTATGTGGCACATTGTGCGCCGCATTGGCCCATACAAGCACCAGAAGATGTTATTGCCAAATACGACAGTGTATATACCAAAGGCTGGAGGGCCATTAGGCAAGCCCGTTACAAGCGGTTAATAGAAAAAGGCGTGCTTAAAAGCAATGTGGCATTGTCCAATTTTATGTTTCCCGAGAAAAAATGGAACGAAAACCAAGACAAAGTTTGGGATGCCAAAGCCATGGCAGTGCATGCAGCCATGGTAGACATACTCGATAAAAACATAGGGAAATTGGTAGACCAATTGGAAGCTGAAGGAGAGTTGGACAATACAGTTATATTTTTTCTGTCAGATAATGGAGCAAGTTCAGAAAGGCCATCAAAATACGGTCCGGGATTCGACCGAGCTGGAAGTACACGAGACGGAAGAACGGTTATTTTTCCCGTAGAAAAAGATTCGTTGCCCGGTTCGCAAACCGTGCTTGCAGGCATAGGCCCAGTATGGGCAAATGTGGCCAATACGCCTTTTCGTTATTGGAAAGCCCAAGAATACGAAGGTGGAATTACAACTCCTTTTATCGTGCATTGGCCCAAAGGGATCAAAGAAAAAGGCGCGGTAAGGGAGCAACCGGCCCATGTGGTAGATTTAATGGCCACATGTATTGATCTGGCAGGTGCCACATACCCAAAAAGTTTTAAGGAGCACGGAATAACCCCAACCGAAGGAAATTCCATTCTCCCCATTATTACAGAAAATACTGCGGTAGATAGCACAAAAGTTTATTTTTGGGAGCATTTTGGCGGTGCTGCCTTAAGAAAAGGGAGCTATAAACTGGTAAGGCACCACAACGATACCCCTTGGGAGTTGTATAACCTTACCAAAGACAGGACAGAAACCACCAATATTGCCCAACAGTTTCCCGGTATAGTGAAGGAAATGGAAGAAATATGGAATCAAAGAGCTAAAGAACTCAAGGTTTTTCCTGCTCCTTGATTCCATAGTTATAAGTAAATAAGCATTTACACCTTTTCTATTGATGCTTGGTGGCCGCCACTAAATTGATAAATTCAATTTCGGGTTTTTCGTCAAGACCAAGGGTGTCCCTTTCTTTTTGAAACCGTACAAAAGAAGCGGTATTTAAAACATCTTTTTGTATATCTTCATTTTTATACAGAGAATGGTGCACAAAGGTAATTCCATCTTGTTTGGTAAATACATTATATTGAAACAAGGAAGTGTTTAACTGCTCAAAATCGGTTATAAACTTTTGTATGTTGGTTTTATTCCGACCTACAAAATCCTTTTTTACTTTGTAAGTAACGATTACTGAAATCATAAGTTTTTTTTAAAAGATTCATAAGATTTTAAATCTCTTCACAAGAAAAACCCAATATGTTAAGTGTATTGGCTATATTATAGGCTTTTACTTGAAGAGATTCGACCCGGAGGATGTTATCGCAGTCCTCTAGGTCGAAACTCCACTGTTCGTTTTGATGCATCAATTGGTTTAATGGATTTTGCAACCTTTTGATGTCTTTTTGATTGTTTACACTGGTTTTAAAAACGAATACATTCATTTTTAGCTTTTTTATTTATCGCGCTCCCAGAAAAAAGGAGGCTCAATGTTTAAACTTCTTAAATATACAAACCCTTGACCCCGGTGATGAATTTCATTATCAATAAAATAGAAGATAGAAGATTGTACCGTTCCTTCGTATTGTCCAAAGGATTTAATGGCTTTATGGAAATCTTCTTCTTTAATTTTAGGAAAGTATTCGTTGAGTTCTCCGGTGGTTTTATCCCACAGTTCTAAAATTACCTTTTTACTGTTTTTATGGTCAACATGCTCTTTAAATTCTTCTGTTTTCCCAGTTACTATTTCTTTAATCCCGGGCGAGGCTATGGCCAGAAGTTCCATGACCATTTCGGCAAAGGTGCGCATTCCACCAATACTGTAGGTAAAGAATTCCTTTTCGGGAAACGCTTCAATGGTACGTCTGGTAAGGTCTCTGTGCCCTTGCCAATGAGCAAATAATTCTTCAGGGGTCATAACTGTTGCGCTTTTTGCGGTTGATGTGTTTGAATTTTCCATGATTTAAATTTTTTACTGATTATTATTTCTTGATACCAAAGTTAAAAGCGGTGTATGACAGCCCTATGTCAGTAGAAAAAAAATTTTTTTAAAAAAGATTAAAATAATAACATACTTCTATTTTTTTTATATGTAAATCCTTCAAAATAAATTCATTAAACATAAACCCTGTTGACATAAGGTTGTCATGAACCTGCCTTTACTTTGTAGAACACAAAAAAATTGAACCGATGAAAATAGGGGTGCTAAAAATTTTATTATTAAAAAAGTAATGTCTTTTCAGCAAACATACTTTTTCTGGAAGTCTTATCTTTGGGATATATGTCAAACCATTATGAGTGATGATACCATAAAACGTTTCGACCGGATCGTTACTATTCTTATACAGCTTCAGTCCAAAAAAATAGTAAAGGCACAGGATCTGGCCGATCGTTTTCAAGTAAGTTTAAGGACCATTTATAGGGATATAAGAACGCTCGAAGCATCGGGGGTGCCCATTGTAAGCGAAGCAGGGGTAGGGTATAGTATAATGGAAGGTTATCGGCTTCCTCCGGTAATGTTCACCAAAGAAGAGGCAGGCAGTTTTATTGCGGCCGAAAAGTTGATGCAGCACTACACCGATGAATCCCTGGGCGCATATTTTGAAGCGGCCATGTATAAAATAAGGTCGGTTTTACGAGGGCATGAAAAAGATTGGATAAGTGCCATAGAATCTCAAATTGCCATAAGGCCGGCACAAGATTTGTTTAATAAAAATATTCCCAATGCACTGGAAATTATATTTGAAAGTATTGCCGAAAAGAAGCAGATATTTTTAAAATACGAAGCCCTTCATGCCGATGCACATACCGATAGATTGATAGAACCCGTAGGCCTTTTTCATGAAAATAATTTTTGGTACATTATGGCCTATTGCCACCTCCGTAAAGATTACAGGCAATTCCGTACGGACCGGATGGTACAGATTAAACGCACGCAAACCCCCTTTGTGTTGGAGCATGGTGCTTTGGAAGACCACCGTAAAAAAGAAACAGAAACAGCCAAAACCAAGGTGGTAATACGCATAGAAAAGCAAATAGCCAAATACATAAAATACAATTGCAAGTATTATGGTTTTGTAGAGGAAAAAATAGAGGGGAACGAAGTAGAAATGACTTTTATGACGACCGATGTCATGAACGGTTTTGCCCGTTGGTACTTAATGTTTGCCGATTATGCCACCATATTGCAACCCGAAAGTTTAAAAACCCGGTTGAAGGAAATTATAAAGGAGGCTTCAGAGAGGCTGTAAATTATAAGTTAATTGTTTTTTTATGCATAATTTTTGTACCTTCAATTTAAATTTAAAACCATTGAAAAAGATACTTTTATACGGTTTAGTGCTATGTAGCATGATGCTAAAGGCACAAAGCACAGACAACATGGAAAATAAAACAATTTATCAGTTTACGGTTGAAGATATTAATGGCGGGACTTTTTCTTTTGAAGATTTAAAAGGGAAGAAAATAATGATTGTCAACACGGCAAGCGAATGCGGATTAACACCTCAATACGAACAATTGCAAGAACTTTATGATGCATATAAAAACAGCAACTTTGTTATTGTAGGTTTTCCGGCCAATAATTTTGCGGGCCAAGAACCGGGAAATAACGAGCAGATTGCTAAATTTTGCCAAGCCAATTACGGGGTTACTTTTCCTATGATGGGCAAAATATCGGTAAAAGGGGAAGATATGCACCCCGTGTATCATTTTTTAACCGAAAAAAGTAAAAACGGGGTCGAAGATTCTGAAGTAGCTTGGAATTTTCAAAAATACCTCATTGACCAAAACGGCCACGTGGCCAAGGTAATTTCGCCGAAAACTTTACCAACAGACGAAAGTATCATAGATTGGATCGAGCAATAGTGCGGTATTGAATATTTTCAAGCACCATATACTCCATTTTATTACTCTAAATACCTAGTTTTGCCAACGAACGGTTTAAGCTTCGTACCGTTATGCCCAAATAATTGGCAATATCTTGCTTGGATATCTGTTCTATAAGAGCCGGATATTGTTTTTGTAGCCTTAACAAGTTGTCTTCAAGGGTATGCGATTGATTGTAAGCATGGCGGATAGCAGTATAATTTAGCTTTTTTGCCAGCGCTTTTAAAATTAGCTTGTTAAAAGTTGGATCTTTTTCCAAAAGCGTGTTAAAATACTGCGCTTCTATTTTATAGGCCTGTACTGGAGTTATGGCTTCGATGCAACAAAAGCTTAAATCGCCGTTAATGGCTTCAAGTTCTCCAAATATTTCGCCTTCGCTAAAAAATTCCTGTATAAAATCGTTTCCATTGTCTTCGGTGAGGTAGCATTTGGCCATTCCAGATTTTATAATGTGCACATAAAAAACTTTTTTGCGTTGATCCAGTATTATTTCAGTGGGGCTATAAAGTACCTCAAGCAATTTATTATCGGTTTTGTGGATAAGCACTTTTGTTATGTACTGAAGTAAATCGGCGTTTTTTCGTATCATTTTTATCACATCGGACAAATGTCCTTTTCAGTTTAACGAGCTTGTTATTTCTTTGTGCCCATAATGAAAGACAAAGATATTTAAAATTAAAATGGGTCAAATAAGAAATATAATTGTGCATTATAAAACCCATCCGGTATATAATTTAAAATTTGGAATGGTGTGTTTTAGCTCGTTGTTGTTTTCGGCAAGCTACAACATGCTTATTCCAGAGCTTCCGGCATATTTAAGTTCGCTTGGCGGTTCGCAGTACATTGGGCTTATTATTGCCCTGTTCACTTTTACCGCCGGTATGTGCCGCCCTTTTAGCGGGAGGATTACCGATACCGTGGGCCGGGTACCCGTGATGATCTTTGGTGCTTTGGTATGTGTACTCTGTGGAGTATTGTACCCCATGCTTCACTCGGTTTTTGGTTTATTGTTCTTAAGGCTGCTCCATGGGTTTTCTACAGGATTTAAGCCAACGGCAACTTCTGCATATGTGGCCGATATTACACCGCAACGCTCCTGGGGCGAGGCCATTGGTATGCAAAGTCTGTTTTATAGCACAGGAATGGCGGTCGGGCCTGCATTTGGAAGTTATATTAAAATGTATTACTCTTTTGATACGCTTTTTTACCTTTCTTCGGTATGTGCTTTTTTATCCATGTTGATTATAGTGAACATGAAAGAAACGCTTGAACCAAAAAGAAAATTCAGTTGGTCGCTCTTAAAAATTTCCAGGCGGGACATCATTGCTGTAGAAGTATTTCCGGCAGCTATCCTCACCTTTTTGTGTTACATTTCATATGGAATTATTTTAACATTAATTCCCGACTGGACCACGCACCTTGATATACAAAATAAAGGGATGTTCTTTATTGTTTTTACCGTTTCATCTTTGTTGGTGCGTTTTATTGCGGGAAAAGCTTCTGATAAATATGGAAGAACCAGTTTAATCTTTATCGGCTTAATCGTGCTGGCCATTGCAGTTGTTGTCATTGGAGTAGCATCTTCGTTTATTGTATTTGTTGTTGGAGGAGTTTTATACGGTATAGGCATGGGCGTTCTATCGCCATCGTTAAATGCATGGACTATCGATATGAGCAAGCGGGAAGCGCGTGGAAAAGCCATGGCAACCATGTATATCGCCCTGGAAGCGGGAATTGGTATTGGGGCCTTGCTTTCGGGTTGGTACTACCAAAATAGCATCATCAGGATTTCGCAAACATTTTTATTGTCTTCCGTGGTGGTTTTGATCGGCTTGGTATACTTGTTTCTTTTTTTAAGAAGAAAGCAATAAACCCGTCTTGATTTTTTAATTCGGCTAAAAAGTCAAAACAAGTTGAATAAAGGTATTTTATTTTACCAAACGCTTTACAAACCAAAAGTCTTGTAAACTAAGGTTGATGGTAATTAAATGATAATTTTCTTGAATCAGAATATTGTTTATTTGCCCTTTTTGACCATAGCTGTACGAAATGTTCAATGCAGAACTGTTACGGGCACTCAACGGCAAGCCAAGGCCTGCGGTAATGCTGTAACTGTTTATTTTATTGTTGTTTACGGAAAGATAGCCATCATCAAAATTAAAACCTGCCCGATATGCTATGCGTTGGAAATACTTTGTGTTTCTGGATTTATTGGCATATTCAAGACCAAGGGCATATATGTTTTGATCGGTATATTCACCAATATGGTCGTTTTGCCCGGTTTTTCCCCAATATCTTTTTTGGTAATCGGCGTTGAACAATAAATTTTTATCAAAAAGCGTTGCACTAAATCCTACGCCAAAATGCAAAGGGAGTTCAAAATCATCAGCATTACCTTCAATATTTTCTTCAACGGTTGTACTGTTATAGTCGAGAGTTTTATAGATTGAACGGCTTAGACTTCCGTTAAGGGTTGATGGAAGCTTCAAAATCCCTCCAAGGGAAATATCGTCGGTAATGTCAAATTGGGTTCCTATGCCCAATTGTATACCGGAGTAGGAGGTTTGTTCATTCAAAAGAAAAGAAGAAGTATTAAGGCTAAAGGATTCCTCTTCTTCAATATTGCCAAATAACACGGCGGCATTGAGCCCGATCCTGAATTTTGAAAATGGACTGTAGCCAAAATTAAAACTTAAATCGTTTAATGCACCGGTTCCTTGTGCATTGGTTTTAACGGTTTCGGTAGAACCTTCTATGTTGGTTTCGAGCCCTACCAAAGAATACCCAACATGGCTGTATGGAATAAGGGTTACCCCGGCTCCCATTTTTTCTGTTATGGGAAAAGCAAAGGCAAGGTTTGAAAAGTTGAAACTTGTATTTTTTTCAATGTTAAACTTGTTGGCATAGGTGTTTATCTCGGCTTTTCCACCCAAATCGTATAAAAAATTGTTTTGTAGAATCAGTGCATACGATGCCGGGTTGAGGTTATTGATATACCCAACCGACTTCATGGCAATGCCGCTATAACCCATGGCATTTACCTTGCCAATACTGGTTTGGTTAATTACGCCCAGCCCGTAAAGTGAATAAGGAGAACTTGTTAAACTTTCGGATTGTGCGGTAACTTTGGTAATGATAAGTATAAAAAGAAGGATGCTGTTTTTAGTTTTCGCGGTCATAAACGGTATAAATTAATTGTAACTTAATGGCATTATTGCCGGATTCAGGGCCATTTAATATCATCCTGTCAACGCTGGAAGTGTAATCGGTTGGCAACAGGGCAATAGCTTGATCAGTCTCGGTCTCGTTTGTAAGCAGAAACTCTACATAAGCCCCAATGGGAACGGTATAATAAATTTCGTTAAACTCAAGATTGTTCTTGTTTAAAACCGCCTTTACCGCCGTTCCGTCAGCATATGTAAGTTGAGATGAAAGGACATTGTTCCTATCTGTCAGGTAAAGGTTTAGGGTATCTTTAAGCGATAAATAATCGTTGTAGGTGTCAATGGAAGGATTAATTATCAAAGTGGCTTCCAAAATGGTACCGGTGCCTTCGATATTGTAAAGCGATTTTATGGTCGGAAATTTAATTTGCGTTGTAATTCCGGTCCCGGCTTGTATAAACGTTTTGTTTTCTGAAGTAGTGCTGGGCATGCTTTCTTCTTGATCGGTGAGTTTTTCCAGATATTGATTGGCGTCCTTGGCGGTAATTTGATTAAAAAAGGTAGGATGCTCGCTGCCTTTGTTTATTTTTAAATCGATATAATCTTGAGTGCTTCCGGTTTCTCCGGCAGTAGAATAGAAAAGGCGTATAAAGCAAAGCGTTTCATCGGTTGAAAAGCCTATAATACTGCCACTTTCTCCGCCGGGCCGAAGCGTAATACCTTTTAAAAATGCCTTAAACTCGTCAGTATTGGTAATATTTTTTGTTTGAATTTTATCAAAAATAGTCGCTCCCAAAACGTTGTCCATTTTTATGGAAATGGTGTCGCCCTCCATGGGCCGGGGGTAGTATGCCAACATGCCTATATCTTCATTGCTGTATGCAATATTGCTTGTATTGTAAAAGGCATCTTTTTTCGGTTTTAGCTGTTCGGTTATCTTTTTTATGTGGATTTCGTTTAATTGAAGTGTGTCGTTGTAATAATAACTGTCATATTTCATATACATAACAATACTGTCGTAAACAGCTTCACTATTAATGCTGAAATTTTCAGGGAGCACCTCAAAAAAACTAGCACACGTTATGGTTCCAAACTCTGGATCGTTATAAGACCCAATTAAAATCCTATTGCTGGTTGAAGTAATTAAACTATCAAATTGCATGGTAGAGGTTTCTAGGGAAAGTGTGTCTATTTGTATAACCCTCAATTGGCTATCGGCAAAAGAGTCTCCCACATTAAAATCAGGATCGTAATCACTACTTTCGGTACAAGACAAAACAACCAACATACTTAACAAGCAAACTAAAGAAACAAGGTATCTCATGTATTTTTTTTGGTAAATGTAACTGTGTATTAAAACAGTAAAAACCTTATTCTACTTTCAAGGCGAATGTCTATACCAATTTACGAATATAATCGACGAACAATCTTTGCGCAGTTTGTAGATAAAAATGGCAGATTGGTCTGTTAAAAATACAGGTTGATATATTCCATTTTTGACTCTTTTTCCTTCGTATTAGTTTTACTCCGAAAATGATAATATTGAGTTAATTAATAGAATTATATATGATGAAATTTAGAAAATTGAATTATTTCGCACTGTTGTTGTTTACAACCTTTGTATTTATAGCCTGTTCTTCTGATGATGATGATGATGAAATGGGAAATTGGATGGACCGTTCCATATTCGATGGCAGGCCCCGTAGCGGTTCGTCTGCCTTTACAATTGACGGAATGGGATATATGGGCGTAGGATATGATGGAGATGATTACCTAAACGATTTTTGGAGCTATGATATGGAAGGGAATTACTGGTCGCAAAAAGCAGATTTTCCCGGTGCTCCAAGAAGTGCGGGCGTAGGCTTTGATGTTGATGGCAAGGGATATATAGGTTCTGGTTACGATGGACTTGATGAGCTGGGCGATTTTTATCAGTACGACCCAAAAACAAATACGTGGGTACAAATAGCCAATTTTCCGGGAACGGCCAGACGGAGCGCAACAGCTTTTAGCGTAAATGGATATGGTTATTTTGGAACAGGCTTTGACGGCGACAACGACAGAAAGGACTTTTGGAAATACAGCCCAACTACAAATGCTTGGACAGAAATTGAAGGATATGGTGGCAACAAAAAAAGGGCGGCATCAGCTTTTGTAATAGACAATATGGTATATTTTGGAACAGGAGTTTCAAACGGGGTTTATACCGATGATTTTTGGAAGTTTGACCCATCCACAGAAACATGGGCTAAATTATTGGACCTTGATGAAGAAGATAGCTATGCTATTGCGCGTAGCAATGCTGTAAGCTTTTCTTTAAACGGGTATGGCTATATAGTAAGCGGAGCACAAAATGGGGCTGTAGCCTCTGCTTGGCAATACAACCCACTAAATGACACCTGGGAAGAAGTAACCGGATTTGAAGGCTCGTCCAGGCAAGATGCTATTGCATTTTGTAACGGTAGCAGGGCTTTTGTAGGGCTAGGAAAAACCGGAAGCCTTTACCTCGACGACCTGGATGAGTTTTTCCCGGATATGGAATACGACGATGAAGATTAAAGCAAGGTGTTACTTGCTTGTTTGTTGAGTTTTAAAAGGGGGTGTGGATAGCCCCCTTATAAAAAAATGGGTTTTTTATATGAAGTGGGACAAAACAAAAATAATGATATTGGCAGGTGTTTGTATTTTAATTTTCGGATGGTTTTTTTTAAGCGAAAAACAAGAGGAAAAGCTAAAATATACTGTCATCGATGTAAATGGTGGTTATGGGTACGAAATTACATATAAAGGCACTAGAGTGATACGGCAGGAATATATCCCGGCAATTTCCGCAAAACAACCATTTTTGTCAAAAGATGATGCAAAAAAAACAGCTTCGTTAGTGGTAAACCGGTTAAAAAATAAAAAGGCACCCTATCTCCAAAAAGAAGTGTTGGACAGCTTGCAAATTAAAATTAGGTAAATTAGAAGGATTATATGGAAAACAAGCAGTCCATAAAAAAAGAAATAATACTGCACATATTGGTGTGGTCGTGCCTATATGGGGTAATGCTTTTTCAATCATACAGCCGTACTGGCGTTGTTGATGTGTTTTCTAATTTATCCCCGAGGTTTTTGGTAAACATTGTCTTATTTTACCTTAACTATTATGTATTGGTGCCTTATTTTTTATTGAAAAAAAGAATACTAATTTATGTACTGATTTCGGTTTTTGTAATCCTTGTTTGTAGCTATCTGGTAGATACTTTTTTGCCCCCGGAGTTCCCAATTCCCGGAACAATACCCGGACGCCATTCGGTAATGTCTATTAGGGCCCATTCTCTTGACGGTTTTCCTTTGCAGTTATCAAAAGACGACATAGCAGGAAATATCTATTTTAAATTTAGAATGCTTATCGGGCCAACAATCAATTTGATGTTTTATTTTATTATCGGGGCAATTATTAGGATGTATGTCGAATGGAATAAAAACGAACGCGTCAGGGAAAAAACAGAGCACGAAAAGGTACATTCCGAATTACAATTTTTAAAAACCCAATTGAACCCCCATTTTTTGTTCAATTCGCTAAACGCGGTATATACCTTATCTATAAAAAAATCCTCAGATACGCCCGAAGCCATTTTAAACCTTTCGGAATTGATGAGGTACATGATCTATGAGGCCAATAAAGACATGGTTTCCCTGGAAAAAGAACTAAATTATATACACAATTATATACAACTGCAACGGTTGCGGCTCTCCAACCACGAACGCGTTACCATAAATATATACGGAGATGCTAAGGGAAAGGTAATACGCCCCTTATTGTTTATATCGTTTATAGAAAATGCTTTTAAATATGGAACAGATTATAAAGGGAACACAGAAGTAAAAATAAACATTACCATTAATAACGATAATGTCTTCTTTTTTATAAAAAACAAAATCGGGATAATTAAAAAATCGCCCGACAGTTCCGGTATCGGACTGCAAAATGTTCAAAACCGGTTAAAATTACTATATCCGGGCAGGCACGAACTAAAAATTGAAAATGATGGGGATTATTATTCAATAAGTTTAACTATTTATATTGCTGAAAATGAAATGTATAATAATTGATGATGAACCATTGGCGATAGACCTTATTAAGGAATATTGTAGCAAAATAGATTTTATCGAGCTCGTTGGTATTTATACAAATGCCCTAGATTCCATTTCGATTATAAAGGAAAAGAAGGTCGATCTTATTTTTTCCGACATCGAAATGCCCCAGATTAACGGAATTGACTTTATAAATTCATTAGACAATAAACCGCTGTTTATTTTCACAACGGCATACTCCCAATATGCAGTTGAAGGATTTGAACTCAATGCAGTAGATTATTTGGTAAAACCAATACCCTATCATCGGTTTATAAAAGCTGTATCAAGGGCAAAAGAAATTATAACAAATAGAAGTTTATCAATGACAACCAATGTGTTTCCCTCTACAGGAGAAGAAAAGAAGGCAGAAAATTTTATTTTCATTAAAGCAGATTACGAAAATATAAAAGTAAATATTGAAGAAATTAAATATATTCAAGGGCTAAAAGATTATTTAAAGGTCCATATTCTGGGTACCAACAAACCCATTCTTACCCTGATGAGCTTTAAAGATTTATTGAGCAAATTGCCCGACAGGGATTTTGTAAGGATACACAGGTCTTTTGCCATTAATGTGCACTATATAAAAACAATACAGAAAAATAAAGTAGTAATTGACGATATGAGGATTCCCATTGGCGATAGTTATAAGGAAGATTTTTTTGATAGGTTGGGAATTAAATAGAAAAAGCATAAAAGGCGGGCAGAAAGAAATTTATAAAAAAAAGTATGGTTGGCATGGGTACATTGGTACTCATGCCGGCAACATTATCTGCTTTTCCGGAAGATTTAACGAGTTCGGGCTATAGTACAAACGTGCACCACATAAATCCAGATACATCCAACAAACAAGACAATGTATTTGCCAACAGCTTGGAAAATAATATGCTGGACACTATTACCGGCAATGTTGATAACGGCTATGTGTTGACAAAAATAGTTAATGTTTAGGCATTTATTTTATGGTATGCGTAAAAAGCGTCGGGTTGATTACCAACATGGCCCAGGCCCAATTGTTGGAATTGTCGTTTGGCCTCCCGTCTTTAATCAAGCTCATACTTTCTGAGGCAAACATATGCGAGTAGCCTACTTTAAGGGTAGCAAACTTCATGAGTTTTTGGGTAAATTGCAAGTCTATTTCCGTGCCCAAATAAGCATCGGCATCATTGGCAAGGTCGCCATTGGCACCAAAATAATGTGCAGAAACAAGTAAATCTGATTTTTCTCCTGTTTTCCAGACCACTTTTCCATAAAGATCGTTCAAACCGGCACTATTGGCATAGTTGCCAACATAAAAATAATCCATAAATCCATTATAAGCATGATTGGTACCGTAAAGCGGGAAAAAAGAATTATTGTCGCTCCCACCTTGATCCGATCCGCTCATGGCTTCAAAGCCCAGTGCAAACAATGTGTTTACAGGTTTGTAGCTTGCTTCAAGCATGAATTCGTAGGCACTTAAATCAACATTTACGGGATATGCCTTGCCAAATTGATAGTAAAAACTCCCCGAAATACCGATTACGGAAACAGGAAACTTAAAATAAGAACCTAACGTTTGGGTGTAATAAACGCCATCGGCCTCATCGTCTTCATCAAAATTTTGAAACCCGGTATTCAAAAACAAAAGACTGGCCGATGCTTTCTCCCAACTTTTTTGTGCATAAAGGTATTGCATGGTCTTATAGGTAAAAAAGCCCGGAACATCATATGCGGTACCTTCATTGGATATTTCTGTTTGGCTGAAGGCAAAACCTGCATCGGCCATAAAACCATCGTTTCGGTATTTAATAAGTGCTGCATCATGAAACCTGCCTTGCATGGCCCAGTCTAGGGCCCCAAAAATACGCTCGTTGTCATAAGCAATACTTTGCCGTCCTGCCTTAATGGCCCAATTTTCAGTAATGCTTAGTTCTGCCCAAGCCTGAAATAATGAAAACGAATCGTTTCCGTCTACTGGTGAAGTTTGCCGGGTATCGCCCCATGTGCTTACATCTTGGACGCTCAGCATCAGTTTTAGTTTTTCATCAGTATAATTAAAATTAAGCCTTGAGCGTTGTGTAACAAAGGCCGCTGGGTCTGTATCATCGGGAAAAAGAGAGCCGTATCCATGTCGGTACTCAAATCTTGGACGGAGGTCTGCCGAAAGGTCGAATGTTTGGCTATGAGTAAGTTGTATAAAGCAAAATGTTAAAAATAGGGTAGTGGTTAATTTTTTCATTGGTTTATTTTCTTTTTATGTTAGTTGAGGTAGCTTCTTCATAGGTAGTAATTTAAAAAATATGACAGTTTAAATCGTGCTTTTTAAATCAAAAATAAGTATTCGTGAACAAAATTAAGTATTAATACTTAATTATTTATTCTTTAAAATGAAATTTATACCTATTTTTGATGTAATAATTTATTAAAGATAAATGATTTCCGTATATGAAGCGCTTCAGATTGTATTTCAACAAAGTATTGCAGCTACAATAACAGAAGCATCAATTATAAATGCAGAAGGACATGTGCTGGCCGAAGATGTTCATGCGCCTATTTCGCTGCCGCCTTTTCAACAATCGGCTATGGATGGTTTTGCGGTCAAGCTTACATCAGAAGAAAACTATAAAATTGTAGGCTGTGTCCAAGCAGGGGATATAAGTGATATAATTTTAAAAGAAGGAGAGGCCGTGCGTATTTATACTGGTGCAAAAGTTCCATTTTCGGCCGATGCCGTACTGATGGCGGAACATGTAGTTGAAAAAAACGGATATATAAAACAAGCCAGGCCATATACCGGTAAAACCAATATCAAGCTTGCGGGCGAACAGGTAAAAAAAGGAGACCTGGCCATACCAAAAAATACCTTGCTTAATAGCTCGGCACTGGCATATGCGGCCGCTTTGGGGCTTGACAGGGTAAAAGTGTACAAACGCCCAGATGTAGCCTTGCTAATAACCGGAAACGAGGTTCAGCCGCCCGGCGATAAGCTTGAGGAAGGTAAAATTTATGACAGTAATTCCATAATGCTTCAATTGTTACTAAGAAAATTGGGGATAAAAACCATTCGGTGTTTTTATGTTTCTGATGAAATGGACGATACGCTGCATAAGTTAAAAGAAGCTATTGAAAATTACGATATATTGATAGCTTCCGGAGGAGTTTCGGTGGGAGATTACGATTTAATGGAACGGGCATTTGAAACATTGGGAGTAATGCAACATTTTTATAAAATAAACCAAAAACCAGGAAAGCCTATTTATTTCGGCACCAAAGAAAAAACCATTCTTTTTGGGCTTCCGGGCAATCCTGCCGCTTGTTTTATTAATTTTCAGGTATATGTGGTTGCGGCCATACAAAAGGCAATGAATTGCAAAGAAAGAGGGTTTAAAAAGGCTGTTTTAAAGGAAAGTATAGAAAATTCCAACGGAAAATCGCTTTTTTTGCGTGGAAACAAAACTGTTGACGGTATAGAGATACATAAAAACCAAAGTTCTTCCATGCTGGTTAGCTTAATAAAAACAGATGTTTTGGTGTATGTTCCAGCAGATACCGCTTGCATAGAAAAAGGCAAAGAAGTTCTTTATCTGGATATTCTTCAGTAAATTTATATTTTCAAATAAAATTAATTTAATGACAGTTCATAAAAAGAAAACGGTCTTTATGGAAGGGGCAATTTCTCCAGAATTTATAGCCAATTCAATAGCCAAGCATCAATCAAAACACGGTATTGGCGCGCACAATATTTTTTTGGGGCAGGTACGTGCCGATGTTATTGAAGAAAAAAAAGTTTCGGCCATTGAATATTCATGCTATAGGAAAATGGCCGAAGAGAAATTACACGAAATCAGGGAGGAGGCTTTTAAGAGGTTTAATTTAACCTGTATGCACACATACCATAGCCTGGGCAAAGTAAATGTAGGCGAAATTTGTTTTTTTGTATTTGTTTCGGCTGAAAGGAGAAAGGAAGTCTATGCTGCTACCGAAGCCATTGTAAATATGATAAAAGAACAGGTTCCTATCTTTGGAAAGGAAATCTTTGAGGACAAAACCCATCAATGGAAAAAAAACAGTTAAGGAGATTGGATACAATGGTGAAGAACAAAAGAAATACAAAGGCAAAGGAGTTAATACTGGAAACCATAAAAAATGCTTCAACGGCGGTAAACAAGGACATTATACAAGAAGAAATTGGTAATGTAATAGACAGGGCAACCATATACCGGGTGCTCAACAGTTTTTATGACGACGGGATTGTGCATAAAATATTGGGAGACGACGGAAAACAGTATTATGCCTATTGCATTAACTGTGGCGAAAAGAAGCACCTGCACAGTCATTTTCATTTTCGGTGTCTAAACTGCGGAAAAGTAGAATGCCTGCCTAATGAAATTGACGTTAAACTGCCCAAAGGTTACCAATCTGTAAATTTTAATGGTTTTATTTCTGGTTATTGCAACCAATGCAGCAAGGACGAATAGCTATTTACTTATCATAAGGAAACTTCCGTGTAGACTTGCGCATCATGGCTTCAATAATGTCGTAGGTGTTTTTCCCCGATTTACGTGTAATTACCTTTTCGTATTTCCAAAGAAGTTTTCCGGTGGCGCCATCACTTAATTTAATGGCAATCCGCCCATAATCTGAAGTACCGGAGATAAAGGACATGAAGTCAAAATCGGTAGAGACGCCTTCTGAAATTAATGCGTTTAAGGTTAGGTCGCCCGAAATAAGCGCATCGACCCCTAAAATTTTGCACAAATCCTGAGTGGTATATATATCGAGGTTCAGTAAATCGATGCCTTCTTTTGCCAATAGGGCATTTGTGTTTTTTATATCCTGAAATTCAATACGGTAATCTTTTCGTTTGTGTCTTTTTAAAAAATAGCTTTCCAATGCATTTTGTGCTTCGTAGCCTTCCTTTTCCTGAAGTTTTTTTAATTGTTCCGCGGTCAAGTTTTTATTGTCCAGTTCCAGCCGGGCTTCAAAAGGAACAATGGCCACGGTTTTATGGTCTTTGCTAAGTTCTTTAAAAGATTCGCTTTGATAAATGGTTTTTTGGCCAAAACCAAGGGCACTCATCATCAATACAATTAAAAATATATGTTTTTTCATTAAAATGCTATTTCACAGAATCCTGTTTTGCTGTATTTGTTTTATTAATTTCTAATTAAATGAATAGCTGGTTAAAATTTTAATCCGGCCTTAATATTAAAAATCCTTCCGGTCATGTAGTTTGGTATGGCGTATTGTGTATTGGTGTAATAATCGTCTACCCATGTATTGGTAATCGAGTTTTGGACATCAAAAATATTGAAAATCTCGAAGCCCACATGAATTTCTTCAAATTTATTGTTCCAATTGCTGTTTTTAACTTTTTGTTTACGGTCTAGCAATATATAATTAATGCCAACGTCCATTCTTTTGTAATCGGGAAGTCGCAATTGGTAATCGTACGGGTCGGCATAATCGGGGCTTCCACCGGGCAGCCCAGTATTGTACACTCCGTTTAGGTACAGTTTTACATTGGGGATACTTGGTATATAATCTTGGAAAAGTACTGCAAATTTTAGGCGCTGGTCCGTTGGCCTTGGAATATAACCGCGGTTGTCTATGTTTTCCTCGGTTTTTAAGTAGCCAAAGCTAAACCACGATTGGGTACCGGGAACAAACTCGCCGTTCAGCCTAAAATCCAATCCATAAGCATAAGCCACGGCATTGTTTGCTGCTTCATACCGAATGCGCACATTTTCGAGCGTGTAGGGGTTTACATCATTTAAATATTTATAATACGCTTCCGAAGTTAGTTTAAAAGGACGGTCCCAAAGCTTAAAGCTGTAATCGTGCCCCAATACAATATGATATGATTTTTGTGCTTTTACAAAAGGGTTAACATGCCCGGTGCTATCACGCATTTCCCTATAAAATGGGGGTTGTTGGTAAAGCCCCCCGGCCAGACGGAAAAGCATGTCCTTTTTCCAGTTTGGTTTTATGGCAACCTGCATTCTGGGGCTTACCACAAATTGAGAGTTTGAGTCGATACTGTCTCCGGAGACATTCCAAAAGTGCCCTCTTATTCCAGCATTGAGCCATACCTTGTTTTCTCCCAAAAAAACATACCTGCTCCATTGCATAAACCCCATAAGTCTGTTGTTGGTTACATTATTATCGGCTTTTAGGGCATGCAATGGCGGAATGTTCCAGTTGTACGGGGAGTTTAAGTCAACGGTGTCTACTGTTACGGTATCCACGGTTTCGTACTCTTTCAAATGGTCCTTAAAATTCTCTAAAGTATATTTTATGCCCCATTCTATGGTGGTGTTCTCTTTTTCGTAAAACCCTTTATGCTGTATATTAAAAATGGTAGCATTTAGTTTGTTGTTGGCATATTCATATTGTCGGCCAATGTTTTGGTATTCTTCAACCAGTCCGCCCATGACAGTGTCTATTTCCCCCATGCTATAACGGCCTGCAATATTGTAATATTCCTTTTCCTTGGTATGATATAAAGAACCAATAAATTTTAACGATGTATTTTGATTAACCTGATAAACCCCCTTTAAGGCTCCAAAAGTCGTTTTATAGCTGTCTTCTTCATTTCCCCTGTAATCAACCCTGACCGAAACCGGGTCGTCTATGGTGCCAAAAGTGGTTTGTCGGGTTTCTGGCTGATAATCATATTCGTTTAACGATAAATTTCCAAGGAAATGAAGCTGGAACTTCCCCGACAGCCTGTAGGTTAAAAAAGTTTGCGCATCGGCAAATATAGGGTTGTAATTGGTTTCGGTGTCTTTGCTATTAACCAAAAGGCTGTTGTTCCTGTACCTAACACCGCTTAAAGTTGTAAAACGCTTGTTTTTAGAGGTGGTCCCCAAATACGCACTTCCTCCAAGCAAACTTATGTCCACGCCGCCCATTAATTCTGAAGGGGTTCTGTAGGTAACATCGAGTACCGACGATAATTTGTCTCCATATTTGGCCTGAAAGCCGCCCGCAGAAAAATCAATATCTTGGATAAGGTCTGTATTGATAAAACTCATACCTTCTTGCTGACCGGAACGAACGAGGAAAGGCCGGTAAATTTCAAACTCGTTAACATATACCAGATTCTCGTCGTAATTCCCGCCCCTTACGGCATATTGCGTACTCAATTCGTTGTTTGAGTTAACGCCCGGAAGCGATTTTAAAATGTTTTCCACCCCGGCATTGGCCCCAGGAATCGTCCTGACGATTTCGGGATCGATATTTTGAATGCCCTCAACGGTTTTTTTATTTTTTGAAGAAACCACCACTTCCCCTATTTGTTTGATCTGCGTTTCCATTATCGGGTTAAACTCCATGTCTTCCCCGTTTTCCAATTGAACGGACAATACAATTTCTTCAAATGAAATATGGGTAAAATGAAGCGTAACATCCTTATTTGCTGGGACTATTACCTTATAAAAGCCGTTAGAATTGGTTTTTACCCCTTTTTCTGAAACGATTACCGATACGTTTTCAATGGGCATATTCGAATTGTCAAGAACAATACCCCGAATGGTAGCGGTTTGGCTATAAAATAGGTTTACGGTCAAGAAAAACAGTAAAAAAAGGATATTAGGCTTGATTTTCAATACACTAAAGTTTATTTACGGTAAAAAACAGCATTAAAAGTAGTATTATTTCCAACATTATCGGTAACAAATACTTCTAAATAATTTGCCGAATCTTTAAAATCGATGTCGTTTAAATCATACGTAAGTGTATTGTCTTTATATTCGTATTCCATTAATATCCATTCGCCGTTTATGGTTGCCCGGTATGAATTAATGCCGCTTAAATCGTCATGAATTTCCAGCTTTATATTGCCGAAATTAGAAAGCCACTGCCCGTCCCTAAAGTTAGAGGGCCTTACGGTGGGAGATATGGTATCTTTCATAACGGTAAACCTGCCAAGGTCTCTTGTACGGGTGCTTAAAATGTTTCCTTTTCTGTAGGTATGCTCATACGAGGGGCGGTCGTCTTCATCTAAATGCGCTATAAATAATTTGCTTATATCGTCTTCGTTTAAACGGTTTATGTCCATACTGATCGTGTAATTGCTTTTTACGGCAACACTTTCGTTGTGTATGGAAATACTGTCCCCGGTTCCTTTAAGGTCTATAAAAAAATCGTGGTAAAAAGTATTTGCCGGAAAAAATGCGGTCGCATCTCCCACTTTGTAGATGTTGTCGCGGGCAGCGATGAGGTATTTTCCCGTATTCGCATCATCTTTTTTATGGATAAGTTCTTGTTTCTTGCCTTCAACTGGAACAATTATGGTGCTTGTATTTCCAGCAAAATCAGACACTTCCATTACAATTTGGTACGACAGGCCTTCCGCAATGGGAATTATGCCCTCATCGTTTCTTTTTTTATAGATGCTAAGTTTGTTATAGGGTTCTATGTAGCATTTTTGTATTCTTTTATTGTCTTCAATATAGGTTGGGTAATCTATCAAGGTGTTTATGTACCTACTTTCGTTAAAAGAAAAAGTTTCAAAATCGTATTCAAAATTAAGCGTGCCATTTACGGTTAAACATACTTTGTATGCTCCGTTTTTATTATAGGCCATATCAAGCTGGTCGTATGTTTCCACTCCAAGGCCAATGTTTCCGCTGGCAGTTATTTTATTGGCCAGATACGTTCCGTCTGCTTGTTTTACAAGTTGCAATTCTGTTCGCTTGTTTCCGTTGTTAATAATAGCGCCGTTGGCAAGCGGGTATGCATAAACCCCAAGGATGCGCGGTGCCTTTGTATCTTTTACCTCGTACCCAAACAATAACGGGTTTATGGGTTTGGCCGCACTGTCGCGAATTTCAAAATGTAAATGCGGTCCGCCACTGCCGCCCGTATTTCCACTAAAGGCAATGATATCCCCTTTTTTAAGCGGAAACTCGTTGCTTTCGGGAAAAAGTTCAATTTCGTATGATTGGTTTTTGTATTGATGCTTTTTTACATAGGCTTCAATTTCGGGTGAAAAACGTTGTAAATGCCCGTAAACCGACGTGTAACCGTTTGGATGCGTTACATAGATGGCTTTTCCGTAACCATAATGCTGAATTTTAATCCTTGAAACATATCCATTGGCCACGGCATGAACATCCAGGCCTTCCCGTTGCTGTGTTTTTATATCCATGCCCGAATGAAAATGATTGGAGCGCAATTCGCCAAAAGTCCCCGCCAATACTATGGGGATATCCAATGGCGAACGAAAATAATTCTCAGGGTAACTGGTTTGGGCATAAATAAATTGGGAAAATAAAATACTACAAATAAAAAAATACCGCATGGGAAAATTGTTATGCTGCTAAATTAAAGAATTGATAATTAAACGAGAAAAAACTACTCTTAAAACGCAAATTTCGTTATATTAGTTTATTAAAAGAAATTTTTGCAAACTATTGTGAGGTATGTAAAGGTGTCTTAACTTTGTAAAGATATGTGTTGAACATTGCATGTATGAGCGAAATTATAGAAATTGTTGATTCTCTGGAGAATAAGATTGGTCAGTTGCTTAAAAAGTTGAAGCAACAACAAGAGGTCAATCGGCAATTAAAAGAAGAATTGGCGGTTTCTAAAAATGAAAATAAGGATTTAGCACTTTCCGTTACCCAATGGGAAGAAAAATATGAATCGCTCAAGCTAGCAAATTCAATGCTTGGCAGTAATCAAAGTAAAACAGAAGCTAAGCTTAAAATAAATACTTTAATCCGTGAAATTGATCAGTGTATCGCTCAACTATCGGAATAAATTGTTCTAACAATGGGAGGAAAGCTTAAAATCAAAATATCTATTGCAGACAGGGTATATCCCCTAACGGTAGCGCCAGAACAGGAAGAAGGATTAAGAAAGGCAGCAAAGAGCATAGATGCATTGATCAAGCAATTCGAACAGAATTATGCCGTAAGGGACAAACAGGACGTGTTGGCAATGTGTGCCCTGCAATTTGCCTCCAAAGTAGAACAAAAAGGTATTGATAAGGAAAATATAAACGAAGAAATGAACGAGCGGTTAAAAAAATTGGACGCTCTTGTTTCTGGGCATTTAAGCTAAAAAAATAGAATGTTCTTTTAAATAATATAATGTTACTGCCTACATTGGTTGCATTTTTTTGACAAACTCAACAAGTATTAATTAAAAAAGGTGAGTTCAAATTGTAAAAGCATGCCGCTCCTCTGATTAATTTCAGGACTTAGGAACCGCGGACCCTTGATCAGTTTGGTAGCCTTAAACCTGTTTTATGGAGTTTGTACAAAACTTCAATGCCAATGTAGGCTTTTTTTTTAAATATATGTAAAGATGGATAATACTACACTATCAATAATTGTTGGAGTAATAAGTATAATAGTTGGGTTTATAATAGCCAAGGTTCTTGAGAAGAACAATGCAACAAAAATGATCTCCGGGGCAAAAAAAGAAGCCCAGAAAATATTGAAAGAGGCAAAAACAGAAGGCGAAAGCATTAAAAAAGATAAGATACTGCAAGCCAAGGAAAAGTTTTTAGAGCTCAAGGCAGAACACGAAAAAGTGATTATTGCAAAAGATAAAAAGATAGCCGAGGCCGAAAAAAGAACCCGTGATAAAGAGTCGCAGGTATCTAGCGAACTGGCAAAAAACAAGAAGGCCAATACCGAACTGGAGGCCAAGAGCAAGGATTACGATTTTAGGCTGGACTTTCTAGATAAAAAACAGGGCGAAATAGAAAAGCTCCATAAAAGTCAAATCGAGCAATTAGAAGTTATCTCAGGGCTTTCTGCGGAAGAGGCCAAAAGCCAATTGGTAGAATCTTTAAAGACAGAGGCAAGGAGCGATGCCATGACGTATATCCAAAATACCATGGAAGAAGCCAAATTAACCGCCCAGCAAGAAGCCAAAAAAGTTATTGTAAACACCATTCAGCGTATCGGTACCGAAGAAGCCATAGACAATTGTGTGTCTGTGTTCAATTTAGAGTCGGATGATGTAAAAGGCCGTATTATTGGCCGTGAAGGAAGAAATATCAGGGCGCTCGAATCTGCAACAGGTGTAGAAATTATAGTAGACGATACCCCAGAAGCCATTATTCTTTCGTGTTTCGACTCGGTAAGAAGGGAAATAGCAAGGTTGTCGCTCCACCGTTTGGTAACCGATGGAAGAATACACCCGGCACGTATTGAAGAAGTGGTTAAAAAGACCAAAAAACAAATTGAAGAAGAGATTATTGAAGTAGGAAAACGTACGGTAATCGATTTGGGGATTCATGGACTGCATCCAGAACTCATTAAGGCCGTAGGTAGAATGAAGTACCGTTCTTCTTATGGACAAAACTTATTGCAGCACTCAAGGGAAGTGGCAAAACTTTGTAGCGTTATGGCCGCAGAACTTGGCATTAATGCCAAACTTGCCAAAAGAGCAGGATTGTTGCACGATATTGGTAAAGTACCCGAAACCGAGATAGAAACCCCTCATGCCATCCTTGGAATGGAGTGGGCCGAGAAATATGGCGAAAAGCCAGATGTATGTAATGCCATTGGGGCCCACCACGACGAAATAGAAATGAAAACCTTATTGGCGCCAATAGTCCAAGTGTGCGATGCCATAAGCGGTGCAAGGCCAGGTGCAAGGCGCCAGGTGCTGGATTCTTACATACAGCGTTTAAAAGATCTGGAAGAAATTGCTTTTGGCTTTACAGGAGTTAAAAAAGCTTATGCAATCCAGGCAGGAAGGGAATTGCGCGTAATTGTAGAAAGCGAAAAAGTAAGCGACGATAAAGCTTCTGAACTATCGTTTGAGATATCCCAAAAAATTCAAACAGACATGACGTATCCTGGTCAGGTAAAAATTACGGTTATCAGGGAGACAAGAGCCGTGAATATAGCAAAATAATTTTTTTGTTGTAGAAAATAAATTTAACAAAAAATATTCTCTTATTATAGATTATATGTTTATATTAGTGCCATAAACTATATAATATTATAATCTTATGAAAAAATTACTATTACTATTTATTGTTATTATGGCGGGTGCCTACTCGGCTCAAGCACAGGAAAAAGGAAAATTTAGAGTAGGCCTGGATATAGGCTACGCAGCTGCTTCAGGTGGAGGTGGAATGTTGTTTGATATTGAGCCCAAATACAATATCGCCGATAATATGAACGTAGGTTTAAGAATTGCCGGAGCCGCCACTGCAAGGGACGTAAATGGAAAAGATGCCAAAGTTTCTACTTCTTCCTCTTATTTAGGTACGTATGATTATTATTTTCATAATGGCTCTAGTTCTTTCGCACCTTTTCTTGGTGCCGGTGTAGGATATTATGGATTGTCCAGTATCGGGTTTGATAATAGTGATGCTGAAATTGATGTTTCAGGAAAATTTGGAGGAATGGTCCGTGGTGGTTTTGAAGTTGGAAAATTCAGGCTTGGACTTGAATACAACATCATTCCTAAAACAAAATCAGAAGGTTTTTCTATAACAGATGACGGATCAAGCGTTGAAGTTGGTTCTGTTGAAATTAAGAATAGCTACTTTGGTGTTTCCGTTGGTTTCTACTTTGGTGGCGGAAAATGGAAAAGATAATTTCATAATAGATAGATTTTTATTTAAAATGGGGTCCGGTATTGCACCGGACCTTTTTTTTATGGCATAACAACAAAAATGCTTAAATAATATTGCTCCTGTTTTTCATATAATAAGAATCATCTATAATATTGTATCTTTCCAAAAAAATAAAAGCACCAATTAATTTTCAATAGATGAAACTATCCATAATATCCCTTTCGTTACTTTTAATGATAGGGTGTAAAGAATCAAATCAAAAACAAGAAACTGTAAAAGTGGCTGCCGAGACGAAAAAACAAACAGAACCTAAAAATATTGCTTTTTATGTAGGGACATATACCAATGGTGAAAGTGAAGGAATATACAGTTATTCGGTAAACAGAGACGGGAAGCTTAAAAACAATGGATTGGCGGCCATGAGCGAAAATCCGTCTTTTTTAACTTTTTCTGATGATAAAAAATACTTGTTGGCCGTAAACGAAATAGAAGATGCCGAAGGTCAAGGAGGGGTAGAATCGTATAAAATAGAAGCAGATACTTTAAAACTTATAAACAAAAGCCCATCGGGCGGTGCACATCCGTGCTTTATTGTTGCCAATGAAGCTAATTTTGTTTTAACGGCCAATTATTCCAGCGGAAATGTAGGCTTACTTCAATTAAACTCAGCAGGAGCACTTTCGGGTATATTGGACGTGCACCAGCACACGGGAAGAGGAACCACCGAAAGACAAAAAGGGCCGCATGCACATTCTGTATGGTTGCAGCCTACTCAAAAAGACGTTGTTGAAGTAGATTTGGGTACCAATGAGCTATGGTTTACCACCATAGATGAAAAAAATAAAAAGCTAGCGCCTAAAAAAAGTGCAAAGCTTGCAATGGAAAGGGGTGCAGGACCAAGGCACATGACATTTCATCCAAATGGAAAATGGGCTTATGTTTTTAATGAATTGAACAGTACAATTACCCAATTGTCCCTTGAAAACGAAACTTATAAAATAGAAAGGACCATTAGTACAGTACCAAGTGACTTTAAAGGAGAAAATACCGCCGCGGATATCCATATTACATCCAACGGAAAATTTTTATATGCTTCAAACCGCGGTCATAATTCCATTGCTATTTTTGAAGTAGGCGCAGATGGCTCTTTAAAATCCATTGGTTTTGAGTCGGTTAAAGGTGATGGCCCGCGAAATTTTGCCATTTCCCCCAAAGAAGAATTTCTTTTGGTGGCCAATCAATATACCAACAATATAGTTTCATTCAAAAAAAATCCCGAAACAGGATTGTTGACCTATATGGATGAAATAGATGCTCCTTCTCCGGTATGTATTTTGTTTAAATAAATTTTATGTAAAAGGTTTTTAAAATCTTCTGAAGGAAATTCATACATATTTAAAAATAAATTATTGTGCAGGATTTATTCTTGAAAAATAATTTAAAAATATCATTTTATCTGATTATTTGTTAATTAATAAGTGTAAAAATTGTTTTTTTAATATTTTTTATATTTTTGAATTTGGTACTACATTAAAGCTAAACACCTAACATTCCTAATCTATGCCTAAAAAGTACATTTATATATGCCTTTTATTGTTGACGGTCACAGGGTTATGGTCTCAAAGACCATTGCCTAGGTTCAATTTTGTCAGCACAATGAAAGATATTCCAAAAGTAGGGATATACAGCATAAATCAAGATGATTATGGTTTTATATGGATAGGAACCAATGGAGCCGGGTTGTACCGTTACGATGGTTTAGAATACGATTCTTATAAATACGTTTTAAACGATACCACTTCATTAAGCAGTAGCGTGGTGTATTGCACCTATCTGGATAGCCAGCATAGGTTTTGGGTCGGGACAGAGCAGGGCCTAAACTTATACGATAGCGATAAAGACCAGTTTAAAAGAATCTCCAACGATGGCTTTGGTCTACCGCCCAATACCAATTTATCCATAAGAAGCCTTAAAGAAGATAAAGACGGAAACCTGTTTATAGGAACTTTTGGCAGGGGGCTATATAAGATGAAATTTTCCACTAAACCCGAAATCGATAAAGTAGGGATAAGCAAACTAAACGGAACTACGCCAATAACCATTTTGGCCATACAGATGGACGAAATGGGGAAATTGTATGCCGCCACAAATTTGGGGGTGCAGGAATATGATGCAGGCAAAAACATGCTAAAGCCTTCGGTGTTTGCAAATGGGATTGTAATTAAAGATGGCATACATTCCTTGGCCATAGATGAGCAGGATAATATTTGGGTGGGCTCATATTCTAAAGGGTTGTACAAAATAAACAACATTCAGCATACCAAAAACAAGGCCCGAAGCGTGGAACATTACCCAATATCAAAAAATCCTTTGTTTTCGCTTACAGCCCTGCATGGGGGAACCGTACTTTGTGGTACCGAAAACGACGGGCTGTTTCATGTTGATGGCAATGGAAATGTAATTAATCATTACATAACGAGCAACAAAGACGAGAAAAGCCTGTTGGTAAACTCTATATGGTCTTTGTTTGAAGATAGGGACCGAAAAATTTGGCTGGGTTACTACAACAAGGGAATTGCTGTTTACGATAGGCTTTACGACAAGTTTGAGGGCATCGAAAGCTTGTATAATAACCCTAACTCGTTGCACGCTCCTTCGGTTACTTCCATATCCAAGGATATGTCAGGAAAGCTTTGGATAGGAATGGACGGCGGCGGAATAGATATTGTAGATAATACCACAAAGCAATTTACCCATATTAATACTTCTGATAAAAGTCCATATACAGGCCTAACAAGTAATTATATCCAGACGATATATAAAGATAGCCAGAACAACACCTGGGTGGCAAGTTGGGACAATGGTATTTATTTGCTGAAAAACGGGAGCAAAAACTTTATAAATTACAATATAGATACTACCAATGGTGCTCTTTTATCGAATACCATCGTGAGCATTGATGAAGATTCAAAAGGTAATATCTGGATTGGCACCTTTCATAATGGGTTGCATTCGTATAATCCTTCAACAGGGAAATTTACAAATTATAACTCGGCTGTTTTTGAAGAATATGGCCTAGACAACAGCGATGTCTGGAAAGTATTGGTAGACCATCAAGACAATATATGGTTGGGGGCAACGCATGGTCTTTTTAAAATAAAAAAACAGGAGGACGGCGAGTTTCAAATAGTTTCCATGCGGGAACAGATGCAGGAAGCATACAATAACCCAACCACGGCCAATCATGTTTTGTCTTTATACGAAGGGAAAGATAAAACGATCTGGATAGGGACCAAGGGCGCCGGGCTGGCAAAATACGATGTCCATACCGGAACTTTTAAATGGTACAATAAACTTACCGGGCTTCCTTTGGAAAACATTTGCGGAATTATAGAAAGTGACGAAGGCGATATATGGCTTACCGGAAATTCGGGAATCGTTAAAATGAACTCTCAAACCAATGAGTTTGTTAATTATAGCGTGAACGATGGGTTGTTGTCTAACGATTTTAATATGAACGCCACGTATAAATGCAAAGACGGCGAAATTTACCTTGGGGGTTACGGAGGCGTGGATTATTTTAACCCGGAGCATATAGAAACAAACCGGCACGAAACCATATTATACTTGTCGGACTTAAGGATTTTTAACAAGCGGGTGCTACCAACACAGCCCGATTCCCCTTTAAGCAAGGTAATTGCAGAAACCGACAGCATTGCATTGACAAATAAGCAACCGGTGTTTACCATAGAATATTCGGGGATAAATTATACACGGCCTGAAAAAAACGAATATGCCTATTATTTAGCAGGTTATGAAGATACATGGAATTACGTAGGGAACGCTAAGAGCGCCACCTATACAAATTTGGATCCAGGAAATTATACGTTTAAGTTAAAATCGTCTAATAACGATGGGGTATGGAATACAGATCCTTTAGAGTTAAAAATAACGATATTGCCCCCATGGTGGAAAACAAATTGGGCATTGTTTGGTTATATCGCATTGTTTTTTATAGGATTGTATGTCTTGAATAAAATGACACAAAGTAGGATTAGGGAAAAGCAAATAGTAAAATACGAAAAAGAGAAAAGACAACAGGAAAAAGACCTAAACGAGAAAAAATTTCAGTTTTTCACCAATATATCACATGAGTTCAGAACGCCGCTTACCTTGATAATGAACCCGCTTCAGGATATTATTAATAATGAAAGTGTAGATTTTCCTAAGTCGATTCGGGAAAAACACAACATTATACACAAAAACACGGCAAGGCTCCATAGGTTGGTAAACGAACTGTTGGACTTTAGAAAGTTGGAGCTGAATAAAATACGCGTAAAGGCCAGGGAATTTAACTTGGTAACGCTGGCCAACGAAGTCTTGAGTTATTTTAAAGAAGAAGCCCATGCCAAAAATATAGCTATAAGCATGGATACAGATGAAAATGACCTTGCTATTTGGGCCGATGAAAGTATGCTGGAAAAAATTATTTTCAACGTAATTTCCAATGCTTTTAAAGCAACGCCCAATGGAGGTACCATTAGTGTTTCACTGCGGTCCAAAGACGATTTGGTACGTTTCCCTTTAGTGAATGAAAATTATAAATCTCAAGCGGTAGAAATTATTATTTCAGATACAGGAATCGGGATAGCGAAAGAACAAGTCGAAAAAATGTTCGAACGTTTTTATCAAGTTGAAGGTTCCAACAAAATGTACTTTAGCGGTACGGGAATAGGCCTAGAAGTGGTACAAAGTTTTGTGGAGCTTCATAAGGGCAAGGTTGAAGTTGAAAGCGAATTGGAAAAGGGGACTGTTTTTAAAATAATACTTCCAAAGGGAAAAGGTCACTTTAAAGAGAATGAAATTTATTCTGATTTAAACGAGCAACTTCCAAATGCCCCAAAATATATAGAAGCGACCATGAGCGAAGAAGCAGAAGATGAATGTGCCATGGACGGGCAAGCCAATTTTTATACATTATTATTGGTTGAAGACAACCCGGAACTTAGAAACTATTTAAAAAACGAACTAAAAGGGCATTATAAGGTAGTTGCGGCAAACAACGGTAAAGAAGGGCTGCAAATGGCAAAAGAAGTACTTCCCGATGTTATAATAACAGATGTTATCATGCCGGAAATGAACGGGTTTGATTTTTGTAAATATATAAAAACCGATATCCGTACAAGTCATATTCCTTTGTTGATGCTCACGGCCAAGGCCAAAATAGACGACAGGATAGACGGGATAGAAATTGGGGCAGATGCATATATGGTGAAGCCGTTTGATATGAGACTGTTAAAGCTTCGGTTATCGCAATTAATTACCAGCAGGCAATTAATCTTCAACAAATATTTTAGTGCCATAAGCGATGTCCCCTCCAATGTCAATACCACATCACTAGACAAAGAATTTATACAAAAGGCGCTTAATTATATTAATAAAAACATCAGCGAACCCGATATAAATGTTGAATCCCTTGCGTCGCATCTTAATTTAAGTAGGAGTCAGGTCTATAGAAAATTAAAGGCATTGACAGGGCAAACTGCCAATGAGTTTATTAGAAACATCAGGCTTCATAAGGCAAAGGCTTTAATACAGGCTGGGAATAATAATATAAGCGAGGTTTCATATGCCGTTGGTTTTTCATCGTCATCCTATTTTACAAAATGTTTTAAAGCTTGTTTTGGGATGCTTCCAACCCAAGTAGAGGAAGAAGTAAAGACTAAATGATTTTAAGTTTTGGTTTTTACCCTTCATATTCAGGGGCCATCTTCCATATAATAAAATGAACTCTGGTTTCAATATAAAACAAACAAATGTATTATATTAGGTAGCTAGTCTTTATTTAAAAAAACAACCGTGAACACGATAAAAAACATAGATAAAAAAGGAATTGACGAGTTGTTGGTGAACATTCCTATGGGAACTATCGACATGCGAGATGACCGAAAAAAAGAAACCTGGTCGGTTGATATAAATTCTTTTGAACTTTTTAAATTCCCAATAACACAACAATTATATAAGACAATAACCAACGAAAACCCCTCGGCATTCAAGGGAGATAGATTGCCGGTTGAAACCGTTTCATGGATTGATGCCGTGAATTTTTGTAATGGACTATCTAGATCTTTAGGCAGGGAGAATTGTTATATAATTGACTTAGCAACTGAAAAAGTAAGCTTAAATTCAAAAACAAATGGATTTCGATTGCCAACAGAAGCCGAATGGCAATATGCCTGCCAAGCAGGAACTAAAGACATTCGGTACGGAGATTTGAACGATGTTGCTTGGTTTAAAAACAATTCCAATAACCAAACTCAAGAAGTCGGACAAAAACAACCTAACAAATGGGGGCTTTACGATATGCTGGGTAATGTTTGGGAATGGTGCTCGGACATTTATGATGAAACTGTTTACGGAACATATCGGGTTTTTCGTGGCGGTGGTTGGTGTGACCAAGAAAGGAGCGTTATGGCAACAACTCGAAGAAGAAGCCATCCTTTTTCTTTCAGAATAGACGACTTGGGATTTAGAGTGGCAACCAACTCTAGAAAATAAAAAACTACAGGCAAAAAAATATAAAAAAAAGCATCTTTTCGATGTTACTTCTACTAGTTATTTTATAGATTTTACTCATTGTATAACAAATACAAATACTATATACATGTTTGGTTCATGTCACCAATTATTTTGTGGGTCAATTCATATTCTTCTTTCAATATAGCATTTGTTGAATTAACATTTTTTAAAGATTTCATACCTCGTTACTGTTAACTATTAATTGCTGTTACCATTCTTTGCACGCAATTATTCCTCTAAAGCTCTCCATTTTTTCAGAAATTAATCAAAACCGCTCCTCTTTATTGTGTTTATAGGGTTTTTACAAATGGTAATTATGTTGCATTTGTAGAAACAAATGTTGCAAAAGGTATGTGTTTGGGCAAGATTGCTTCAAATGTGACACTGATTGCTGAAAAACTATTACGATTTCGTTAATGGTTTTTTAACATTTACATAACACAATCAAAGTTTTATGCGGTTTAGCTGGAGAACATTATGCGAAGTATTATTAATAGCCATTATTATAGGGCTATTGGTGTTTCTTGTGTTTTATGTGTTTTAATACACAGCGTATTATTTCTATATGCTTGCCGTAATAAAAATTAAGTACTAACTCAATAATTTAAATTAATTAAAATGATGCCAAAACTTAAAATTGTGATGTTTGCCTTGATGCTGCTCTGCATACAAAGCATATTTTCACAGACAAAAACCATTAGTGGTGCTGTCATCGACGATACCGGAATGCCTATGCCAGGAGTTTCGGTTATGGTAGAAGGTACTAACAATGGGGTTCAGACAGATTTTGATGGGAACTACAGCATTAGTGGCGTAAATCCATCTGACAACTTGATCTTTTCATACGTAGGTATGAAAACACAAACCGTATTGGTTGGCCAACAAACTTCTATTAACGTAACTATAGAGCAATCTATGGAAGCTTTGGAAGAAGTTGTGGTAATTGGATATGGTGTACAAAAGAAAGCCTTGGTAACAGGGGCCAACTTAAATGTAAAAGGAGAAGATATAGCCAAACTAAATACGGGAACAGCTATGGAGGCCTTACAAGGTGTTGCACCTGGGGTAAGTGTTACAAGAAATAATGGTGCTCCCGGAGCTGGTACCAAAGTAACCATCCGTGGTTTGGGAACTATTGGAAATTCAAACCCACTTTATATTGTAGATGGTGTTGCGGTTGGAAATATAGATTATTTAAGCTCAGGGGATATTGAAAGCATCGATGTATTAAAAGATGCTGCCTCTGCTGCCATTTATGGTTCGCGTGCCGCAAACGGAGTGGTTTTGGTAACTACACGTCAAGGTAAAAAGTCCAGACAGGCACAGGTGCATTACGAATCGTTTTATGGTTTCCAGAACATATACAAAAACCTAACGCCTTTAAATGCACAGGAATACATGTATATTATGGACGAAGGCCGTGTAAATGACGGATTGGCACCAAACAATTGGGAAGCTTTAATAAAGAACAATAGTTGGTTAAACAACACCTATCCCGGGCAGTTGGGAACACAACTGGGCGAGGATGTATGGAACATGCTTCAAAATGGTTGGGAAGGAACCAATTGGATTGACGAAATTACCATGAAGAATGCACCTGTTTCTAACCATTCCATAAATATAACCGGAGGAAGCGAAGATATAACCTACTCATTGGGGGCTTCTTATTACGACCAAAAGGGTATTATAGGGGGCGATGTAACCGATGCAGGTTTTAAACGTTTAACCACACGTTTAAATACGGAGTTTGTTTTATTTAAAAACGACGACAGAAGCCTTGTTACCTTAGGAGAGAACTTTACGTATTCACAAACAGAAAACAGAAGCGTAGCCACAGGAAATATTTACTGGAACGACTTGCACAATGCCTTGGTTCAACACCCGTTAATGCCGGCTTATTGGGCAGATTCGCCAGACCAATATGGTTTTACGCCAACTATGGACGGGATTTCCAACAACTCGCACAACCCATTGGCTGTAATGTATTACCGTCATAATTATGCCAACTTAGGCAATAAAGGAAATAACATTGTCGGGAACGTGTATATGGAGATAGAACCAATGAAGAATCTAAAGTTTAGATCTTCATACGGTATTAATGCATGGTTTGGTACTGGTAGATCCTGGACACCTACATATGCATTAGGTACACTATACCAAAACGCTACAGACGGTGTTAACCAAAGTCAATATTTAGGCAACACTTCTACTTTTACCAATACACTTTCATACGAGCATAGTTTTGGAAACCATAATTTGACAGCCTTGATTGGTAATGAGATTAATAAAAATGAAATTGATTTTAATGTTGGAGGAACTATGGCGAATTCTCAATATTACAATCCTGATAATGCTTTTTTAAATAACGTAACTAAAAGTGTTATTGGAGCTATAGATACTTGGGGATCAGATGGTGCTTCCGGAGGTGGCGGTGTACTATCTTATATTGGAAGATTACAATATAATTATAAAGAAAAGTATATGCTATCAGCTGTTATGAGGGCCGATAATTCATCCAACTTTGCTAGGGGATATAGATGGGGGTATTTCCCTTCTGTTTCTGCCGGTTGGGTAATAAGTGAGGAGAATTTCATGTCAGATACCAATACTTTTATCAAATTAAGAGGAAGTTGGGGGCAAAATGGTAATCAGAGCATTGATAATTTTATATATAGTTCAACAGTTTCATATATAAGTCCTGGTTATTATTTTGGGGATACCAAACCAATATCGGCCAATGCTACAATTCCAACAAGAATTCCAAACCCTGAGGTAACTTGGGAAACTTCAGAACAATTGGATTTTGGTTTGGATGCACGTTTTTTAAATTCAAGATTGGCATTTACGGCCGATTGGTATAAAAAGTCAACCAAAGGTTGGTTAGTTGAAGCCCCACAACCCGGAACAGCTGGAGCAGGACCGCCAATTATAAATGGAGGAGATATAGAAAATAAAGGGTTTGAAGTAATGTTGTCTTGGAACGATACCGCCGGAGATTTTTCTTATGGAGCAACCGTTACGGGATCATATAATAAAAATGAAGTTGTTAAATTAGCAAATGCTGAGGGTATTATTAATGGAGAACCACATATATTATCGCAAGGCACCGCTTATATTTCAAGGGCAGAAGTAGGATATCCAATAGGATACTTCTATGGATATGAAACCGATGGTATTCTACAAAACCAGGATGAAGTTGATGCTTATGTAAAACCTACAGATGGTACGCCGTATTTTGCCGACCAACGCCCCGGAGATGTTCGTTTTGTAGATCAAAACCAAGATGGGGTAATCGACGAAAGCGATAAAACCATGTTAGGGAGCCCGTTACCAGATTACGAACTGGGAATACAGTTAAATGCCGAATACAAAGGATTTTATGTAAATACTACGTTGACAGGCAAATTCGGAATGCAGGTAATGCAATCGTACCGTTCGTTTGCCGATAATTTCGATCAAAATTATACCACGGACATATTTAACCGTTGGCATGGGGAAGGAACTTCCAATAAGTTGCCGCGCATGAGTTCAGTATCCAATAGAAATACCAACTTGATTTCTGATATCTATATGCAGGATGCCGATTATTTAAGAATAAGCAACCTAACTTTTGGATTTAAATTGGGTCAGTACTTAAAGGATATTGATTATATAAAGGAAGTGAATATTTATGCTGCAATCAATAACCTGTACACTTTTACCAATTACGATGGAATGGATCCCGATGTTGCTTATGGTGGTAACGATAATACTCCATGGGCATCTGGTGTAGACTTAGGGTTGTACCCCCTACCAAGAACAGTAATGCTTGGATTGAGTGTTGACTTTTAATCATAAAATAAAAAGACAATGAAAAAAATAATATATAGTATATCTGTTGCTACAATAACACTATTAGTGGGTTGTAGTCAAGATATTACAGATACAGAAGACCTCTATCATAAAAATTTTGATAATTATTATAGTCGTCCGCAAGATATAGAAGAAGCTATGGGAGGTGTGTACAATGCCTTATATACGGCAGGGCCACATAGCGATGAGGCAATAGCTGCAAATCTACTCTCCGATATGATGTTTGGCGGTGGAGGTCCCGACGACCGATCGGCCAAAAATGTAGACAGCTTTCAAGATCCCGAAGAAGATACCTATAAAGATTTATGGGTACAAACTTATTATGGCGTAAATAGATGTAATACCATTATTGAAACAGTTCCTGATGCCGATTTCTCATCCTATTTCAATACCGAGGCCGAAGCTACCGAATATAAAAACCAAACCTTGGCAGAAGCTCATTTTATGAGAGGCTTTTTTTACTTTAGAGCGGCTAAGTTTTTTGGAGGGGTACCTTTAATTCTTAGTATCAATGCCCCAAGAGATGTGCCAAGATCATCATATACAGATACTTATGCGCAAATTACCGCCGATTTTAAAATGGCAATAGATTTATTCCCTTCCACACCATTTACATCAACGCCAACAGCTCGATATGGACATGCCGATAAATGGGTGGCAGAAGCTTATATGGCAAGGGCTTACTTGTATTATACAGGGTATATGACCAATATTGAAGGGCAGGCGGCAAGCGATTTACCTTTGCCGGAAGGCGGCTCGGTTTCAAAATCGCAAGTAATCGCATATTTAGATGATTGTATCAATAATAGTGGCTATGGCTTAGTAGACGATTTTAGAAACTTATGGCCATATTCTTATGTAAATACAAGTGCTGGAGACGTGGTTCTTCCTTGGGCAGATACCGAAGGCTTGGCATGGGCTGGTCAAGATGGGTTAAGCCCAACTTTTGGAACTGGTAACGAAGAGTTTATGTTTGTACAACGGTATTCTACCACCAACTGGGATTGGGGGCAACAATACAACAACAGATATCCGCTTTTCTTTGGTATTCGCGATAACTCTATGGTGCCATTCGGACAAGGATGGGGCTGGGGACCTGTAAATCCTACGCTCTGGAACCAATGGGACGATGCCGATCCAAGAAAAGAAGGATCTATTCTTCAATTGGGCGATGCCGATCAGGGTACTGGTGGTTGGCAGGCAGATAAAGGCGATCATGAAACCGGATTGGTAAATAAAAAGTATACCACCATTCAACATCAAGATCCTGATCCTGAAGGAGAAGATGGAGTTAAAGGAATGTTCTATTTTTTATACGATATGAATAATGGAGACCCAATGCAATTATGGGCAGCTCAAGATTATGTATACCTGCGTTTTGCCGATGTATTGTTAATGCATTCTGAAATTTCTGAAACAGCCGATGGTATAAATGCCGTTAGGGGCAGGGCAGGGTTAACATCTGTAGGGTATTCTTTAGATGCCTTAAAAGAGGAACGCTTACACGAATTTGCTTTTGAAGGCTTACGTTGGTTCGATTTGGTACGCTGGGGAGATGTAGATGATGCTTTTGGAGCTCAAATCAATGTTAGAAATTCTGGTGTAGATGCTACATACAGTGTACAATACAGACCCGAAACAAAGGGGTTGGTTCCGATTCCTGAATCGGAAGTAAGACTTTCAAACGGAGTTTACGAACAAAACCCGGGTTGGTAATTATTTTAACTGATAAAATTTAAGACATGAAAATAAATAAAATAATAGGTCTATGCGGGAGTACTTTGCTGTTATTGTTTTCGGCATGCCAACCTATAGACGACAGGGAAGTGTTGGAAAACACTACGGATATTGACGGGGTAAAACTGGTTGCCACACAAGCTACAGAAGGAGGGAACTTAGTAGAGTTAAGTATGGAAACCCCGGGTATAACAGGCTATTGGGATTATAATTTGGGAAAAGCTTTAACCGATAAAGTAGAGTTTGTATATCCTATCCCGGGAACATCCACCTTTACTTATACGGGAACCTTGGGAGGCGAGTTTTTCTCTAAAACCATAGATGTACAAATTGATGAATTGGATCATCCTTTAGATCAGGATTGGTACGACTTGGTGAGCGAAGAAACTTCAGAAGGAAAAACATGGGTTTTTGCCGGAGGTCCTGCAGCAGATGGCGGTAAATGGTGGTATATGTCACCACCAGATGATCCTTCGCAATGGGAAACAGCATGGTGGAATGCAGCAGGAGATTGTTGTCCGCCGGTAGATGCCGCAGGGAAGATGCATTTCGACTTGGATGGTGCTGCAAACTATACCTACTATTCTAAGCCAGGTGCAACACCGCAAGAAGGAAGCTTTGTGTTGGATGTTGCCAATCAAACATTACAGGTAAACGGGCAAAACATTCTTGGAGCAGAACAAGGAAATCCGGAAGGATTGTATACCATTATTTCTTTAACAGAAGACGAATTGATATTGTATTTATCTAACAATGCAGGTGGAACTGGTTGGACTTGGGTATTTAAACCCGAATAGAGCAGCAAAGTAAAAACCAATCAGTTAGTTTTAATTAGTTTGAGGCTGAATTTTAAGCGAAAGCTTAGAGTTCAGCCTTTTTTTATAAAAAAATACACATGAGGAAGGAAGAAATGTGCGTGGAATGCCAAAAATATAGATGGGAAACCTAAAAAAGTGCATGGGGAAGGGAAAAATGTGCGTGGGACGCCAAAAATATGGATGGGAAACCTAAAAAAATGTATGGGGAAGGGAAGAATATGCGTGGGAAGCCAAAAAAAATCAGCCTACCGAAAGGCAGGCTGAACCAAACAACATTGTGGCGGTACAATGAAAGTTATTATGTATGTGGTTATTTAATAGGCATATGGTATATCATGGTACTATCAATAGTTTTATATTCGATTTCATTGGCTTTACGGTATTTTACCTCTACTTCGTTCCAATCGGAAGCCCATCCCTTAATAACATTGTTCAAGTATAAAATTTCAATGGGGTGGAGGCCTTTTTTAAGGGCAATGGTACCTTCCAAAGGAAATCTTTTTAGGGTATATTCGGGATCGATAATGAGAGAGTCGGCAATCTTCACTTTTTCTTGCTTGCTCGCAAAATAATAGACACCATCTTCGGGGATATCCACATAGCCTTTTATGGAAACGGCCCTAAACTTGGTTGTGTCTATTTCTTTCCCCCAATCGTAGGTTACATTGGCATCTTTTATATGCTTAATTGTGGTTGGGTTGCTAAAAGTTCCTTTTATGGCACTGGCATCGGTAAAATGTCCTTTTAGTGTCGTCATTGTTAATCCGGGGGCGAGCTCTTTTTCAGCAATGGCATTTTTTAAATTACCTTTTTTAACGTGCAAGGTCCTAACGGTGCTTATTTTTCCCGTTGGAAGCACTGTTGCAATATTAATTTCGGTGTTTTCCGTAAAGGTAATCGGCTTTTTATAAGCAGGGCTTTGTGCGGTAGGGGATGTTCCATCTATAGTATACACCATTTTTACCGGATGTGTGGTATGGAAGGCTAATGTAACGCTATCGGTAAATACAATTCCGTTTGCGGTGGGCCCTTCCGGCAACGGTATATGGTAATTTATGTTATAATGGTCCAAAACCGGGTACAGTTCGTCAAGCCGTGTAAGGAAATCCGTATAATCTTTCTTTTCTTTTCCTGTCCATGTAAGTTCGGCAAGGGCAATAATGCGTGGATAGGCATAATATTCTATGTCCTTGCCTTCATAGGCGTATTCTGTCCAGTGGTTTCCCTGCATCCCGAGAATGTGGTGCCTTTTGTCTTCATTTATGGCTTCGGGAACGGGATCGTAATTATAAATTTTTTCCAAAGGGATATAGCCGCCGTGCGCCATTGGCTCGACGCGGTAATCGCCTTGATGAAAATTAAGGTATGCATGGCTGGTAGGCGACATAATTACATCGTGACCGGCATTAGCCGCTTTAATACCACCTTCTTCGCCTTGCCATGACATAATATTGGTAGTGGGGGTAATACCGCCTTCCAGAATTTCGTCCCATCCTATCATTTCTTTGTCGTGCTTCTTTAAAATCTGTTCTACACGTGCTATAAAATAGCTTTGCAGCTCTTCTTCGTTGGCCAAGCCTTCATCTTTTATGCGTTTTTGGCAAAGAGGGCATTTTTCCCAACGTTTTTTAGGTACTTCGTCTCCGCCAACATGGTAATATTTATATGGAAATAAGGGAACCAATTCTTCAAACACGTCTTCAAGGAAGGTAAATACGCTTTCTTTTCCGGCACAAAATATATTGTAATCTATTCCCCATAATTCTCTTGGTTGGTAGGTCCAAGTATCGTTACAAGCATATTCGGGATAGGCTGCAAGCGCGGCCACGGCATGGCCGGGGGTTTCTATCTCGGGAACAACATCTATGTAACGTTCTTTTGCATAAGCCACCACTTCTTTGATATCTTCTTGGGTATAATACTCTTCGCCTTTTCGTTCTGGGTTGTCCTTAATACCATTGACTACAAGTTTTGGATATTTTTTAATTTCTACCCGCCAACCTTGGTCGTCTGTTAAGTGCCAATGAAACTTATTTATTTTGAAAAGGGAGAGAACGTCCAGTTGTTTTTTAATTTCCTCAACAGTGAAAAAATGCCTGGAAACATCCAAATGAATGCCGCGCCATGAAAAAGCGGGCTTGTCTTTAATGGAAAGTGCAGGAATTGTTACGGCAGTGATATTATTGGATGCCGTTTTTGGGGCAACGGGAATAAGCTGAAGCAAAGATTCCATGGCGTAGAAAAGTCCGCGGTGGCTTCCCTCCATAAGTATCTGGTTATTGGAAATGTTTAAGGTGTAGGCTTCATCATTTTCAAAAGTAGTGCTGGGTTTTAGCACAATGGTGTTTTTTTTGACCGTTTTGTTACTTGTTTTGGGCTTTATGCCGGTATAGGCCTTGATTTTATCAGCAAAAAAATTAGCAATACGTTTGGTTTCATCATCGGTATATACAATAGCGGTATTGTTATCGATGGTAAAACTACCGTTTTGTACAGTTAGTTCCTGTGGCTTTGGAGTTACAAATGCATGTGTGTTTTCCAAAGTGTTTTTTTCAGGATTATTACAGCTCATACAGACGATGAGGAGCAATAAAAGGGAATGTAACTTCATAGATTTAATTTTTGGTATGTATTTTTTGTCCGGCAATGTATTTTATGAGATTGTCGATTGGCTTTCTCACAAAAGTACTTGCCCGGTACCCTTTTTCTTTAAGTTGTTTGGTTAGAATGTCCTGCGAATAATAAGCAATGGAGCCAACAAAATGAATAGGGTGCCGTTGTAACTCGTTATGGTAATGTGTTAAATAGGTTTCTATAAAAGATGCAATGGTTTTATGGAGAATGTTTTCAATAAATGGATCATTACGGTGCTGAAAAGCAAAGCGCGCAAAGGAAGCTAAATATTTATTTGGATTTTGATTGTGATAAAGGTGTTGGAACATTTGGTTCATATCGGTATCATGGTCGTCTTCAAAAGCTGCTTTGATGTTTGCTGGCATTTTATGATGGTAATGTGCCCGAAGGAGTGCTTTGCCTATGTAATTACCGCTGCCTTCATCCGAAAGAACGTAACCCAGTGAAGGGATTTTCTGGATAATGTTGGTCCCGTCAAAATAGCAACAATTAGAGCCTGTTCCCAAAATGCAAATTACGCCGGGCTTAGTAGTTGTTGCGTGAATGGCCGCCACAACATCTTCCTTGATGCCAATATGGACATTGTTTTCGAATATTTCTTCGAGGATGAGCTTCATTTTTTTATCGGCGCTTCTTGTACCGCAACCGGCCCCGTAAAAATGTATTTGGGTAACCAAGGTTTTGTAAGGTTGAAGGTCTTTATTGTTTCGGATAATAGAAGTTATGGCCTTGTCGGACAAAGCCATGGGGTTGATTCCTTCTGTCTGGGAAGATAATAGCTGTTCTCCATTTATATCGGCGAGGATCCAGTCGCATTTGGTAGATCCACTATCGGCAATTAAAATCATTGTTGGTTATTTATTTATTTTTAGTTTAGACATCATTTTAAACAGATAAGGTACTAAATTTAACTTGAATACAAGTTGTTTTTACCTTTAACAATTTTCATGGTTTGGCGTTGCCAAATATTTACATGGTAGTTTAAAACAGCCTCTCTTTAAAGAAAGGCTGTTTTGAGAAACTAACGCAAATAAAATTTGCTAACTACTAACTTAAAACTTAAAAATGATATCTTTTAAATGCCTCAATGGCTTCGTATTCTGCCAAGCCAAGGTTATCGTACAGTAAAGCTGTATTTCTGTTTCTTTCTTGTGCCCTTACCCAAAATTCGCGGGCGTCTTCTCCTTGAAACATCACCCTGTCTTTTTGCGATTGGTGGAAAAGAATGGCATTTATTTTTTTGTTCATCTCGTCGGGGCTTAAAGGAACGGCCATTTCTATGTCGGCTATGTCCCATTCGTGCCATGCACCGCGATATAGCCAAACCCAGCAATCTTCCATGAATTTTTGCCCTTTTATGCGTTCTATGGTTTCAAAAATGGCATCAAGGCACAGCTTGTGCGTTCCGTGCGGGTCTGCCAGATCTCCTGCGGCATATATTTGGTGGGGTTGAATGCTTGTAATTAAATCTGATATAATTTGAATATCATTTTCCCCAACCGGATTTTTCTTTACTTCGCCAGTTTCATAAAAAGGAAGGTCGAGAAAGTGAACTTTAGCATCGTTGAGCCCCAGATATCTTGTTGCGCCATACGATTCCATCCTTCGGATTAAGCCTTTAATCTTCCTGGTTTCAATGCTGTCTCCATAAGCCGTTGTTTTATTTTGAAGAAAAGCTATGATTTTACTAAAATTGGTCTCCTTTTTATCATTGTCCAGTAATTGGGCCACTTCGGCAAACTTAAGCGCTTCTTCATCGGTAACGGCAATATTGCCAGAGGTTTGATATGCTACGTGTACTTCGTGCCCCTGTTCGATTAATCGTGAAAAAGTACCTCCCATGGAAATAACATCGTCATCTGGATGCGGGCTAAAAATAATAACCCTTTTCTTTGCCGGATTGGCGCGTTCTGGTCTGTTTTTATCGTCGGCATTGGGTTTACCGCCCGGCCAACCGGTTATGGTGTGCTGTACCTTGTTAAAGATTTTAATGTTAAGATTGTAAGCTGAGCCTTCAATAGTTAGTAATCCTGCCATGCCGTGTTCATTATAATCTTTATCGGTAAGCTTGAGAATGGGTTTTTGCAATTCTTCGCTTAACCAGGTAACAGCGCGCACTTTTAAATCGTCTGTCCAGATACATTGGCTAACAATCCATGGTGTTTTAATACGCGTAAGTTCTGAAGCTGCTTCGTTATCCATAATCATGGTGGTATTGTCATGATTTTGGAGAAAAGTAGCGGGGATATTGGAGGTAATTTGCCCTTCAATAGTTTCTTTTACAATAGAGGCTTTTTTGTGCCCCCATGCCAGCATGATAATCCGTTTTGCTTTCATGATGGTGCTTACCCCCATGGTAATTGCCTTTTTGGGCACGTATTCTATTCCGTTAAAATCGGATGCTGCATCACGGCGGGTAACATGGTCCAGGGTAATAATCCGGGTTCCCGAATTTTTATGCGAACCGGGTTCGTTAAAACCAATATGTCCCGTTCTTCCAATTCCCAGCAATTGAAAATCGAGTCCGCCCAATTGTTTTATTTTTAAATCGTAATCAATACAATATTGATCTAGCTCTTCTTGAGGGACTTCCCCGGAAGGAATGTTAACATTTTCTGGGTTGATATCTACATGGTCAAACAAATGTTGGTGCATGAAATAGTAATAACTCTGGCGGTTTTCGGGTTCCATTGGATAGTATTCATCCAAATTGAAGGTAATTACATTGTAAAAACTGAGTTCGCCTTTTTTATGAAGATTTACAAGTTCTTCGTAAACTTTAATTGGGGACGATCCTGTTGCAAGTCCGAGAACACAAGGCCTACCTTCCTGTTGCCTTTGTTTGATAAGTTCGGCAATTTCATGGGCCACCAAAACAGAAGCATAATTAGAATCGTTAAAGATTTCATTATGAATTTTTTCAAATTTGGTGTCTTCAAATTTACCTACCTGTTTGTACTTAATTTCTTGTATCATTTTTAAATAGCCTTTTTATATTCTTTTTCTCGTTCTTTTTTTTAAAAGACAGGCTCGTAACGAGCCTGTCTGCAATTTTAAATCATTGGCTTTAGTTGGCTAAAAAGTATTCGATCCCGTGTCCCACCATAAACGCGTTCCACCATTGTCTGGCCCTTTCAATAGGGAAGTGGCGGCTTCTACATTTGCACCGTTGGTGTTTTTTTCTGAATCTACAAAGTTGATCCTTCTTATTTGGATATCGGTATCGATCTCTCCTCCGCTGTTATTTATTACAACAGGAAAGACTTTGGGGTATCCGGTACGTCTGTATTCGCTCCAAGCCTCTTGACCATCAGGGAACATGGCAATCCATTTTTGGGTGATGATCTGCTCTAATTGTTCTTCTTTGGTCCCAGCAGCATTGTATGCTATTTTTACATCCGAGGGATACGCATAATCATTAGCTGGGTTTATGGCGTCTACATAATCGGCCGGGGTGCTTGTGTTGTCTGCTATATAATCATCTGCACCGCCAACACCATGTTGGGCAAAAGAGGCCTTGATACCGTTCTCGTAATTGGTCTGGGCATCACCGGCGCCAGCCCATCCCCTAAGTGCGGCTTCCGCTTTTAGGAAATAAACTTCGGCAGAGGTCATCCAGTCTTTATAAGTTAAATCTTTTAAATATTCACCTAATTTTGAATGATCGCCATATTCTGATTTAGCTTCAATGGCAACTCCCATCCTTATACCTTTGTATTCGCCTTCTACACCATTTCCCAAAGCTGGCATGAAATATGTTTCCAGTCTTCCGTCATTAAAGCCTTTTAAAACAGATTCCATTTCGGCAGACATACGGATATCTCCCCAGCTATCGCTAATGGTGTAAAGAGGATGTACAAAGCCACCCATATCTATTTCCATATTGTCTTCCAATAGAAGTCCGGCATCACTGGCAAGCGATTTTTCTCCTTCGGTTTTGGCCAAAGCCGGATCTACGTTAGAGACCCTAATGGCCAAGCGCAAGCGCAAAGAATTGGCAAAGGCCCGCCACATAGTGACATCTCCCTTGAACATTGATGCATCAAAATTTTTAAAAGCATCTATTCCTTCAAACTTTTTTAATTCATCAATGGCAGTGCCCAAGTCTGTAAAAAATGCATGATATGCTTCTTCTTGCGAATCGTATTGTCCTGTAGTTTCATAATCGTTGAACTTTGTATAGCGTATAGGTCCAAAGACATCAGAAATACGGTGCATTCCCATTACTTTTATAATATCCGACAAATAGGTAAACATAATGGCATTTTCATTGTCAACCGTTTGTACCTGTTCATGCACGCCCCTTGCATATGGCATTATACCATTACCTTCGTTAGCATCGTAGGCATCGGTCCAGATAGTCTGGTTCCAGCCACTTACCAAACTATAGGTCTGGTTGTTAATGTTACCCGAAAAAGGGGTTGGCGAGGTCATGTAGCCCGAAAAAAGGTCTGCGTTTAAGTTATGTTGCAATTGATAGTTCCATGCAGGTTCTATACGGATAACGTTGGCAAACATGGGTGGGAACTTGGCCCCGATATTATTGAATTGTTGTTTTAGACTTTCATCTGAAATCCCGTAAGGATCGGTATTGATGTCATCAAAATCCTCGGTACAGTTTACCAAGCTAATGGCGAGAACTGAAGCGAGTGTATATGTTATTAGTTTTTTCATATTTTCTTGTTCTTAGAAATTTACGTTAATGTTTAACCCGATACTTCTTGTAGAAGGTTGGTTATAAATATCTACACCTTGAAGTCCTAAACCGGTACTAGCTGTAATATTTGGGTCGAACGGCGCATCTTTATAAAAGAAAAATAAATTGTTCGCAATTAAGGAGAAATTAATTCTCTGTACAAAGCTGTCTTTCATATTGAGCCTATACCCAATTGAAAACTCCCGTAAGCTAACATTTGTGGCATCGTATACATATTCGCCAAGCATACCGGCCCTACCGCCAACAGCGGTATAATATTCCTGGGCAGAAATCTGCGACGGATTTCCACTTTCGTCCACAACATCAATCATGCCTCCATTGGTGTTTCTAACGTCGGCAGTAGCTTTGGATACCCCGTAATAATCGTTTATAGCCTCTGTAACACTCAATACATCACCGCCAAATTTCCCGTCTATTAAAAAGCTCAACGTAAAATTCCCGATATCAAACGAGTTGTTCCATCCCAGGGTAAAATCTGGTTGGGCATGTGCTACGGTTTCAAAATCGGTAGCCATTAAAGTTCCGGAAGAGTTTACCATTGGGGTGCCATTCCCGTCTCTTATTAAAGATCTTGCCTTGATACTACCAAAATCTTCTCCTTCCACTAATGAATATTCGTAACCATTTACACCATGTGCTGTTATGATGGCTTCATTATTTTGAAGTGCCGGGTGAACAGAGACTACTTTGTTATCGTTTTTTGCGAAGTTAAAAGCAGTATTCCACTTGAACTTGTCGTTATAAAAGGGTTTTCCGTTTAGTACAATTTCAACCCCTGTATTGGAAATTTCACCTGCATTTACAATATTCTGTGAATATCCCTCGGGATTGGGAAGTGCCTGAATGTAAAAAATCTGGTCGGTTGTTTTGGTATTGTAGTAGGTAAAATCAAAGCCTAGACGATTTTGAAAAAAGCGCCATTCGGTACCAATTTCAAAAGATTTTTGTCTTTCCGGTTTTAATGTTTCTCCTTCAATAGGAGCAAATACCGGAACCCCAACATATTTATTGGCATCGTTTATTTGATTAATTGGTACTGTTGCATATACAGGAATGTCTTTACCAACTTCGGCATAAGACCCCCTTATTTTTGCAAATGAAATGGCTTCGGGCATGGTAAACATTTCTGATAGAACCCCAGTTAAACCTACAGATGGATAGAAAAATGAATAACTATCGGTATTTACCAATGTTGACGACCAGTCGGTTCTCCCGGTTACGTCTAAATAAAGCATCCCTTTAAAGTCGAAATTTGCTGAACCAAAAACCGATTGTACGTCCCTGTTTCCAACGGATTGACGCATATTATTGGTTGTGGTGATGTTTGCAATGTTGAAAATGTTTGGATAGTTTAACGCAGTTCCGTCCCTGCCAGAATCGATATACAATTGATCTCCGATTTTGTATTTAGTCAAACTGGTACCTACCAATGCCGAAACTGAAAAATCTTCACTAAGATCTTTTGAATAATTAGCAATGAGGTCTATGTAATGTTGTGTATTTTCTGTTTTTTCGTAAATATAACGCCCATTCGTACCTGTTACGTTCGGGTCTGTCCCGGCATACATCCTCTTGTCAAAAGTGAAGAAAGATTTGTCTAAACTTCCTCTGGATTGTAACGAAAAATCATCTGTAATTTGATATTTCACCGATACGTTGGCAAGCACGCGTTGTGCGATATCTTTTGTTGGGTTTCTATTAATTAGCCAATATGGGTTTTGTTGTATGTTTTCATCAAAAGAAGTTGCATACTGATCCATCATATTTGTTTCGGCATCAAAATACTCATACTTATTTTTATAAGTTTCCCTGCTGATGCCAACGGGATGCAAATAAACACCCGTAAGCGGGTTAGAGTACAGTCCGTTCGTCGGGCGGTTCCATATTCTCTGGTCGGAAAGGTTGATGCTTGCCGAAACGTCTATTTTTTCATCTAAAAACTTAGCGGTTTCCCTAAGTGTCAAGTTATTTCTTAAAAGCTTATTTCCCGGGATTACACCTTCGGCGCTGGTATTTGCATACGAGAAATATGTTTGTGCTTTTTGGTTTCCGGCAGTTAAAGAAAGTGAGTTGATTGATGTGTAACCAGTTTGAAAGAAATCTTTGGCATCGTTGTCAAGACCATCGGCTTTTGCACCCCACGATTTGGGGTCGGTTACAAAACCATTTTCTGCAATGGGCTGTCCTACCGAGTTCGATTGGTATTCGTCTTGCAGTTTTGGCAGCGACATAACATTGTCTACCGTAAAGCTTGTATTAAAGTTTACGGACAATGCACCATCTTTACCTTTTTTGGTAGTGATTAAAATAACACCATTTGCCCCTTGGCTACCGTAAAGAGCCGATGCAGAAGCACCTTTTAGTACGGTCATGCTTTCAATATCGTCGGGGTTGATCATAGACATAATGTCGCCACCATCCCTGTTTCCTGTTTGGCCACCAAAAACATCGGTGCCGGGCTCGGCCCCGTTAGAACCGTTACCGTTGTTGAGCATTGGCACCCCATCTATAACATACAGAGGGTCGTTGTTGGTGGTAGAAGAGTTACCCCTTAATACAACCTTTGCGGCTCCACCGGCACCAGAAGAACTCCTTGTAATGGTAAGCCCGGCAGATTTTCCCGATAAGCTGTTTATGGGGTTGGTTTGTTTAACCCTTGTTAGCTCGTCGCCCCCAACTTCTTGCGCTGCATAAGTAAGTGCTTTTTCTTCTTTTTCGATACCCAATGCGGTAACGATAACAGCATCTAATTGTTGGCTGTCTTCTTCTAGGGTTACATTAATGTTGGTCTGTGAGCCAACGGTAACCTCAGTGGGTTTCATGCCAATATAAGAAAACCGGATTACATCTCCGGGATTGGCATCGATGGTGTAATTTCCATCAAAATCGGTTTGCGTTCCTACAGAAGTCCCGACGATGGTAATGTTTACTCCCGGTAACGGGACATCGTCGAAACTACTCGTTACCACTCCGGTAATTTGAACTTCTTGCCCAAATACACCATATATAGATATGAGTGATAAGAGAATGAAAAGTAAATTTTTTTGTTTCATATTATCAATTTGTTAATTAATGGTTAAAAATTACTTCAATAGCTGTAGTCCAAAAATCTTTTTATACCAACAGCATCATTCTTCCAACAAACAACATCAATTTTTGGATAACGGTTTTTTTAACTTCATCATTTTTAAAAATCTTTTGGTTATTCATGCAAATAGTCATATTTTTTCACGGATTTTTAAGCAAAATGACTAAAATGGTGAATTTTATTTAACATGAACGCAAGTGATTCTGCAGCAACGAAAACGATAGAGTTGAAGTACCATTTGTACTTTTGGGCGATATATTTTCTTATAAACTTTGTAAGGTGGGGAAGTTATTTTAATGATTATTCATATTCGTTTTCATCCAATCTGGTGGAATTTCCATTGCATATAATAATAGTGTACTTTAACATTTATTATTTAATACCGAAACTCATTTTTAAAAAGAAATATGCACTGTATATTATTTGTTTGCTTGCACTTTTAGGGATTCATTATGTTACCAGGACGGCTCTTAATTATTGGTTGGTTACCAAAGATATTTGGCCGGAAGCCCAAGGAACGCAGGAAGCTTTTGGGTTTAACCATATTGTAGCGGTAAGTCTTGGGGAATTTTATGTAATAGGAATTACCGCTGCCATAAAATTTACGGTAGATTACATAAACGAGCATAACCAAAACCGACAGTTAAGGGAATTGCAGTACAAAACCGAACTAAAATATTTAAAGGCACAAATGCAACCGCATTTCTTTTTCAATACGCTTAACAATCTATATGCACTGACCTTGAAAAAGTCGGCCCAGGCCCCGGATGTTGTCCTGCGCCTGTCCGATATTATGCATTATGTAATCTATGACGCCAGTAAAAAACGGCTTCCTTTAATAGAAGAAATAAATTATATAGACAATTATATTGCACTGGAAAAATTACGATATGAATATAATATTGAATCTGAAATTAAAATAAGTGGAGATATAGATGGCATTATTATTCCCCCTTTGTTGTTTCTTCCTTTTATAGAAAATTCTTTTAAGCACGGTGTCCAGAACGATAAAAAACTGAAGCTTTCCATTTCATTTGAAAAAAAAGGCGGACAACTTATTTTTAAAACCGTAAATAATTTCGACATCCATCCGGACAAGATAAAGAAGAAGGGAGGTATTGGACTTAAAAATATGCGAAGAAGGCTTGAAATTTTATATAAAGATAAATTTGACTTGATGACTGATATAAATAATGATATGTTTGTAGTTATACTAAAAATCCCCATTCAATGAATATAAAGTGCCTAATAATAGACGATGAACCTTTAGCAGTCGATGTTATTAAATCGTACATCGAGGAATTTAAAAACATGGAGATAGTTGGCGCTTTTAACAACCCGATAAATGCACTACAGGTATTGGAAAATCAAGAAATAGATGTGATTTTTCTGGATATTAACATGCCAAAAATGAACGGATTGGAGTTTTTAAGGAACTTAAAAGAACATCCCTTGGTTATAGTTACCACTGCTTATAGGGAATATGCCATTGAAAGCTATGAACTGGAAGTTTTGGATTATCTGGTAAAACCGATTCCTTTTAACCGCTTTTTAAAGTCCATGAACAAGCTTACCGCAAGATTGATGGTCTTAAACGGAATTAAGCAAACAGTAGATTTTGACCAAGATCCGCACGTATTTTTAAAAGTAGATAAAAAGCTTATTAAAATATTTTTACACGATATTTTATATATTGAAAGTTTAAAAGACTACATAAAGCTCCACAGTAGGGAAGGAACTTATATATCTCATAAATCCTTATCGAGCATTAGCGAAGAATTGCCTTCAGAAAATTTTATAAGGGTACATAAATCATACACCATCGCCATAGACAAAGTAAAATCTATTGAAGGAAATTTGATAGAGATTGAAAATAAAAAAATCCCGATAGGTAGAAATTATGCCAAATATGCCAAAGAGCGCATTTTGAAAAATAAAGGGAATTTCTTGAGCGAATAATCAAATAAATTAATATTAACTAAGTCACACTGAATAATTATGACAACTACCTCACAAAAATCCAATACGCTGGTGCCAATAATGATCATTGCCGGATTATTTTTTATTTTCGGGTTTGTAACCTGGATCAACGGGGCGCTGATTCCGTTTATGAAAACAATTAACGATTTATCCGACGCGCAATCGTATTTGGTAGCTTCGGCTTCTTATATTTCGTTTGTGGTAATGGCCCTGCCTTCTTCTTATATAATAGAAAAAGTAGGTTACAAAAAGGGAATGTCCCTAGGGTTGGCCATTATGGCAATTGGGGCGTTGGTCTTTATACCAGCTGCCGAGGCCAGGACATATTGGATATTCCTTACCGGAATTTTTATACAAGGTTTGGGAATGACCATCTTACAAACAGCATCAAACCCATATATCACCATTTTAGGCCCAATGGAAAGTGCCGCAAAGCGTATTGCCATTATGGGTATTGCCAATAAAACAGCAGGTGCCTTGGGGTCGTTTATATTTGGTGCAATTTTATTGTCGGGGATCGATGAAATTAAGGAGCGATTGCTACAGGTTTCGGCCGATGAAAAAATAACCTTGCTAAACGAAATGGCCGACAGTGTTGTAATGCCATACATTACCATGGCCATTGTACTGTTTATTTTGGCCATTTTAATAACAAAAGCTCCTTTGCCACATGTTGAAGCCGAAGAAATTGAAGAAACAGAAGTTGAAGGAGGGGTTATAACCAAGAAAAAGAGTATTTTTCAATTCCCTCATTTGTGGTTGGGCATATTGGCCTTATTTGTATATGTTGGGGTAGAAGTAATAGCGGGCGATACCATTATTTCATACGGGCTTTCATTGGGAATGCCCGGCGAAGAAGCAAAATCGTTTACATTAATGACACTTATGGCCATGGTGGGAACCTATGCTTTGGGGGTCTTTTTAATACCAAAGTATATAAGCCAGAATACGGCCTTAAAAGTAAGTGCTGTCCTGGGAATAGTGTTTGGAATAGGTATTATTGCTACCACAGGATTTACCTCCGTATTATTTGTAGCCGCTTTAGGGATTGCAAATGCCCTTGTTTGGCCGGCCATATGGCCATTGGCACTCAATGGTTTGGGGAAATTTACCAAAACGGCTTCGGCATTATTGGTAATGGCAATTTCCGGAGGGGCCATTATTCCGCCTTTGTATGGGGTTTTGGTAGATTCTAATAAGCTAAACCTAATTTCTGAAGGGGTAGACAAAGCAACGGCCACTGCCGAAGCGGCAACTACCGGGTATTGGATATTATTCCCCTGTTATGCCATAATTCTTTATTATGCACTGCATGGGCATAAAGTAGGTTTGAAAAAGTAATGTCTTATTTTAACATGATATAATTTTGTAGAAAAACCCTTGTTTCCATAAGCAAGGGTTTTTACAATTCAATCTTAATGTTGTATTTTTTTAATAAAGACAATGCCCCTTTGGTTGAAAATTTTGCCTTTTGCAGTTGGTTTATTTCAGGGTCGATAGTCATGTTGTAAGAAGTGCTTAAATCGGCTGCTCTTAAAACGGTGTTGTGGAAAATGGCATTCTCTAAATTGCAGTTATCCAAAACACATTCTGTTAGGTCGGTTTCGGTAAAATCTACCTGTTCCATACTACATTTTTTAAAGAGCATTTTTTTAAGCTTCAGTTTGTAAAAAGAAGAAAAATTTAAAATGCAATCTTCAAAATTAAAAGAAAGCAAAAAAGGATTGCACGTGTCAAAATGTAGCCCCATAAGCTTACAATTGTAAAAGTGGACTTCTTTAAAGGCACTGTTTTTTATGTTTGCCATACTAAAATCGCAATCGTGGAAGCTACATTCCGTAAAGCTTACATTGGTAATGTCTGATTGTTTAAAATTGCAGTTGTAAAAAGAGCAATTGTCGTATTCTCCTTTTTCAAGTGCAGCTTGCTGAAAATTTTGGCCTTTATATTCGTTGTCTCCAAAAAAACGGTCGTACATAAGCTGTGTTAATAAACTAAAAATACAAATTTAGATTATTATTTTTTTAAGACCCAACCACTCCTAAAGTATACAATTGTTCCATGGTTGGCGTTTCGCTACCGCCGGCCGGTTCAAGGGTAATACCAAAGGCTTCCGATTGGTTTGCGTTTTTTAGCTCGAAGACTTTATTGTCATCCGAGGTAAAATTGTCCAGCAAACCTATGCTGGTAGGGGTTAAGGGCTCCAATGTAAGAGACCATACCTGATATACTTTTCCGGGTGGGGGTTCGGGCAGGCCTTGCGCATCTATGTAAACCACATTGTCTTCTTGTTTCCAATACACTTTGGCATACGACTGGGGTGATACTGTTTGTCCTCCCAGATTGATGGTTTGAATGTTTTTGTCCCTCAATAAGCTAACTAATTCTTCGGCTTTTTCAAGGCTTTCATTGGCTTCGGCTATTTTGGTTTCTAGTACTGCGTTTTTGGCATCAGAAGATTGTAGCTTGTATTCAAGGTCGCTGTTTTTGTTAGACAGGTAGAAAATACCTGCGGCCAGTACAACTGCTGCCGCCCAGCCCGTATATGCCGCCCAATTGTAGCGTTTGCGTGGCAATGCTACTACTTTTGGTTGGTTTAGGACCGCAGTTTTTATTTTGTTGTATAGTTTTTGGGCATCTTTTGGTGCAACTGCCGCCGTTAATTTTATAATGGCGGTTTCTATTTCTTCAACTTCAGATTGAAGATCGAGATGTTTTTTTATCGCTTCGGTTACTTCTTCATTTTCTTTTTCGGTAAGTACGCCCGCAACATACAGCTCTAAAATTCCAGATTCTATATATTCTCTTATTTCCATTAGTTAAGTAGCATTTCCCTTAGGTTACCAATGCAGTTTCTGTTTCTTGTCTTCACGGTTCCGATAGGGATGTTTAGTTCTTCTGAGGCTTCTTTTTGTGTAAATCCTTTAAAGTATAATAACTCTATAAGCGACCTACAGGTTTTTTTTAATTTTTCGATGTATTTAGAAATTCCAATGGCATCAACTTGATTGTTTAAATTGTTATTGTCTTTTATGATATCTACGAAGTTTTCTGCGCTTAGGTTTTTCTTATCCTTGTTGAAACCTTTAGAACGTGTTTTGTCTATAGCTGCATTTCTGGCAACATTGAGCATCCATGTAAATATACGGCCTTTGGAAGCAGAATATGTGTCGGCTTTGTTCCAGATTTTAATAAATACATCTTGCAATACCTCTTCGGCTACTTCCTCATTTTTTACAATGTTGTATATAACGCCTAATAAACTTTTAGAGTAGTTTTGGTATAAAGTATCAAAAGCGATGGGGTCTTTCTCTTTGATACGCTGCATAAGTGTTTCTTGTTCCATGCCAAAAAATGAGGGTTAGTTCTCTAAAGTAACAAATTAGTTTTTACATACACAAAAAAGACTGCATGGATTGCAGTCTTTTTCAATTATATATGTAAGTATTTTATTATTCAATAACGCCGCCACAACTTACGCGTGACCCGGCATCGCCGCTGGGTTGAGATGTAAAGTCATCGGCTCCTTGGTGCACAATTACACCTTTACCTAAAATATCTTTTTTCTCGTCTCCACAGCCTATGCACCATTCGTCGGTTTTAAAGGTAATGGTCCCGTTTCCGTTATCGTCGGCAGTAAAATTACCGATATCCCCTTTGTGGTAACCATCTGGGCTGCCCCATTTACCGTGCTTTTCGTGCGTGGGATTCCAGTGGCCTCCAGCAGATTTTCCATCTGGAGAATTGCAATCTCCTTTTTCATGTAAATGTATTGCGTGCTCACCGGGCTCCAAGCCATCAAAAACAGCTGTCATGGTAACGGTACCGCTTTCTTCTTTAAAAACTACGTTACCGCTAACGTTCGAGTCGCTTTTTGCTTCCATGGAAACTTTTACTTTTTTCGCTTCCTTTGGAGCATCTTTTTTAACTTCTGTCATGGTCTCTTTTTCGGTAGCATCATCTTTTTTATTTTCTTTCTGTTTACAGCTAACACCTACTAATAGGGTTAATGCTATAATTGAAATTCCTATTTTTTTCATTGTATTGAATTTTTTAAGTTGAATCTAAAATTAAGAAGATATAAGCCAACGCCAAAATGTTAAAGCGTAATTAACGAAGTTTTCACGTATTGAATCTTGCTTTTTTGAAGGAAAAAAGATATTTGTATATCCGAAAAATGTTATTTTAAAGTAGACTAAACATTGATAAAGAGAGGCTAATATATTATTTGTACCTGTTTGTGGGCTATTGAGATTTCTACAAAATTTGTTTCCCTGCCATATTCCCCGTCAATTTGTAGCGGAACAGGGTTTTCTGTGTTAATAACCGCTTTGTTGGTTTTAATAATCTCTATAAATTCTTCATCTATGGGAACCTCGTTAAAAACAGTTTCCAGAATCTTGGGTATTTGTAACGACTTAAAAATAAGTATTTCAAATTTACCGTCGTTTAATTTCCCTTGCGGATTAATAACAGCGCCATTGCCATATTTTTGGGCATTTGCAAAAGCTACCATGATGGCATCTCCAGAGAAAACTTTTCCGTTGGCATTGATTTTATAATGAAAAGGCTCCTTAAAATTAATAAGCGTTGGTATGGACTGTAGCGCATAGCCCAGTTTTCCCCTGATGTTGCTTTGGTCGTAATTTTTAATGAGCGCCGCATTAATGCCGATATCGCTTATATGGATGGATGCTTCGCCGTTTATTTGTACAATATCTACAGGTTTTGGAGTGTTTTTTAGCGCATGGCGTATGGCTTTTTGTATGTCTAGGGGCAGATTGAGCTCTACCGCCATGCCATTGGCACTTCCGGCAGGGATAATTCCAATGGGAATGTTTTTATGGATTTCCATAACTGCGCTAACGCCAAGCTTTATGGTGCCATCGCCGCCAGCAATTATCAATTTTTCAAAATGGTTTTTCTCTAGCAGTTTTATTAAATTGTCTTTGTCGTTTTTACCTTTTGTGGTGTAAATTTCTAATTGCTTTTTTATTGCCTTTGCTTCATTTTGTACCTGCTCTATAATGTTCTCCTTCTTTGTGTTTCCCGATATTGGGTTTACAACTAACAAAATTTTATGGGCTGTATTCATTTATTGCACGACTTTTTATCTAAGTTAATTAAAATAACTAACTTGATTTACTAAAGAAAAGGTAAAAGATACATGAAATTCGATCTTAGTCTTTACAGAGGATATGCCAACGAAGAACAAGTAATATTGTTTGGGCATGTTTTTAAATCGTTGGCGCCCGAATATTTATTAACCGATAAAAAAGGATATAGGCATGCCAAAGGCGTTTTTGAAATGTTTACCATTAAAACGTTAAAAAATGCTAGCGTAAAAGTCTATTTTAACAATCGGGAAATTTCTACCCAGACTACGCACGAAGGTTATTTTAGAGTCTGCATACCGTGCAATGGCATAGATGCAGGTTGGCATGCCTATAGGGTAGAGGCGTATTACAAAGGGCATATGGTAGAGGCAGAAAGCGAATTTTTAAAACCCTTTCCTGGGAAAATCGGGGTTATTTCTGATATAGATGACACCTTTCTTATTTCGCATACCAACAATATTTTTAAGAAGCTGTATGTTTTGCTGACCAAGAATGTACAAAAACGTAAAATATTTGATGATGTAGCTACTCATTATTCGCTCTTGAGCAAGGCCGGGAGAACCGATAAAATGGAAACCAATACCTTTTTCTATGTTTCCAGCAGTGAATGGAATTTATATAGTTTTATATTGAATTTTACAAAACTTCATCAATTGCCCAAAGCGGTTTTTAAACTGAAAAAAATAAAATCGGGACTAACAGACTTCTTGTTTTCCGGTAGGGGAAATCACAGGCATAAATTCAATAAGATTAAAGATATCCTTGAATTTTATCCGCAGATGAATTTTGTTTTAATGGGGGACGATTCTCAAAAAGATCCCGGTATTTATGAAGAAATTGTAAAGTACTTCCCTAAAAATGTCGCTGCTGTATATATTAGGCAAACCACTAAAAAACAAAATAGCAAGACGGTAAAAATGTTACAAAATATTGAAACATTTAAAGTGCCGACTTGCTATTTTGTAGATAGTTCTATTGCAATTGCACATTCAAAAACTATCGGTTTGCTTTAATCTTAAAATTCCTCAAGCAATTATTTTATTTCTGTATGATAGATGTAAAAATCGTTATCTACCTCAAAGCTATTTATGTTTGTTTTGGCAGTTAACTCTTGCCAGTCTTTATTTGGTTGTATCCATTGTTCTTCGCCGTTAACCAATACCTGTACCGGCATGTCAAAGTTTTCAACAACATCGGTATATCTATAGCTTAGTGTTTTTCCTTCTATTTTGTAGTTTAAATTGGGTACCATGACCGTGCGTAAATACTGATTAAAAAATGCCGAAAGGTCAATACCGGTTTTTTCAGATAGGTAATCTTCAATTTGTTTAGTTTTTACCGTTTGATGATAAAAATCTTTATTTAGGCCTCGAAGTATGGAACGCCATTTTTCATCATCTTCAACTAGCTGGCGCAAGGTATGCAACATATTGGCGCCTTTGTAATACATATCGCCCGAACCTTCGTTGTTAACATCGTATTTGCCAATAATCGGGATATCGTTTCTTATGGCCTTTCGTGTACCGATTACATATTCGGCAGAGGCTTCTTTTCCAAAGTAATAATCTAAATATAAATTTTCTGAATAGGCCGTAAAGCTTTCATGTACCCACATATCGGCAATATCTTTATAGGTAATGTTGTTGGCAAACCATTCATGTCCGCTTTCGTGAATAATGATAAAATCGAATTTTAAGCCCCAGCCCGTACCAGAAAGGTCACGGCCCAAATAGCCATTTTCGTATTTATTTCCATAGGTAACAGAACTTTGGTGCTCCATGCCTAAATAGGGCACTTCCACAAGTTTATAGCTGTCTTCGTAAAAGGGGTATGGGCCAAACCAATGTTCAAAGGCTTCCATCATTTTAGGGGCTTGCTTAAATTGCTCCTTGGCCTTATCCAAATTATAGCTCAATACATAATAATCCATGTCTAGCGGACCTTTTTCGCCTTGGTATACCTCTCCAAAATGTACATAATCGCCAATGTTTATATTGACCCCGTAATTGTTTATTGGGTTGCTTACAAACCAATGAAAGGTTTTTGTTTCTTTATGCTCGTCTACGCCAATAAGCCTGCCGTTAGATACTTCCGTAAGGTCTTTGGGCACGGTAACACTTATTTTCATGCTGTCTACTTCGTCGTACATATGGTCTTTATTGGGCCACCATACGCTGGCACCAAGCCCTTGACAGGATGTGGCAATAAAATCTTTTCCGTTTTTGTCTTTTTTCCATGAGAAACCTCCATCCCATGGGGCTCTTATGGCTTCTTTTGGATGTCCGGAATAATAAACAATAATTTCATTGTAATCGCCCACCTTTTGTTTTTCCTTTAGGGTTATAAAGTGTGCATTTCCATCATTTGTAAAATCCAGTTTTTTACCGTTTTGTGTTACATTTTCAATTTTCAATGGTGGCTGTAAATCAATTTGCATTACCTGATTTGTGTTCAATACCAAATAACGAATGGTGTTAAAACCCGAGATGTACTTTTCGTCTGGCTTTACCGTTACATCGAGGTCGTAATAATTAAGGTCCCACCAAGCGCGTTCCGGGGTAATGCTGCCCCGTAGTGTATCCTGTCTTGTAAATGTAGTTTCGTCTTTAAAAAGTCCGGTATTTTGTGCATTAGCAGTTGCTATGGTGCATAGCAATGCCATAAGAATTATTTTTTTCATGAATAAACAAATGTGTAATAGGGCAAATCTAATCAATTTAAATGTTTTACCCACTAAGTAAACGCCAATAGTTATGTATAAAATACCTTAAAGTATGCTTGTTAGAAACACCTTGGCAAACAGTCGCCCGATGTGGTATTATTTAAGCAATTTTAGCAATCGTTCCCAAGCTTCATCGTGTGCTTTTTTGTTGGCTTCATCGGTATCGGTTTCTGCGCCCCTTCTCATAAATGCATGTCCGGCCCCGTTGTAAATTACGGGCTCATAAGTTTTGCCAAATTCCTGCATGGCAGTTTTGGTATCTGGAATGGTTGCATTTACGCGGTTATCGTTTCCACCATAAAAACCATATACGGGTGCATTAATGCTTTCCAGAGCATTTTTGTCTTCGGGAGCGGTGCCATAAAACACAAAAGCCTTGTTTATGGCAGGGTTGTTAGTGGCATATCTAAAACTTTGAGATCCGCCCCAACAAAAGCCAACCACCGATACTTTTCCGGTACTGGCCGGGTCTTTTTTTATGTATTCAAAAGCTGCGTTCAGGTCTGCTGTAACCTCATCTGGGCTTAAGGCATAGATGGCTTCCCGAGCTTTGTCGGAATCGGCAAAATCGGTTGTTTTTTCAATTCCTTCAACAGTATTAGATATCATGTCCGGGGCAATAACAAGGTATCCTTTGCCCGCCAGTTTATCGGCAAAAGAACGTGCCCAGTCGTTTAATCCTCTGTTTTCGTGTATTACAATAACGGCATCGGTGGCAACATTGCTTTCGGGATAAACCACAAAGGCTTTAAAAGTACCCTTTTCACGTTTTAAATCTACCCACTCGTGGTGTCTTTCGGAGTTGGAGAGCTCCTTGCTTATTTGAGAAACAGCCTCGGCGGTAACATCTTTGCCTTTCTTGGCTTCTTTTTTACAAGAAACCAAGCAAAGTATAGCGGCTAGTATTATGAATGTATGGGTTTTCATATATTTTAATTTTTTAGTTTCTTGATACTGAAGATACTAAAAAAAATAATGAATAAAATCCCGTTGCAATGTAGCCGCTAAACTTTTTTGTTACAAAAAGTAAGGGAAGGGTTATTCTTTCCCGATTTCTTCTATTTCAGAGATATTTTCATTTTTAGGGTCGGGACCATATTGGTTTGGACCATTATCTCCTTCTGTAGCAAGTAGTATTATGTTATACAGGGGAACGAGTATAAACCAACCACTTTTATCAACGTCATGAAGTCTTCTTAATTATAAAAGTGTTAACTTTAATAACCTCTCGGTTGGAAGCGAAAGTACATTGTGATTGATTACGTATACTCAATAAAATTTATAGATATCTTATATCTTTGATTAATTCCCTCGGTTAAGTACTTTGTATTCTTCGTAGCAATTACTTATGGCATCGAGAATTTGGAGGTCGTTGGCGGTTTCAATAAAACTGTCGGAATAATTACAGTTTCGTAAAATTTCTTCAATATCCACTTTGTCCACTTGCAACAGGGCCATCAAGGTTTCGCGGTCGAATTTGGAAGCCAGCAAATTACGGATTTTATCATCTTCCTGCATTTTTCTAAGCTTTCGCATTTGTTTGGGTTTCTTTCCAAAGAGGTTATGGAGGAAATCGGCCGGGTTGAAGATGGAGCCCATAACCTTTGCAAAGGCATTGGGGTTCCTGCTACCGGCTTCGTAACCAACGTTTAGGCCCGAAATGCTGTATCGGGCAGATTCGTTTATGGGAATATTCTTGGCATCGATATCTAGGTAGCCCGTAAGTTGGAATGGCCGTACCACAACTTCTTCCAGGGCATAAGCCAATTCGGTCAATCCTATTTTGGTATTTTGATATTTGAGCATGTCGTTGGTAACGCGGACTTTAATGGACTTAAAACCGAGGTACGACAAATATAGCGTGTCGTTGGCGCGGGCGGGAATATTAAATTCGCCTTTTTCGTTGGTAATGGTACCGATAACCTGGTTTAGGTTAAGTACATGGACATTGTCCAAAGGCGCATCGTCCGAAGTGTTCACGACAGTTCCTTTTAACGCTCCTTCGTTGTCTTGCGAAAAGGCAAGGCCAAAGGAGAGAAGGGCTAATATCAAAAATATTTTTTTCATTACTTCAAACATACTAAAAAAGTAATCTGATGCCTAAAGAATGTGATTGGTTTATAAACAAATATAGTAGGTATCACAATAGACCAACAGTTCGTTACGTAAATTAAATTGCGGCTAAAAATAGCAAACAAAAGGAAAAAATGCGCCTATTGGCGCATTTTTAATTTATAATTAACTAAAATCTTTTTTTAGATCTTCTTTTTCCGCTCCCGGGCTTATTTCCTTTTCCGCCTTTTTTACCAAAGCGTTTTTCTCCATAATTGCCCCCAGACCCTTTATCGCTTCTTCTGCTTCGTTTTCCGCCTCCGCCAGAGCGTTTACCGCGCCCTCTTGAGTTTTCGCGGGCATTTTTAGAAACTTCTACATTGATGAAACGTCCGTCCATTTTAAATTCAGAGAAAGTGGCCAAGACCTTTTCGGTATGCGTAGAATCCGTATTGAAGAAAGAAAAACTTTCTTTAACATCTACTTTAAACAGGTCGTCTTTTTCCAGTTGAAGCTGCTCTCTTAAAAAGTCTTTTAAAACCATCCAGTCATAGCCATCACGGGAACCAACGTTGATAAAATATCTTGTGTTTCCTTCTGATGAATAATCGTTTCCGTTGGAACTTGAATTTGCAGCAACATTAAGGTCGCCTGCCTTTTTGTAATATTCGGCAAAACGGCCAAATTCTACAGAGACCATTTTTTTAATAAGTTCCTCGCGGTCAATGCCTTCTAAAACATCGTTTATTGCAGGCAAATAGTTCTCAACATCATCGTTTATTTCGGTGTTCTTGATCTTGCTTGCCAAGTGGTACAACTGGATTTCACAGATTTCGTCGGCAGTTGGTATTTTCTTTGCTTCAAATTTCTGTTTAATAATGCGTTCTATGGCATGTATCTTACGTTGTTCGCTTTTGGTAATAATAACCATTGAGATCCCCGATTTACCAGCCCTTCCCGTACGCCCGCTCCGGTGCGTATAGGTTTCTATTTCATCTGGTAATTGGTAATTAATAACGTGGGTAATGTCGTCTACATCAATACCGCGTGCGGCAACATCTGTGGCGACCAGCATTTGTATTTGTTGGCTTCTAAAGGCCTTCATTACAATATCACGTTGGTTCTGGCTTAAATCGCCGTGAAGTGCACCGGCATTGTATCCGTCTTCAATTAACCTTTCTGCTACTTTTTGGGTATCGCGCTTTGTCCGGCAAAAAACTACCGAAAAAATATCCGGGTTGGTATCGGCCAAGCGTTTCAGGGCCAAATACCTGTCCCTACCGCTAACTACATAATATTCATGCTGTACATTTTCTGATGCAGAGTTTTTTGTTCCCACGGTAATTTCGTGTGGGTTTTTCATGAATTTCTTGGCAATAGTAGCTACTTCTTTTGGCATGGTTGCAGAAAACAACCATGTGCTTTTTTCTTTTGGCGTATGCGAAAGAATGTCCTTAATGTCTTCGTAAAAGCCCATGTTCAGCATTTCGTCTGCTTCATCGAGTACACAATACTCAATTTTAGAAATGTCTACCATGTTACGGCTTATCATGTCTTTCATCCTACCGGGCGTGGCAACTACAATCTGCGTTCCTCTTTTTACTTGTCTTGCCTGTTCTGTAATACTGGCGCCCCCATATATGGCCGTCACGTTTAGCGATGGGTAATATTTGGAATACAATTTTAATTCGTTGGCGATTTGCAAGCAAAGTTCGCGTGTGGGCGATAAAATAAGCCCTTGCGTGGTCTTGCTATTTGCATCTATTTTCTGAATCATAGGAAATCCGAAAGCAGCTGTTTTCCCTGTACCTGTCTGTGCCAAGGCCACCATGTCGGTTTCGTTGGCGAGTAGGACCGGAATAGCTTTCTCCTGTACTTCAGAAGGCGTTTCAAAGCCCATGTCGGTTATGGCCTTGAGTAGCTGTTCGTTCAGTCCTAATTGTTCAAATTTGTTCATATATCTATTTAAAATAAGGGCGCAAAGGTACTCTTATTAATTGACATCACAGTATTTATTTTAATAAATATTTCAATCTCTTTTAATTGATAATGAGGTTTTTAATATAATGCAGCGCTGTATTTGGGCTTAAATTCATCAGGGGGTTGAAATTTTTTTCCCGAACAGGGCAGATTCTTCTTTTTTTAAGCACGTTTACCGTTCACATAATCTTATATTTGAAAAAGGATTGCAAAATGAAAAACGGTATCGCTCCTTTTATGATATATCGTTAAATATTATTTAAGATGAAAGATATTTCAACCACAATAAAAACACTTTATGCCTCAACGGCCGAAATTACGCTTACGCTCGGAACCCCTTTGATGCCGCTTTATACCAAAGAAGTTTTTGCCGAGGTAAAGACTACGGTTTTATTGGCCGTTAAAAATACCCCATCGATATTGCCGAATGCTCATCCTTTTTTAATTGATGCCATTGAAATAACCGACCTATTGGAAGAGAACAAACTTACCTTTACCGTTATGGTAAAGGGCGTCCATAAAACCAATCTGGATGCAGAGGCCATGTTGGGCGCATCGATAGCGGGAATTGCATTAAGGCAGTTTTTTAACGGTAACCCAGATGGGAGCGTAGATTTGGGCCCTGTAAAAATGGTATCTGGCAAGGGCGGGACCAATAAATTTAAACGCATGTACCCATTGGGGTTAAAGGCAGCAGTTGTTGTGTGTTCTGATACTATTTCTGAAGGAAAAAAGGAAGATGCCGCCGGAAAGGCCATTATTAAAAAGCTTAAGGAATGCAATGTTGAAGTTTTAAATTATGAAATTGTTCCAGACGAAAAAGATATTATCGCCTCGAAAGCCAAAGAATTATCACGTGACCATAACTTATTAATCTATACCGGGGGAACCGGATTGTCTTATAGGGATATCACACCTGAAGCATTAAAGCCTTTGTTGGATAGGGAAATACCAGGAATAGAAGAAGCTATACGGAGTTACGGGCAAGAGCGCATGCCTTTTGCAATGTTGTCCAGAAGTGTGGCCGGTACCATTGGGAATTGTTTGGTACTTGCTTTACCGGGCTCTACCAATGGTGCAAGAGAATCCATGGAAGCTATTTTTCCCCATGTCCTCCATGTTTTTAAAATACTGCGCGGCCAAGGCCATGATTGAGTTTAAGGCTTTTTTCTAGTTTAGCGTTGAGGATTCAAGGATTTATAGTTTTTGGCTTCTGGTCACTTCGACGTAAGGAGAAGTCGCATAATGCAATGAGTTAATAAGTAAATGAGGAAAGGGGGGTAGTTATTTGTTAATGGTTAATGGTTATTAGTGAAAAGTGATTAGGGATTAGTTAATTGAACACTCCCATTTGAAACCTGAAACCTAAAACCTAAAACCTGAAACCTAAAACCTAAAACCTGAAACCTGAAACCTGAAACCTGAAACTTCTGGACTCTCAACCCTCAACTCTCAACAACATAGCATCATAACAGCGTAACAACCTTGAATAGTGATTAGTGATAAGGGGGTTAGTTATTTGTTAATTGTTATTAGGGAAAAGTGATTAGGGATTAGTTAATTGAACACTCCCATAGCGATATTTGAAACCTGAAATCTGAAACCTGAAATCTGAAACCTTGAACCTCTGGACTCTCAACCCTCAACAACATAGCTACATAACAACGAAAAAAACCTAATTATTAATTGAACAACATCCCACATCATTCCAATTCTTTTACCAATACTTTTTTGGCGAAGGCACTTTTATGAGCTTCGCATAGGGAACAGCAATAGGTTTCGGGCAGTTCGTTGAATGGGGTTTGCCGATCGATATTTTGTGTTATGTCGCCATACTCTGGGTCGTAAATGGTTAGGCACTGCGTACATTGGTATACTTCTGCTTCAACGGTATCTTTTTTTTCTGTTTTTTTATTGGGGGTGTCTTGTCCTTCACCTAAAACATCAAAATACATTTTGCTAAGTTCAATTAACAGGCCGGGGAGTTCCACTTTATCTACATCCTGCACATGGATTAGGTATTCCATTGTATTTGGGTCGAAGTTTTTGGCATAAAGTAGGTTATAGGTATCGCGTATTTTAAAATCGACCGAAATTTCGGGCTGTTTGTTCTTTTCAATTACAATAGAGGTAAAATAATAGGCTTTACGGGTATAATCGGTAATTCCAAAGGTAAGCCCGTAAGTACTGATGTCGTTTTGATCGAAATTGGAGACCAGGTATCTTTTAAGTTTCAAAGCTTCTTTATTGGCAACGGGCAAATGCCAGTTTAGTTCCAACATGGAATGGCGGACATTGATGCCTCTTTTTCCTAAAAATTTTTCCCATTTTAATTTAAACTCTGTCTGGATTCCTTTAATGATAAAAGATTTCCATGGCGTAATGCCTATTTTACCTATTTTGCATTCGGCACACAGATCGCACATGGATTTTAAAAAATCTAGGTCATATTTATTGTTTCTCCAATAAAGTCCCAGCCAATATTTGTCGGTGCCCATCCTGTTCATTCCTTCATAATAAGGAAAAGGGTGAAAAGGTACATGCAAGGGAGTGTCTATATTTCTGTTGTTAGCATCCACGGCATCGTTTACCAGCTCGAATACCGTTGAAACATTTTCGGGTTCTTCTTGCAGGAACGCCTCAATGACAACCGACACCTTAGCAATATCCCAACTATAGATCAATACCGGGTACATGGCCGTTTTTTCCCATTGCGGGAGCCTTATGTACAAATACCAATAATCTTCGTGCGGGGAAGCAATAAAGTTTAAATGTCCGGTATAAAGTGGAACGAGCCTTTGTTTGGGGTCGGCAATGTTGATTTTTAATAATGGTTGATGCCTAAATTGTTCTAAGATATACAAATAGCGGTCTCCCGTCAACCAACTGGTATTTGGGAAAATATCGGCAGAAATATAAGAGCACATAATGTTCTCTGTACCTTTAGCATTGGGCGCAATCCATTCCAGGTCGTTAAAATTATCGAGCTGTTCCCGTTTAATCTCTTTGTTGAAAAGAATGTCCTGCCGGGAGCCAAAAGAAATACTTTTTAGGCCCGAATTTTCGGCGCAGGTTACTATGTTTTTAAGCTCGCCGGGAGATAAAACGCCTCCTTTTATAATTAAGCGGTACAATTCTTTTCTCATTGTTTTGTTTTTTACGTGAGTACGGCACTGTTTTTTAGGAGTTCCCTTACTTCAGTCTTACAACTTCCGCAACCCAGGCCTGCACCGGTTTGTTTGCATAAGGCTGTAAAGTCGGTACATCCGCTGGAAATGGCCTCCTCTATATTTCCGGTGCCCACTTGGCTGCACGAGCATATTAATTTTCCTTTTACGGGTTTTGTATTTCCGCTTCCGCGGAGCAGGGTGTCCCTTTTGTGCGAAAGTTCTGTTTTGTTTTCGATCATCTCCTTAAACTCGGCAAATTCGTTTTTATCGCCCATAAGGATGGCCCCTACCAGTAAATCGTCTTTTACAATACATTTTTTATAATAGCGCTTGCTTACGTCCATGAATATAACTTCTTCATAACTGCTATCGTTTTCGGGAATGTTAAGGTCTCCTATACTGCACAGGTTGAGGTCGTTAAACTTAAGGATGTTCATCAACACAGAACCTTTGTATGAACTGCTGATATCTCCGGCGATAAAATTTGATAAAATATTGGCTTGTTCTTCCGCTGCGGAAGTAATTCCGAACAGTTGATTGTTAAACTGCGCAATTTCGCCAATTGCAAATATCGATGCATCTGAAGTTTGCAAATGTTGGTTTATTTTGATGCCTCTTCCACAGTTTATTCCAGATTTTTTGGCAATTTCTATGTTCGGCCGTGTACCAATGGCATACACAATGGCATGTGCATTAAAGCTTTTACCACTTTTAAGCGTTATAAAAAGGTCGCCAGATTCTTCATCGTCAAAAACAGTGCTAACCTCATTGTCAAAATAAATCTGTACGCCTCTTTCCTGGACGTCCATGGCAAGTAATTTACTGGAAGTTTTATCCAGCTGGCGCTCCATAAGTCTTGAGGAACGTTGAATAATGGTAATTTTCATGCCTTGGTGCTTAAGAGCTGCGGCAAGCTCCAATCCTAGAAGTCCGCCCCCAACAATAACCACATGTTTTTCTTTTGTTGGGAGTTTAATTTTGTCCAGATGAAGTTTAAATTGGTCGGCATTTTCTTTGCTCCTAAGCGTATACCTGCCCGGCAGGTTTAATTGTACATCGTTTGGAACAAAGGCCCGGCTTCCGGTAGCCAATATCAAGCGGTCGTAGCTGTATAAATTTCCATGTGCGTCCGTAACGGTTTTTTGCTCCCTGTTGATTTGTGTGATGGAAATTCCGCCATGAATGGCTATTTTGAGTTTCTTCAGCTCGTTTTCCTTCATTTTTTGAAGCTGTTCCCAAGTAAGTTCTTCGGTAACATATTCCGGTAAAAGCACACGGTTGTAAAACGGATTTTCTTCTTCTGAAAAGACATCAATTTCATCCAGTGGGTTATGGTCCCGGTAATTTTGAACAAACCTGAACGCGGCGGCACCTGCGCCAACAATTATAATTTTTTCTTTCTCTTTTTTATATTTTGACACCGAAACGACCGTAAATTTAAAATCGGGTTCTTTAGATTGTGGGTCAACAATGGTATTGGTAAGGTTGTTTGCCCGGTTAAGGTCGCTTTTTAATACTTTTCCCCAATGCATCGGGATAAAAATAACGCCCTCACGAACACTGTCGGTAACTTTTGCTCGAAGCCGTACCGTACCCATTCTACTTTTAACTTCGGTAATGTCGCCATTTTTTATATGGTACAAATAGGCATCTACGGGGTTTATTTCTATTACTGGGCTGGGGTAATGCGTATGCAAGCGGGATACCTTGCCTGTCTTTGTCATGGTGTGCCATTGATCCCTGATTCTTCCGGTTGTTAAAATTAACGGATGCATTGCATCGGTTGGAATAGATGCATTTTCTGTGCTGTATGGAACATTGAAAATTGCTTTTTGCGTTGGCGTGTAAAATTTCCGGTCTTCAAAAAGGCGCTGGGTTCCTTTGTGCCTATATTCTGATACCGGCCATTGTATTGTGCCTTCGTTTTTAAGTCGGTCGTAATTTAAAAAGGAAATGTCGATGTTTGTTCCTTTGGTCATGGAACAATATTCCCTGTAAATTTCTTCTGTTGAATTATAATTAAAGCCCCGATAGCCCATTTTTGAAGCAAAATCGCATAATATTTCAACATCGGGCCTGGCTTCACCTGGGGCATTCAGTGCTTTAGGAAGGTATGAAATCCGGCGTTCAGAGTTGGTCATGGTACCATCTTTTTCAAGCCACCCGGCAGCGGGGAGCAATAAATCGGCCATTTTAGAAGTATCTGAAGCATGCGAAATATCCTGAACAATCACAAATTTGGCGTTTTTCAAGGCTTTTTCAATTTTTCTGGCATTGGGCATGCTCACCATTGGGTTGGTACATACAACCCATATGGCTTTTAATTTTCCTTTTTCGAGCGCATCAAACATTTCGGTAGCTGTATAACCGACTTTCCCCGAAATACTGTTTACGCCCCAAAATTGAGCTACTTCTTTACGGTGGGTTTCATTGAAAAGGTTTTTATGAACCGCCAATAAATTTGCCATTCCGCCAACTTCGCGGCCTCCCATGGCGTTGGGTTGTCCGGTAAGCGAAAATGGACCCGAACCGGGTTTGCCAACTTGCCCAGTAATGAGGGACAAATTGAGCAGTGCAAAATTTTTATCGGTACCAATTACGCTTTGGTTTAGCCCCATTGCCCACATGCTTATGTAGCCATTGGAAAGCCCAATCATGTCGGCGGCTTTTTTAATATCGTTTTCTGGGACACCACATATTTTTGAGGCTTTTTTTAGGGAAAGGGACAGTATTTGCTCTTTGTATTTTTGATAGTTTTCGGTGTGTTCTTTTATGAAATTGTAATCAATAAGTCCGCGTTCCAATAAACGCCTTCCAATGGCATTGTACAGCACAATATCTGTACCGGGGATTATTTGCAAATGAAGGTCGGCAAAATTAGCAGAATCGGTTTTTCGCGGGTCCACGACAATAATTTTCACTTCGGGGTTTTTCTCTTTATGCTGTTCTATCCTTCTAAAGAGAATAGGGTGGCACCAAGCGGGATTTGCTCCTGCAATTAAAAAGCAATCGGCCAATTCTATGTCGTCGTAAGCAATGGGTACCGAATCTTCGCCAAAAGTCTTTTTATAACCAACAACTGCCGAGCTCATGCATAGCCTAGAATTGGTATCGATGTTGTTGGTTCCTATAAAACCTTTGGTGAGCTTATTGGCAATGTAATATTCTTCTGTTAAACACTGGCCAGAGACATAAAAACCTACACTGTCCGGGCCGTGTTTCTTTATAATCGATTTAAAAACCGAAACCGCCCTTTCCATGGCATTTTTCCACGAAACACGTTCCCGTGGATGCGATTTGCTCCAACGCATTTCGGGGTACATAATCCTATCAGAGATATCATTGGCAACATAATGAAGGTTCATTCCTTTAGAACACAACATCCCCCTGTTTACGGGATGGTCTTTATCGCCTTCGACCGTTATCCTGTTTTGGGCATCTTTTTTTACAATTATGCCACAACCAACACCACAGTACGAACAAGTTGTTTTTACTTCTTCTGTCATCATTCTATCACCGATTTTAAACTAATTTGCATATTTTAATTTTAAAATGAAACAGGGCTTCCCCATTATTATGAATACAATAATTTTAGCAGCCAACTATTTTTAGATTCATAATTTTAATCCTTAATGATTAACCATTTGCAGGGCTGAGTTTTCCAGATGGCTGTTGTGTTTCCATGCGTGCAACTTTTTCGTCTTGAACAGAAAATCTAATTGCTAGGGCCGTTATGCCTGTTACAATTACAAGAAAACCAATAATTAGGTATCCACTTGATACGGCATTTGCAGCAGCTTCAGCTTGAGCTGTTTTAATAAGGTCATTGCTTAGTCCCTGACTTTCGGCAATGGCTATTTTTTCGGCAATAGCCGATTTTGACTTCAGTAAAATAGCGGCCAGAAAGGCACCTACATTCCCACCGGCACCAACAATACCCGAAATAGAACCAATGGCCCTTTTGTTTATAAATGGTACAACAGAAAATGTAGCCCCTTCGGCCATTTGTACACTCAGGCTAAATGCTACGAGGAAGAAAATGCCCAATGTTAAACTGGTAATGGTAGAAAACACGGAAAGCATGATACCTTCTACCGCCAATATTATGGCCAAGAACAAAACCCTGCCACGCAGGCCTTTTTTGTTGCCAAACCTGTCGCCAAAAAAGCCGCCTAAAGTCCGGGCAAAAATATTCATTAGAGCAAACGATAGCACAATGTTCCCGGCGGTAATCCTTTCCAGCCTAAAAGTGTTTTGCAAATAGTCGTCCATGGTGCCATATACGGTTAATTCTATTCCAAAACACGCTGCATAAACTATAAATAAAATCCAGACCCTGTAATCTTTAATGGCCTCCAGAAAGCCTACTTCATCTTTTTTGGCATTCGGTATTTTTTTTCCTTTTTCTTTCAACTCTTTAAAATTCCCTTCGGGAGTGTCTTGCGTAAAAAAATAGTATACAATGCCCATTAAAAAACAAATGCTTCCTGCAATAACCATTGCATAGCGCCAGGCATCGGTTTCGGCAACGCCAAAACTTATTACGGCCGCGGCAATTAGCGGCATCCCCAAACGATTGGCTCCCCCGCCCAGATTACCCCATCCTGCCGAGGTGGCATTGGCTGTGCCAACTACATTGGAAGCAAACATCAAGGAAGTATGAACCTGCGTAATAACAAAGGAAGCACCTATAAAGCCAACAAAAAGCCTACACGCCAAAAATTGAAAAGGAGTTTGCACCAAACCGGTCAGGATTACAGGAATGGCCCCCAATATTAAAAGCCATGTGTAGCAAAGCCGTGGCCCATATTTATCGCATAATTTACCAATTAGCAATCTCGCAAACACGGTTCCAGTGACCGCTAGGATAACCGCGTTCCATTTTTGGTCTGGAGACAAGCCAAGCTCTTTTACCACATCTGGCATAAAGGGCACAATGCCAAACCATGAAAAAAAGCACATGAAAAAGGCAATAGCAGATATCCAGAACGTTCTTATGGGAATGCTTTTTAAATTGGTTAAATTTAATTTTGTAGCTTTTGTTGTAACTATAGTTTTCATAATACTTAATTTTGATTTAAAAATAAGTATTAATACGTAATTTTAAATCAAATTATGTAAGTATTTAGAAAGAATTATTAAAAAAGGAATTAAGCTGGTTTATTTTGTAAAAATGCTAAAAATCAACTATTTATTATGTGGTTTTTTAAATATGAAGGTAATTGGGTACGAAGTTGAATTACGCATGTTTAACCTTATATAAGATTGTGCATTTGCGCTTTGTTGACCAGCTCGATCTGGTTTTTTACATCCAGTTTTTTCATTAAATTAAAACGGTGTACTTCGGCGGTGCGTTTGCTTATTTTTAGTTCTTCGGCAATTTCTTTATTGCTCAATCCCTTTAAAACCTGTTCCAGTATTTGTTTTTCCCTTTTGGTGAGGTTAAATTCGTTTGTGTTTGTAGTGTCTTTCTTTTTAGGTTTTCCGTCAACAAAATTATTGATGATGATAGAAGAAACATCGCCTGCAAAATATTTGCCACCTTCTGCAATGGTATGTAGGGCCTTGATGAATTCTTCTTTGCTGGCACCTTTTAACAGATATCCGTCGGCCCCGGCCTGTATGGATTGTACAACGTATTCTTCTGAATCGTGCATGGAAAGAACCAGGGCTTTTATATCGGTTGGGGCAGATTTAAGCTTTTTTACAACTTCAATGCCATTCATTTCGGGCATTCTAATATCGACCACCAAGATATCGGGTTTGTTTTTGGCGATAACTTCCAGTGCTTCTTTTCCGTTTGAAGCTTCATCTATTACCTGAATGTTTTCTTCATCTTCCAATAACGATTTTATCCCGTCTCTAACAAGTACGTGGTCGTCTGCCAAAATAATATTGATTGTGCCCATGAATGTCCTGTAGCTTTTCTAAGTACGAAAATACGGAAAAATACTTAACCAGGGTTAATCCGTTTATAGGGATTGTCAATAAGCATTTTGAAGTTTCAAACAGGCACATTTAAGGTAACCCGGGTACCTTCGCCTTGTGTTGAAGAAATAAACAAGCGTCCGTTTATATATTTTATACGTTCTTTCATAAATGTAAGTCCCATGCCGCCTTCGCCATTTTTCCGGGACTGGTTTTTTTTGGGATCGAACCCTTTTCCGTTGTCGTCAATGGTAATACTTAAAACTTCATTGCTATGGGAAATCGAAACAATGATGTGCGAAGACTCTGCATACTTTATGGCATTATTGACTGCTTCTTGCGTAATTCTGTATATGTTTATTTCTGTAAGCGAATCTAACCGATCGTTAAAATTGGTTTTATTAAAAAGTACAATGTCTTTTCCCGTAAATTTGGAAAGCTCCAAGGTAAGTTTTGTAAGTGCCGAAACAATGCCGTGGTCTGTAAGTTCTGGCGGGGTAAGGTTAAAGGTGGCCGTCCGCACGCCTTTAATAATATTGCTTGTAAGTTCTTTTAGGTGAGAAATTTTTTCGGCCGTTTTTTCCCGGTTGGAAACATCTATACTTTCAATGTTGTATTTAAGTCCCGTAAGCATTTGCCCTATACCGTCGTGTATGTCTTTGGCAATTCTGTTCTGTTCTTGTTCCTGATTTTCAATAATTTTTGCTGACAGCTCTTTTTGTTGGTCCATTTCGGCCTGGAAGCGCTCTTTTGTAAGTTTTTCTATTTGAATTTGCGCCTTTTTGCGTTCCGTAATATCAAAACAAATTACAAGCAGTTCTTCTTTGTGGGTTACCGGGTGGTACGGAATTAACGACATTTCCAGCCATACAGATGCATTGCCGGCCGTAGTTCCCTTAATTTCCCCTTGCCAGCCCGTTTGTAGGTGGTCTTCAATAATTTTTTTTATTTGCTCTTGCTCACTTACATGGGTTGAAATGACTTCGGCAAATTTTGTGTTTCCCGAAAAACTCCTGTAATTAAACAAACTGCTGAATTTATTTCCCAGTTCTATTAAATAACCATCGGTAGAGATGCGGGCAAACAGTAGTGTTTGCTCCATAACAAGGCTCAAAGCCTTTAGTTGTTTAACAGACTCTTCCTTTGCCTGGCTTAATTTATCGGCATTGTAGGCCATCTCCTTTGCTCTTTCTTCCGATAGCAATAAATTCTTTATGGTTTGCTTGGTACGTTTGGCTGCCGGCCAGAATATCAAGAGAAATTCGGCTAGTAAAATTGCAAGGGTAATGATTAGCAGTACAAATTCTAGTTTCTGTAATTTTTCTACTTTTTGTGTGGCTTCACGGTCGTATTGGTTTACAATGCGGTCCATGAGGGTCAAAAAATTTTTTTCGTGGAAAAGTATGCTGGAAATCTCACCGCTGATTTTTTCAGAAGAAAAACCGTTTTGTTTCGATTTTTGCAGGATATCGTTCGTGGCATTTTGTATTTCTATAAATGAAGGCTGAAGCTCGTTGAACATGCTTTTGATTACTTCCGAATTATTCCCTTCAAGCTGCATAAGTCCGCTTCCATTTTGCAACGCCCTGTGTGAATTTACCCATAACCGAAGCGTGTTCTCCAGCGTGTCCAATTGTGTTTTGGAAATAGAATGGCTTAGCAGCAACACTTCCTTACTTAATTTCTGGCTTAGCATACGCTGCCTTCCCGCAATGTTTACAATCTTGGCATCGTCCCGCTGATCGCTTAAATATTTGCGTACCAACAACTGACTGACAATAACCGACAAGGCAATGGCACTAAGTGCTATAATGTACAGTTTCCTTAAACGGTTAAAGGTATTCTGGTCGAGCGATGTGACCTTTTTGTCCATGATTGAATGTATAACTTATTTTGGAAGTCTTTCCTGTTTTATTAAGGTTCTTTTTAAGCCAGTGCTTTTTTAATAAGGGAAAAACTTTTTTCGTCCAAAGGTAGTTCTAAAGCAGCTTTGTGTCCTTTTTCCGACATTTTACCCCATGTTTTTTGAAGGATATCTACTACTTTTTCATCAGGATGTTTTTGTGCGAAATCTTCAAAATAATAATGAAGGAAAACCAAACAGACAACATCTTCCAAAGTTTGGGAATCGGGGTCTTTTTTTAGCATTTTCTTCCGTATTAAAAAAGAAACACGTTCAATAAACTCAACATTGTAACCAACTTCGGAAAGGATTTCGGAGGTCATGTCGGCATGCATCTTTTTAAGTTCTTCCCGCCATTTTAAATACCCAACGCGGTCCATGGGATACGAGGAGCGGTCTATTTTCCAACGGGCAATATGCTGTGCTCTTGCGGCAATTTGCAATTCTTCATTGGCTTGAGGATTAAAATCAAGCAATGCCTTGGTCATTCTTTGGGCATATAAAAGCTCTTTTGGATATTCCTTACCTTGATAGACCTCTTTGTTTGGGTCTTTTGCGTTTTCTTTGTCTATTTTTTCAATGGCTTGTTCAAAACTCGGTTGGCTCATAGCTTCATAAATTAATCGGTGAAGCCAATATACACATTTTCGTTTTCAATTTTAACAGGATAGGTTGCAATTTTATAATCGTCGCCATTAAGGTTTTCACCGTTTTCAAGCGAAAAAGTTTTTTTGTGTAGTGGGCAGGCTACCTTTGGTGTTCCGCTTAGGTCGCCTATCATTCCTCTGGAAAGTACCATTTCCATTTTGTGCGGACATACATTTTGGCAGGCGTACCATTTTGATTTTCTGGTGAAGTTGTATACTGCTATCTGTTTGGCCTTATATTTTATGCAGGCTCCACCGTTTTCGGGAAAATCATTAATTTTTCCCACATGAAACCAAGTCATTACTTTTGTTGATGCAACCGATTGATATTGTTGAAGTATTTGTTCCATTGTGTATAATTATTTTGAGAGCATTCGTTATTAAAAAAATAAGGTTCAGCGTTCAGTTGGCAGGTTTTACAACTGACACATCCTACCAACTGATATAGCTGACCACTGTATGTGTTTATCTCCAGGCCTTTGGCATTTTCTGTTCCCTTAACGGCACGTATTCTATGTTGTTATCGGTATCGTTGGAATTTACAAAATGTTTAAAGCGCTTCATCATTTCCGGATCTTCAATGGCCTGTTTCCATTCGCACTCGTATTGGTTTACCAAACCCTGCATTTCTTTTTCAAGTTCTTCGGCAATGCCCAGGCAATCTTCAATAACAACTTTTTTTAAGTATTCAATCCCGCCATCCAATTTTTCCAGCCATGGCGCGGTTCGGGTAAGGGGTGCCGCAGTGCGGATGTAAAACATTAAAAACCGATCAAGGTATTTTATACAGGTTTCGTCGTCCAGTTGCTCGGCCAGTAGAATGGCATGTTTGGGCGTGGCACCCCCGTTACCGCATACATATAGGTTCCAGCCACCTTCTACGGCAATTAAGCCAAAATCTTTTCCGCGGGCTTCGGCACATTCCCTGATGCAGCCAGAAACGCCGCCTTTTAATTTATGCGGAGAACGTAGGCCCCTATACCTATTTTCAATTTCTATGGCAAAAGAAACGCTTTCGTGCATTCCATACCGGCACCATGTGGAGCCAACACAACTTTTTACGGTCCGAAGAGATTTTCCATAGGCATGGCCGCTTTCGAACCCGGCATCGATGAGTTCTTTCCAAATAAGGGGAAGTTCGTGTAGTTCTGCGCCAAAAAGGTCAATGCGCTGTCCGCCCGTAATTTTTGTGTACAGATCGTATTTTTTGGCAACGCTCCCGAGCACCATTAACTTTTCGGGGGTTATTTCCCCACCGGGAACACGGGGTACAATAGAATAAGTGCCATTTCGTTGAATGTTTGCCAGAAAACGGTCGTTAGAATCTTGAATGGTAATCTGTCTATTGGCGGTTTCCATATAGATACTTGCAAAAAGCGAAGCCAGTGCAGGCTTGCAAGTTTCGCAGCCATTACCTTTGCCAAAGAGGTTTAGGGCTTCGTTAAAAGTTGTTATTTTGTTTATTTTTATTAAATCGTACAGTTCCTGTCGGTTATAGCTAAAATGCTCGCACAAGGTTTCCTTTACTTCTTTCCCCAATGCTTTTAAAGATTCGTTTACCAAATCTACAACCATGGGTTTACACCCGCCACATCCAGTGGTAGCCTTAGTGTTTTTAACAACATCTGAGACAGAGCAGCAAGTTTCGTCTTGTATCATCCCGCAAATGGCCCCTTTAGAAACACTTTCGCAAGAACATATTTGTGCCGAATCTGGAAAATCCATAACACTTCCCACGGAAGAAGCTTCGCCGCCCCTTGCGCCAAGGATTAAATCTTCAGGATTTTCGGGTAGCTTCATTGCATTGATATACAGTTGAAAGAGCGTGTTGTAATCTGAAGCATCTCCCACTAAAATTCCGCCGAGAAGTTTTTTTCCATCTTTGGTAACATTAATGCGTTTGTAAATTCCTTTGTGTTTGTTTTCAAAAGAAATTACCGCGACTTCATCATTTTCAATAAAGGGATCGCCAAAACTGGCAACTTCGGTTCCAATAAGCTTTAATTGCGTAGACATGTCTATAGACGGGGCCATGGTTAGGTCTCCACCTGTAATTTGCTCGACGGCCACATTTGCCATATCGTAACCCGGTGCAACCAACCCATATATTCCGTCATTGTACAGGGCAACTTCGCCAATTGCATAAATATCTTTTTCAGAGGTTTGCATTTTATTGTTTACCCAAATACCACCACGTTCGCCAATTTTAATTCCAGAGTTTCTTGCCAGCTCATCCCGCGGGCGGATGCCGGCCGAGATAATGAGCATATCTACTTTTAAGGAAGAATTATCATTAAAAGCCATGCTTTCAATGCCATTTTCACCAAGGATTTCACTGGTTGCTTTCTCCAAGTGGACTTGTATGTTCATGGCTTCAACTTTTTGTTTGAGCAGGTTGCTGGCTGGAAGGTCGAGCTGCCTTGGCATTAGCCGGGGCGCAAACTCTATTACATGTGTGTTCATGCCCAGTTCTTTTGCGGCGTTGGCAGCTTCTAGCCCCAATAAACCACCGCCAAGCACGGCCGCTTCTATTTTTCCTTCAGATTTTAATTTAGAGGCATAGCTCTTCATGGCATCCAGGTCTTCAAGGGTACGGTACACAAAAACACCCTTTTTTTCTACGCCTTTAATTGGTGGGATGAAGGGTGAGGAGCCCGTAACGATAACTAAATAGTCGTATGTAAAGCTTTCGTTTTTATAGGTTTTTATTTCTTTTTTTGAAGGGTCTATAGACGAAATCAATGAAGAAGTATGCAGTTTTATATTGTTTTCCAAATACCATTTTGAAGGTGCCAGTAAAAGTTCGTTGGCAGATTTATCGCCAAAATATTCACTTAAATGAACACGGTCGTAAGCAGGCCTGGGTTCTTCGCCAAATACTTCAATTGAAAAATCCGTGCTATTGGCTTTATTTACCAGTTTTTCGCAAAACTTATAGCCAACCATTCCATTTCCGATAACAATGACTTTCTTCATAACTACGTAAATCTGAATTCAAATATAAGTAAAAATACTTAATTTAAAATACGTATAATACTTAATTATGATATGGATACTTATTTTTATGGAATTGTAAATTTGAAGTTGGTTTATTTTTTAAATGGATAATTTTAAGCGGTTTAATGATGCATATGCATAAAAAGAAAATCCGTAAGCATTATAAAAACGCCTACGGATTTTTGGGTTTGGGTTTACCTATTACTATTTTATGGTTGTTCTTTTAGAACATGTATCCTAATCCTGCAGAAAATACGGAGTTGTGGATATCGCTATCTTCAACAATCTCTGTTAGCCCGTATGAATATCTGGCTTGAAGGAAGAATCCGTTTTCAAATTTATATTCTGCACCACCCGTTAATTGAAAATCAACATCATTAATGGCGTCTGTATCAAAATCGCCTGCGTCTTCAGTGGGTTCAAAATCAATTTCCTCGTTTACTTTAAACCCAACTTGTGGACCTGCGTGCAGGTTAAAGCCATCTGCTAGATATAGCTTTGCTAAAAGTGGTACCTGAATGTAATCTACCTGAAATTCGCCATCGGGCTCGTCTTCCCGGTCGTTTATTTCAAAACCTTGACCAGAATAGAAAACCTCCGGTTGAACAGAAAAACGCTCGCTTAATGGCGCTTCTGCCACCAAACCGGCATAAAAGTTTGTCCTTGAATCCGGACTGTCAATATCGTCTCCGGTAACACTGGAAAAGTTTACACCTCCACGTGCCCCAATCTGGAACTCGCTGGACCACGATTGTGCACTTGCAATACTACCTATTAGTAAGGCTGCTATAATTAAAACTTGCTTTTTCATAATTGTCTTTTGTTTGTTATTAATCAAATTTGTTAATCCAAAATTAGGAGGCAGGGAAATACAAAAGCGTTAATTGAATTATAAGTTAATTGTAAGAATAACTTAAAAACCATGTAGAATATATTCTTTTTTATACGGTCTTATTGCTGATGGGATATTCCTATATATTTAATTACAGCCATTTTGAGTATTGTTTTTCGTTTCAATTATAATAGCAAATGCATAAAAAGGTGTTATAAATTCTTTAACTTTTTAAATTTTATATCTTTACCAACCTTAACAAAATAGATGCTTTTAAATGAAAAATTATCTTCTTGTACTTGTAATTGTAATCATTTCTTGTAAAAACGAACCAAAACAAACTAACAAAGCTGCGGAACCGGCTATAAAGAAAGACAGTATAGTTACGGTTGACAGTACACTGTTAAAAGAAGAAAAAAAGGTTGAAATGCCCGCTCTTGATAGTGTAAAGGACACTGCTTTTGTACGCTTGGCAGATTATAGCGACGATTTTGTTTATGAGATGAAATATGCCACAACCGATAATTTTTTAAAAGCACAGGTGTACGATTGTGGCGAATGCTATGTACGGGCAATTACGGCAAGGGCACTTTTAAAGGCAAATAAAGCTTTTATGGAAAAGGGTTACCGCATTAAATTTTTTGATTGTTACCGCCCGCACGATGTACAAAAAAAGATGTGGAAAATAGTACCCAATGCAACCTATGTTGCAGATCCGGCCAAAGGCTCCATACACAACAAAGGAGGAGCCGTGGACATAACACTTACCGATTTGGAAGGCAAAGAACTGGACATGGGTACACCTTTTGATTTCTTTGGGAGAAAGGCCAGGCATGCCTATCAAAACCTTCCAGAAGAAGTGCTTGACAATAGAAAACTATTGAAAAGCACCATGGAATCCTTTGGTTTTGGTGCCATTACTTCAGAATGGTGGCATTACAATTACAAGCCCACTTTAAACTATAAAATTGCAAATTTTACATGGGATTGTAAATAATACTTATAAAATTTCAAAATTATAACCCGACTCTAAAAGCTTTTTGTAGTTTTCGTGGTCGAACCTATAGTAATAGGCCCCTCTTTTGGAAGAACTCTTATCTTTTTCGTCCAGTTTTTTCAACACCTTGAACGAAAGCACTTTCTTTCTAAAGTTGCCTGGGTCTAGATTACGCTGAAAAATGGCTTCGTATAAACTTTGTAACTGCGGAATGGTAAACTTTTCGGGCAACAGTTCGAAACCAATGGGCTGGTGTTTTGCTTTTCGGCGTAGCTTGGCCAAGGCATCTATTACCATTTGGTCATGGTCCAAAACCAAATCGGGCAATTCGTCGAGTTTGTACCAATATGCTCCGTGTTTTTCGGTAAGTTCCCTATCGTATTCATCAATTCTTATTAAGGCAAATTGTGCAACCGAAATACAGCGGGCCCCATCGTCTCGGTCTGCCTTGCCATAGGTTAGCGATTGCTCGAAAAAAACATTGTCTAAACCGGTAATCTCTTTTAATACCCTTCGAGCGGCATTATCTACATCTTCGTTAATTTGGACAAAGCTTCCAATGAGCGACCATGCTCCTTTTTTGGGAGCTACACGTCTTTTAAATATAAGGAGTTTTAATTCTCCATCGTCAAAACCAAAAACAATGCAGTCGGTCGCAACGTGCATTTTTGATTCATCTTTATAATATTCTTCTGCGCTTGAAATCATTGATGATTATAATTTATTTGAAAATATTTTAAAATTACAATAAAAGTATATATCACTTTTATTATATTTGCTTCACGTAAAATTAGCAAGATTTGAAAAATACGACGCAATCTGATAATAGGCAAGAAAACTTTTTGGATTTAAAAAATTTTAAGGGCGAGGTTTCTGTACATTCACCCGGAAGGATTAATTTAATAGGGGAGCACATAGACTATAACGGGGGGCATGTTTTGCCCGCTGCCATCGATAAAAAGATTTACCTTTCTTTTAGAAAAAACGGCACGAATGCATGCCATATATGGTCTAAAAATTACCAAACAGGTTTTACTATCGATCTCGATGAGGTTAAACCCAGCCAAACAGAATGGCAAAACTATATTTTGGGCGTTATTCATTACATACACGAGTTAAAACCAAATACGGTAAAGGGGTTCGATTGCGTTATTGACAGCCATTTGCCAATGGGTTCTGGTATTAGCTCTTCGGCCGCTTTGGAATGTGGTTTTGCCAGCGGACTCAACAAGCTTTTTAATATCGGCCTTACCAAAGGTGAAATTATAATCCTCTCCCGCGATGCCGAACATAATTATGTAGGTACCAAATGCGGGATAATGGATCAGTTTGCAGTGGTAAAAGGAAAAAAGAAGCACTTAATTTTACTCAACTGCCAAGATTTGGAACATCAGCTTATAAAATCTGAATTTGTGCCATACCAACTTGTGCTGTTAAATTCCAATGTATCGCATAACCTTGCAAGTAGCGAGTACAATACAAGAAGGAAAGAATGCGATGAAGCATTGGGGGTTGTAAATAAAAAATATCCGCAGTACAAATATTTGGTAGAAATACCAGAAAACGTAATCATGACATTTAAGGACGAGCTTCCCGAAAAAGTCTACAACCGCGCCTTGTATGTTATACAGGAAAACAAACGGACACTCATGGCCGCAAATGCATTGGAGGATGAGCTTTTTGAAGTATTTGGCAATTTACTATATCAATCGCATCATGGGTTACGTAATTTATATGAAGTTAGTTGCGACGAACTTGATTTTATGGTGGATTTTTCAAAAGATTACAATTATGTTTTAGGTTCCAGGATGATGGGCGGTGGTTTTGGAGGGTGTACCATTAATTTAGTTCACCAGGATCATGTTTCTTCATACATTGAAAAAATTGGCAAGGCCTACAAAGAAAAATTTAATATTGAATTGAGCCCTATCGAAGTAAACATAAGCAATGGGGTGGAAATACATTGAAAATGAGCAATACAATAAACAATAAACCGCATAGAAGATATAATATTTTAACTGGCGAATGGATTTTGGTTTCGCCACACAGGACCAAGCGTCCTTGGCAAGGCAAAAAGGATCAAAAAAGTGAATTACAAAAAGTAGCTTACGACCCAAATTGCTATTTATGCCCAACCAACGAAAGGGCGAGCGGAGACGTAAACCCAGACTATAAGGGAACCTATAGTTTTACAAACGATTTTGCCGCGCTTTTACCCGATGTGGAGCCAGAACAATACAAAGAAGGTTTGTTGCAGGCCGAAACCGAAATGGGAAGATGCAAGGTAGTTTGCTTTTCGCCCAATCATGCGCTTACATTGCCGTTAATGGAAGTCGAAGAAATTACCAATGTAGTAAAACTATGGAAAGAAGAATATAAATCCCTTGGAGAAAAAGAAGGGATTAACCATGTGCAAATATTCGAAAACAAAGGCACCATCATGGGGTGTAGCAATCCGCACCCGCACGGGCAAATATGGTCGCAGTCTTCTATTCCGCAAGAGGTTGTAAAAAAACAGGAAAAGCAAAAAGAATATTGGGAGGCCAACAACAGCAGCTTGTTGCAGGATTATTTAAAGCAGGAGCTTGAATTAAAAGAGCGTATATTACTGGAAAACGATCATTTTGTGGCCTTAATGCCTTATTGGGCCGTTTGGCCTTATGAAGCCATGATCGTGCCAAAAGAACATTACCAGGCCATTTCCCAGTTAAACGAAAAAGAAGAAGTTGCCTTTGCTGAAATTATTAAAGAATTGACCATAATGTTTGATAATCTTTTTGAAACTTCGTTCCCGTATTCATCAGGAATACACCAACGTCCTACGGATGGTGGGGAACACCCGGAATGGCATTTTCATATGTCATTTTATCCACCGTTGTTGCGCTCGGCAGAAGTAAAGAAATTCATGGTAGGGTACGAAATGTTTGCCAATCCCCAAAGGGACATCACGGCAGAATCTGCGGCAGAAACGCTCCGGGGCCTTCCAAAAGTACATTATAGTAAAAAGTAAACGATAAGGACCAAAATTTATATTAATAAAAAAACTAGATAATTCTAGCATTTTTGGTTGTAGATGTTATTTTATCCTTTTGTAATTTTCCGAGAAAATGGAGTTTCCTTCATCATCAATGGTAATCTGGCTAAAATGGTTTTTGTCTGTTACCAGTTTAAACGAAAAAATCCGCATGGTATCAATAATACGCATCATGGACGCAGAACCATATTCAAGTTTTTCCTGTAAAGCATTATCCGTAGTATTGTAAGACCCGTATCCAAACCATTCAACAGAATCCTTGGGCACAAAGCGGGTCCACATAACCTTACCTTCATGATACATTTTAATTTGCCGGTAACCGTCAACATTATGAATGGTATCTATAACGGTATTATTGTCGTAGGTATAGCGGTTTTCCAGTTCCCATACACCTTGAATAGAATTTTTTTGATCATCATCTTCAGAAGTACCCGAAAGAAGCACAAGAGCAAAAACAATAACCAATGGATAAAATATTGTCTTCATAACTGCTTTATTTTTGATGAATTATTAATTTGAGTACTGTTAATTTACGAATTTTTATGTTATGAACGAAATAAAACGAACATTCTTTAATGCACGACTTTCAATATTAAATTTGTTTATTGTTTGATAATAACTTTTCATCATTTCGGCTGTAAGCTTTTTACTAAAAAACCTACTTTTGCTATATAAATATTTAGAAAGGATATATCATGTCTGAAAAAGTTGAAAGAATAAAATGTTTAATAATAGGTTCTGGCCCTGCGGGGTACACAGCTGCAATATATGCTGCCAGGGCCGATATGAAACCTGTAATCTATACAGGGTTGGAGCCCGGAGGGCAATTAACAACTACAACCGAGGTTGATAATTTTCCCGGCTATCCAGAAGGGATAGACGGCCCCTCAATGATGGTACAGTTGCAACAACAGGCAGAACGCTTTGGAACGGAAGTGAGAATAGGAATGATAACCTCCATAGAATTGAGCGATGAAGTAGGGGGCATCCATAAAGCGGTGGTAGACAATGCTACAAACATAGAGGCCGAAACGGTAATAATATCTACAGGTGCAACGGCCAAATACCTTGGACTGCCAAGCGAGCAACGCTTAAGAGGAGGCGGGGTATCTGCATGTGCTGTTTGCGACGGGTTCTTTTTTAAAGGTCAAGATGTTGCCATTGTAGGCGGTGGGGATACCGCTGCCGAAGAAAGTACTTATTTGGCCAATATTTGCAACAAAGTTACCCTATTGGTACGAAAAGGAGAGATGAGGGCTTCCAAAGCCATGCAGCACCGGGTAAACAATACGCCCAACCTGGAAGTTAAATACTACACAGAAATAGAAGAAGTTCTTGGAGACCAAGTAGTAGAAGGCCTTAAGTTGGTAAACAACCAAACCGGTGAAAAAGAGGAAATTAAAATTACAGGCTTATTTATAGCAATAGGACATAAACCAAATACCGATATCTTTAAGGACCAATTGGAAATGGACGAAACCGGGTATATTGTTACCAAGGGGAAATCCACAAAGACAAACAAGCCCGGGGTTTTTGCCAGTGGCGACGTTCAGGATAAGGAATACCGTCAGGCTATTACCGCTGCCGGGACTGGTTGTATGGCCGCTTTGGATGCAGAGCGCTATTTGGCAGCCGTTGAGAGCAAAGAAGCTGAAATAGAGGCATAAATAAAAAACCTTTGTATTAAAAAAATCAAACCCCCGGAAACAATTGCTTTCGGGGGTTTTTTAGTTAGGTTGTTTGATTGCCCACTATGTGGGTTAATCTTTTCGGTGGTCTTATAAAGTTGCACCGAAACTTACCCGCGGGAAATATCTCCCGAACCGGATACTTTAGAATCTTCTTTTTCAGGGGATCCATAATAATCAACATCTCCTGATCCTGAGACCCTTGCTTTTAAAAAGCCGTCACAATATACATCAATATCTCCAGACCCCGAAATGGAAGCATCTACATTTGTGGCTTTTAATTCCTTGGCATGGATGTCGCCAGAGCCTGAAATTGCACATTCAAAATCGGTTGTTTTACCACTTAAACTTATGTCGCCAGAGCCTGTTAAATCGCTTTCTACGCTATTTGCCTCGACAATAACCTGTAAGTCGCCAGAACCTGTAAGGTTGGCTTCAAACTGGTCGGTTTTTATGGTGTTTTTTGTAACAATATCGCCCGATCCTGTTAACGAAACCGCATCGAGGCTTTCAAAAGGAACGGTTATTAAAATTTCTTTGTTGTGGCTTGGCCTTAAGTCGTAACCCTCTTCGGTTTTAATTACAAGTTTGCTGCCCCTAACTTCGGTAACTATGTGCGGAATAAGGTTTTCTTCTGCCGAAATGGTTATTTTCCCTTCGTTTCCGGCAACAAGTTCAACATCAAAAAATCCTGCAACGTCTACTTCGGCATAATTAGAGGTATTTCTTTCCAATGTTTGAACATTTCCGTTCCCTTTTACCTTTTCGTTGCCAAACCATTGGGCATTGGCCGTTAAAGTAGCGGTTAGGGCCATACTAATTAAGATGAGTCTTTTCATTTTATATGTTTTTAAGTTATTATTTTTTTTGAAGGATTGGTAGCTGGTTACCGTCAAAGGTTTTTATTTTTTATTAAGGCTCACACCCCCATATTCTGAGTTTATGTATACTTTGTTCTTTCCACTGCTTCCGTGGTATCCTTGATAATATTTCTCGGTAGATTTGTCTCTTTTTATTTTATACTCAAAGTTGGTGTCACCACTTAGTCCGGCATATTCAAGGTCTATTTCAAAGTCAAAATGATACCCGCTGTTATAGCCTATTTTAATACCCGTATAATCGCTTTGTACGTTCAAGTTCCCGGCATCGGCGGCCATCTCGTCGATTTTTAACGAACCGTAATCCGAGCTTACATCAACATTGCCGTGCACGACCCCAAAATGTGTGGAAAGATAGTCGCCCGTACCTTTTATATTGTTGGCATTTTCCAGTTTAATACTGCCATAGTCGCAGGAATATTCAATATTTCTGGCATTTTTTACTTCCGAAGTGGTATAATCGGCACTTATTACAAGATCTCTGGCATTTTCAACTTCATAACTTGAATAATCAGCATTTATTTTACCACTTTTTATATATTCAAAAGTAGATTTAGAAGTATAATCAAAGCTCAACTGGTTATTGTCGGCATTGAGTTTGCCAATTTCCATTTTACCATAATCGCAACTAATGTTGGCCAGGCCATTAATCTCGTCAAGGTAGATCCCGCCATAATCGTTATCCAGATCTACACTGTTCCCAACGGGCACCTTTATGGTATAGTTAATTTCCATGCTAATGTTGTTGTTGTTTCCCCAGCCCCAACCGTTTTTTTGAAAAATGGTCTTGGCAGAGACCACAGAGCTCGAAGCATGGAACTCCACGTCTATCTCGTCCAGTTTTCTTTGTGCTTTTTCCTCGCTGTTGCTATTGGTTTTTATGTGCACTTCTATAACGGTTCTGTTCTCGTTCCAGGAAGTAATATACAGGTTGCCGTAACTATTCTCGATATCCAAACGGGCCGTGGGGCTTACGGTAAATTCCTTCTTTATTTTTTTCTCTTTGGTGTACTTACCGTTCCATCCCGGTCCGGATGCACTGGCCCATAGCGGCAGGCAAATAAGCACACATACTAGTTTATATAATCTGACTTTCATTGTTTGAGGTTTTTATTTGTTTAACTTCTTCTATTTGAGACAATACATCTTGCAATAAATTTATCCTTGTCTGGAAATTAATTATCATGGCATTTAAAATTTGTTTGCTGTTGCCATCGTTCGCCAAATCGGTTTCCAACTCTTTATAATCGGTTTCCAGCTTTTTTATTTGAAGCATGGCATCGTCTATCATCTGTTTGGTCTCGGGTGTTGCCTCTGCTTGAATTTTTTCCATTTCTTCGTTAATCAAAGAAGAAAAGTAGAATTCGGTCTTTTCTATCTCGGTAGGTTCTTTTACGTGTTCCACTACAGGAGAAGGCTCATAAAAGAGTTTCGCCCCGATAGCCACCAAAATAGCCAGGGAAGCGGCAATAGAGAGTGCTTTCCATACAAGGACCCGTGACTTCCTTTTAGGGAGCGCCACTACTTTTTGCTGTTTTTCCAGCTTGTTCAAAAAGCGTGCTTCGTGCCCTTTTTGGGGTTCTTCAACATCCCAATCGTTTTTCAGTTCATCAAAAAGATGTTCTATGTTGTCTTTAGGCTTCATATGGTTCTGCTTTTAATTTTTGTCTTAAGCTTTCTTTTGCCCTAGATACTGTGGTCCTGCAATTGGCATAACTCACGTTCATAATTGTACTTATTTCTTCATAATCGTATCCTTCTATTAAATGAAGGGTTAAAGCAATCCTGTAATTGTCCTTCAACATTTTCATGGTCTGCAACACTTTTTGAGCCTTAATGTTGGTAAACTCATGGTCAGGTTCAATTCCATTACTGTCTTCAACCCTATGTAAAACATCGTCCAGCGGCACAACACTGTTCCTTTGTTGTTTTCTGTAATGATGAATACTGTTGTTTATTACAATACGTTTTAACCATGCTCCAAAAGCAACTTCGCCCCTATACGTGTCAAGTTTCGTAAACGCGTTTAAAAACGATTCCTGCATTACGTCTTCTGCTTCAAAGGGGTCGTTTACAATCCTTACCGAAGTATTGTACATGGCCTTGTAATAACGGTTGTACAGCTCCATTTGTGCCGATTGCTCTCCTTCTTTGCAGCGTGCTAATAGTTGATCGGTATTTAACTTTTGTTGGCTCAAAAAGTAATTCGTTTATTATAAAGATAAGGTTCCTTTTAGATTGTTACAGTTTGCTAAAATTTTTTTTGAATTATTTTTTTATGAAGTCACCGGCTCCTTCAACATTAAGTAATACGGCAGCTAATGGAAATTGAAGACAATATCTTTCTTAACGTTTAATTTTGGTTAGTTGAGAGTTGAGAGTTGATGGTTCAGAGGCTCAAAGTTGCAAAGGTTCAAAGTTCAAGGCTCATTATGAACAAATAGCGAGTCCCTATTCACTTTTCCCTAACCACTCTTCAAAGTAGCAGTCACTTCGATGTTACGCTGCTAGGTAGCTACATAGCTATGTTGTCATCAGTATACTTGACTATTAACAGTTAACAATTAACCATTCAAATCCACAGTCACTTCGACGGAGGAGAAGTCGCATACTATCATAAGGAAATAAGCCAATAAGTTAAAAAGGAAAGGTTTTTTGTTTCAGAGGTTCAAAGTTGCAAAGGTTCAAAGTTTTACAAGTATAGGGAAAAGAGATGTTATTTGTTATTAGACCGACTTAATGCAAACAATGAGTAACTACCAACGACCAACGCATAGCAATATAACAACCTTAAACCTGAAACCTTGAACCCAAAACCATAACCCGACAGGATTAACGCATGGAAAATGTATTTAAGTTATAGGGTTTTAGTAACTCTGTTTCTTTCATCAGTTTTGGTTCGGCGTCCACATCGCGGAGGAATATTAAATCTTTTTCAAATTCATACATTTTATAGGAATAATCAAAGGTGGAGTCTTCTGTTAAAATTCTTATTATGTCCTCGCTAAAGTTTGCGCCCCCGGCCGCAAAAGACATGTTAAAGGCAACCATTCTTACGTTAATTTCGGTAATAAACGGAGTGCCGTTTTGGTCTTCTTTAAAATCGGCCGTAAAAAAACCGTGCAATTCCTGGCCTGTATGGATAGATATTAGTTCGAGCGCCTTTACAGAAGCGTCTATTAACTTAGGTTCGTTTAACAACCGCCCAAAAGAGGTATTGCCCGTAATGCCAGATGGCGCAACTTTGCTCATAATGTAATTTACACGTTCCCCGCAGGCAGCACGTAGCAGTTTTCCTTTATGGAATAGCAGCTTGCAGGCCAGATTTCTTCCCGGTAAAAAGGTACTTGCAATAAATTCGTTTACTTTAGGGTTAATGGTAATCCAGTTTTTAAGGCTGGCTTTGTCCTTTACCTTTAGGGAGCCCAAGCCGCTGGATCCAGAGGTAGAACGAATCCAGAACGGGTAGGGAAGTTGCTGTTCTATGGCGCTATAATCTATATTAAGCGGGTCAATGGTTATAGAGGCGGGCACCACCCCAACCTTTTTAAGGATATTGGTCATTAAAGCCTTATCTATTAAGTTTTCTACAATGGCATGGTCGGGTAAAAAAACCTTACATGGCCAAATACCGCCTTCTTTTTTATATTTTGTCCATTCCAGTACCTCCATTTCGGGCTGTACTATGGCAATTTCTATATCGTGTTTCTCGATAATGTTGTTAATTGCACTCCAATAGGCAGGATTTCCGGCAGGCGGTATTACATAGGTTTCATGGTACAGGTCTTTTTCATACAGGCCATGGGCCCGTGGGTTAATATCGGTACCGATAATAGTGTATTCCATGTTGCTGTAACGGTGAAGAGAACGGGCAATACTACGCGGCGTTGGCCCTCCAACTCCATTGATTAATACATTAATAGCCATATTTTTTAGTTGTTACCGTTAAAAGGTTCCATGGGAATATCTTTTTGTTGATTGACCCCTTCTTTCTTTAGTACCTTTAACATAGTTAAATAAATAATTTTAGAATCCATTGCAAAGTTTAACCGGTTTACATAATGTATGTCGTATTCAAACTTTTGGTTCCACGAGATGGCATTCCTGCCATTTATTTGTGCCCAGCCAGTAATACCGGGCTTTACAGTGTGCCTTTGTTTTTGTGTATTATTGTAAAGGGGCAAATATTTAATAAGCAGTGGGCGGGGGCCAATAAGGCTCATATCACCTTTAAGTACATTGAACAATTGGGGAATTTCGTCCAGGGAATATTTGCGTATAAAACTGCCAAACTTGGTAATACGCTCGCTATAGGGCAATAGCTCGCCGTTGGTATCTGTTTTATCGGTCATGGACTTAAACTTGACAAGCTTGAATATTTTTTCGTCTTTTCCCGGTCGAAGTTGAAAGAAAAAAGGACGGCCATTAGTTACAAACAATAGTATAATGGTTATAACAATTATTACGGGCGACAAAAATATAAGTCCGAAGGCCGCCAACATAATATCCAAAAAGCGTTTAAAAAAGCTTTTGTACATAGTTGCAAATGTTTTGGTTGTTTGTGTTAATGACAAGGTAAAATTAGCTGAAAGGGAAAATAGAATAAAAATTGTTCTTTAAAAGGCAATAAATATCGCTAAAAGAAATTTTTGGATGCCAGGCTCATAAGTATTGGACTCTCATAGAGATATAAATCTTTACAGTTTAATATTGTTGTCTTAATACATTGTATTTCAACGAAGTAAATGGCTTCTTGTCGGAAGTTGTGTATTTGAAAGATTTTTCTTGTTCTTGATGGAATTTTAAAAAGACTAGCGCATGGAATAACTACTTTTACAAAGTATTCTTCCCCATATCCAGCCGTAATTTAATCTCATTATAAAACAACCTAACGCTTAATAAAATGAGACTGAAAATTACTTTTTTTATCCTTCTAATGAGTTTTTGTGGCCTAACAGCACAAAATTTACATACACAGGCTAATGCAGCTTCTATAACAAATGAAGCAGATGCAACAACAGGATGGACTGGAGGAGCCGTAATAACTTCTACGGCTACCGATGCCCAAAATGGAACCTATTCTTTATTGATTTCATCATCTGGCGTTTCTTCAGGAAGAAATGGGGAATATACTTTTAATGTTGTAAACGGAGAAACCTACAATATTACCATTTGGGCAAAAAGGGCACCGCAAAGTTATTTGCCTGCCTTTGCAAACTGGTCTGGCTTTACAGGCTTTTCTACTACAAATATTACCAATCCCGATTGGGCACCTTACAATTTTACCCTAACGGCAAATGCAAGCACGGCGACCATTAGGATATATACCAGCCCCAGTTACAGGGGAAATATATCAGGCGATGGCGTTTTAATCGATGCCGTAAACATTACAACAGATGATCTTGACACGGAAGCCCCATCGGCGGTAGTGGATTTGGCAGCTTCGGGAACTACCGATACGGGCACGAACTTAAGCTGGACAGCCTCTACCGATAACGTAGCGGTAACCGATTATGAGGTTTTCCGTGACGGAACGAGCATTGGGTTAACGGGGGGTGCAACAAACTTTTCGGCAAGCGGTTTAACGGCCTCGACAAGCTATGCCTTTACGGTATTTGCACATGACGCCGCCGGTAACACCTCTGCGGTTAGCAACACGGCAAACGTAACGACCAATGCACCTGCCGGGGACACGGAAGCCCCATCGGCGGTAGTAGATTTGGCAGCTTCGGGAACGACAGCCACAACCACGAACCTAAGCTGGACAGCCTCTACCGATAACGTAGCGGTAACCGATTACGAGGTTTTCCGTGACGGAACGAGCATAGGCCTAACGGGGGGTGCAACAAACTTTTCGGCAAGCGGTTTGACGGCCTCGACAAGCTATGCCTTTACTGTATTTGCGCGTGACGCCGCCGGTAACACCTCTGCGGTTAGCAACACGGCAAACGTAACGACCAATGCACCTGCCGGGGACACGGAAGCCCCATCGGCGGTATCGGATTTGGCAGCTTCGGGAACGACAGCCACCACCACAAACCTAAGTTGGACAGCCTCAACCGATAACGTAGCGGTAACCGATTATGAGGTTTTCCGTGACGGAACGAGCATTGGGCTAACGGGGGGTGCAACAAACTTTTCGGCAAGCGGTTTGACGGCCTCGACAAGCTATGCCTTTACAATATTTGCACATGATGCCGCCGGGAACACCTCTGCGGTTAGCAACACGGCAAACGTAACGACTACTGCTGGAAGTGGAGGTGGCGTGACCCCATATACTACCGAGAACGCCAATTTGGATACCGTAGATTGGCAGGCCAATAATTTGTTTGCCAATGGAAACGTAGGCATTGGTACTTCGGCCACATTGGGTTATCGATTGGCTGTTGCAGGAAATATTGTTGCGGAAGAGGTTAGGGTAGCCTTGCAGGGAAACTGGCCTGATTATGTGTTTGAAGATGCATATACTTTGCCAAGTTTAGAAGAAGTAGAAAATCATATCAAAGAGAATAAGCATTTAATAAATATCCCAAGTGCTTCCGAAATTGAAAAAAACGGAATCGGATTGGGGGATATGGACGTCAAGCTACTTCGAAAGATTGAAGAACTTACGCTGTATACGCTTCAGCAGGAAAAGAAAATAAATGAACTTCAGGCCGAAAAGAATACGTTGAACGATTTATTGAAGCGTATTGAAAAAATAGAAAAAGAATTAAACAACCAATAAGAGGTATAAAATGGTACATGCAATGTTATTTTATAAAAAACTCTTGAAATCCATACCGCTTGTTGCAGTTGTTGTTTTTCTCTATCAAGGTAATTCACAGAGCATACGGAAGAATTATCAGGAAATGACGACTTATGAGAAGACAGAATTGGTAAATGCATTTTATCAACTTAGGGAAGGGGAGGACCGGATAACGGATATGTCTGATTTTCATATGAATTATTTTAATTTCGACAATATAGATCCCAACAGGCTCGACATACATTTTAACTTGCCGGAAGAACCCGAAAAAGAAATATTTTTAGCGTGGCACAGGCGTTTTATTTTTGAAATGGAACAGGCCATGCAAGATATTAATCCTAAGCTTACAATTCCGTATTGGGAGTCGTCTGTAGATCAATCTACAACATCGTCTCTTTGGGACGAAGATTTTATGGGGAGTTTTAATTCCAATTGGAACTTAAACAGAAACCTTAGCAGTTTTGGAACCTTGCCCACACAACAGGAAGTAGACAATATGTTGGCAATGACCGACTTTTTTGAGTTTTCGGACTTTTTTGAGCGCCAACGGCCACATTCGGGAGCCCATAGATGGGTTGCAGGGCCCATGTTGACATCGGCTTCACCAAGGGATCCGGTTTTTTATCTTCACCATGCTTTCGTGGATAAACTTTGGCACGATTGGGAAGAAATGCACCATAGCTCATCGTATGTCCGTACAGACATGATACGTTACGATGGGACTTATGTTTTTGATGGGCAAACCATTCCGTTGGTAAATCCCAACGATATTGTTGATAGTAGGGCCTTGGGTGTTTTTTATGCTGAAGATGGTTTGGCCACGCTCGACAATTATATTGTAAGCAATACGTATAATCCAGAGGAGCTTTTTTATTATCAGTACACCATAGAGGTCGGGAATAATTTTATAGCGCCCGAAAATACCACTTCTAAAATGGAATCCATAACCGAAGTGGTTTTAAAGCCTGGCTTTTTTGCAGAATCTGGGGCAAATTTTGTTGCAGCCATCGATACGGAAACTACTTCGTTATTGGCGGCAAGGTCCATGGTTAAAAAAGAAAGAAAGAAAAAGCCTTTTGACGATGTTCAACTGGACCAAGTCTGGCTATGGAGCGAAGGAGATATAGATCCCAACGACCCAACTGTGGTAATGCAGACATTTCCAAACCCGTTTGATTCCAAGATTACCATCAAACTAAACAAAAAAAGGGATTGTGTCATTGAAATTTACAATATGACAGGACAATTGATAAAACAGGAATTTTTCGAATTTACCAACACCTTGGAAATCAACAATCTTTTCGGACTGTCTTCAGGAACCTATTTTGTAAAAGTTTTGGGAGGTAATGGCGAAACGTTGGTAGTTAAAAAAGTAATTAAAATATAAGGTCGATGCTCATATGGTATTGTTTTGCCGTTTTATGCTTTCAACAAGGGTTTTCGTTTAAGATCGTTAATAAAACACCCTATGCAATCACTAACATTAGGCTTTATGAATATGATATGCATATTGCCTTATCCCCAAATGAAGCATCAGCCGTAAAAACACTTTCACTTTCGCCAGAAAAAGCCGAAGGGTCTTCTGTCTTAATGCTCTTTGCCGAAAATACCAATTACGGTATTTATATTGAAAACCCCCAATCGGGCAAAAAATATACCTATGTTATAGACAGCATTCAGCCAAAAAGAAATAATATATTTATCAGTACTATTATTGAGGAGCAAAAGTAAAAAATACCCATAAGCTATTTATGGTGTTCCATTTTAATGCTTTCGGGATCCCTGTACAGGCAACATGGCGGCAAGGAATTATAACTGTCATCGGCAGCTGTGTAAAGTTCTGTATCGTGGCCGGCATGGGCTATGGCTTTTTTAACATCGTCCAGATTGCATTTTCTTTCGTCCATAATAATGGTTAATTCTTTGTTGGGGATGTCCCAACTGGCATATTTAACACCTTTTACTTCAATGGCGGCTTTTTCAATACGTTTTTGGCACATGGCACAATTTCCGCTGACCGTAAAAACCTCTTTTTTGTTCTTGTCCTGTGCTGCCAAAGGAACGCTCATTACAATTGTCAGGATAATTATTAACTGTTTCATGATTTTTTATATGAAGGTGAACTTGTATGGTTAAATTTTTTATTTATTATATTTTGAAACGCATACCAATGTAATAAATTCCCGATAGAATGGGCGCATAAGTAATTGTAGAATCAAAATATTCGCCAAAAGGATCATTGCTGGCAACAATCGGGTTGTTTTGTGTGTAATTGTTTATGTTTTCTCCGCCAAGGTACAATTCAAATTTATTACTGAACACCCGCGTAATTTGTGCATTTATTACACTATACGAAGGAGAAAATGCTTTAAGTTGATAGGGCAGGGGGTTGCTGGAGGTGTTTGGCAAACGCTGTGCACCTTGCCAATGCAAAGTAGCGTCGAACCGCCATTGTTTTCCCGTAGGCTGTTTTACGGTTTCAAAGTTTAAGTTGGCAAAAAAGCGGTGTTCGGGCTGTAAGGGCTTTTCAAGTTCCCCATTGTTGTAATGGGTTTTTACATTGTAATTTTTATACGTGGCCCTTACGGACAGGTTTTGGATAATCTCGTAGGTAAAATCAAACTGGAAACTATTTGCAAAACTATTTCCGTTGAGGTTATAAAAAGAAATTTCCCTTGGATTTTCCCAGTCAACTACAACTTGGTCGGTAAACCGCGTTTGATAGAAATCGGCCGAAAGAACCATGGTCCTATTCCATAAATAGAGCTTTTGTGTAAAGCTGATGCCATAATTCCATGCGGTTTCTGGAGACAGGCCATACGTATTTCCGTTGTTGTTTTCTATGTTGATTTGTCTGGAACTGGCAAAAAGCTGTTGGTTTTCGGCAAAAATATTAGCATTTCTTTTCCCCCTTCCTGCGGAAGCCCTTATGCTTGCTTTGTCCCATAAAGCATAACGTATATGAAGCCTAGGTGTAATAAAAGTATGTAACCTGTTATGGTTGTCTATCCTGAGCCCCGCTACTAGACTCAACTTATCTAGGTTGTTGTATGTGTATTCAAAAAAAGCCCCGACCGAATTGTCCTTTCTGTCATAAATTTGCTGGTTGACCAGTTCGTTAAAAGCATCGTATGTAAAACTTATGCCCGTTTTGTACTTATGTTGTGTACTTCCAATAATGCTATTAAAAATGGCATTGGTATAAATAGACCGTTGTTGAATGTCGTAGGTATTAAACCCGTAATAAGAGTTTTGGTCATGGTCGGTATATGCCATTTGTACCCCAAAACTTTGATACGGTAAATCGGGAAATACATATCCTATTTTAGACGATAGGTCCAATCGGCTGGTATTTACTTCGCTCCCCCAGGCATTTGTTGTAAATTTATCTTCTTTTGGCACAAAATCCAGTTCCCCGGTCTGTTTTTCATCTTTTAAATATTGTATGTTAAAAAAGCCAACCCAGCCATTTTCTGGATCGGTATATTGCCATCTGTTCATAAAATTAATCTGTCTAGCAAGTGGGGTGTCCAAAAAATTATCTCCATTCTCATCAACTTTAGCAGTCCTTAAATTGCCATGAATATACAGTCCGGTAGCCAATTTATCGGTTACTTCCGTATTATAGCGGGAATTAAGCTCGAACCGGGCATAATTGTTTGCATATACATTTAGAAATAGGTTTTTGTCGGTAAAGGGTTTCACCAATTCAGAATTTATTTGCCCGGAAATACTTTCGTAGCCATTGAGAACACTGCCGGCCCCTTTGGTAATTTGTATGCTTTCTATCCAAGAGCCCGGTATAAACGAAAGACCATATATTTGAGACGCGCCCCTAATAGATGGCATGTTCTCTTGTGTAAACAACAAATACGGGCTATTAAGCCCCAACATTTGTATCTGTTTAGCCCCGGTAACGGCATCGGATATGTTTACATCGACTGCGGGATTGGTTTCAAAACTTTCGGAGAGATTGCAACAGGCGGCCTTTAACATTTCCCTATTGTCTACCGTTACCACATTTTGAACTTCAAATAGCGAGCGTTGCAATGGGTTTACCCTTTCTTCAACAACTACGGCTTCCAGTGCAATTTCGGGAAAGAGTATAATTTTTCCAAGGTTTGGCCTATTTGCCAAAATGGTATCGTTTCTAAAATCGGTATAGCTTATTACAATCTTTTTTGAGGCCTTACTGTATGGAATGTTAAAATCACCATCGCTGTCCGTAATGGTAGAAATATTATCGTTTAGCCAATGTATTTTGGCACCGCTTATCGGGAATAGTGTATTGTTATTATTGTTTGCATAAACAGTTCCTTTTATTTTTAATTGGGCATTAACATTTTTGGAGCCTACAACTAAAAACAAAAAAAATAAAAACCTACCGAGAACAATTATTGTTGGTTGATGTTGTTTCATGTATTATGCGTTCTTTTTATAGGGCAGAAATAGCTATAAGATTCTGATTTAAAGATACTTTATTTAATTGTGAATTGAGGTTACGGTTTTTGCTTTTCATAGGTATTTCATAGATAATCCATACCATTGGTGGAGTTTTACATTACAGGGGGGTAAATTCGGTTATTTTTATGGGAAATTCTTCCCAAACCGCTATGTTTTATAAATATGGTTTTATAAGATGAAGGCGACCGAGAATTGTTCTAAAAAATGTACTAATACAATTGTTTAACCAATAAAAAGATTTGATTACTGCGCACTATGGGAATGATAAATAAGTTTCGAGAAAAATCTTTTTGGCTATTGGACCTACTTAAAGGGGCCAGCATAAAAAAACATTATGATGATATTGAATTCATCATGGAAAAATACAACAGCCCACAAGCAGCATATAGACGAAAGGAACTCTTGGAAGCTTTAATGGTACATGTAAAAAAAACAGTTCCCTATTACAAAAACATAACCAATTTAAACGAACTTAAAAACTTCCCCGTTGTAAACAAAAATATTATAAGGGATTATTTTGAAGAATTTAAGTCGGATGCCTATCACGACGAAAAACTTTATTCAAGGTACACAAGCGGATCTACAGGAACCCCTTTTAGAATATATTACAATAGGAACAAGAAAAATAGAAATACGGCCGATACACTCTATTTTGCCAATAGAAGCGGGTACAAAGTTGGTCAAAAATTAGTTTATATCCGGCATTGGGATCAATACAATAGTAAAGATACCCTGTCTTCATTTCTTCAAAATATTTTGATGCATCCGGTCTCCAAATTATCCGATAGCGATATTCAAGGCCTAATGGACAAAATAGCAGAAGACCCTTCGCCTAAAAGTATATTGGGCTATGCCTCGGCACTTACAACAATTTGCAATTATCTGGAAAGTAAGAAATCGCCACCTATAAATGCCAATGTAAAGTCGGTAATAGCAATGTCCGAATACCTAAGCGCAAAGTCTAAAGAACAAATAAAATATTATTTTGGTGTGGAAGGCCTATCGAGGTACTCTAATGTTGAAAACGGTATTTTGGCGCAACAATTTCCCGGGGGGACTAATTTTCATATCAATTGGGCGAGCTATTTTATTGAAATCCTTAAGCCCGATGAAGATGTTCCAGTGGCTCCAGGAAAACCGGGCAGGATTGTAGTGACCGACTTTTACAATTACAGCATGCCATTAATTAGATACGATACCGGAGATATAGGTTGCATGGGCATTGAAGACAGCTTCAATGGAGCACCTTATTTAGAACGGATTGAAGGCAGGAAAATGGATATGATATACAATACCAAAGGGGAACTTATTACCTCGTATGTTACCTATCATTTATTGAAATACCCTAAAATCAAGCAGTTTCAGTTTATTCAGGAAAATTCAAATACTTATCTCTTCAAATTAAATGTATATGATGATTTTGACATGGAAACCGAGATGATTGATGAATTTAAAACACATTTGGGCGAAAGTGCCATTATAAAAGTAAAATATGTTAATGATATACCTTTACTGCTTTCCGGTAAGCGCAAATTGGTTATCAACAAAATGCTTGAAAAACAAAAAGGTGAACATGCCATAGACAAGTAATACCTACTTTTGGGCACCTTCACACTCTTCTTTTTATATTAACCGAACTCAGGTTATTATTTTAGATGCTTAATTTTCCTGCGGCAACCTTGTCGACCATCCAGACTATGTTCCCCGATACCGGTTGGATAAGCTGGGAAGGGTACAAAGTACTGTTTCGTTCCCCTTCGATTACTTCGTAAAGTGCGTTTGTTTTTTTCTCCCCAAACACAATAAATACTATTTTACGGGCTTTGTTTATCAATGGTGCGGTAAGAGTTATCCTGTACATGTTTTGTGGAGCAAGATAATAAGCAGCTACCTTTTTTTCTTTTTCGTTTAGCACCTTTTGGTTGGGGAATAAAGAGGCCGTATGCCCATCGTCACCCATACCGAGCAATATTAAATCGAAAATATCGCCAAGTTCTAAATGATCTTCCAGAATGGCTTCGTATTCTTTTGCATAAGCTTCCGGTTCAATGTTTTTTTTCCACATAGGGAAAATATGGTCGTTCGGGATCGGGAGATCGTTTAAAAAATCTTTAAAGGCAGCTCCTGCATTGCTTTTTTCATCGTCCAGCGGAACCCATCTTTCATCCCCCCAAAAAACGTACACCTTGCTCCAGTCAACTTGTTCTTTGTAAGCAGACGAAGCCAATAATTTGTACAAACCGGCCGGAGAGGAACCACCGGTAAGTGCCACGGTAAATTTATCCCGTTTGTCAATGGCTTCTTGAGCTTTCTCAATAAAGAGGTCGGCTGTTTGCTTGTTTAGAATATCTTTATTTTCAAATACTTGAATCATTTGTTATTTTTTTTCTGTTGAATGTTTATTTACGGCCCAGACATGTCCCTGCCGGGCAATAAGTGCTTCCGCAGTTTCGGGGCCCCAACTTCCTGCCTGATAATTTGGAAAATCTATGGAATCCCTATTTTCCCATGCGTCGAGAATTGTTGAAATTACATCCCAGGCTTCTTCAATTTGGTCCGATCTCATAAACAGGGTTGTATCTCCAAGCATGGCATCCAGGAGCAGGGTCTCGTATGCTTCGGGGGTTTGCGTAGAGCAGTTATCGTAATTAAAAATCATTTCAGAAGGGTTGAGGTTCATTTCCAATCCGGGGCGCTTGGTCATAAAGCGCAATAATATGTCCATTTGTGGCTGGATATTGATGGTCAACCTATTTGGCATGATACTATCGGTCTGCGTTGCCGGAAACGAAGCGTGCGGCACGGGTCGGAATTGAATGGTTATGGAAGAAGTTTTTTCCTGCATGCGTTTTCCGGTCCTTAAATAGAAAGGCACATTTTGCCACCGCCAATTGTCTAAATAAAACTTGATTGCGGCAAAGGTTTCGGTGTTGGAACTTTTACTAACTCCTTTTTCTTCACGGTATCCAGGTACTTTCTCGCCTTCAATCCATCCATCCGAATATTGCCCCCTTACGGCATAATGATGCACTTCTTCTGGTTTTATGCGCCGTATTGCTTTAAGTACATCGTATTTTCGGCTTCGTATTTCTTCAGCATCAAAAGAGGCTGGCGGTTCCATGGCTACCATGCACAAAATTTGCAGTAAATGGTTCTGGATCATGTCGCGCAATGCACCAGCACCTTCATAATAGCCACCGCGGTCTTCAACGCCCACTTTTTCGGCAACGGTTATCTGTACCGAATCGATATAGTTTCTGTTCCAAAGTGGCTCAAAAAGTGTATTTGCAAACCGGAAGGCAAGAATATTCTGAACGGTCTCCTTGCCCAAATAATGGTCTATTCTAAAAATTTGCTCTTCATGAAAAGTTTTGGTAAGCATTTTATTGAGCTCAACGGCCGATTCTTTGTTGTAACCAAAAGGTTTTTCAATAATTATCCTGTCTTTTGATTTATCGGTTGCAAGTCCGGAATTTTTTATGTTGACTGTTAATGGCTCGATAAAACGTGGGGAAACCGATAGGTAAAACAGCCTATTGGCACGAACTTCCCATTTATTATCATAATCTTCAATTTTTTTAAGAAGCTCTTTATAGTCGTTTTCATCGTTTATGTTGGATGGGAAATAGTGCAACGACTCCTTAAAAATATTCCATTTTTTAGGATCTGGTTCGCCGCTTCTGGAAAATTCCTTTAATCCTTCGTGTAGGTTTTCACGATATTGATCGTCGGTAAGTTCTGTTCTTCCCAACCCATAGATAGCAAAATTTTCTGGCATCCAGTTTTCATTGAACAAATTGTAGAATGCTGGAATTAACTTTCTTTTTGCAAGATCTCCGGTACCGCCAAAAATAACAATAACTGTGGGAGATGCCTTTTTATTCGTTTTCATGGTTTTTTTATTTTGTATATCGGTCGGGCCTGCCCATTTGGTTCAGGCGGTTGGAATTTGCCACAAATTTTATTGAATATTGCCAATTTATTTATGGAGGCCCCTTTTTATTTTTTATGAATTATTCTTCCCATTCAGTATGGAAAATACCTTCTTTATCAATTCTTTCGTATTTATGGGCACCAAAATAATCTCTTTGTGCCTGGATAAGGTTTGTTGGTAAAGTCTCACTTCTGTAGGCATCAAAATATGTTAGTGCGGTACCGTAAACAGCCATGGGAATACCTTTGTCTATACCAATTTTTACTACCGAGCGCATTGCTTTTTGATGAACGTTAAGCTTAGAAGCAAGATTTTCGTCCAATAACAAATTGGGCAGTTTTGGGTTTGCCTTGTAGGCTTTCCTAAAATCTTCCAGAACGGCTGCCCTGATGATGCATCCGCCACGCCATATTTTAGTAACTTCTTCTAGGTTTAGGCCATAATCAAACTCTTTGGATGCAATGGTAAGCTGTGCCATTCCTTGGGCATAGATGGAAAGCATTCCAAAATAAAAAGCATCTTTAAAATTTGCCATTAGGCTCTCCTTGCTAATGTTTTCCGAATCCCCGTGCCAAGCATAGGTTTTGGATGCCTGGGTCCTTTCTTCTTTATATTTGGAAATATCCCTCATATTCACGGCCAGGTCTATGGATGGAACGGGTGCTTGAATTTCCATTGCGTTCTGAGAGGTCCATTTTCCTGTTCCCTTTGCTTTGGCCGTATCGGAAATCAAGCCGACCAAACGTTTTCCGGTAATTTCATCATCTTTTTTTAGAATAGCAGCCGTGATTTCTATTAAATACGATTGTAATTCTGATTCGTTCCAGGATGCAAACATGTTTTGAAGCTCGTCATCTTCAAATTCAAATCCGCGTTTCAAGACATCGTATGTTTCTGCAATTAACTGCATAATTGCATATTCTATACCGTTATGAACCATTTTCACGTAATTTCCCGCAGAACCACGTCCTAAGTAGGTTACACAAGGCTCTCCATTTACCTTTGCGGCAATGGCTTCAAAAATTGGACGTAATCTTTCATATGAATTTTCATCGCCTCCCGGCATCATACTAGGGCCAAAACGCGCCCCTTTTTCCCCGCCGGAAATTCCCATTCCGAAGTAATGAATATTTTGTGCGGCCAGCTCGTCAACCCTTCTGTTAGTATCTTCGAAATAAGAGTTCCCGCCATCTACTACAATATCGCCTTCTTCCAAATAAGGTAAAAGAGATTTAATAACAGCATCTACAGGCTTTCCAGCTGGTACCAAAAGCATGATTGCCCTTGGTTTTTTTATAAGTTGTACAAATTCTTTGGCGTTTGTTGTACCTTTTACGGTATGTTTATCGTCGGCTTCACTTTCCAGCGAAGCGGCCTTTTCGGCATCCAGGTCCAAACCGGCAACAGAGAAACCATGGTCTGCCATGTTTAGCAGTAAGTTTCTCCCCATTACACCAAGGCCAACAATACCAAAATCAAAATCTTTCATAGTCAATTTTTATTGTTAATTTGTTCTTTAAAATTTTTTCTTTCTATATCCATAACTTTGTCCAGCCTGCGCTTAAAGCGTTCTTCGTCCTGAAACTTGGCTTTTAGGAATGCTTCTGTAACTTCCCAGATAAGTGCAGTGCCAATGACCCTTCCGCCTAGGCAAATTAGGTTCATGTTATCGTGTTCGACTCCTTGGTGGGCCGAATAGGTTTCGGTAATTAGTGTGGCACGTACCCCCGGAAATTTATTTGCGGCAATAGACACACCAACACCGCTTCCGCATATGGCAATTCCCTTTTCTATACTCCCTTTAGAGATAGCCTCGGCCAACGGGACAATGATATCAGAATAATCATCTTGAGAATCGTAGGAAAAGGCACCAAAATCTTCATATGCATAACCCGCTTTATCAAGGAGTTCTTTTAATTCCCCCTTTTTTTCAAATCCTGCGTGGTCTGCTGTAATTCCTATTTTCACTTTAGACGGATACAATGTTTAGAAAGCATAAAATTAAGTATTTCTATGCGATAAAGACAATTTTATTTAGTTATATAACGATAGTTTAAACAAATAGTGATTTGTGTAAATTTATAAGAAAGAAATAGCGGTAAAAGCATCTGTGTTTTTATTTCACAAAATGCGAACATAGGTCTTAAATGAAAAATTTTTACGCAATACGCCTCATAAATTGCCGTAATTGCCCATTGCTTAAAGCGTACAATATCAGTAATTTTATAGTGTAAATTTTTAAAATCAGTATTGGCGGTCAAGGTAAAAAGCCCGAGGAAAGGTTCATGACGAACCCGCCAAATCGCAAGGGTGGAATGTATGCTTTTGGTTTTCAGGATGCAGATGGGCACCGTTGGAGCATGTTGTATATGGATATGGAAAAATGCCAACAAATTAAAAAATTATAACAATGAAAAAACAAGTCTATACAATTAAAATAGCGGTTTCCCGAAAAAAAGTATGGGAAGTATTATGGAACAACGATACGTATGTGCAATGGAGTGCTGCTTTTGGCGAAGGTTCCAGGGCCGAATCTAATTGGGAGGAAGGAGACAAGATTTTTTTCTTAGGTAAGGATGATGATGGGATTGTAAGTAAAATAGCAAGAAAAATTCCATATGAATATATGTCCTTTCAACATTTGGGCGAAGTGCACAAAGGGAAAGAAGTAATTGGAAAGGAAGAAAGCGAGTGGTGCGGAGCCCATGAAAATTATAGATTGGAACCTGTAAACGGGGAAACGCTTTTAAAAGTGGATATGGACATAACCGAGGATTATATAGATTATTTTGACAAAACCTGGCCATTGGCCATGGAAAAAATAAAAGAGCTTTCTGAAGCAGATTAATTTTAAACAATAATAAGATGTTAAATGAAACAAGCACATTTTCAAGTTTTTCTGTACATGATATTGACGAGGCAAAACAATTTTATGGCGATAAATTGGGGTTGGATACTTCGGTAAACGAAATGGGAACCTTGGAATTGCATTTAAAAGGCGGAAATGAAGTTATTGCTTATCCGAAAGGAGATGCGCACCAAGCTGCAAATTTTACGGTATTGAATTTTACAGTAAACAATATTGATGATGCCGTAGAATTTTTGGTATCAATAGGAATAAAAATGGAGCAGTACGAGTACCCTAAAACCGATAAAAGAGGTATTTTTAGGTCTTCAAACAAAAATGAAGGGCCAAACATAGCATGGTTTAAAGATCCTTCGGGTAATATTTTATCGGTTATAGAAGAATAATGAACAAACAACACGAGTACAAAACAACCATACGGTGGACGGGAAACTTAGGGAAGGGAACAATAGATTACCGTTCCTACGAGCGGAGCCACACCATTAATTCTGACAATAAACCATTGATCCAAGCCTCTTCCGATCCTGCTTTTCGGGGCGATAAAGACAAATACAATCCTGAAGAATTGTTTTTATCTTCACTTTCGAGTTGCCATATGCTTTGGTATTTACATTTTTGTGCAATATCGGGCGTGGTGGTTAAAAGTTACAAAGACACACCGTCTGGTATTATGGAAGAAACAAAAAATGGGGGTGGCCGTTTTACCAAAGTGGTACTAAACCCGGTAATAGAAGTTGAGGAAGAATCTATGAAGGAAAAGGCTATGGATTTACACCATAAAGCAAATGAATATTGTTTTATAGCCAATTCCTGCAATTTTAAAATAGATCATAGCCCGGTTGTAAATGTGGCCGTACCTTAAGGCTTAGTTTTTAAGCATGTCTGGCGTTGCAACAGTTCTAAAACCAAGGTGTTCCTGCCCAGAATCGGTAGCTGTTGCCATTCTTGCAGATATTCTGTAACTGGAACAATAGCTGGCACTGCATAAAAAAGAGCCACCTTTTATTACCTTTTCTTCTACAAGCGGATTGTTTGGGTTGTATGGAGATTTTGCCCCATATGGGTTGTTCACCACTCCTTGGTCTAATAACTGCTTGTAATAATCTACATTGTACCAGTCTTGTGTCCATTCCCAAACATTTCCTGACATTTCGTACAATCCGTAAGAATTGGCAGGGAAAGATTTTACGGGGGCTTTGTTTTCGTATCCGTCTTCTTCGGTGTTTTCTGTGGGGAATTCCCCATTCCATGTATTGGCTTCAACAGTAAGTTTTTCTGTGTCATTTCCCCAAGAATACAAAGTGTTTTTTAAACCGCCATTGGCCGCAAATTCCCATTCGGCTTCTGTTGGAAGTCTTTTTCCGGCCCATTTGCAATACGCCAAGGCATCTTCGTAAGCAATATGTACAACGGGATAGTCTCCCTTTCCTTCAATGGTACTTCCGGGCCCTTTTGGGTGTCTCCAGTTGGCCCCGATTTTCCATTCCCACCATTGGGAAAAATCGTATAGATTTGGAACGCTCGTTTTGGTTTTTTTAAATACCAGAGAACCTGGTTGCAATAAAGAATCATGAGGTTTTGGTGTCCCCGGTGGGACTTGTTTTTTTAATTCCTCCCAATCAACGGGTCTTTCGGCAACTGTTACATAACCTGTTTCTTCAACAAATTTTGCATATTCATCGTTGGTAACCTCTGTTTCGTCCATAAAAAATCCATCTATATGAACGGGATGAGCCGGCCTTTCATGAGAAAGTGCCTTGTCGTCGCCGTTCCTTGCACCTTGTGTAAAGTTGCCTCCCGGAACCCAGATCATTCCCTTTGGGGTTTTTATGTCCTTGGGCTTTTCCTGTGGAAGGGAAGCAGTTTCTTTTGTTGTAATTTCTTCAACAGAAGCTTTTTTGTCCTGCTTGCATTGCGTTAGTATAAATCCGAGGGTAAGAAAAGCGATTAAACGAAATAATTTCATTCTTTATTTTTTAAATTGTACAGTATAAACTTACAAAAGTGTTTTCAAAAAAACATCTTAATTATTAAAATAACGGCAGCACCTATTTTTGTGCTTTGCCCAGAGTGTTCTTTGGTTTTAATGTATTGTTATTCCCGTATATGCAGACTTTTCTATAAAAACTATAGCGGAAGGCTCCCCGATAATGATTTTAGCGCTATTTCAGACAATTTGGCCTGGAAATTGGCATTGCTAAAGCGTAATTGTGCATTGATGTAATTAAGCTGAGCTGTTCTAAATTCTATGGTTGGGATGGCACCTATACGGTATTTTTCCATGGTTATCTCCAAATTTTCTTTGGCAATGGCCTCATTGTTCCGCTCTAGTTCAATAAGATTTAAATTGGTTTGATAGGTTTGGTAGGCAATACTTAATTGAGATAAAAGGGTTCTTTCCTGTTGTTCAATAAGCAATTTGCTATTGTCTATTTTAATTTTGGCAATTTTTTCGTTTCTATTTTGGTTGAAGCCATTAAAAACGGTTAAGTTAACGCCAAAGCCATAATTAAATCCATGAGAAGAAGAATTGGTGGTAAACCCTAAACTGGATTCCGATTCGCTAAAATTATATCCAGTTGTAGCTATTAATGAAGGATAACGGAGCGATTTGACCTGTTTGAGTTTCAGTTCGGCAATACGCTTGTTTATAACCTGGGCCATTAATTCGGGGTTGCCTTCTTTTGCCATGCTTTCCAGTTGTGGCAAAAATAAGTCTTCATCTACCGTGATATTGTCTACCACTTTAAATTCGGTTTTATTGTCGCGGGCAAGTAATTGATTTAATTCTACTTTTGTATTGGCATAAATTTCCTTTTGCTTCAGCATGAGGGTTTGATCTGTATTTAAATCAACTTGGGCATTCAGCACTTCCAGTTTGGAAGCTTTACCAATGGTAAACCTATTTTGAGCGAGTTCAACCCTTTGTTGCGAGATTACAAGTGTGCTATCTAAAGCAGCAAGTTGCTGTTGCTGCTGTACAAGATCGTAGTAAGTTACAAGTACACTGCTTACATTGGTTAAAATAGATTTTTTTAATTCTGCATCGCCCAGTTTTTTATTCTCTTTTAACTGATCGTATTTTGCAAACATCCCAAAACCATCAAAAAGAGTCCAATCCAACGCTACACCATAGCTCAAATTATTGTTTTTGGCATTGTCGAGTGCATTTACGGTTCCGTCCGATCTGGTTTGTGTAAGGTTTAATACACTGTTGTTATCGTCTAAGGATGCGTTTACCCGCGGGAGCATTCCTGCAAACCCGGGAGATGTGTTGACTTCGTCTATTTTTAGGTCGTTTTTTGCGAGCCTTATTTCATAGTTGTTTTCGAGTGTAATGGCTATGGCATTTTCAGCAGTTAAGATTTCAGCCTCCTGAGCATATCCATAAAAAATAAAGAAGCCAAAAACTAGCAGCAATAATGAGGTGCTTTTATTCATTTTCATATTTATCAAGAGCTTCATATTCGGTTTTAAGCTTTTTGGTTTTAGACCACATAGAATAGATTGCGGGAATAATATACAACGTTAAGATAAGCGAGAACATGGTCCCCCCAATAATAACGACGCCCATGCCAATCCTACTTGTAGAAGCGGCACCTAAGGACAGCGCAATGGGCAGTGCGCCCAAGGCAATGGTTAAACTTGTCATTAATATGGGTCGCAAACGCGATTCTGCCGCCCTAACAATGGCCTGCTCTTTGGGAACGCCTTCTTCACGGAGCTGGTTGGCAAATTCAACAATTAAAATACCGTTTTTGGTTACCAGGCCAATAAGCATAATGGTACCAATTTGGCTGAAAATGTTCCAGGTTTGCCCAAAAAGCCACAAAGAAAATACTGCTCCGGCCACCGCCATTGGGACCGTTAAAATAATAATTAACGGATCGATAAAACTTTCAAATTGTGCCGAGAGAATTAAAAAAATCAGCAAAAGTGCAAGTCCAAAGGCGTACATGGTATTCGAGCTGCTTTCTACAAAATCCCTGGATTCGCCACCGAGGTCTGTTGTAAAGGATTCGTCGAGAACTTTTTCCTTGATTTTATTCATGGCATTTATTCCATCGCTTATGCTTTTTCCCGGAGCAAGACTGGCCGAAACCGTTGCAGAAAGATACCGGTTATTATGAAACAATTGTGGCGGACTACTATGTTCTGATGTTGTAACGAGGTTGTCCAACTGAATTAATTGGCCTTCTTTGTTTTTAACAAAAATAGAAGTAAGGTCGGTAGGCGTTGCCCGGTCTTTTTTATCAAACTGGCCTATTACCTGATATTGCTTTCCGTTCATGAGGAAATACCCAAAGCGTTGGCCACTCAACGATAATTGCAGGGTCTGTGCAACATCGCGTACAGAAACTCCCAAGCTTTCGGCTTTTTCCCTGTTGATGGTTACGTAGATTTCCGGTTTATTAAATTTGAGGTCTACATCCGTATAAGAAAAAGTGGGATCGTTTTCGGCTTCCTTCATGAATTCAGGGATTTTTTCTTCTAATTTTTCAAAATTAGGAGCCTGAATGATGTATTGAATGGGTGGCCCGCCACGGCGGTTTACGGAAATTGTGGGTTTTTCGGACACACTGGTTTTTGCACCGACATAACTTTTGGTCCACCGTCCAAGATCATTGGCTATTTCGTGCTGGGAACGTTCCCGGTCGTGCACATCTTCTAAGGCGATAAAAGCCCTTCCGCTATTTACGGAGGAAGTGCCAAATCCTGGCGAGGTTAATATGAGGCTTACTTTTTTCTCCGGAATGGAATCGTTGATGAGTTTTGTAATATGTGTCATGTACCGGTCCATGTACTCATATGAAGACCCTTCGGGGGCACTTACGTTTAAGCTTACAAAACCACGGTCTTCATAAGGAGCGGTTTCCTTCTGAAGAATATTGTAAAATAGGCCAATCATTACAATACATGCCAATAAAATGGGGAAACTAAGCCATTTGCGTTTCATAAAACCACTTAATGAGCTGGCGTAACCTTTGTTCATTGCAACAAAGTAGTTTTCTGTAATGTTGTAGAATTTTGAGTGTTTTTGCTTTCCGGGCTTCATTAAATACGCGTTCAGCATGGGGGTAAGCGTAAGGGAAACAAAAGCAGATACCAATACGGCAGCAGCCAGCACTACGCCAAATTCCCTAAATAACCTTCCAACAAAGCCTTCCAAGAAAATAACCGGTAAAAATACGGCCGCCAAAGTAATGGATATGGATATTACGGCAAAGAAAATCTCATTAGATCCTTTAATAGCCGCCTCTATGGGGCTCATGCCTTCTTCTACTTTTTTGTATATATTTTCGGTAACAACAATTCCATCATCAACCACCAGGCCGGTAGCAAGAACAATGGCCAAAAGCGTAAGCACGTTAATGGAATATCCCAAGGCCCACATGATAAAAAAGGTAGCAATTAACGAAACCGGAATATCGATAAGCGGACGTAATGCCATGGACCAGTTTCTAAAGAAAAGGAAGATTACCAAAATTACCAGAATAATCGAAATTACAAGTGTTTCGGCAACTTCACTAACTGCTTTTCTAACAAAAATTGTATCATCGATTACAACATTTAGCTTAAAGCCTTCGGGAAGGTCTTTTTTCAATTTGTCGTATTCTTTGTAAAAAGCATCGGCAATGTCCAAATAGTTTGTTCCGGGTTGGGGTATTACGGCAACGGCTACCATGGGCTGGCCGGAGTCGCTCATTTTCGTTTCCATATTTTCGCCTTCAAGGGTTGCTTTACCAACATCGCTAAAGCGAACTACTTTTTCTCCTTCGGCTAAAATGATAATGTTGTTAAAGCCTTCTTCTGTAGAAAGGTTGCCTATTGTTTTAACGGTCAACTCGGTATTGTTGCCCGTGAGTTTCCCAGAAGGCAATTCTACATTCTGAGCCAACAATGCATTGCGCACATCGGCAACGGTAGCTCCGTAAGAAGCTAATTTTACGGGGTCTATCCACAGCCGCATGGCATATTTGCGCTGTCCCCAAATTTGAACGCTGCTCACCCCTTGAATGGTTTCGATACGCTGGGCGATTACGTTTTCGGCATAATCAGAAAGTTCAAGTATGTTCTTGGTGTCGCTCTGAACGGTCATTGACAAAATACGCTGGGCATCGGCATCTGCCTTCGAAACCACCGGAGGCGCATCAATGTCATCGGGGAGGCTGCGCACGGCTTGGGAAACTTTGTCCCGAACATCGTTGGCCGCTTCTTCTAGGTTTTTATCTAAGTTGAACTCAATATTAATCCTGCTGGAACCTTGAATACTTGAAGAGGTAATGTTCCGGATTCCGTCAATGGAATTAATGGATTTTTCTAGAGGCTCCGTAATTTGAGATTCAATAATATCGGCATTGGCACCTGCGTAATTTGTTCTTACGGATACTTGGGCCGGATCTATGGAAGGGAATTCCCGAACTCCCAAAAAGGTATAACCAATAATCCCGAACAGGATAATTGATATATTCATTACAATGGTTAGAACCGGACGTTTAATACTTATGGTAGAAAGATTCATGGATTTTCTGTGCTAGCGTCTGGATTAATGAGGTCTAGTTTTACGGGCGTACCATTGTCGAGGGCCATTACGCCATATGTTAGAATGGTATCTCCGGGTTTAAGCCCAGAAAGTACCCGGACATAACGGTCTGTACGGGCTCCGGTCTGTACTTCTATTTCCTGAGCCCTTCCATTGCGCGCTATAAAAATCTTTTTCCCGTTTTGTATCGGTATTAAAGCCTCCGTAGGTACCATTAATGCATTAGTAACGGTTTCTAGGGGAAGGTTAACGTTTACGTACATTCCAGGGTACAACTTTTGTTCGCTATTGTCTGTTATGGCGCGCATTTTTAATGTTCGTGTGGCAACTTCCACTTCGGGTTCTATGGCATAGATTTTAGCGGTATGCTCTTCTGTGTTGTTGGTGGTTGTAAAGGTAAAAGTGCTATTAAGCTGCATGCGCGATGCATATTTTTCGGGTATGGAAAAGGTAAGTTTTAAGCGTTTTGTATTTACCAGCTTTGCAATAATGGTAACCGGGGTTACATAACTTCCTTTTGATATGGACCGCAACCCAATGGTGCCGGAAAAAGGGGCCCTGATGGAAGTTTTGGAGAGCTGCGCCGCGATTAGGTCGGATTCTGCTTGCGCCGATTGTAGGTCGGCACTGGCAACATCGTATTCTTCTTGGCTAATAGCCTGCTTTTCCAAAAGAAGTTTTGCCCTTCTTTCGTTCTCGGCAGCAAGTTTTTGTGCTGTTTTTGCTTTTGATAGCTGGGCACGTAGTTCAATATCGTTTACCTTTACCAATATTTGCCCTTCGCTTACTTTGCTTCCCTCTTCAAAATTAATGCTTTCTACCACTCCTGAAACTTCACTGCGGATTTCAATTTGCTCATTGGCTTCGAGCGAACCCGAAAGAGAGAGGTTGTCCTTAAACTCCTGTGGTTTTAGCACCATGCCACCAACTTTTATGGATGAGGCGTTGCCACTTTTTAAGGGACCGGTATTTTGTTCATTATTTTTATAGATCCGGTAGCCTATGAGGCCGCCAATACCAATAATCAACAATAGATAAACTATGTATTTTACTTTCATGAGGGGTAAATAGTTAGTACGTTTTAAATAGGGTTTTAGCATGAACCGGCCTATAAAAAGGCTTCAAATTCATCGAAGCTTCAAAATGAATGGAATTTTGCGTATGATACAAGTTAAAGTTTGTTAAAGTTTTAATTTTAACGTTTTTGATTATGAGGTGATTGATTTTTTTATGTGAATATTGCCGATTCTATAAAAAATAGCGTTTGGCTAAGGTTTAAAGAATCAATTTTAATACGATGTAGGTCCGTAACTGTTTTTGTCTTTTTGATAATTATCAGAAAAAAAATATTTTCCTTTGCCATAATTTATATATTTGATAAAAAAAATGATTGCTGAAATACTCGTGGCCATGCTGTGGAGTGTATCCCCCTTTGGCGAGGCAAAAGTTGGTATTCCATATGCCATATTCAATAATGTAAATATTTACCTGTCTTTTTTAGTATGTTTTGCGGCAAATGTATTGGTGTACCCAATAATGATGTTTTTTTTGGATTATATGAACGCACATTTGCTAAAATGGAATTTTTACAAAAAAAGCGCCATTAAAGTTGCACGCAGGATAAAAAAAGGGGCTGGGACTAACGTAGGGAAATTTGGTTTCTATGGAATCTTGATATTTGTAATGCTGCCAATACCCGGTACCGGTGTATACGCAGGAAGCATTGCCGCTTATTTGTTTAGGATGCCATACCAACAGGCTTTTTTGGCAAATACCATTGGGATATTTTTGTCGTGTGCAATGGTTTGGGGAATGACAATGGCTACATACCACGGGATAAATTAAGTTAATTTGCTGCGCCGTATTGAATTAAAATGTGCTAAATTTTTCTTTTATAGATGCCTGCATTGCCAATGGTTTTTTGCAAACGGTATTTGCTTATCAATAAGCGGTCGAAAATAGAGCTTTCCAAGGGATAATCTTTTTCTTTTTTTGAAAACAAATAATCAGGGTCCGGCCCTACAATATATTCTGGTTTTACAATATTGAAGATGCGAAATATTTCTTCTTCACTCGAAGACGAATGTATGCCCATGTATGGAAAAAGCGCTTCCCGATATAAATTACTGGGGTGCGTCATTGCCTTGGAGGGAATGTTTTCGTTCATCAGCCAATAACCAATATGGTAATCAACAAAAAGTATATTATTGGGATTAACATGTGTTTTTGTAAAATATTCGGGTATTTCAAAACCTTCTTCGTTATAAAGCGTTTTTCCCTGAACAAGCCTGTTGGCCAAAGTGCCGTATTCAACATAAGATTCCATTGGGGTAATAATCAGCAGAATGGTTATCAGTTTTAATGAAATATAATTTTTAAACCTTGTGTTGTAAAGCCAAATCATGAGGCATACAATTAAAAATGGAAATACCTGTATTAAATAATGCCCGTTGACTTTTCCAGCATCAATAAAAGAAATCAATACTCCTATTAACGATAAAACAATTAGGACATATAAGCGCTGTATTTTTTTAATATGGTGATTGTATTTTTTGTAAAGAATATAAGCAACCCCTATGGCACATACCACAAAGAAAGATAAAACCAGTTTGGTAATAAGCGAACTGGCCGGATTATAGGCAATGGGGGCCAGGATGACAGAATTCCACCATACATTGAAATTCGAGGTTAATAGGTAAGGAATGGCCGTTATGGTTATGGTCAACAAGGTGCCAAAAAGCAAAAAGAAACCACTTAAAAAGGCCTTGACGATATTTTCGTGGTATAATTTATTAATGCACAGAAAAATCCCCAATAACAATGCAGGGTATGCCATATTAAGTTTGGTCATCATGGAACAGCCCAGTAATAGCCCTACAAAAAAAAGACTTACATAATTGGTATGGTTTTTCCACAATATAAAAAGAGCGGGTATAAAAAAGAATATGGAAATATGTTCGCTCATTACGCCTTGTATGTTACCAAAGAGGCTAGCGGTTATAATAAACAGGACACCTCCCAAAAGCGCAATTTTTTTGCTGGATATTTCTTTTAGCATTTTGTATACAACAAAAGCCGATATGCTAATAAGCACACAACCAATAAAGCGAATAGCAAGAAAACTTTTGCCAAACAAGAAGATGATCCCTGCAAAAAAATAAAAAAGCAACGGGGGTTTTAGGTCCCAGAGTTTTATATAAGGTAGGTAACCGTCCACTATGGATTGTCCCATAAGGATGAAAGTACTTTCGTCACGGTCTATATAATCCCGGAAAAAAAAGGGAAACCTAATCAATAAAACGGCAATTAATAATAATACAAAGACATAAGAATAGCCTTTAAAGGAACGATATGGGGGGAGACCTTTTATATTCATTATAGTTAACGCTATAGATAGAATCTATTTTATGATGCTGCAAAGTAAGAAAAATAATATTATATAGTAAGAAAAATGATATTATAAATTGAAGTTAATTTTTATGGTAACCTTCTTTAGGTCAGGAAAAAACATAAAAAAAAGCCTTACATTTCTGTAAAGCTTTTTTCCCAGTAGCGAGATCGAGATTTGAACTCGAGACCTCCGGGTTATGAATCCGACGCTCTAACCAACTGAGCTACCTCGCCATTTTGTCTTCGGCACCCCTAACCTCCCGCTGATTGTTGGGATGAGCTACATTGCCTTTATGTACGCGCCTATTTTTGTTAGGCGGGTGCAAATATAAAAACAAATTTATCCGAATCAAACCAAACACGAAAAATATTTTTATTTAAAAAAATTGAACTAGTTAATTAGAAATAATTATATTGTCACTTTATAAAAAGATCAACGTATGGAAGAGAAAGTTAAATATGAATTAGAGTTCCCTATACACTCCTCACCTCAACTGCTATACCAATATATTTCTACACCCTCCGGGCTATCAGAGTGGTTTGCCGATAATGTAAACTCGCGCGGAGAGCTTTTTACATTTATTTGGGACGGAACCGAAGAACAGGCCAAGCTGGTAAGAAAAAAAAGCGGCGAACTGGTTAAGTTTAAATGGGTAGAAAGCGATGAAGATACGTTCTTCGAAATTAAAATCGTGGTAGACGAAATTACCAAAGATGTATCTTTAATGATTACCGATTTTACGGAGGAAGATGAAGTTGACGAGGCAAAAATGCTTTGGGAAAACCAAATATCCGACTTAAAACAAGTATTGGGGTCTGCTTAGGAATCCTTGATCATAAAAAGTATATTTGTGCCTTGAAATTTTCAAGGCACTTTTTTATGATAAATTTTAACGGGCAGCTACTGGAAAACAATGCCAATTTCTTAAACGGAGCGAATAGGGGGTTACGCTACGGAGATGCCCTGTTTGAGACAATACGGGTTGTAAACAACAAAATTTTCTTTTGGGAGCCCCATTATTTGCGTTTAATGGCATCCATGCGAATACTGCGGATGGACATCCCGATGAACTTTACCATGGAGTTCCTACAACAGCAAATTGAAAATACAATTGAAAACAATGAGTTGCAAGACCAAGCTGTAAGGGTCCGCTTTACGGTTTTTAGGGAAAATGGCGGCCTGTATACTCCTGCAACCAATAATGTGTTGTATATTATTGAAGCAAAAAAAATAGAAAACCCTTTTTATGTTTTGAACACGCAACCCTATGAGGTTGAATTATTTAAAGATCATTATGTTAACTCAGGTTTATTGTCCACTTTAAAGTCCAACAATAAAATTGTAAATGTTTTGGCAGGGATTTTTGCAAAAGAAAATGGCTATGACAATTGCTTGTTGGTCAACGAACATAAAAATGTAATTGAAGCGACAAACGGAAACTTGTTTTTGGTGAAAGGACATACCGTAAAAACGCCACCAATTACCGAAGGTTGCCTAAATGGGGTTTTAAGGAAACAATTAATCGATATCATTGAAAAAACCGAAGGCCTGGAAATAACAGAGGCAGTAATATCTCCATTTGAGCTTCAAAAAGCCGATGAGTTATTTTTAACAAATGTTATTTCGGGAATTACGTCGATAACCAAATACCGTAAAAAATTATATACAAACGAAGTGGCAAAACAACTTTTAGGAAGATTGAACGCTAAAGCACGGCTAATTTAACACGGGGTTTTCTGGGGCATTCGACCAAAGAAGGTAATCGCCGCCCAGTTCCAACATTTTTTCTTTCCAGAAATACATTGGTGCTTTTTTTATAATATTGCTTTTGTACTTGTTTTCTGAAACAACCCATGAATTACTGGAAAGCTCCTTTTCGAGCTGCATAATGTCCCAACCCGAATAGCCAAGGAAAAACTTAATGTCAGAGTCCTTAATGTCGCCTTGGTTGATAAGGTCGATAATCGTTTCAAAATCACCGCCCCAATATATGCCATTGGAAATTTCGATGCTATTGGATATAAGTTCCGGGATTTTATGTATAAAATAAAGATTGTCCTGCTCTACAGGGCCACCGTTGTATACTTTTAACGATTTGTTGATTTCGGGCACCAATTCGTTAAGCCTAAACTCTAATGGCTTGTTTAGAATGAAACCTATAGACCCTTCATCGTTATGCTCAGCGAGCAGTACTACTGACCTGTTGAAAGCTACATCGCCAATTATAGAGGGCTCGGCAATAAGCAAATGGCCTTTCTTTGGAGTTAAAGCAACCATAAGCAATCGGATTTTCTTTTAAATCTATAAAAAAAAGGTTAATCAACAAATATTTATGCTGCATTTTTTCGTAATAAAGCCAAAAAAAGCGTCTATTTAGACGCTTTTTATTCTCTATATTGAGCTATTTTTTATTAATTTACAGCACCTGCTAATTCTGCACCCGCTTTAAATTTAACTACATTTTTAGCAGCAATTTTGATAGTTTTTCCTGTTTGAGGATTTCTACCTTCCCTAGCAGATCTTTTAGATACTGACCATGATCCAAATCCTACTAAAGATACTCTTCCACCTTTTTTAAGAGTGCCTTCTACGCTTCCTAAAAAAGACTCTAATGCTTTCTTTGCTGCTGCTTTTGTAATTCCTGCGTCAGCAGCCATTGCATCGATTAATTCTGTTTTGTTCATAATTTAAAGATTTAAATGAATATACGGTTAAACATTTATTTAATTGCACCACAAATTTATACGGATTTACTTCTCACGCAAGTAATATCAATGGAAATACGGATTTTTGTTGATAACTTGGTCATATTGTTAATAAAGTGGAGCTTTTTTGTTCGGTTTCTCCAATCTCAATAATAATGCGGTCTTACAGCATTTTGGAATTTTTGTCAAATTCATATCCATTCAATACATTTTTGATATTCATTTTTCGTTTTCCGGGTAACTGTATCTCTTTCAGTAAGATAAATCCGTCATTTGTAGCAACATGTACTTCGTTCTTGTTCGCAAATACGCTACCGGCTTTTTCGTTGTGTTGTTTTATTTCTTTACCGGCTTTGTATATTTTCACATTAACGGCATTTTCCCCGCCATTTTCAAGGTAGGTCCAAGCAGTAGGGTATGGGCTTAGGCCTCTTATTAAGTTGTAAATTTCTTCGGTCGGGCTATTCCAGTCTATTTTTGTATTGTCTTTGTCTAGTTTGTATGCGGTTTTAAATTCGGCAGTTTGGGGCTGTATCCTTGTGCTTACAGTGCCATTTTGTATTTGTTGGAGTGTCTTTACAACAAGTCCGGCTCCCATCTCCATGAGTTTGTCATGTAAAACACCGGCGCTTTCATTGGGGGCAATGGTTGTTTCTTCCTGAAGGACAATAGCACCCGTGTCTATTTTTTCATCTATAAAAAAAGTAGTGACCCCCGTTTTCTTTTCGCCGTTGATAATAGCCCAGTTTATAGGTGCTGCGCCCCGGTAATCGGGCAACAAAGAGGCGTGGAGATTAAAGGTGCCGTATTTTGGCATGGCCCATACGGCTTTTGGGAGCATCCTAAAGGCCACCACAACTTGTACATTGGCATCCAGTTGCTTTAGTTCTTCTAAAAAAGCGGGATATTTTAAGTTGGTGGGCTGTAATATTTTGAGGTTTTGAGAGAGGGCATATTGCTTTATGGCCGATTGCTGTAACTTTCGTCCTCTTCCTGCCGGCCTGTCCGGTGCCGTTATAACGCCAACTACCTTATAATTGCTATTTATAATTTGTTTTAGGGTGGCCACTGCAAAATCGGGGGTTCCCATAAAAACAATTCGTAACTCTTTGCTCATCGTGTCTTTTCGTAATAGTTCCAGATGTCAAAGATACTTAGATTCGTATAAAATATGGTGTTGATGTAATGACTAGTTGAAAGAAAAAGCTGCTTGAGATTTATTTTACGCAATATTGGTTGTTGGCATTTATTGTAATTATTTCTTCAAAAAGAAGCGCTTTTAAAGCTTCTAGAATGTATGCTTCTTTAAACGTTATTTCTTCAACCAGCTCTTTGGAGTTTAGGGGCTTTTTTTGCAGGCACTTTAGAACTTCTTCCTGGGCTATGGCCAAAATATCTTTAGAAATATGTTCTTCTTTTTGTGTACAAACCGAACAAATTCCGCAGGGATCATTTGCATTTTCATCAAAATACCGCAACAATTGTATGCTTTTGCAAATAGTATTGTTATTGATATACGCAAGCACGCTTTCTACTTGTTGTGTTTTTAGTTTGTTTTGTTGTTCAATGTCTTTGGCAACCATATTAATGGTATTGTCGTCTTCCCTAGGGACCAAAAAGGTAATGCTGGCATCGGTGTCCGTGGCATCATAGGTTATAATGCCGTCTTTTTTTAGTTGTTCTAATGTATGGTGCACTTTTTCTTCAAAAGTATGGGCCTTTTTGGAAATCAATAAAGTATTTATATTGGTTTCCATGTCAAAAACACCGCCATAGGTCCTTAATATTGTTTGTACGATATTTTCTGCGGAAGGATTATTGTCCAAATAGTAAAACAACTGATTGTTGGTGCATATAAACTGTATGTTGCTTTTCTTTAAATGCATTTCGGTAAAACTAATGACAGAATGCCGGTCGAGCGCTCTAAGCCCGTTGTAGGTAAGCATGGTATTGAACTGGTACGTATGGCAAAACTGGTTAAAGTTTAGCGGGAATGTTTGATGAGTGCCTTCGCCATAGGGTATTTGGAAATAATTGTTCAGTTTTTTGTAAAGGAGTTTTAAAAATACAACACTTGGGAGCGTTTTAACAAACTGATTTTTTAGTTGAATTTCATCGCTGCTGTTTTTTAAGATAACGGCATATGCCTTTTCGCCGTTCCTTCCGGCCCTTCCGGCTTCTTGATAATAACTTTCAACCGATTCGGGAAAATTAAGGTGGACAATGGTTTCTACATCGGCTTTGTCTATTCCCATTCCAAAGGCATTGGTAGCTACCATGATTCGCGATTGGTCGTTGAGCCATGCATCGAGCTTTTTAGTTTTTTCGGCATTGGTAAGTCCGCCGTGAAAAAATGTGGCGGCCATGCCAACTTTATTTAAAATGTTGCTTGTTTCAACTGTTGCGCGCCTACTCCTAACATACACAATGGCCGGTCCCGGATGTTCTTTTAAAAGCTGTTCCAGCTTGTATATTTTATCTTCGCTCTCGCAAACTTGGTACGATATGTTTTTTCGCTGAAAAGTTTTTTTTATGGTCGAAGGGCTTTCCAGCTTTAAGTTTTCAACTATATCCTTGGCAACCCTTTTGGTGGCCGAGGCCGTTAAGGCAACCATGGGCACATTAGGAAAAAAATCTTTTAAAACAGCGCAGTTCCTGTATGCGGGCCTAAAATCGTTTCCCCATTGCGAGATACAATGAGCCTCGTCTATGGCAATAAGGTTGACATTCATGTTCTTAAGCCGTTCCTGTACTATGTCCTGTTGCAATCGCTCCGGCGATACATATAAAAATTTGTAATTTCCGTATATACAGTTGTCGAGAAGTGCATCGAGCTCCTCAAATTTTAAGCCTCCCGTCAGGGCTATTGCCTTGATCCCTTTGCTTTTTAGCGCATTTACCTGATCTTTAATAAGGGCAACCAACGGGGAAACAACAATGCAAATTCCATCTTTTGTCATGGCCGGGACCTGATAGCAAATAGATTTGCCGCCACCCGTGGGCAAAAGGGCCAATACATCTTGATTGTTCAAAATGGTATGGACAACTTCTTCCTGCGAATCCCTAAATGAAGAAAATCCCCAAAACTCTTTTAGAACCTCCCGCGGATCCTTTTTTAAACTCATTTCCTTGTTTTAGATAAAAAATACACTTTTCTGCTTTTTCAGATAAAAATAAATAAAATCTTATTGAATATTGTTAAGTATAAAACGGGCCCTGTAGTCAACAGTTCCGGTAGGGACTTCCGTTAGTTGGTAATTGTAGCGTTGGTATGCGCTCTTTAAAAACTTGTAAATTCGCTGGGCCTGCGAGAAACTTTCGTAACGTTCGTTATCCGAAGTATAAATTTCTTTCCACGGAGGAAGTAAAAAAACCTGATCGTAACGGTATTCTAGGCACGCTTCTTCAAAATAATCGGGATATGGGTCCTTTGTGTAATCCATATATGCCAGCACATCGGGGATTCCGCGATCAAAAAAAATGGTTTTTTCGGTATCCGGCACCAGTTTATATTGCTCGATACGGCCTTCCAATAATTTTTTGCTGAACAAAAGCGGGTCTGTTAAAAACAACTGTTCTATCCCTTGTGCCCTTGCTTCCAGGGTAACCTGACGTGATATTTCGGACATGCAATAATGCCCTTGACTTTTTAAAAAATCGACCACCGATGTTTTTCCGGTACCCGGCCCCCCGGTAATAACTATCTTTTTGTTTGCGTTCATCTGTAGCTTCAAAACGCAAAATAACTAAAAGCCAATGGATTTAAAAAATGAATTGCCGGGAGAATAAAAGCCCCAGGCTTCCTTTTTATTCTATGCTCCTTTTATTTCCTGTCCAACCCAATAATCATATTGGTGTTTATAAAACTGAAAAAACATATCTTTGCATAAAACGAAAAAAGCATATGAAGGATAAAAAAGAGGTTGAAGAATTTTATGCACGGCTGAAAAATGAACTGGACAATACAACAGAATGGCCTTCTCAATATTTGTATAAATTCATAGTCCCCACAGATCAAGAAAAGATAAAACAGATTGAAACGATTTTTGATAATACAGGGGCCGTCATCAGCACAAAAACGTCATCAAACGGAAAATATACAAGTTTGTCCGTTGAGGTAAAAATGAAAGATTCAGACGCTGTTATTGAAAAATATAAAGAAGTAAGTACGGTAGAAGGTGTTATTTCTTTGTAAATTGCTTTGATACAACGTAAAATTTGTTATTTTGCATGCCTATACATTGAAAAAGAAACTTCATTTAATAATTTCATTATATTTTGGTTGAAAATTTAGAATACAACAGTGAGCGTCCCAAACTTATTATACCCGAGTACGGGCGCCATATTCAGAAAATGGTAGATTATGCCGTCGAGATTGAAGACAAGGAAGAGCGAAACAAAGTAGCGCAGGCTATTATCGCCGTTATGGGGAACTTAAATCCGCATTTGCGCGACGTTCCAGATTTTCAGCATAAACTATGGGATCAGCTTTTTATCATTTCCAATTTTAAATTGGATGTGGATTCCCCATTTCCAAAACCAACAAAAGAATTGTTGGAGGAGCGTCCTGAGCCGCTGGAATACCCTCAAAACCATCCCAAATACAGGTTTTACGGTAACAATATCAAACGTATGATCGATGTTTGTGTAAGTTGGGAAGACGGCGATTTAAAGGACGGCCTTAAATTTACCATTGCAAACCATATGAAAAAAAGTTACCTTAACTGGAACAAAGATACCGTTGAGGATGATGTTATTTTTGCACATTTGTACGAGTTGAGCAATGGAAAAATAAACCTTGCCAAATGGGACGAAGACCTGGCAGAAAGCAAAAACTTGGTGCGTAACCGGAACAATAGCAAATCTAGAAACAATAATCCCAGAAAACATCACAACAAGGGGAGAGGTAAAAAAAGATATTAAAAAGCTTACTGGATTTTTTCATGGGAACTTTTAAAATAGAAGGTGGGGCTCAATTAAAAGGGGAGATTATCCCACAAGGAGCAAAAAATGAAGCCTTACAAATACTTTGCGCCGTATTGCTTACCAGCGAAAAGGTAACAATACACAATATTCCAAATATAATAGATGTAAATAAGCTAATCGACCTGCTTGAAAATTTGGGGGTTAAAATCCAAAAAATAGGCGCTTCTTCTTATACTTTTATGGCAGACGACCTACATTTAGATTATTTACAATCAGAACAATTTAAACAGGACGGCCGTGGATTAAGAGGTTCCATAATGATTGTTGGCCCACTATTGGCCCGTTTCGGGAAAGGTTATATACCAAAGCCCGGAGGCGATAAAATTGGACGCAGGAGACTGGATACACATTTTGAAGGCTTTATTAAATTAGGAGCCACTTTTAGGTATAACCGTGAAGAATATTTTTATGGTGTTGAGGCCAAAAAGTTAAAGGGTGCTTTTATGCTGCTCGATGAAGCATCGGTAACCGGTACGGCCAATATTGTAATGGCGGCTGTATTTGCCGAAGGAACCACGACCATCTATAATGCCGCATGCGAGCCATACTTGCAACAGTTGTGTTCTATGTTGAACAGGATGGGTGCAAAAATAAGCGGTGTTGGCTCTAATTTACTTACCATTGAAGGCGTAAAAGAACTGGGTGGAACAGAACACACTATTTTACCCGACATGATAGAAATTGGAAGTTGGATAGGGATGGCGGCAATGACACGGAGCGAACTGACAATTAAAAACGTTGGTTGGGACCATTTGGGGCAAATCCCAAATGTGTTTAGAAAATTGGGGATAACGGTAGAAAAACAGGATGACGATATCGTTATTCCGGAACATGCAGACGGGTACGAGGTGCAAAGCTTTATAGACGGCTCGGTGCTCACCATATCCGATGCGCCCTGGCCAGGTTTTACCCCCGACCTTTTAAGTATTATCTTAACGGTGGCCACGCAAGCACGCGGAAGTGTTTTAATACATCAAAAAATGTTTGAAAGCCGACTTTTCTTTGTAGATAAGCTTATCGATATGGGCGCAAAAATAATACTTTGCGATCCGCATAGGGCAACTGTAATCGGGCATGATTTTAAATCTACGCTCAAGGCTACCACAATGACTTCTCCCGACATACGTGCAGGGGTATCTTTGCTAATAGCGGCACTTTCGGCCAAAGGGACATCCACGGTTCATAATATCGAACAAATAGATAGGGGATATCAAAACATAGACGGAAGGCTAAAGGCCATTGGTGCCAAAATTGTGCGCATGGATTGATTTTTGGACTTTAAAAAATTATACAAAAAGCTCCTCTTCGAGGGGCTTTTTATTTTTATAATCAACAAAAAAACCATTTAGGGGTTGGATGGGTGCATAAAAAAACAAAGCTTCGGCAACTTTGCCGTTCTCTACTTTATAAAGGCACAATTCTTCCATTTCCTGCCTTCCAATATCGGCAAAGGTAATGTCGCTCGCCATTTTCACAACAAAAAAATGATCGGCAACAAGGGGATCGGAAATATATTGGTGGTGTATCTCAACAATATTATCCTTACTTTTTAAATATTCCCGAATGATGTTGTTTTTCCCTTCGGTAACATCATTGAAAACCGCATTCATTTCCTTGCTAACGGCATGTTCGTCGTAAAGTTCTTGATATGCTTGTAAATATGCTCCCTTCCTACAGAGAAGTATAAGTCGGTTGGCTATTTCTTGAGTTTTCATTGCTTTTCTTTTTTTGCGAAGATATATCTTCTTATAAAATAGCGGGTTAAGACACTGTTAACCGTAAATTATATTGTTTCAAAGAGAAAAAACATACATAAACAGAAGAAGCTCTAGTTTTCTCCATAAAAATATGTAATTTTACAAACCGTATATTTCCATAAAATATGAGTCAAAAAGTCTTGCTTTCCGCTAAAGAAATCAATATCATACTTCATCGATTGGCTTGTCAACTCATTGAAAATCATATAGATTTTAAAAATACCGTATTAATTGGTATTCAGCCAAGAGGTGTTTTTTTGGCCGAACGATTAAAAAAAATACTTACAGAAGATTATAATGTTGCCCATATAAAACTGGGGTATTTGGACATAACTTTTTACCGGGACGACTTTAGAAGGAGCGATAAGCCCTTGGAAGCCAACAAAACCAAAATCGATTTTTTAGTTGAAGATAAAAACGTCGTGTTTATAGACGACGTACTTTATACAGGAAGGAGTATAAGGGCCGCGCTAACCGCAATACAATCGTTTGGAAGGCCCAATGAAATCGAGCTTTTAACGTTAATCGATAGGCGTTTTAGCAGGCACCTGCCCATTCAGCCCGATTACCGGGGTAGGCAGGTAGATGCCATCAACCAAGAAAAGGTAAAGGTAATGTGGAAGGAACAAGAGGGAGAAGATAAAGTATATTTGATAAATAAATAGCCGCATACAATGAGCGAATTAAGTGTAAACCACTTACTGGGAATTAAATATTTAAATGAATCGGATATTCAGTTGATTTTTGAAACCGCCGATCATTTCAAAGAAGTTATCAACCGTCCAATAAAAAAGGTACCTTCACTCAGGGACATTACCATTGCTAATTTATTTTTTGAAAACAGCACAAGAACAAAGTTGTCTTTTGAATTGGCCGAAAAAAGATTGTCTGCCGATGTAATTAACTTTTCAGCGGCACAATCATCGGTGAAAAAAGGAGAAACGCTCATAGATACCGTAAACAACATCCTTTCCATGAAAGTGGACATGGTGGTTATGCGTCACCCGAATCCCGGTGCAGGGGTTTTCTTGTCTAAAAATGTAAAAGCAAGCATTGTAAATGCTGGGGATGGAGCCCATGAACACCCTACACAGGCTCTGTTGGACTCTTATTCCATTAGAGAAAAATTGGGCGACGTAAACGGGAAAAATATAGTTATTGTTGGCGATATTTTGCATTCAAGGGTGGCATTGTCCAACATTTTTGCCCTAAAATTACAAGGGGCAAATGTTAAGGTGTGCGGACCAAAGACTTTAATTCCTAAATTTATAACATCTCTTGGCGTAGAAGTGGAAACCAATCTTAAAAAAGCATTGGAATGGTGTGACGTTGCCAATATGCTTCGCGTACAGAATGAGCGAATGGACATAAGTTATTTTCCCTCCACACGGGAGTACACACAACAGTTTGGCGTTAATAAGGCCTTGTTGGATTCCCTGGACAAGGAAATTGTGATCATGCACCCGGGGCCCATAAACCGCGGCGTTGAAATAACAAGCGATGTAGCCGATTCTAAACAAGCTATTATACTTAATCAGGTTGAAAATGGGGTCGCTATAAGAATGGCTGTTATTTATTTATTAGCTTCTAAAATAAAACAGTAAGATTATGATAATAGACAGACAGGAAAATACTACTGTAATTACACAAGAAAATGTATCCTTGGGCAAGTTTATAGATCGGCTTGATGAATCTTACCCCAAATACAAGAACGATCATTTAATTTTGAATTTACTGTCGCTTAGTAAATTGACAGCAAACGATTTAATGGAATTTTTAGAACTTTCAAGGGATCATAGAAAAGCGGGCAAATCATTTGTAATTGTAACAGATACTGTAAATTATAATGATGTCCATGAAGAACTGGTGGTTGCACCCACACTAAAAGAAGCATACGATGTGATTGAAATGGAAGACATAGAAAGGGATTTGGATTTTTAAAAAGTATGCTAAAATACAGTGTATTGTATAAATAATGAGCGAATTAAAACTGCATATTTTAGGGTGTTACAGCGCTACGCCAAGAGCATTCACAAATCCAACGGCACAAGTATTGGAGATAAAAGGGCATCTGTTCTTGATAGATTGTGGCGAAGGAACACAAGTGCAGTTAAGGAAGCAAAAAATCAAGTTCTCCAGAATCAAGCATATTTTTATCTCGCACCTTCATGGGGACCATTTTTTTGGATTACCGGGCCTATTGTCTACTTTTAGGCTGTTGGGGCGGGATGCGCCCATGCACGTGTATGGGCCAAAAGGCATAAAAGAGGCCGTTGTTACCATGTTGAGGGTTGGCCATGCATGGACAAATTACCCGTTAATTTTTCATGAACTTACGGCAATGGAATCAGAAATAATTTTTGAAGATGAGAAGGTAGAGGTGCATACCATCCCGCTTACGCACAGGGTGTATACAAATGGTTTCTTGTTTAAGGAAAAGGAAGGCGATAGAAAATTGGACATCAATGCTGTTCTGAATTATAATATTGATAAATGCTATTATCAAAATATAAAAAAGGGAAAAGATGTGGTTTTGGAAAATGGCGAGATAATCCCTAATAATTTGCTTACCAACGATCCGCTACCGCCAAAAAGTTACGCTTTCTGTAGTGATACTTCCTATAACGAAACCATAATCCCTATTATTGAAAATGCAAATGCCCTCTATCATGAATCCACGTTTTTGGAGCCCCATGAAAAGCTAGCTAAGCAAACAGGGCATTCAACAGCTTTGCAAGCTGCCTCGATAGCTAGCAAGGCCAAGGTAAAGAATTTAATATTAGGACACTATTCTACCAGGTACAACAACATACAGGTGTTTAAAGAAGAAGCCGAACAACTTTTTAAACATGTGGAACTCGCCGAAGACGGAAAAGCATTTACTTTTTAAAATTGGGCATATGGAAAACGAGAAAGATTTAAGCGATTACCGAAAAGTATACAATAAAAAGGAACTTTTGGAAGCCAATATCCCGGACAGCCCCATGCAGTTGTTTCAAACTTGGTTTTACGAGGTGGAAAAAAGCGGTGGTATAGACGAGGCCAATGCCATGACGGTTTCTACCATTGGTTTGGATGGTTTTCCTAAAAACAGGGTAGTGCTGCTAAAAAAATTTAATGAGAACGGCTTTGTTTTTTATAGCAACTACAATAGTGAAAAAGGGAAAGCAATTGCAGCAAATCCCAATGTTTGCCTCTCCTTTTTTTGGCCCAATATGGAGCGGCAGGTAATTGTTAAAGGAAAAGCTGCAAAAATAGCCCCCAACCTTTCAGATGGATATTTTGAATCCCGTCCAAGAGGAAGTCAATTAGGAGCAATTGTTTCCCATCAAAGTGAAGTATTGGCCTCTAGGGAAGCACTGGAAGCTAAATTAAAAAACCTTGAAAAAGCATATCTGGGGAAAGAAATAACCCGCCCCGATTACTGGGGGGGGTATATTGTCTCTCCACATGCCATAGAATTCTGGCAAGGAAGACCGAATAGACTTCACGATAGAATAAGATTTATCTTACAAAAAAATCATGATTGGCTAATTCAGCGGTTAAACCCCTGATAAAACATGCATTTCGTCGATTTTTTAGGCATTTCATAGATGAGACATTTTGATATTTGCTAATTTAGCAAAACCAAATCTTAAAAAGAATCTTACTATGAATGCGCCAACCAAAGCCATGGTAGTTATTTTGCTACTGGTGTCTTATTCATCTTTCTATTCTTGTAGCCCAGATGAAATTGAGACCGTAGACGAACTGAATGCTGAAAATGCGGTTACATATATTAAAATTGAAGATGAAGTCCTCAATTTAATCAACGAGTACCGAATTGGTAAAAACCTTTCTCCTTTAGAAAAGCTCAACATAATATCTCAAGAAGCCAAAGTTCATACAGAGCACATGATTGCTGAAGATGAAATATGCCATCATTTTTTTGCAGACAGGGAACACAACCTTCATTATAACGCAGATGCAGTGGCTGTTGGGGAAAACGTAGGGTATGGCTATCATACGGCTAAAGGTATTGTTGAGGCTTGGCTGGAAAGCGAGTCTCATAAAAAAAACATTGAGGGAAATTATACAGCCATGGGCATATCGGCCATCCAAAATAAAAAGGGAGATTATTTCTACACTAATATTTTTGTAAGGCGTTAGTAGTTATTAAGCTGGGCTTGATTTTTCTGATTTTGTCAAAGTGCTTTCAGTTTAATTCATAAACAAAAGTGTTATGAGGTTATTTCATTTTAAGCACAATAAAATCTGTTCTTCTGTTTTTTTGGTGCTCGGGTTCTTCACAAGCAACCCCGTCGGAGCAGCCATTGGTTAGTCTACGTTCTCCATATCCTTTATGGGCTATAACGCGTTCTTTGGTCAGGCCCTTACTTATTAAATAGTCGTAGGTGGCATTGGCCCGGTCTATAGACAGCCTGTCGTTGTACGAAAGCGACCCCCGTGAATCGGTATGCGATTCTATTTTCATTACCATTTCTGGATATTCGGCAGTCATCAAGTTTACAATTTTGTCCAGTTCTTTTGCGGCGTCCGGCCGGATATTGTATTTATCGAAGTCAAAATAAATAGTATTCAATCCTGCCAATATCTTAATGTCTGTTAAGGGAACCAATTGAAGGTTTACCACAATTTCGGTGATTTTTTTTCCGATATTTTTTGAAGTAAATATCTTTGTTTTATCGGTATATTTTTCTTGGCTTGCAGAAATACTATAATCCTTTCTCCGATCGATATTTATTTCATAATAGCCGTTTTCATCGGTTAATAGATAAGCAATTTCGCTACCAAGGTTATTTTTAAGACTGATTTTTGCATTGGGAATGGGTTTCCCGTTTATGGAATCTGAAACGACCCCTTTTAGCATGAGGGGCAAAACAGTTTCAAAGGCATAAATATCGTCATTGCCAATTTTATTATTTCTATTGGATGCCATATAGCCGGAAAGGCCATCAGAAAACATAAAAAATGAAAAATCGTCTTTTTTGCTGTTAATGGGTTCGCCCAGGTTAACGATATCTGTAATTTCGTTTTCTTCGTTTTTTATGGTTCCATAAATATCCAAAAGTCCAATACCTTCATGTCCGTCCGACGAAAAAAACAGGGTTCCTTCAGAATTGATAAAAGGAAATAATTCTTCGCCTTCGGTATTAACTATAGGACCTAAATTTTCGGGAGTACCAAAAGTCCCGTTTTCTTGGATGGTCACTTTGTAAATATCGGCTTTTCCATGTCCACCGGGCATATCCGATGAAAAGTACAACAACTTTCCGTCGTTGCTAAGTGCTGGATGCGATACCGAATAATTAGCGTTGTTAAAAGGCATATCGGTTATATTTGTCCATTTTCCGTTTACCAGGCTCGCTTTGTAAATTTGTAAATGGTTTACGCCTTTTTGGTCCCTTTCGTTATGGTTTTGATAATAATTGTTTCTGGAAAAATACATGGTTTTCCCATCTGAAGAAATAGAGATGGGCCCTTCGTGAAATTTGGTGTTAATATCGCCAACAACGGGTGTTACGGTATTTAGGGAATCGTTGAGGTTTATGGTGTACATGTCCAGAAATGGCTGCTCGTTCCAGCTGTATACTTTTTTTGGGTTTTGTGTCCCATTTTTGGCAGAAATATAATAAAGTATGTCACCAAACCTATATGCTCCAAAATCGCTGTATTCGGTATTAAAATTAACATCTTGAAGCGTATATTTTGTTTGTACGTTAAAAAGTACGGGTTTCTCTTTTTTTAGTTCCCTTACCATTTTATTTTTTCCGCCTTCTTTTTTAAACTTTTTCAACCAGGTATCGGCTTCTTCATATTCTCCAAGCCCCCTTAATACAACCGCATAATTGTAATAATAATCAATTGGTATGTTTGGTTGCTGTATTGCTTTTTTATAATAAATAGCTGCATTCTCTGGGTCCCGAAGCATAAAATAGCAGTCTGCCAGTTTACGCTCGGCATAGGCTACATTGTAATTATTATCAATAAGTTCTTTATAGGTCTGAGAAGATTTTATAAACGAATACTTGTTAAACAGGGCATCAGCCTTTTTTTGTTTTCCATACTGTGCATTCAGTGAAAAGCCTTCTAGAAAAAGAAAAAGTACAAAACTATATCGTAGCAATGTTTTCATGGTAGTAAATTTTAGAAATAGCGAGGCGATTTATATTTGGCATTGTTGAATTTTAGTTCGAACATGAGTAATATTTCATGCGTTCCGGAAGTATAGGGGCGAATATCCGAAATGGGTTGTTCGTAGGTATAGCCAATTCTCCATTGTGGCGTAACCTGAAAATCTATAAGCACGGCAGCGGCATCATCAACGCGGTATGCTGCACCGATCCACATTTTTTCGTAAAAAAGAAAATTGCCGGTAAAGTCGTATGCCATTGAGCTTCCATTGGTTGCCTTGATTAAAAAGGCGGGCTTAAACTTAATGTCTTTGCTCAGCGTAAATACGTACCCTCCGGTTAAGTAGTAGCCAATTCTTTCTGATGCTTCAAATTCTTCTTCTTTATTATAATCGGTTGTAAATATCCTTGGAGATGATAGGCCCATGTACCATTTATTGGAATGCCAGTAAATACCAAGCCCCATGTTTGGGCTCCAATGATTTGAAATATTGTTAAAATATGGGTCGTTTATAATACTGGGATCGCTCAATAGGTCATTGTCCAGCTCATAATGCGTAAAGCCCGCTTTGAGTCCGAATGCCAGCTCTGTATTTTCCCCGGTCCTTATGGTATACGAAAAATCGCCATACAAATAAGAAAAACGTTCGTAGCCCAGTTCGTCTCTTATAAAAGACATTCCCACACCAATTTTATCATTCCGTAAAGGGGAATTAGCAGAAACCGTAAGTGTTTTTGGACCGCCGTTAAAACCGTTCCATTGGCTTCTATGAAGAGCCACAATGCTCAAGGCTTCCCTGCTTCCTGCATAGGCCGGGTTTATGGCAACGGTATTATACATATATTGCGTAAATTGAGGAAGTTGCTGGGCGGCCATTGAAGCTGAAAGCAACAGGGCAAAAGTTAGTAATGAGGTGTTTTTTTTAATAATGTCCATAATGATTTATTTGGAGCTAGTGCCTACGTAGATGTATCCTTTAATTGGGTCGTAGCCACTTTCGAGAATATTCAAAATATAAAAATAAGTTCCGGCGGGAATTTGAGACGAGACACCGATACCCGATGTAGCGTAACCGTTCCAATTGTTTTGGTAATTATCCGATTGAAAAACCTCGGCCCCCCACCTATTAAAAACCTGCAAGGTCATGGTAAAACCACATTCTTCTATTCCGGTTACGGTAAAATACTCATTATAGGGGTCGCCATTGGGTGTAATTGCTTTGGATATAACCAGTTCGTTGGTAGAATTACACGGTAAAACCACGCAGTCGTCATGTACAATTATTTGAATGATTAACGGCGGTATACAATTATTGCTGGGCACAAAAGTAATTTCGTAATTACCGATAGCTGTTTTTGAAGGATCGAAAAAATTATCCATTAGCGAAGGGTTTCCGCTTGCCACTTCCCAAGTTCCTTCTTTGGTGTAATTATTGGGAAATAATTCAAAGAGGTCAAAAGTGGCATCATCTATGCATAATTTTAATTCCACAGGCTCTATTGGAGTTATGTTTTGAGGCCTTATATGAATGTTTTGTGTAAACACTGCCTCATTTTCACAATTATCGGTAACGTTCCATGTTCTAATAATGTCGTAATCTTCTCCTTCGGAAGTAAAATTGGACAATTCCTCAAAAGTTACATTAAGATTTGTATTGCAGCCATCGTCAAACATGAGGACAGGAGCGGTGGGAATATCGCCACAAGTAATGGTAATATCTTTTTCATAACTAGAAGCCAATATAGGCGCTTCGTTGTCTTCAATGGTAATGGTCTGCGTGTGTACTGTTTGGTTGTTCGAGCAGTCCTTGACAGTCCATGTTCTTGTAACGGTGCTGATGCCACAATCGTTATTGGTAGTTGTTTCATCAAAAGAAACTTCAGCATTACCGCTACAATTATCGTTGGCGGTCAATGTCACGGCCTCTGGAATTGCGTTGCACGCCACGGTAATATCCTGTGGCAGTTCCTCAACAAAAACGGGCGCTTCGTTGTCTTCAACGGTAATGGTCTGTGTGTGTACTGTTTGGTTGTTCGAGCAGTCCTTGGCAGTCCATGTTCTTGTAATGGTGCTGATGCCACAATCGTTATTGGTAGTTGTTTCATCAAAAGAAACTTCAGCATTACCGCTACAATTTTCGTTGGCGGTCAATGTCACGGCCTCTGGGATTGCGTTGCACGCCACGGTAATATCCTGTGGCAGTTCCTCAACAAAAACGGGCGCTTCGTTGTCTTCAATGGTAATGGTCTGCGTGTGTACTGTTTGGTTGTTCGAGCAGTCCTTGGCAGTCCATGTTCTTGTAACGGTGCTGGAGCCACAATCGTTATTGGTAGTTGTTTCATCAAAAGAAACTTCAGCATTACCGCTACAATTATCGTTGGCGGTCAATGTCACGGCCTCTGGAATTGCATTGCACGCCACGGTAATATCCTGTGGCAGTTCTTCAACAAAAACGGGTGCTTCGTTGTCTTCAATGGTAAAAATTGCAGCTGTATTTATTTTATCGCAGCCATTGCTTGCAGTAAAAGTAACTTCAATAAATTTTGTATTTCCGCAGATGGTTACCCATTCGCATTCGGTAAAATTATTGGTCCAAGTAATTGGACACTCGCTATCGGCAATTGCATTTGCATTGCTGTCCAGCCATACCTGAAGCTCAATATCTATATCTTCATTGCAGGTAATATGTTGATTTTGGGCAACATTTATAAAGTTTAATGCCGTTTTTTCGGGAACCGTAAATATAGCGTTGCATTCTCTTCTTGTCCCACAATCGTCGGTTACAATATAGTTAATAATTGTTTCACCGCCACAAATAGTAGGCGCTATAACGTCCAAGCCTTCTTCTTTCGGGTTGGTTCCTCCAATGAAACGGAACTCTTTTAACCACTCTTCAAACTTTGCATCAATTGCCTTTTGGGTCAAACAATTTTCAACGGTCATGGATTCCGGATGATAAATGGACAGATACTCACCTCCGCCTATTTTAACGGTTTTAGAAATTTCGCATCCTTTGGCATCTTTTACCAAAATGATATAGGTCCCTTTTTTTAGGTTTTCAAATAAATGAGAGCTGAAAAAAGTTTGACCGCCGTCAATAGAATAGTTATAAGGAGGGGCACATCCGCTAGCGGTTATTTTTATACTGCCTTCTTCGGTGTTGTAACATATATTATCGGTTGTTTCGGTTTCTATGGTGAAGTTTTCGGGCTTTGTAACTGTTTTCGATTCTTTATGTACTTGCACGCCATTGTCGTAAACACAAAAGGTATAAGTGCCCACACTTAGGCCGGTTTGGTCTTTTTGGCCATCAACAAGGCCATTACCGTTATTTGTGGTCCATTTATAGGTAAGCGTTCCCGTATTACCCGTTATTTCAAGGGTTATGCTTCCGTCGTTTGATGCTTCATTGTTGATCACACAACTTACGTTGGTAACGGTTGCTTTTATGGAGCATCCCGGTACATTTGGAAAGATTTCAAGATTGTTGCCTGCATTTAAGGAAAGGCACCAACAAAACATCGAAATGATAAAAAGATTTATTATTTTCATTCTACTATACAGATTTACTGCAAGTAGTTAAGTAAGATAAATCTGGGGTGTTTATCCCATATTTTTATTTGAAAAAGCAGTGTTAAGAAGTAGTGGCCAAAGCTTGAAATTTACTTTAGCAAAAAGAGGTTTGGGTTGGTTTATTGATAGCTAAATTCGTAAGAATAAACAATCAACTAAAAAAAAAATGATGAAGTGTTTTTTATAATCGTTAATGTGGAAGGCATATATAATTAGTTGGTTGAGCTGTATATATTTAACGATGAACGGTATCTGTTTAAAGAGGTAAAATTGATTAAAATGAAGGAAATAACACTGGTTAGGCATGCAAAATCGTCTTGGGAATACGAGGTAAACGATAAAGACCGGCCATTACAAGAGCGCGGTATAAATGATGCATATTTGGTAGCCAATTATTTAAAGGGTAATTTTAAGGCACCAGATGTGGTATTTTCCAGCCCAGCAATAAGGGCATTGCATACATGCATTATAGTTACGGGCCAATTGGGAATAGCCCCCTCCAAAATACATATCGAAAAGAGATTGTACGATTTTGAAGGCACTTCTGTCATTAATTTTATCAAACAATTAGGGGAAAGCTATAAAAAAGTTATGATTTTTGGTCATAATCATGCATTCACGTCAATTTCTAATATATTTGGGAACAAATCCATAAATAATGTGCCAACAGCCGGGGTAGTGCAATTACGATTTGATGTTGGTGAATGGAAACTAGTAGACAAGGGAACAACCGAATTAATAATATTTCCAAAGCAATTAAAATAAATGAACGAAGTAAAAAATCAATATATAAATAGAGAGATCAGTTGGTTACATTTTAATGCGAGAGTTTTGCAAGAAGCTGAAGATACTACGGTTCCACTTATTGAAAGGCTTCGTTTTTTGGGGATTTTTTCTAATAACCTGGACGAATTTTTTAAAGTCCGTTACGCTACCGTAAAACGTATTGCCCTTTCTGGAAAAACGGGAAAAAGTGTTTTGGGAGGTGCCCGTGCCAAAGATTTAATGGAAGATATTACGCAGATTGTAATTAACCAGCAAACCGAAAGTTTAAGAATACTTAGCGATATAGAAAAAGAACTGGAGGCCGAAAATATATTTATTATAAAAGAAGATGAAGTAACGGTACAACAAAACGATTTTATAAAAAACTATTTTTATGAAAAAGTAAGCCCGGCCCTGGTAACCATTATGCTGAGCGATCTGGACGAAATCCCGAACCTTAAGGACAGTGCCGGCTATCTTGCGGTAAAAATGACAATGAAGCAGGAAAAGCAAAACGATGGCGTAAAGGGTATTTTTAAGTCAAAATCCAAAGAAATACGTTATGCAATGGTAGAAATACCTAAAACTATAGAGCGTTTTGTGGTATTGCCAAATCAGGGAGACAAGCAATATATAATTATTCTCGACGACCTTATCCGCTATTGTATGGACGGGATTTTTAATATTTTTAATTACGAATCGCTATCGGCGCATATGATTAAAATTACCCGTGATGCCGAACTGGATATAGACAGCGATTTAAGTAAGAGTTTTATTGAAAAAATATCGTCGAGCGTAAAAGGAAGACGTATCAGTGAGCCGGTTCGTTTTGTGTATGATAAAGAGATTGAAAAAGATACGCTTAAGTTTTTAAAAGATAAAATGGGGATAGACGACACAGATAGCGTAATTCCCGGAGGGAGATACCACAACCGAAGGGATTACATGGGGTTTCCAAGCCTTGGGCGTGCCGATTTAATGTATAAAAAATTTCCGCCCTTGCCGGTAAAAGGGCTTACCCACGACGGTAGTTTATTTGAAGCCATTGCCAAAAAAGATTATTTGCAATATGCCCCATACAACACCTTCTCTAATGTAATTAAACTTTTAAGGGAAGCGGCAATAGACCCAAAGGTAAAAACCATAAAGATTACCGTATACAGATTGGCAAAAAACTCTCAAGTTGCCAGTTCACTAATCAATGCTGTTAAAAATGGAAAAGAGGTAACCGTACAGATAGAACTACAGGCCAGGTTTGACGAAGAAGCAAATATTGAATATGCCGAGCAGTTACAATCCGAAGGGGTAAAGCTTATTTTTGGGGTTCAGGGCCTTAAGGTACACAGTAAAATATGTGTTATAGAAAGACTGGAAGGCGATAAGTTAAAACGCTACGGTTTTATAAGCACAGGGAACTTTAACGAAGATACCGCCAAAATCTATACAGATTATACGCTTTTTACAGCACATCAACCCATAATGAAAGAGCTTAACAAGGTGTTCGATTTCTTTCAGACCAACTATAAAATAAACAAGTACAAACATTTAATAGTTTCCCCACATTACACCAAAAAAGTATTTACAAAGCTTATCGACAAAGAAATAGAAAATGCAAAAGCGGGTAAAGAAGCCTATATAAAGATTAAAATGAATAGCTTTACAAGCTATAAAATGGTAGATAAGTTATACGAAGCCAGTAGAAGCGGGGTTAAAGTTCAACTAATAATACGGGGAACATGTTGTTTAATACCCGGCGTTCCCGGAATGAGCGAAAACATTGAAGCCATTAGTGTGGTCGACAGGTTTTTGGAACATACCCGATTGTTTATTTTTGCCAACAATGGAGACCCCAAGTTTTATATTTCTTCTGCCGATTGGATGACAAGGAACCTTGATTTTAGGGTAGAAGTGGGGTGCCCTATTTACGACAAGGATCTTAAAAGTGAATTAATGGATACTTTTGATATTTGTTGGAGAGACAATGTAAAGGCAAGGATATTCTCCGAAAGACACGACAATGCATATAGAAAAGTAAAAAACATTAAAGAACGTTCCCAATTCGAGACCTACGAATACTATTTAAAAAAACAGATTGTTAAAGCATAAAGAAGGAAAATTTTGAAGATAAGAAAATTTGCGGCTATCGATATTGGGTCCAATGCGGTACGGTTACTTATAAACAATGTAATTGAATACAAAGACAAGGAAACCCAGTTTAAAAAAAGCTCGTTGGTAAGGGTTCCGGTACGTCTTGGACAGGATTCTTTTACGGTGGGCGAGATTTCCAAGCAAAATTCTGAAAGGATGATAGATACCATGAAAGCCTTTAAATTTTTAATGAAGGTTCATGGCGTGGAAAAATATATGGCCTGTGCCACTTCGGCAATGCGGGAAGCAAACAACGGAAACGAACTGGTAGAAACAATTAAAAATAAGTCGGGTATAGAAATAGAAATTATCGATGGTAAAAAGGAGGCGGCCATTATTGCATCTACAGATCTTCACACGTTAATAGAAAGAGATAAGACTTATTTGTATATAGATGTGGGTGGGGGAAGCACAGAATTTACAATCTTCAGCAATGGAAAAATAGTAAATTCAAGATCCTATAAAATAGGTACGGTACGCCTGTTAAACGAAATGATTTCTCCCGAGACATGGAAAGATATAGAAAAGTGGATAAAAAGCAATTCAAAAAAATACAAGAGCATAGAAATTATTGGTTCTGGAGGAAACATCAATAAATTGTTTAAAATGTCGGGAAGAAAACCCGGCGAGCCCCTCTCTTATATCTATTTAAATGCACAATACCAATTTTTACAGGAAATGACCTACGAAGATAGGATTTCCGAGCTTGGCCTCAACCCCGATAGGGCAGATGTTATCATCCCGGCTTCGAGAATCTACCTAAATGCATCAAAATGGAGCGGTGCCAAAAAAATACATGTCCCAAAAATTGGACTTTCAGATGGGATAATCAAGCTTTTATATCATATAGAAAAAGAAGAAAAGGCTTCTTATGTATAAACTCAACCATGAATGGTTTCCTTTTTGCCAAGGTCTTTCATAATTTCTGCTTCAAACTCCAGTAAGGCATTCCATTTTTTGTTTACCATTTCGGTTTCTCCATATTTTCTAGCAAAAGACAAAAACATGGTATAGTGGTTGGCCTCGCTAACCATTAAGTTTCTGTAAAAAGTAGCCAGTTCTTTGTCGGCAATTTCTTCAGATAGCAACCTAAAACGTTCGCAGCTCCTGGCTTCAATCAAGGCTGCATATAATAATTTATGTACCAAAAAAGTGGTACGGCTACCGCCCTTTGGGAAAAAGGTCATCAACCTGTTTACATATTCATCTTTTCGGTCTCTTCCCAAAGTCCAGCCCCGCTCGATAATTTTATCGTGTACCATTTTAAAATGACTGATTTCCTCTTTTACCAAGGCGGTCATTTCCTGTACAAGTTCGGTGTGTTCGGGAAACAAAACAATAAAAGAAATAGCGGTACTCGCTGCTTTTTGCTCACAAAAGGCATGGTCGGTTAAAATTTCTTCAATGTTCTTTTCAACAATGTTTACCCATCGAGGGTCTGTAGGAAGTTTTAAGCCTAACATAATAAATTTCAATATTGATTTAGCTGCAAATATAGCACCTTTATAATTTATGTTCGTTCGGCCAAAGAGGCGCCCATCTTTCAGTTTTATCGTTTATACTTGTATTTGGTGGATGTTATGTACTTGTAAAAAGGATTTTTCTTAATTTAAATTACCCGATTTTTGCACTACATTGAAGCTATGTAACTAGAATAAAATCTTTTTTAATTTAGGTTTCAATGTTTGTTAAGAGCACTTATCATATGTCTTATTGTACAAATGTACATTCGGGGGAAACCTGGGACGAAGTCTTTCAGGTACTCAATGCTTACATTCCGTATATAAAACAAAGTACAGTTGGCGATAATCCATTTGGAATAAGTCTTCGGCTTTCCAATAAGGCATGCCAGCAACTATACAAAAACAACAATCTGGATATATTTAAAGACTGGCTTCACCACAATAATTTATATGTTTTTTGTATTAACGGGTTTGTATATGGCAATATGCACACAAGTACGGTTAAAGATTTTGTTTATGCCCCGGACTGGGCTTCGTTTGACAGGCTTTCTTACACAAAAGATTTAATTTTCCAGTTACAGGAATTATTGCCAAAAGGCATATCGGGCAGTATAACCACTTCTCCATTGGGGTACCGTTATTGGTACCACTCAGAAAAAATTACCGAAAATTGTTTTAAAAAGGCCGCGTATAATTTAATTGAAATTGTTTGGGAACTCTATCAAGTTGAATGCAATACAGGCAAGTATATTCATTTGGATATCGAGCCCGAGCCCAATAGTTTATTAGAAAACAGCAATCAGGTAATTCATTACTTTAGGGAATACCTTTTACCGACCGGGCAGGAAATATTTAAAAGAAGGACAAACAAAACGAGCGATGAGATTGAAAGCATGATATTAAAATACATCAACATTTGTTATAATGTAGGTCATTTTTGCATGGCATACGAGTCTCCCGAAGTAAGTTTTAGACGTTTTAAGCAAACCGGTATTAAAGTAGGGAAAATACAAATGAGCTCTGTTTTAAAGTTTTTGTTGAACGATAGCAATAAGGCTTCCATACTGGATTATTTTTCAACATTCAATCAAGAACGGTTCTTGCACCAGGCGTCCGAAAAAATAGGGGATACCGTAATTACCTATCCAGACCTCTGGGACGTTATTAAAAAACACCAAAACATACAAGAATTAAGGACCCAGTTTAATGTGCCCATTTACATGGGGAAACATAAATTTTTACAGTCTACGCAAGCACAATTAGTAGAGGTGATAAATTATATAAAGGAAAACAATGTATGCGAACATATCGAGGTAGAAACCTATACTTGGGAGCTATTGCCCCTTGATATAAAAACCGATCTCGCCACGTCTATCATTAAAGAACTCCATTGGCTAAAAGCTCGTTTAGAAGGTACCGTGTTGGATGCTTAGGTAACGATTGGTTATTTAAGTTGTGCTAACAGGCATCCCAGAGCGGATCTTTTGGTAGCGGGGCGGTAATTTGTATCCTTTCTTTCTTTACCGGATGCATAAATTCCAGCTTGCGTGCATGCAAATGTATGCTCCCGTCTTTATTACTCCTGTCGAAACCATATTTTAAATCGCCTTTAATGGGGCTGCCAATAGCCGAAAGTTGCGAGCGTATTTGGTGGTGCCTTCCCGTTTCCAGGTCAATTTCCAGCACGTGGTAATTGGTAAGCGATTTTAGCATGCGGTAATTTAAAACCGCCTTTTTGCTATCGGGGACCTCATTGGTATGTGCGTACGACTTATTTTGTTTTGGGTTTCTTTTCATCCAGTGAATTAAGGTATCGGCATCTTTTTGGGGCTTGTTTTTTACAATGGCCCAATAGGTTTTTTTGGCATCCTTATCCTTAAAAAGCTTGTTAAGCCTTGGCAATGCCTTAGAAGTTTTGGCAAAAAGTACAATGCCGGTTGTTGGCCTGTCCAGTCGGTGCACGACCCCCAAATATACATTTCCCGGTTTGTTGTATTTATCTTTCAGGTAATTCTTTATTATTTCAGAAAGGGGCTTGTCGCCCGTTTTGTCGCCTTGTACAATGTCGCCCGCGCGTTTGTTGACCACAATAATATGGTTGTCTTCATATAAAACCTGAAGGTTGTTTTTATTTGAATGGAGGCTCATTTTTTAGACTTTCTTAGACTCATTAGATTTTATATTGTTCTTATTTTTTTAAGATGTTTTTATGGTCGATTTAAATTTGGATATCATTTTTATAATCTCCTGTATCTCTGCTGAAGGATTATTAAATTCTTTTTCAGCAATATTTGAAGGAAGTGAAACGGCAGCTCTTCAAGCTGATTGGTTAAACCGTATCTTTCCGTTTCGGGAAAATTGAATGTTATTTTATAAATCGAACTACAAAAAAAACCGACTACATCTCCATATTTCCAATTCTTTATAACGTTGCATAATAAAATATAATTATTTAAACCCCCAAACTCTAAGAATCCATAACTCAATATTGCTCCTCATCGCTGGGGAAATCTTTAGACTTTACATCGTTTACATATTGAGAGATGGCGTTGGTCATATCGTCATACAAATTCATATACCGTCTTAAAAAACGCGGGTGGAATTCATGGGTCATCCCCAAAAGGTCATGAAGCACCAAAACCTGTCCGTCAACACCATTTCCTGCACCTATGCCTATAATTGGGATAGAGACCGACTGGGCAACTTCTTCGGCAAGCTTTGCGGGAATTTTCTCGAGCACAATGGCAAAACAGCCTGCTTTTTCAAGAAACTGGGCATCTTCTTTTAATTTATTGGCCTCTTCTTCTTCTTTGGCCCTTACCGTATAGGTACCAAATTTATATATAGATTGTGGCGTAAGCCCCAAATGTCCCATAACTGGAATCCCGGCGTTGAGAATGCGTTTAATAGATTCTTTTATCTCTTTTCCGCCTTCAAGCTTCACGGCATGTGCACCACTTTCCTTCATGATCCTGATGGCCGACCGCAATGCTTCTTTTGGGTCCGATTGATAACTCCCAAACGGAAGGTCCACCACCACAAGGGCCCTGTTAATGGCCCGTATTACCGAAGATGCATGGTATATCATCTGGTCTAAGGTAATGGGGAGCGTGGTTTCGTGCCCGGCCATAACATTACTAGCCGAATCACCCACCAAGATAACATCTACATCGGCACCGTCTACAATTTTTGCCATGGAATAATCGTATGCGGTGAGCATGGAAATCTTTTCACCATGTTTCTTCATGTCCACCAACGACTTAACGGTAATTCTTTTATATTCTTTTTTAGCTACTGACATCTCTATTATTTTAAATGATAAAATTACTGTTTTCAATAGACATTACCCATTTCTCTTATAAGAAATTGGAGTTGCCTATTTTCTGTTCAAGCTTCAGTGTTTTTTACCGCTCTTATATATTTTTGCATCCAAATGGCTTGTCCTATATTATATAGTACGTGTTTACGTAATAAATTTGTAAGTGAATATAAATGTTTTATAAGAAATAAGTATCTTTAATCCATAGCAGTATAACTAATTGATTAACACCAAACTATTAAAATTTTAAGCAGATGAAATATGTTGCCGCACTATTTTTATTGATATCTTCTTTGGGCTTTTCCCAATCTTCTGATGAGGTAGCTGTAAAATTTACCATCGACCGGTTTTTTAGCGCCTTTCATGCACAAGATTCCGTCGAAATAAAAAAAACGGTAAGCAACCATGTTATCATGCAGACCATAACGGCCGACAAGGCAGGAAAAAGTATGGTAAAAACAGAGGATTTTAGTAAGTTTTTAAAAAATATAGTGGCCATACCCAAGGAGAAAAAGTTTGAAGAAAAACTGCTAAGTTACCATATCCAAGTAGATGGCAACCTGGCGAGCGTATGGACACCGTACCAGTTTTGGTTTGGCGATATATACAGCCATTGCGGGGCAAACTCCTTTCAATTGTTCAAAGAAAACAATGCATGGAAAATTATATACATAATAGATACCCGAAGAAAAGAAGGTTGCCAGTAAATATTATTCCTTGCCAATCTGGTCTATACTGGTTGGGTCTATTTTGCTTTTCTTTTCCCAGTTCCTTTCCAGGATATAATATAGCACACCGCAAAAAATAATGCCAACGGGCAGTGCTATTAGGTTTAATGCCAAGGAGTCCATAGTCTCAAGGGCGGTAGGGTAGAACAGGCCTATAAATATCCCGGCCACAAACGTGCCTGCATAATAGATAACAATGCCCAAAATGGCAAAGCCCCATTTGTTTTTGTTGTAATCGTCTGCGAGTTGATAAAAATATCTCCCAATAAAGAAAATGAGTAATAATCCTAACATAATAGTAGTATTTAAGTATGAATTTGGAACATAAATATAACTATTTTCTCTAGATTTGCTAGGTAACTCCTTGGATATTTTTGATAAAGATTACTTTTTTTATAAGAAAGTGCTTATGTACTCCTTAAAATTTTTTCCATTTTTTTGCCTTTTGCCAGTTCGTCCACCAATTTGTCCAGGTACCGTACCTGTTGTGTTAACGGGGTTTCAATGGCTTCCACGCGGTAGCCGCATATTACCCCGGTTATAAGCTTGGCATTGGGGTTTAGACTGGACTCTTTAAAAAATGTTTTAAAGGTAGCTTTTGCTTCAATAAGTTCCTGTAGTCTCTTTTCGTTAAAGCCGGTAAGCCACTCAATAACCTCGTGCAGCTCGGCTTTTGTCCTGCCTTTTTTTTCAACCTTTGTAATATAGTGGGGGTATACCGATGCAAAGGTCATGTTTGCCATACGTTTGTCGTGTTCTTCTGTGGTTTTCATCTATTGTTTTACTTTAACCTTTCCAGTTGTCCTTTTCTTTTTACAATATTTTTATAGTCCCATTGAATGGTTCCTGATTTTTTTAACCACCTTTTTAAATCTTCCCTGTCTATTTGCCCTTCGGAAGTATAAAAAATAGAAGCATCTTTAAATTTAGCACCTTTTACGTTTAGTTTTTCCTCGTCAAAATCGGCACCGCTCCAAAACATAAGTCGGCACCCGGCTTTTTGTATGCTATAACCAACAATGGGGTTTCCATTTAAGAACCAAACCGGGTGCCCGTGCCAGATTTTGCTTTCTGTTCCCGTTAATTCCCCGTTGATAACCGAGGCAAGCACGTTGCAAATCTCTTTATTGGTAGGAGTTTGTTTGGCATTATAAGCATTAATGGCAGTATCCATGATCAATATTTTGGTATACCATATAAAGTTATTAAATATAAAACATATAATGGGCTAATTAAAACCGTTTTGCCCGGAGTCGGAGAGAAATTATATAACACAAAGGGGGATTGTTGCCAAAAAGCAATTTCATGCATATTATTCTATAATTAGTTTACCATTGTTTTCTTTTAAATAGCTCTCTATAGATTCTTTGCTTTCAGGCACATAAGCTCTTAGAAGTGCAGTAAAAGGGGCAGGGGTGTTTACGTTATTCTTTTTATCTGGCGAATTAAAATATATGGTATAAGTACCATCTGTATTGGGCGTGGCTGTTGTGTTGGAAATTGCAGCCTCATCTTTACCCAGCCAACCGTCTGTTGTATAGGTGGTAATTGACCAGAACCCGCCTCTTTTTAAATCTATTTTTGGGGGCATAAAAGTAATGCTGGAGGGCACAGGTTTTCCATTTTCCATTTTAGATTTGTTAACCAGATCTAAATATCCAGCATCTTCAAGTGGTAAGCCTCCCCATCCATATGCCGTTGCATACAAATGTCCTTGCGGATCAGTATTAAATGGAGTCCCCATAATGTTTGATGTATTTTTTAAAAGACCTTTTTTGAGGTCTTCCAATAGAGCCAACCTTATTTCTTCAGTTTGTTTTAAGGGAACCACAATTTCAGGAGTTTGGTATGGATTGGCCGATTTGGCATCTATTATGGCCTGTCTTTGTCTTTCATGAACTTCTTCCAGCCCCGCTTTGTCGTTTGTTTTTTTACGGGTTCTCATATTCAAATATACATGGGTGCCATAGGTAAGGTTATCTGGTGTAACGGTAAAGCTTTTACCCGGATATAATGTCTTTACAGTATAATTTTGCATGTCTAGAATCTGGATAACATGATATGTGTCTCCTTTTGGAACCGAAATAGTGGCGCCCTTGCTAACATCTACAACAGCACTTGAGTAAATAACATCTTGATTTTCACGTATTACCTGTTGCGTTTTTACATAGCTTACATCTGGTTTATGAGACCATTGGTTAACAGTTACTTTTTCTAGGCTTCTTAAAAAATTAAAATCTCCTTCGGAAACTTTGTAAACATAATCTGCGGTATTAAAATCGGCTGGTGTATGTTGACCACTTTTTAAATGAGTTTCCACGTTTTTTACTGTATTATGTGTTGTTTGGCATTGTGCATCTAGGTAAAAGGTCATGATTGTTAAAGTAGTGATACCAAAAAGAGATAACGGTGAAAATTTTGTTTTCATGATTGATGCTATTTTTTTGATGGTTGGTTTTTAATGGTCGTTATTAATGTTATAATTTAAGCATTATTTGTACGACTTTTCAATAAAAATAATGAATTTACATGAAGTTTAAGTAATTATCACACAAAAACTTAGCATGTGAGAGCATATTTGCCTATGCCGTTGGTTGATTAATTGTTTTAATTTATAAGTTTCTTCATTTAAGTCCTGTTTATGTAACTTTTTTTGGCCAAACCTTAAAAAGAGGAAAAATAACTACATATTCTATAGCAAAATAGAATGCCAGGATTTAAACGGGTGTGAAATGCCAGTAGTAAGGAATATTACACTTTAAATTTTCATATTAAAAAAACAAACAGTTTTTCCTTTTGATGAAAAATAAATGAAAATTATCATCAAAATAGAAAAAAACCACCACCAATACACCAATATTGGTGTATTGGACTACATTAATTTTGATGTATTTAACATTTTTTCTACAAAAAAATTAGTTTATCCCACGCTTCTTAATTACTTTTTGCACATAGAAATTTAAAATGTAATGATTTATGAAGTCAAAAGTAGAAACGGGACACGCCCGTAATGTAGAAAATTTTAAAAAATTAATTCAAACAGTAAAGCCATTTTCGCTTTACAACCCTTCCATGAAAGAAATTTCCCTAGAGAGCCTGGAAGAAATGTACAAGTCGGCACATTATGTGGTGATGGATGTAGAACGGAAGCGAAAGGAAAACAGTATTGCCATCCATAAACGGCAGCAGGAGTACAAGAGGCTCAAGCCCTTGGCCACGCGCCTTTATAATATGGCAGCTATTTTAAACCTTAACGAAGGCGACATGGAACAAATTAAGTCGTTGCGCAACGTTATCCAGGGAAGCCCCCAGACCAAGCGGAAGATATCGGCCATGGAGAGACAGTCCGTTAGGGCATATTCTACCTCCCGGCAATCGTTTACCCAATTGGCGTAAAACTTTTCGGGCTTTGTACAAATTTTTTCCCTGGTGCCCAATTACAAGCCCAATACAGAAGACCTAAAATTGGCAAGCCTAAACGAGTATTACTCGCAACTGGTTAGCAGCAACCACGAGGTTAACAAAACCGAGGCGGCGCTCTACCAGTCCATGATAAACTGCAATGAGGTTTTGTACATGGACAGCACCGGGCTGTTCGACCTTGCAAAAAAGGTAAAGGCTTATGTTAAAAGCGTATATGGAGGCTCTTCTGCCAAGTATAATACCATTTCGGGCATTAGGTTTACCTCAAAATAATTGTTACTATACTAAATATTAGTACACAGTTACATTATTAATTAGTCCGAACACCATTTTATTTGTTCAATAAGCTATTTTAATAGCAACAACAGCAATATAAAATGGTGTTTTTTTATGCCTTTTTTAAACTGCCGTCCCAAGACCCAGAACTGCCATCCCAAAACCCAGAACTGTCATCCCAAGACCCAGAACTGCCGTCCTAAAACCCAGAACTACCATCTACATTTTGCCAACTACTACTTGTTAAAGATTAATTGTAGCACTTATAAACCTTTGCATCTTTGAACCTTGAAATAGTGATTAGTGAAAAGTGAAAAGGGGTTAGTTGATTGATGACTGTTATTAGCTAATAGTTAATTGTTTATTAAAGATCTGAAACTTGAAACCAAAAACCCTCAACCCTCAACTCTCAACTCTCAACTAGAATATTTATAAATTTACATTCCAAAACATTATATATATGTCCAAAGCATTATTGGAATATTTAGAAGGGTTTATTACCAGTGCCCGTAAGGAACGTATACAAGAAATACTTTTAGGGCGCACCAAACACTTTACCGTGGCCATAGAAGACGTGTACCAACTGCATAACACAAGTGCCGTAATAAGAAGTTGCGATGCCTTTGGCATACAGCAGGCACATGTTATAGAAGAACAGTATGGCAAGCGTTTGGACAAGAACATAGCCATGGGTTCGCAAAAATGGGTAGACGTATACCGTTATGCCAATACCCAAGACTGTATAGAGGCCATAAAGGCACAAGGCTACCAGATTATAGCTACTACGCCGCATAACAATGCCTGTATGCTGGAAGACTTTGCTATCGATAAAAAAAGCGCCTTGTTTTTTGGTACCGAAAAAAGCGGATTGACCCCTGCCATAATGCAGCAGGCCGATGGATATTTAAAAATACCCATGCACGGTTTTGCCGAGAGCTTAAACATATCGGTTTCCGTGGCAATAATCCTGCAACATTTATGTGCCAGGCTCAGGAAATCCAATATAGAATGGCAGCTTACCGATGGGGAAATGTTGGAAAAAAGAATAGATTGGTCCAAAAAATCCATAAGGAGCATTGAAGACGTTTTGAAAAGGTACAACAATGGCTAAACAATAGGTGTTTGGTTATGTTATTTTTAGTAAATTTATAGTTCTTATCGAGCGGGTTATGTTGGCAACTATTATGTACATATTGGGGGGTGTTATCCTATTGGTTGTTTTTTTGGGGGTTATTGCGCCCAAAAATTACCATGTAAGCAGGAGCATACAAATAAACAGGCCTCTTCCAGAGGTATTTAATTATTTAAAGTTCCTTAAAAACCAAGACGAATGGTCGCCGTGGTTTCAAAAAGACCCGAACATAAAGAAAGGCCTAAAGGGCATAGATGGGAGCATAGGTGCGGTAAGCTGGTGGGAAGGAAACAAAGAAGTGGGATCTGGCGAACAGGAAATCAAGCGTATACTGTCCAATGAAACGATAGAGACCGAACTACGCTTTATAAAACCATTTAAATCTACTTCTGAAGCCTATATTAAAGTAGAAAAAGTACTCCCCGAAACAACCACGGTAGTCTGGGGGTTTTCGGGCCTATATAAATTCCCCATGAATATCTTTATGATTTTTATGAACATGGACAAGGCCGTCGGTAAAGATTTTGAATCGGGGCTATCAGACCTAAAACGTATCCTTGAATCAGAATAGTTGATGGTTCCAGTCACTTCGACGTAAGGAGAAGTCGCATACTATCCATAAGTTAATGAGTGAAGGGTTTTTGTTTCAAAGGTTCAAAGATGCAAAGTTCCAAAGGTTCAGAGGTTCAAAGATTTAACCATTAATATTTATCTGTTAACAATCAACTAATCCCTAGCCCCCTTTCCCTAATCAGTATTCAAAGTTGCAAAGATTCAAAGTTGGGTTTTAGTTATTAGAGGCGTACAGCTCTCAACCCTCAACCAACAACCAACAAAAACCTTTTAATACCTGCAAATAAGTTGGTATATTTGTACGCTTTTTTTAAAAGAAATAGATAAAGGTCAACATGTTAAAAGTCAACTACATGGAAAAAAAGAAAGTAGCGTTTTATACATTGGGTTGCAAGCTTAATTTTTCAGAAACCTCTACCATAGCCCGAAACTTTACAGAAGAAGGGTTTGATAGGGTCGAGTTCTCTGAGAAAGCAGATATATATGTAATCAATACATGTTCGGTTACAGAAAATGCCGATAAGCGTTTTAAATCCATTGTAAAACAGGCCCAAAAAGTAAACCCCGATGCCTTTGTGGCCGCTATTGGGTGTTATGCCCAATTAAAGCCCGAAGAATTGGCCGATGTTAATGGCGTAGATCTGGTTTTGGGAGCTACCGAAAAATTTAAAATAACCCATTACTTAAACGACCTTTCAAAAAATGATTACGGGCATGTACACAGTTGCGAGATCGAGGAAGCCGATTTCTATGTGGGAAGTTATTCTATTGGAGACAGGACCCGCGCTTTTTTAAAAGTACAGGACGGATGCGATTACAAATGCACCTATTGTACCATACCGCTTGCCAGGGGGATTTCGAGAAGCGATACTTTAGAAAACGTTTTAAAAAATGCCAAGGAAATTTCAGATCAGGGAATTAAGGAGATTGTACTTACGGGCGTAAATATTGGCGATTACGGAAAAGGGGAATTTGGTAATAAAAAACACGAACATACTTTCTATCAGCTGGTCACGGCCTTGGACAAAGTGGAAGGGATTGAGCGTTTGCGTATTTCGTCCATAGAACCAAATTTGTTAAAGAACGAAACCATCAATTTTGTAGCACAGAGCCGCACTTTTGTTTCTCATTTCCATATACCGTTGCAAAGTGGGAGCAATGAAATATTAAAGTTGATGCGCCGCCGGTACCAATGCGAATTATACGTAAACAGGGTAAGGCAAATCAAGGAAACAATGCCACATGCGTGTATAGGCGTGGATGTAATTGTTGGTTTTCCCGGAGAAACAGACGAACATTTCCTGGAAACCTATAATTTTTTAAATGAATTGGATATTTCCTATTTACATGTGTTTACATATTCAGAAAGGGATAATACCATTGCCGCCGAAATGGACGGAGTGATTCCAAATAAAGTACGTGCCAAACGCAGTAAAATGTTAAGGGGCCTTTCTGCCAAGAAACGGAGGGCTTTTTACGAAAGTCAGCTGGGAAGTTATAGAACGGTTTTGTTTGAAGGCGAAAACAAAGAAGGCTACATACATGGATTTACAGAAAATTATGTAAAAGTAAAAACCCCGTGGGATCCATCGTTAATAAACACCCTGCACGAAGTAGAATTGACCAAAATAGATGATGACGGATTGGTGCGTTTTGAGTTTGTAAAAGAAAAGAAGTTGGTTGAGCTGTAAAAAAATAAAAGCCCTGCAATTTGCGGGGCTTCTTTCTTTAAATCCTAATTCCTACAGGTAATAAATCTTTAAATTCTTTGTGCTTTCTAAGAAAACCAGCTATTTGGGGGCTAGTAGGAACTACACTTAGGTTTTTTCCTTCAATATGCTTCAGTACGGTTTTGATAAATTCATCTTTAAACTCAGGATCTGTTATCTCTTCCGGAATCACAAGTTTGGTTAAAAAGACCTTTCTTTCTTGTGAAGCATACTCGATTTTTGCGAGCTTTCCTTCAATTTTTGTTTCATATTGACGCAAAAACTCATTGTCATTAATTACTACTTCATTCATTATTACGAGGTTTTAAAAATCACTTTAAAAAACTGCCAAATACGATACCTAATCCTTTTAGGTGATCCCTCCAAAAAAATGGAAAGATTGATAAAATTTGGTACAATTTAATTTTGGTCCTTGGTTATATTGATGAAGAATTATATACCTTTAGCGATGCAAAGGTACTAAAAAAATAGCTAATCATCTATTTTTCAATCGTTAATATATATGGATTCTAATTTAATACATGTTTATTGCATGCCGGGAATGGCTGCAAATCCATCAATATTTGAAAACATAAAACTCCCCGGGGATAAATTTAAATTACATTACCTGGAATGGGAAATTCCCAAAAAAAATGAGACCATTGAAGCCTATGCCGAGAGGATGACACAATATATCACCCATGAAAACCCGGTATTGATTGGGGTTTCTTTTGGAGGGATTTTGGTTCAAGAAATGGGCAAAATTATTCCCGTAAAAAAAATAATTATAATATCGAGCGTTAAATGTAATAGAGAACTCCCCAAAAGGATGATTTTTGCAAAGTATACCAAGGCACATAGGTTGTTGCCAACAGGATTGGTAAACAACATGGAACTTTTGGCAAAATATGCTTTTGGAGATACTGTAGTAAAAAGATTAAATTTGTACGAGAAATACCTTTCCGTTAGGGACAAACATTATTTAAACTGGTCTATAGATAATATTGTAAATTGGAAACAGGCAGCACCCATTCCCAATACAATTCATATCCAAGGCGATAAAGATGCTGTTTTTCCTTGCAGTTATATAAAAAACTGCATTAAAATTAAAAACGGGACGCATATTATGATTATCAATAAATTTAAATGGTTTAACGATAATTTACCTAAACTGATCTTAAATGAAAAATAGATCTAATTTGTATATTTATAAAAAAATGAAGATGAAAAACGTGAAAAACATATTGATTTTAATTGGGGTAATTGCTGTTTCGGCCATATTTATAAATGCTGTTCAATCTACTTCACCCCAACAAGAAGCTGTAACCCCACAAAAAGAAAAGGATAGTTTAAGTTTGGTGCACGATTATAATGTATACGCCCTTAAAATACCACATGGAATTAATTTTGCGGGAGAGCGTGTACCTGTTGAAGACCCGGACGTAAAAGAACGGCTGGACAGGGAATTATTGGTTAATACCTATTGGCAGTCCAATGGTTTGTTGCTTATAAAAAGAGCAAATAAGTATTTTCCCATAATCGAGCCCATTTTAAGGCAACATGGCGTGCCCGACGATTTTAAATACTTGGCAGTTATAGAAAGTGGGTTAACACAGGCAGTTTCTCCGGCTGGAGCTACTGGTTTTTGGCAACTTTTAAAGGGTACCGCAAGGGAGTACGGACTGGAAGTAAACGATAATGTGGACGAGCGTTACCATATTGAAAAATCTACCGAAGTTGCCTGTGAATACTTAAAAAAGGCAAAAGAACGTTTTGGAACCTGGACCATGGCGGCCGCATCGTACAATGCTGGCCAGTTTGGAATGGCTAAACAATTGGAACGCCAGGAAACCGAAGGATATTACAACGTATTGCTGGGCGAAGAAACAAGCAGGTACGTATTTAGAATATTGGCCGTTAAGGAAATATTGTCTCACCCAGAAGAATACGGGTTTAATTTTGATGAAGAGGACCTCTATACAAGAATTCCCTTTACCGATGTTGAAGTAGATACGGTAGTTCAAGATTTTCCAAAATTTGCCAAAAAATTCGGGATTACCTACAAAACCTTAAAAATCCACAATCCTTGGTTAAGGGAAACAAACCTTAACAATGCATCCAGAAAAAAATATTTTATCCAAATACCTAAGGCGGGTTATTATCCACCTGTAAAATAATGTGGGATTATGTAAAAAATCATTTGTGGGAATTTTTATTGGGGTTCAATTATCTATTGGCATTGATTGCAGCCGTAACAATACTGCTTAAAAATATTAACCCCACTAAAACACTTTCTTATTTAATAGCATTGCTTGCTTTCCCTTTTGTGGGGCTAATAGTCTATTATTTCTTTGGACAGGATTATAGGAAGTTTAGAATATTCAAGAAAAAAAATATTTTAAACCAAAAAAACATACAAAATTGGGCACATCAATTGGTACTCAATAAAAAAGAAGCATATTCCATTGGGGAAGAAGTGCTTAATGGCGATACAAAGATTATTAGGCTTATAGACAGCGAGAAGAAGTCTCCGTTGACAATTAACAATAAAGTAGAAATTTTAATAAACGGCGAGCAAAAATTTAAAAGGCTTTTTCAGGACATTCAAAATGCAACTTCATCAATTCATATAGAATACTATATTTTCAGGGATGATGAAATAGGTTCCGAACTTATAGAAATTCTTTCAAATAAAGCCGATGAAGGTGTTTGCATAAAGATAAATTATGATTCGGTAGCTAGTTCTATTTCCGATAAAAACATTTCATTTTTAAAAAGCAAGGGCGTAGAGATGTATCCTTTTATGCCTGTTTATTTTCCAAGATTTGCTAGTAAGATAAATTATAGAAACCATCGAAAAATGGTCATTATAGACGGTAAAATTGGTTATGTGGGCGGGATAAATGTTGGAGACGAATATGTAAACAAAGAAGGCAGGAGGTTTTGGAGGGACACGCATTTAAGAATCGAGGGTCAGTCGGTAGGGCTATTGCAGCTCCATTTTTCGTTGGATTGGGACTTTGTTTGCGACAACGATATTAAAGTTGAAGACAGTTGGTTCCCCGAAAGTAGCATAGACGGAAAAATCCCTATTCAAATTGCCGCCAGCGGGCCCGATACAGAATGGGCAAGTATTATGGAAGCAATGTTTACGGCCATTAATTCTGCAAAAAGGTATGTCTACATAACAACTCCTTATTTTATACCCAATGACGAAATTTCATTGGCCATGGCCACAGCTTCAAGAAGTGGCGTGGATGTACGCTTGATAATCCCTAAAAGCTGCGATTCATGGGCCGCCAAATATGCCACATATTCTTATTTGGAAAAATTATTACGGGCAGGCGTAAAGATATACCTGTACGAAAAAGGAAATATTCATGCAAAAACCATGATTGTAGACGATGTTTTTACAACTGTTGGAACGTCTAATATGGATTACAGGAGCTTTCATATAAATTTTGAAGTAAATGCCCTTATTTACGATAATGGTATCGCCAAGGAAATGTTGAAAATATATATGGAAGACCTTCAACATTGCGATCAAGTTGATGCTAAAAGATGGTTGGACAGGGGTATTCTCCAACGGTTAAAAGAATCTTTTTGCCGTTTGTGGGCACCACTTTTATAGGCGGAATATTTATTTTCAGCATAAAAAGATATCTTTGATCAGGCCAGTTCAAAACCTTGAATTTTAAAAAGGAAACCAGTTTCCTTTTCTTTAATCCTTTATAATATCATTGGGAAAAACAACCACACTTTCGTGTCCGTTTTCGCCAACAGCGGCAATTCCAAAGAAAAAATTGTCAATAACAACCCCATCCAAGGTAAAAGAATCCACATCTCCAACATACCGCGAATGATCCCATGTGGGGGAAGTAGTATCCCTCCAATAGATTTTATATCCTTCGGCACCCTCGACCTTTGTCCATTTAAGTTTAGCCGACGCTTCCACGATGCCACCAATAGCTACTTTTTTTGGCGCAGGCGGAGCCCAGGCAATAGCGGCAAGGTTAATAGCATTTACAGCTGTAAGTTTAGCCGCATAATTAAAGTTTACATGTTTAAGCACATCTCCATATTCAATACCGTTTTCTGTACGGATGTCTTGATGTTGCTGGGTATAATTTTCATGAGCTTCCATAATGCGTATCCCAGCAAATCCAACATCGTTAAAAGGACGATGGTGACCGCCACGGCCAAAACGGTCCAAGCGGTATATCATCATGGGGTTCATTTCGGGCATATAGGTTTTTACATTTGTATGTACATATCGAGCAAGTTGCCTGGAAATACCATCTACTTCGCCACCATAAAACCTGCGCATTGTTCGTTGTTTTTCGGTTTCGGTTGGAGGCGTAGGCTCCGAGAAAATCCTAAAATCGGTATTGCTTATAATGCCGTCTACACCTTTAATATTGCCAATCATATCATTATTAAAAATACCAATAACATCCCATCCTTTTTCTTTGGCATAATCGGCAAGTCCCTTACCACCAAATAAACCCTGCTCTTCTCCCGAAAGCCCTACGTAAACAATACTATTTTCAAAAGAATATTTAGAAAGTACCCGCGCTGCTTCCATGGTTCCTGCCATTCCACTGGCATTGTCGTTTGCCCCGGGGGCATCATCGGTAAAATTATTGGCATCAGATATGCGCGAATCAATATCGCCGCTCATAATAATGTACCTATTTGGATATTTGGTGCCTTTTTGCACGGCAACTATGTTTACTACCCATACATCTTTGGTAATGCGGTTATTGGTACCCTTTTTTACAAAATTCTTTTGGTAAAATACATCCAGACAACTGTTGCAATTGTTTGCAATGGCCTCAAACTCACTTTTAATCCAACGGCGTGCGGCACCAATGCCACGAGTGTTCGAAATGGTATCGCTCAAGGTGTGTCGGGTGCCAAAGTTTGCCAGTTTTGTAATATTGGTTTCTATCCTATTGGCAGAAACGGCATCTATAATATCGTAAATTTTGGTGTCGGTTTGTGCGTACATAGTTGTGTAGGCATATATAAAGAATGCATACAGAAAGGTCTTCATTTTGGGTATTGGAATTTAATTAAAGACCTAAAGTTAAAAAATATGTTTTTTATATCAGCATAAAATCATTCATCGGTAGCCCCGATAATTTCAATAAAGGTACCGTCGTAATCTTTTATCAAAAGAAAAGATTCGCCGTTTTCAAATGCAATAGGCGTATCGCCAAGGAGTTTTATGTTGTTTTCTTGAATACGTTTTAAATAAGGGGCGACCGATTTTACATAAATGGTAATATATTGAACGCCCATATCCTGCTGAATGTAATCTGGATACCAGTTTTTATGCTTTCCAAAAGACATTAATTTGAGCTCTGTAGCGTTGTTGCCTTCGGCCAACTGAAGTACGGTAACTTCTGCCGATAGTCCGCTGGTAAGCCCAGATTTTCTTCCAAATGCTTTATCAATGGTAAATTTTCGGGTTTCTTTCATCCCTAATATATCTTTATAAAAGGCCAAGGACTTTTTTAAATTGGTAACCACGATGCCTATGTCTATTATGGCGTTGTTTTGTTGCTGAATGCTTTCGGGAATTTCTTCATTTACCACAATGGCAATTTGTTTTCCATTAGGGCTTATGGCCAACCTGGTGATGCCTTTTAAGTTGAAGTATTCCAAAGACGAAACGGGAATCCACTTTTGGTCACCTTTGGGATTGTATTTGTACAAAACTTCTTCCTTTCCCATCAAGATGGTCCCGTCTTGGCCCCATGCCATGTCTTCCGAACCTTCAAGTGTATTGGCAATAAAGGCGTCGGTTCCAGAAATGGGGTCGAACGACCGTATCTCCCATACATCACTGCTTTTGTCTATATAGCTAACAAGGTTTGTATTGGGGATTTTACATATGGAACGCCCAATATTTTCTTTAAATGTAAAGTTGGTCTGGTTCTTTAAGTTATTTACAACAAGCTTCGAATTGTCCTCTTCGGGCACAAAAGACACGATGGTATTTTTATCGTACCAACTGTAATACCCTATTGTTTGGTCGCTTATCAGTTCTTCGTACCCGCCGTTCAGGCTACTGTAATTATAAAGGCGTTGTTTTCCATCATTATCGAGCCTGATTGCAGCGTATATATTGGTTTTTGGGGTGGCTTGCGGAGAGAATTCATTCCCGGGGGTATTGGTAACCCATTGTTGTGTTTTTTTCCTTAGGTCAACTTCTTTAATATCTGTTTGATGGTTTCTGGTTGAAGTATATAATAGCAGGTTGTTATCTATAAATGAAGGTTGATTGTCATAAAACCCGGGATTATTGGAAAGATTAACGGGGTTTGTCAACCTAAAGGATTTATCCATATCAAATAAATAAACTTCGGTGGCAATTTGTGCTTGAAGCCACATAGAAGTTGCAATAGCAATTATAGATAGGGTAGTTTTCATAATTGATATAATAGACCAACTATGACAAACAAAGTTGAATGTCCTGCCAGGTTGGTATTAGTTTTGGTTTTGACTACTAAATTAAAAAAAGAAACCGCCAAAAGAGTAAAAAATCTTTCAGTCACCTTAAATTATCGATGAATTCTCCTTTTTTGGCTTTATTTCTACATTAATCAGGGCAACTATTTGTTAATCAATAAATTTTGTAAGTAGTTTTCTAACCTCGTTTGTGTCTTTTACGTAGTATTTTGCCTTGGTCTTTTTAAACCCGACTTTAATAGTGTAAGCATTTTCGGGCACTTCTTCAAACATATATTCATCGGTCCAATCGTCTCCAATGGTAAAGATAAAATCGTAATTTTTTAAAGATAAAAGTCTGGAAGCGGCCCGGCCTTTGTTAACACTGCTACTTTTAATTTCAATAACCTTGTTTCCTTTAAGCACGGTAAGGTCGTTATTGGAAATTAAGCTTGTAAGGACGGTATTGAGCTCCATGGTTCTAATTTGTGCCAGTTCGGGGTCGGCTTTGCGATAATGCCAGGCAAGCGAGTATTTTTTTTCTTCAATAAATGTTCCGGGCGTCCTGTCTACAAAGGTTTCCAGAATGGGGCGGATGTTCTCCATCCAATCGTTTTTTAGGCGCTCCAATGCTTCCCAGTCTTTATTACGCTTTTTAAGCCAAACGCCATGGTCGGTTATTAGGGAATATTCTTTATTACCAAACCACTTTTCAAAAGTTTCCTTGTCGCGGCCGCTAATAATAACCATATCGGTATTGGGCTGGTTATTTAAGGCATCTAATAATTGAAAGAGCTCCGTATCCGGATTTGCATTTTGCGGGTTGTCCTGAAAGCCGGAAAGTGTTCCGTCGTAATCCAGTAAAATCAAACTGCTTTTAGATTTTTTGTAGTCTTCAATCATTTGGTTTGTAAGCTTAGTGTCAAGTTTTTCGGAAACAATGACCTGCCCGAGATTTTTGGTGGCGTCGAGCGATTTCATAAACTCGTGTGCCCATTTTTCAACACTGTACCGCTCCAGTCTTTTTTGAAGGATGGTATTTCTGGCAATTTGTTCCTCTACGGGCATTTCCAGAGCCTGTTTAATGGCATCTGCAATTTGTTCGAAGTTATTGGGGTTTATCATCAGGGCTTCGTTCATTTCTTTGGAGGCCCCGGCCATTTCGCTTAAAATAAGTACGCCATCTTTTTTGGTGCGTGTGGCCACATATTCTTTGGCGACTAAGTTCATACCGTCCCTTACGGGAGTAATCAAGGCAACATCGGCAGAAGTGTAAAGGTCTATTAAGTTGTTAAAGGGCATCGAACGGTAAAAGTACCAAATGGGCGTCCAGCTTACCGTGGCGAATTGCCCGTTTATCCTGCCTACAAGTTCGTCGGTTTCTTTTTTTAGTAATTGGTATTGGGGAACGTTCGACCGGGAAGGGACCGAAAGCATAATGAGGCGTACCTTTTCCTTGAACTCGGGATATTTGTTTAAAAAATATTCGAATGCGCGAATCCTGTTTGGAATTCCTTTGGTGTAATCCAACCTATCTATTGATAGTATAAGCTTGGTATCTACAGAAGATTGAATATGGTCGTCGAGCCTTTTTTGTAATTCCGAACGTTCCTTTACGTTCATTTTAGTATGAGAAACAGAGGCCTGATGAAACTTTTTATAGTCTATTCCCATCGGGAAGGAATCTACTTTTACAATCCTATCGTGGTAAACTACCTCATTAAACTTAACGTCGAGCCTTAAAATACGCTTAATGGAACTTAAAAAATGGCGCTCGTAATCATATGTATGAAAGCCAATAAGATCGGCTCCCAACATACCGGTCAGTAATTCTTCCCTCCACGGGAAAGTCCTGAATATTTCATAAGAAGGGAAGGGGATGTGCAAAAAGAAGCCAATAGAGGTATCCGGCTTCTTTTCTTTTATAAGCTGTGGCAACAATAATAATTGATAATCGTGCACCCAAACATTGTCTCCATCTTCCAGATTGTCTAAAACTACTTCGGCAAATTTTTGGTTAACGGCCTTGTACGATTCCCAAAAGTCCTTTTCAAATTCGGTATATTCCATAAAGTAGTGGAACAACGGCCATAAGGTACGGTTGCTAAAGCCGTAATAAAAGTTATCTATATCGCATTGGGTCAGGTTTACGGCGGCACAATTTTCTTTAGCAACGGCAGTATCCACTTTTTTAGAGAGTGATTCGTCGAGTTCTTCTTCGGTAAGACCGGACCAGCCAATCCAAATACCGTCTCCTTCCTTATGTACAGATTTCATTCCGGTGGCCAATCCGCCAACGCTTGGAGTAATTTCCAGTTTATTTTCATTAAGTTTTACTTGTAAAGGCAATCGGTTGGAAACAATAATTGTTTTGCTCATAATTTAATTAAAGGTTTTCTATTTCTAAAGGGTCAATTTTTTAAGTATAATAAAGAAAAAAACATAAAAAAACCGCCATGTTTTTTAAGAATTCTAAAACAGACAATTTTATTGCTTTCATTTATTACATTGATCTTGGTTAACAAATAAGATTTTCGTTAATTTAAGGAATTATTAGGTTTTAAACGTTATAAAAAATATAATTAATGGATAATCTGGAATACGGAATCATAGGAAATTGCAGAAGTGCTGCATTAATTTCTAAAACGGGATCTATAGATTGGTGCTGTTTGCCCGAGTTTGATTCTACTTCTGTATTCGCCAAGATATTGGATGACGAAATTGGGGGGAATTTCGGGTTTGAGGTAGACGAATCATATACAATTAGCCAAGAATATTATAAAAATACAAATGTATTGGTTACCACATTTTCAAATGGAAAAGATACTTTTCTTATTTGGGATTTTATGCCCCGTTATTACGATGAAGAAGGCGGGTATAATTCGCCACCGGATGTTATTAGGTATGTAGAACACAAAAGCGGAAGACCAAAATTTAAAATAGATTATAACCCAAGGCTGGAATATGCAGTAGGAGTTACAAATACCTATGTGAAAGACGAGTTTATTGTTAGCCTGACGGATAAGGAGAAGTTTGATACGCTTTTTCTCTATACCAATTTTGATAAGGAAAAGGTCGTGGCAGGTGAAGAAATAGAAATAATTGAAGATGGTTACTTTTTGGTAGGATACAACGAAAAGATATTTGTGCCAACCATCAACAAAGCCTTTCTGGAACTATCAAGAACAAAGGTGTATTGGCTGAACTGGGCAGACAGGACACCATCTTATAAAAAATACAACGACATTATAGCCAGAAGCGCTCTAACATTGAAGATGCTTAGTTACGACAAGTCCGGGGCAGTGCTGGCGGCCGCAACTACTTCTTTGCCCGAAACCATAGGTGAAGTAAGGAATTGGGATTACCGGTTTTGTTGGATCCGTGATGCCTCCATGGTAATAAAAGTGGTTTCTGAACTTGGGCACAAAAATATGGCGAAACGTTATTTGCAGTTCATAATTGACTTAATTCCCGACAAGGATGAAAAACTCCAGATTATGTACGGAATCAATAAGGAAAAACTGCTAATTGAAGAAACGCTGGACCACCTGAGCGGATACCAAAACTCCAAACCCGTCCGTATAGGGAATGCCGCTTACGAGCAGCGCCAAAACGATATTTACGGGATTTTAATGGATGTTATTTACGAACAGTTCATGAAATTCAGTACCCAAATAGAAAACAGTGAAGGCCTATGGACCATTACCAAAGGAATTGTTTGGGTAGTAAACAAGCACTGGCGCGAACCCGACAAGGGTATTTGGGAATTTAGGACTGAAGAAAGGCATTTTACTTTTTCCAAAGTATTGTGTTGGGTAGCCATAGACAGGGCTTTGCGAGTGGCAAAAATGCTTAATAAAACAAGGAAAATAGAGAAGTGGGCTGCTTTGGAACAGGAAATCAGGGACGATATACATCAATATGCGTGGAATGAAGAAGTGCAGGCATTTACGCAATCATATGGCTCCAACGATATGGATGCTTCCGTGCTGTTAATGGAAACTTATGGCTTTATAGATGCGCGGGATCCAAAATATGTGAGCACGGTAAAAGTTATCGAGAAAGAATTAAGCAACGATGGCCTGCTATATAGGTACAAAAATAAAGACGATTTTGGCTTGCCATCTTCGTCGTTTACCATATGTACCTTTTGGTTTATCAATGCCCTTAATAAAATAGGAGAACACAAAAAGGCGGTAGCCCAGTTTGAACAATTATTATCGTATAGTAACCATTTGGGGCTGTTTAGCGAAGATATAGATTTTAAAACAAAAAGGTTGCTGGGGAATTTTCCGCAGGCATATTCTCATTTGGCATTAATAGAAACGGCAATAAATCTTTCTAATTACATAACAGAGGAGGAGCAGATAATGGGGAATGTAAGGCAGGATTAAAAATTACCCCTGATTTTTGGCAATAATTACTTCTACGTTGTTCTTTTCGAGCATTTCGAGGGAAGCTTTTTCAATTTTATCATCTGTTATGAGTTTGTCTATTTTTTCAAAATTGCAGATAAATGCAAACCCGGACCTTTTAAACTTGGAAGAATCGGCCACAACGATAACCTCTTCGGCTATATCGATCATTATCTGGTTAAGGTATGCTTCTTCCATATAATGTGTAAAAACACCTATATTTGGTTTAATGCCGTCTACACCTAAAAAAAGTTTATTGCAATAAAGTTGTTTAAAGTTTCTTTCGGCCATGGGACCTACCAAAGACATGGAAAATTCTTTTAAATAGCCGCCGGGCATAAAAACTTCTAGGTTTTTGTATTGTGCCAGGTTGTTTACAATATCCAAGGCATTACTTATAACCGTAAGCCTTTTAAACTCGCTTAAATTATTTGAAACCTCAAAAGTAGTGGTCCCCGAATCTAAAATAATGCTGTCGTCTTCGGTGATCAAAGAAGCGGCTTCCCGGCCTATATTTCGTTTTATGTCGAGATTTATCTGTTTTTTTTCGGTTACCGTAAGTGCCAGGTTGTTTGTTTTAAAGGCGCCGCCGTGAGCTCTTATAAGTAAATTGTTTTTTTCCAGTTTATCCAGATCGTTTCGTATGGTAACTTCGCTAACCCCCAATAGTTCGCTTAATTCATTAACGTTCACCTGGCCTGTTTCGTCCAATTTCTTTAGAATTAATGACCTACGTTGCGCAGTTTTTTTCATACAAATAGATATGTTTTTATTTATAAAATAAGAAAAAAAAACTTTTACTTTTAGTAAAGAGTTTGTATTTCAATACCAAAAGTAAAAGTAATAATTATATTTAAAATGAAATAAATAGGGTTTATTTATTATTTAAAATCACATTGGTAGTACCGCCACCAGCTAAGGTAATATCTACGGGGGCATTGGTTTTCCAGCTTCCAATGGTAAAGTCGGGAACATCTATGGACTGCGACCTGTTGGCTACGGATTTTTCACTCAGCGGTGCAATGGAGCTCCATAAGGCAGCATCATATACATTCTGGTCCAATGCAAGTCCATTTCTCAAACAGTCTATTAATCGCCAGTCCATAATAAAGTCCATACCGCCATGACCACCAACTTGCTTTGCAAGGTCGCCTACTTTTTTTACTATTTCCGGCGTGTATTGAGTTTCAATTTCTTTCATTTCTTCCTCGTTCATCCAGCTATGCCCTTTGGCGATACGTGCCGGCGAAGGCCATTTTCTTGCCATTCCCTTAGAGCCGCTAACCAAATGAATCCTTGAATAAGGCCTTGGAGAGCTTACATCATGCTGAATCATGATACTATGCCCTTTTTTTGTTTTTACCAGTGTGGTATTCATGTTCCCTCTAAATTGAACATCGGTATATTCTTGGTAAAAATTGTCTTCTTTGGCTAATTCTACAGCTTTTTGGTGCATGTTAAAGTCGTTACTGGAAAGCGATGTTAGATAGTCCATTTGGTCCCCACGGTTAATGTCCATAATCTGGCAGATGGGTCCCAAACCATGTGTTGGATAAAGATTTCCGTTACGTTTTGCATTTTCTTTTAGCCTCCACATACTTTCATACCCGGTTTCTTTGTTAAAGTTGAGGTCTAATAAGTTATGAATATAAGCTCCTTCGCCATGAATGATTTCCCCAAAAAAGCCTTGTCTGGCCATATTTAAGGTAAGCAGCTCGAAAAAGTCGTAGCAACAGTTTTCCAGCATCATGCAGTGTTTTTTGGTTTTTTCTGATGTTTCAACCAATTGCCAACATTCGTCAATGGTCTTTGCGGCAGGCACTTCAACCGCTACGTGTTTCCCAGCTTCCATTGCATAAACGGCCATGGGGGTATGCCATTCCCATGGAGTGGCGATATAAATTAGGTCGATATCGTCACGGTCGCACATTTTTTTCCATTCGTTATCATCTCCAACATAGGTATCTGGACTGTGTTTGGTGCCTTCCAATATTTTTTGTGCATTATCCACTTGTTTTTGGCGGATGTCGCACAGGCCTTTTATTTCAACGCCATCTATGTAGCTCATGCGCTGCACGGCATGTGGACCTCTCATTCCGAGTCCGATAAAGCCAATACGGACCGTTTCTATTTTTGGTGCCCTGTAACCGGACATATTGAATATTTGCTTGTTGTTTTGGGCAGATGCCAATGTAGCAGCTACAGAGTTTTTTTCAGATTTTGTTTCGCAAGCTGCCAAAGCGCTTCCGCTTGCCAAACCCAAACCGGCAAGGGAACCCAGTTTTAAGAAATTTCGTCTATTATCATTCATAATTGTTTGATTTTTTGAGTTAATTAATTTTTATATGTTCAAAGGGACCGTATGTTTTAATGGCATTTTTATAAAATATTTTTTCTAATACGGCAACAGGTAATTCAAGCCCCTGAAAAGCGCCTTTAAATTCTGGAGCCTCCAACGTTTTGTTAGTGGCAAAAAAATCCCAATGGGCTTTCCATAGACGTTCAAACTTACGAGCTATTTCTTTTTCTGTTATTTGTCCATCATCAATAACATCGGTTCCATAAATAATCCGGTCTTGATATTTAATAAAGAAATCCCTTACTTTTTCGTGGTTTTCCTTTGCTTGTAGTTGAACATGGCATATCCTTTCTGCCAGGTCTGTCATGGTATTTGGGTATGTGTCGAGCCGTTTTGCCACTTCATCAATACTCCATTCCATGCTGAAAAGATGCAGGCCGACATATTTTAGCTTTGGAAACTTTTTTAAGATATTGTCACGGGCTTTCATTTGTTCTTCATAGGAAGGATATTCGGGCAATAGGTGCATATGGTATTCGGGATGCTGTGAAAAATAATCCCTGTCGGAATCTACTGTCATTTCTTCCAATGGTAGCCAGCAATTTCTCGGTTCTCCTTGGTGGCCAATTAACAAAATGTCATTATCGACCAAATATTGGTATATGGTATTGAACCTTTCGTCGTCCAGCAAAACAAAATTTCCGTCAAGATCTTTTATAACCGGATCCATGCCAATATTTTTCCAGATTTTCACCCCTACGGCGCCATTTTCAATTCCCTTTTTAATTTGTGCCAAAGCGTGGGGCAACCACCTTTCGGTATTCCAGTATTGTGTATCGAAACTGGTAATAAACTTAGTGCTTCCGGGATATTTGTCCAAAAGGTCGTGAATCACTTGCTCTTGGTCTTTTAGTTTTTCAAAAAAAGGAATATCGGTATTAATGGACAAAAAAGAAACGCCGTATTTCTTGGCCAATTCCATTTTTGCTTCCGATCGTGTGTTTAAATGTACATGTGCATCAATGAACTGCGGTAGCATTGCTTTGGTTTTTTATCATTAATAATTTGGTTTTAACCAACTCGGTTACTTGCAAAGTAGCTTTCGGGAATACTTTTCTTAAGTCGATTTCTTCATTATTGGACAATTCATTTTGAAGTGTCTTCATAAATATGTTCTTAATCTCGGTGGCTAAATTAACTTTGCATATTCCATTAGAAATAGCCATTTGTACCTGTTTGTGGGGCACCCCTGAACTTCCATGCAAAACAAGAGTGGCATTGGTAACCTTTGCAATATTTTTCAAAAGGTCAATATCCAGGTTGGGTTCTTCTTTATAAAATCCATGGGCCGTACCAATGGCTACTGCCAAGGCATCAACCCCGGTGGCGTCTACAAAAGCCTTGGCTTCTTCGGGTTGTGTAAAACCTTGTTTTCCGTGAGATTGCCCCAATTTTGCTACATAACCTAGCTCCGCCTCGACATGTGCGCCGTACTTTTGGGCACGTTTTACGACCTCCTGTGTAATTTTTATGTTTTCTTTAAAAGGTAATTCGCTTCCGTCGATCATTACGGAGTCAAATCCAGCGTCCAGGCATTTTTGCGCAAGTTCAACAGAGGCTCCATGGTCTAGGTGTATCCAGCCTTCTACATTAAACTGTTCCAAACCGGTCCTGCCTAATTTCACGGCCGTTTCCAGCCCCATATAATCAATGGAGCTTTGCGTAAGTTGTAATATAATGGGTTCGTTTAATGCTGATGCTGCTTTCAATACACCATGCAAAGTTTCCAGGTTATAATAATTTGTGGCCAATAAGCCTCTTTTTTGCCTGGTAAATTCGTTTAATTTGTTTTTTAGGTTCATGATGATTTAAATTTCAGCATTAAATAATTTTATCGCGTCTTCAATAATGTTCTTTTTTCCGCTAAAGGCAGTTGTTCCCCCGGCGGCGGTTGTATTTAAGGCCCCGGTGAGATTTCCAAATTTTAAACAGGTTTCAATAGGCTGTTTTTCTATGTATTTTTTAATAAAGCCCGCGTTAAAAGAATCTCCGGCACCTATGGAATCTACATAATTTGGATTGGCATAGGGGAGTGCCTGGTATGTTTCTCCGTTATGGAATGCCATACTTCCTTTATCGCCCATTTTTATAACAATGGTGTTTGCGTACGGCATAATTTCTTCAATACCGTTATTTACTGTTGTAGTTTTTGTCAAGGCAAGCAACTCGGCTTCATTTGGCATGAAAACATCTACGTGTGGCAGGCATTCCTTATAGTTGAAATCCCATTTATTTTCCGGGTCCCATTGTAAGTCTAAAGAAGTGGTAACACCGTAGCTTTTTGCTTTTTCAAAAATAGAAACAATGTCTTTTCTGATGCCTTTCTGAATGAAAAAATTAGAAAGATGAAAGTGTTTAAAGTTATCTAAATGGTTCCACGGAATCTTATCAATCGTAAGTGCTTCCATAGCTCCACAATAAGTTACATTGGCTCTGTCTTGATTGTAATTCATCACAACGGTTACACCCGATTGATGTTTTGTAGTTTTTTCAATAAAATCAGTATTTACCTGCTTTTTTTGAAGCTCTTTACGTATAAAGTCACCAAAATCGTCTTTCCCAACAATGCCACAAAAAGACGTGTTTATCCCGATAGCCGAAGCATTGGCCGCCATAATTGCCGAAGAACTCCCAAGAGTAACGTTCATATTTTCAGCAATAATTTCGGTGCCTATTTTTGGGAATCCTTCAATTTTATTCAAAATCAGGTCTACATTTAACTCCCCAACAACAAGTAAATCTTTATTCGGCATAATCATTAACATTTATGGGTTGTACGTTTGTTTTGGGCAATAGGTTTTCTACATCTTTCCGTTTTAAAATCCCCAAATCTTCGTTTAAACAATTGGCCGCGCCACATGCCACGCCGTATTTGGCTATCATATCGGGAGAAAGATTGTTATGTACGGCATAGGCAATCCCGGCCGTTAGGCAATCGCCGGCACCAACAGTGCTAATTACATTTGCAATGTTTACATTTGCGTGGAGCAGTTGCCCTTTGTAATACAGCCATAGCCCTTCTTTTCCTTTGGTAATAGCAATAAGTTCGACACGCGGACTCAATTTACTTATAATAGTTTCAATGGCATTGGTATTGAACAAAGAAATGGCTTCGTCTTCATTTAAATGAAGACCAAAAAAGGATTGCTGTAAGCATTGCTCCAACTGCTTCCCGGAGCAATCTACAATTACTTTCCGGCCTAATTTATTGGCAATTTCAATGAGCTCGCCATAGGCATTTTCGGGAGCGCCTTTTGGCCATGAGCCCGAGATGCATATCAATTCGTGTTTGCTTATTTCGTGGGTGTATTCCTGTTTAAAACGCTCCCAATATTCAGGAGTGAATTCCGGTCCGGGTTCCAATAATTCGGTATTGTTGAATTTTGGATCGTTAGACCTGAAGGTGTAGCATTTTCTATTTTGCCCTTGTATTTCTATTCCGCAGGTACGTATACCTTTTAGGTTGCATTCTCTTTTTATCCACATGCCGGAACTGCCGGCCCAATTCCCCATAAGTGCGGTTGGTTGGTTGAGCTCTCGTAATGCCATTGCTATATGCGTAGCTTTGCCCCCGGGATATTCCTTTAACCATGAAATTCTGTTAGCATGCCTTGGGTTTAGGGAGTCTAGCCAAGCATAAGTATCGATGGATGGATTTGGACAAACGCTTAATATCATTTTTTTGTTCTTTTATATATGTTTACACCTTGAACAACCCGGTTAATAGCACCGGAGATTGAAGGATTATCAGGGTTAAGCCCTAGCTCTAGACATTTATACAGCCCTAATAATTGCCCAACCAAGGTTGTGGGCACAACTTGTAGTGGGTTGTTTAAATCAACATCGACATTCATCCTTTTAGCATTGCTTGTAATAAAGCCAGAATCTCCTCCGATCATTAAGGAATTAATTTTTCTGGTATCCTTGGCAATGTCTTCCGCAAGGTCTTTTTCGTATTTAAAAGTATGCCCATCGTTAGAAAACAAATAAACAACCAATGTATTCGCGTTTACCACCGCCCTTGGACCGTGCCTAAAGCCCAAAAAAGAATCGTGTTTGCATATCACCTGTCCATCGGTTAATTCCTGTAGTTTTAAGTGGCATTCCCTGGCAATGCCCAGCATTTCTCCAGAACCAAGAAAAACGACCCTTTCAAAATCTTTTTTTGCAATTTCCCGAAACAAAGCCTGTTCGTTTAAAATTTGATTTGCTTCTTTGCATATGGCATCGACATTTGCTTTTTTGTTTTCAATAGTTTCAATATTCGAGATTAAAATGGCGGTGAGCAACATTGTAGTAAAACTACTGGTCATGGCCAGGCTTTTGTCGTTGGTCTCTTCCGGTAGAACAATGCTTAAGCACGGACTGGAGGTTCTTGCCGAATAATTGGCCAATTCCCCACTTTTGTTACAAGTAATAATAAGGTGGGAAAGATTGTTGCAATATTCGTCGGCAAGTACAACGGTTTCAATGCTTTCAGGGCTATTGCCAGACCTGGCAAACGAAATTAAAAGGGTTGGTACATCTTTTATAAAAAAAGAACCGGGATGGGTTACCAGATCTGTGGTTGCTATAGATTGCGTAATCCTATTTGTGTTTTTTTGAATGATTCCCTGAGCCGTTTCACCTATAAAAGCCGAAGACCCAGCTCCCGATAAAATAATTCGTAGATTTTGATGGGCCAATATAGGGGAAAGAAAACGCTTAATGTTTTCTTTTTCTTTTATCAACATATTATAAGTTTCATTCCATAGCCTTGGCTGGGCCGTTATCTCCCTCTCGGTGTGCAGGTTAACCTTCTCAGTCGTTTTTATACTCATGCTCATTATATTGTTTACTGGTACTGCTGGTATTTTTTTAGGATTTAGGTATTGCAATCCTTTAGACAAAGTAAAACAAATAAATCGAAAATAAAAAATCTTTCAATATCTTTTTAATTGAAATAAAATATATGCTTATTTAGTATTTAAATTAACATTTTTCTTTAAATCCGTTCTATCACTATTCTTTTGGTATCTGTATATGAGTAATTAATAATAAAACGAAAGATAAAATTCTTTAAATATTTGTTAAATAAAAATATATTGTTAATTTAGCAATGTATACGAAAGTTTTTTAATTGTAATTTCTTTTGTTTGTAGAATTTATGTTAAACTAATTAGCGATTCGAAAAATTAATCTTTTAAACTAATTAATGCTCAACCAAATTAATTTAATCTTATGAAGAAAATCTTATTTACATTAGTTGCATTTTTTTGTTTGATGCTTTCTTATGGACAAGAAAAGCATGTAACGGGAACTGTAACTGATTCTGAAACCGGAATGCCAATTCCCGGGGCAAACGTAATGGTGAAAAATACCACAAAAGGTGTGGTTACAGATTTCGATGGGAATTACGCGATTGACGTAAATGCCAATGCAACACTTGTTTTTACCTATATAGGCTATAAGGAACAAGAAGTAACGGTTGGTTCGCAATCGGTAGTAGATGTTACCATGACCGTTTCTGCATCTGAACTTGATGAAGTGGTTGTTGTGGCCTACGGAACCCAGACCAAAGAAGAGGTTACTGCTGCAGTGGCAACCGTAAGCGGCAAAGAACTTACGGATGTTACTACCCCGGATGTGTCTACAATGCTGCAAGGTAAAGTAGCTGGGGTTCAAGTTGTTCAAAGTTCAGGACAGCCGGGTTCGGTACCTGATGTTCGTATTCGGGGAATTTCATCCATAGATGGAAGAGTTAGCCCGTTATGGGTAGTAGATGGTGTGATTATGCACGGGACCCCAAATTTAAACCCGAATGAAATAGAATCCATATCGGTGCTTAAAGATGCTTCGGCAACTTCATTGTACGGCTCGCGCGGGGCAAATGGGGTTGTGGTGGTGACTACAAAACGGGCAAAGAGCGGAAGGAGCGAAATTACGCTTTCTACAAGAACGGGTTTTTCTAATTTTAATCACGGAAACTTTGAGGTGATGAATTCTCAACAGATGTATGGTTATTATCAAGCATTTGGAGACAGTTTTAATAAAGAGGACAATCCGTGGTTTAATGAAGAATTATTACAACGGGATTATAATTGGTTGGATAACGGTACTCAAACAGGAGTGGTCCAAGATCATAATATAGTTTTCACTTCGGGGTCAGAGAAGTCAAATACATACATTTCTCTGGGGTATTACGACGAGACGGGAACCATAAAAGGGTACGATTTTGATAAGTTAAGCTTTCGTATTAACCAAGACCTCAATTTTGGGGATAGACTTAAGATTTCTCCTAAAATAGGGGTTAATTACAATACCGTAGAGAACCGGCAACATTCTTTATATGCCATGCAAACCTATATGCCGTGGGATTATCCTTATAACGATGAAGGAAATATTGTAAATCCTCAGGAAAATGGAGTGCCATGGATTGGGAGGGACAAAAGTAACTATTTATACGACTTGCAATGGAATTATAGCAATTCTCAAGAGTTGAATTTGCTTGCTAATTTCGATTTTGAGTTTAAAATTACCGACCGTTTAAAATTTATTTCTACAAATGGTTACACGCTATACAGATACGATAGTAAATCATATACAGATCCGGCTTCCAATAGTGGTCTGGCAGATGATGGTAGGTTGTATCAATATACTTCTAGGAGGATTACCAGATTTACCAACCAAATGTTAAAGTATGCGAACCTATGGGGGAAGCATAATTTTACGGCTTTGGCAGCATATGAATATAACGATTATGTATACGACGATTTTTCTGCAACGGGAGCAGGAATAGTCTCCGGAACAGAAATATTAAACAATGCCGCTAATCCAAAGGATATAGGAGGGCTTAAAAATGATTATGCTTTGCAATCCTTTCTATTCAATACCAATTATGGCTATGATGACAGGTATATGGTGCAGTTGTCCATTCGTCGTGATGGGGCATCCAATTTTGGTTCCAATAATCAGTACGGGACATTTTATTCGGCGAGCGCGGGTTGGAATATTCATAATGAAGATTTCTTTAACATAGAGGCCATAAACGAACTTAAATTAAGAGGGAGTTATGGCGCCGTAGGGAATAGGCCTAGTTCGTTATATCCTCAATACGATTTGTATAGCTTAAGCAATACATACAATGGAGTTCCGGTAACAACACCTTCTCAATTGGGTAACGAGGATGTTGGCTGGGAAAAATCATATCAAACTAACCTAGGATTGGATATTAGTTTTTTAAACCGCATAGGGCTAACTTTTGATTATTATAGCAAAGACACTTCGGATTTACTGTATTATGTTTCAATTCCAGATGTCACAGGATACAGTGGCTATTGGGAGAATATAGGGGGTGTTAAGAATTCTGGTTTTGAAATTTTCTTGGATGCAGACATTATAAGTACTGAAGACTTTTTGTGGTCTTTTAACTTTAATATTGGTGTCAATAAAAACGAGATTACTGAATTATATGAAGGAGAACCAATAATAAGGGGAAACAAAAGGTTGAACGTTGGTCAAGATATTAATACCTGGTTCATGCGTAAATGGGCTGGTGTAGATCCTGAAAATGGAGATCCACTTTGGGAAGTGGTAAACGAAGAAACCGGAGAGATTACAACTACAAATAACTGGAATGAAGCTACACAACAGGAGGTAGGGACATCTACGCCAGATTATTATGGTGGGTTTGGTACTGCTTTTACCTATAAAGGAATATCCCTTTCTGCAAACTTTGCTTTTTCCAATGATAATTTAATATACAATTACAGCAGGGAGTTATATGATGCCGATGGTGCATATCCAACGTACAACCAACAAGTCCTCGATAATGGATGGAGCAGATGGCAGGAGCCGGGAGACCAAGCAACGCACCCCAGACCTGTGTATGGCGGGAATAACTTATCCAATAAAACATCATCTAGATATTTGGAAGATGGTAGCTACTTAAGAATGCGTAATATCCGCTTGGGGTATACGTTTTCACCCGATTGGATACATACCATTGGAATGAGCAATTTAAATATCTATTTATCTGGAGATAATCTTTGGACAATTACCGATTATTCAGGGATGGATCCAGAAGTTGGGGTCGATGGAACCAATGATACTAGATATCCGGTTTCCAAGAGATTGACCATAGGTTTAACAGCATCTTTCTAATATACAAAAACTAAGAAAATGAAAAAAATATTATATACCATATTGGTAGCGGCAAGTATTACCGCGTGCGATCTGGATAAGTTTCCGTATGATTCTGTAGCTTCTGATGAACTATTTGAAAGTGAAGGAGGATTGGTCGCTGCAACAGGAGGTTCTTATTCATTGCTAAAGGGAGACGCAGACGGAAATGGATTTTCGCCTCAATTACATAGAATTACAGAATATCCCGGGGACAATGTTTCCTTAAGCGGGACAACTACCGACCCTTTGTTTTATAGCTATAATTACAATAATATAACCACTAGCGGAAGGGTTAACAATATTTGGAGTGCCGGTTACAAGGCCATTGTAGGGTGTAACAAAGTTATTGAACTGGCTGTGGAAGGGGAAACACCCGAAGCGGACCAATTAATAGGGGAAAATTATTATTTAAGGGCATACACATATTTTCAGCTAGTAAATGTCTTCGGGAGACCATACAACCAAGGGACATCCAACTTGGGCGTACCGCTAAAATTGTCTTCCGATATTAATGATGTTCCAGACAGGAATACGGTAGGAGAGGTGTATGAGCAAGTAGTTGCCGATCTCTTAAAAGCCGAAAGTTTAATGTCCATAAATAAAACAAATGCCTATGCAACCAAAGAAGCGGCACAAGCACTGTTGTCAAGAGTGTATTTGTATATGGGACAGAACGATAAAGCAATAGCGTATGCAGATAAGGTAATTGGTTCTGGTAGATTCTCATTGGTTCCAAATGCTGAATTAGGCAAATATTTTCAAAAGACACCAGAAGATAATACCGAAACTATTTTTTGCTTCCGTTATGTAGAAGAATCCGATTATAACAATGGCTGGTATACAGTCGGGTCTCTTTATGCCAATATACAAGGGTCGGGCTGGGGAGAGATGTACGCTTCAAGCTCGTATTTAAATTTAATTAATGAACATCCTGAAGATGCCCGTAAAGAATTTATTGAGCCTCAATTTGAAGAAGATGAAGAAGGGAACATGATTCCGGCGGTATATTGGATTAACGACAATTATGTATATCAATTCAGAAGAACTTTTGAAGAAGGCGGCAAAACCTATTTCACGCAAGATGATGTTGATTATGAAGTAATGAGCGAAGCACAAGATGGAGATACTGCATATTATTTTACCAATACTTCTAATGAAAAAATATACGTTACCAAAGGGTACGATATGTATAAAAGAAACGGCTTTCCAAAATTCTATATATTAAAAACATCTCTACAAGAAGGCGTACCTCATTTATGGTCGCCTGTGGTTTCTCGTTTGGCAGAAATGTATTTGAATAAAGCAGAGGCTTATGCTAAAATGAATAACGAAAGTGCAACTTTGGAAAATGTAAATATAATTCGAGAGCGGGCAGGAATCCCAGCTTATGGAAGTGCTTCCGATTTTCCTGAAGGAAAAGATCTTCTGGATGTTGTTTTAGATGAAAGAAGATTGGAACTGGCCTATGAAGGACACCGTAAATTCGATGTTTTTAGAAATAACAAGGTGATGGATAGAAGATATCCGGGAACACATTTAACAGGAAGCAATCCTTATTACGAAATTCAACCAACGGATAATAGGGTTATTGAGTATATTCCTGAAAATCAAATAAATGCACAGCCAACATTGATTCAAAATGATTAACCAAATTTAATATAATGAGGGTGGCTAAAAAGGGTTTTGAGCAAATTATATTTCAACACGCTCGGTACGGCAGTATTATTTTGGCACTTTTTAGGCACCTTCGTTTTAAAAACCAACATTATGAAAACCAACAAAATGCAAAGCTTTTTTTACCTTTTTATTAGCTTAACAACCTTGTGGGCATGTCACGATGATGATAAAATTATAGACATTATCGATGATGAAGATTTAACGCTTGCCATTACCATTCCACCCGGGGGAAATAGTTGGGCGGTAGACGATATAACTAAAAATGAAACCTTAATTTCAGATCAAGGAATTCATAATTGGACAAGTCTTGATACAAAAATCAGGACTTATTTTAAAGTAAATGCCACGGGCGAACTTCATGTGGGATTGAATGCCAAAGCTCCAGAAGATACTTCCACAATTAAGGTGACTGTAGGCGATACTACAAAAGAGGTGGTGTTGGATAGTACAGATTATTCTGTAGTAAACGTAGGGATATTCAATATTACAACGCCGGGTTATCATTTTATCGAAATTCAAGGTAAAAGCAAAGCGGGGACTTATGTTGGAGATATTAATGACATACAAATTGGCGGAGATGCTACAGCTAGTGGCGTAACTTATGTAGAAGATGATTTTTATTGGGGTAGGCGGGGACCTTCTGTGCATTTAACCTATACCACTCCTGAGGATAAAGATATTCTATGGTTTTACAATGAAGTTACGGTCCCTGAAGGAGAAGATGTTGTGGGGTCTTATTTTATGGCCAACGGTTTTGCTGAAGGATATTTTGGGATGCAAGTAAATTCCGAATCAGAAAGAAGGGTTTTGTTCTCTGTTTGGAGCCCATACGATACACAGAACCCCGATGAAATTCCCGAGGATTATAAAATTATTCTTTTAGGGAAAGGAGAAGGCGTGCATACAGGCGAATTTGGAAATGAAGGTTCTGGCGGACAGAGCTATAAAATTTTTAATTGGAAAGCCGGTAACACCTATAAATTTTTATTAAAAGGAGAACCATCCGTAAATAATTCTACAGACTATACCGCTTATTTTTTCGATCCAAAAATCAATCAGTGGAATCTAATAGCGAGTTTTAGAAGGCCATACACAAGTACATATTTAAAAAGACCGCATTCTTTTTTAGAAAATTTTGTTACCAGTACTGGTTTTATGGAGCGAATGGGGCAGTATGGAAATCAATGGATTTACGACACCAATGGAAATTGGACCGAACTTACCGAAGCAAAATTTACTGCTGATGCAACGGCCAGAAAAGGAGCAAGATTGGATTATGCCGGTGGTGCTGAAGGAAATTCCTTTTTTATGAAAAATTGTGGCTTTTTTAGTGAAAATACTACCATTGATAGTTTTCATACCCGTAATGCCAATGGAACGGCGCCATCGATAGATTTTTCTACACTTGAAGAGCCTTCCATTCCAGAGGCCCCCGATTATTTGGATAAAACAAATTGGGAAGTAATCAACTTTACTTCGCAGGCAGAAAATGGAGAAGGCACCAATGGCCTAGCTTCTCTTGTGCTGGACAATGACTACGCAACATATTGGCATTCTTGTTGGAGCGGGTGCAGCCAGGACTATACCTATCCACATAGTTTAACTATCGATACTAAAGAGGAGCAAGCAGTAAACGGATTCCTGTTTGTGCAACGTAACGGATCAAGAAAAGTACAGGATATTGAAATTCAGGTAAGCAATGATAATGTTGACTGGAAAAGCTTGGGGACATTTAACCTGGCCAATACTTCATCTCCTCAAAATATAGGTTTAAGTCAAACAGAAACATTTAGATATTTTAAAATAATCGCAATAGCTGCCATTGATGGGCAACAATTTGCTGCCATTGCAGAATTGGGTGCTTATTAACCTTAATTGGATTGTTATAACAAAGCAAGAACAATCTAGCTCAGGCTATTAAAATAAATCCTTTAAATTTTGTTTTTTAGTTAGTTTGTGTACACCATCATGAAAATTTCATGATGGTGTTTTGTTTTTATTGTTCAACAATGTGTTCTGGATTAAAACTTACCATCCAATTGATATCGAATTTATCTACGCACATTCCAAAATAATCTCCCCAGAACACGTTTTCTATGGGCATGGTAATTTGGCCTCCTTTGGCAAGACCGTTGAACAATTTATCGGCTTCTTCCTTGCTTTTCGCCCTAATGGAAATGGCAATATTGTTTCCTGTGGTTAATTTAGGTGCCCAATCGCCGCTATCGCTCCCCATCAGCAATGTCCCGTTGTCAAGGGGCAAACAGATATGCATAATTTTCTGCTTTTGGCTGTCGGTTAGTTCAAAGCCTTCTTCAGCAGGCATTTCTTCAAATCTTCCCAAGTAACTAAATTTGCCCCCAAATATTTTTTTGTAATGGTTGAAGGCTTCTTCACATTTCCCTTTAAATGTTAAATACGGATTAATTACTGCCATGACATAAAGTTTTTAAATGATTAATTACAGTGACTTTTACTCGCTAAGTGAGATTTAAGATGCTCCTAAGCTTGAGTCGAAATGTTATATATTTTTTCACTTAATGCCCCGTGTGCTCGCACCGAGGTGGTTTACTATTTAATGCGGGAATTTTTATTTCATGAGTTTATGAACTAGTGCATATTGTATGAGCATAACTGTTTTGGCGTCTTTTATCTTTCCGGTAGAAATCATTTCCAGGGCATTTTTAAAAGAAACCTCAAAAACCTCAATGTTCTCATGCTCGCTTTCAAGTCCGCCGCCTTCATGGGCTTTCATTCTTTCATCATATTCGGCAATAAACAGCGAAAGCATTTCTGTAACGGCCCCAGGAGACATGTAGGTTTCCAGAACCTTTATGGCATTTTTTATTTTATATCCGGTTTCTTCGTCGGTTTCCCTGATAATGGAAGTTATGGCATCTTCATTTTCAATAATTCCGGCAGGGACCTCTATCATCATTCCGCTAGGGTTGCCATTTAGGTATGTTGGCATTCTAAATTGCCGTGTTAAAATAATTGTTTTTTTATTTCGGTTGTACAGTAATATGCCTGCCCCGTTTCCACGGTCGTAAACTTCCCTGTTTATGTTTTCCCATTGGCCGTCGTTGTTGAGAAAATTAAACTCTATTTTCTTTAGTGTATACCAATTATCGGATAAAACGGTTTCTTTAATTATTTCTACGTGTTTTTCCATATTTTCAAGCGGCATCCCAATAAAAGCTAATTTTCGTTTACTTCAATCCAATATCCATTGGGGTCCTTTAAATATATTTGTCTTACGCCGTCGGCTCTGCTGTTTGTTTTATTGGGTTCGCCCGGCCAGTTTTCAAAATAAATATTGTTTGCCCTAAGGTGTTCTATAAATTTGTCCAGGTTCTTTGTGTGTATGGCAAAATGCACACCTTTAACGTCGGGAACGGTATGGCTTTTGTCTTCTATTACATGGAGCGAGGTGTTGCCTCCCATGGAAAACCAGCGTATGTGTGGTTTTTGTGTTTTGTTTTCAATTTCTTCGAGCCCCATTATATTTAAATAGAAATTGGAGCTTTCCGTAAGGTCTCTTACCAAAATTGCATGGTGGTCAAAAGCCAAACCAAAGCTTTGGGCGTTTGTTCTTGTGGTCATAAAAAATAATATTGTAATGAGTAGGAGCAGGGGGGTGGTTGTTTTTTTCATTTTAAAATATGTTTTGGCAGTTATTCTTTTAAATTTTGATATACTTCCCGGCCTAATTCGGCCAAAAAGGGTATTCCAACGGTATCGTATTCATAATTCCCGTCGTTGTATATTTTGTTTTTGTTTACATTAATGGTTGCCGTGATTATAAATTCTACGTTGTTTTTGGTGTCTTGTATATATGCACAATCGGTTAGGTAACCATAGGCATAGCCAACTTTGTTGTATATTTTTATGTTTTCCGGGATATTTTCCTTGGTGTCTCCAATGATATAAAACTTGCCGTAACTGTCGTAATATTCAACAGGGTCGTAACCATGTTCCCTTGGGAGGCTGGACATGGATTTTAATACAAAATTATAGTCCGATTCGTTTAATTGAAAACGTTCTTCTTCCTTAAAGTTATCGGGAAAAATAATACGTTTCATTGTATTGTGCAAGGTAGAAACAGGCAGGTAGTTTTTAAGTGAAAAATCCATGGGTTCTGGTATAATACTGTCTCCTACCACATAGCCTGCGCCTTTGTGCAGGCGTTGCAATTGTAATTCTTCAATGGGCAAATTGGTAGTGCCCTTTACTTCGGTAAGAACGGTGTCGTTTTCGTAAAAAATCAAGGGTTTGGTCGTAAGCTCATAAGCGTTGTCTGTAGAGAGCCTATGGCTTATTCTTGCAGGCGAAAGTCCTTTGCTTTTTAATGTGGTGTTAATGTAATCTTTGCCAAGATATTCAAAAAGACGATTAAAGGCTTCATTGTCGCTTACGGCATATATTTTATTGATTTCATCTTCAAAAGTCGTCTCTAGGCTGTCGCCTTCTACATAAAACTTGGTATTACGGTCAAAACGGTTGTCTCTTTCGAGTTTTTCCAAAGCCAATAGCGATATCGGGAATTTTACACTGCTGGCGGGGTAGAAGTAATTGTTATCGTCTACATGGTATGCATAATCGGTAAAAGTAACCTTATCGCTTGTCCTTTGTATGGTGCTTAACAGAATTTGAACTTCATAATAGTCCGTACTGTCGATTACATTTTTTATAAAGCTGTTTTTTGATGCAAGTACATGGTCTAAAAGGTTTGTCGGGTCTTTTTCTGAAGCACATGCCACAAGCAGAAAAAGGAGAAATATACTAATAGCTGTAAGCGAATTGTTCTTGTATTTCATTCTCAAGACTTTGTTTATTTGCTTTTTTCTGGACTGTATTCTTGCCAGCTGGTGTCCTTGTAGATATCGTCTCCAAAATAACGGGCAATCTTTAAGAACCCATCGGCTTTTTGGTAGCCGGGAACAGGTGACAATATTTGTTGGTCGGGTGTTAAGAAAATAACCGTGGGGAAACTCATTTTTCCTTGGAGCAATGCTACGGCAAGCTCATGGTAGCCCCTATTTCCCTGCGGGATATATTTAAAGGTCTTGTCTTTATATACAATATCTTCTTTTTCTTCGGCATCCATTTTTACCATATAGAAATTTTGGGTCATATAGGCTGCAACATCGGGATGATTAAAGGTGTCCTTGTCCATTTTTTTACACCATCCGCACCAGTCGGTATAAATATCTACAAATATTTTTTTTGGGGTTTTGTCGGTGGCAGCCTTATTTACAGCTTCTGTCCAGGACATCCATTCAATTTCTTGGGCCTGCATGGCAAAGGCCAAAAGAAACATAACAATGACAAAAAATACATTTTTTTTCATTTTTAAAATTTTTAGTTCAGTAGCAATGATGGGGCTTTGGTTTTATATTGCAAATATAATTCCGTAAACCAAAAGTCAATGGTTCCGGAGCTGTTCATCCCGAAAATTCCCGATGGCCATCGGGATGAGGCGGTCTCATATATTGAGTAAATATAGCAAAATATAGTTGTTTGTTGCACAACCATATAAAATAAAGAAGCCGAAAATAAGTTTTTCGGGCCTTTTTTAGTGTTTTTAAGCTTCCTTGACGAGCTCTTTTTTTGTTAGCGAAGGAATATCGAGATCAACGAGATTGTTGGTTAAATCGCTAAACGTTTCCCTTTTTCTAATTAAATGCCCTTTTCCTTTGTGCCATAAAACTTCGGCAGGACGGAACCTGGAATTGTAGTTGCTCGCCATGGAAAAGCAGTAGGCTCCTGCATTTTTAAAGCAAAGGATATCGCCTTCGGATATTTCATTAATACGCCTGTTGCTGCCAAAAGTATCTGTTTCGCATATATATCCTACAATGGAATAAAAGCGTTCCTTGCCTTTTGGGTTCGAAATGTTGTAGATTTTGTGGTAAGAATTGTATAACATTGGCCTTATTAAATGATTAAAACCAGAATCTATACCGGCAAAAACAGTCGATGTAGTTTGTTTTACCACATTTACTTTGGCAAGGAAATATCCGGCCTCGCTTACCAAAAACTTACCGGGCTCGAAAGCCAGCGTAAGGTCTCTTCCAAATTCTTTGCAAAAGCTGTTAAAACGTTTGGTAAGTTTTTTGCCAAGCTCTTCCACATTGGTTTCTATGTCGCCTTCTTTATATGGCACTTTAAACCCGCTGCCAAAATCTATAAACTCCAGGTCTTGGAAATTTTTGGCAGTTTCAAAAAGTATTTCTGAAGCATACAGGAAGACTTCAATATCCAAGATATCGCTTCCTGTATGCATATGGATGCCGTTTACTCGCATCCCAGTATTTTCAACAATTCTAAGAATATGCGGAATTTGGTGTATGCTAATACCGAATTTAGAATCGATATGCCCTACCGAAATATTAGAATTTCCCCCGGCCATAACATGCGGGTTTATCCTGATGCATACCGGTATTTCGGGATTTCTGGTGCCAAATTGCTCCAGAATTGATAAATTGTCGATGTTGATCTGTACGCCCAATTTGGCAACTTCTTCAATCTCTTCTAGAGACACGCCGTTTGGGGTGAAGATAATATCTTCTGGCTTAAAACCAGCCATAAGGCCCAGTTGTACTTCTTGTATGGAAACGGTGTCCAGACCACTTCCAAGAGAATTCATAAGTTTAAGCACCGCAACATTTGATAGCGCTTTTACAGCATAATTTAACTTTAACTGCTTTACGTTTTTAAAAGCAGCAGTTAATCTGTTATACTGTGAAATGATTTTTTCCGAGTCGTATACATATACGGGACTGCCAAACTCTTTGGCTACATTTAAAAGGTCGCTATGGTTCATACTACATTATAAATTAGAAGGCAAAATTATAAAAGTGCCTTTTTTATTGAAAATAATTAGCGTTAAATAACTAAATATAAAACACATTGTTATAATTATAACAATCTAGAAGACCTGTATAATCAACCAATGGCTCTAAATTTTTTTGTAAATTTAAACAATAAGTTGATATTAAGGTAAATTATAATATCACGGAGAATTTTTATAAGAAGCGTTTTTAAAATATATTCATGAACAGGATCATTCCTTTATTTCCCTTACAACTTGTGGTTTTTCCGGATGAAGAGCTCCCTATTCATGTTTTTGAAGACCGTTATCTTCAGCTTATAAAAGATTGCAAGCGGGGAAAACTCAATTTTGGTATCCCGGTTTTTTTTGAAGGCAAGATCGAATTTGGTACAGAAATGATTATCAAAAAGATTGTCCGGACCTACGAAAACGGTGTAATGGACATTGTTTGCAAGGGAAAACGCGTGTTTAAAGTTGAAAAATTTTTTAATCCTATTCCCAATAAATTGTATGCGGGCGGTGAAGTAACCTTTATGCCCCGCAAAAACGATGGCACCCAACAGCAAAAACAAAAGGTAATAGATTTGATATATCAATTATACAATAGTATCGATGTAACGGTTGCCTCTATTGATATTGAAACGTTTAGCAGCTTTTCTTTTGCCCATAAAATCGGGATGAATATTGAAGATGAATACAAATTAATTCAGATTAAAAGTGAAAACGCCCGGTTGCGCTACCTTGAAAAGCACTTTACCAAAGTCCTTCCCGTTTTGAAGCAGATAAACAGGACCAAAGAGCTGATTCAAATGAACGGACATTTTAAAAATCTGGATCCCTTGGATTTTAGCGGTTAACAAGTTAACAATAAGTTTAAAAGATAAAGCGCTTAAAAATTTACTGCGGCGTTTTTTCATCTATATAAAAAGTCCATGTTCGTCTGCGTAACAATTTTATGTGTTTTTGTATGCATTGACTTCCAAAAAAATAATTCTAGATTGGGTTTATTAAACTCCATTTGTTACTTTTGTTCCGCTTTAAATTATACAATGTATCGTTATGAATTTACACGAATATCAAGGAAAAGAAATATTAGCAAGTTTTGGAGTACGCATTCAGCGAGGTATTGTAGCACAAAATGCTGCGGAAGCTGTTAATGCTGCAAAGCAATTAACCGAGGAAACCGGGACCGGTTGGCATGTTATAAAAGCCCAGGTTCATGCCGGTGGACGAGGAAAGGGCGGTGGTGTCAAGCTTGCTAAAAACCTTAAAGAAGTTGAAGAACTGGCTGGAAATATCATCGGGATGAACTTGGTAACCCCACAAACATTAAAAGAGGGGAAAAAAGTACACCAAGTATTGGTGGCCGAAGACGTGTATTATCCAGGTGATAGCGAAACTTCAGAATTCTACATGTCGGTACTTTTGGACAGAAGCAAAGGAAAAAACATGATTATGTATTCTACCGAAGGTGGAATGGATATTGAAGAAGTGGCAGAAAAAACCCCTCACCTAATTTTTAACGAGGAAGTAGACCCCGCAACAGGATTGTTGCCTTTCCAGGCCAGAAGAATTGCTTTTAACCTAGGTTTGAGTGGTACGGCTTTTAAGGAAATGACAAAATTTGTGACTGCTCTCTATAAAGCATACGAATCTTCTGATTCTTCTTTATTTGAAATTAACCCGGTGTTAAAAACATCAGACGATAAAATAATGGCCGTTGATGCCAAGGTAACCATTGACGATAATGCATTGTACCGCCATAAGGATTATGCCGAAATGCGCGATTTACGCGAGGAAGATCCCATTGAAGTAGAGGCAAAGGCTGCCGGACTTAACTTTGTAAACCTTGACGGAAACGTAGGCTGTATGGTAAACGGTGCAGGATTGGCAATGGCAACCATGGACCTTATTAAAATGGCCGGCGGCGAGCCAGCCAACTTCCTTGATGTAGGTGGAACTGCCGATGCAAAAAGAGTAGAAACAGCTTTCCGTATCATATTAAAAGATCCCAACGTAAAGGCTATTCTTGTTAATATTTTTGGAGGTATCGTGCGTTGCGACCGTGTTGCGCAAGGTATTGTAGATGCCTACAAAAACATGGGCGATGCTATTAAAGTGCCAATTATTGTGCGCTTGCAGGGAACCAATGCCGAAATAGCAAAAGATCTTATCGATAATTCCGGACTTGCAGTGCACTCGGCTATCGAGTTTAAAGAAGCTGCCGATAAAGTTCAGGAAGTTTTAAAATAATTAATTGTATTTATATTGATTCTTAAATCCCGGCAATGCCGGGATTTTTTGTTTTGCGATGTAAACTCATCTAGGTATATAGTTGCTATGTAAATTTAATGTTAGCACAATAGCCCGTTTTGTCTAAAATTGATGATTTTTCTAACAGAGCATCTTTTTAGTATAAACTATTTACGTTTTTACTTTCTGTATATTTTTTCTTTTTGAATAAAACGAATAAAATTGATAAATTCATAACAAGCTTTTTATTCTTATAAAATAGTAAATACTTTCCCGCACGTATTGTATAAAGGCTTGGCATAAATTGGGTCGTTTATGATATGTAATTCTTGAATTATTAAGCAATTGTTATCTCTTTTAAAAATTGGTTAACTAATTAATATTCAGTTTTTTGTAAATGTTTTTGTAGTTAATTTTGACCCATAATCAATAATCAAAAAAAGAACATTATGAAAAACGTAAAATTATTTGCAGTAATGGTCATGCTAATAGCAACCAATGTATTGGCGGCCAACAACGATCCAAAACCAGTAGGAAAAACAGTTGTTAAACAATTATCGACTATTTTAGGTACGCCAGCCTTTAAGGTAACCGAAGACGACATACTAGCCAATGTGCGCTTTATGGTTAATCTGGAAGGAGAAATCGTGGTGCTTACCGTGAAAGCTGAAAATGATATCGTAGAAGAATATATTAAAAGTAGGATGAACTATAAAAAAGTTGAAGGCGATACCCTTAAAAAAGGAGAGGAGTATGTGGTAGATGTAAGGATTGTTGCCAAGTAACGCAGGGTTTTAAAAGAAGAAGAGGCGGCCAATTGGCCGCCTCTTGAGTTTCTATAATCTAGCAATTTCTTCCCTAAGCTCTTCCTTGGTCTTTCCGGTCTTTTCTTGTACCCTACCCAACATTTCGTCAAACTTTCCTTCGGCAAAGGTCAAGTCGTCGTCGGTAAGGTCACCGTATTTCTGTTTAATTTTTCCTTTAATCTGGTTCCATTTACCCTTTAATTCTTCAGTATTCATGATGTATTTTTTTAGTGATTAATAATATATTAAAGGTCAGTATATTATAAATCAAAATATCATAAATGAAAGCCAACTTTGTCTTAAATGATGTTATAGAATTAGGCTGTTAAGGCAATAAAAGTTAAGGATTCTAAAAAAATCATGCTTTTTAAAGATGTAGCCCGCACTCTGTTTTCGGACTATTGTTCCAGCGGCCACTCCTGTCCTCGCCTGGAACCGTACAATGCTTACAGCCTATAGAGTTGTAGCCTTTTGCTACCAGTGGATGAAAAGGGAGCTGGTGTTCTTCAATAAAAGCATCCCTCTGTTGTTTGGAAACATCCAATAAAGGGTAAAACTTTAAAATTTCACCACGCATTTCAAAAATATCCAGTGTTGCCCTATGGTCGCTTTGCCATTCCATTAAACCGGACACCCAAACATTGAATTTCTTTTTTATGATGTCCAATGGCTTTACCTTATTGATGCTACAACAAAATTCAGGGTTCTTTTTATAAGTTTCGTCTTGTACCGTAAATTCGTATTCTTCCTTTATGGCACTTATGGAAGAAACGTTTAGTCCATATAACTTGGTAAGTCTTTTTTTGTAATCTAAGGTTTCCGGGAAATGAAAACCCGTGTCTATAAAATATACTTTTTGTTGTTTGTGTATGTTTGAAAAAAGATGCAATAGAAAAGCAGAAGTAGCTGCAAAAGAGCTTGTTAGCATAACTTCACTTTGGTCAAAGTCGTTATACAGTTCGGCAATCCTTTCGTGAATGTTTAAGTTCTTGTACTTTTTATTAAGTGCTTTTATTTCCTCTTGGGTGAATACTCTTTTTTCTGTTACAATCATAAAAGTCTATTAATTCTATAGGGTAATAGTTTTAATGCTGCAATATACTCTTTTTAATTATTATTTCGGGCATTTGTGAATGTTTCTTGTCGAAAAATTAGAAAAGTTTAACTATTGAAAAACAGAATTATATATTTTAGTAGTGAAAAAACCATTGAAATGCCCCAATACAATGAGTGAAAAAGAACAAAAGCTTAGCCTATTGTCTGAAATGATTGCCCTTATCCAAGCAGACCATTCCATCAACGACCGGGAATACGATTTTATTTATGCAATTGCTAAACATATGAACATTGCAAAAGAAGACCTTGACGCGTTGTTCGAGAAAAACCATGCCCCGTACATACCTCCAACTCCTGAATCTGAGCGGATTTTGCAGTTTCACCGATTGGTGTTGTTGATGAATATAGATAAGGATCAACATTCCAAAGAAGTACAGAAATTAAAAGAATTCGGCCTGCGCATGGGATTGAGCCCATTTGCCATGGACAGGGTGTTAAAAGTAATGGAAAATTATCCGGACAGGGTAGTGCCACCAGAAATTTTGGTAGCTATATTTAAAACATATTACAACTAGCTGCCATTGCCTAAATTAATATCGAAGCCTTTTAAATAGTTGTTCAATACATCCTTATCGCTTTGATTGCTCAAGCTTGAACTGGCTTCCCTGGCAAGTGTTTTTATTTCATGCACAATACTTTCTTTATAACTTTTATCTACACAATGTTGGTATTGTAGGTATTTAAACATAACCATTAATTTCTGTATAATAATAATGTCGTGCTTGCAATACAACCTAATTGATGCCATAACGTTGTACAGTAGTTCCTTAAAACTTATGGATGTTTCGTAAACAATGGGGGTGTCGTCTTTGGTGTAAATGTTTGTATCTTTTTTTAACATTCTCAATGCCAACAATTCTGTTAAGTAATCAATGGCGTTAAGGGCGGTACCCGGATCGTTAATTCCCGGCGACATAGCTTTTACGGTTATCTCGGTTATTTGCTTAAAGGCCAGGACATAATTGTTGTGTATCAGTTCCCCTTTTGCAAATATAAAAGTACTTAAAGCTTCCTTGGCAACCTTTTCGTCCAACTCTTTTTCAGATAAGAGCAAGGGCACCCCGTCCAGTATAAAATTTCCTTTGGCAACCAGTATTTTAAATTTTGTTTTATGTTCACTTGCAATTTCTATAAGCGCATCCATGGCTATTGTTTGCAAATACCCGGAGCGGTTGGAGTTGTACTTTTTCCATTGTTCTGTTTCGGGAAAAACAACCGGATTGCCATTTTGAGCATCTATTAGTTTATTAAGCCTCGACTTTGAAGAATCGTAAATGTTTTCTAGGATATTGTTTATCTGTATGGACTGCGATATCGAATGGATAAAATATACAAATGCGGCCAGGCAGAACACGGTTAAAAAAATGCTTATCAAAACGGAAAAGCCCGGTATTTTATCCTTGTCGGCGGTAGGTTCTATAGATACCAATATAAAAATACAATAAAGCAGCGTGGCAATATACAGCCCAAGTACCAATTGATGCCTCCGGTTGGAAATTAGTCCCGGTAAAATACGTGGAGAAAAACTGTTTGAAGCTTGGTTGAGCAATACCATAACCATTGAAAAGCTAAAAACCATTAACGATATAAGCCCCCCGATAAATACGCCCAAAAGCGCGCGTGCGGTATCGGCATTATCTAGAACTAAAAGAGGGATGTTATTCCTAAAGTACTTCGAAGCCCCTAAATTTTCCAGATAGATCATTATAAACGCAAAAAGCACTCCCAAAACAGCAATAATCGATGGGTAAAAGGCAATTTGATTTTCTATGTTCGTAAAAAAGGTTTTAAGTTTTCGAAGTATAATTTTCATGTAGGAGCATATTTTATGGCGTATCTAAATATAATACTTTCTAGGTTTCTGCCATTTTTAGCTTCATTTTAAACTTAAAAACATACAAATCAAGACTAAATGTCAGTAATTATATCTTGATAAATGACAAAAAGTCAGTAAAGGTGAATTGGAATTAAATTTGACTATAGCAGTTTGTACAATTATTAAAATTAAAGTTTAACTAAAAAAATATAAACAATGAGCTTAGTAAGAAGAAATAACAGTTTGTTTCCAAGTTTTTTTGATGAAGTGTTAAAACCAGATTGGTTTGGCGGAATTGAAAATTTTTCATCTTCTGTACCGGCCGTAAACATTAAAGAGGAAGACAATAAGTTTTCGCTTGAAGTTGCCGCTCCGGGAATGAAGAAGGAAGATTTTAACGTAGAAATAGACAAAAATATTTTAACCGTTTCTGCGGATGTTAAAAAGGAGTCCGAAGAGAAAGACTCAAAGGAAAACGCTAGGTATTCCCGTAAGGAATTTAGCTATACCTCTTTTAAAAGAATTTTTACACTTCCGGAAACTGTAGACAGCGATAAAATAAATGCTACCTACGAAGATGGCGTGCTTGTATTGGCATTGCCAAAAAAAGAAGAAGCCTTGCCAAAACCAAAAAGGCTTATCGAGATAGCATAACGATAGAATGATTAGTTTTTCATAATGTTAAGTTTGGTTAGTTAGTTAAAAATCGCCACGGATTTCCGTGGCGATTTTTTATATAATAAATTGAAATATTGTATTTTAGGAGAAATAAATTTTAATGAGCCAAAATTATTGTATATATCACGACCTGTATATAAATACTTCTGCCAAAAATGTTTTTAAAGGCATATCGCAACCAGATCAATTAAATAATTGGTGGACAAAAAAATGTACGGGAACTCCCAAAATGGGCGAAGTGTATAATTTTTATTTCTCAGAAGAAGACAATTGGTTCGGTGAAGTAACGGCCTGCATTCCTGCTAAATCATTAGAAATAACAATAACACAGGCCGATCTGGACTGGAACGGTACCGTTTTGGATTTTAAACTGGCAGAAGAAAAGGGAAAAGTATTACTTAGCTTTATGCATCGTATGTGGAAAACCGACAATAAACATTTTCGTATTTCTTCGTTTTGTTGGGCCATGCTTTTAAATGGGCTCAAAAACTATCTGGAAAAAGGTGTAATAGTTCCTTTTAAAAATAGGGCCTAGTAATGCATGCTAATTTTAAGCCAGCGCCAAACAATGTATGTTCTGGTTTTGTAATACTTCTTCAACTTCCCTTTCTGTAATGCCGCAAGATACTACCCTTAATATCTTGTCAATGTCTTCCAGGTCGAAATTTGCTTGTTTAACACCGGGATGCGTCAATAGCTTTTCCAGTACCTTGTTTATTTGTTCGGTAGAAAAAATATTGGTGGCAAAGACCAATATTTCCAGTGCGGTTCTTTTATTCATCATTGTTGGTTTTATGGTTTTTACATCTTTCCTTTAATCGTTGTTTTAACCCGTTTTCCCAGGGTTTTCCCGCGGGCCTTCCCCGTTTTCCCCTAAACCTGCCACGGTATCCTCCCCAGCCACTTCCTAAAAACAGGAGCTTGCACAAGAGCAATACGCCCAAGGTCTGCCAAAAAGTTAGGGTTGTAATTCCAAAAATAGTTGGCATGAGCCAGTTCCATAACAGCATCACTATAAAAACATACAGTGCAATTACGGCTACTTTAAAAAATATAAATCCAATAATTTTTAATCCTTTCATATGCTTAGTCATTTAATTCGTTATACAATTTCTGCAATGCTATTTTTAATCGGGAAACGGCATATCGTTTGCGCGACAAAATGGTGTTAACCGATGTTTCTTTTAGTTCGGCAATCTGTGCCATGGAAAAGCCTTCAAGCTCGTAAAGTACAAAGGCGTCCCTTTGTTCTTCGGGTAGGGTTTCCAAGGTGTTTTCGAGTACGTTGTACACTTCTTCTTTCCATAACTCATCAACTTGATCGGCCGGAGTATGCTTTTGGATCCATTCAAAAATCTCGTTGTCGTCCTCATCGTTTTTAATCAGGTCCGAAGCTACGGTAGGCTTTTTTTTCCTTATAAAATCAATTGCTTTAAACCTTGCCGTGCTGTACAGCCACGAGGTAATTTTGTCCAGGTCTTTTATCTCTTCAAAACCTAGTATTAAATTGTAAAACACATCCTGCACTATATCCTTGGCATCCTCTCCATTGGTAATCCATTGTTTTAAAAAGTATATCAACTTTCCCTCTTCGGAAGCAGATACACGTTTTATAAAACTATTTTTCTCTTTTTGGTTCATTAAGTTGGGATGCGTTATACTATATAGTCGGTTGAGAAAGGAAAATATTTTAACCGATTTCGTTTTTTTATTGTTTTTGATGAAATTTTTATGCCGAATCCAATTATTTGCTTTTAAAACTTGATGCTGACGGTTCTAAATAGTTGTAACAGAATAATATGTAAATTTAGTAGGTTGATTACTTTTTCTTGAAATTTTTTCAAAAGAATGTCCAAAAAGGAAGAAGAAAAATGTCTTTATAATAAACACGTTAAGTCATGAAAAAATTTTTATTGCTCCTGCATGAAGACATGCAAACAATGGAGAAACTGTCTCCTAAAGAAATGGAAGAACTTATTAATGCCCATTTTGCCTGGGTCGAAAAGTTAAAGTCAGACGGGAATTTTATATCGGGAGATGGTTTAGAATCCACGGCTACTTTTATTATGGGAAAAGAATGTATTATTAAAGACGGTCCCTTTCTTGAAACAAAGGAAATAATTGGAGGATATTATTTATTGCAAGCAGCAAGCAAAAAAGAAATGCTGGCAATTGCCATGGAATGCCCCGGCCATTTATGGGGCGGAACAACAGAAATAAGACCCATTGCCGATTATGAATCATGATGATGAAATTAATATAGAAGGGAGCTACAGGGCATACTATGGAAAATTGTACGCCTCCCTTCTTCATCATTTTGGGAAAAGCTATATCCCTATTATCGAGGATGCCATTCAAAATACCTTTTTGAAAGCTTTAAGGCAATGGAAGCATGGCCGTATTCCCGAAAATAAATTGGGCTGGTTATTTATTGTCGCTAAAAATGATTTGCTGAATCAAATAAAAAAAGAAGCTTTTCAGATAAATTATATTGAATTTGATGCCGACCAGCAGGATTATAGGCTTGAAGTACTTTATTATATTATCAAAGCCACCGATATCCCGAAAAAGGCAAAAACTCTTTTTATACTTAAAAATATATTTGGTCTGCATATAAAAGAAATAAGTGCTTCAACCTTATTGGGTGAAGAAGCCATCTATAAAAATATTCAGCGGACCAGAAAAAGACTCCAAAAGGGAGGCAGACAAAAATTTCCCGGAAGCTTTTCGGCTTTAAAGCCTTTGGAAATAGCACTTGTAACCGAGGTTTTATATGGTGTGTTTAACATAGGATACGATGCTGTTGAGTCCAAATCATTTTTTAATTACGACGTGTGCCTAGAAGCGTATGCTTTAACAAAAACCATAAAAAATCAGCATGCAGACGTTAGGATTAAGCATTTGTTGTCATTATTTTCCTTTCATATCGCCCGTTTTGGTTCAAGAAAGGCAAAAGGCAAAATGGTTTCTTTCTTTGATCAGGATAAAAGCCTTTGGAATCAATCGTTTATCAATGCTGGGTTTCATTATCTGGAGAAACCAGATCAATTAAATCAATATTATATTGAGGCGTTGATTGTGAGTAGCTATATGATGGAAAACAATTATGATGAAGGTTTTTGGAATAAAATGTCATCATGCTACAAATTGTTACAGAACATAACAGACTCTCCCATATTGCAATTAAATGTATGCTATTGCCTGATGCAATTGAACCAAGAAGAAGAAGCAATTAAAATCATTGAAAAGGTAGAGCCTGTGCTGAGAGGCCGCTATTATTATTTTGAATTGGTCAAAGCCAGTTTGTATAAAAAAAATAAATCAGAAATATCAAAAGAATTATTCCTGAAAGCATTGAACAATATAAGCCAGCCCGTTAGGAAACAATATATTCTTGAGCATTTTTTGCTGGAATAGTCTTTTTAGTTTAAAATTAATTCAAGCCTCTATTAAATTAATCTGCGGATGATTTTCAATTATTTCCATAATAATATCAAAATATGTTTTGCCTTGTCCTTGTTCCAATTCAGCTAGCTTCTTCTTTATAAATACTGTATTGTAAATAGAAGGTTTTTTTAGTTTGTTTTTGTAAAACTCAATAGTAGTCTGTCTGCCTAAATCAGTTTTGTTCTTGGCTATATTTTTCCAGACAAGGTCACATGCTTCAATCGATTTTAATTCACCAAATCCACCATAAAACAAATCGTTTAAAGCATCAAGGTTCTCTGCAATATTCCAATCCTCATTTTTCATGAATTCGCGGTTTACTTCTTTATAAAAAGAAGGAATATCAAAAATGGAATTCCCATCAATAGTAAATTTCTTAACGCTTTCCATTTTAAACACGTTCCTGCAAACTCTTTATTTCGTCGCGCAGTTTTGCAGCTTCCATAAAGTCAAGGTTTTTTGCAGCTTTTTCCATCGCTTTGCGCTTGTCCCTTATTATTTTTTCTATTTTTTCCTTCGGAAGATATTCCAGTTCGGGTTCGGCCGCTTTCCGGGCTGCTTCTTTTTCCAGTTGATAGGTAGAAACCGAATTTTTTGCCAAGGCACTATCCAAATTCTTATTGAGCGCTTTAGGGGTTATATTGTTTTCTTTGTTGAAGCTAATTTGCTTTTCCCGTCGGTAATTGGTTTCGTCAATGGTTTTTTGCATGCTGTTCGTAATCTTATCAGCATACATAATTGCCTTTCCGTTCAGGTTCCTTGCGGCACGGCCTACCGTTTGGGTAAGCGATCTGGCACTTCTTAAAAAACCTTCCTTATCGGCATCCAAAATGGCAACCAGCGAAACTTCGGGTAAATCCAATCCTTCCCTTAATAAATTTACCCCAATGAGCACATCAAACAAACCTTTGCGTAAATCTTGCATAATCTCCACGCGCTCCAGTGTATCTACATCGCTATGGATATAGCGGCAACGTACCTGTATGCGGGTAAGGTACTTGGTAAGTTCTTCGGCCATTCTTTTTGTAAGCGTGGTTACCAAAACACGCTCGTCAACTTCAACCCTTTGTTGAATTTCTTCCACAAGGTCGTCGATCTGGTTTTCGCTGGGGCGTACTTCTATAACGGGGTCCAACAAGCCCGTTGGCCTAATAACCTGTTCCACATAAATACCACTGCTTAATTGCAGTTCATAATCGGCGGGAGTGGCGCTTACATATAGGACCTGATTTTGCAATGCCTCAAATTCTTCAAACTTTAAAGGTCTGTTATCCATGGCAGCAGGGAGCCTAAACCCATATTCAACCAGATTTTCTTTCCGGCTTCTATCGCCTCCATACATGGCATGTACCTGTGGAATGGTAACGTGGCTTTCGTCTACCACCATTAAGTAATCATCGGGGAAATAGTCCAGCAGGCAGAATGGCCGGGTGCCGGGCTGTCTTCCGTCAAGATAGCGGGAGTAATTTTCAATACCGCTGCAATAACCCAGTTCGCGAATCATTTCCAGGTCGAAATTGGTACGTTCTTCCAAGCGTTTTGCTTCTAAGGGTTTCCCGACTTCTTTAAAATAATCTACTTGTTTTACAAGGTCATCCTGTATTTGGTGAATGGCATTTTGCAAAACGTCCGGTGATGTAACAAACATATTTGCCGGATAGATATTTAGCCGGTCATATTTTTCAAGAACGCGGTTTGTAGTTGGGTCGAAGGCTTCAATTTCTTCGATTTCATCCCCAAAAAAATGAATCCTAAAGGCATCGTCTGCATAACTCGGATATACATCCACTACATCGCCCTTCACCCTGAAACTTCCGTGGGTAAATTCGGCTGTTGTTCTTGCATATAAGCTTTGTACCAAACGGTGCAACAATTTGGTGCGGGCAATTACCTGGTCCCGTTCAATAGAAATTACATTTTTTTGAAACTCAACAGGGTTTCCAATACCATACAGGCACGATACCGATGCCACCACCAGTACATCACGCCTTCCCGATAACAAGGAAGAGGTTGCGCTAAGGCGTAGCTTTTCAATTTCGTCGTTTATGGAGAGGTCCTTTTCAATATATGTACCGGTTACGGGTATGTAGGCTTCGGGCTGGTAATAATCGTAATAAGAAACAAAATATTCTACCGCATTATCGGGGAAAAACTGTTTGAATTCTGAATACAACTGCGCCGCAAGCGTTTTGTTATGTGCCAAGACCAAGGTGGGGCGCTGTACTTCCTGAATAACGTTGGCAACCGTAAATGTTTTTCCGGAACCCGTTACCCCCAAAAGGGTTTGGTATTTGTCATGGGCCTCGATACCTTCTGATAATTGACGGATAGCCTCGGGCTGATCCCCCATTGGTTTGTAATTTGATTTTATTTTGAATCGCATCTTACAAAATTAGCAAATTATGAATTGGAAACAGATTGAAAATTGTTTAATAATTAGACAATTGGAAGCCAACTTGTCAATGAAGAAATGTTTTGGCATTGACTATTTTAAATTTTTTGCCCAGCCGATGGGGGTTTATCTTTTTAACGTGAAATGACCTTTAAATTCGCGTCCATCTTCAAGGGTTGCAGAAAACCAATAATCAGATGACGGGAGGGGAATGCCATTGTAATTCCCGTCCCAGCCTTTACTTGAAGGACGTATTTGTTTAATGAGCTTCCCGTATCGGTCGTATATAAAAATTAGGGAATTGGCCTGAAATGTTTCATTTGTTCCGTGTATTCTCCAATAATCATTGTAGCCATCGCCATTTGGGGTAAAAAACTTGTCATAACCAATAACCGATATTTTTTGACTTACCATGCCACAGCCATTTTTGTCGCGTACATATACCTCTATAAAACCATTTGGGACATTCTCAAACATGTTATTGTTCTGGTATGTTCCATATGGCGTGTCAAGGGCATACTCGTAATTGCCTTCCCCTTCAACCAAAACGGCAATTTTATTGTTTTCAGAAATATCTTCGACATCAACTTTTAAAATAGTGGCTATATTAGATGCTTCAATATTAAATGTTTTGCTATTGCTACATTCCTTGGTGGTTCCATAATTATTGTATACATAGCTTACTTCCAAACGGTAATTTCCAGGTTCGGTAATTTTAATGGTCTGTTGGGTTTCTATAAGTTTTTCTTGGTTGTTTTCATCAATTTTATACCATTTATAAAGGTCAAATCCGCTTGGGGCGGTTATTGGGAGACTTCCAATGTTGAGGCATAAAAGTGGAAAGGCATCGGGAAGTTTTATTTGAGGCGTTGGGTTTACGGTTAAGTCTATTTCTTCCACGCCCTGGCATTCGTTGTTCTTTTCAAGGCGTGCAAACAAGGTTGTGCTTTCGGAAATAATTTCGTCCAATGTAATTTCATTTACTTCCAAAGCGGCATCATCGCGGCTTTTATAAAGAAATACATCTAGGTTTGGGTATGCGTTTTTTTTGATAAAGGCCAAGTCGAAAGCTCCTTCCAGAACAGTATCTTCAGCATTTAAATCACAAGTAAAATATGGTGCTGCCTTTGGCAAACTGGCGGTTGTGGATTTTACAGAAAGCGTAATTTTACCTTCGGAAGTGCTTTCGCATCCGCTTGGGGCAATTGCTTTGGTATAGAGAACCTGTTGGTCTTGCCCTATATAGTTTTCGGGGTTTGCAACGGGGTTGTTGTTTGTTCTATCGGCCACGCTTTCATAATAAAGAATTTGGGTATTGCTGTTATTGGTTATTTGTTCTTTTAGCTGAGAAAGGTTGAATACCGTTTTGCCATCGGTAGAATTTGTAATATCCAAATCGCATTGCACAAAATCCATATTGTTTAGTACAGGGGTTTTATAGGATGAAAGCTCAAAATCGGTAATATCAAAACAACCGTTGGCGTTGGTAACGCGTGCATATATTTTTTGAGAAGAATTATCAAGCGTTAAGCTGTGCGAGAGTTGGTTTACTTGATCATAAGCATCGCCTTCGGTGCCGTAAAAGCTAACGTTGTTGTTGGGGTCGGGGTTTATGCTGTTTGTCATTGCCGAAAGATAGAATGTATGCATTCCGGTACTGTTGCATATCTCTTGGCCGGTTATTGCATTTGCTATGGGCGTACCGGGAAAAGGGGAGCCTTCAGTTGTGGCAGATCCTGTCCATTCAAGGTTAAACCCGCCGCTTCCTACAGGGCGGTCGATTACAATAAAATAAGTATCGCCAACCGAGACATCCAGCCATTTTACAAAACCATCGCCCTCTTCCCCAGGGCCTTCGCTGGTTTCGCTTGCCGTGCCGTTCATTCCGGTAAGGTTATTTGTAAGTCCGGCAGCGTTTGGATTTGTGGTCGAGCAACGTATGGACTGCCCAATATTGGTGCAATTGGCGTTGGGGCCAAACACAAAAAAATCGTAATCTACTTTAATATCGGTGTTAGTGGGTTGTAAGGTAAATCCCAAAGTACCTGCCTGGACAATATTTATTTTTAGCCACAAACTATTGTGTTCCATGCTATTGCAGGCATTGTTGCTTATTTCCTGGACGCCGCTTCCGTTGGCATTACTGTTTATCATTCCACTGCCACATACCGTTATGGCATTTACGCAATCGTTTGGCAATGCATTGGTCTGTGCCTGCATTTCCTTGACCGAAAAGTAGAGTAGTGCCATTAAAAAACAGCTTTTGATAGTTGATGGGGCTATCATTTAGTTTAGGTTGTTTTTTGTGGATTATAAATCCCTTTTCTTTAATAAGGCAAAAGATAAGTAAATAAAAATGAATGTCCATACTAAAACAATAAGTATCTCGTACCAATGCACCGAATAGTCTTTGGTAATAGATTCCCCAACTTGACTGGCTACAGATTGTACGGCCCCCAAACGGCTAAACGGCTCTTTTATAAGGTTGCTCATGGCTTCTAGCGGCAAAAACCGAGAAATACCATTTGCTATATTGCTGTCCAGTTGCCAATGTGCAAGCCCGTAAAAAATGCCTTCGAACACTTGCCAGAGTATTAAAAAGCCCAGGGCAAAAGCCGATCTTTTTACAAAAATGCCCAAGAACAAGCAAAATGAAAAGAAGCCCAGGAGCTTTACAAAAAAGGCCAAAAAGTATTCAAGGTCAGAAAATATAATGCTGAGTTCGGTATAATCAGAATAAATCATCCCTAAAATCAAAGAGACCACAAAAATAAAAATGGTAGAAATAATAGAAAAAACCACCACGGTAAGAAATTTAGAAAGAATGAATTCTTTTTTGCTAAGCCCGTCTATTAAATTTTGTTTTATGGTTTTGTTGCTGTACTCGTTGGACATCATGGAAACAATAACAATGGCCAGGAAAAGCTTGAAAAAAGCGGCAATGTACGTATTGAAGTGCCATATGTACGGAAAATTAAAAATTCCTTGGTCGGCCAATTGAAAATGTACGTCGCCTATATCAAATTTTATGGTTGCAAACAGGGCGATAAAAGTGAGCAAAATAAAGTATGCAATAGTTAAGACCCTGCTGGCCCTGTTGTTCCAGAGTTTTATAAATTCTATTTGGAGTAATCGTTTCATTAGTTAGCTTGGTTTTTGGTAATTGTCAGGAATTGTTCTTCAAGGCTTTCTTTTCTTTTAACCAGATGCGAGAGCACAATGCCTTTTTCAAACATAAATTTATTAAATGTTGTAGCGTCCATGGGTTCGTTTAAAAAAGCGGTAATCAATCCATTTTCAATTTTTAGCGAACCAAAAGCGGGATTTTTTTCCAAAACGGCCATTAATTCCTTTTCGTTATCTGCTTTTAGTTCAAAAAAGCCGTGACTGGCAATCATTTCGTCCACCCTGCCCGAATAGAGCATATGTCCTTTTCTTAAAATAATAACATGGGAGCATACCTTTTCAACTTCATCAAGTAGGTGAGAGGCCAAAAGAATGGTCGTACCCATGGAGGCAATTTTTTTTATGATTTCCCTGATTTGGTGTATTCCCTGCGGGTCCAATCCGTTGGTGGGCTCGTCCAGAATTAAAATCTCGGGGTCGTTTAAAAGTGCAGAGGCAATGGCCAGGCGTTGTTTCATCCCGAGGGAATAAGTTTTAAACTTGCTGTCTTTTCGGTCCAACAGCCCAACGAGCTCCAGTTTTTCATGGATTTTATCGTTTGGCACTTCTTTTATTTTACAAACCAGTTTCAGGTTTTGTTCTGCGGTCATGTACGGGTAAAAGTTCGGGCGTTCTATTATGGCCCCTACTTTTTTTAATGCCTGGTGTGTCGAAGTATTCCCGTCAAACCAGAAAAAATCCCCGGCAGACTTGTTAACAACATTGAGCACAATGCCCAAGGTGGTCGATTTCCCACTTCCGTTAGGCCCTAAAATACCATATACGTTTCCCTTTTTTATGTTAAAGGAAACATCGTTTACGGCGGTTAAAAGGTCGAATTTCTTGGTGAGGTTATTTACTGTAAGAATATTTTCCAAAATTTTCTTTTTTCGAGTTGATTCTATTAACTTGACGAATTCTATGTTGATTTGTTACAATAATATAGATTAAATTTGATTAATTAATAAGAAAACACGAGATGAGCGAAAAATTAATGTCGAAAAAGAAGCCCAGCTATCCAGTAAACGAACGGTTGCTTACCTATCTGGAGCGCTACAACCGGACCACAAAGATACCCATATCTTATGACGACCTGCTTCGGTTTTCCGGCTCTGTTGTAGTGTATGATGAAGATGATAACGATACGCTTTGGATACGTGTTTATTATTCTGAATTTGAACGCCCAGAGATCGATTACCATTTAAAACAGGTATATACGCTTATTTTTTCTGATGGAAACGAAGACATCTTTCAGTACCTTAATATAGATGCCATTGATTTTTGCACCTTTGGCAACTCGCAGCCTTTCCGCATAAAGGTTAGAAATATCCTCAATGACAACTATACCTATATTTATGTAAAAAAAGCCGATGCCTCTCGGGTATACGGGCTCGAACTGGAACATATCCTGTCGCCCAACCGGATTAACTTTGCCGTTTACCACGATACCTTGATCGAAGAACATATTTCTGGAATCCCGGGCGATGAATTTATAAAAAATGCCCTGCCCGAATGTACCGACATACAAAAAAGCCAGATTGCAAAAGAATTTGTAAAGTTTAACGAACGCTGCATGATAAGGTTGTTGGGAGATATGCGCTCTTACAATTACGTAATTATACCCGTGCACGATTTTGACAATGTAATTTTTAAAATACGCGCAATAGATTTCGACCAGCAGTGCTACGAAGGGAACTTTAAGGTATACAAACCACAATTTTTTAAAGAAAATTACCAGATGGTAAAAATGGTAGAAGAACGCTTAAAACCCGCTTCCATAGAACAATATAAAAAAGAAGAACGCTCTTTGTTGGCAAAGCGGATCTTGACATCCAAGAAAAGATTAAAAGCATTGTTGCGCTGTATGGTAAACGACCATATTACCACCAAAGAAAACTTGGAAGAACTAAAACAGGAGCTGTATAATTATACATTAGACCTAAAATTTAAGCGCTGCCGCTCCATGGGCCAAGTGGTAAGGGTAGCACTGGAATTTGTAAGAAGAAATTACGAAGATGTAAGCATGAAACGGCTGCTGCACGATTCCTAACAAACATCTGGCGGGGTAGTTTACTCATTAAGTGGTGTTTAAGTTGCTCCGATGCATATCCAGACCTATTTTTTACCTAACCAGATACGTTGTTGGACGTATCCGTTGGGGTTTCGAATATGTCCAGATACGTTGTTGGACGTATCGGTTGGGGTTCCGAATATGTCCAGATAGGTTGTTGGACGTATCCGTTGGGGTTCCGGACGTATCCAGATAGGTTGTTGGACGTATCCGTTGAGGTTCCGGACGTATCCAGATAGGTTGTTGGACGTATCCGTTGGGGTTTCGAATATGTCCAGATAGGTTGTTGGACGTATCGGTTGGGGTTCCGGACGTATCCAGATAGGTTGTTGGACGTATCCGTTGAGGTTCCGGACGTATCCAGATAGGTTATTGGACGTATCCGTTGGGGTTCCAGACGTATCCAGATAGGTTGTTGGACGTATCTAATGAGGTTTTGAGTATAATTGACATGCTATTTCTATATTCTCATTACTAAAAACCAAAAAAATGCACATTATTCCATTTATTAAAGGGATAAAAATGTATTTTAGGACAGGACGCAATTTGTTAAACTTACCAAATTTTGGTATTTTTGAGTAAATATTTGAATTATGAGCAAGAACACATCAATATCACTCGGAACTTATTTTGACCAATTTGTGCAGACACAAGTTTCTGCCGGTCGGTATAAAAATGTAAGTGAAGTAATTCGTGCCGGACTTCGTCTTTTAGAAGATGAAGAAAGTAAGTCCACTGCTTTACGAAATGCAATTCAAGAGGGATTGAATAGTCCGAGAGTTGAAAACTTTGATTTTGACGAAAACCTAAAAAAGTTAAAAGCAGAAAAGAGAAAAAATGGCTAAAGTAATTTTAAGACAAGAAGCCATAAACGATTTAAATGAAATTTGGGATTATACGTTCGATATGTGGTCTGAAATCCAAGCAGATAAATATTATGCCACATTAAAATTTGCTTGTAAAGAAATTGGAAAAAATCCAACCCTGGGAAGAACATATACTGGAATAAGCAGCAATATACTCGGACTAAAATCTGGGAAGCATATCATATTCTATCAACAAATAACAAAAGACGAAATTGAAGTCATAAGAATTTTGCACGATAGAATGGACTTAAAAAATAAAATAACCGAATAAAAAATTACAGCAACAAAGCTAAAACTTAAAATGCTGCCCGAAAAATATTCGGGCAGGGCTCTGGTTGATACTATATGTTTTAACCCTTTTTATATAACATAGGTTTTACATAAGAAAAGTCAACACTTCTATTACGTTTGCTTTATTCCTGCAAGGTTTTTTGGAAACCTTGTAGGTATTTTAGAGCTGAAATGAATGCCTGCAAGGTCAGGAAAAAGATTTGCAGGAGTTTGTTGAATTCAATTTCTTATAATCAGTGTTTAACATATGTTGCTATATCTTCTCTTGTTAAATAGGTGCTTATGCTAGCTTTTTTGTTCTTTGTTAAAATAAACCAGGTAATAATACATTTGCTTCTCTTCGTCCCAGCCTTTTTCTACAAATTTCTCGGCAGATTCCGGGTTGATGAAGTCCATTTTTATTTGAATATTGGTATCTAGGTTGATTACGTTTTTAATTTTTTTGCGGGCATCCGAAACGGCTTTGTTGGCAATTGGGAAAGAAGATACATCTTCGATACTGTATTTTGGGCCTTTTTCGGTTTTATAATGCTTAAACTCGGGAATAAGCTCTGGATTGTCCATTACTTCATTCAAGAAATTGGTTTCTTCAAAAGCATCGTTTTTGGCAAAATGATTCACCGCACGGTTCATGAACATAACTTCTTCTTTTTTGTCTTCCGCAGGCAAGACCACATCTTTGGCAAAGTCTTGGCAAAATTTTAAATATTTTTTGGTGAAAAAAGTTTCATCGGTAAGGGCATCTACGCTTAAAAAGTTTTCCAGCCAATATTTGGTGTCGTAGCGGTTGCTGTCGATCGATAAAATTTTAAATCCTTCTTCTTTGTTGGCATTTATAATTAAGCACCCCTTATCGAGCTTGTTAATGTTGATTCCCTGGCGGATTAAGATTTCCAGATTGGTACCTTTTTCTTCAAATTCAAGGAAATCGTGTTTTAATTCTGATTTAAAAACCCCAATGGCATTGTACTTTTCATTATCAAGAACCACATCTGAAAGGTACGCAACATATACTTCGCCGCTTTTTATGTGCGGATGGTTGGACTGGTCGTACAAATGTGTGGCAATGCTTTTGGATTGTTTGTGGATGCTTGGCGGATCTGCAAATACTTCGGAAGCGATGGAATATAGTTCGTTATAATCAAGGTCGACTTCGTGGTCGAAACGGTAATAATTTTCTTCTTTGTCCCTAAAAGGCTTAAAAAAGTATTCTTTGAGCAGTCCTGTTATTTCATCGTTTAGGCGGTAAGGTTCTTCTGAAAAAAATGTGCCTTCGCTCTTGCTTTTGTTTCCTATTCTGTGAATGGATAGGCTTTCTATTTGTGTGGGATATAAATTAATCATGCTTTTTGTTATCTGGTTATGCTGTTAGGATTGTTAAATCAATGGTTTATCCGTCGGGTTTTATGTGCGTAACGGTACGGTAACCTTTAATGGGTTTGTAATCTTTAAATAAACCAAAAGTGTTTCTTGAACCGTGCGAACCTTGCTTTTAATGTTGTGCTTGGGTTAGTTCCAATGCTCATCAAAATCAAGGTCGTCGTAATTATCGAGGTCAAAACCATTGTCGTCACCTTCAGAGAGATCTTCGGCTTCAAACTTTTTTACGGGTGGTGCGTCGGGCAGTTGCCCGTGCACATACAAAAGGTTTGGGTAAGTGGCGCCATCTTCTTTTTCGGCAATATCGGCCAATTCAACAAAGAATGTCCACATGCTAAAAAAGTCGTATACATAAATTAGGTTCCTGTTGTTTTCATCCAGGAGGTCTTCCATATAAGTTTCGGCCATGAGTTTTACATCGGTTCCGGTCTCGCTCATGTCAAAAAGGGCAATTTCTTCACCTTGGTTCCATTCTTCGTCGCTTACATAGAAAGAAGCCATTTCGGTACCGTCAAAACCAAAGGCCTGCGATATGGCATTATGGAAATCTTCCAGCGTATTGTTGCCTTCTATTTCAATGTCCCTAAATACATCTTCTTCGGCGTCTAAGATTATTCTGAATTTATAAATCATGGTTTTTCATTTTTCAGCAGGTTGCAAGTTACAAAGTTTTTGGCTTAATTTCATTTGGCAATTTGTATTCTAAAAAGATATTTTTCAACAGTGGGCCTTAAATGCAAACAGCACAAATATTTAGGTTATTAGCTTTTTGGGCTTACTTTCCATAAGTAAATAAAACTGTACGCCAAATAGTATGGAGGCAATAACCAAATGTAGCGGTTGGCTGCCAAAAGGAAAATTAAAATAATACATGGAAATTCCCGTAGCGATTTCTAAAACAATAAGGAAGAATATCCAGTTTATTTTTGAAAACCCCGGTTTTAAACTTCGGTTTTTTATGAAGAGGAAGGCATTGGTGATAAAAATTAAAATTGATAGCGAACGGTGTATGTAAAAGTCGGTTTCCGGTGACGAAAGCCATAGGCTTTTATTGGTAATACCATGATCTTTTACTTGTTCGTCGATGAACTGCCTTACCTGTGTGCCCAAAACCACCTGTACAAGTGTAAGTAATAAGGCAAGCAACAGTACATTTTTAAAAAGCTTATGACCCCCGAAATGGGAATACTCTTTTTTTGTTTGATAAATAATAATAAGGATCATGGCCACAATAAGCAATGCCATTACCATATGGAGCGTAATCCTTACCGGGGCAAGCACAGAGTAAACAACGGTAGCGCCCAGCCATGCCTGAAACCCCATGCCAAAAACGGTAAGCCACGAAAGTACGGGGATCCATTTGTTTTTTTTCCAAAACGAAAAAGAAGCAAAGGCCATAACAAGTGTGGCAAACCCGGCAAGGGCACCAAACAAACGGTTGATGTATTCTACCCAGGTATGCAGTGGATTGAAAATAGCGTAATCGTGTTTGGTATAGGGCTCCCAGTGGGTTTTGTTATAATTTTCTCCGGTGGTAAAATTTTTCTTGGCTACCTGAAGCGTTTGGTCAACAATAATAACCTGGCCTTTTTTAAAGGAACGTCCAGCCTGCCATGTTAATTGAGAAACATTGGTAGGAGGAACATAATAACCAAAACATTTAGGCCAATCTGGACAGCCCATGCCGCTTCCGGTCATTCGTACAACGGCCCCGGCGATAATAACCAGATATACCAGTACCAAGGTTACTTTTGCTATTTTTCTAAAGTTTTTCTTCACTTTTTTTATTGTTCAAAGGTTCAAAGGTTCAAAGGTTCAAAGGTTCAAAGGTTCAAAGGTTTCTGGTTTTTAGTTCATTGTTATACTGTTACGTAGCTATGCTGTCACCAGCGGATGGACTAATCCCTTTTCCCTAATTACTATTCAAGGTTCAAAGTTCTATAAGGACAACAATTAACCATTAACAATTATCAATTATCAATTATCAATTAACCATTAACTAATCCCTATTTCTCAACTGGCGTCAATCCAAGTTTTTTTCCTCTTTCAATCATAAAAGCATAAGCGGCATCATGTTCATTAGGGATTTCACCTTCCAAAATGGCCTCTTTTATGGCTTCTTTAATAATTCCAATTTCCTTGGAAGGCTTTAAATTAAATGTTTCCATAATTTCTGCTCCATCTACGGGCGGTTGAAAATTGCGTACATGGTCGCGTTCTTCTACTTCGGCAATTTTTTGACGCACAATTTTAAAGTTGTTATTGTATTTCTTGAAGCGCCTTGGGTTTTTTGTGGTAATGTCTGCTTCGCATAAAGTCATTAAATCCTCAACATGGTCACCGGCATCAAAAATAAGTCGTCTTACGGCAGAATCGGTTACGATGTCCTGCGCTAAAACAATGGGGCGGGAGCTCATGAGTACCATTTTCTGGACAAATTTCATCTTATCGTTTAATGGCATATGCAGTCTTTTAAAGAGTTTGTATACCATTTTGGAGCCCACAAATTCGTGTCCGTGAAATGTCCAGCCAATTTTTTTATCAAAACGTTTTGTGGGAGCCTTCCCAATGTCGTGCAATAAAGCAGCCCAGCGCAACCAAAGGTTATCTGTGTTTTTAGAAATATTATCAACAACTTCCAGGGTATGCCAAAAATTATCTTTGTGCCGTTGCCCTTCTTTTTCTTCAATGCCCTGAAGGTTGGTAAGTTCTGGCATTATCATGTTAAGCAGGCCGGTCTCAAAAAGGAGTTTAAAGCCCGTTGAAGGGACTTCGCTGAGCAATATTTTATGCAATTCATCTACAATGCGTTCGTTGGAAATAATGTTTATCCGTTTTTTGTTCCTTTTGATAGCCTGTAGCGATTTTTTTTCAATTTTAAAATTAAGCTGAGAAGCAAACCTTATGGCGCGCATCATGCGTAAAGGGTCGTCAGAATAGGTAATATCTGCATCTAAAGGAGTGCGGATAATTTCTTTGTGAAGATCGGATATTCCATCAAAAGGGTCGAGCAGGTTTCCGTAATCTTCTTTGTTTAAAGAAATGGCAAGTGCATTTATGGTAAAATCCCTTCGGTTTTGGTCGTCTTCCAATGTTCCGTTTTCCACCACGGGTTTTCGGCTGTCAAAATGGTAACTTTCCTTGCGGGCACCCACAAACTCGATTTCAAGGTCATCGTGTTTTAGCATTGCGGTGCCAAAGTTTTTAAACACGGTTACCTTGGTTTTTTTTGGGAGCAATTCGGCCACCTTTTGCGCTAGGTCAATACCATTGCCCAATGCAACTATGTCGATATCTTTTGGGCTTTCCCTGTTTAAAAAATAATCGCGTACAAAACCACCAATTACATAGCTTTTTACATGAATTGCTTCTGAAGCTTTTGCAATTAGTTTGAATATAGGGTGTTGTATGGCGTTATTATGTTTGTTATTTTCCAATTTAGTATTCGGTGTTCGGTATTTTTTCAGTTATGATGCCAAATTTTTCAGGATGGGCACCCTAATAAATGATTAAATGTCCAATTTCTTTATTTTTCAATAAATTCAAGATACGAGACTACTTGCGAATAACCTTAACCGTAGCATCATTACCAATTTTAATAATAGACGATGGCTGGCTATTCTTTTTTTCGCGGTGCAAATTTACCACATAGTCTACACCTTTTAAAATTTCATTGCTTATTTCTGAAAAGGATTTTGGGGTTGGAAGTCCGCTTATGTTGGCCGAGGTGGAAACCAATGGCCTTTTAAACTGGCGGATTAGTTTTTGGCAAAATTCATCAGAAGCAATCCGGATGGCCAAAGTATCGTCGTTGGCGATAAGGTTTTTTGCTATGTTTAACGGTCTGTCGTAAATAATAGTGGTGGGTTTGGTGGCCAGGTCAATAATATCATAGGCGGCATCGGGAATTTCATATACATACTTTTGAAGCATCCTAAGGTCGGATACCAAACATATTAAAGCCTTGCTGTCGTCCCTTTGCTTGAGTTGATACACTTTTTTTATTGCCTCTTCATTGGTGGCATCGCAACCAATGCCCCAAACGGTATCGGTTGGGTAGAGTATAAGTTTGCCCTGATTGAGGGCCTCAAGCGTTTTTTTTATTTCTTCGTGCATTAAGTATTTTTTTTGATAAGCTATTGCAATGTTGGTGAAATCGTTTTTTTAACGATATAACTTAAAATTACTTTAAACTTTTTAGTCTTCCGGTAAATATTTGTCTTTTCTAGACATTTTTCTTTAATGAGGAAGTCTTGGTTAATACCATTATACGGAAAATTGAATAGCTGCAAAAGTATATTAATAATGATGATTTTAGTATTTTTATCGAAAATTTAATAAATGGAAATTAGCGGATTGGTTATTACTTTTAATGAAGAAAAGTGGATAGGCGGTTGTGTGGAAGATATGTTTAGGGTTTGCGACGAGGTTATCGTGATAGATTCGTATAGCTCCGACAGGACGGTGGAAATAGCCGAAGAAATGGGTGCCAAAGTGATTCAGCAAAAATTTTTGGGCGATGGTCCGCAACGTATCCATGGATTGCAATTTTGTAAAAACAATTGGATATTGAATTTAGATGCAGACGAAAGGTTGGAAGAAGATTCTTATTTATTTATAAAATCGGGAAAATTTTTTGATGCGCCGTACGATGGTTACCGTTTTAGAAGAAACACCTATTTTAGGGACGAGCTCATTAATTTTTCCGGCTGGTACCCCGATTATGCCTGTCGGTTTTTTGACAAAAGAACTGCACAGCCGGGAACAACCATTGTGCACCAAGACGTAACGGGTAAAAATGTTTTGAAGTCCAAAATGCACCTGCGCCATTATAGCTGGACCGGTTTTCATCAAATTATATCAAAAAAGAATCAATATACCGATTGGCAGGTTGAGGAATATGTAAAAAACGGGAAAAAGACTTCTTTCTTGGCTCCTTTTGTGCATGGTTGGACCTCTTTTTTTAAATGTTATATCTTCAAAAAAGGAATATTCCACGGTTTGGACGGTTTTACCTTTGCCCTTATACAGGCTTTTTTTTCGTATATGAAATATGCCAAATTAATAAAAGAAAATAAAAAGAAATGAAAATTTTAGTTACCGGAGCAGCCGGGTTTATAGGTTCACATACAGCAGAATTTTTTGCTGCAGAAGGGCACGAGGTATATGGAGTAGATAATTTTTCAACTTATTACAGCCCTAAGTTAAAAGAACTTAATAAAAACGATATCGAAGCGGCAGGAGTACATTTGGTTAAAGCAGATTTAACTGAAGATTTACAAAAGAAATTGCCCGATGCTTTTGATTATATCTTTCATTTTGCCGCCCAGCCGGGCATTTCGGCAACTACTTCTCTAGATGAATATGTGCGGAACAATATTTTTGCAACACAAAACCTGTTGGACTGGACAAAAGTAGCTTGCCCAAGCCTAAAATTGTTTGTAAATATTGCCACTTCTTCTATTTATGGAAAAGAGGCCACATTGCCAGAAACGGTCTTGCCAAAACCTATTTCCTTTTACGGGTCGACAAAACTGGCAGCAGAACAGCTGGTTCTTGGTGAACAACGTACAGGAAAAATAAACGCATGTTCTTTAAGGTTGTATTCTGTATACGGACCAAGGGAACGCCCGGAAAAGCTGTATACCAAACTAATAAAATCTATATACGACCAAACCGAATTCCCTTTATTTGAAGGAAGCGAAAAGCATTCCAGAAGCTTTACCTATGTTGGGGATATCGTTAAGGGAATGGCAGCAGTTATCGGGAAAGAACAAAAAATTAACGGTGAAATTATAAACATAGGTTCCGATGTTGAATATACAACCCAACAGGGGATAGAACTTATAGAAAAAATAATCGGACTCAAAGCCAAATTGAAGATAACCCCTCCAAGGCCGGGAGATCAATTGCGCACTACTGCGCTAATTGATAAAGCACGAAAATTACTTGATTACAATCCGGAGACAGCTTTTGAAGAAGGCCTAAAAAAACAGGTGGATTGGTACCGGGAAAAGTTTTTATGATCGTTTCTGAGAGCTGTTCTGCAATCTTCTTTGCTCTTTAAAGCGTTCGTAAACGCCTAAAGCATTCAGGTAGCAAATTATTATGCCCTTTTTGCCATCTAAAATTCCCAAACGGATAATGTAATGGTTAAAGAATTTCCAGGCAGGACGGAGGTATTGTAGCAGGAATGTCCATTTTTTCCCTTTTAAAAATGCTTCCTTTGCCTTAAGTTGTCCATATTTTATCATTTTTCCCTTATAGTCATGATAGTCTTTATAAGAAAAATGAAGCAGTTTGTGTTTTAACTTACCTTCGGTACCATTTACTTTTAAGGTTTCGTGTACAATGCGTTCGTTGGTAAATTCACACTTACTTTTTTTAAACAGCCGATAAACTTTATCGGTTTGCCAGCCGCTAAAATAGAGCCTTTTGTTTTTGAACATAAAAGTCCGGTAATTCCAGTAGGCATCACATGTTTTTGGGCTGTTTATAGTTTCGATAATTTCCTTTTGAAGCTTTGGCGTAACACGTTCATCGGCATCAAAAAAATAAATCCAATCATTATTGGCCAAGCTCAGCGCATACGATTTTTGCTTGGTAAAATTTTCAAAGGGATGTTGAACGGACGTTACCTTTTCGTGTTGCCGAAGGTATTCCCATGTGCCGTCCGTACTAAAAGAATCTACAACTATAATTTCATCGGCAAACAAAACACTCTCTACACAATCTTTTATGTAGTTAATTTCATTATAAGTAATAATAACCGCCGATAATTTTGCTGTTGTGCCCAATGCTATATTTTCGGCAAAGATATTATCTTGCCCGATAATAAAAAAATCCGGGGTTTGATATCAAACCCCGGATTCTGTATATTTTATTGAGCTGTATTTAAACGGCCACATCGTATTCGCGAAGGGCATCGTTCAAAGAAGTCTTTTTATTGGTGCTTTCTTTGCGCTTGCCTATTATCAATGCACACGGAACGTTGTAGTTGCCCGCTGCAAATTTTTTGGTATAGCTTCCGGGTATAACAACAGAACGGGCAGGCACATAACCTTTCATCTCCACGGGCTTATCGCCGGTAACATCAATAATTTTTGTTGAGGCGGTCAATACCACGTTTGCCCCCAAAACGGCTTCTTTTTCAACGCGAACGCCTTCAACCACAATACAGCGCGAGCCTATAAATGCATTGTCTTCAATAATAACCGGGGCGGCCTGTAAAGGTTCTAGAACGCCACCAATACCCACACCTCCGCTAAGATGTACGTTTTTGCCAATTTGGGCGCAGCTTCCCACTGTGGCCCATGTGTCTACCATGGTTCCTTCGTCTACATAAGCGCCAATATTTACATAGCTGGGCATTAAAATGGTACCGGCAGAAATATAGGCACCATGTCTTGCAACGGCATGCGGGACAACGCGTATTCCCTTTTCGGCATAATTTCTCTTTAGCGGAATTTTATCGTGAAACTCTAATGGGCCGGCTTCAATGGTTTCCATTTTTTGAATGGGAAAGTATAAAACTACTGCTTTTTTAACCCATTTGTTTACCTGCCAGCCGTTTTCGGTAGGTTCGGCAACACGTAAAGTTCCTTGGTCCAGTAATTCAACTACTTTTCTTATGGTGTTTACAGTTTCCTGCTCTTTTAATAATTCCCTGTTTTCCCAGGCCTTTTCTATTATAGTTTGAATCTCTTTCATTATAAATGGTATATTTTGTTACAAATATATAGCGGATGGTTGTATTTTCATGATACTTTTTACAAGTATAACATTTTGTTGTTATTTATAAGGAATTTAAAACGACGCCCAATTATTGTATCGAGCGGCTACTGAAAAATTATTGGAATAAAGCCTTACTTTTGTTGAAAAATAAAAAAATGGGACGTATTCTGGCTATTGATTTTGGAGGGAAAAGAACGGGAATTGCCGTTACCGATGAATTACAGATAATTGCATCGGGGCTAACGACCGTACCAACTGCCGAACTGCTTTCTTTTTTAAAGGAATATACTTCAAAAGAAACGGTAGATGCTATAGTGGTTGGCCAGCCAAAGCGGTTGAACAATGAATTTTCTGATATTGAAGCCGAAATCCGTTTATTCATACATAAACTAAAAGAAGAAATCCCTAAAATGGAAATCGAACGCATCGATGAAAGGTTTACCTCAAAAATGGCTTTTCAGAGCATGATAGACAGCGGGGTCAAGAAAAAAAACAGAAGAAAAAAAGAGCTGCTGGACGAAGTGAGTGCCACCCTTATTTTACAGTCGTACTTGCATAGTAAAAAGTAATAAAAATAAGTTGGAGAAAAATCAATAAAAATGCTAAAAGGTTAATTTTTAACTAAAAAAACCATAAATTGATAGAGAATACAGGCTTGGTGTTTAAATTTTTTTACCTTTGTATATAAACAAATTGGCAAAATGTTTGGAACAACTTTTGCATTTTAAAACATAAAGTGAATGAAATGAGAATTACCCTAATCTTATGCTTTTTTATCCAGCTTGTTTTTCCGGCAACGGTAAACAACAAGGAAATGATTGTGCCCCACACAAAATCATTAACCATGACCCATTTCATTGATTCCGATTCATCTCCTTGGACATTGGAAAAAATGTTATCGCTTTACAGTTTCGATGATATTGACGATTCTCTGAAAATATACCCAAATCCCGTTAATAGAAGGGATATGTTAAACGTGTCTATGGACGATACAGGTAAAAAACGCTTAACTTTTTACGATATTACCGGAAAAATGGTAAAAGTAGTAGAAACCGAGCGCAAAACTTTTTCGTTTGGCATCTCCGATTTAGGAAGCGGTGTATATATATTAAACATAGCAACAGTCAACTTTCAAACCGCAAAAAAAGTTATTGTAAAATAAGGTGCCCGAATATTTTTCCGGTCGCACTTTATGAATAAAAATACTTAAAAACAATCTATGATCTTCATCTTTATAGTGCTTCGCATAGTATTATTGGATTTAGTTTGTATTTTTGCATCCTTAATTTAATAGATATTATGATTTTACCAATTGTAGCATACGGAGATCCGGTACTTCGAAAGGTGGCAATAGAGATTCCCAAAGATTATCCTAATTTGACCGAACTTATCGACAATATGTTCGAGACAATGTACAATGCATATGGTGTAGGCTTGGCGGCACCGCAAGTAGGCTTGTCGTTGCGCCTTTTTGTAATAGATGCCTCTGCATTTGCAGACGACGAAGACCTGGCGGATGAGGAAAGGGAAACGCTAAAACAATTTAAAAAGGTATTTATTAACCCAACAATTATTGAAGAAACAGGAGAAGAATGGGCCTTTAACGAGGGCTGTTTGAGCATACCGGATATTCGCGAGGACATTACTAGGAACCCAAAAATTAAAATTGAATATTACGACGCCGACTTTAACAAACACACAGAAGAATACAAAGGGTTGGCGGCCCGTGTAATCCAGCACGAATACGACCATATTGAAGGAATATTGTTTACAGACAAGCTTTCTAGTTTAAAAAAGAGGCTTTTAAAGGGAAAACTTTCCAATATTTCCAAAGGAAAAATACGAATTGATTATAAAATGCGTTTTCCAGATGCTAAAAAAGCACGTTAAACGTTTTGATAATATATACAAAGCACAGATATTTGCTTTCTCAAAAAAATAATAACTTATGGGCTTAGATAAAATATTAGCCATTACGGGAAAACCCGGACTTTATGAGCTAAAAGCGCAAACCCGTTCGGGAATTGTGGCAGAATCTTTAATCGATAGAAAAAAAATTAGTGTTGGTTTGAGAAGCAACATAAGCTTGCTGTCAGAAATTGCCATTTACACGCTTACCGAAGAAGTGCCCTTAAAAGAGGTCTTTAATAAAATAAAGCAGAAGGAAAACGGCGAAAAAACCAAGATAAGCCATAAAGAAGAAAAAATAAAGTTGGAAGAATACTTCTTTGAAATTTTACCCGATTACGATGAAGATAAAGTATATGCCAGCGATATTAAAAAAGTAATACAATGGTACAACTTACTCCTTGATTACGGCATTACCGATTTTGGAGATGAAGAAAAAAGCAAAAAAGTAACCCCGGCCAAAGCAAAAACTACAACCAAAGCAAAAGCTTCGGCAGAAGAAAAGGCCTCTAAAGAAAAGCAAGGATAAAAGATTATCTACAAAGTTTTGTTAATAAAAAGAAAGCCCGCTAAAAATAGCGGGCTTTCTTTTTGGTAAATTTACTTGTAAGGAAACAATTGTAATAGCTACATAATAGAGAAAGCAAGTAATAATGATTCAACAAACTACCAATCAAACCCTGCAACAATTGAAGGAAATCATCCTGCTTTTTAACGCTCAACAATATGCAAAACCCCTGCAAGTCTTGAACGGCTCATCGATAGGGATGCACGTAAGGCATATTTTGGAATTTTACCAATGCTTGATGCTGTCCATAGAAATTGGGGAAGTAAATTACGACACAAGAAACCGCGACTTAAAATTAGAAACACAACCAAAACATGCTACTGTGTTAATTGAAGAAATTATGGCATTTATAAAATCTGTAAAAAAGGACGTAAACTTGCTTTTAAAGGGTAGCTATTGCAATGAGGACGCTTCAAGGCAAATAGAAGTTTCCACAAATTTAAACCGGGAGTTAGTTTATAACATAGAGCATATGGTACACCATTTGGCCATTATTAAAATTGGCTTGAAAGAACTGGACCCAACAATAGTTCTAAATCAACAATTCGGGGTGGCCGCTTCTACCATAAGAAATAAAAACATATGTGCACAGTAAGTTACATACCTACGGAAAAAGGCTTTTATTTAACTTCAAACCGGGACGAGGACCCGCTACGAAAAACTACGTTGCCACAACATGTTTATATGGAGGATAAATTAAAATTATTGGCCCCCATTGATACTGAAAAGGGCGGGAGTTGGATTGCTACCGACAACAAATCGAAGGTTGCCTGCATTTTAAATGGTGCTTTTGAAAAACACCAACGTAAACTTCCTTACCGAAAAAGCAGGGGGCATTTTGTTTTTGAAGCCTTTGAATCCCCTTCATTTTTAAACTTTATGCAAAATGTAGAACTCCAGAACATAGAGCCCTTCACCTTGATTTTAATAGACAAACATTTGCAGGTGCTTGTTTGGGACGGAACCAAAAAATACATGCATTTTCTAAGTAAGGAAATTCCTCATCTATGGTCATCGGCAACTTTATACAATGAAGAAGCTCATCAGAAAAAACTGGAAGTATTTCAAACTTTTTTGGCAACCGGGAATATAACTTCAGAAACGATATTGAAACTTCACGGTATTCATGCAAACAACTCTTTTGTGCTCAACATGCCGCAGGTAAAAACGGTAAGTACCACACAAGTAGAGGCCTTAAATAATAGTATTGGGCTAACATACTATAAAAAAGCAAAAATAGATGAGAAACAAGAAATATTACGTTGAAAGAGCAGCGGCAATTATTGCAGCGGTAATCCTTATCCAAACTTTGTACTTTAAATTTACTGCCCATCCGGACAGCGTAAAACTGTTTACAGAATTGGGCGCAGAACCTGTGGGAAGAATTGGCTTGGGGTGTTTGGAGTTAATAACCGGAATTTTGTTGCTTTATAGAAAAACATCCCACATAGGCGCTATTATCGGTGTGGGGATGATGATTGGCGCAATTGTATCGCATGTAGCCATAATAGGCATAAATTTTAACAACGACGGCGGCACCTTGTTTACCTTGGCTTGTGTAACCCTTGTTTGCTGTATTGTGGTATTATTGACCAAAGATGTAAAACTCCCTATTCTGGGTAAACGATGAAATTGAAGCAGCTGTATATAAAACTTACTTCGTGGGAATATTGGCCCATGTGGGTTTTGTATGTACCTGTTTTTTTGCAGCATTATTGGTTGTCCATCAAAGCAAAAAGCCTGTTTTATTTTTTAAAGGTAAATCCTGCGATTGGCGAAGGTTTTATTTTGAGCGATACAAAATACACAACCCTGCAACTGGTCCCGGAAACCTACAGGCCAAAGACCGTATTAATTGCCAAAGGGAGTACCTTAAAGGCATTAAAGGCAACATTGCAAGACAATAACCTCCATTTTCCAATAATTGTTAAGCCAAATATAGGTTTTCGCGGACTTTTGGTGCATTTGTGCAAAAATGAAGAAGATTTAAGGGGCATACACTTTAACAAAGCTGATTATATTGTTCAGGAATATATAGCATACCCGGTGGAAGTGGGTATTTTTTATTATCGGTTTCCCAATAAAACTTCGGGGCAAATTCCTTCAATTACCTTAAAGGAATTTTTAACCGTTACCGGGAACGGAACCCATACCCTTGAGGAATTGATAAAAGAGAAACCGCGTGCTTTGCTTCAGTATAAAAAATTAGAAAAAAAATTTAAGCACAAATGGCATTATGTTGTTCCGGAAGGGAAAACCATTAAACTTGAAACCATAGGAAATCATAACCGGGGCACAAAGTTTATCAATGGAAATGCTATTTTGGACAACCAATTGTTAAAGGTTTTCGATGATCTAAACGGGCAAATGCCAGGTTTTTTTTACGGTAGGTTTGATATTAGGGCCAAATCAATAAACGATTTAAAACAGGGCAAGAATTTTAAAATACTGGAAGTAAATGGCATCGGGGCAGAACCAACCCATATTTACGACCCATCGTATAAACTTTTTAATGCTTGGAAGGAAATGCTTCATTTATGGAAGGTTGCTTATCAAATAGCAATGCTGAATAAAGAAAAAGGAGAGAAATTCCCTGTTTTTTCCGAAGCGAAAAAGCGTTATTTACAATACAAAAACTATAAAAAAATTGCATTTACCCATTGAGCTCTTTTAAACTTTTTTAAATTGGCTAAAAATTCCCTTTTTTATGAATTCTAGAGAATCGCAGTTAAAAGCAATCGACCGTTTGTTGACCATTATGGACGAACTTCGTGAAAAGTGTCCGTGGGATAAAAAGCAAACCTTGGAATCTTTACGGCATTTAACCATTGAAGAAACTTACGAATTGGGCGATGCCATTCTGGATAATGACCTAGAAGAAGTTAGAAAAGAATTGGGAGATTTATTGTTGCATATAGTTTTTTATGCCAAAATAGGAAGCGAGACCAATCATTTCGACATAGCCGATGTGGCCAATGGCATATGTGATAAATTAATTAACCGGCACCCGCATATTTATGGAAATGTAAAAGTATCCAACGAAGAAGAAGTAAAACAAAATTGGGAGAACTTAAAATTGAAAGAAGGGAAAAAAAGTGTTCTGGAAGGCGTTCCCAAAAGTTTGCCGGCATTGGTCAAGGCGAGCAGGATTCAAGATAAAGTGGCCGGAGTTGGTTTCGACTGGGAAGAACCCCGGCAGGTTTTTGAGAAACTACAGGAAGAGCTCGGCGAATTACAAGAGGAAATCAACAAGGCCGAACATGATAAAATTGAAGCCGAATTTGGGGATGTTATGTTTTCAATGATTAACTACGCACGCTTTTTAAAGGTAAACCCCGAAGATGCACTGGAGCGCACCAACAAAAAATTCATTAAACGTTTTCAATATTTGGAGAAAAAATCCAAGGAATTGGGAAAATCGTTAAAAGAAATGACCCTTGCCGAAATGGACGTGTTCTGGGAAGAAGCAAAGAAAATCTAACACAGGTTTTCCAACACCTCCAGTTTAATTTAAAACTCAAAACCTGTTCTTCATTAGGACATCAAAAGGGTAAAATGTATCTTTGCGCCCTCAAAACAGTTCCATGATCTTAGAACGATATACGAGAGAATTTAATTACAATTTACGTTTGGCCTTTCCCGTTATTTTAGGGATGCTCGGACACACTTTTGTGGCTTTTGCCGATAACGTAATGGTTGGACAATTGGGTACAGCCGAACTGGCCGCAGTTTCATTGGGGAACAGCTTTATATTTATTGCCATGTCTTTGGGAATAGGCTTTTCTACGGCAATTACACCTTTGGTTGCCGAAGCCGATGGAGCCGGAAACATAGAACAGGGGCGCTCGGCACTTAAACACGGGCTCTTTTTATCTACCCTTATTGGCCTTGTGCTATTTGTGATCTTGCTTTTTGCAAAACCATTAATGTATTTAATGGATCAACCGCGCGAAGTTGTAGAGTTGGCATTACCTTATTTAGATTTGGTTGCATTTTCGTTGGTACCACTTATTATGTTTCAGGCTTTAAAGCAATTTTCAGATGGCCTCTCGCAAACAAAATATCCCATGTATGCCACTGTTGTGGCAAATATTGTAAATATTGTACTTAACTACTTATTTATCTTCGGAAAATTTGGCTTTCCACAATTGGGCATTATCGGTGCAGCCATTGGCACATTGGTATCACGCTTTATGATGGTTGTTTTTCTTTGGTGGCTATTTACCACAAATAGTAAGATCAAGAAGTATGTAACACACTTTAAATGGAAGGTTATCGAGGGCAAAATGATAAAAAAAGTCATAAACCTGGGCTTGCCATCGGCCTTACAAATGTTTTTTGAGGTTGCCATTTTCACATCGGCTGTTTGGTTAAGCGGTGTATTGGGAAAAAACCCACAAGCTGCCAACCAAATAGCGCTTAACTTATCGAGCATGACATATATGGTTGGTGTTGGCCTTAGCGTTGCGGCCATGGTGCGTGTTGGAAACCAAAAAGGATTAAAAAACTTTAGGGAACTCCGTAGGATAGCCATTTCTGTGTTCTTTCTTACATTTATCCTGGAAGTTATCTTTGCGCTTTTCTTTATACTTTTCCGTAATTGGTTGCCCACCATATATTTGGACCAAAACGATATGATAAACCTTGCCGATAACACCGAAGTTATTATAGTAGCTTCGCAATTATTATTGATTGCGGCCTTTTTTCAAATTTCCGATGGGCTTCAGGTTACTTTCCTAGGGGCTTTACGAGGATTACAGGACGTAGTTATACCAACTATAATTACTTTTGTGGCCTATTGGATTATCGGTTTCCCCATCTCTTATTACTTTGGATTGAAAACTTCCTTGGGAAATATGGGTATTTGGATAGGTTTGTTGTCCGGACTTACAATAGCAGCTATATTTTTGTATTTTAGATTCAATTACCTAACAAGAAAACTTATTCATGCTAAAGAAAGCATACAGGAAGAATAAAATGGTAAGAAAATAAAGCGATAGGGACATACGGCCCCATAAATAACTAATAACGAAAACAATAAATGGAACTACCAAAATTTTTATTAGGCGATAATACCGATTATCCAGATGCTATTTTTATCATCCATACCGATTACCCGCGCTTTGTTATCAACCTTGAAAACGATGAGGTTGAATGGCTGGAAGATTTTTCTGCTGAAGATGAAAAAGAATTGGCCACAGAAGCCGAAAACCTCATTCAAGCAGCCAACGATTTCTACGACCGGGAAATAAGTAGATATGAAGAATAATAAATATGATTGATAAACTGATAGCATACGACCAAAAACTGTTTTTGTATTTAAACGGACTTGGCAATACCGAATGGGATGCTTTTTGGATGTTTATGACAAACAAATGGTCGTCCATTCCACTATATGCCTTGTTGTTAATACTTGTTCTCTATGTTTTTAAATGGAAAAAAACAATATTGATACTCCTTCTTGTGGCATTGATGATTACTGCTACCGATCAGCTTGCAAATCTCTTTAAATATGGATTTGAACGCTTGCGCCCTTGCCATGAGGAGTTAATTGCACAGCAAATGCGCTTGGTTAAAGCTTATTGCGGTGGCCAATTTGGCTATTTTTCTGCCCATGCCTCCAATGCTTTTGTTGTAGTTACGTTTTTTTCGGTCTTATTAAAAAAATATTATAAATGGTTACCTTTTTTATTGGTGGTTTGGGGTATTACCGTTGCCTATAGCCGTATTTACATAGGGGTACATTATCCTTTGGATATAATTACCGGAATTTCCATCGGGATGCTTCTGGGCTGGCTATTTACCAAACTGTACCATATAATGGTTGATAAGTTTATGAGTTAAGAGTTGAGGGTTTAGAGTTTATTGTTACGCTGTTATGATGCTATATTGTTAAGAGTCCAGAGGTTCAAGGTCTCAGGTTTCAAGTTCAAGGTTATTTATTAACAAATAACTAATTCCCTATTCGAAGTTACTGTCACTTCGACGAAGGGGAAGTCGCATAATATCTATAAGTTAAAGAGTTAATTAATAAATGAGGAAAGGTTTTTTGTTTCAGAGGTTCAAAGATGCAAAGTTACAAAGGTTCAAAGGTTGGTTATAGTTATTAGAGGCGTACAACTCTCAACTCTCAACAATATAGCATCATAGCATCGTAACAGCGTAACACCTCTCAACTAACAATTAACTCTTCACGGTTTTATGCAGCGACTCTAATAATTGCGGGCGGTCTTTTAATTCTAATCTTGCAATAATATAGAAATGGTTCATCCAATGACTTAGCTTGTCCATAATTTCATTTCTATTTTTAGTACTATCTTCTTTTAATCCTTTTATTTTATAGTAACTTTCATAGCTTTTCTTTAATTTTTCCAGCGTGGCCATAGACTTTTCTATTTCGTCTTTGTATAAATTAAACTGATCTAGTTTTTTTTGATATCCGTTGTCTTTGGCGATTGTTTGATAAAAAACCGATACGTTCTCCAGCCAAGATGCAAATTGCTTGGGCGGGTTTTTGTCGATCCTGAGGATTTTTAGGGCTGGTTTATTGGTATCCATGGCAACTTTGGTTATGGCACGGTGCCTGTTGTAGGTTAAATTGACCTGCTGTTTCACCTTTTTATAGGCCAATGAGGCTATTCTTAGGTTTTTCTCAAAATCTGTTACAATATTGCATCTTTCTTTTACCTCCTTTAATAATATTTTCCCCTCGTCTAGCTTGGCTTCATTGTATCCGGAATTTTCCATGGATAATTTTATGGCATTTACCAGTTCGGCATTATGTAGTGCAGTTTCATACATTAAAAGCTTTTCATTTAAAGATTTATTCATTCCCATTTTGCTAAAATTTTATGTTATGGGAATAATATAGTATATAAACGTTATAAAAACGAATTAAAATGAAGAATATTTGTTAAATACATTAAAATTAATGTAGTGTGGGTAAGATAATACATCAATATATTGCTTTATTTTCTTGTAAATGAAGAAAAATATATGAATTTCATCCTTTTTGTATTAATTTTTGCACTACTTAGCTGTTCTAGCACGTTACATTAACTTTCTTATATATTGCTCTGGCATTCTGACGTTCTCACGTATTCCTCTAGTACTTTTTGAGGGACTGATTAATCAATAAATAAATTTATACTGAACTTTGGGTCGATTTACAATGAGAGCTATAAGATGGAAGTGTAAAAATTCAATACTTATTCAATGATTCATCAATTAAATTGCCCTTTTTTAAAAAGATATCCGTTAAGGGGGTAAAGAAAAATCAAAAAGAAAATCAAACCAAAGGCTAGTTCGTAAACTTCCCACTTTCTATCGGCAGGAATAAGGGCAACTGCAACGGTAGCAGCTATAAAGGCAATGGTTTGGTGCCATTTTACAACCGGGACGGCAAATTTATCGGCTAAATTTTTAACCCAGCCCATTTTACGGTACATAAGTGGTACGGCAAGCAGGTAAACAACCATGCCGATCATGAGCAACTGGCTAAAAATGATTTTATTTATTTTGGTATCGCCCACTACAAGGTTGTGCAGGTTGGTTTCCTTTTGTGCATTGTGCTGCAAAAAGTATTCGCCGGATTCTATCCCGAAAATACGTTGCCCCCAGGATATCTCTTCGCCGGCACCAAAGAAAAAGACAATGGCAAAAAGCAAAACGCCCAGCTTCCAGGTAATAGATTTGCCTTTACTTATGGTAAACAATCGCACTAGGCACAGCAAACTTATACAAAGCAGCATAAAAGCAGTGCCGTTTTCTACGGTATGGTCTTCGGCGGCATATGTATTGTTAAAATAATCAGGATTGGTAAATCCTAGGTACAAACTGTAAATCAATATAATTCCCAAAAGGGCATATCCTAACTTTTCGGTTTTGTTAAGTGCCATATTTTATTTCTTTTTAATGATGTAGTACGAACTTGTAAGCCTTGCTTTGTATGCGCGGTCTTTGGGGTTTGCCGTATAATTTATGTCGTATTTTTCTTTATAATCGATAGAATAATCTTTTTCAAAGATACGTTTTAATTCGTCTTTTTTATCGTCTGCTACCAAAATTCCAAATTCTTCTTCGGTTGGTATGTTAAGGTGCCCACCATGTTGAATTTCTGGGGCCGAATGTCCCAAATGCCATATCATTTCCGGGGCGGGTTCGCCTAAGGAATACAATGGCAGAGAAGTTTCGAGCGTATTTATATTGTTAAATTCTTCATTGGTATTAAAAGTATTGGCCAACGGAAAACCAACAAGTAAAATGGCAATAACAAAACCAATAGTGAGGTAAAAGACCTTTTCGGTGTCTTTCTTCCGAAGAAAAAACACAATACCGGCACCAATGGCAAACAATAAAATGGCCGTAAGGATGAAAGATGGGTAATGGCCGCTTAATTTATCTTTTAAGAAGATGAATCCCCCAATGGGGAAGGCAATCCCGATAAGGGCAATAACTCCAAAATTGAAATATACCGGAAAACGCTCGCCTTTTTTTATGTTATTAAAATGATTTACAAGGTATTCTATATAAAAAGCAGTATTAAAGGCCATCGGGATTAGCACCGGGAGCAAATATCTCGATTTTTTCTCGGGAATGAACGATAACAGGACAACCGAAGCCATGGTCCACATAAAAACAAAGGTATAATGCCGTTTGTTGCTTACTCTATTCTTTAAATACGGATATAGCAATGCAACAAAAGCGGGGAGTGTCCATATACCGCTTTGGGTAAAGAAACTCCAGTAATAATAAAACGGGCGCACGTTGTAGCTGGTCCAATTGCCGGCTTCTTCTGTGGCGATTTCCATGAACGACTGCGGATCGGCATAACGAACATACACAAACCAGGAAGCGCCAATGGCAAACCCCAGCAACAAAAGTGAAACAAAGGGCAAGATATGTTTTCTCTTTAGTTCGTTTCGGTAAACTATTCCGTAGGCAATTAAAAAAGAGAGCCATAATGCATACAACGATACGGGCCCCTTGCTTAAAAACGAACATCCAAAGAAGAGCCCGGACAAAAGGGCATTGCCCCATTTAAGTTGGTCAAACTTTAGCATTTTTATTAAAAAATAAATGCTGATAACCATAAAACTATGCGTAAAAATATCCCATTGGCCGTTTCTTCCCGAAAAGATAATATAGAAAGAAGTAGGGAGGATTAAAGCAGTGTAAAAACTTAACTTTTTATTGCTGCTAATGAGCAATACCGTTTTATAAAAAAAGAAAACCAATACAATGGCAGATAATGCCGCCGGTAACCGTAGCGCAAAAAGGTTATGAACCCCAAACACCATTGCACTCAATGCGGTAAGCCACGTTGGTAACGGTGGTTTTTCGTAACGTGGGTAATCGTTCATGGTGGTAAGTACCCAATTATGGTTTTGTATCATTTCCCGGGCGGTTACAAAATTGCGCGCCTCCATGATATTTACATAAATCACGTCCAGATTGGCTATAAATATAAGGGCACATACTAACAGGATAATTTTAACGGGATGCTTTTCTATAAACTCAGTCATTTTGTTTTCTTAAAATAAGTAAGTTCCTAATGTATATAATACTTCCCAAACAATGTCCCACCAGTAAAACAGGATCTCTTCGCAATACGGCATAACTTAAAATCAATAAAGCGCCCAAAAGGCTTAAAAGCCAAAAACCGGCCGGAAGTGAAGACTCTTTGCGTCTTTCGGAATAAATCCATTGGTAAATAAATCGAAAAGTAAATATTACCTGGGCCACAATACCAAGGATTAGTAACCAAAAGGGAATATCTTCGTTTTTGAAAAGCTGGTGCATGTCGTACGTATTGTTGTTGTACCCATAAATAATAATTAATATGGGGAAAAACCATAAAAAAATACGCAATAAGCGTGGCGATTTTTGCCATTCGCCCTGTAACTGTAAATTGCGGATGTAAATAAAGTATGTTAACGTTTGCCCCAGCATGATAGCAAAATCGTCGCGCAACCAACCGTATACGAACAGTAAAAAGGAAGCAAACAAACTTAATTTCCAGAAAAGCGACGGTGTTAGTACCTTTTTATTTTTTTCTGATGAAAGCCATTGATAAATAAGGCGCCCGGAAAAGAGTATTTGTGCGAGAAACCCAATAGCGTATATAAGCCAATCTGCCATTTAACCTTTTTTAGCAATGGAATAATTAATGTACTTTTTCTTCATCCAAAGGTATGCAAAACAATCTTGAAGCGGACCAATAAGGCGGTTCCAGAAACCAAATTTTGCCGTTCCTGCGATACGCGGAAAATGGCGTACCGGAATTTGAACGATTTTACCTTCTTGAAGCAAAATCATGGCGGGTAGAAAACGGTGCAAACCATTAAACATGGGGATGCGCTTGGCATAATCGCTTTTAATAACTTTAAGCGGGCAACCGGTATCGTCCATGCCGTCGTGGGTAAAGGTCCTACGGATACCATTTGCAATGGTGGACGACATGTTTTTTACAAAAGAATCTTTTCTATTGGCACGGACCCCGGTTACGAGATCGTAATGTTCAATATGTTTTAGTAGTTCGTTAAAATCTTCCGGGGTGGTTTGTAGGTCGGAATCTATATATCCCAAAAGCGGAGTGTCCACATGGTCGAAACCGGCTTTTATGGCGGCGCTCAACCCGCGGTTTTCTACAAAAGAAATATAGGTAAAATGATTGGAGCGCTGACAAATAGCTTCAATAAGTTCTTGGCTCTTATCTTTTGAGCCATCGTTAACAAAAAGCACTTTGGCAGGCTTTGCGGCTATTTCAAAGTATTTTTTAAATTCTTTTTCTACCCGTTCCAGGTTGTCTTCTTCATTATAAACAGGAACAATAATAGTAAACTCGTAATTCATAATTATAAAGCTATTTTTTTGACTGTAAAGCTGCAAACCAAATGCAAATGTAGGTATTTACCAGTAAAAATCAACTACTGCCGAGCGTTCTATATTACAAGATTTTTAGAAAACAAAGTAATGGTTACATATGTGGTTTGGTATGCAAAAAAATTATTTGGAAACCAAGGAAAGCAAATATTGAGCGGCTGCAAAAGGGGTGGTTTGGTTGTTTTCTATGGCTGTTAATTGTTCGTGCAAGGCTTTTTTTACCTGCTCGTTATTATAAAAATTCGATTTTAAGCGGTCTTCAATGGTTTGGTGTAGCCAAAACGTGTGTTGCTCCATTCTTTTTTTACTAAAAAACGACTCTTTTTTAGCTTGGTCCACATACATTTCAATAAGTTCCCAAACCTTGTCGATCCCGGTACTTTCAGTAGCCGAGGTAAGCAGGACTTTGGGCACCCAACCATTGGGCTTTGGCGGGTACAAATGCAGGGCCCGGTTAAATTCTACTTTGGCCTTTTGGGCGTTTTTAAAATTATTGCCGTCGGCTTTATTGATAACAATGGCATCTGCAAGTTCTATAATCCCTCTTTTTATCCCTTGGAGCTCGTCGCCGGCCCCGGCCAACTTTAAAAGTAAAAAGAAGTCTACCATGCTATGTACGACCGTTTCGCTTTGCCCCACACCAACGGTTTCTACAAAAATATACTTAAACCCACAGGCTTCGCATAAAATAATGCTTTCCCTTGTTTTTCGCGCAACGCCGCCCAATGAAGTGCCCGCAGCCGAAGGGCGGATGTATACATTTGGATTATTTGCCAATTGTTCCATACGGGTTTTATCGCCCAAGATGCTTCCTTTGGTTATCGAACTGCTTGGGTCTACCGCCAGAACGGCCAATTTACTAGAATTGTTGGCTATATTGTTTCCTAAAGCTTCAATAAAAGTGCTTTTTCCGACACCGGGAACTCCTGTAATCCCAATTCTTATAGAGTTGTTTGTATACGGAAGACATTTGGCAAGGACCTCGTTGGCTTTTTGCAAATGTTTCGGGTTGGTACTTTCTACCAAGGTAATGGCTCTGCTAAGCGCTATGGTATCTCCCTTAACAATAGCATTGGCAAGCGCATCCGAAGAAAAGTCTTTATTCCTCTTGTTCAAAAATTTGGAAATGGCGGCCCGATTGGTAGTTTCGTTCTGCGATACCCCTTCGTGTTTGCTCAAAGCGGATTTATGTGGCTTGTTTTTGGACAAATGCTAAAATTTTAAAACAAATTTAATAACTTCCATACTGATATTCTGTATGAATAAAGGTATATTAGAGAATAATATAAAAAAATCAAAAATGAAAGCATTATACAAAGCTAGCGCCACTACAACCGGAGGTAGGGCAGGACATGTAAAAAGCGATGACGGGTTGATAGACATGAAACTGGAACTGCCAAAAGAATTAGGTGGCAAGGGAGGGGCCCATACAAACCCCGAGCAATTGTTTGCCGCTGGATATTCGGCTTGTTTTGGGAGCGCATTGCAGTTTGTTGCCAAAGAAAATAAAGTGGATATAGGAGATAATTTTGACGTTACCGCAACGGTAGGTATAGGCAAACACCCCGAATTGGGGGGCTTTCTCCTGGAAGTTGTTTTGGATGTAACTTTACCGGGCATAGACGAGGAAACCGGAGAAAAGCTTATAAACGAAGCCCATGAAGTGTGTCCATATTCCCGCGCCACACAAGACAACATAGACGTTACTTTAAATTTAATGGTATAATAATTCACGTTTTTAATAAGCGTATTACAAGACATTGATAAAATAATAAACCCCGCTTGTTTTTTGGCGGGGCTTACTTTTTTAATAGAAACCGATAAAACATTTAATCTTTTATTTCTTTAAAAGAGATTTATTTTACGGTCAACGCAAAAACACTTTCGTTTTTATATAATTCGCCTTTTTTTAATATTACTGAAGGAAAATGCGGTTGATTGGGCGCATTTGGGAAACCTTGGGTTTCAAAACAAATGGCAGGATATTTATGGAGGGGCTTGTTTAAAAATCTATTTTCATCAAAATTTTCGGGGGTGTACACAACAACGCCGGGCTGGTTGCTGGAAACGGTCATTTCTATGCCTGTGTTTTTAGCGTACAATACCGCTAAAGGGTCGTTGTTGGCAAGTACATAACAATCGTCTATGCCTTTGGTTTTAATTTGATTGCCTATTTTATTTTTTCTTCTGAAGTCGTAATGCGTACTTTCAACACTCATAAAATCTCCATCGGCAACAGCATTTTCGTCCTTCGTTAAAATTTTATCAGAAGCAATCATGAGCTCATGGTTTAAAATATTTCCACTTCCGTCAAGGTTATAATAATTATGGTTTGTTAGGTTTGCAATAGTGTCTTTATCACTTTTTGCTTCATAGGTAACTATCAATTTATTTTTTTTAAGTTGATAGGTGCAAAATACCTGAAGGTTTCCGGGGTAACCTTCTTCCGTGTCGCTACTTGTGTATGAAAATTTAATAAAAGGATCATTGCCTTGATGTATGGTTTCCAATTTCCATGTTTTAAAAGAAAAGCCTTCTTTTCCGCCATGCAAATGGGCACCGTTGTTGGAAAGTAGGGTGTAATGTTGGTTGTTTAGCGTAAAACCGCTTTCATGGACCCGTCCGGCAAACCTACCTACCGAAGCTCCTAAATATTCTTGATTGTGCCTATATTCTTGCCGTTCCTTAAATCCAAGAACAATATTTACATTATTTCCGTTTTTATCTTTGGTAATTAGTTGGTGGATGGTAGCGCCATAATCGAGCGCAATAAGTTTTATAAAATCGTTTTGGATGCTGTATTCTTGCATTATATATTAAGTTGTTTCTTTGTAAATAATAAGGGGTTTCCTTAAAATTAGTAGCGAAAATACAAAATGTAAATATAGCACAATTGCTACATCAAATAAATAAAAGAAGAAAATTGCAACGCTTTGTTTTTTTCGTCGTCTTTAATGGTGAATAGTAACTGTATCCAACTAAAAAAAGAGACAAGCCGGCATGCTTGAAATTGATCTGATCGAAAAATGTAAACAAAACAACCGTAAGGCACAAATGAAGCTTTATAATATGTATTGCGATGCCATGTATTGTATAGCCATGCGCTATGTAAAAAATGCAGACGACGCAAAAGATGTTATGCAGGAAAGTTTTATAAAAGCCTTTAAAAAATTGGATCAGTTTAAAGCAGAAGTAACTTTTGGAAGTTGGTTAAAGCGAATTGTAATTAATAAAAGCATCGATTTTTTAAAGTCCAAACGGCAGCATTTCGTATCGTTAAACGAATCGTTTGTGCAACTTGTAGACGATGAAAATTGGGAAATGGAAAGCCCACTGGACATTGCCGATGTCAAGTTTGCCATAAACAAGCTGCCCGACAAATATAGATATGTGGTGATGCTGTATTTAATTGAAGGATATGATCATGAAGAAATTTCGCAAATCCTAGAAATTACCAATACAACATCGAGAACACATTTATTGCGCGGAAAACAAAAATTGCAGTCACTTTTAAAAGAAAGAGCATATGGCACAGGATATTAAAAAAATGTTTGAAGACCATAAAGATAAAGGGCAATATACATTGCCAAAGGGGCATGAAGAAGATTTTTTGAAGCTTTTGGAAGCAACGTTTCCCAAAAAGAGAAAACCGAAGTCTTATTTATGGAAAATAGCCGCTTCCATAGTCGTGCTCTTGGGTATTGGGACCAGTATTTTTTTCTATCAAAAAGAGTCAAATACACCAATTGATGGACAAGTGGTAGGTGTGGATCAAAAAACTGATAAAGAAGCCGATAAAATTACATTGGGTGACATATCTCCCGACCTAAAAAAAGTAGAAGATTATTATGTTGCCAATATTAACCTAGAGCTGGCAGATATAGATTTAAACGATGCCAATAAAAAATTATTGGACGGATACATGGGCAGGCTGTCCGAACTCAACGATGCCTATAAAGAGCTTACCGTAGAGTTAAACAATGTGGGTCCAAACGACCAAACCATTAATGCACTAATTAACAATTTACAGTTGCGCTTACAGTTGCTATACCGGTTAAAAGAGAAGATTAAAGAACTTAAAGAATCAAAAAATGAGAAATTTACAACACAAAACGTATAGATTGCTAGTTGTATTGCTTTTGTCATCGGTTTTTGTACAAGCACAAAAACAATCGAAAACCTACAAAGAATCTTTTGATGTAAATAAAGACGTAGCGATTGACATAAATACAAGTTATGCCGATGTTGAGTTTAATACCTGGAATAAAAACAAGGTAGAAATAGAGGCCGTTATAGAAATAGAGGATGTTTCTAAGGAAGACGCCGAGAAATATTTTAAAGATTGGGACTTTAAGGCAACGGGCACTGCCGATAAAGTTTCGGTAAGCACTGCCAATAATGTTATGAGATGGGCCAATGATGATAACGTAATCGTGATTTCTGATATGGACGATATCGATATTGACTTAGATTTTGATTTTCCCGATTCCATTCCCATTCCCCCAATACCGCCATTACCGCCAATGCCCGACAGTATTATGGTAATGCCACCGGTTCCCCCAATGCCACCGCTGCCTTTTAATTTTGAAGATTTTTCTTTTGATTATGAAGCTTACAAGCGGGACGGGGATAAATACTTAAAAGAATGGAAGGAAAAATTTAATAAAAGTTTTGATGATGAGGTCAAGGCCAATTTAGATGAATGGCAACAGGAAGTAAAAGAACATCAGGCAGAATGGCAAGCCCATAAAGAAGAAATGATGAAAGATTACGAACAGATGCGGAAAGATCAAAAAATAAACAGAGTAGAACTGGAAAAGGCTAGGGAAGAAGCACACAAACAAGCAGAGAAAGCCCGAAAGCAGGTAATGAAGGCAAGGCAACAGGCAATAGAATATAGAAGCAGTGATGCTTCGGGGGCTCCCAATGTGTTTTTTTACAGGTCCGACAGCGGGGACAAAAACCTGAAGATTAAAAAAACAATCAAAATAAAAATGCCCAAAGGCGCTAAGCTAAAAATGAACGTCCGTCATGGCGAAGTGACCTTGGCCGATAATTCATCAACCATAAATGCAACCTTGTCTTATTCAAGGTTGCATGCTTCTAACGTAATTGGCAAAAACTCTGTAATACATGCTTCATATTCACCCATTTTAGTAGATAATTGGCATCAGGGAGAGTTACAAGTAAATTATGTGGAATCGGTAAGCCTAAAAGATGTAAACAGCATTAAATTAACATCGAAATCATCCAACGTTGCCATCGATAATTTTACGGGCGATGCCATTATTGATGGAAGTTTTGGCGACTTGTTTATTAACAATATATCCAACGAGTTTAATACCCTGAATATAATTTTGGACAATTCGGAAGCAAAGGTGAAGCTACCCGATACAGCATTTAATTTTTTCAGCAATGCTTCCAATTCATCTGTGAAATTCCCTAAAACATTGGTGCTGGGTGTTTCCAAAAATTATGGAAATGAAATTGCAAATGGGTACAATGCACAAAAAAACAGCAACAAAACCTTTAGTCTTGTTGCTGCCTATAGCAATGTTACTTTGCAATAGTTTAATGTATATTATCCTTTAAAAGTTCGGGATATTTTTTTTGAAATTTTCTCAACCGTGGAATGGATACATTTTTAACATAAGGATTGTCGGGGTGGAGGCGTTCGTAATTTTGATGATAATCTTCGGCTTTCCAAAATTTTTCAAAAGGAACCACTTGTGTTACAATAGGTTTAGAAAACACCTTCTCATCTTCTAGCTGCTGTATATAGCGCTCTATAATTTCTTTTTCGTCTTCATTTTTATAAAACGCAATAGACCTGTATTGAGTGCCTTTATCGGGTCCTTGCCGGTTTAAGGTTGTGGGATCCTGTGAACCAAAAAAAACCCTTACCAGAGTTTCGTAGGAAACTTCTTTTGGATCGTAATATACCATAACGCTTTCGGCATGACCGGTACGTCCGGCGCCTACTTGCTCGTAAGTTGGATTCTTTTCCTTTCCGCCAGCGTATCCAGAAACGGCTTCTTTTACACCTTTTACACTTTCAAAAACAGCTTCTACGCACCAAAAACAGCCACTTGCAAAATAAGCAGTTTCGTATTGGGAGAGGTCTTGTTGGGGAATCGTTGCTATTGTATCTGCTTCTGCTTTGGCCTGTTGTGCATCCTTTTTAGTAGAAGATTGGCAACCTATGGTAAACAGGCACAAAAAAAGTAAAGAATTCAGTTTTATAAGTTTCATAAAAAATATATTTTTTTAATCAGTCTTAAGTTAACCAAATTCCTTACTAGCGCTACACTTTAATTGTAAAAAATGATTATTCCAATTTTTTAGAAAGGTTGAATCCAAGAAATAAACCAATACCCGCCAAGGTAAAAATAGTACCGGGATATGCTACCTCTGCGTCTACATTATAATTGTAATGTAAAACCCCGGCCAGGAAAATACCAACGCCAACTCCCATTAACAATAGGGAAATGTTTAATATTAATATTTTCCAGATAGGTGCGGTCCTCTTTTTGCTGCTGTAAAATATAGAGGCGTCTGCGCCTTTGTCTATAAGCGATAATCGTTCTTTGTGCCTAGCGGTAATGAACAGGTAAAAAATCCCGAAAAGGGTTCCAAAAACGAATCCGGTAACGATAACTCCTTCCATAAATGTGTTTTTTAATTGATTATTTATTGGTATGACGTATGGGGGAACGAAATGGTTACAAAAAAAGTAAAATAAAAAAAATCCTGATCTTGTAACCAAAAGTAGAACACCAACGTCTTATTTATAAATGACTAACCAACAGGATACAATATACAGAGACCGGGTACTCAAGGGCGATACAAATGCTTTTTCTTATTTTGTGGACACATACCAGCAATTGGCCTTTACCATTGCGGTACGGATTGTAAAAAATAGGGAAGAAGCAGAAGATATTGTCCAAGAAGCATTTATAAAATGTTACCATTCCCTGGCATCATTTAAAGGAGATGCTAAATTTTCTACTTGGTTGTATAAAATTGTGTACCATAGTACATTGGACAGGGTGCGGAAAAATGCAAGGCAAATCCCTTCAGAAGAAATAGAAAAAATAAATTATAATTTAATTGATGATGTTGAGGACGCACTGGATATCCTGGAAAAAAAAGAAAGGGAAAAAATTATTGGCGCGGCCATTGAAACTTTAACAAATGAAGAACAAACAATTATTACCCTATATTATTATGAAGACTTATCTTTGAAAGAAATAGCAACAATAGTTGGTATAAGTACAGGAAATGTTAAAATAAAATTGTTTCGCGCACGCAAGCAATTGTTTGAAATATTAAGGTGTAGAATTGAATTGGTAAATAAATTACAATGAAATGAGTGGGAAAGAAGAACAAAAACTGGACGGATTAACCCGAAAGATGATAAAAGAGGCGGGATTGGAAAAGCCCTCTACGGCTTTGAAGCTTAATATTATGGATGCCGTAAAGGCAGAATCAACAAATGTTAGGTTTAAAGCTTTGATTTCCAATAAATCAAAGGCCGTAGTGGCGGTATTGGCCGTTATTTTTGTTGTTTTGGCCTCTTACTTGCCCAATAAGGATGTTTTATTGGATAATTCGGTTGAAAAATTTTCTTCGTATTTCAATAATTTTTCCAATAGCTTGCCAAAAACCTTTCTTTACGGTATCATTGCTTTTGGCAGTTTGGTTATTCTACAAATTACCATTTTAAAGAATTATTTGGACAGGCAATGATTTTTATATTTCCTTAAAGCGGATTAGGTAGGTTACGCCTTGGCTTTTATCTATTTTTTCTAGATTTCCCCTTAATTGGCGCGTAAGGTTATGTATTAGTTTTAAACCCATGGACTTTGTTTTGTTTTCGGCCACAAATGTGTTGTACCCAATTCCGTTATCGCTAAGGATAAGCGTGTAGAACTCGGGGTCTGTTTTTTCTATGGTTACTGTAATGGTTCCTTCGTCTTTATTAACAAAAGCATGTTTTAGGGAATTGGTAATAAATTCACTAATGAGCAATCCCAATGGAATGGCCGTTTCTATGTTGTATTTAATATTGGAGATGTTGATTTTAAAATTTATTTTTTTGTCTTCTTTATTCAGGGATTTTATGTGGAATTTTACCAATTGCTTTACATAGTTGCGATATTCTATTTTCGAGAGGTCGTCGCGGGCATATAGCATTTCGTGCACAATGGCCATAGATAAAACCCGGTTGTGACTACTCGTCAATATTTTTTTGGTGTCTTCGTTTTCTGTCGTTCTGGCCTGCATGTTCAACAGGCTGGAAATGGTTTGTAAATTGTTTTTTACGCGGTGGTGTATCTCTTTTAAGAGCACTTCGTTTTCATTGCTCTTTTTTTCGATTTCTTTTTTTGATTGATATAACTTATTGTAATTGCCCAACAGTACTTTGCCAAAGATGCCGCCCAATAAATACAAGCTGAAAAGCACGCTCATTAAACTAAAATCATCCTTGGATTTTTCGGGCACTACATTTGGAAAATTAAGGTGTATCTCGTTTCGAAAATAAATGAGCAAGATAAAAAGAAGGATAAGATACATATGAAACTGCCCATAATTACGGGTAGAAATATAACCCGCAAATACAATTAAAGGCATAGTGAAAATAAAGGGGCTGTTAATTCCCCCCGTAACAACGGTCACGATTATGGAGCCTATTACCCCTAAGTTTAAGCTAATGAGATAGGCTACCAATAATTTTTTATGATATTTAAGCAAGAAAATATTTAAAAGACTTAAAACACTGTACCCTAAAAGAACTTGTGGTACAATATATTTAATGTCTAAAATAAAATAGCATACTAAGGCAATACATATCATTAAGGCCGACGAAAAATAATTGACATGTAGGATCAGGTGCATTTTTTCATCCAGCCTACTGGATATAGAGTTGTATTTTTGGGCCATTTATAAACGATATTCAAGAACTCATTTGATTGAGTTACCTATTTGGGTTGGTTTTTCGTTTCTAAAGGTATTTAAAATTTTTCAAAAAAAAAGCGGTAGAAATGATACTTCTACCGCTTTAACTCATTAAACATTAAATGTTTTATAAAGTTCTTGTTATCGCATTGTTTTTTATTCTTCAACAATTACCCATTCACCTTTGTCCAACAAAGGTTCTGCTTGTTTGTATTTAACGGTTTTATTTTCTCCCGACATTACGTTTTTAATGGTAATGCGGTCGTTTCTGCCAATTTTTGGGCGTTCCCTTACAATGGTTTCTGTTACTTGAGGACGTTGCTGTGTTTGTCCGGCTGCCCTGTTTTGGGCGGCAAGTTCATCGCTGTTCGGGATTTCTTCTTTTGAAGTTTTATAGTTTTCCTTTGCTTTAACTTCCCTGGCCTCTTGAATGTTATTGGTTTCTTCGGTAGGCAATTCTCCTTTAAATAAGAAAGAAATGACTTCCCTGTTCACCTTATCGATCATGTCCTTGAAAAGCTCAAAAGCTTCGAACTTATAAATCAATAGCGGATCTTTTTGTTCGTGGACGGCCAATTGTACTGATTGTTTCAACTCGTCCATCTTTCTTAAATGCGTTTTCCAAGCATCGTCGATAATGGCCAATGTTATGTTCTTCTCGAAATCGGTTATTAATTTTTTTCCTTCCGACTCATAAGCTTCCTTTAAGTTCGTCACTACTTTTAAAGTTTTAATTCCGTCGGTAAATGGAACTACAATACGCTCGAACCTATTGCTTTGGTTTTCATAAACATTTTTAATAACCGGAAAGGCAGTTTTTGCATTGCGCTCAATTTTATCCTGATAGTATTTTAGCGCTTGCTTGTATACTATGTTGGTAATTTCACGCGGGGTTTTACGTTTAAATTCGTCTTCGTTTACCGGAGCGGTTATGGAGAAGAATTTGATAAGCTCAAATTCGAAATTCTTATAATCGCTGGCCATTTTATTGCTCTCGACAATAGCTTCGCAGGTATCAAAAACCATATTGGCTATATCGAGTTTTAAGCGTTCGCCTTCTAGCGCGTGCCTTCTTCTTTTGTAAACCACTTCCCGCTGTGCGTTCATAACATCATCATATTCCAATAAACGTTTACGCACACCAAAGTTGTTTTCTTCTACCTTTTTCTGGGCTCTTTCTATAGATTTTGTCATCATGGAATGTTGAATAACCTCTCCATCTTCAAGCCCCATCCTGTCCATCATTTTTGCCACTCTTTCCGAGCCGAACAAACGCATTAAGTTATCTTCCAGAGATACATAAAACTGCGAGCTTCCCGGATCTCCCTGACGTCCCGAACGACCTCGTAACTGGCGGTCTACACGTCTTGAATCGTGACGCTCGGTACCTATAATGGCCAAGCCTCCAGCGTCTTTCACTTCTTTAATCAGCTTAATATCGGTACCACGTCCTGCCATATTGGTGGCAATGGTCACCACGCCCGGGTTACCGGCCTCGGCTACAATATCGGCTTCTTTTTTATGGAGTTTTGCATTTAATACATTGTGGTTTATCTTTCGCATTGAAAGCATTTTGGAAAGCAGTTCCGAGATTTCCACGGAAGTTGTACCTACCAGTACCGGGCGGCCTTGCTCTACTAATTTTACAATGTCTTCACTAACGGCATTGTATTTTTCACGTTTGGTTTTATAAATAAGGTCCTGTTTGTCGTGTCTTGCAATTGGGCGGTTGGTAGGAATTTCCATTACGTCCAATTTGTAGATTTCCCAGAATTCTCCAGCTTCGGTAACGGCAGTACCCGTCATACCGGCAAGCTTTTTGTACATTCTAAAATAATTTTGAAGGGTTACGGTGGCAAATGTCTGCGTTGCCGCTTCAATTTTTACATTTTCCTTGGCCTCAATGGCTTGGTGTAACCCATCAGAATAACGGCGCCCGTCCATAATACGCCCGGTCTGCTCGTCAACGATCATTACCTTGTTTTCCATTACTACATATTCAACGTCTTTTTCAAAAAGGGTATATGCCTTTAGCAATTGGTTCATGGTATGGATGCGCTCGCTTTTTACCGAGAAGTCTTTGAAAAGATCTTCCTTGAGCTCTGCTTCTTCTTCGGCAGACAAGCCTTTCTTTTCAATTTGGGCTATTTCTGTACCTATGTCGGGCATCACAAAGAAATCGGGATCGGTGTCACCCGAAAGATACTCGATCCCCCTGTCGGTAAGTTCTATTTGATTGTTTTTTTCATCGATAACAAACCAAAGTGCTTCATCTACAATGGGCATTTCACGGTTGTTATCCTGCATGTAATGGTTCTCTGTTTTTTGAAGCAGTTGTTTAATTCCTTCTTCACTTAAAAACTTTATAAGTGCTTTGTTTTTTGGTAGCCCGCGGTGTACCCTTAACAATTGGAATGCACCTTCTTTGGTATTTCCTTCTGCAATTAATTTTTTTGCTTCTGCCAAGACTCCGGTAAGGTATTGGCGTTGTTTGGCAACAATATCGTTTACTTTAGGTTTGAGTTCGTTAAACTCATGGCGGTCTCCCTGTGGAACCGGCCCCGAAATAATCAATGGTGTTCTTGCATCGTCAATCAATACAGAATCCACCTCATCCACGATTGCAAAGTTATGTGGACGTTGTACCAAATCTTCTGGTGTGTGGGACATGTTATCCCTTAGGTAATCAAAGCCAAACTCGTTATTGGTTCCATAAGTAATATCGGCGGCATATGCCTTTCTTCTTCCGGTAGATCCCGGTTGGTGGTTGTCGATACAGTCTATGGAAAGTCCGTGAAATTCAAACAAAGGGCCCATCCAAGCACTGTCACGACGTGCCAAATAGTCGTTAACAGTTACCAAGTGAACACCGTTTCCGGTTAATGCATTAAGGTAAACGGGAAGTGTTGCCACAAGCGTTTTCCCTTCTCCGGTTTGCATCTCTGCTATTTTTCCCTGGTGTAAGGCAATACCTCCTATAAGTTGTACATCGTAATGAATCATGTCCCAGGTTACTTCCTTTCCGGCAGCATCCCAAGAGTTTTGCCAGATGGCTTTTTCATCGTCAAGGGTAACGTATTCTTTTGTGCCCGAAAGTTCGCGGTCGAATGTTGATGCGGTTACGCTAATGGTTTCGTTATTTGCAAAACGTTTGGCGGTTTCTTTTACAACTGCAAAAGCTTCCGGCAGGATATCGTTAAGGGTTTTCTCGCTTATTTCGTATGCTTTTTCTTTAAGTGAATCGATTTCAGCATAAATATCTTCATTCCTGTCAATATCATTAGAAGCATCAGCTTCGGCTTTTAACTGTTCAATTTTTTCGTCAAAAGAAGCTGTGGCCTCTTTAATTTTCTTTTTAAACTCTTGTGTTTTAGCGCGTAGTTCGTCATGGGAGAGTTGTGTAAGTTCTTCTTCGAAAGATTTTATCTGGTCTACGGTTGGTTGAAGTGCTTTAACATCTTTCTTCGCCTTGTCTCCTACAAAAACTTTTAAAACGGAATTGAGTAAACTCATGTCTGTATGTGTATTTATATTTCAAAATTAAGCAAAAAAAAAGCCTCTCAGGAGACTTTTTTGCTTTATAATGTTAATGTGTTTGTTAATATTCATCCTCGTTCCAGAGGTAATCTTCCTCTGTGGGGTAATCCGGCCAAATCTCTTCAATAGATTCATACATATCGCCTTCGTCTTCCATTGCCTGAAGGTTTTCTACCACTTCCAGGGGAGCTCCGGTTCTAATAGCATAGTCAATTAATTCATCTTTTGTTGCTGGCCAAGGTGCATCGTCTAGATATGATGCTAATTCTAAAGTCCAATACATCTGCTATTGATTTTTAATTTTGTGCAAAAATAAATTTTTATAGTAAAAAGTCAAGTAAAATTTATATTATTTACATATTATTTCTAAGAACGTAGTTTTTAGGGCGTTATATTGATAATTACGTAACGAATTACCTGTCATTTTCAGTAGTTCCTTTCTTTGGAACCCATTTTTCTTCATTTGCCTGTAAATCCGAAGTCAACTTTCGTGCCAACACAAATAAATAATCTGACAAACGGTTTAAATACTGAAGCACCAATGGATCAAAAGGCTCATTTTCATACAAATAAGTGGCTTTTCGCTCTGCCCTTCGGCATATAGTCCGTGCTATGTGACAATATGACACCGTTGTGTGCCCGCCCGGTAGCACAAAATGCGTCATGGGAGGGAGGGAGGCTTCCATTTGGTCTATTTCCTTTTCCAAGATACCGATATCGCCTTCTGAAATGCTCGGGATGTCCAAGCGCTTTTTTCCACTCTTTAAAAATTCCTTTTCCGGGGGAGTTGCCAAAATAGCGCCAATGGTAAACAAACGGTCCTGGACATGGATTAAAATCTTTTTATAGCCTTCTTTAATTTTTTGGTCCCTAACAAGACCTATCCAAGAGTTTAGCTCGTCTATGGTGCCATATCCTTCAATACGGATATGGTGTTTTGGGACACGTGTCCCGCCATAGAGCGCCGTGCTTCCTTTGTCTCCGGTTTTAGTGTAAATTTTCACGCAACACTGGTTTTAATGTTTGCCCCTTTTTGACGAATAGCGGTCTTCGAACCGATTATTTCTCCGGTCCCTATGCTTTTTCATGTTTCGCTTGTTGTTAAGCCAAACAAATATAAAAAGGACAGCTAAAATAACGATCCAGATAATATGAGTTTCCATTTTACCTAACTTTTTAATAAAATAACAAATTATATCCGGATTTTAAAATCTTCTTTTACCTGTTCTTTTCTTACAAACAGAAAACCAATGTTAAAAAAATCGATGGATATTGAAAAAATAGGGGCGCACCGTACTGCTTCCCATTGGTTTTTCAGGGCATTGGATGCCCCGATATTGTCAATAATAAAAAACGAATAGCTATTTGCCTTTTCGAGGATTTCCCGTGTGTTTTTTTCTTTTAAGTTGAAATAAATGGTTTTTTTACTTCGGAAAGCATTGTCATGATTTACTTTATAAGTTTCGTCATTGAAATAATTGAGCGCTTTGTTGATGATTTTTTGTTTTCTGAAGCTAAAGGAATACTCCTTTTTCCATTCGGACAATAGCGAATGTTCTGTAGTTTTTTGTTTCTTGTATAAGGCTTTTGTAACCAAACTATACACAAAAGGGGAATGTACCCCATGTTGATTGGTAGCTTGAAAAAGATATTTTATGTACAAAAAATTCAACTGCTTAAAATTGTTTTATCCCTCCATTTTCATGGAAAGCTCGAACCAAGTTTCGGTTTTTTGGTCTAATTCTTCAATAATTCGTTGGAGTTTAACCGATTGTTCATCAATGGCATCGCCTTCCAGTTCGCCCGTTGCAAATACGGCTTCGGCCTCTTTTTTTTCTTCTTCGAGTTTTTTTATTTCCTTTTCCAAACGTTTAAACTCTTTTTGTTCTTCATAGCTCAAGGAAGGGTTGGCGTCTTTTCTCCAGGTTTTTTTGGTGCTTCCGTTGGTGTTTTTTTCCTCTTCTTTTATGGGCTCAAGGCTATCCTCATAAACCCTATAATCGCTATAATTGCCCGGAAAGTCTTCTATTTTTGCATTTCCTTTAAATACAAAAAGATGGTCTACAATCTTATCCATAAAATACCGGTCGTGCGATACCACCAATAAGCAGCCCGGAAAGTCCATTAAAAATTCTTCCAAAACATTGAGCGTAACAATATCCAGATCGTTTGTGGGCTCGTCGAGGATTAAAAAGTTAGGGTTTTGAATTAAAACGGTACATAAATAAAGGCGCTTTAATTCGCCGCCACTTAGTTTCTCCACAAAACCGTGTTGTTTTTTACGGTCGAACAGGAAGCGTTCCAGCAATTGCCCCGCCGATATTTGCCTGCCTTTGGTAAGCGGGATGTATTCTCCAAATTCTTTAATAATATCTATTACCTTTTGTTCAGGTTTTGGGACAATGCCACTTTGGGTGTAATAGCCAAATTTTACCGTTTCGCCTATAATTACCTTTCCGGCATCGGGCTTGATGCTTCCGGTTAAAATGTTTAAAAAGGTGGATTTTCCGGTTCCGTTTTTTCCAATAATACCAATGCGTTCGCCTTTTTTAAAGGTATATTCATACTTTTCAAGGATTTTTTTGTTGTTAAAACTTTTGGAGACATTATGGAGTTCCACCACTTTGCTCCCCAACCGTTCCATGTTAATTTCAAGCTGGATTTTATGGTCTTTCCTTCGTTGGTGTGCCTTTTCCTTGATAATGTAAAAATCGTCTATACGGGACTTAGACTTGGTTGTACGAGCCTTGGGTTGCTTGCGCATCCAGTCCAGCTCTTTGATAAAAAGGTTTTTGGCCTTGTCTACCGATGCTTGTTCGGCTTGTAAACGCGCCTCTTTTTTTTTCAGATAGTAGGAATAATTCCCCTTGTACTGATATATTTTACCATGATCCAGTTCAATAATTTCATTACATACCCGTTCCAGGAAATAGCGGTCGTGCGTAACCATAAAGAGGGTAATGTTCTCCTTGGCAAAATATTGCTCCAACCATTCAATCATTTCCAGGTCTAGGTGGTTTGTAGGCTCGTCTAGAATTAATAAATCGGGGGTGTTTAACAAAATAGTGGCCAGTGCCAACCTTTTGCGCTGTCCCCCGGAAAGTTTGTTTACTTTTTGGTCGAGCTGATCTAATTTTAATTGAAAGAGGATTTGCTTGTACTGTGTTTCAAAATCCCAGGCATTTTTAATCTCCATTTGTTCAAAAGCTTTTTGGTAAGCTTCTGTATCATCAGGATTTTCAAGTGCTTTTTCGTATTGCTGAATGGTTTTTAGCACATTATTTTCTGAAGCAAAAATAGTTTCTTCAATAGTTAAATTAGGATCTAAATCCGGTTCTTGTGAAAGAAAGGATATACGGATGCCATTTCGGGAAATTACCTGCCCGCCATCGGGAGAGTCTTTTCCTGTAATGATATTGAGCATGGAAGTCTTTCCGGTGCCGTTTTTAGCGATAAAGGCAATTTTTTGGTCTTTGTTAATTCCGAAGGAAATATTGGTAAACAAAACACGTTCTCCGTAAGACTTGGCTATATTTTCAACTGATAGATAATTCACGCATACATTTTTTGCAAAGTAAAGGAATTTAGTGTTGAGTTGGCGGATAGAAAAGTATATAAACTAAAAAAGTGGGAAGAAATTTTTTTAGAAGAAGGCTTCAATAATTTATATTAATTTGGTTTATAATGATATTCATTCAAATCTAGTTTTCCAGCAATAGCCCTATTTTAAAATTGGTTATAAAAATAAACCCCGGCAATTTGGCCGGGGTTTCTCAAAACACTAAAACTAATCAATTTAATCGTTATATGATTGTTGATTGTCCATAATCTATATTCTCTTGATTGTAATTAATAATTTCCTCCGCATTTGCAATATAATCGGCAATAAAATCACCAACCTTTGTGGTGGTGTGTTTACTATCAGGATTGAGGTCGGAAGTAACAATTTTTAGTTCCAAGGCTTTTTCCACGGCCTTGTTGATGGCTTTTGCTTCTTCGTACAATTTAAAATGTTCCAGCAACATTGCAGCCGATAAGATAGAAGCAATGGGGTTGGCTATATCTTTTCCTTTTGCTTGGGGGAAAGAGCCGTGAATGGGCTCGAACATGGCATTTTCATCGCCAACCGACGCTGATGCCAACAAGCCTATGGAACCGCCAATAACACTTCCTTCGTCCGAAATGATATCGCCAAACATGTTTTCGGTTAAAATAACGTCGAACTGGCTCGGATTCAGGATCATTTGCATGGCCGCATTGTCTACAAAAAGAAAATCCAGTTCAACATCTGGGTAACTTTTGCCAATATTGGTTACCACTTTTCGCCATAAACGTGAGGTTTCCAAAACATTGGCTTTATCAACCAACGTTAATTTTTTTCTTCTGGAACGGGCGGCTTTGAATGCCAAATGTGCAATACGTTCTATTTCGTAATCGGAATATTCACATAAATCGGAAGCAACACTTCCTTCTTCGTTCAATTTTTTCTCACCAAAATAAATACCTCCGGTAAGTTCGCGGTAAATGGTGAGATCGGTACCATTTATACGGTCTTCCTTTAAAGGAGATTTGTCTATAAGTGTTGGATAGGCCTTAATAGGACGGATATTGGTAAAGAGGCCAAGCGATTTCCTTAGTTTTAGCAAGCCTTGCTCCGGACGTACCTTGGCCGAAGGGTCGTTATCGTATTTTGGATCGCCGATGGCACCAAAAAGCACCGCATCTGTGTCCAGGCACAGTTTTAATGTTTTTTCGGGCAATGGGTCTCCTGTTTCATCTATGGCGATGGCACCCACGGGCGCTTCCGTAAATGTAAAAGTATGGTTGTATACTTCGCCTACGGCTTTTAATGTTTTTATGGCTTGTTGCGTAACTTCCGGGCCTATACCATCACCAGCTAATACCGCTATGTTCAAATTCATACCAACTTATGTTAAATTGTTCTCGAAGCTTCAAAAGCTTCTATTTTATCTTTATTGCTTACTAAAAAATCAATATCGTCGTAACCGTTCATCAAGCACATTTTTTTGTAGGCATCAATCTCAAAAGATTCTTTAATGCCGGTTCCTTCCACGGCAATGTACTGTTCTTCCAGATTTACAATTACGTTTGTTTGAGGGTTTGCTTTAATAACCGAAAGCATTTCTTTTAACACTTCCGGAGAAACCTGTACGGGTAATAAACCATTGTTTAGGGCATTTCCTTTAAAAATATCGGCAAAATAGCTTGATACAATTACCTTGAACCCATAATCAGTCAATGCCCATGCGGCGTGTTCACGGCTACTTCCGCAACCAAAATTGTCTCCTGCGACCAAAATTTTTCCTTGGTAAGTAGTATTGTTTAAAACAAAATCGGCATTTTCCTTTCCGTCTTTGTAACGCCAGTCCCTAAAAAGGTTTTCGCCAAACCCTGCCTTGCTGATTGCCTTTAAAAAGCGCGCCGGGATAATTTGGTCGGTATCTATGTTTTCAATAGGCAACGGAATTGCCCTTGATGTTAATGTTGTAAATTTTTCCATTTCTTTTAAACGAGTTCCAACTCTTTTATTTCTTCCGTTACATCTACAATTTTTCCGGCTATTGCCGTTGCGGCCGCTACCAATGGGCTGGCCAATATGGTCCTAGCACCTTGTCCTTGTCTTCCTTCAAAGTTTCTGTTGGAAGTAGAGACGCAATATTCGCCGGCCGGGATTTTATCTTCGTTCATCCCTAAACAGGCTGAGCATCCGCTTTGGCGCATTTCAAAACCTGCATCTTCAAAGACGGCCTGTATGCCTTCTTCTTTTATTTGTTGGGCCACTTGTTGGGAGCCCGGAACAATTAAGGCATTTACATTGGCGGCCTTTTGTTTTCCTTTTATATATTCGGCAGCAATTCTAAAATCTTCTATCCTGGAATTGGTGCAGCTTCCTATAAATACATAGTTAATTTGTTTTCCAAGGAGTTTTTCTCCTTTTTGAAGTCCCATGTATTCCAACGATTTTTCAAAGGAAACATCGTCTTTGCTTGGTATTCTTTCTGTAATCTTGATGCCCATTCCGGGGTTGGTGCCATAGGTAACCATGGGTGCTATATCGGCGGCATCAAAAGTATATTCTTTATCAAAAGTAGCATCGGCATCTGTTGGAAGTGTTTTCCAGTAGGAAACTTTTTTGTTGAAATCTTCTCCTTTTGGTGCAAATTCCCTTCCTTTTACATAGTTAAATGTAGTTTCATCGGGAGCAATCATTCCACCACGGGCGCCCATTTCAATACTCATATTGCAAACCGTCATACGGCCTTCCATAGTCATGTTTTCAAAAACATCGCCTGCATATTCAACAAAATAGCCGGTTCCGGAATTGGTGCCCAATTGGGCAATAATGTATAAAATTACGTCTTTTGGCAAAACGCCTTTTTTAAGTTTGCCATTAACGGTAATACGCATGCTTTTTGGCTTGGAAAGCAATAAGCACTGACTGGCAAAAACCTGTGCAACCTGGCTGGTACCAATACCAAAGGCTATGGTGCCAAATGCCCCATGTGTAGAGGTGTGGCTGTCTCCGCAAACCATGGTCATTCCCGGTTGGGTAATACCCAGTTCGGGAGCCATTACGTGTACAATTCCTTGGTACGGGTGCCCAAGGCCATATAGGGTGACCCCGTGCTTGTCGCAGTTCTCGGTAAGCATTTCCACCTGTTTTTTAGACAAAAGGTCCTGAATTGGCAGGTGCTGGTCTTTTGTTGGCACGTTGTGGTCTGCCGTAGCTACAATTTGCTCTTTTCTAAAAAGCGGGATATTGCGTTCCTCAAGTTCGTTAAATGCTTGTGGACTGGTAACTTCGTGAATTAAGTGTTTGTCAATATACAGTATTTGCGGTCCATTTTCAACTTGGTGAACCACATGGCTGTCCCATACTTTATCAAATAATGTCTTTCCCATTACGGTGTTTAAGCAGTTGCTTTTATATCTATTTTAGTTATTTCGATGATTTGATGGATATCGTTATCATCTATTTCTTTTTTTCTGTCTGCAAAGTTTAAAAATTCTTTATAAACTTCGTCCAATTGAAGCTTGGTTAATTCATAACCAACTTTTTTGGCCCTATAAGCTAATGCTGCGCGGCCGCTACGTGCGGTTAAAACAATGGCCGATTCTGTAACGCCAACGTCGGCAGGATCTATAATTTCGTAGGTTTCCCTGTTTTTAATAACGCCGTCTTGGTGAATCCCGGAACTGTGCGCAAAGGCATTTGCACCAACAATAGCCTTGTTGGGCTGTACCGGCATTCCCATACTTTCTGAAACCATTTTGCTGGTATCGTAAAGTAGGGTAGCATTAATTCCTGTGTCGAGGTTAAGGGTAGGGTGTTGGCGCAATACCATGACAACTTCTTCCAAAGAAGTGTTTCCGGCGCGTTCGCCAATTCCGTTAATGGTACATTCTATTTGTCGGGCTCCGTTAATAACGCCTGCAATGGAGTTGGCAGTGGCAAGCCCAAGATCGTTGTGGCAGTGGCATGAAAGTATGGCTTTGTCTATACCCGTAACATTTTCTTTAAGGTATTTCATTTTGGCGCCATATTCTTCGGGTAGGCAATATCCAGTGGTATCGGGGATGTTTAAAACCGTGGCTCCGGCCTTGACGACCGCCTCGCAGACTCGAGCTAAGAACTCATTGTCGGTACGCCCGGCATCTTCAGCATAAAATTCTACATCCTCGACAAAGGTTTTGGCATATTTTACAGCTGCTACGGCACGTTCTATTATATCTTCGCGCGTAGATTTGAATTTGTATTTTATATGCGAATCAGAAGTTCCAATTCCCGTATGGATTCTTGGCCTTACAGCATGTTTTATAGCTTCGGCAGCAACCTCTATATCTTTTTTAACCGATCGCGTTAGGCCACAAACGGTAGCGTTTTTTACAATTTTTGAAATTTCTGTTACCGAGTTGAAGTCCCCTGGGCTGGAAATAGGGAACCCTGCTTCAATAACATCAACTCCCAGATCGTCAAGACGCTTTGCAATAACAAGCTTTTGTTCTGTATTAAGCTTGCATCCAGGTACTTGTTCTCCGTCTCGTAATGTCGTGTCAAAGATTTGGACTTTTTCTTTACTCATCTTGATTTTTTAATGTAATTTCAAATTTGTATTACGAATTTATATTTTGTGCTCGAAATTTATTGTTAACTTAACCATTTCTTTACAATGCTTAAGGAAACTTTATAAGATATAAGTATCTGTTATTCAATTAATTGAATTTTTATTTTTACAATGACAAGTCAACAAAAAGACACTCTTTTTATCTTGGTGAAATCGCTTTCCAAATCAGAAAAAAGACAATTTAAGCTTTATGTAAACCGATTGGGGGTGAATGCCGATGCAAAATTTTTGGCCTTATTTAATCTTTTGGATAAAATGCACGATTATAAGGAAGCGGAAATTTTAAAAAGCGGAATCGTTAAAAAACAACAACTTTCCAATTTAAAGGCGCACCTTTATAAGCAAATTTTGGTAAGCCTGCGTTTAAACCCCGTGAACCAAAATATACGTTTACAAATTCGCGAGCAGTTGGATTTTGCAACGATACTTTACCATAAAGGTCTGTACAAACAAAGTTTGAAGATTTTGGATAAGGCAAAATCCGTAGCCATAGAAAACCAAGAGAAAGTAGTTGCCTATGAAATTGTTGAACTGGAAAAAGTAATAGAAACACAGTACATAACGCGGAGCATTAGCGGCCGTGCCGACGAGCTGGCAATCCAGGCCAAGGAGTTGAGCATGCAAAATGTGCTAACCAGCAAGCTCTCCAACCTATCGCTACAGCTGTACGGGATTATGCTGAAATTTGGATATGTAAAAAGTGATGAGGAATACAAATGGGTAACCGAATACTACGAGGCACATTTGCCGAAATTTAAGTTTTCCGATTTGGATTTTAGGGAAAAATTATGGCTCTACAAAGCACAATTATGGTACAGTTTTTTAATTCAGGATTTTTTATCGTGCTATAAATATTCTTTAAAATGGGTAGAACTTTTTTATGAAAACGAACAGATGATTTACCTTAACCCGGTTTTTTTCTTAAAAGGGAATAATTACTTGTTCGAATCCATGTTCTATGTAAAAAACCGTACCGGTTTTGAAGAGGCATTAAAGAAAATGGAAGATACCATTGCCAACGAAAAGTTCCCCAAAAACGATAATTTGGATGTGTTGATTTTTCTGTACACATATAATAGCAAGCTAAACCTGCATTTTCTAGATGGTACTTTTGAAGATGCATTCCCCTTGGAAAATGAAATATTGTACGGTATTAAAGAGTTCAACGATAAAATAGACGAGCACCATATTATGGTGTTTTACTATAAACTTGCCTGTATGCATTTTGGTGCGGGCGATAACAAAAAATGTATTTCTTATTTAAAGAAAATAATTAACAATAAAAATCTTACCATGCGCGAAGATTTAATGTGCTTTGCGCGGGTATTGAGCTTGGTGGCACATTATGAGGCCGGAATGGATTACCATTTAGAGGTCCAGCTAAAAAGTACCTATAAGTTTTTATTGAAAATGGACGACTTGCACGAGGTGCAGAAAGAAATGATTAAGTTTTTAAGAAACCTTGGTGAAATATACCCGCATGAACTGAAAGACGAATTTAAAAAACTGCACAAAACCTTAAAGAAATATGAAGATCATCCGTATGAAAAAAGGGCCTTTTTGTACCTGGATATTATTTCGTGGCTAGAGAGCAATATTGAAAATAGGCCGGTAGGGCAGATTATCAGGGAAAAGGCAAAATCATTAATAAGGTAGTTTTTGGTTTGGCAGAAGATAAGTTTCATTTAAAACATATTTTACAGCTCAATTTGGCGGTACTTTTAATTAGTACTTCCGGGGTATTAGGGAGGTACATTGCATTGCCGCCTGCACAAATTATTCTTTTTAGGGCAATTCTTGCTTTCGTGTTCTTATTTCTTTTTTGTAGGTTCAAGGGGTTTAGCTTAAAAATAGCCAATACAAAAGATTGGCGCATGGTACTGCTTTGTGGCGTTTTCTTTGGCGTGCATTGGGTTACTTACTTTTATGCGCTTAAATTATCGAGCGTGGCCATCGGGATGTTGTCTATATATACGTATCCGGTAATTACTTCTTTTTTGGAGCCCCTTATTTTAAAAACAAGATTTAAAAAGTCACACATGGCATTGGGGGCCTTGGTTATTACCGGGGTTTATTTTTTGGTTCCAGAAGTAAATTTTAAAAATCAGCATTTTATAGCAGTATTGTTTGGGGTTACGTCGGCGTTTTTTTATTCGCTCCGCAACATTTTAATGAAGCCCAAAGTGCAAAAATATAACGGATCTGTTTTAATGTTGCATCAATTATGGGTTATCGCAATTATTTTATCGCCGTTGCTTTTTGTGGTAGGTTTTCGCGAAATAACCGTACATCTTCCGGGGATAGCCTTTTTGGCCTTGGTTACCACGACCATGGGCCATACGTTGCTGTTAATGAGCTTTAAATATTTTAGTGCAACCACGGCAAGCATAATTAGTAGTGTGCAGCCTATTTATGGGATAATTATGGGAGTGCTTTTCTTAAACGAGTTTCCGGCATGGCACACCGTTATTGGCGGGATGTTAATTTTAAGTGCCGTATGCATAGAAAGCGGCAGGAATATAAAAAGAAGCGCATGATAATATGCCGGATTTATAATTTTTTAGTTGAAGTTGAAAAGGTTTTTAAAAAAGCAACTCCTGCTGATGCATATATTAAACATCCAAATCGAAATCCCTTCTAAGTTTGTCGATTAAAGGATTTTTCTCACGTAGCTTTTCATATTTTTCCTGAGGAGTAAAAGCATATTGCTTTTCAACATCTTCGTTGATGGTAATATACAGTTCTATATGGTAATTATTGAGTTTCTTTTTAAGGTACTCCATCAAAGGGTATTGATCCCGCTCCACTTCTTTTTTTAAAGTATCGTTGGCCAGTTCTATCCATATTTTTTGTTCCCCTTTTTTTCTTGGTGTATCCGAGCCCAGTGCCGCGCTTAATATTTTTTTGCCCCCTTCTTCAATTTTCTTTACGTACTTATTCCAATATTTTTGCATGGTGGCTTCGTCAAAAGCATCTTTGGGAAGGTTTTCCTCGTCTATGGTTTGGTCTTTTTTGGCCAGTTCGTGCTCTTTTTTCTTTTTGATGCTGGAAAGCGACAGGCCCGAAACCTTTTTTTTGTTTTGCAGGTTTATTTTAGGGAGCTTTGTTTCTTCTTCAGTCTCGGTTACTGTTTGGGGTACAGCTATGGATTTTTCTGGAATTTCCTGTGCTGGAATTTTCTGTTCCGGCGCTTTGCCGGTGTTGTTTTGGTGCGTTTTTGTCCCTTCTTTCTTAAATACAGAGGAGGGGATTATGTAGTTACTGTCCTTTTTTTTTTCTCCATCGTGATTGATGGAGGCCAATTGCATTAAGCAAAGCTCTACGAGCAACCGCTGGTTTCTACTGCTGCGGTAATTTAGATCGCACGAATTGGCGGTTTCAATTCCTTCCAGCAGGAAATCCCTTGGAGCTTTTTTACTTTGTTGCAGGTATTTTTGTTTTGTGTCGTCGCCTACTTCGAGCAGTGGTATGGTAGCTTCATTTTGGCAAACAAGTAAATCCCTGAAATGCGATGCGAGCCCGGCAACAAAATGGTGGCCATCAAAACCTAACGAAAGTATGTTGTTAAAATCAATTAGCAATTTAGGGATGTTCCCATCTAAAATTAAATCGGTTATCTCGAAATACGTTTGATAATCAAGAACGTTTAAGTTTTCGGTTACAGCCTGTCTTGTCAGGTTTTTACCGGTAAAACTTACCACACGGTCAAAAATGGAAAGGGCATCGCGCATGGCCCCGTCTGCCTTTTGGGCAATAATATGCAGGGCGTCGTCTTCTGCTTCTATGCCTTGGTTTTCGGCAATATATTTTAGATATTCCTTGGCATCTTTAACTGTAATCCTTTTAAAATCGAATATCTGGCAACGGGAAAGGATGGTCGGGATTATTTTATGCTTTTCTGTGGTTGCCAAGATAAAAATGGCATGTTTTGGTGGTTCTTCCAATGTTTTTAGAAAAGCATTAAAAGCCGCTTGGGAAAGCATGTGCACCTCATCGATTATATATACTTTGTATTTCCCGACTTGCGGGGGAATCCTTACCTGGTCGATAAGGCTTCTTATATCATCGACAGAATTATTGGAAGCTGCATCGAGCTCAAAAATATTAAAGGCAAAATCTTCATCTTCGTTTTGCGTACCGTCTTGATTTATTTTTTTTGCCAAAATACGCGCGCAAGTAGTCTTGCCCACGCCTCTCGGGCCACAGAACAATAGGGCCTGGGCCAGATGGTTGTTGTCTATAGCGTTAAGTAAGGTATTGGTAATGGCTTGTTGCCCAACAACATCTTTAAACGTTTTTGGCCTGTATTTTCTAGCTGATACTACAAAGTGTTCCATTACAACAAAGATAAAAATAGAAATATTATATCCTCTTTTTTTAAGTTTATTTTGTCTTTAATTATTAACAAAATCGATTTTAAAAACACTAATTTTGCACCGCAGGCCACCTTATCGCTGCAAACCTTAAAGTTTGTAGAGGAAAGTCCGGACACCACAGTGCAGCATAGCGGCTAACGGCCGTCGGCCGAAAGGCCAGGACAAGTGCAAAAGAAAGGATGTACAGGTAATGCTGTAGTGAAATCGGGTAAACTCTATGCGGTGCAACGCCATGTATACCAATGCCCCGATAGCTATCGGGAGAAGGCTGCACGCCTGATGTTGGAGGGTAGGCGGCTAGAACGTTGCAGCAATGCAGCGTCCAGATAAATGATAAGGATCTTTTTCAAGGTACAGAATCCGGCTTATGGCCTGCTTTTTTCTTCTAGGTTACTTTTTTATTTAATACCATTTTAATCTCTTACTTAACAGTTGTATAAATAAATTGCTGCCAAGCTCTGTAAATTTATCGTTATGTTATTATTTTTAAAACATTTTATCTAAAATTCAATATTACGAAAGGATTAATAAATTTTAAATTTTCATTTAGCTTTTTATTTTTTGTATATTCGTCAGAATGACAACCAATTATTTCTAAAGAATCTACAAGGATGCACAACCTGAATGCATATAAAATAAAGCAGCCCGAGGAGACAGCACTCTCCAAAAAAAAGAATGATGCTTTTAATGATGACCAAAAAAAATTTTCTTCTGATAAAAAATTATGGAAGGCATTTAAACGAGGCAACGAAGATGCTTTTATTATAATATATAAAAAGTATATCGATGGGCTTTATTCTTTTGGGAGGCAATTTTGCAATAAGGAGTTGACTGAAGATCTTATTCAAGATATGTTCATTCAGTTAAGAGAAAAAAGAAAGGAATTACCCGATATAACCAATTCTATCCGTTCGTTTTTATTTCAATGCCTCAAAAGAAGGATTTTCAATAGTAAAAAGAAAAAACAGCCCATAATGAAGACAAATTTATGGGAAGGACTTGATTTTGAAATAACGGTTTCAATAGATGAAGTGATAATGTTGAACGAACAGAAAAGAATGGATATTCAAAAAGTTGAAGAAGCACTAAAAACCTTGCCTAAAAAGTACAGAGAAGTTGTGTATTATTACTTTCATTTAGGGATGGGTTACAACGAAATAAAAGAGGTGTTGAATTTCAGTAATGTTAAGTCTGCTAGAAATATGGTATACAAGGTAATCAAGAAGATTAAAAAAAAAGTTTCAAAAAAGTGATGTCATTATAAAAGCTTTATTGTCTATTCTATAAACGGCAAGAAGCTTTGGAGGATAAAAAACACGATATTGACTTTTTTTTGAAGAATGAGCACTTTGTAAAATGGGTACATAATCCTACAGAGGCTGGAAATGTATTTTGGGAAAAATGGCTGGAAGCAAACCCAAAAGACAAACAGTCAATTTCTACCGCAAAATCTATCATCGAAAAATCTGCTTTTAAAGCAGAAAAAATATCTTCAGAAAAAAAAGATGAAATTTTAAAAAACATACTTAAAGTCCCCAATAATAAAGAAGGCAGGAAAAAGAATACCAAAGCCAAAAATGGGAAGCTTTTAAAAAATGTTATTTGGATAGCAAGTGCAGCCGCCATTTTTGCGCTTGTAATAACAATTTATCCATTAATAAAAAGCACAAATAATCCAGCCATTCTTACAAAAGAAAATATGGCCTCAGTTATCGAAGTGGCAACAAACAGGGGCGAACAAAAAACAGTGCTGCTTCCAGATAGTACCATTGTCGTGCTAAATGCAGAAAGCAAGCTTGTTTACCCTTCGGCTTTTAATTCTATAAGCAGGAATGTGGGAGTGATGGGAGAGGCATATTTTAAGGTAACGCACAATCCCGATAAAAAATTTACTGTTAGCACAAATGGTATTAAGACCATTGTTCACGGTACAACTTTTAATATAAGATCTTATCCCGAAATGGAATTTTATACCGTAGCGCTAGAGAGTGGCTCTGTTGCAGTAGAAACTCTTGATAAAATTAATGGTAAGAGCAGTTTTTTTATACAACCAAACGAAAAAATCGACATACAGAAAAATTTTAAAAAAGTGGAAATAAACAAATATGATAAAGTTGATTATTTCGGCTGGAAAGATGGAGTGTTAGTATTCGAGGATTGTGGTTTAACAGAATTCATTGCAAAAATAGAACGGTGGTACAATGTGGATATAAGCGTTGTTGGAAATACCAACGGGCCATGGAAAATTAATGGGATGTTTAAAAAGCAAAGTATCGAGAATGTAATGAAAAGCCTTGAGTTTGCCCGTAAGATAAAATACAGAATGGATAACAATCAAATAACCATATACATTAATAATTAAACTAATTTAAATTATGAAACAAATCACTATTAAAAGCAGGTATTTGTGCAGGAAGCAGGTATTGTGCTTTTTGTTACCTTGTTTTTTTTCCCTTGGACTAATGGCAAATGTACCCAAGAATCAAAGTAATATTGACTTGACCAAATATAGGGTGGCCCTTAAAAAAGAAGTTTATCAACTTGAAGATATCTTTAAAATTGTAGAAGATAATGTTGAGGTTAACTTTTTTTACGATAAAGTATTGGTGAACGAAAAGCAGACGGTTCGTTTAAAAAAAGAAAAAATTACCATCAAAAACCTCTTATTAGAGGTTTCATACCAACTAGGTTTAAGTTTTAAGCAAATAGACAATATTATAAACGTAGGTTTAAAAGAAGCTTTAAAACAAGACCCAATAATAATTAAAGGAAAAGTAACCTCCTCGGCAGATGGTTTAGGATTACCAGGGGTAACGGTACAATTAAAAGATGGAAGTATTGGGGTTACCTCTGATTTTGAAGGCAATTACGAAATACAGGTAAACAGCCCAACGGATATTCTTGTATTTAGCTATTTGGGGTTTAAACCAGTTGAAGAGAAGATAAATAACCGAAAACTAATAAATGTTGCTTTACAAGAAGATACCCAGCAACTGGATGAAGTTGTAGTAACTGCACTTGGAATTAAGCGTGAGGAAAAATCGCTTGGATATGCCGTTCAAAAAATTGGAGGCAATCAGGTTCAGGAGGTAAAAGGGGTAGACGTGGCCACTTCTTTATCGGGTAAAGTAGCAGGTCTTTGGATTCAAAATAGTACAGAGTTTAATGAGTCTCCCGATATTAGGTTGCGTGGCGGTACCTCGAACCCTTTATTGGTAATAGATGGTGTTCCTTATGGAAATATGAATTTATCTGATGTAGCCTCGGATGATATTAAAGAAATAAGCGTGCTTAAAGGAGCAACTGCTTCGGCATTATATGGTGCCAGGGGAAGCGGGGGAGCTGTAATTATAACAACCAAAAGTGGCGGAAATGGCTTGAGCATAAACAGTAATAATATGTTCTTTGCAGGGTATTTGGCCCTTCCCGAAGTGCAATCTTCCTACAGTGCAGGTTTAGGGGGAACTTATAGTGCTACAGATTATGTATGGGGGCAAAAATTGGATATAGGTATCATGGCCGAACAATGGAATCCAGAAACAAAGCAATATGAGAACATGCCACTTACGTCTCGTGGAAAAGATAATTTTAACGATTTTTTACAGCCCGGCTTTATTGTAAACAACAATATTAGTTTTGCACGAACAGGAGACATAGGTTCAATTAGAACTTCTTTTACCCATGTTTTAAATAAAGGGCAATATCCAAACTTAAAGCTAAACAGGTTTAATTTTAATGTTTCGGGAACGCTAAACCTTAGCGATAACTTTGATATAAAAGCAAACCTAGGTTATAACAGAAGTATGGCTCCACAAACCACCGGAGCGGGTTATGGTTCGCAAGGCTATATGTATCAAATATTGCTATGGACAGGGCCAGAGTATGAGCTCTCAAAATATAGGGACTATTGGGTTATACCTAATGAACAACAAAATTGGCATTATCAAGCTTGGTACGATAATCCTTATTTAATTGCATATGAAAAACTGAAAAGCGATGAACAAAATATAACCAATGTAAACATTACTGCCGATTATAAACTTTTTGAAGGGGCTAAACTGACCGGGAGAATCGGCTACGATTTTTATTCCAATGAATTCAATACTCAAAACCCGGCCGGAATCAATTCAACCAGAGGATGGTACGTAAACGGTTTGTATAAGCAGGAGCAATATAGGGGGTATAGTTTAAACTCGGATGTGTTGTTTAACTATGCTAAAGAAGACCTGATTAAAAACTTTGATATAGACATAACAACTGGAGTGTCGATTTATAAATATGAAGATCAGTATAATATGGCTTCTACCCGTAACGGACTTGTGGTCCCGGGTATTTCTTCTTTAAACAATTCGGTAGAACGTCCCGATGTGGCAACTTCAACATACAGAAAACAAGTAAATAGCTTTTTAGGGCTGGCTTCTTTTGCTTATGCCGATACTTTCTTTGTTGATGTAACCGGAAGAAACGACTGGAGTTCTACGTTGCCTTCGTCTTCGCGGTCTTATTTTTATCCTTCGGTAGCCGGAAGCTTATTGTTGACCGAATTGGGCTTAAATCCGTCATGGTTGGATTTATGGAAGGTAAGGGGCTCCTGGACTGTATCTAAAAAAGATTTAGGGGTTTACGATACCAACGTAAATTATTCGGTAAACCTTGGTGTATGGGACGGTTATAATACAGCAGCATATCCTTCAACCATAAAAACGTCTATTGTAGAGCCAGAAACAAGCAGAACATGGGAGTTTGGAACAGCCGCATATTTGTTTAAAAACAGAATTATGCTGGACATGGCATATTATAACATTTACACATACAATCGCCAAGTATCTACCCCAATACCATCTTCGTCAGGGTTTAATGAAACATTGATTAATATTGATGAAACAATAGAGCGCAGAGGTTTGGAATTCACACTAAATGCAGGCGTTGTCAAGTCTGAAAATTTTAGTTGGGACGTATCCTTGAACTGGTCGAAAACACATGCCTATTATAAAGATTTGGATCCAGTGTATTCATCTGATAATTTATGGGTAAAAAAAGGCGGTAGAGTAGATAATTATACCATTCAGGATTGGGAGAGGGATCCGCAGGGAAATGTTGTCTACAATACGGGTGGATTACCGATTAGGAGTAATTATACAACATTTTTAGATTATAGCGATCCGGATTTTTTATGGGGATTCACCAATACGTTTAACTACAAAGACTTTAGTTTGTATTTAAGTTTTGATGGGCGCGTTGGCGGAACTTTATACAATTATACATCGTACAAAATGTGGGATACTGGCTCTCATCCCGATAGCGACAATCAATGGAGGTACGATGAAGTTGTAAACGGAAACGAGTCGTTTGTTGGTAATGGAGTTAAAGTGGTTTCGGGAGAAGTTAGTTACGACCAATATGGACAAATAATGGAAGATACCAGGGTTTTTGCACCAAACGACACTCCAGTATCATATGAAACCTACGCAAGAAGGTATGGAGACGGAAGCTTGGGCGCAAAAGATGCCACGTTTGCTAAATTAAGAGAATTGTCTTTTGGATATACATTGCCTAAAGATGTAAGCGAAAAAATTGGAGTGGCCAATGCAACAATAGCGTTAACGGCTCAAAACGTTTTCTTGATTACTAAAGATTTTGAATTTGCAGACCCCGACTGGAATTCGGATAGTGATCTATCCTCTCCGTCACAACGGTTTGTTGGATTGAACATAAAATTACAAACACTAGCTAAAGGACCTAAAAAATAATATTATGAAAACTATATATAAAATTGCATTTGCAAGTATATTGATACTTTGTGGCGCATGTGCAGATATGGACAAAATTAACACGAACCCAGATGGGATATCATCTGTAACGCCACAAATGTTGGCCACAAAGCTTATTTTGAATATAACAAACGACGATATAGGAAGCGAAAAAGGATTCATGTTGCCTTTTATGAGGGATAAGTATATTTTATGGAGCGAATATCCGGAGGATGCACAATACAACCGTTTGAACAGGGCCAGTTTTAGCGACATGACACGCTTAACCGATGCCCAGAAAATGATGGAATTATCTCAAGATTTAAAAGAAGGGGAAAAGAACGCCTATACCGGATTGGCATATTTTATCAGGGCTTATTATTTCTTCAATTTAACAATTCAAGTTGGAGATATGCCATACAGTGAAGCAATTAAAGGTGAAACAGAGGGAGATACCAAACCTACTTACGATATCCAAAAAGATATTTTTATTGGTATTTTAAAGGAACTGGACCTAGCAGACAACCTTTTTGCAAATGCCAGCCAGTTTGATGGCGATATAATCTATGGAGGTGATGTAAACAAATGGCGTAAAATGGTAAATTCTTTTCAGTTAAAAGTATTAATCAATTTACACAAGAAAACCGGAGATAGCGATTTAAATGTGGCTCAGAAGTTTAAAGATATTGTAAATAATCGACCTATTTTCAGTAATAATGAAGATAATTTCAGTTTGGTATATTCCAATCAACAAAATCAAATGTACCCTTTCTTCAAGCAAGGTAATCAATTTGTAATTTATCCAATGGTTTCAAGTGTTTTGATTGATAAGCTAAAAATATTGAACGATTACAGGTTGTTTTATTACACAGAACCATCACCAGTAAAAATAGAAGAAGGCCTATCGGATTCAGATTTTGATGCATATGTTGGGGTAGAACCCTCTTTAGAATACTCGGCGGTAAGTTCTATTTCTTCGTCAAAAGATTATTCAGATATAAATTTAAGATATAAAGAAACCCCCGAAGGAGAACCGGTTTATCTATTAAGTTATGCCCAAGTAGAGTTTATGTTGGCCGAGGCTGCCGTAAGAGGCTGGGTTGGTGAAACCCCTGAAGAACACTATAATCAAGGGGTAAAAGCGGCAATGGAGTATGTAAGGGATAATACACCAATAAATACGTATAACCACGGTATGGATATTACAGATAATTATATTGAGGCATACATAGAAAGTGCTGAGGTAAAGTTGAGCTCCGATCCAAATACTCAAATGGAACAAATTATCACTCAAAAATATTTAAGCACCTTCTTACAGTCGCCATTAAGCGCTTTCTTTGAAAACCGCAGGACCGGATATCCGTATTTTGAAATCAATCCAGCAAGTAATCAAAACGAACCCTCCAATAAATTACCTGTTAGATGGATGTACCCATCCGATGAAGTGCAATATAACCTAGAGCATGTAAATGAAGCAACAAACAGGCAATATAACGGGGTGGATGATAATAATGGAATTATGTGGATACTTCAGTAAGACTTATCAGTTGAATTCTTCAATTAAAATATATTAATTACAATAAAATTAATGTAGAATTCACTTTTTTACTACTTTCATTTAAAGAAAACCTAAAAATGGATACCAGAAGAGACTTTTTAAAAAAAGCAACATTGTTTACGGGCGGGATGAGTGTTTTGCCTACGTTTCCAAATTCAATAAAACGGGCATTGCAGATCGACCCCGAAAAAGGTTCTAATTTTTACGATGCCGAACATATTGTACTGTTAATGCAGGAAAATAGATCGTTCGACCACTGTTATGGATCTTTAAGAGGGGTAAGGGGTTTTAACGATCCGCGTGCAATAAAATTACCTAATAAAAACCCGGTATGGTTGCAGCACGATGAAAAAGGAAGGACTTTTGCACCATTTCGCCTAAACATGAAAGAAACTAAGGCGACTTGGATGGGCGGATTGCCACATTCGTGGACAGATCAAGTTGATGCAAGAAATAATGGAAAATATGATAAATGGCTGTTTGCAAAGCAGCCAGGAAGAAAGGAGTATAAAGATATTCCTTTTACCTTAGGATATTATAACAGAGAGGACCTGCCGTTTTATTATGCTTTTGCAGATGCCTTTACGGTGTTCGACCAACATTTTTGTTCTTCGCTTACCGGAACAACCACCAATAGGCTATTTTTTTGGTCGGGAACCCATAAGGATAGGGAAGGGTTTGCTCATGTAAGAAATTCGGAGGTGGGCTGGGACAGGGAAATAAACTGGAAAACCTTTCCCGAAAGATTGCAGGATCACGATATTCCGTGGAAAGTATATCAAAATGAAATAAGTTTTTACAATGGCTTGGAAGGTGAAGACGAATCTTATCTTGCCAATTTTACCGATAATAATTTAGAATGGTATTCTCAATTTAATGTCCGCTATACAAAAGGGTATCAAAATTACCTAAAAAACAGTCTTAATGATTTACCTGTGGAGATCGATGAGTTAGAGGAAAAAATTAAAGAAACACCAAAAAGAAAGGTTCAACCGTTACAAAACGAATTAGAAGAAAAGAAGGCTAAATTAAAGCATGTACAGGAAGAAAGCGAACGTTGGAACCCGTTAAACTTTGAAAAGCTTTCCGATTATCAAAAACAATTACACCAAAGGGCATTTGTAACAAATAGCAATGATCCAGATTATCATGAAACGGAAGAAATAGCTGTTGAAATTGAAGGTGAAAAGGAAACCTTAAAGGTCCCTAAAGGAGATATTCTGGATGCATTTAGAAAAGATGTCAATGCCGGAACCCTGCCAACGGTTTCTTGGTTGGTGGCACCCCAAAAATTTTCAGATCATCCAAGCGCCCCATGGTTTGGAGCATGGTATGTTTCTGAGGTTTTGGACATTCTTACCAAAGATCCAGAAGTATGGAAAAAGACCATATTTATTTTAACATACGATGAAAACGATGGTTATTTCGATCATGTTCCGCCATTTGTGGCTCCCAATCCTAAAGATGCTCATTTGGCATCCAAGGGGATGGACCTTCATCAAGAATACGTAACACTAAAGGAAGAACTGGTAAAAAATAGGGTTAACGAAAATAATGCAAGGGAAAGCCCGGTAGGGCTGGGTTACCGTGTGCCAATGGTGGTGGCATCTCCATGGACGCGTGGCGGTTGGGTAAATTCGGAAGTGTGCGATATAACCTCGACCATTCAATTGATGGAAAATTTCATACAAAATAAATATGGAAAAGATGTAAAAGAAACCAATATTAGCGAATGGCGTAGATGTGTTTCCGGAGATTTAACTTCTGCCTTTAGAACTTTTAAGGAAGATGATTTTAAATTTTCTGATTTTGTAAAACGGAATGAATTTATGGGAGAAGTCATAAATGCCCGAGCTAAAAAATTACCTTCAAATTACAGGGAATTGTCCGATGATGAAATTTCCACGGCCAAGAAGGCTATAATGAAAGCCGACTTTTTACCACAACAAGAGCCGGGTGTTAAAGATTCATGCGCCTTGACATATGAATTGTATGTGGACGGAAAACTTAACATGGATACACTGGGGGTTGAAGTATTTTTTGAAGCATCCAATAATATTTTTGGAGAAAAAGCCAAAGGCGCGCCGTTTAATGTATATGCTTTTAATCGAAAAAATGAACAGTCAACGTTTAATTGGCCTATAACGGTAAAACCCGGGGATAAATTATTGAATAATTGGAGCCTGAAAGATTTTAGAGAAGAGGAATATCAATTATCTGTGCACGGGCCTAACGGATTTTATAGAGCGTTGCAAGGAAATGCAAACGATCCCGATTTGAATATCGATTTTGACTATGAAAAAAACACCAAGCGCGTAAAAAGGGTTTCTGGTAATATTATGCTGCACATAACCAATAATTCCAACAAGCCGCTTAAAGTAGTTCTCGAAGATTGTTCGTATGGGCAAGAAATGCAACATATAGTTGTGAAAGCAGGAAAGCGTGAAACAATTATTTTAGATGTAAATAAAAATTACAACTGGTATGATTTTAAACTAACGGTTGAAGGCAATAATACATTTAAAAGAAGATACGCTGGTAGGGTTGAAGTGGGTAAAGCATCTAAAACCGACCCGTACATGGGTAGGGTACAATAAATAATTTGGGTTGAGCTGAATTATAATTCCGCAAATGTTTTATTGCATTGCGGAATTTTTTTTGTTAAAATTCAAAAAAGCTAAAAACGCTGCTCCCGTATTTTCGCTTTTCGGTAAATCCGTCAATTTCGCTGAGGTCGGTTTGCTTGGCATGTTCAATAATTAAAATACCATCTTCTTCAAGAAGCCCGTTCTTTTTTACCAGCATGGGGATTTTGTTAAATTCCGTCAATGGTATGTCGTATGGGGGATCTGCAAAGATAATGTCTGCTTTTTGGATGGATTTTTCCAAATAGGTAAATACATCGCTTTTAATTGGCTGTATGGGAAATTCCAGCTCACTTTTTATTTTATTTATGTATTGCACGCAGCCCGAATGCGCATCGACCGAAGTAATTTTTGGTACGCCCCTGCTGGCAAATTCAAAACTAATATTTCCTGTACCGGCAAAAAGGTCCAAAACGGTTAGCTCGTCAAAATAAAATTGATTGTTAAGAATATTGAACAAACCTTCCTTGGCAAAATCGGTCGTGGGCCTTACGGGTAATTTTTTTGGAGCAATCAACCTTTTTCCTTTGTATTTTCCAGAAATAATGCGCATTTATAAACTGTTTAATAAAACAAGTGTTTTAGGGGCGTTGAGCTTTTCTATAACATTGTTTAGTTTTGGCGGGTAATAAGCTTCCCCGATTTTTAGGTTTTTTATATACCGATAGGCAATTTTGTACAATTCGCTTTCCTCAGAAACATTGCCAAGCAAAAAGGTAGGAGTTTCCTCGGGGTTTAGGTGAAGTTGTTCAATTGTAAAAAGCAAGTAATAAATAAAGTCTTCTTTTTGAAGGTATTGAAAGGTGTTGTATAAAACCAATTTCTTTTGGTCCAGCACAATTATTTCAAAGTGCATGCTATCTATGTGTACATAAATGGTTTTTGGGTCGCTTTTTTTGGCGTTGTTGATAAGCGTTTCTACCAATACGGTAGAAAAATGTTTGTATTCAAAATCGCCAAATTTTTCAAAAAGGTAATTGTTTACATTGGTAAAGGGCACATATACATTATACATATCGTGCTCTTTAAGCTCGTCGTAATTAATGTAATCGTTTTCTAAAATTTTGACATTATATTTTAAATAATCAGAAAGATTGCTTTCGTTAAAAAGGGATTTTGGCACAAACGACGATAGCTCGTTTTCATGAACCGCAATAATTTTGTTGAAGGAGCTCCCTTTTATGGAATCTTTGTCAAACCAGTTTTCCAGATGTGCCAAAAGGCTTTCTGCGTTCGCCTTTTTGTCAAAACTAACGGTATCTATGGTTTCAATTTCGTTTAAGGCGCTATCTGCAATACAAAAAGAAAGTCCACTCAAGCTAACTTGAATGGACAGTTCTTTAAATGATTTATCTAGTATGTTACTACTCTTTTTTAGTGTCATAATATGGTGGCCAGTTTGCACTTGTGCTTACTTCTGTAAGGCTACCTACTTTAATTTCAGGACCATTAACTTCTTCTACCGAAATAGCAGATTTTTCCTGATCCACAAGATCTTTTGGTTGATCGTACAGTAAAACAGATTTATTAACCTTCACCTCAAAAACAGGAGCGTTAAATCCGTTTGCATTGATCATCTTGGCATCCATGGTGAATTTCTCGTTGTTCTCTGCATAAGGAACCGTTGCAAGGTTTTTGTAAGAATCAGAACCTCCAAATAAAGAATCCTTAACAGGTACAAATCCTAAAGTATCAATAACTTTAACCTCTCTTTCCATGTCGATACGGTAGGTTTCATCGTATTCCATATAAGAAGAGTCCCTTTGTTGTGTAAGTGTATACTGAGCTGTATCGATGAATTTGATCAAACTAGGAAAATCTTTCGCAAATTTACCGGTTACAGTTCTGTATGCTTCCTGAGCATCCCTAATATCTTTTAACTTATCGATTACGGCCGAATATCTTTCTTTTTTTACTTTGTCAAATTTTATTGGCCCCATTACAGAAGTATAAATTTGATACGCGAAAAAAATACTTAAAAGCCAAAGGACAATTTGTATTACTGTCTTCATTTTTTAATTTTTGAATTAAAGAGGTTTTACGCAAATCTACAATTTTTTTTCATTCATGAAAGAGATAGCCAAAAAAAACATCACTAATTTTGAACGATAAATAGATTTTATGGACGCTGCATCATTTTATAAGTTACTAAAAGAAGAATTCCCGCACAGCCCAACGCACAAGCAAGATGTTGTGCTTCAACAACTTTCAGATTTTATATATTCCGAAGAAAGGGAAGAGGTGTTTTTGCTGAAAGGGTTTGCCGGTACCGGAAAAACTACCATAATTGGTGCAATGGTCCATAATTTGTGGAAAACCATGCGAAAATCGGTACTTTTGGCACCCACAGGAAGGGCGGCCAAGGTAATTACCAACTATTCGGGCAGGACGGCTTTTACAATTCACAAGCATATTTATTTCCCGAGAAAACAAAGTGGGGGCGGGGTAAAGTTTGTCCTGGCGCCCAATAAACATAAAAACACCATATTTATTGTAGATGAAGCTTCCATGATTCCCGATTCGTCCGCCGACTCTAAAATTTTCGAGAACGGTTCCTTGCTCGACGATTTAATGATGTATGTGTATTCCGGGCATAACTGCAAGCTCATCCTTATAGGCGATACCGCACAATTGCCGCCCGTGAATTTATACCTGAGCCCGGCTCTTGACGAGAACAAACTTTCGCTTAACTACAATAAGGAAGTAAAAAAAATAGAACTGGACGAAGTGGTAAGGCAACAGTTAAATTCGGGGATACTTTTAAACGCCACCAATTTAAGGGAACAATTGCAGGACGATTACGCAAATGATTTTCAATTTCACGTAAAAGACTTTACGGATATTGTCCGGCTAATCGACGGTTATGAAATACAGGATGCCATCAACCAGTCGTACAGCGAAAACGGCAAAGAAGAAACGGCCATTATCGTGCGGTCCAATAAAAGGGCAAATATGTACAACCAGCAAATAAGGAGCAGGATTCTTTTTTTGGACAATGAATTGGCTGCCGGAGACTATTTAATGGTAGTAAAGAACAATTATTATTGGGTAAAAACGTCTTCTGAAGCCGGCTTTATTGCCAATGGCGATATAATTGAAGTACTTGAGATCTTCGCCATAAAGGAACTGTACGGGTTTAAGTTTGCTGAAGTAAAAGTACAAATGGTAGATTACCCCAACATGAAACCTTTTGAAACCGTACTGCTCCTTGATACGTTGGATGTTAATTCGCCTTCACTTTCCTATGAAGATGGTAACAGGTTATATCAAGAAGTCATGAAAGATTATGAAGACGAAACGTCCAAGTACAAAAAATTCTTAAAAGTAAAAAACAACAAATATTTCAATGCGCTCCAGGTAAAATTTTCCTATGCGGTTACTTGCCATAAAAGCCAGGGAGGGCAATGGAATACGGTATTTGTAGAACAGCCATATTTGCCAAACGGGGTAGACAAAGATTATTTGCGGTGGCTATATACCGCCGTAACAAGGGCAAAAGACAAATTGTATTTAATTGGTTTTAAAGATAATTTTTTTGCCGACATCCATTAAAAGTAAAATGCTTACATTTAATAACATTTTTTACCCATATATTAAAAAGAATGACATCAGAAGCTATTATAAGTATTTTTCTGGGCATCGGTCTGGCGGCTTCCGTTGGGTTCAGAGTTTTTCTGCCATTGTTTGTTTTAAGTCTGGTCGGCCATTTCGATATTATAAATTTAAGCGAGCACTGGGAATGGATTGGTTCTGTTCCGGCATTGATAGCCTTGGCGGCGGCCATGGTACTGGAAATTTTTGCCTATTATATCCCTTTTATAGATAATTTGTTAGATACCATTGCGGTTCCATTGGCAGCAATAGCCGGAACAGCGGTCATGGCGTCTACCATGGCAGAGCTTTCCCCGGTTGTAACATGGGCATTGGCAATTATTGCCGGTGGGGGAACAGCCAGCATTGTAAAAGGGGCCTCGGCAGGAACAAGGGTAACGTCGTCGGTAGCAACGGCGGGACTTGGAAATCCCGTTGTTTCAACGGTGGAAACAGGCGGTTCCATAGCATTGTCCTTGGTGGCCATATTTTTACCAATAGTAGCTATTGTGTTGGTTATCATTATTTTAATGTTTATATTTTGGTTTTATAAAAAACTAGGGGGTAAGAGCAACTAAATTCTCAATTTTATCTCTTATTTTTGTTAATTCATAAAGGTTTTTCAACTAATGAAGATAATTTCAATGATACCGGCCAGATATGCCGCTTCACGATTCCCCGGAAAGCTTATGCAGGACCTTGGGGGCGAGACCGTAATTTTACGTACCTACAAGGCAGCCGTAAATACCGGCCTTTTCGACGATGTTTTTGTGGTAACCGATAGCGATATTATTTTTAAGGAAATTGAAAATAATGGCGGAAAAGCTATTATGAGTATAAAAGAGCACGATTGTGGCAGCGATAGAATAGCCGAAGCTGTTGAAAACATGGATGTGGATATCGTTGTCAATGTACAGGGCGATGAGCCTTTTACCGATAGGGAAAGCCTGGAAAAAGTAATAGAGGTTTTTAAGGAAGATGCCCAAAAGGAAATCGATTTGGCCTCTCTTATGACCAAAATTGAAGATTGGGAAGAAATAAGCAACCCCAATACCGTAAAAGTAATTACCGACGAACGTGGGTTTGCCTTGTACTTTTCCCGTTCTCCCATTCCATATCCAAGAGATAAAAACATCCATGTAAGGTATTTTAAACATAAAGGTGTATATGCATTTAGAAAACAGGCAATTGTAGATTTTCAGCGGTTGCCCATGCGCTCTTTGGAAGCTACCGAAAAAATTGAAGCTATTCGTTATTTAGAATATGGAAAGAAAATAAAAATGGTGGAAACCGATAGCGAAGGTATAGAAATAGACACCCCAGAAGACCTTGAAAGAGCCAAAAAAGTATGGAAATAAACTATAAGGACATAAAAATTATCGGTTTTGATGCCGATGATACCTTGTGGGTAAACGAAACCTATTTTAGGGATGCCGAACACGAGTTTGCAAAACTGCTTTCGTCTTACGAAACAGAAAACAAAATCGACCAAGAGCTCTTTAAAATGGAAATGCAGAATTTGGAGACCTATGGATACGGAATTAAGGGTTTTATGCTTTCTATGATAGAAAGTGCCATAGATTTGTCAAATAACAAGGTAAACAATGCAACCATTTCCAAAATTTTGAATCTAGGTAAAGAGATGATCAATAAACCAGTTGAACTGTTGGATGGTGTAGAGGAAGTATTGCAGGCTTTATCGCAAAAATACCGGGTTATCCTTTTAACAAAAGGCGACTTGCTGGATCAAGAACGAAAACTAGAAAAATCCGGACTTTCAAAATATTTTCACCATATAGAAGTTTTAAGTGATAAGAAAGAAGAAAACTATAAAAATTTATTAGATCATTTAGAAATAGACGTCAAGGAGTTTTTAATGATAGGAAATTCCTTGAAGTCGGACGTGTTACCGTTGGTAAATATTGGGGCCAAAGCAATTCACGTTCCCTTCCATACCACATGGGCACACGAAATGGTAAAAAATGAAGAAGATAACGATACCTATATAAAAGTAGAAAAAATAAAAGATGTCCTTCAATTGATGGAAATGGAAGAAGAACATCGTTAATAATAAAAACTGAAGAAGCGTACATGAAGTATAAAAATTTTCCAATGGTTCCTAAAGTGGTTTTCGGGCGTGGGTGCTTTAGCCAACTTGATGAAATATTAATGCCAAAACGTAAAAGCGACGAAGCTCCTTTTATTTTTTTGGTCGATGATGTTTTTGAAAATGACAATTGGATTTTATCAAGAATACCCTTGTTGTTCAACGACCAAATTATTTTTATCCCTACGGATGAAGAACCTAAAACCGATCAGGTAGATGCACTTGTTGAAAAAATTAGGCAAGATGCCACTCAAATGCCTTCCGGAATAATAGGTATTGGCGGCGGTACTGTAATGGATATTGCCAAAGCCGTTTCTATTATGCTTACCAGCCAAGGAAGTTCGGCCGATTACCAAGGATGGGACTTGGTAAAGAACGAGGCAATATACCATGTGGGAATCCCCACGATAAGCGGAACGGGCGCAGAAGTATCACGGACTACCGTACTTACGGGACCAGATAAAAAATTGGGGATAAATTCAGACTATACCCCTTTCGATCAAGTGGTGCTGGACCCGGAACTAACAAAAGGAGTTCCCAAAGACCAATGGTTTTACACGGGAATGGATTGCTATATTCACTGTATTGAATCGTTAAACGGAACTTATCTAAATGCCTTTAGCCAAAGTTATGGAGAAAAGGCACAGGAACTTTGCGATGAAGTATTTTACAACGGTAATCTCACGACCGAGGAAGCCCAGGATAAATTAATGATGGCTTCTTGGCACGGCGGGATGAGTATTGCCTACTCCCAGGTTGGGGTGGCACATGCCATGAGTTATGGGCTTTCTTACTTGTTGGGGACCAAACACGGTATCGGGAATTGTATTGTTTTCGACCATTTGGAAGGATTTTACCCAGAAGGCGTGGCGCAGTTCAAAAAAATGAAAGAAAAACATGGAATTGTACTTCCAACAGGTCTGTGCGCTAACCTTACCGATGCTGACTTTGATACTATGATTAATGTTTCTATGGGGATGGATCCCTTATGGGAAAATGCATGTGGGAAAAATTGGAAGGATACCATAACTCCCGAGAAATTACGTAGTTTATACGAGAAAATGTAATGAAAGAAATTTCTAAATGGATTTTCTACAAATTATTGGGTTGGAAGCTTATTGGTGAATTTCCTCCATTATCAAAATATATTATAATAGTCGTGCCGCATACCAGCTGGCACGATTTTTATATAGGGGTATTGGTACGGAGCATGGTTAATATTCCTATAAATTATGTGGCCAAGAAAGAGCTGTTTAACACACCGCTCGGTTGGTATTTTAAATGGACGGGCGGAGCGCCCATAGACCGGTCCAAAAACAGCAATACGGTAGATGCCATTGTTTCTTTGTTTGAAGAACGTAATGAGTTTAGGCTTGCAATAGCCCCTGAAGGAACAAGGAAAAAGGTAACAGAATGGAAAACGGGGTTTTATTATATTGCCAAAGGGGCAAAGGTGCCAATTGTCATGACAGCGTTTGATTATAAAAATAAAGAGGTCCGAATAGAACCTCCTTTTTGTCCGTCAGATGATATGAAATCCGACTTTAATTTTATGTACCGTAATTATTCGGGGGTGATAGGAAAAATACCTGAATATTCTTTTGATGAAGAATTAATCTCCTGATTCCTCCATGGTATGGTAAACATTCTGGACATCGTCATCTTCTTCAATTTTTTCCAGAAGTTTTTCCACATCGGCAACTTCTTCTTCATTCAATTTCTTGGTTACCTGCGGAATACGCTCAAATCCTGACGAAAGAATTTCAATTCCACGCCCTTCCAGTTCTTTCTGTATGGCTCCAAAACTTTCAAATGGGGCATAAATTAAAATGCCGTCTTCATCGGTAAAAACTTCTTCGGCGCCAAAATCGATCATTTCCAATTCCAATTCTTCTGGGTCGATGCCTTCGGCGGGAATCCTGAAATTGCAGGTATGATCGAACATAAATTCAACAGACCCACTGGTTCCCAGACTTCCGTTACATTTGTTAAAATAGCTCCGTATGTTGGCAACCGTGCGGTTGTTGTTGTCTGTGGCGGTTTCAATTAAAATGGCAATTCCATGGGGGGCATAGCCTTCAAATAAAACCTCTTTGTAGTCTTCGGTGTTTTTATCAGAAGCACGTTTTATGGCCCTTTCAATATTATCCTTGGGCATGTTTGCCGTCTTGGCATTTTGTATAACGGCCCTTAACCGTGCATTGGCATCTGGGTCGGGACCTCCTTCTTTAACGGCCATTACGATGTCTTTCCCTAAACGCGTAAACGTTTTGGCCATAGCAGACCAACGCTTCATTTTCCTTGCTTTTCTAAACTCAAAAGCTCTTCCCATAAAATATCCTTAATTATAATTTCCCAGCAAAAATAAATAAAGAGTTTAAAAGTTGAAAGTTATAAAGTTGAAACTTACCAACGACCAAACTCTGGCGAATGTATCAGCAGTTTTTTAATAATGCCTTTTACAATATGCAACTCTTTATTTGCTGTTCACTCACTATGTGAGATTTAAGATGCCCAGACGCTTGCGTCTGAATGTTATATATTTTTCCATTTAATGCCTCGTGTGCTTTCGCCAAGGTACTAGCAACAATCATCAATAGGCAATTACCCTTTAATAATTTCTTCAATCTTATTGGCCAATGCAAAGTCTTTTTCGGTAATGCCATCTGCATCGTGCGTGTTCAGCCTAATGGTTAGGTTGTTGTATACGTTGCTCCATTCGGGATGATGATTTTGTGCTTGTGCTTCAAAAGCAATACGCGTCATCATGGCAAAGGCATCGGCAAAGTCTTTAAAATCCAACGACGTTACCAAATAGCCTTCTTCATAATCCCAATAATCTAGTTTTGCTATGCGTTCTTGTATATCTTTTTCGCTTAAAGTTTTCATATAATGTCTTTTTGTAAAGGTAAGAAGTTATACAGCCAATGTTTAATTTGCAGGGGTTTATTTAACCTTCAACTCGTTTATTACGTCAAAATGACTAAAATTAAGGTGTTTTGGCAGTTTGTTGTCTTTTGGGAGTACCGCCAAAAACCTGTCGAAATTAGAGGTATATACGTTTTTCAGCAAAGGTTTTTCATAACCCAATGCTTCAATGGCTTCTTTTATAAATTCATCGTGATGTATCAGGTCCGAACTTCCTAAATGGTATATTCCTTTTCGGTTTCTGTTCACAATATAATGTATTTGTTGCGAAAGCTTGTCGGCATAGGCAACATTCATTACCAAGTCTGGAAAAACTTCGTAAGCCTCTTTTTTGTCGATAAAATATTTTAGTTCTTTAATACGTGGCGAATGGCTCCCGAAAACCATTGGCAACCTTACAATGGTGTAATTTTTCTCGGGAAGCTGCATTAAAGCCGTTTCTATTTTTATCTTAAACTTTCCATAGGTGCTCATTGACAGGGTTTTGTCGAACTCATACGATGGAAAATTGCTAAACGCATCAAAAACATTGGCCGATGATAAAAAAATAACCTTGCTATTGCTCGCCCTGCAATAATCTGCAATATCTTGATGCGTATCTATTTGTGCTTCAAAATCCCCTCTTAGGGCAGAAATGATAACATTAGGGCGAACCTTGGTTACAATATCGATAAGGTCGTCGTTTTCCATGTCAAAACGGAAAAAATGCTTGTTATTGGAGTATATCTTTCCCGTATGGTAAGTGCCATAAGTATCATAATAGGCGCACAGTTCTTTGTAAATTGCCCCTCCAATAAATCCGCTTGCCCCTAATATTAATATCTTTTTCAATAAATGCTATCTTTCTTTTTTTAGGAGAACTTATAGTTTCCTTATTTATTTTTATAGAATGGAAGTTTAACAATTTTTGCTTCCACTTTTTTCTTTCGTATCTGCAAATATATGGTGGTTCCCTCTTTGGCATAGCTGGTTTTTACATATCCCATGCCTATACCTTTGCCCAACGATGGGGCCATGGTTCCACTGGTAACGTTCCCGATAATCTCATCAGAGTTGTTAATAATTTCGTACCCGTTTCTAGGGATTCCTCGTTCTATCATTTCAAAACCTACAAGTTTTTTGGCAACGCCATTTTCCTTTTGCTCTTTCAGGGCTTCGGCATTCACAAAGTCCTTTGTAAATTTGGTAATCCAGCCAAGCCCGGCCTCTATAGGAGAGGTGGTGTCATTAATATCGTTTCCATAAAGGCAATAGCCCATTTCCAGGCGCAACGTATCTCTGGCGGCTAGGCCTATTGGTTTTATGCCAAAATCTTTTCCGGCTTCCAATACTTTGTTCCAAACCTGTTCCACTTCGCTGTTTTTACAGTAAATTTCAAAACCGCCGCTTCCGGTATATCCCGTTGCCGAAATAATTACGTGTGGAATTCCGGCAAATTCGCCCACTTCAAAATTATAAAACTTAATGGCCGAAAGGTCAACAGGCGTTATGGATTGCATAGCTTCCACAGCCTTTGGACCCTGGATGGCCAATAGCGAATAATCATCTGAAATATTTCGCATCTCGGCACCGATCCCTTCATTATATTTAGAAATCCAGTTCCAGTCCTTTTCAATATTAGAGGCATTTACCACCAGCAAAAACTGTTCTTCCTTTATCTGGTAAATAATCAAATCGTCCACAATCCCGCCATCTTCGTTAGGCAGGCAAGAATATTGTGCTTTCCCGATACTAAGTTTAGAGGCATCGTTGCTGCTCACCTTTTGGATAAGCGTCAGGGCATTTGGCCCGCTAATAAGAAATTCCCCCATATGGCTTACGTCAAAAACACCCAAATGTTCCCTTACGGTCTCATGTTCAATAGTAACACCTTCATATTGCACCGGCATGTTGTAGCCTGCAAACGGAACCATTTTGGCACCCAATTCAATATGTGTATCAGTTAAAGCAATATTCTTCATTTTTGTATATTTAAAGTTACAATGCCTATACGTTAGGCGTTGCAAAATTATTTAAAATATCCTCAGAAATAAAACAAACCAATAAAGAATAAAATGGCGAAGTTTTTTATGGGGAGCATAAAGGTAAAAGTTATGTTTGCAAAAGCTGTTGCCCGCCTTCACTATTACACACCTGTCTGGTGTTCCAGCCAGGTGGGGTATACGCTCAGTCGGGGCTAGATGGCTACGCTTGCGATATTTTTTATATGTTTATAGCAGATTTTAATTTAGTATAAAATTTTAAAAAATGAATACCAACAAATTAAAAGTATTGGTAGTTGGATGCGGGAATATGGGCGCATCTCATGCAAAAGCATATCATGCAATGAAAAATAAAATAACCATATGCGGATTGGTATCTACCGGGGAGAGCAAAGAAAAACTCAATGCTCAATTAGGCCATGAATACCCACTTTTTACCGATTATTACAGGGCCTTGGGCGCCACCCGTCCCGATGCGGTATGTATATCCACATATCCCGATACGCACGAGGCATACAGCATAGCTGCACTGGAAATGGGCTGCCACGTATTTCTTGAAAAGCCCCTGGCCGATACTGCCCAAGGTGCCGAGCGCGTAGTACAAGTTGCCAACAAGATGAACAAAAAAGTGGTCGTGGGCTATATTTTGCGCCATCATCCTTCTTGGCAAAAATTTATAGAAATGGCGCACACCATGGGCAAACCATTGGTTATGCGCATGAATTTAAACCAGCAAAGCCACGGTTATATGTGGAACGTACATAAAAACCTTATGAAAAGCTTGAGCCCGATTGTAGATTGTGGGGTGCATTACATAGATGTTATGTGCCAAATGACCCAGGCCAAACCCATACAAGTGGCTGCTATTGGGGCACGCTTAACCAATGATATTCCGGCGGGGAATTACAATTATGGTCAGTTGCAAATACATTTTAGCGATGGTTCGGTTGGTTGGTACGAAGCCGGTTGGGGCCCCATGATAAGCGAAACGGCTTTTTTTGTAAAAGATGTGTTCGGCCCAAAAGGAAGCGTGTCCATTGTTGCCAATAAGGCTGGTGGGGAAGGGGCTTCAGACAACGTGGACAGTCATACCAAAACGGAGAGCCTAAAAGTACATTATGCCGATATCGATGCCGATAACGAGTTTACAAGGGAAGACAAATGGATCAATCTAACCGATGAACCGGACCATCAAGAATTGTGCAACCGTGAACAGCAATTTTTTATAGAGGCCATACAAAACAATACAGATCTAAGCGACCATATGAACGATGCCGTTAATAGCTTAAAAGTGGCCTTGGCCTGCGACAAGTCGGTAAAAACAGGAGGAATTGTTAAGTTGTAATAATCGAACTCAGGTTTAAAATAAAAAATACCCGACTAAATTTGCTTAGTCGGGTATTCTAATTTTGAATTATACTAATTTACTGGCTATCCTTGGGTTTTTTTCACCATAATGCCCTGTAGCTTTTGCTGTAATGCCTTATCTGCTTGAATGGCTGCTCCAACGGCCTGGTAACGTTCTACGGTCAAACCGCTGTCTTTAATTATGGCTTCCATTTTGGATTCAAACTCCGGACGCATTTTTTCAATTTCGGCAATTGCATTTTTATGCTTGGTTTTTTCCTCTTCGGTAGCATCTACTTCCTTATTTGGGTCGGCAGTTGCTTCTTGTATTTCCTGAAAGCGCTCAACTTCCAATCCTTGGCCTTCAATGGTTTTCATGATTTTTTGTTGCGCTTTTTGGTTTTCCATCTGCATTCCCATATAAGCTGTGGCAAAGTTTTCCAATTCGGCATCAGAAACGTTGGTTGCCTGCTCGGGAGCGGCAGGTTGTTGAACTTGGGCAAACAAGCCTGCACTGCCTATTAAAGTTACAAACAAGAGGGCTATTTTAATTTTTTTTGCTGCTAACATAATTTCTAATTTAAATTTCTCGTAATTAAACAACAAGGTTAATAATTATCTGTCCACTTAAAAAAGAATTTGCAGGAATACATTTAAATTTAACGTATGTTTAATAAATAACCTTACTGTTTTGTTAAAATGATGCGGTTGGATATAAATCCAGTATTTATTTTAGTTGTTCCCTATTTTTTAAAAAAGATTTTAACGCTTCGTAATTTTTTACGGAATGGCTAACTTTTTTTCTGTCGATTACGGTCTTTATCTGTTCGGGAATTGGTACCGTAACATCTAGCGTTTCTTCAACAACGTCTAAAAACTTAACCGGGTGGGCTGTTTCCAAAAATATCCCCAAAGTATTTTTGTCTTCGTTTAAATACTGTTTTAGGCCCATGTACCCAACGGCCCCGTGCGGATCGGCAACATACTGCGAAGTCTTGTAAATGGCCTGCATGGTTTTTTTGGTGGCTTCATCGGTAAAACTATATGAAGAAAACAGTTCTCCCAATTTTTCAAAATTGTTATCCAGTAAAGTTTGTATTCTTATAAAATTGCTTGGATTTCCAACATCCATGGCGTTCGAGATGGTTTGTTGCGAAGCTTTGGGGCTGTATTTTTGCGTAGCCATATATTGCGGAACGGTGTCGTTAATATTGGTAGAAGCAACAAAATGCTTTACTGGAAGCCCTAATTTGTGAGCCATGATCCCTGCACAGATGTTCCCGAAATTTCCACTTGGGACCGAAAAAACCAATTCTTGGTGTTTGGATTTTAACTGTTTGTACGCAAAGAAAAAATAAAACATTTGCGGCAGCCAACGGGCTACATTGATTGAGTTTGCCGAGGTTAAATTTTCAGCTGTTAAATCAGGGTCCAAAAAGGCTGTTTTAACCATGTCCTGGCAATCATCAAAAACACCATCTACTTCCAGTGCGGTAATATTTTGCCCTAACGTTGTTAACTGTTTTTCCTGTATATCGCTTACTTTTCCGCTAGGGTAAAGAATAACAACTTCTACACCTTTTACCCCTAAAAAACCGCTGGCCACTGCACCACCGGTATCTCCAGAAGTTGCCACCAAAACGGTAACGGTTTCATTTTTTTTATTTCTGTTGAAATATCCCAGACAACGTGCCATAAAGCGTGCCCCAATATCTTTAAATGCCATTGTGGGTCCATGAAAGAGCTCCAGGGAATATACATTGTCTTCAATTTTTACCGTTGGGAAGTCGAAGCACAATGTCTCTTTTACAATTTTCTTTAATTCCCCGTCTGGAATTTCACCGTTTACAAATTGATGAATTACTTTAAATGCAATTTCTTCGTTTGAATATTGCTCGATATTATCAATAAAATCTTTGTCAAGCGGTTTTATTTCGTTAGGGAAATATAGGCCCCTGTCTGGGGCAATTCCTTTTACTACAGCTTCTTCAAAACTGGTAACGGAATTATTTTTAGTGTCGTTTAGACTGTAATATTTCATTTTATCGGTGTTCGTTGTTTGTATTTTTTATTTCAATCAAAAGCATCAACGCGTTTAATTGTAAGCCATTTTTAAATCACTTCGGTATTTATTTACAAAAGCCTTACGCCTTTGGTGTTGATTTTTGATACATGAATATCGTAATCTACCCCAAAATCTTTGTAAACTTCGGCCATGGCTTTTGCAGCTTTTTTTGCAGTTTCCCCGCCTTTTGACAGTGCAAAAATGGAAGGCCCGGAACCTGAAATTCCACTTCCGAGGGCTCCTGCCTCTTTTGCGGCTTCCTTTACTTTGTGAAAGCCGGGTATTAACGGACTGCGCATGGGCTCCACAATTTCGTCGTGCAAACACCTTGAAATTAAATCGTAATCTTCGGTGTAAAGAGCACTTACCAATCCAGCTAAATTACCCCATTGTTTAATGGCTTTTTTCAACGGGATATTTTGTTTGATTACTGAGCGCGCATCGGCTGTTTTTACTTCTATTTGCGGATGAATAACCGTTGCAAAAAGCTCCTTTGGAGTGTTTAATTTAAGCACTTCCAAAGGTTCGTATCCTTTTACCAAAGTGAAACCGCCCAAAAGTGCCGGCGCAACATTATCGGCATGCGGTGCGCCGCTTGCCAATTCTTCACCTTGCATGGCAAAGGCAACCAATTGATTTTTTGTAAAAGGTTTATCGAGAAGTAAATTTACCCCATAAACTGCACCAGCGGCACTTGCGGCACTGCTTCCAATACCGCTTCCGGGCTTAATTTTTTTAATGATTTCAATTTCAAACCCAAAATCACTTTCAATTTCATTAAGCATGGCTAGAACAGCTACGCCCGCAACGTTTTTTTGGGCTTCCAAAGGAAGTTCCTGCCCGGTGATTTTAGAAATGCGCACTCCTTTTTGCGAAGTTTTCCTTATAATCATTTCGTCTCCGGTACTTTCTAAACAGAGCCCTAAAACATCAAAGCCACAGGAAACATTGGCAATGGTGGCGGGACAGAATAATTTAATCTCGTTCATGATTAAAAATTACCAATTCTTATGATATCTGCAAAAATACCGGAAGCCGTAACATCTGCACCGGCACCGGCACCTTTAATGAGCAAGGGCTGTTCGCTATATCTTTCTGTAAAGAAAAGTACAATATTGTCTTTTCCTTCCAAGTTGTAAAACGGATGGCCTTGCGGTACATGCTGTAACCCAACCTTGGCCTTGCCGTTTTCAAATTGCGCTACATATTTAAGTCGGCAGTCCTTGTTGGCCGCTTCTTTGTAAATAGTGTCGAAATGCGCTTTGTTTTTAACCAATGATTTGTAAAAATCGTCAACATTGCTGGTGTCCAAGCTTTCTTGTGGCAAAAAGGCTTCATTTTCAATTTGTTCAATATCGAGTTCGTTTCCGCTTTCCCGGGCAAGAATCAATATTTTTCTCATGACATCAATTCCGCTTAGATCAATTTTAGGATCTGGTTCTGTATAGCCTTCATCTTGTGCTTGCTTCACCACTTCATGAAAATCGGTTTTGTCATTAAAATTATTGAATACAAAATTAAGGCTTCCCGAAAGAACGGCTTGTATTTTGGTTATTTTGTCGCCAGAGGCGATTAAGTGCTTTAGCGTGTCTATAATTGGCAATCCTGCTCCTACATTGGTTTCAAAAAGGAAAGGGGCATTGTATTGCCTTGAAAGTTCTTTTAACTTTAAATAGTTTTTATATGGAGAAGAAGCTGCAATTTTATTACAAGTTACAACAGAAATACTGTCGTTTAAATAGTTTTCGTATGTTTTTGCAACGGCTTCGTTGGCGGTGTTGTCAACAAAAATACTATTGCGGAGGTTGAGTTCTTTTACTTTTTGATAAAAAGCATCCAAACCGGTTTTTTCGCCATTATTTAATAACTCTTTCCAGTTTTTTAAATCCAGCCCATTTTCGTCAAAAACCATTTTTTTGGAATTGGAAAGCGCAACCACACGGATGTTCAATTTTAATTGCTTCTTTAAAAATTTGCGCTGTTGCTCGATTTGAGCCAAGAATTTTTCACCAACATTCCCAACGCCCATTACAAATAGGTTGAGTTGTTTTACATTGTCTTCAAAAAATTGCTCGTGCAAAGTGTTGAGCGCTTTTTTTACATCGTTTTTATTGATAACTGCCGAAATATTCCTTTCGGAAGCCCCTTGAGCTATGGCCCGGATGTTGACGTTGTTTTTTCCTAATGCACTGAACATGCGTCCGCTTAAACCTTGGTGGCTTTTCATGTTATCGCCTACCAAAGCAATAATGGCCAAGTCGTTTTCAACCATTACCGGGTTGATTTTCTTTAGGGTCATTTCGTATTCAAATGCCTTTTCTAAGGCACTTTTGGCTTTTTCGGCATCATCAGAGGCAACTCCGATGCAAATAGAATGTTCTGAAGAAGCTTGGGTAATAAATACTACGCTCACTTTAGCTTCAGAAAGTACTTCAAAAAAACGTTTAGATATTCCGTGGATACCAACCATTCCACTTCCTTCAAGAGAAAGGAGCGAAATATTTTCCACATGGCTTATTCCCCTAACTGCACGTGCTTTTCCGTTGGAGCTTTTTGTAATTAAGGTCCCTTCTTCTTCTGGGGCAAAAGTATTTTTTATATGGATTGAAATTCCTTTGGACAATACCGGTTGGATTGTTGGCGGGTAAAGCACCTTGGCGCCAAAATGAGACAGTTCCATGGCCTCTTCGTAAGAAATATGAGGAATGGCAAAGGCTTGCTTTACCAATTTTGGGTTGGCGGTATACATCCCGCTCACGTCTGTCCATATTTCCAGTGTCTCGGTATTTACGGCTGCGGCAATTATGGCAGCGGTATAATCAGATCCGCCACGCCCCAAAGTGGTCGCTTCTCCTTTGGCCGATGACGCAACAAAACCGGGTGCCACGATAACCTGGTAGGTAACTGTGCCGAAGTAATTTTCGCAAAGTTCGTTGGTGGCCTTAAAATCTATAACGGCCTTGCCAAAACTGTCGTCGGTTTTTATTAATAGTTTGCTATTTTTATGTACGCTGTCAATGTCTTCTTTTATAAAATATTCATTTATGATGTAAGAAGACAATAATTCTCCATAACCAACAATTTTATCTAATAGTTTAGGAGTGGTTTCCCCAATTAAAAAGGCACCTTCAAGCAGGGTCTCCAAGACATTGAGTTCCCTTTTTACATTACTTATAACCTTACTTTGATTATTTATGTCGATTAGCTCCTGAATGGTTTTAAGGTGCTTGTCCTCAATTTCTTCAAGAACGTTTTTGTACGATTCGTTTTGAGAGGCTGCCAATAACGATGCTTTTATGAGCATGTCCGTCACCCCACCAAAAGCAGAGACAACAACCACAGCTTTTTCGTTCTTTGAAGAATTGGCAACAATATTTTTTACCTTTTCTATGTTTTGAGCGTTTGCTACCGATGTGCCGCCAAATTTTAAAACTTTCATTAGTCAGTATTTTATTTTTTTGTTTTTAGTATCAAGATACAACGTAAATGGATGTATGTTGAAATAAAGGATGTGTATTTTATGTAAATGTTCCCGTTTTGTTGTAAAAAACAAATATGGATTATGGACGATATGTAATATGTTATACCCCAAAAGGGGTAATAATGGTAGTGTTACGAATAATAGAAATAATACATGCGTTCCCGATCGGGAAAGTAGATGTGGCATGTATTTTTTTAAAACTTTGCATTTGTTTACTCGTATTCGTTGTCAAATGTAGTACTTTTATAGTATTAAAAAAACTAAAAAGTTATTATTAAGAATTTAATAATTTAACTAAAGATTTATTATAAAATGAAAATTTTTTCTGTTGAACAGATACGTCTTGCTGATAAATATACAATCGAAAGACAAAATATTAGCAGTGGGGAGCTAATGGAAAGGGCAGGAAAAGCTGTTTTTAAATGGATGCACCGTCAATTAAACGGCAGCGATGTTAAAATTCACCTATTTTGTGGGATAGGAAACAATGGAGGCGACGGGTTGGTGGTTGCCAGGTATTTACTGGAACAAGGTTATGCCATTTCGGTATATGTGGTGAACTTTAGCGATAACAGGTCCAAAGATTTTCTACTGAACTTCGACAGGATTAAAAACTTAAAATATTGGCCACAGCTCTTAACCGAGGACGATGATTTACCCTTTATTGAATCTAATGATATTGTTGTAGACGCCATTTTTGGAATAGGCCTAAACAGGCCGCCAATAACATGGGTTAGTAAATTGATTCATCATATAAACAAAAACCGGGCTTTTGTACTTTCCATAGATATTCCTTCGGGTTTGTATATGGATAAAGGCATAACTACGGAAGATGCTGTTGTAAAGGCAGATTATACATTAACGTTTCAACTGCCAAAATTGCCTTTTCTTTTGCCTGAAACGGGTAGGTACACACAATATTGGGAGGTTTTGGACATTGGTCAAGACACACAGTTTTTATACGAAGAGCCAAGTAATTTAGAGTATGTAGACAAATGGGCAGTTTTAAACAAATATAAGCCACGGGACCGTTTTTCCCATAAGGGCACCTATGGGCATTCCCTTATTATTGGGGGGAGCTATGGAAAAATAGGAGCGGCCTTAATGTGCAGCGAAGCCGCTTTGCATGCAGGTTCTGGGTTGGTAACGGCTTTTGTGCCCAAATGTGGCTATCAAACCATTCAAACAGCATTTCCCGAAGCCATGGTCGTTACAGATGTTAACGACAATTTTATAACCGATATCAACTTTAGTATCGACCCAAGCGTGATAGGCATTGGGCCAGGATTGGGAAAACATCCCAAAACGATAAAAGCATTTACTTCGTTTTTAAAAAGAAACAAAGCACCATTGGTAATAGATGCCGATGGCATTAATATTTTATCAGAAAATAAAGAACTGATTCAGTTTATAAAAGGAAAAGCCGTTTTAACGCCACACCCCAAGGAATTGGAGCGTTTAATAGGGGTTTGGAAAGACGATTACGATAAGTTGGAAAAAACAAAACAGTTTTCTACCGAAAACGATGTTGTGATTTTAATAAAAGGGGCCTATACCGTTACGGTTTACCACGAAAAAATGAGTTTTAATTCAACCGGGAACCCGGGAATGGCAACCGGCGGAAGCGGAGATGTGCTAACCGGTATTATTTGTGGGTTATTGGCGCAGGGATATACACTTTTTGATGCAACCGTACTTGGGGTCTATATTCATGGAAAAGCGGGCGATTTGGCCGTTTTGCGTGCTGGCGTGGAAGCCTTGACTGCAACCGATTTAATAGATTTTACAGGAGATGCTTTTTTGGATCTCATCAAGAAAGACCCCGTGGATTATATGGAGGGCAATGCCGAATAATTTTTTGTTAATAGTTGTTAGGGATGAGGGAAGAGTTATTAGGGGTTAGTTAATAGTTAACTGTTAATTGTTGAACTTTGACCCTCTGGCCTCTCAACTCTCAACAACATAACAACAAACCTAAAACCTTGAATAGATAACCTAACAATCAACACCGGACCAATTAATATTCGGTTTTTTTGCATAATTAAATGGGAATACAGATTTTTGCGCACATTTATTACACAGTTTAATGGAAGATTTTTATTATATAAGTTCAGACGTTTTAGATATTGAGACCATAGCTACTATTAGCAATGAAAAATTGAAGCTGAAACTGTCTGATGAGGCCAAACTTAATATAAAAAAGTGCAGGGAGTTTTTAGATCATAAAATTGCTTCCGACAAAAAACCGGTTTATGGCATTAATACGGGTTTTGGTTCCTTGTGTAATGTAAAAATTGTCGATACGCATTTAAGCAAATTACAGGAAAATCTGGTAATGTCGCACGCATGTGGTACCGGCGATTTGGTACCCCGGGAAATCGTTAAATTGATGCTGTTGCTTAAAATTCAGTCATTGAGTTATGGGCACAGTGGCGTTCAGTTGGAAACGGTATGCAGGTTGATAGATTTTTATAATGAAGACATCGTTCCGGTAGTCTATACTCAAGGCTCCCTTGGCGCATCGGGAGATTTGGCGCCTTTGGCCCATTTGTCGCTTCCGTTGCTTGGAAAAGGAGAGGTTTATTTTAAGGGAAAACGGATTTCTTCAGAAGAAGTTTACAAAGAAAAAAAATGGAAACCAATCGAACTTCAGTCCAAAGAGGGGTTGGCATTGCTTAACGGAACTCAGTTTATGAGTGCTTATGGCGTGTGGTGCATTATAAATGCCTATAAACTTTCGTACCTGGCCGATCTTATAGGGACCATGTCGCTGGATGCATTTAACGGACTTACAGAGCCTTTCAATAAATTGATTCATTTAGTGAGACCACACCGCGGACAAATAAAAACGGCCGCCCGTATTCTAAGTTTTATTGAAGGAAGCGAAATTTCCCAACAGAAAAAAATACAGGTTCAGGATCCTTATTCATTTAGGTGTATGCCGCAAGTGCACGGGGCCTCCAAAGATGTGCTTGCCCATGTGCGGAAAGTGTTTAAAACCGAAATAAACTCGGTAACCGATAACCCGAATATTTTTGTGGAACAGGACGAGATTGTTTCTGGCGGTAATTTTCATGGGCAACCTTTGGCAATGGCCCTTGATTATCTGGGAATAGCACTTGCCGAATGGGGAAGTATCTCTGAAAGGAGAACGTACCAATTGATATCCGGACAAAGGGGGCTTCCTTCCTGTTTAGTGAATGATCCCGGCTTAAATTCCGGTTTAATGATTCCGCAATACACGGCCGCCAGTATTGTAAGCCAGAACAAACAACTGGCCACTCCCGCAAGTGTAGATACCATTGTTTCTTCAAACGGACAAGAAGACCACGTAAGCATGGGAGCCAATGCCGCTACCAAATGCTACAAGATTATGCAGAACATTAAATCGATTTTGGCCATAGAATTGTTAAACGCTTCTCAAGCCTTGGCATTTAGGCGTCCGGCAAAATCTTCTAAAACCATAGAAAAACTTTTCAAAGCATATACGCAACAAGTGACTTTTGTTGATGAAGACCGTATTTTTCATGACGATATTGTAAAAACTATTGCTTTTATGGAGCAATATCCCATCAATAAAGAGATATTTCAGGATTAAGTTTAAGTATTATTGAAGACTACTACGTGAACCCTAGATTGTTATTGACTGAAATGCCCTAGGGTAGATAACTGAGTGGGAATCGATTTCTATGGAGTGAACAAGCTGTACTAATAATTCTTTTCAGCTAATTTTTCTACGGATATGGTCAATGTGTTCAAATTATTTATGTCAACTTTAAGTGAATTTCATTGAATAAATAATTAAAAAAGCATACTGATGAAAAATAAATGGTTGATAGCACTTATGATGATTACAGTTTTTATGATTGTTTCCTGCAAGCAAAATAAAACAGCACCTTCAAAGACAGAGACGCCTAACGAGGACATAATGGAAAGCAAACAAGAGGGCATGGAGCAGGCCAGGGAATGGAAAGGCGAGCGACAAGAAGCTGTCGATACCGCTTCGAGCGATACCGCAAAGAAGGACACGCAAAAAAAAGACAGTACGGCAAAGAACTAACATTTATAGGTATGAAGCAGAATTGTTCTGTTCTTTAAGGGCATAAGAAGCTGTCTCATAACCGGGCCAGCTTTTTTATTGAATATACAGGAGCATTTGCTTGTTTTTATCCTGTATTTAGCGTAAATTATAGTCTGATAACCAGACGTATGAATACCAATTTTCAAGATTACAACCAACAGCAAAATTGGCTTTTTCCCCCCAGCATAGAAGAACTGATCCCAGAGAACCATCCGGTGCGTGTGGTCAATGGGGTAATCGAACAACTTGACCTAGGGTTGCTCGTTGCAGAGTACAGCCGGGAGGGTAAACCGAGCTACCATCCCAAAATGATGCTCAAGGTAATGGTCTATGCTTATATGGACAACACCTACTCCTCCAGGAAGATCGAAAAGGCCATGCGCGAGAACATCAATTATATGTGGCAGTCCGCCCGACAGGTAGCCGATCACAACACCATCGCCCGTTTCCGTAGCAAAAAACTCAAGCCCATCTTCAAGGATATCTTCAAGCAGGTGGTACTGCTCCTGGCCGAGGAAGGACTGGTCACCCTTAAGGAAGTCTTTACCGATGGCACCAAGATAGAGTCTATGGCAGGTCGGTACACCTTTGTATGGGGCAATGCCATCAAAACGCGCAGGGAGAAAATGTCAGAACAGCTGGAAGAGCTTTGGCAGTACGCCCAGAGCGTGGCCGATGAAGAGGACAAAGATCCAACACCACCGGACTTCACGAAAATGGACAGGGAGAAAGAGGAACAGAGCTACAAATCCAAGAAAAAGAAAAATGGAAAGGACGATTTTAACAGAAATAACCTACACTATAATGCGGAAGGTGACTATTACGTATGCCCGATGGGACAGCATATGG
>NZ_JAQSVC010000006.1 GCF_029603165.1 Galbibacter pacificus
AACTGAGCGGCAACGAGCTGAAGATCACGAACAACCCATCTGCGACGCCGATCGATTTATCGGGCTACATCAGCAGCGACGACCAGAATTTGGAATCTGCAACGTTGGGCACTGACAATATATTGAGCCTTGGCATAGAAGACGGGACGGGAGTGACGGTAGACCTGTCGCCCTTGGACGAATCGGCGGAAGTAATGGCACTGGACGTGCGCGTTACCGCTAACGCCAACGGCATAGCAGATAATGCAACGGACATCACCGCCAATGCAAACAGTATCGCAACGAACACAACGAACATCACCGGCAACGCCACGAATATCGATGCCAACAAGACGGCCATAGAATCGAACGATGCCGATATAGCGGCAAACGCCACGGCGATCAGCGACCATATAGCCGCCGATAGTGATCTGGACGATAAGAACGAGTTACAGGACCTATCGATATCTGGGAACACATTGACCATTGAAGGCGGGAACAGCGTGACCCTGCCCTCTGCGGATGGAACGGAGACAAAGATAAACGCGGGCACAGATATGAGCATAACGGGCACCGGCACTGTTGCCGACCCCTATGTGGTCAACAGTACCTTTACGGAGGTTGACGGGAGTACCAGCAACGAAACGGTGACGGGGCTAAGCTTTGATGGAAGCGTGATAACCTTGTCAGAAGGCGGGAATACCGATAAGACCGTTGACATAAGCGGTGTGAGCACGGACGACCAAACGGCCTCCGAGGTATCGTTTACACCAACGGCAGATGTTGCCAGCAACAATGTACAGGGTGCCATTGAAGAAGTTCAGGCAGATTTAAATTTAGCAAAGTCACAGGCCAATACTTCTATCTCCAATTTGCAAACGGAAATAGACGCAAATGAAACTGCAATAAGCAATCATATTACCGCTGATAAAGATATAGATGTTAGCAACGAACTTCAGGATTTAAGTTTAAGTGGAAATATTTTAACATTATCAACTCCTAAGACATCAGGAAATCAAGTTGATTTAGCAAGCATAAACACCGACGACCAGAATGCTTCTGAAGTGGAAATCGAGTCTGACGTAGATGGGGATGGTATTGCAGAAACGAATGTAGACGATGCGATAAATACTATAACCAAAGTAACCTCAAAAGCAGCTAGGATTTTCTATCCGCCTTCAATTGCTATAGATGCATCTATTGTTTCACCAGTAAATACAAAGGATTTGTATAAAGAGTACGTAGATCAATATGGAATGACAATTACATCATCGGCAAAAAGTAGTAGCGCGCCTGCAAAAATTCCAACATATACAAAAACAGAACTTTATTATTATGTAACGTATTATGATCCTGCTGTTTTTGAAAATGTATCAATTAATGATAATGGAGTTATGACATACGGTATTAAAGCAGTTCCAACGGATTACAATACGCTTATCAATGTGGTATTTGTAGTTAAATAATGTTTGATATAATTTTTAAAATAAAAATTTTGAAACATCAAAATAGACATATCAAACAACTGGTGCTTGGGCTCCTCCTTTTGGTTGGATACCAAGTAAGTGCACAATTTGTCTTGCAGGCACCAGAGAGCAATCCGGAGGATGGAACCATAAGCAATTACCACTGGTATGTGCTAGATGGGGAATCTAAAACCGAATTGGGCAGCGACCCTACACAACAGGTTTTTATCCCTGGCGTGTACTTTGCCACTTATGATGGAACAAAATGTGGGAAAAATGCAACGAGCTATTTTATTGTAACCTATTGTAACGAACCTAAAAATTCGGTAACCTTAAATATAGAGAATAGCGTAAGTGCAAATGCATCGGTAAGCTGGAACCAGGGAATTGCCAATGGCAATTTAAACCCTTCTGTTACAGCTACAAAAGATATAGAAGAGTATATTGCTACCGTAACAAAGGCCGGATATAGCAAAAAACTGCCTACGTTTAAGGTGGTTTGCCTGCAAGAAGAGTTTGAGCTTGTTGATGACGTGGTTGCCGAAGTGGCTACCGCTGGTACCGAAATTAATATGTTGGATAACGATGTGGCCATTCCTTCAATTGGGATGATTACTTTTTCAAGCCCTTCAAATGGTTCGGTTAGTATTGATAAGAACGGAACGCCAATGGACCCAAGTGATGATATATTGATATATGTTCCCGGAAGCGATTTTAATGGGGTTGACAGTTTTACGTATACGCTTACGTTAACAAATTCTGATAATACGGAAATGACCGATACGGCTACTATTTCCATAAACGCTATGTTGGCACAAAACGATGCCTTGGTAGTCGAGGAAGATAGCGGTTCGGGACCGTCAAACCAAATAGATGTTAGCTTGAACGATAATATAGGGAGCCTTGGCGGGGACGATAATAATTATCAATTAACCGCCAATGCAAGTCATGGTGTGGTAATTGAAATTGTAGATGGGGTTTTTGAATATGTTCCGAATGCAGATTTTAACGGGATGGACAGTTTTACATATACACTAATAGACCATAACGGGAATTCGGTCGAAGCCAATGTTTCTATTGAAGTAACCCCGGTAAATGATGCCCCGATAGCAGAAAATGATACGTTCAATAGCATTTCCAATACGGAGAGCACGCTCGACATTATTTACAATGATAGGGATATCGATGGAGATGAATTATCGGTTCAAAGTTATACCGATCCCCAACACGGTATTTTATCAGAAGAAAATGGAAAATTGATCTATTATCCCGATCTTGATTTTGTAGGGCAAGATACCTTTACTTATGTTATAACCGATGGCAATGAAATATCAAACACGGCCGAAGTTATAATAAATATTAAGCCCGGGACCCGGAGCATTGTTTTGATCGACGACGAAGTAACTACCAACGAAGACGAACCGGTGGTAATTAATGTTTTAGGGAACGACACCATTGCTTCTGATATAAATTATACATTATCGGCCACCGATAATAAAGGTACTAGTCTTAAGGTCCGTAAAGACTACACCATAGAATATACGCCCGAACCGGATTTTGTGGGAACCGTTGTTTTTGAATATACAATTACTTACACAGGGGCCGAAGGAGTAGTATACGATTTCCCGGCAAGGGTTACCGTTATTGTGCTCCCGGTTAAAGATGTTCAGGACGATTATGCAGATGTGGATTCATCAAATCAAGAAGAAGTTATAATCCCAATCTTCAATAACGATACGTTTAATCCAAATACCACTTTGGTCATAGCAGCCATTTCCAATCCGGTAAACGGAACCGTAACCGTTAATGCCAATAATACCTTGTCTTATCTAGTAGACCCAGGTTTCGAGGGGCAGGATATTTTTTCGTATACGGTACGGGTAATGCATTCAGATGGGGTAACGTGGAACGAAGAACAGGGAATGGTTACCGTAAATGTCCTACCTATAAATCCGCCTCCGCCACCTCCGGTTGAAGACGAATTAAAGGTGCATCAATTGGTATCGCCAAATGATGATGGACAGAACGATGTACTGAAGATTTATGGAATTGAAGACTTCCCGGAAAACTCGGTGAAAATATTCAATAGATGGGGCGTAATGGTGTATGAAACCACCGGATATGGACAAGGAAATAATTTCTTTAGAGGGTATTCTGAAGGAAGGGTAAGCGTACAACAAAAAGATAAACTACCTGTAGGGACATATTATTATGTGATTGATTATATTGTGGATCAAAACACAAAAAATATGGCAGGTTACTTCTACATCAATTATTAAAGATGTATAAAAAAGGAATAATGAAGCATTACAAAATATCCCTGTTATTGATGGTCGTTCTAGGTGTTAAATCGGTTTTTGCACAACAGGACCCTCAATATACTCAATATATGTACAATACCATGAGCATCAACCCGGCATATGCCGGCAGTAGGGGCATGCTAAGCGCAACGGCCCTGTACCGCAACCAATGGCTGGGGCTCGATGGCGCACCTCAAACCGAAACGTTAAACGTGCACTCCCCCATTAGGGAAAGTAAAGTAGGGGTCGGACTTTCAATAATTAACGACAAACTGGGCGAAGGCGTTACGCAAGAGACTTTTTTTGATGCCGCTTTTTCGTATACCATTCAGACCTCATACCAAGGAAACCTTTCTTTTGGGTTAAAAGTCGGTGGGAGTTTATTAAACGTAGACTTTACAAGGTTAAACCAATATGACGATGTAGAGCTTACTGGGCAAAACAATATAGACAATAAATTTTCTCCTAATATAGGTGCCGGAATTTATTACCATACCGATAATTATTATGTAGGGGTATCAGTGCCCAATATGTTAACCACAAAATATTTTGACGAGTCCAACAATTCCAACAGCTCGTCATATGTAGCCACTTCCCGTATTCATTATTATGTAATGGGCGGGTATGTTTTCGACCTAGATTACAGATGGCAATTTAAGCCTGCCGTATTAACAAAAGTGGTTTCTGGAGCACCCTTGCAAGTAGACTTGTCTGCCAATTTTTTGTATGATGAATCTTTGACCTTTGGTGTGGGGTATAGATGGGGTGCAGCGGTAACGGGAATGTTAGGGTTCCAGCTCAATGAGGCTTTGGCCGTAGGCCTGGCATACGATCGGGAGGTTACCGAACTTGGCGGCACGCAATTTAACGGTGGCACCGTAGAAGTGTTTTTAAGATATGAGTTTTCAAGAAACTATAAAAGGGTAACGACCCCAAGGTTTTTCTAAATACGTTCATTAATAACCTGAATTTTATTATTCTAAATTCAGGTTAATAGCAATACGTTTAGAACATTCAATTGAAGAATCCTGCTTTTTGGCAGGATTTTTTTGTTTTATGATATGGTTAACCATTTTTGTAGATTTGTTGAATTATTTTAGATGCCGAATAGAAGGAAAACTTCAATTTAAAATGATTTGAAAAGATGTTCATGGGAAAAGAAAAAGTAATTCTTGTTGATGAAAACGATCAGCAAATTGGATTGATGGAAAAAATAGAAGCACATGAAAAAGCTATGCTGCACAGGGCCTTTTCGGTTTTTATTTTTAATGATGAAGGGCAAACAATGCTCCAACAACGTGCAGGCCATAAATACCATTCGCCGGGCCTATGGACCAATACATGCTGTAGCCACCAACGCGAAGGAGAAACCAATGTAGATGCAGGAAAACGCAGGCTTCAGGAAGAAATGGGTTTTACCGCCGAACTGGAAGAGGTACTGTCGTTTATTTATCATGCCCCTTTCGACAATGGGTTGACCGAGCATGAATTTGATCATATACTTGTTGGGAAATACAATGGAGAACCCAATATTAACCCCGATGAAGTGGCCAGCTGGAAATGGATGTCGTTAAAAGATATTCAAAAAGACATGAAGGTAAACCCAGGAGACTATACAGCATGGTTCAAAATTATTTTTGAAAAATTCTATTCGCACATAGAAGAACAATCCGAAACAATACTATGAGGTTAAAAGTAAGTAGAAAGGCCCATTTTAACGCCGCCCACCGGTTGTACAGAAAAGACTGGAACGACGAAAAAAACAGAACGGTGTTTGGTAAATGTAGCAATCCGCATTATCATGGGCATAATTACGACCTTATTGTTAGCGTTACTGGAGAGATAGATCCTGAAACGGGGTTTGTTATCGATCTCAAGATTTTAAAAAACCTTGTCCAACAGGAAATAGAAGAGCACCTGGACCATAAAAACTTAAATATTGAGGTGCCCGAATTTAAAGACTTAAACCCGACCGTAGAAAATATTGCAGTTGTAATTTACAATCGGCTAAAGCCACATTTGTTAAAATTCGACCTCGAAGTGGTGCTCTACGAAACTCCCAGAAATTTTGTTACCTACCGAGGAGAGTAGGTTGTTTAATCAATATATCAAATACTAAAAATGAAATTATACCCATTAAAATTTACGCCCATTTTTAAAGAATATCTATGGGGAGGCACCAAACTTAAAGAAGTTCTTGACAAAGATGTAAAAACAAAAACCGCATCGGAAAGCTGGGAACTTTCTGGCGTAGAAAATAACGTGTCCGTGGTAAGCAACGGAGCTTTAAAACAAAAAACCTTACAAGAATTAATAGATACCCATAAAGGAGAATTATTGGGGGAGTCGGTATATGAACGCTTCGGAAATAAATTTCCCATCCTCATTAAATTTATAGATGCCAAATTGGATCTATCCGTACAGCTGCATCCAAACGATGCCCTGGCAAAAGAAAGGCACAATTCTTTTGGAAAAACCGAAATGTGGCATGTTATGCAGGCCGATCCCGGATCGAAACTTATTGTTGGGTTTAACGAAACGCTTACTAAAGAAACCTATTTAAAACATTTAAAGGAAGGAAAACTTTTAGAGATTTTAAACCAAGAAGAAGTAAAGGCAGGCGATACGTTTTTTATCAATACAGGAAAAGTACACGCCATAGGCTCAGGAATCCTGCTGGCCGAAATTCAGCAAACATCCGATGTTACATATCGTATTTACGATTACGAGCGTAAGGATAAAGATGGAAACACGCGGGAACTGCACACAGAGCTGGCAATAGATGCAATAGATTACCAAAAGAAAGACGATTATAAGGTTTCTTATAAAAAAGAATACAACTCGTCCAACAACATGGTAACCTGCAAATACTTTATCACCAACTACCTCAACGTAGTCGGTACTTTTGTAAAACAACTGGTAAACCGCGACTCTTTTAGTATTTATATATGCGTTGACGGTCAGGCCCAGATTACCACGGGTGATACTACAGAAAAACTAAATAAAGGGGAGACCATATTGGTTCCTGCTTCCATAAACGAAGTTAGCATAAGTGCCAAGGATGCGAAGATTTTGGAAGTTCATATCTAAAAATGCCGTATTTTTGCAAATGAGTTCGACATATTAAATAGTAAGTTATGGCAAGTATAAGAGACTTAAAACGAGATATTAACAATGTTCTGGGGGACATTATAGAAGCTGTTTACATTTGGGAAATTAGCACCAATACCTCCAATTCCAAAGAGGGCGATAAAATTATCGACGAAGCAATTGCAACTTTCGATGCACTTATTGAAAAGGTCAACGATAAAAAAGTAGACAACAGGAGCGCTCATTTAAAAGAAGTTAACAAAGAACTGGAATCCAAGGCACAATCCTTGGTAGAAAAATTAAATAAATTATCCGCAGCTTAAAAAAGTAACCTGGGATGCCATGGCACCTAAAAGGTTATTTTTTATAATAAAAAGTTTGCAAAAATGATTTTCAGAATTATATTTGCACGCTTTTTAATGCAAACGCCGATGTAGCTCAGCTGGCTAGAGCAGCTGATTTGTAATCAGCAGGTCGTGGGTTCGAGTCCCTCTATCGGCTCAAAGTGCCCTTCCATAATGGAGGGGCTTTTTTATTTTTTGCACACCGTTTTCTTTGTAATTTCTTTGTCTTCCTCTTCCACAAGATAAAGGTTTGTAGAAAACTTCTTGTATATTTATCGAGGCAAATGGCCTCACTGCTTAGCTTAATTGGTAAACACATCTATTGGAATGAACGAAATTATTACAACAATACTTTTTTTATTTGCCGTTATAGACCCGCTGGGGTCTGTACCCGTTTATTTGGAGGCAACCAAAAATTTTGACATCCTGCATAAAAGAAAAATAGCCATAAGAGCATGTGCAGTGGCCTATTTAATATTGTTGTTCTTTATCATTATTGGGCAGCTTATCCTAGAGGGAATGAAAGTTTCCCTGGATGCTTTTCAGATATCGGGCGGGGTAATTTTGTTCCTCTTTGCCCTTACAATGATTTTTGGCGAAGGAAAGCCCAACAGCGAGATAGATTCTATTAAAGATTATAAGCACGTTACCATTTTTCCTATAGCAATCCCTTCCATTGCATCGCCTGGGGCAATAATGGCAGTGGTTTTAATGACCGACAACCACGTGTATACAATGCAGCAGCAAGCCATAACAACCATATTGGTGCTGGTGGTAATTGCCATAACATGTGTATTGTTGCTTGCGGCAAACCATATACAAAAAAGAATTGGTGCCTATGGAATATCGGTAATTAGTAAAGTAATGGGGCTAATCCTTGCCGCCTATGCCGTACAGAGTATCCTTACGGGGTTAAGAGACTTTTTCGTGGTGCTTAAATAAGGTTTCCCGCCTTCATCTTTATGGGGGTACTTATAAAGACTTCATTTTAAACTCTAATTTATATAATGTATCTTAGGGGGAATAATTCATTTAAAATAAAAGAATTATGGCTCAAAAAGAAACCGATTATATACCTATTTGGTTTTGGATTATAGCTCTATTTGCCTTAGTGTGGAATTTAATGGGCGCGGGCTCTTTTATAGGGCATATTAGCATGTCTCACGAATCTTTGCTGGCCCTGCCCGATACCGAACGGAAATTGCTAATGTCTTACCCGACATGGATTGAAGTTGTTTACGCACTGGCTGCTTTTACCGGTGTTTTGGCAAGTATAGGGCTTTTGTTAAGGAAAAAATGGGCAAAATTACTTTTTATTATTTCATTAATAGCGGTAACCGTACAAATGGTCTATAGCATTATTGCCGTTACTTCTTTAGAGACCTTTGGCCCCGAAGCGGTTATCCTGCCCGTATTTATAATTCTGGCTGGTATTTTTCATGTATTTATATCCCGTTATGCTATTAAAAAAGGCTGGCTGAATTAATTTTTTTGTGAAATAATCACGAAAATCGATATACTATTTCAAAGAGGTTCTGCTGATGCATATGTTACAGGGAATAAAAATTGTATTTTTATAAGGCAAACCAATTAAAACATATCTTATGGCTAATCAATTATCAACCAAAATACCTTGGTGGTTTTGGTTCGTTGCAATACTTGCCCTATTATGGAACTTTATGGGTGTTGGTGCTTTTATATCAGATGTTACCATGACAGACGAAGCTTTACAGGCGCTACCGGACGCACAAAGGGAACTTTACGAGAATAACCCTATGTGGACCAAAATTGTATATGGAATAGCAGTATTTGGCGGTTTACTGGGAAGCATAGGCCTACTGGCCAAAAAGAAATGGGCAAAACCCATTTTTGTAGTTTCCCTCATTGCCATTTTTATTCAAATGGGGTACAGCTTGTTTATAGCCAAAACCCCCGAAGCATATGGCTCTGTGGCATATATCATGCCCGTACTGGTAATACTTATAGCTGCTTTTCTTATTGCTTTTTCCAATAGGGCCATAAAACGTGGATGGCTTACTTAATAAAACCTATCCGTTGTGGTTTTTTACATGTCCCGATAGGTTGTATAACGTATCCATTGGAGTTTTTCACCGGGCGGGTGTATTTTTTAACGTATCCAAATGGTTTTTGAGGTGTTTTTGGTTGTGGAAACCTATTTTTACTGAACAGAGTCTTTTGTAGATGTTTGCGGTTGTGCTTTAATATCACCAATATACTTGGCGAGCATTTTCCCGTATTTAGATTGGGCCACCTCTGGCGTTAACAAGTTGTTTATGGAATCTAAATACTTAATGTTGGCATTGTATACATTGGCCAAAGTAATATAGGGCGCGGCATAAGAATCGGTATGGTTGAGCACAAAATTTAATGTATACAGGTATTCTCTTGTATTGTTTCTTTTGGAAACTAAATTTAGCGAATCGGCAAGTGCTGTATCCCCATCTTTTTCTGCCTGAAGGATGTCTTTTATCAATTCCAGGTTTTTACCCGAAAATTTAGAGCGTATCTTTTTGTATTCGGTCCAGGTATCGTTGCTTTTAGAACCTTCTATTGTTGCTTCGGGTGCAAAATAGTCCCTAGTGGTTTTAATGGTAATGTTGCCGGGCTCTCCAAAAAAATCCAGCCTGTCGTTAAGCAGGTTGCCATCGTTTTTATCGAGATATAAGGTAAAAACCTCGGGGCTTTCTATGGAAGTTGAAAAGCTAAAGTTTGAATTTCCGTCAATTTCAATAGAATCGAGCGTAACTAGCGTACTGTCGTTAATTTTTTGAAAATATAAAGTCCCTTTTCGTAAACCGTCAACTGTTCCGTTAACGGTCATATTATTTTGTTCTTTTCCGCAGGAAACAAAAACAGTGGCTATAATTGAAGCAATAAGTAATCGGTACATGTTTGTTTTTTTTCTGAAGGGCAAATATGCATAAATCTTATAAAAATTACTACACTTTAGATGCCAATTCCATTAAATAAGCACAAAATATTGCGCCATAGGTACCCACAGCGTAACCAAATACGGCCAACAAAACCCCAACGGTAGCCAAAGATGGATGAAACTCGGCGGCAACTACAGGAGCCGAAGCTGCCCCGCCCACGTTGGCCTGGCTCCCCACGGCCAAGAAAAAATAGGGGGCTTTTATAATTTTTGCCACAACCAACAGCAACAGCGCATGGATGCTCATCCACACCAAACCAATGACAATAAGACCGGGATTGTCGAATATTTTAAAAATGTCCATTTTCATACCAATGGTGGCCACTAAAATATAGATACATATGGAACCGAATTTGCTGGCTCCGGCACCTTCATAATTTTTAAATTTTGTAAACGAAAGTCCGATCCCGATAAGGGTGGCAATAGTAATCATCCAAAAAAACTGCGATCCAAACGATGCCAAGGCACTGGTCTTGTCGCTCACGACATGAAAGTTCGACGTTAAGAAATCTGAAATGTTACCGGCGCCCCAATGTGCAATGCCAACAGCAACAAAGGCAATGGCCAAAATCATGATATAATCAGATAGGGTGGGGGTGCGCGTAATGCTTTCGGTAAAGGCAATTACTTTATTTTTTAGGTCGTCTATCGCGGTATTGTCTGCCTTTAACCATTTATCGATCTTGTTGCTCTTTCCAACCCCGAGCAGTACCACGGCCATCCAAAGGTTGGCAACCACGATATCTACCAGTACCATTCCGCCATATTTTTCGGGATTGTATTTAAAAATTTCAAGCATTGCAGCCTGGTTTGCGCCGCCGCCTATCCAACTTCCGGCCAATGTGGCCAATCCTCTCCAAACAGCATCTGGACCAACGCCGCCAACAGTATCTGGCGAAACTAGGGAAATTAACAAAATGGCAATGGGCCCGCCGATTACTATTCCTATGGTTCCCGTAAAAAACATAATCAATGCTTTTGGTCCAAGGTTAAAAACAGCCTTTAGGTCGATACTTAACGTCATTAATACCAACGATGCGGGCAATAAATACCTACTGGCCACAAAATATAAATTGGAAGTTTCGTCAGAGATAATACCGAAGGAATTAAAAAGGGAAGGCAACAAATAGCACATAAGTACAGATGGTACCACCTTATAAAATTTGTTCCAGAAACCTGTTTTTATGGCCGAGGTGTAAAAAACAAAACCCAAGCATAGCATAATGATGCCAAATACAATGGTGTCGTTTGAAAATACGGGAGAATCTTGCATTGATTAAAATTTTCGGGAAAATACGAAAATGAAAACAAATAGCAACACCAACGATTCTTTTAAAGCAAATAGCCGACTTGAAATACATCAAGTCGGCTATGTCCCTAAACTAATAAAAATAAATATTTAACTCGCTAAACAAAACCTCATAACCTGAGGAATCTATATGGATATGCGGTTATGCAGCGGGCAAATCTCCTTTTTCCTTTATGGGAAGGGAAGAGGACCCCATTAAAAATTTATCTACATGATGTGCGGCTTCCCTTCCTTCGGAAATGGCCCACACAATTAACGATTGCCCCCTGCGCATATCTCCGGCCGTAAAAATATGCGGGATATTGGTCTGGTAATTGCTATCGCCTTTTATATTGCTTCTGTAATCGGTTTGTAGCCCTAATTGTTCGCTTAAAGTTGCTTCTGGCCCCGTAAAGCCAAGTGCCAATAGGGCAAGTTCGCATGGCCATTCTTTTTCGGTACCATCAATTTCTTGCAACTGCGGACGTTCTCCGGGAATTTTAACCCATTTAACTTCAACGGTTTTAATGGCTTTTAAGTTTCCTTCCCCGTCTTTTATAAATTCTTTGGTTAAAATACTCCAGTTACGTTTTACGCCTTCTTCATGAGAAGAACTTGTTTTTAACGTAAACGGCCAGAAAGGCCATGGGTTTTCTTCTGTACGCGATTCGGAAGGAATTGGCATAATCTCAAAATTAGTAACCGAAGCAGCACCATGACGGTTAGAAGTTCCTACACAGTCGGAGCCCGTATCGCCACCGCCAATTACAATTACGTTTTTTCCTTTGGCATGTAGAGCTTCGGTAGGTTCTTTAATACCATCTACTACTTCGTTGTTTCTTTTTAAGAATTCCATAGCCTGTACCACGCCATTGGCATCGGCACCGTCTATAGGGAGCGGCCTTCTTTTGGTAGCCCCGCCACAAAGTACAACGGCATCAAATTCATTAAGTTTTTCGGCATCGTAATTTTTACCAACGTGCACGTTGGTTTTAAATTCAATCCCTTCTGCTTTAAGAATGTCCACACGGCGGTCTATTACCTTTTTCTCCAATTTAAAATCTGGGATTCCATACCTGAGCAGGCCACCCACTTTATTGTCACGTTCAAAAACGGTAACGGTATGCCCAGCCCTGTTTAATTGTTGGGCTGCGGCAAGCCCTGAAGGGCCAGAACCTACAACTGCAACTGTTTTTCCGGTGCGGTTTTTGGGCGGGTTTGGTTTTATCCATCCTTCTTTAAATCCGCGTTCTACAATATATTTTTCAATAAGTTCGATGGAAACGGGAGGCTGGATAATCCCTAGTACGCATGCCGATTCGCACGGGGCAGGGCATAGGCGTCCTGTAAATTCGGGGAAATTGTTGGTGGCATGGAGTATTCGTAATGCCTTGTCCCAATCGTTTTTATAAACCGCGTCATTAAAGTCGGGTATTAAATTTCCCAAGGGACAACCACTATGGCAAAACGGAATCCCGCAGTCCATACAGCGTCCACCTTGTTTGTTTAATTCTTCGGTATCGAGTTCTTTGGTAAACTCGTTGTAATTTTTCACACGTTCATCAACAGCAATAGTATCTTCGCCGCGTCTATCGTATTCTAAAAATCCTCTAAGTTTTCCCATTTTATGCTGTTGTTAATTGTTTAACTTCTTTTTCTTGTTTTGCCAGCATTTCCAGTGCTTTTTTATATTCTGTTGGCATTACTTTAATAAATTTCTGGCAGTTTTTATTCCAATCGGCCATAATGCGTTTTGCCAACGGGCTGTCAGTATACTTAATATGTTCGGCAATTAAGTTTTTCAATTCAATTTGGTCGTTGTCTGAAAGTTCTTCCAGTTCCACCATTTCCATATTGAAGTTGTTGGTATCCAATGCGTTGTCTGGATTATAGATGTATGCAATCCCACCGCTCATTCCTGCTGCAAAATTTCTTCCTATTTTGCCCAGGATAACAGCAACACCGCCGGTCATATATTCGCATCCATGGTCACCAATACCTTCTACAACAGCTTTTGCACCAGAGTTTCTTACTAAAAACCGTTCTCCGGCAATACCGTTTATGTATGCTTCTCCGGTTACGGCGCCATACATGGCAACATTACCGATAATTATGTTTTCTTCAGGTTTAAAAGTGGATTCTTCGGGAACTTTTACTACTAATTTTGCGCCAGACAATCCTTTTCCAAAATAATCGTTTGTATTACCGTTTACCTTCAAGGTAAGGCCTTTTGTGGCAAATGCGCCAAAACTTTGGCCTGCGGAACCTTTAAAGTTTAAAGTTAAGGTGTCTTCGGGCAGCCCGTTTTCTCCGTGTATTTTTGATATTTCGTTACTTAAAATTGCACCGGTTGTCCTATTTATATTGGTAATAGGGAAATCCAAGCTCATTTTTTCTTTTCGGTACACGGCCGGGTGTGCTTGGCTTAAAATATCAAAATCGAGCACATTTTCCAGTTGATGGTCTTGCTTTTCGGTATTATGAAGCTTGACATGCTCTGAAACCCTTGGTTTGTACAGTATGTTTGAAAGATCTATTCCTTGTGCCTTGTAATGCTGAATGGCCTTGTTCATGTCTAATTTCTGACTTTGACCCACCATTTCATCAATCGACTTAAAGCCTAGGTCCGCCATAATTTGACGTAGTTCCTGAGCGATGAAATACATAAAATTAATAACATGCTCCGGTGTGCCCTTAAAGTTTTTGCGCAATTCGGGATCTTGGGTAGCAATGCCCACCGGACACGTATTGAGATGGCAAGCACGCATCATGATGCAACCTGACGCTACCAATGGAGCTGTTGCAAAGCCAAATTCTTCGGCACCTAGTAAACAGGCAATGGCCACATCGCGCCCAGTTTTAAGCTGTCCGTCGCATTCCATTACAATTCTGCTTCTAAGGTCGTTGAGCACCAAAGTTTGTTGCGCTTCGGCTATACCTAGTTCCCAAGGTAGTCCGGCATGGCGCAGGGAAGTTAATGGTGAAGCTCCGGTTCCTCCGTCGTAGCCGGAAATTAAAACCACATCGGCTTTTGCTTTTGCAACTCCGGCCGCAATGGTACCAACACCCACTTCAGAAACCAGTTTAACATTTACCCGGGCTTCCCTGTTGGCGTTTTTAAGGTCGAATATTAATTGCGCCAAATCCTCAATAGAATAAATATCGTGGTGTGGCGGTGGTGAGATAAGACCAACGTAAGGTGTGGAGTTTCTCGTTTTTGCAATATCCGGATTTACTTTTGGTCCGGGTAATTGACCACCTTCGCCGGGCTTGGCCCCTTGGGCCATTTTTATTTGAATTTCCTGCGCATTGGTTAAATAGTTAATAGAAACCCCAAAGCGCCCAGATGCTACTTGTTTAATGGCACTGTTTCTCCAGTTCCCGTTAAGGTCCTTGTGAAAACGGTCTGGGTTTTCTCCTCCTTCGCCAGAATTGCTTTTCCCTTTAATACGGTTCATGGCAATGGCCAGATTTTCGTGCGCTTCTTTACTAATGGAACCAAAAGACATGGCCCCGGTTTTAAAACGCTTTACAATTTCTGTCCAAGGTTCTACCTCTTCAAGCGGAATCGGGTTTAATTCCTTAAAATTGAACATTCCCCTTAATGTCATCAAGCGTTCGCTTTGCTCGTTGATCATTTCGGAATATTCTTTGTAACTACTGTACTTATTGGTTCTTACGGCCTGTTGAAGCTTGGCAACCGTGGTTGGGTTAAACATATGGCGCTCGCCATTTCTTCTCCAGCGGTAATCGCCCCCGATCTCTAAATCAAGGTTAGATAAATCTTCGTCGTTTGTATAGGCTTTGGCAAAGCGTTTTTGAATTTCCTTTTCAATTTCGTAAATACCAATACCTTCAATACGAGTTGTGGTATTACAGAAATATTTATCGACAAACTTTTTGTTGAGGCCGAGCGCTTCAAATATTTGCGCACCGCGGTAGGAATGCAGGGTAGAAATCCCTATTTTGTTCATAATCTTAACAATTCCTTTTCCTATGGCCTTGTTAAAGTTGATAATGGCTTCTTCAAAAGAGGCGTTTATTTCTCCGTCGGCTACCAATTTGGCAATTATTTCGTTTACCATATACGGATTGATGGCACTTGCGCCATATCCGAATAAGAGGGCAAAATGATGAGGTTCCCTTGGTTCGGCAGATTCAATAATAATTCCTACGGAAGATCTTTTTTCTTTCTTTTTAAGTGCATGGTGTACATGAGAACATGCCAAAGCTGAAGGAATTGGTGCCATGGTGCTGGACACGTTCCTATCTGAAAGGATAATTATGTTGCAATTTTCCTCATCGATAGCGGCACAGATTTCGTCCACCATTTCGTCTAAACGTGCTTCAAGGCCATTCAACCCTTTATTGATGTCATAAAGGATTGAAATTGAAACGGCCTTAAAGTCCGGGTGGTTAATATATTTAATTTTATCCAGGTCTTCGTTGGAGATAACCGGATTTTGGATTTTAAGTTTTTTACATTGCTCGGAAACTATGTCGAAGATGTTCCTGTCGCCACCAATTGACAAACTGATATCGGTTACAATTTCTTCGCGGATACCGTCTAATGGCGGATTTGTTACCTGCGCAAATAATTGTTTAAAATAGTTGAAAAGCAATTGTGGTTTATCAGACAATACAGCCAATGGTGTATCTGTACCCATAGAACCAATAGCTTCTTTTCCAAGGGTGGCCATTGGGGTAATTAGGGTTTTTATGTCTTCATTGGTATAGCCAAATAGCTTTTGCCTTGTTAAAAAGGCTTCTTTCTCGACAGGAGTTTTATTACCGGTATAAGCAATTTTTGCAAGTGGCAATAGGTTTTTGTCTAGCCAGTTTCTATAAGGACGTTTGGTTACGATACTTTCTTTAACTTCTTCATCGCCGATAATCCTTCCTTCGTTCATGTCTACCAAAAACATACGCCCCGGTTCGAGTCGGCCGTGCAATTCAACATTGTCCGGTTTTACATCGATAACTCCGGTTTCAGACGACATAATTACATATCCATCCTTGGTAACGGTATACCGGGAAGGCCTTAATCCGTTTCGGTCCAACAGGGCGCCAATATAATTTCCGTCGGTAAACGGAATAGAGGCGGGCCCGTCCCAAGGTTCCATAATACATGAGTTGTATTCGTAGAAAGCTTTTTTGGTATCGGACATCGATTGGTGTTTCTCCCATGCTTCGGGAACCATCATCATCATAGCTTCGGGAAGCGATCGACCCGTTTGTAGCAGAAGCTCCAAAACCATGTCCATGGAAGCAGAATCTGATTTTCCTTCAAGGACAATAGGCGGGATTTCCTTAATGGTATCGCCAAATATTTCGCTCTTAAAGAGTTCTTCTCTAGCCTTCATCCTACTTAAGTTACCCCGTAGCGTATTGATTTCCCCATTATGGCACATCAAGCGAAAAGGCTGTGCCAGATCCCAGGTAGGGAAAGTATTTGTTGAGAAACGCTGGTGTACCAAGGCCAACTTTGTAACTACTTCTGGTTGCATTAAGTCTTTATAATAAGTACTAATGTCTTGAGGCATTAAAAGGCCTTTGTATATAATCGTGTTGGTAGAACAGCTTGAAAAGTAAAAATATCCTGCTTCAGAGAGGTTGGAATTTAAAATGGCGTGTTCGGCTATTTTTCTTCCGGCAAAGAGTTTTGCATTAAATGCTTCTTCGCTAAGGTCTTGCCCATTTTTACCAATAAAAACCTGTTTGATAAAAGGCTCTGTTTCGGCAGCAATTTCACCAATGCAACTATGGTCTACAGGAACATCGCGCCACCCAATAATATTGAGCCCTTGTTTTTTAATGTTTTCTTCAAAAATATTGATGCATATTTGAGACTGGTTTGGCGATTTTGGCAAGAAAAGCATTCCTACCGCATATTCCTTTGGTTCGGGGATATCAAATTTACAAACTTGCTTAAAGAAGTTGTGTGGGATTTCTATTAGAATCCCTGCGCCATCACCAGTTTTGCCATCCGAGCTTACAGCTCCCCGATGCTCTAAGCGTATCAATATATCGAGGGCTTTATGGATGATATCGTTGGTTCTTACTCCATTTAGGTTACAGATAAAACCTGCACCGCAATTGTCATGTTCAAACTCCGGAGAGTATAATCCTTGTTGTTGTGGCTTCATAATTACGTGGTTTCCACAAAACTAACAAGAAACATGCGAATTTTTCAGTGTTTACAGCTAAAAAGTGTAATTAATTAGGCGTTCTGAATTATAGCTTATTAAAAATTCAATATCAAAATTTTGGGGTGGGGCAAATTATCAAATCGTTAATTCAAGGACAAAAAAATGTTAATCCCTTTAATTATAGGGGGTGCTGACATTTTTTATTTGATTAATTGATAATTTTTCAAAAAAACGAAAGGGGTTCAGTGTTTTTATTTTGCAATAATAGAAGTAACCCCTATTTTTTTAGGGGTTAGTTTGTGTATTATGTGTTTTTTATGAGAGAATTTTAAAATTTTAAACACCTATTCCGCCAAAAGACCTCTTGAAATTACAACTTTTTGTATTTCTGAAGTGCCTTCGTATATCTGGGTTATTTTTGCATCCCGCATAAGCCGTTCCACGTGATATTCTTTTACATAACCATTACCCCCGTGAATTTGTACCGCTTCAATGGCAGTATCCATGGCCACTTGGGAGGCGTATAATTTGGCCATTGCCCCAGAAAGGTCGTAATCGTGCCCGTTGTCTTTGTCCCATGCCGCTTTGAGGACCAAGTGCCTGGCGGCTTCAATTTGTGTGTGCATATCGGCCAGTTTAAAGGCTATTGCCTGGTGGTTGCATATTTCTGTGCCAAAAGACTTTCTTACTTTAGAATATTCTTTTGCAAGTTCGTAAGCACCCGATGCAATTCCGAGCGCCTGTGCTGCTATTCCAATTCTACCGCCTGCCAGTGTTTTCATGGCAAACTTAAAGCCAAAACCATCTTCGCCAATCCTATTTTCTTTGGGAACCTTTACGTCGTTAAAAATGAGCGAATGTGTATCGCTACCACGGATTCCCAATTTTTGTTCTTTTGGGCCAATCTCAAAACCGGGCATTCCTTTTTCAAGAATAAATGCATTAATGCCTTTGTGTTTTTTTTCTGGGTGTGTTTGTGCAATTACAAGGTAAACATCGGCGGTGCCCCCATTTGTAATCCAGTTCTTGGTACCATTAATAATATAATGGCCATCTTTTTCTATAGCGGTTGTTTTTTGCGATGTTGCATCACTTCCTGCTTCGGGTTCAGATAGGCAAAAGGCGCCAATAATCTCGCCCGAGGCCAGGCGCGTTAAATATTTTTTCTTTTGCTCTTCGGTTCCATAATTTTCCAATCCCCAACATACCAAAGAGTTGTTCACGCTAACGATTACAGAACAGGAAGCGTCTATTTTAGAGATTTCTTCCATGACCATAACGTAGGAAATAGTATCCATGCCGCTTCCGCCATATTCCGGGGAAGTCATCATTCCCAGAAAACCCAGTTCGGCCATTTTTTTTACTTGTTCCTTGGGGAATTCCTGTTTTTCGTCTCTTTCAATGACGCCGGGAAGTAATTCGTTTTTTGCAAAATCGCGAGCAGCTTCTTTTATGAGTAATTGTTCTTCAGAAAGTTTAAAATCCATTCTATTTTGTGATATTTTTATAAAATTTACCAAATATAATTTTAAAATGTAACATTTTCAATCATTCTTATTTATTTTTACACAGATGAAAAAGCAATACTACAACGTTGTAGGAGTGATGTCGGGCACTTCTTTGGATGGAATCGATTTGGTGAATGTTCAATTTGAAAAAAAATCAGATTGGGAGTTTTCGGTAATTCATTCAGAAACAATACCTTATAATGTCTTACTAAAAAAGAAACTAAAAAATGCAATTCATTTACAATCGGATTCATTGAAGAAACTCGATGAAGAATACACCAAATATCTGACAGAAGTAATTCTTACATTTATTTCAAAATATAAAATAATCGATATCGATTTTATAGCTTCTCATGGGCACACCGTTTTTCATGAACCCGAAAAAGGAGTTACCTACCAAATAGGAAACATGCCTTTTATGGCCAAAAAACTGAACAAAACGGTTGTATGCGATTTTCGTGTTGAAGATGTGGAATTGGGTGGGCAGGGAGCGCCATTGGTGCCAATTGGAGATAAATTGCTCTTTCCCGAATACGATTTTTGTTTAAACATAGGCGGTTTTGCCAATGTAACCACTGAAGAACAAGGAGTTTATAAGGCCTTCGATATATGTGCTGCCAATAACGTGCTGAACCATTATGTTGCAAAATTGGGTCTTGAATATGACGACCGGGGGAAAATAGCCGCTTCGGGAACATTAAACCAAAAATTATTTGCTCAATTAAATTCTTTGCCTTATTATAGCAAGAAACCACCAAAGTCTTTAGGTATAGAATGGGTAGAAAGCGAGATTATTCCAATAATCGACCACTATCCGCTTAATGTAGAAGGCATACTTCGTACCTATACAGAACATATAGCACAACAAATAAGTATGGTACTAACCAGTAAATCGACCGTATTGATTACGGGCGGCGGCGCATATAATGATTTTTTAATAAATAGGTTACGGCAAATAAGCCGGGCAAACATTATCTTGCCAGACAAAGCCATTATAGAATTTAAAGAGGCCATTATTTTTGGCCTGTTGGGCGTATTGCGCACCAGAAACGAAATTAATTGTTTAAAAAGCATAACGGGAGCTCATCGAGATCATAGCAGCGGGAAAATATACATTCCTTAAAAAAATGTAAAAATCGAGATCAGCTTTTTTAGTTTTATATATTTGTGAACACTTTAATAATTTAATGAAAGAATTACTAAAACAATACGAAGAAAAGTCCCCCGAAATTATTTTTAATTGGAAAGATCCTGAAACAGAGGCCGAAGGATGGACAGTCATAAACTCATTAAGAGGCGGCGCCGCAGGAGGCGGGACCAGAATGCGCGTTGGGCTGGATGCAAACGAAGTGCTCTCGCTGGCAAAAACAATGGAGGTGAAGTTTACCGTCTCCGGGCCAGCCATTGGCGGAGCAAAATCCGGAATTAATTTCGACCCGAAGGATCCAAGAAAAAAAGGAGTATTGGAACGCTGGTATAAAGCCGTTTCCCCATTACTGAAAAGTTATTACGGAACCGGGGGCGATTTAAACGTAGACGAAATCCACGAAGTTATCCCCATTACCGAAGATTGTGGTGTATGGCATCCGCAGGAAGGAGTTTTTAACGGTCATTTTAAACCTTCGGAAGCCGATAAAATTAATCGCATCGGGCAATTGAGGCAAGGGGTTATAAAAGTATTGGAAAACGAGAGCTATTCCCCAGACGTAAAAAGAAAATATACAGTCGCCGACATGATTACCGGTTTTGGCGTTGCAGAATCCGTAAAGCATTTTTATAATATTTATGGAGGTTCGGTAAAAGGAAAAAGAGCCATTGTGCAAGGCTTTGGAAATGTAGGTGCCGCAGCCGCTTATTACCTATCTCAAATGGGGGCAAAAATAGTAGGCATCATAGATATTAACGGAGGTGTTATTAATGAAGAAGGTTTTACTTTTGATGAAATTAGAACATTCTTCCTGAACAAAAAAGGCAATACGTTGGATCTTCCGGATATGATTCCGTTTGAAGAAATGAACGAAAAAATCTGGAAATTGCCAGCAGAAATATTTTTACCTTGTGCCGCTTCGCGCTTAATTAAAAAAGAACAGATATCGCAGATGATAGAGACAGGGCTCGAAGTAGTATCGTGCGGGGCAAATGTACCTTTTGCCGATAAAGAAATATTTTTTGGGCCCATAATGGAACATACCGACCAAAGAATTAGTTTAATTCCCGATTTTATATCCAATTGCGGTATGGCAAGGGTATTTGCCTATTTTATGGAGCGCCGTACGGAAATGACCGACGAGGCAATATTTGATGATACTTCAAGTACCATACAAAAAGCACTGCAAAATACATTTAAACACAGTGGTTCAAAAATAAATATTAGCAGCACCGCTTTTGAAATCGCTTTAAAACAGTTAATTTAGACGCAAAATATATATACTAACAACTATCCTATGGAGACAATTATTATTCTTGTATTCGTTCTTGGTTATTTGGCAATCACACTAGAACACAACTTAAAAATAGATAAATTAATACCCGCCTTGGGGATGATGGCCCTTTTATGGGCCATAATAGCATTGACGCACATGGATGTGTTTGAGGTTAATGCAGAACTTAAAGAATTGGAGGCAACCCATATAGACGACATTTTATTGCACCATCTGGGGAAAACGGCCGAAATTCTGGTTTTCTTGCTTGGCGCAATGACCATTGTTGAAATTATTGATTATTTCGATGGCTTTGCAACAATAAAAGGGTACATAAAAACCCGAAGCAAACGTAAGTTACTTTGGGTGTTCAGTATTTTGGCATTTATATTATCGGCAATTATTGACAATCTTACAGCTACCATTGTGCTAATAACCATATTGCAAAAAGTATTGAACGATAGAAACTTACGCCTATGGTTTGCCGGTATTATCGTTATTGCGGCAAATGCCGGTGGAGCGTGGTCGCCTATTGGAGATGTAACCACCACAATGTTATGGATTCAGCATAAAGTTACGGCGGCCGTGTTGATAGAGCACGTATTGCTTCCTTCAATTTTCTGTATGATTATTCCAACTTTAATCGCTTCCCGTTTAAAAATATTTCAAGGTAAAATTGATGGCGATTTTACAGAAGACATCAAAAAATCAAAATACGGTACCGTGATGCTCTATCTAGGTTTGGGCGGAATTATATTTGTGCCGATTTTTAAAACCATTACACATTTGCCACCATATGTTGGTATGATGCTTTCTTTGGCTGTAGTGGCAACTTTTGCCGAAATATATAGTAATAAAAAATTCGCTCTTTCCGGCGTTAGCGAAGATAGTGGAGACTTTCAAGGACACCACAGTCCGGTTCATCATTCTCTTTCAAGAATAGAACTCCCCAGTATTTTATTCTTCTTGGGTATATTAATGGCAGTTGCAGCGTTAGAATCCTTGGGTATGCTTTTCCATTTTGCCGAAAAAATGGATGCTGCTATGCCTATGTTGGGAACTGAATCTCATGGAGAAAAAGTGTCGGACATTGTAGTGCTTATATTAGGTGTAGGCTCGGCCATAATAGATAATGTGCCATTGGTGGCCGCCAGTATGGGGATGTTCTCTGTAGGGATGGACGACCCGGTTTGGCACTTTATTGCATATTCGGCAGGTACCGGTGGAAGTATGTTAATTATTGGTTCGGCTGCCGGGGTTGTAGCCATGGGAATGGAAAAAATAGACTTCTTTTGGTATCTTAAAAAAATAGCCTGGTTGGCATTGGCCGGTTTCTTAGGGGGTGCCGTTATATTTGTAATTATGAGAAATTTCATCTTAAACGTATAATTTTATTCTGATATTATCGTTATATACTTAACCTATTAAGCAAATTAATAATATATGATATTATTTCAAGAAGCAACCCAGGAGGTGGCTCAGGAAGCGCTTTCGGAAGAAAAAACACTGTCGGTTATAGATTTAATTGTAAATGGTGGAACCGGAAGTATTATAATTATAGCAGTGCTTTTTGTATTGCTATTTGTAGCCCTTTACATATACTTTGAACGCATTTTTGCCATAAAAGCGGCATCTAGGATTGATAAAAATTTTATGAATCAAATAAGGGACCATGTTTCTAATGGAAAACTGGAAGCAGCAAAAATTTTATGCGCCCAAACAGATTCTCCAGTGGCCAGACTTACCGAAAAAGGAATTTCCAGAATAGGAAAACCTTTAGACGATATCAATAAGGCCATAGAAAATGCAGGTACTTTAGAGGTCTATAAGCTGGAGAAAAATGTAAGTATTTTGGCAACCGTGGCCGGGGCTGCACCCATGATTGGTTTCCTTGGGACCGTAATCGGGATGATTATTGCGTTTCACCAAATGGCAACCAGCGGGGGACAGGCCGAAATGGGCCAATTGGCGGGAGGTATATACACCGCCATGACAACAACAGTGGCCGGACTTGTTGTAGGGATTATTGCATACATTGGTTACAACCATTTAGTGGTGCGCACAGACAAGGTGGTGCACAACATGGAAGCCAATGCGGTAGAATTCCTGGATCTTTTGGATGAACCCGTTTAATACTAACAACATACTTTTAAACTACATGGCCTGCTTTTCGCAAGCCATGTAGTTATTCATAAAATACCAAACATAAAACAGATGAAATTAAAAGGAAGAAATAAAGTGTCGCCGGAATTCAGCATGAGTTCCATGACAGACATTGTCTTTCTGCTTCTGGTGTTCTTTATGCTTACCTCAAATTCTCCAAATGCATTAGACTTGCTTTTGCCCAAGGCGAAAGGAAAATCAACAAATACACAAAACGTCTCTGTGAGCATCAATAAAAACTTGGATATTTTTGTTGATAATGTTAAAGTAAAATCCGAATTTGTAGAAACCGAGTTAAAGCGCAGACTAAAAGATGTAGATAAACCAACCATAATTTTACGGGCAGAAAAAAGCGTGCCTATCGATAATGCCGTTAATATTATGGATATAGCAAATCAGAACAATTACAAAGTAATATTGGCTGTAAGACCAGAATAAAATGTCTTTACTAGATACACGACATAAGAAAAAATCGTTTACATTAACCACGATATTGTTATCGTTGCTACTGTTCCTTATGTTTTATATTGGACTTTCTTACCTGGATCCGCCTATTGAAAGCGGTATTTCGGTAAATTTTGGTACGACCGACTTTGGAAGCGGGAATGTTCAGCCTAAAGAAAAAATAAAGAGTACACCCGTTGAAAAGCCAAAAGTAGAAGAACAGCCCAAGGAAGAAGTAGTAGAACCATCGGCTCCCAAAGAAGTTTCTCAAACCGAGGCAGAGGAGGTGGTTACACAGGATAATGAAGAATCGGTAGTTATTAAAAAACAAAAAGAAGCCGAAGCCAAGAAAAGGGCCGAAGAAGAAGCCGAGCGCAAGGCAAAGGCCGAAGCCGAACGCAAAGAAAGAGAACGCAAGGCCGAAGAAGAACGTGTACGGCAAGAACAGGAAGCCAAGAAAAAGCAGCTCGATGCCATGATGGGTGGACTCAATAGTTCCGACGGGACCGCAACGGGAAGCGAAGGAAACGATAACAAAGCTGGAGACAAAGGGCAACCCGATGGAGACCCTTATGCAAGCAGTTATTACGGAGGCGCAGGAAGTGGTTCGGGCGGTGTTGGGTATGGTCTAAATGGAAGAAGTTTACTTTCTAGTAATAAATTTGAGCCGGACTGTAATGAAGAAGGTAGAGTTGTAGTGGAAATAGTAGTAGATCAGTCAGGAAAAGTTATAGATGCTACGCCTGGAGTTAAAGGGTCAATAGCGGCACCTTGTTTATTGGAAGCTGCTGAAAAAACAGCAAGGTCATATAGGTGGAATGATGATGAAGAGGCTCATCCTAGGCAAATAGGGTTCGTAGTGGTTAATTTCAAACTAGGAGAATAAACAAAATGACATACGAGCAAACCCTCGATTGGATGTTTGGTAGGTTGCCAATGTATCAAAAGCAAGGTCAATCTGCTTTTAAACCCAAGCTTACCAATACCATAAATTTTGTAAAACATCTGGGCAATCCCGAGAAAAACTTTAAAGCTGTTCATGTGGCCGGCACCAACGGAAAAGGCTCCACAAGCCATATGTTGGCATCAATTCTTCAGGAAGCGGGATATAAAGTTGGACTGTATACTTCCCCACATTTAAAAGATTTTCGTGAGCGTATAAAAATCAACGGAAAAGAAATATCCGAAGAATCAGTAGTTAGTTTTATTGCCAAGAATAAAGCATTTCTCGAAGAACAATCGCTCTCTTTTTTTGAAATGACCGTGGGCATGGCGTTTCATTATTTTTCCGAAGAAAAAGTAGATATCGCTATTATTGAAGTTGGCTTGGGGGGAAGGTACGATTCTACAAATATTATTGTCCCAGAAATTTCAGTAATTACCAATATCGGGTTCGACCATACCGATATGTTGGGCGATACATTAGAAAAAATAGCTTGGGAAAAGGCCGGGATTATTAAACAAACTGTTCCGGTTGTGGTAAGCGAGTATAACGAACTTACCTATCCGGTATTTCAATCGGTAGCAATAGAAAAGGATGCTCCTATTTTTTTAGCTGAAGAAATAAAAACCGATTTTAAAAGCGACTTGCTGGGAAGTTATCAAAAGAAAAATATAAAAGCGGTAATTGCAACAATAGAGAGGCTAAAGGGGTTTACGGTAACCCAAGAGCATATAAAAAGCGGACTTTTAAACACGGTAAAAAATACAGGCCTTTTGGGAAGATGGCAAATATTGGGTGGGCACCCAAAAATAATCTGTGATACCGCGCATAACAAAGAAGGGTTATCCATAGTAATTTCTCAATTACTAACACAAAATTTTACTCAGTTACATTTAATTTTAGGTTTTGTAAAAGATAAAAACCTTGATAAAATTCTGCCACTGTTTCCTGAAAACGCAAAATATTACTTTTGTTCGCCAAAAATATCAAGAGGGCTTGATGTCGAAAAATTGCTTGAAAAAGCTACATGTTTTAACCTGAAAGGCGAAACATACAGCTCAGTTTCAGAAGCTTTACAGGCAGCCAAATCCAAGGCTTCAAAAAACGACTTGATCTATGTTGGGGGCAGTACTTTTGTGGTTTCGGAAATCATCTAAATTTTTCAAATATTTCTTTGCCGAAAACAAAAACTGTTCTATATTTGCAACCGCAATCAAGCAAATGAGGGGCGATTAGCTCAGCTGGTTCAGAGCACCTGCCTTACAAGCAGGGGGTCACTGGTTCGAATCCAGTATCGCCCACCAATTTTAGAGACTTCTATTGGAAGTCTTTTTTTCTCTACATTTGTTATAATTGCAAAACGGGCGATTAGCTCAGCTGGTTCAGAGCACCTGCCTTACAAGCAGGGGGTCACTGGTTCGAATCCAGTATCGCCCACTACTTATACAAAAGCCATTCAAGAGATTGAGTGGCTTTTTTTTACAATGGACATTTATTATTGTTACATATTGTACTCCCAAACCCTTGATAGGGATTATGGATCATTCCGGATCATTCCCAATTGTTGTGTTTATGCAAAAATAATGATCAATCTTTTTTCGCCCCTCTAAACCCTAAACCCTAAACCCTAAACTAGACCCCCCTTTCTTTTCACTAAATTCGTATTTAACAAAAATTTATGAAAACCGGACTTTCTTTTTCTTCGTTAGTATGTGTAGAAGATTAATCATTAAAAACATCAATTATGAAAAAGAAAATCATAAAAGTCCATCAACCAAAGGGCTTTAATAACAGACGACAATTCTTGAAATTAGGTGGTTTGGCAGTAGCTGGATCGGGTTTATTGTGGGCATGTAGCAGTGACGACGACCAAGGGATGATGCCGCCTCCCGACTCTGAAGTATTCGATTTGGGAGAGGGCGATCTGGGCGTATTAAATTATGCATATGCACTGGAACAACTTGAAGCCGATTTTTATACCAAAGTGGTTAATTCTTTCTACGGAAGTATTTCTGATGAAGAAAAGCAAGTGTTAACAGATTTGTACTACCACGAAGTAAATCATAGAGATTTCTTTAAAACAGCTATTACAGCAGCTGTTGAAGGCAATACAGAGTTGGTGTTGCCAACTTTGGAGTTTGATTATGGCGATCTGGACTTTGGAAACAGGGACCAGGTTCTGGGTACGGCAAAAGTACTTGAAGATACAGGTGTAGCTGCATACAATGGTGCCGGAAAACTTATTTCCAATCCTGATTATCTTTTAATTGCAGGTAAAATTGTATCTGTAGAAGCAAGGCATGCTTCGGCAATTAGAACGCTTATTAACCCCGGATCTGCCGATTTTGCCGGTGACGATGCAGTTACTGTAGATACCGGGTTGGATGCGGCTATGGACCCATCAGATATATTGGCTGCCGTTGCTGCAACCGGGTTTATCAAAACCGAATTCACGGCTAATAACTTACCATAATTAACTATTAAATTGAAAACTATGAATATTATAAAATTTTTAGACGATTTTACCACTAGCAATATTTTAGATGGTAAATCATCGCGACGGGATATTTTTGGAACTTTTGGCGATCTTGGTAAAAAAGCGGCAATTGCCGCAGTACCTTTTGGGTTGGCTGCACTTTCTTCCAAAAAAGCTTATGCTCAATCCATGGACGCCGATCCGGTTGGAGCATTACAATTGGCTTTGACATTAGAATATTTGGAAGACGAATTTTACGATTTGGCACTTCAGTCCGGGGTTTTGCCAACAGGACGGCCAGAAACGGTATATATGCAAATTTCTAAGCATGAACAGGCACATGTGGATTTTTTAATCGCTGGGCTGGAAGGGGCTGGTGTTACACCGGTTGAAAAACCAACTTTCGATTTTACCGCAGGTGGTGCTTTTGATCCTTTTAATGAAAATGGAGCAGGGCAGGATACCGCTTATGCTCAATTATTGGCCTTGGCCCAAGCGTTTGAAGATACGGGAGTTAGGGCTTATAAAGGTCAGGCAGGAAACTTATTGGGATCTCCTTTTTTAACGGCAGCTTTGCAGATTCATTCGGTTGAAGCTCGTCATGCCTCTGAAATTAGAAGATTAAGAGGGTTGAAAGGCTGGATTACCAATAACGAAAGGGGTACTGGTATGCCAGATGCTACACAACCAGTGTACAATGGGGAAGAAAATGTAACTCATGGCGGAGTTGATGTAACAACATTGGGTAATGGAGAAGCCTTTACCATGGAAGCATCGACTGAAGCTTATGACGAACCATTGTCTGGAGACGATGCCGTAGCAATAGCCAGCTTGTTTATTGTAGAAGAATAAGTTAAAGATTAATGGTTGGTTGTTTTGGGCCGTTTGGTTTTTTATATAGAAACTAAACGGCCTATATTTTTTGGGATGAAATTAAAATTTTAGTTGAGAACATCCAATATCCGCTCAAGGGCCATTCCTCTCGAACCTTTTATTAAAATGGTTCCTTTGGTGGGTAAATCTGTTTGAAATGATTTCTTGAATGCATCAAAATCTTTAAATTTTAGGCCTTGTGTGTTGGCTTCATAAAAATGGCTTCCGATAAGGAAAACCCTTTCAAAATTATATCCGGTAGCAATATCTGCAATTATTTGATGCTCTTCCTTGGCACTTGGGCCTAATTCAAACATATCTCCAAGAATTACGGTTTTATGGTCGTCTTTTAAAGCGGAAAAGTTTTCTAAAGCAGCCTTCATACTGGTTGGATTGGCATTATAGGCGTCAAGGATAATTTTATATTTACGGGTCTTTATTATTTGCGATCTGTTGTTGGAAGGCAGGTATGCTTCTATGGCTTCTTTGATAGCTTCTGTTGGTACTTTAAAGTAACAACCAATGGTAATGGCAGCTGCAATATTGGTATAATTGTATGCGCCGATTAACTGCGATTTGATTGCCTTGTTTTTATATAGAACTTCAACAAAGGGATCGGCACTGGTCAAATTCACCTTAACATCGGATGCTGAAATAGCGCTAAAACCATATTTTTTTTGATAATTCTCTAGTTTCTCCTTTTGGATAGCATCATCAGCATTAAAAAAAACAGTTTTATGGTTATTTATAAGATGATTATAAAGTTCGCTTTTGCCTTTAATAACCCCTTCAACCCCTCCAAAACCTTCTAGGTGTGCTTTCCCAAAATTGGTGATGTATCCATAATCTGGAGTTGCAATATTACATAACTGTTCTATTTCCTTGAGGTGGTTGGCTCCCATTTCCACCACGCCCATTTCAACTTTATTATCCATGGAGAGTAAGGTAATGGGCACGCCAATATGATTGTTTAGATTTCCCTTGGTAGCTTTTGTGCTAAATTTTTTAGACAAAACTGCATTGATGAGCTCTTTGGTAGTGGTCTTGCCATTGCTTCCGGTGAGCGCTATAATGGGAATGTTTAAATATTTTCTATGATAGGAAGCAAGTTGCTGTAATGCTTCCAAAGTATTGCTTACAAGAATGGTTTTGTTTGATGTATGATATTCCTCTTGATCTATTATGGCATAAGCAGCCCCTTTTTTTAAGGCTTCTTCTGCAAATTTGTTCCCATTAAAATTTTCTCCCTTTAATGCAAAAAACAAACAATTGTCTTCTATTTTTCGGGTATCGGTAATTACTCCTGAGGTGTTTAAAAAATACGAGTGAAGTTCTTCTATTTTCATAGAAATAAAAGTATAAAAAAAGCCCTGAATAGATCAGGGCTTCGAGTGTATTTTATTGAAATATTTTTAGTGTCTCGGTGTTTTCTTTTCTTTGGCTTTAGAACCTACCCTTGACATTGCACAGCGGAAACCAATATAATCGGTAGCCATGTATTGTGGCAGGTATCTACGTTGGGCCGGGTCTAGCCAATATGCCCGATCTCTCCATGAACCTCCTTTGTATACACGGACTTCGTCGTTTATAAGTGTGGTCCTGGAATTGGATTCGTCGATTTGTTTAATGATATTTCCTAAAGAATCCCTTTCAATTTTATTTTCGGGGGCATTGTACATCCTTTTGGAATCGTCAAGTTCTCCATCATCGCTAAACATATCGTAGTATCTTGTAGATCCTTTGTCGCCATCTCTATAGTCTCTGTTGTCGCTTCTATCGAAATTGGTTCTAAGGTACGTATCATTTTCATTTATAGGAACCATGGCTATTTCACCTGGCAAGTCGCGGGCTACAATTCTTCCATTGCTCAAAGTATCATATTTAATTCCGTCCCTTCCTACTATATCCACTTTTCCATCTTCGCCAATAGACGTTTTCATATATACGTTACCGCGATAATAGTTAAAGTCGTTTGCTTCGTCGTCTACAATGGGTCTGTATACATCAGCAACCCATTCTGCTACGTTACCGGCCATATCGTAAAGTCCCCAATCGTTTGGAGGATACGATTTTACCTGTGCGGTAATGTCTGCGCTATCGTCAGACCAGCCTGCAATTCCGCCATAATCACCTTTTCCTTGTTTAAAGTTTGCCAATTGGTCGCCACGGTTCTTTCTTTTTCCGGAACGGGTATATTCTCCTTCCCAAGGATATTTTTTTCTTCCTCTATAATTATTGTATTCCCTGGTTCCAACAAGTGCTGTAGCGGCATATTCCCATTCGGTTTCCGTGGGCAGCCTATATGAAGGCATGATAATTCCGCTTGATCTTTTTGCAAATACGTTTGTAGAGTCTCTTTTTGCCTTTCCTTGTAAGGAGTCTATTTGACCTCCATATACATTTTCGGGGCTGTTTAAATAGGTTTCTGTGCTAAACGTTCCTTGGGTCTCACCATTTACAACGGCATATTTGCTGTTCTTGGCAAGATACCCCTCCCTTTCAAGCATAAGTTCGTTTACACGGTCGGTTCTCCATTCGGAAAATTGAACCGCTTGCACCCAGTTTACACCAACTACGGGGTATTCTGCATATGCAGGGTGCCTTAAATAGTTGTTGGTCATTACTTCGTTATAACCAAGCCGGTTTCTCCAAACAAGAGTGTCGGGTAGGGCGCCTTGGTAAATATTTGCATAAGCGGGGTCGTCTGGAGGATAAACACTTTTAAGATAGTCCAGGTATTCCATGTACATCTTATTGGTAACCTCTGTTTCATCCATGTAAAACGACTGGACATGTTGTTGTGTAGGTGTGTTGTTCCAGTCATGCATTACATCGTCTTGCACTTTTCCCCTAACAAAAGTTCCGCCTTCCAAAAACACAAGACCCGGAGCAGTTTCCTGCTCTTTAAAATTTGTGTTGTATTGAAAGCCTCCTTCTTTAGAGTTGATTTGCCATCCTGTAGCCCTGGAAGTGTTTTTGTTTGAGTTACTACAGCTAGTTAAACTCGCAAACGCTACCAAACATAATACATATGGGTTGAATAGATACTTCTTCATAATTAAGATTTGAGTTGTCTTAAATAAGTGTGCAATATAGCAATTAAGATATTTAATTCAATTTTTTTCATCAAAATTGTGGGTATAATGTTGTCAAAGTTCGTTTCGCTGTTGTAAAAACGTGCAAATGATCATTTTATTATATGTTGCAAAAATCTTTTTGTCGATTATTTTTTACTTTTTTAAATGTGGTAACCCATAAAATAAACTCAGGTTGTATGCGTTTGCCTAACGGAAGTATATAATTTCTGCATATTTAGTAGCTTTTGTTTCATTATCATTTTTCAATTATTTATAGAAGATAGAGCGTTTTTTCAACCGAATAAATTATTTTTATCGAAAAAAATTTAAAAAAAAGTCGAAGTTGTATAACATTTTTGTTAATGTTACGTTAATTATATACTGTTATAGGAAAACCTAAGTGTTTGCCTAACAATTTTAAACAATTATATTTGCTGTTATTTAATAAAATTAAATGAAACTAAACTATTTACTCCTAAGCCTTATAATCTTTTCAAATCTCCTACATGCTCAGGAAGATTCAAGAGTTATAACTACTGCCGTTCCTTTCTTGTCGATTGCTGCCGATGCACGATCTGGTGGAATGGGCGAACTGGGCGCTACTACCAGTCCCGATGTTTTTTCGCAACAATGGAATCCTGCAAAATACGCTTTTGCCAAACGCGAAATTGGTATAGGGTTGAGCTATACCCCTTATTTAAGCCAGTTGGTGAACGATATTGCCCTGCTCGATGCGGCTTTTTATAAAAAAATAAACGAACGTAGTGCCTGGGCGGCCACCATACGGTATTTTAGTTTGGGCGATATTGAATTTATAACAGAAGACGAGGCACTTCAGGGGCTTACCCCAATTATTGAAAGGCCAAATGAACTGGCAATAGATTTATCGTATTCATTAAAACTGAGCGAAAACTTTTCAATGGCCGTGGCCGGTAGGTTCTTGCGCTCGGACTTAAAGATTCCAGACGAATTTGTTGATGCTTCAGCTGCCAGCTCTTTTGCAGTAGATATTGCAGGGTATTTTCAGTCCAACGAAATAGCTTACAATAGTTTTAATGGTCGGTGGAAAGGTGGTTTTAACGTATCTAATATTGGTCCTAAAATAAAATATGATGATGAGGGCAGGGAAAGCTATTTGCCAACAAACCTAAAATTAGGTGGAGGTTTTGATTTTATATTCGATCCAATGAACATACTGTCGCTTAACTTGGAGTTTAATAAATTGTTGGTGCCAACACCGAGCGACTCAAATGGCGACGGCGAAATAGATTACGAAGACGATTATTATAACGAAAGTTTCTTTACCGGGATGTTCTCTTCTTTTGGCGATGCCCCGGACGGTTTTAGCGAAGAATTAAAAGAAATAACTTGGGCCATGGGGGCAGAATATGTATATAATGAAGCCTTTGCCATTAGAACCGGGTATTTTCACGAGAACCAGGAAAAAGGTTTTCGTCAATTCTTTACGCTGGGGGCCGGCTTTACCTTCAAGGCTACTTCCATAGATTTGTCTTATTTATTTTCAACCTCTAAAGTTAGGAACCCATTGGAAAATACATTGCGTTTCTCCATTACATTTAATTTGGGAGACGAGTATTATTAATAAGGGGCATTTTCTGTTGTTGAAGAATAGTACATAGTGGGTTTTTATATCAACGCAGTCGCATAAGGTGAAGGGTATCTTTTTGGTAACCTTCCACAAAGCAAACATTTCTTAAATCGCATCATCAGCAATAAAATTCATATAAATATTGTATTTTGGTAGTACTATTGTGTTATAACCAAATGCATTATGAAGAAACTTGAGATTAATACAGTGCTTACTGTTTTTGAGTCCATAGACGAGCTGCCCGAGCAGGTAAAAGAACTCATGAAAAAAGCAGTAACTGCACGCAATAATGCATATGCCCCATATTCCAAGTTCCGTGTAGGGGCAGTGCTTCAACTAGAAAACGGTGAAATAATAATTGGTAGTAACCAAGAAAATGCCGTGTATCCTTCCGGGTTATGTGCAGAACGCGTGGCCATTTTTCAGGCAGGCACGCAATTTCCGGGGGAGCCCATAAAAATCATGGCTGTTTCTGCCGCTTCCGATTCTTTTAACGTACTTACGCCAACACCGCCGTGCGGAGCATGTAGACAGTCTATTTACGAATACGAAGAGAACCAAAAAACTCCCATAGCACTTTATTTTATGGGGGAAACGGGAAAGGTAGTCAAGGCCGATTCCATAAAAGATTTATTGCCGCTTACCTTTGGCAAAGCTACTTTAAATAATATTTAACAAAAATCTTAGATAAAAGCAGATTTTCATTTTTACACTTTTATTGAAAACGCTACTTTTGTATTGCATTTTAAAAAACCATTGTTATAAAGAGGGTTTTTGGTGCCTCTACATTTGGTAATGGCACTCAATATTTGGCAAAATAAAATATAGATGAAAAAAGTTACAAAAGAAGTTTACTTGAAATGGTATGAAGACATGCTGTTTTGGAGAAAGTTTGAAGATAAGCTGGCAGCGGTTTACATACAACAAAAGGTAAGGGGTTTTCTTCACCTTTATAATGGCCAAGAGGCTGTATTGGCAGGTACTTTACATGCAATCGACCCTAAAAAGGACAAATTAATAACAGCATACCGTAACCACGTTCAGCCTATCGGGATGGGGGTAGACCCCAAAAAGGTAATGGCAGAACTTTACGGAAAAGCCACAGGAACTTCTCAAGGACTTGGAGGCTCCATGCACATTTTTTCTAAAGAACATAACTTTTATGGTGGCCACGGGATAGTTGGTGGCCAAATTCCATTAGGAGCAGGACTGGCTTTTGCCGATAAGTACTTCAAAAGAGATGGTGTAACTTTATGTTATATGGGCGATGGTGCAGTGCGTCAGGGTTCCCTTCACGAAACCTTTAATTTAGCAATGCTTTGGAACTTGCCGGTTGTTTTTATTTGCGAAAACAATGGTTATGCCATGGGTACCTCAGTTGCGAGAACATCCAAAGAACAGGAAATATGGAAACTAGGTTTAGGTTTTGATATGCCTTGTGGGCCTGTAGACGGGATGAACCCCGTAAAAGTGGCCGAAGCAGTTTACGAAGCCGTAGAAAGGGCCCGTTCTGGAGGAGGGCCAACTTTTCTTGAAATGAAAACATATAGGTATAGAGGGCACTCCATGTCCGATGCCCAACACTACAGAACAAAAGAAGAAGTAGAGGAATACAAAAAAATAGACCCGATTACTCAGGTTAAGGATATTATTTTGGAGAAAAAATATGCCAAAGACACAGATATCCAGAAAATAGATAAAAGGGTTAAGGAATTGGTTAAAGAATGTGAGAAATTCGCCGAAGAATCAGATTTTCCAGACAAAAATGTTATGTACGATGTAGTGTACGACCAAGAAGATTATCCATTTTTACCGCATAAACTTTAAAAATAATGGCAGAAATTATTAACATGCCGCGTTTGAGCGACACCATGGAAGAAGGTGTGGTGGCAAAGTGGCTTAAAAAAGTAGGAGATAAAGTAGAAGAAGGCGATATTTTAGCAGAAATAGAAACCGACAAAGCTACCATGGAGTTCGAGTCTTTTCACGAAGGCACGTTACTTCATATAGGTATCGAAGAAGGCGATGGCGCTCCTGTTGATTCTCTTTTGGCAATTATTGGCGAAGAAGGAGAAGATATTTCGGGATTGTTGAATGGTGGCGCTGCTTCTAAAGAAAAACCTGCATCCGAAGAAAAAGAAGAAACTGTTGAAGATGATACAACCAATGAAGCTTCCGGAGGTGAAATACCAGAAGGCGTAGAAGTTGTAACAATGCCCCGTTTAAGTGATACCATGGAAGAAGGTACCGTTGCATCATGGCTTAAAAAAGTAGGCGACGATGTGGAGGAAGGCGATATCCTTGCTGAAATAGAAACCGATAAGGCCACAATGGAATTTGAATCGTTCTATTCGGGAAAACTACTTCATATAGGAATAGAAGAAGGCCAGTCTGCCCCTGTTGATGATGTATTGGCCATAATCGGGCCCGAAGGTACCGATGTGGACGCAGTTTTGGCAGCTAGCAAGGGTGGAGGAAAAGCACCTGCCAAGAAAAAAACGGCAGAAGAAGCAAGCACATCCTCTAAAGAAGAGAAAAAAGAAACAACAACAAGTGCAACTACTGCTTCTAGTTCCAACGGAAGGATTTTCGCCTCTCCTTTGGCCAAGAAAATGGCTGAAGATAAAGGGATCGACCTTTCTAAAGTGAAGGGAACAGGAGAAAATGGCAGGATTGTTAAAAAAGACATAGAAAATTACAAGGCGCCTGCTGAAAGTAAGTCGGCGGCGACTGAGGCTCCAACAGGAAGCCCGGCTCCAAGTGCAAATGTAATGCCGTTTGTTCCAGCTGGAGAAGAAAGTAGGGAAGAGAAGAAAAACTCTCAAATGCGCAAAACTATTGCGAGAAGGTTGGGAGAATCTAAATTCTCTGCACCTCATTACTATTTAACTATTGAAGTTGATATGGATAATGCCATGGCTTCACGCGGACAGATAAATTCACTACCGGACATTAAAGTTTCGTTTAACGATATGGTGGTAAAGGCCTGTGCAATGGCGCTTAAAAAGCATCCGCAGGTAAACACTTCATGGAAAGACGATGTAACCGTTTACAACCATCACGTACACATTGGGGTGGCGGTAGCGGTTGAAGACGGACTGTTGGTACCCGTGCTTAAATTTACAGACCAAATGAGCTTGACCCAAATAGGTTCGCAGGTTAAAGAACTGGCAGGAAAGGCGAGAAACAAAAAGATTGCACCCCAAGAAATGGAGGGCAGTACTTTTACGGTTTCTAATTTGGGAATGTTCGGCATTCAAGAATTTACCTCTATTATCAATCAGCCAAACTCTGCCATTTTATCGGTAGGTGGAATCGTGGAAAAACCGATTGTTAAAAATGGAGAAATTGTTATTGGCCATACCATGAAAGTTACATTGGCTTGTGATCATAGAACCGTTGACGGCGCTACCGGAGCTCAATTCCTGCAAACTTTGCAGGCATATTTGGAAAACCCGGTAACCATGTTGGCTTAAAAAATAAACATGATTATATTTTCATTATATCTTAAAAATCCCGCTTTATGCGGGATTTTTGGTATATTTAAAATCAATCTTTTTTGATTCGCTTTTTTTACTGAGAAATCATGGTTTTTGTGACTTTCTCTATTTTATTAATGATATTTAAACCATAAACGTGTGAAAAAACAATTATTTATACTTGCCGTATCAATTATGGCCTTAGGCTGTAAATCGTCTACCGTTCCTGTATCCGAGCAAATTTCGCAGGCCGATAAGACTAAAGAGGTTGTATTGGATGCCCAAAGCAAAGAAGTTTCGGTTTCCAATGCTTCAGAAGTAGAGCAAATAATTACTTTTTTGGCTTCCGATAGGCTAAACGGAAGGGAAGCAGGGAGTGAAGGTATTAACGAAGCTGCCAATTATATCGAAAACATTTTTAAAACAAACGGCATAAAACCTTATTTTAAAACCTACAGGGATACCTTGACTAATTTTGACGCGCCAGCATTCAACATTGTTGGTCTTGTAGAAGGAAACGATGCCCGTTTAAAAAACGAGTATATTGTTATTGGTGCACATTACGACCATATAGGTTCTGGGAAACCTGTAAATGGCGACACTATAGCCAACGGTGCCAACGATAATGCTTCCGGGACTACAGCGGTATTGGAAATAGCAAAATATTTTGGCACGCATAAAACCAATAAAAGAAGTTTGCTTTTTGTACTTTTTTCTGCTGAAGAAAAAGGGCTGTTGGGTTCCAAACATTTAGCGTCAAAACTTAAAAAGGAAAACTTTAATTTGTATACCATGGTTAATTTTGAAATGATCGGTGTTCCCATGCAACGCGAAGAGCTAATGTATATTACCGGGTACAAAGAAACCAATATGGCCGAAAAAATTAATACCTATGCCGGGAAAGACATTGTAGGGTTTTTACCAAAAGCAGGAGAATATCAGCTTTTTAAACGGTCGGACAATTATCCTTTTTATACGGAATTCAACGTGCCATCACAAACTGTTTGTACCTTTGACTTTGAAAATTATGAGTATTACCATCACGTAGACGATGAAGTTGGAGAAATGGATTTTGAGCATATGGCAACAGTAATAAACGAAATGACGCCCGTGCTCGAAAAAATGGCAAATGTGCCAACTGATGAAATTAAAATGAACTGATTGAAAAATCGGTATAGAGAATGGCAAAAAATATAATTGTAACAGGAACAAGCAGAGGGATAGGGTATGAACTGGTGCAGCTTTTAGCAGGACAAGGGCACCATGTATTGGCTTTGTCCAGAAATGCCGGCCCCATAAAACAGCTGAACCTGAAAAATGTTGAAGCTTTTAATTGCGATATCTGCAATGAAGGCAACTTGGAAAGCGTAAGAAAATACATTGAAAAGGATTGGCAACATGTAGATATCCTGATAAATAATGCCGGAAGATTGGTAAACAAGCCTTTTGCTGAAATTTCAACCGAAGATTATGAAAATGTATACAAGGTAAACGTTTTTGGCGTAGCTGCCTTAATACGGGTTGTATTGCCTTTTATGCCCAAAAATGGGCATGTGTTGACCATAAGTAGCATGGGGGGTGTACAGGGCAGTATGAAGTTTCCCGGCCTGGCGGCATATAGCTCTTCAAAAGGGGCAGTAATTACGCTAACCGAACTTTTGGCAGAAGAATACAAAGAAACAGGTCCTTCTTTTAATGTACTGGCACTGGGGGCGGTACAAACAGAAATGTTGCAAGAGGCATTTCCGGGGTATAATGCACCTACAACCGCTAAGGAAATGGCAGCTTATATAGCCGATTTTTCACAAAAAGGGCATCAATTTTACAACGGTAAACTATTACAGGTTAGTAACAGTACTCCTTAAAAAGAGTTATTATGCATAATGTTTTAAATAAATACCTTCCGGAACGAGCCGCAGAACCATGTTTCCAGTTGATAAAACAAAACCATGTGCATTTAAAAATTGTTAACGAAAGAGTGACCCGGCACGGCGATTATAGAAAATTGCCTGACGGAAGTCATCAAATAACGGTAAATGCCAATCTAAACAAGTATCGTTTTTTAATAACCTTGGTGCACGAAATAGCACATTTGGTGGCCTTTACCAAATATGGGAGGCATATTAAGCCACATGGGAACGAGTGGAAATATACGTTTCAGCAATTAATGTTGCCATTTATACGTCCAGAAATTTTTCCGTCGTCTTTACTTCCGGTATTGGCCAGGCATTTTAAAAACCCAAAGGCTAGCAGTGATACCGATGCACATTTGTCTGTGGCACTAAAAGAATTTGATCCGCAAAACGATAAAAATTATATATTTGAACTTCCCATGGGAAGCATTTTTAAAATATATAACGGAAAAGTGTTTAAAAAGGGAAATAAAAGGGTAAAACGATATGAATGCATCGAAATGAGCTCTGGTAAAATATACTTGTTTCAGCCAAATGCCGAGGTTGAATTACTCACTAATTGATTTTAATGAACAAAAATTTATATGCAATATTAATGGCGGGGGGAATAGGTTCCCGCTTTTGGCCTGTTAGCACAGCTGCATTGCCAAAGCAGTTTCATGATATTTTGGGAACTGGAGAGACCCTTATACAAAAAACATTCAATAGACTAAACAGGTCGATTCCTGCCGAAAATATCTACATTCTTACCAATGAAGAATATGGCAATTTGGTGATGGAGCAATTGCCAAAAATAAAAAAGGAACAATTGGTTTTGGAACCGGTTATGCGGAATACGGCCCCCTGTATTTTATATGCATCGTTAAAAATAAAGAAAAAAAACCCAGATGCATTATTGGTGGTCGCACCAAGCGATCATTGGATAGAAGATGAAGAAGCATTTGCCAAAGACCTTAAAACTTGTTTTGAAACATGTAAAACCAACGATGTATTGATGACGCTTGGTATAAAACCAACTTTTCCCAATACAGGCTATGGCTATATTCAACATAAAAAAAACGAAACCGATACTGTTAAAAAAGTAGAACAATTTAGAGAAAAGCCCGATTACGAAACTGCAAAGGTTTTTCTGGAACAAGGTAACTTTTTATGGAATGCCGGGATTTTTATTTGGAGCGCGAAAAGTATTTTAGAAGCTTTCGAGAAACACCAACCAACCATGTTTAATCAATTTATAAACGGTTTTTCGGTAATGAATACTCAAAAAGAACAAGCATTTATCAATGCCAAATATCCAGAAGCCGAAAATATTTCTATAGATTATGCGGTAATGGAGCCGTCCAAAAATATATATGTATTGCCTGCAAGCTTCGATTGGAACGATCTGGGGACTTGGGGCTCTTTGTACGACGAACTTCCTAAAGACGACAATGAAAACGTTGTGGTAAATGCCAAAGCACTGTTGGAGAATTCAAAAGGAAATATAGTGCATACATCAAAAAATAAAACAGTTGTAATAGGCGACCTTAAAGATTATATAATTATAGACGAAAAAGATAAACTTTTAATTTATCCCAAAAAAAAGGAACAAGAAGTGAAGGACCTTTTAAAAAAAATGAAAGAAAAATATAGCGACACATAATACCAAAACCTATGGAAGAAAACAAAAAAAATGGTTTAGGCCAAGACAACATTACCCCCACCGACAACACAGAGAATGCTAGTGAAGAGAAAATGAAAAAAGATTTCTCGGGTTTCTTGGGGAGCCTTAAAACATTTTTTGGCGATCTTCTGGATATAAGGGACAATACCGACCAAGAAGCTACCAAAGAGAGCATTATTAACGACATTCCTTTTAAGGGGCATACTTCCTGGATTTTAATTTGCTCTATATTTATTGCTTCGGTAGGCTTGAATGCCAATTCTACGGCCGTGGTTATTGGTGCCATGTTAATATCTCCGCTAATGGGCCCGATTCTGGGAATTGGGATGTCTTTGGCAATAAACGATATTGATACGCTTAGGAGGTCTCTTAAAAACTTTGCCGTGATGGTTATTTTAAGTATTCTAACAGCGTTTTTGTTTTTTAAACTATTTCCGTTAAGAGATGAATCTTCAGAGTTATTGGCACGTACAGCACCTGATATTCGGGATGTATTGATTGCCTTTTTTGGTGGAATGGCCTTGGTAATTGCAAGGGCCAAAAAAGGGACCATAGCCAGTGTTATTTTTGGGGTGGCCATTGCAACGGCCTTGATGCCGCCTTTATGTACGGCTGGATTTGGGTTGGCTAAATGGAATTGGGACTTTTTCTTTGGGGCCATGTACCTTTTTATAATCAATACTATTTTTATTGCATTGGCAACTTTTTTGGTATTGAAGATATTACGGTTTCCAATGGTTAAATATGCAAATTCCAAAAAGAGAAAACGTATTGCGCAATTGGCTTCTTTATTTGCCATTTTGGTAATGATTCCGGCAGGAATGACTTTTTATGATGTATTGCAGGAGTCCAATTTTAAAAATCAGGCCAATGCTTTTATTAACGAAAAAATAAAAACATACCAGTTTGCCGGGGGAGGTTTTTTGCTGGATAAGTACACTTCAATAGATTATAACAAAGGGAGTGAACCTAATATCGAATTGGTTTTTATGGGAGACGAGACCATACCCGATAATATTGTGGAAACATGGAAAACCCAAATGAAATCGTACCCACAACTTAAAGATGCAAACTTGATTATAATGGGAGGCGAACAGAACGACTCTGAAGAAAAATACAAATATGTAAGTGAGCTGTACGAATCTAAAAAGCAGGAGATTGCTACTAAAGACGAGCAGATTAAGGTCTTGGAGCAGGAGGTAGAGCGTTTAAACAAATTTACTTACAACGAAATTCCCTTTGAGGCCATAAGCAAAGAAGTGAAAATTAACTATAATGATGTAGTTGAACTAGGTTTTGGAAACGAATTAAAAACAGATTTTAAAAAAACCGACACCATTCCCATTTTCATTATCCGTTGGGGCGATAAAATTTCTAAAACGAAAAAAGAAACCGAATTTAAAAAGTTGACCGAATGGCTTAAAGTGCGCATGAACAACCAGAAAGTGGAGGTTAAGCAACTTAATTGATAGTATATTTTTCAATAAAAAAAAAGGTCCGCATAAAATAATATCGGACCTTTTTTATATAGTTTTTGTTAATCTAAAAAATCACACGTTAGCCATATTATCCGTAAGGGTATTTATAAAACTGGTTATGGGGCCTTTAATCATCATGCCCATCATGGCGTTAAATTCGCCTTCAAAAACCAGATTCGCCTCACTTTTGTTTGCTTCAATACTATTGATGTTTGCCGTGAGCGTAAAGGGAAGTTTATCGCTTGCAGCTCCTAAAACCAATTTGCTGTGCGGTTGTTTTTCCTTCATTTTTAAAACAATTTCGGGCATCCCTTTTAGTGCAAAAAGAAATTTGTCTTCCTCTAAAACTTCAAACTTGCTAATGTTTTCGGGCATTAGCTTTTCAAAATTTTTTACGTCGGCCAAAAAATCAAACAATTCCGCTGCCGATTTATTTACAATCTTTTTTTGTGTCTCTAGCTTCATTTTAAATCAATGTTGTTATTTCCAGTTGCCCGGGTCTTCCCTCCAGTCCTGAAGGGTTTTTAATTCTTTTTCGTTAATATAGTTTGTATCTACCGCTTGTTGCAATAAATGCTCGTAGTTGCTTAACGTATATAATGTTACATTGTTGTTTTCGAAGTTTTTGCTGGCCACGTCAAAACCATATGAAAATATGGCAATCATACCCTTAACCACGGCACCTTCGTCTTTTAGCGCCTGTACGGCATTCAAACTACTTTTTCCGGTACTTATCAAATCTTCTACAACTACCACGCTTTGTCCGCCGTCAAGAAAACCTTCAATTTGGTTTCCCCTCCCGTGTTTTTTTGGCTCTGGCCTTACGTACACAAAAGGGAGATTTAACACCTCGGCAACGAGCATGCCAATTCCAATGGCTCCTGTGGCCACCCCAGCAATAACATCTGGTTTGCCGTAGAGTTCCTCAAGCTGTTTGGCCATATGCTCACGGATGTAGTTCCTGATTGGTGGAAACGATAAAACAATTCTATTGTCGCAGTAAATGGGAGATTTCCATCCGGAAGCCCATGTAAAAGGATTTTTTGGATTCAACTTTATTGCATTAATTTGCAATAAAAGTTCTGCTGTCTTTTTAGCGGTATCTTTATCTAAAACCATGATGCAAATGTATGAAGTTTTTGTAAATGAACATCGCATTATTTTAACCAACCAGATATCCAAGGAAACAGATTTTAAATTGTTTCTTATGGATACGGTTGATATTGATGACGTTATCAAGCAACTTAATAAAGGCAAAATAAAGTATGCTCATATTTATTATGAAGACGGTACGGTTTTAATGAAAAAATTTCTTAAGAAAATCCCTTTGGTTGTGGCCGCTGGTGGCTTGGTTAAAAATCAGGATAATGAAAACCTTTTTATCTTCAGAAATGGAAAATGGGATCTTCCAAAAGGAAAAGTAGACAAGGGCGAAACCATAGAAGAAGCCGCTATACGCGAAGTAGAAGAAGAAACAGGTGTGAAAAAACTTAAAATAGACTCCTTTTTAAACAAAACCTACCATGTTTTTAAAAGAAACGGAACCTATAAGCTTAAGGAAACCCACTGGTTTTTAATGAAGAGCAAGTATAAAGGGGTACTGGTACCCCAATGCAAGGAAAATATTGAAATAGCCCAATGGCGCCCCGATACCGATATACCAAAACTCATGGAAAATTCATATGAAAATATAAAAACCCTTTTCTAAAATCAAAATGAAGCTCCAACTTCTATAGCTTAACAATCCTGTAAACCGGGTATCTTAAATGTGCTTTCTCATAATTTGGAGACTTTTTGTGTATCCAATCCAATTGTGCATACCAATTTTTGGCAAAAGCTGTGTCTTTTTCTTTTTTGACCTGAAATTCTTTTTCAATATCAGGGTTTGCTTTTAGGAATCCCAGGGCCTTGTCTTCCCAAACATAAGGAGAAAACCCTTCTTTTTGCTGAAGGATGCTATCAAAAAAGTTCCAGTTGAAAAAAGAATCTACCGCTTCGGGCTCCAATGTTTCCAAGATGTACCGTATGCCCGGTTGATGGGTCTTAACCAAATAATAAGTATTTGCAGGAATTGAAACAGTTTCTTTACTTTTGGTTACCGAGGTGTTTTTATGTAGGTAATGTCCTTCGTATGCCTTTTTCCCGGTTTCGTAATCGGCAATGTGGTATACTTCAACGGGTATTTCTTTTGTTTCGGCCATGTTTGTAAGCGTTATGCCATTTAATTGTAGCCTTTTTACAACGCCGTTCCAGGCTTTGGGGATTAAATAAGCATCAGGGATATTTACTTTTTTTATGGGTTTAAAATAATCGTAATAAGTAACTTCTTTTGTAAAGGGTTTGTTCCTGTTGTACTTTAATCGTGGCAGGCCGGTAATTTCACTTGTAATATGTTCACCTTCGTAACCTTTAAAATCCAAGGTAGAATGTTTGCTTTTATCTACTTCCCAAGCTACGGTATATGTCGTTGCATTTAGAAAGGAGGCATTGCTTTCTTCCCGCACCTTTTTTATTTCTTTATAGTCTTTTTCAATAAGGGCTATCATGCTCTTCATAAGTTCGTAGGTACCATATACACGCTGGTCGTATGGTTTAAGCATATGGGTTTCAACCATCATCCCCAGGGTATTCCATAATGTGGTATAGCCTGTGGAATATCGGGGGGCATCAAAAAATTGAGAAAAACCTTTTTCGGGCACTTGATTAAAAACATTTACATAAGGCGTTATATCGTATTTTTTATCTTTTAGCGAAGTAATGAGTTCGGGCATGAGCTTATTGTAAAGATATTTCCCGGCTGCTGCACCTAATTTGTCATGCTGGGTAAATAAATGCGTCAGGACGTATTGATAATCGGCACCATTACTAACGTGGTTGTCTATGAAAACATCCGGTTGAAGGAAATGGTATATTTTAGCAAAAGATTTTGCATTTTTCGTATCGTTTTTTATAAAGTCCCGATTGAGGTCGTAATTACGTGCATTTCCCCTAAACCCATACGCAACCGGACCATTTTGGTTGGTTCTTGACGTACTGTTTCTGTTCAGGGAGCCCCCGATATTATAAATAGGAATGGTTGCCAGAACGGTATGTTCGGGAACTTTAATTTTTCCTTGAGCTATGTCCCGGTAAAGCATCATGGTGGCATCGATCCCATCTGATTCCCCGGGGTGTATGCCGTTGTTTATAAACAGTATTCTTTTGTTTTTCCTTACTTTTTCAAGATCAAAATTGCCCTCGGGGTTAAGCAAAACCAAGGTTAAGTGCTCACCAGAATCCGTAAGGCCTTCTTCCATCATGGTAATACTGGAATAGGTGTTTGCAAGTTCTTTATAATAAGCAATTGTTTGGTTGTAAGTGGCCGTGGCAACACCGCCCGATTTTTCAAATTCGGTAGTAAAATTATCGTTTTGGGCATATAGGTTTGCAAAAGTTGCAATAGCGACTGTTATAAGCAATGCTTTTTTCATAGGGAGGAAATTTAAGCTTCAAACTTAATTAAAAATATAACAATATAGTAGGGCAATCTATTTGTCTAACTGAAAAATTGAGTTAGTTTTGCAAACTTTTATTGTTAACTACCTCATAAATAGGTTTATGGCATTAAAATGAGCCCTATTGAGAAGAATAAATTATTATGACTGAGTTTATTAGAAAAATAGTCCCGAATGCAAAAGATGATGTATTAGCTGGTATAACGGTGTCTTTGGCAATGATTCCCGAAGTTGTGGCCTTTGCGTTCGTGGCCCAAATAGATCCATTGGTGGCTTTGTCCGGGGCTTTTATAATTGGGTTGATTACCGCCATCTTTGGTGGTCGTCCCGGGTTGATTTCGGGTGCGGCAGGTGCCGTTGCCGTTATTTTTGTAAGCTTGATTTCAGAAGGGCACGCAAAAGGAATGCTGTTTGACGCGCCAATAGACAATATGGGGTATTATTACCTGTTGGCAGCGGTTGTGCTTATGGGGGGATTCCAAATTATTGCAGGAATATTTAAATTGGGAAGGTTTGTTAGGTTGATACCGCACCCGGTTATGATGGGGTTTGTTAATGGCCTTGCCATTGTTATTTTTATAGCGCAGGTAAAAATGTTCACGCATAAAAAACTTGAAGTTACTGCCGAAGGTGTTAAAAAATATATTAATATCCCCATGGATGGTAAGGAACTATATACCATGATCGGACTTGTATTGCTTACCATGGCCGTTATTTGGGTCTTACCAAAAATTACCAAAAAAGTACCGGCTTCCTTAACGGCTATTTTAATAACTACCGCTATTGTAATCTTTGGCGGAATAGAGGTAAGTACAGTAGGCTCTTATATTGTTGAAGGTGGCGGGACGGGCCTTAAGGGCGAATTGCCAACCCCAAACATGGAATTGTGGCAAAACCTACCTTTTAACATGGACACGCTTGGCTTTATTTTGCCATACGCCTTTTTGGCCGCTTGTGTAGGTTTGATAGAATCTCTTATGACCATGAATCTGGTTGATGAATTAACCGAGACACGTGGCAATGGCAACCGGGAATGTATGGCACAGGGTGCAGGAAACATGCTAAGCGGGCTTTTTGGAGGTACTGGCGGTTGTGGAATGATAGGCCAAACAGTAATTAACATAAATGCGGGAGGCCGTGGCCGTTTATCTGGAATTATGATGGCCGTAACACTATTGACTTTTATTTTGTTTACAGATAAATACATAGAACAAGTTCCAATTGCAGCATTGGTAGGGGTAATGATTATGATGGTAATTGAAACTTTTGCATGGTCCAGTTTCAGGATTATTAGAAAAATACCAAAAGCAGACGCTTTTGTACTGGTAACGGTTTCTGCGGTTACCGTTATTTACGATTTGGCCATTGCCGTTTTTGTGGGCGTTATAATTTCGGCACTTGTTTTTGCTTGGGAAAACGCCAAAAAAATCAGGGCCCGGAAACGTTTTAAAGAAGACGGTACCAAGGTATACGAGATTTGGGGGCCTTTGTTTTTTGGTTCTATAGCGACTTTTAACGATAAGTTTGATGTGAAAAATGACCCTGAACAGGTTGAAGTTGATTTTGTTGAATCGAGGGTTAGTGACCATTCGGCCATAGAAGCAATTTTTAATGTAGTTGAAAAATACGAGGCCGCAGGGAAAAAGATAAAACTAAAACACTTAAGTGAAGATTGTAAAGCTTTATTGTATAAGTCATCACCTAAGTTCAGGGAGGTAATTATAGATGCCATAGACGACCCGAGGTACCATTTGGCCGCAAATCCCGAAAAATTCCCGAAATCGCTTTCAGAATATAAATTTTAACATTATTGCCAAAACAAAACTTAGTTTGTTTTTGGTAAAAGATTTATTCACTGGGAACAATGGCGGCCAAAGCACTTAATTTGTCTTTGGTTACTGGCTTTATAAGATGCTTTACCGAAAAAGGATATTTGTTGTTGTAGATTTTTACCTTTTGAATGTCTTCCGGGTTTATCGACGAGGTTAAAATATAGATTAGTGCTTTTTTGCTTATGGGCAATTGGCTAAATGCATCTATAAATTCCCAGCCATCGATTATGGGCATGTTAAGGTCCAGTAAAATAAGTTCGGGAAACACTTCGTTAGACGTGTTTTGGTAATAATTTAATGCTTCTTGTCCATTGCTAAACGTTAATATGCAATTGCTTATCTTGGTAACCTCGATAAGTTTTTTAACGCTAAAAATGGTTATCGGGTCATCATCGATCAAACATATAGCATTAATAGTTTTCATTAAAGTAAATTTTAAATTTCGTTCCTTTGTCAATTTCGCTTTCGGCTTCTATTTTCCCTTTCATGGCATCTATTTGGTTTTTGGTTATAAAGAGGCCTATACCGCGGGCGTCGCTATTTCCATGAAAAGTTTTGTACATTCCAAAGAGTTTGTGCCCATGTTTTTCCAAATCGATTCCCCTGCCATTATCTTCAACGCTTAAAACCGTAAAACCTTTTATCTGTTCGGCATTTATTTTTATTACGGGGTACCGGTTTGGTGCTTTGTACTTAATGGCATTGGTAAAGATATTCAATAAAATACTTTCTAGATAAGCTTTAACAACTTTAATGTCAATGTCTTCGGGAACATTGTTCTCTACTTCGGCAAAAGAATTTTTAATAAGTTCGCTAATATTTGTAAAGGCTTCGTCTATTTCGGCTTTAAGGTTAACGGTTTCGGTTTTTATATTCAGGTTTGTATTGATTGCTATAATCTCGTTTAGGTTTGAAATGGTTTCGAGCATATTTCCCGAAGCAGAATTGAGCATGTCAATAATTTCCACCTTTTTAAAAACGTCTTCTTCAACGCCCAACAGTTCTATCAACATGGAAAAATTGGATGCATGCGACCGCAGGTTATGAGATACAATATGTGCGAAGTTAAGCAGGCGGTTGTTTTGTTCACTGGCCACATTGATAACTTCCAGAAGTTCTTCTTCTTTTTCTTTTATATGGGTGATATCTTGTATAACAGACCAAATAAGTTTTCTTCCGGTAGAATTAGTAATGAGCACACGCGTTATCAGTGTAGGCACCAATTGCTTGTTTTTATTAAGGTAATGCCCTTCGTACGGACCGTATTTTCCTTGGTTGAGGACTTCTTTTAAAACCCTTAATTCTTTGTTTTTATCGGTTTTTGGAATAACGTCCAGATGCGTCATTTTAAGGAGTTCGTTGCTGGAATATCCGGTACTTTGTTTAAAAGAATTGTTCATGTCCAGAAATTCCCCAGACATGGCATCGTTAAGGGCAAGCCCGGTTGGAGAAAGCTCCAAGAGCGTGCGGTGCAGTTTTTCACTTTCCTTAAGCTTTTTTCTGGCTTCGACCATCTCCTGTATTACCCTGCCTTCTGCAATAAGGAAACTCACTCTTTTTTTATGGTCCAATACCGGCTTGAGGGAAAAGTCAACATACACCTTGTTGTTGTTTTTATCCAGGATTTTTGCTTCGTACCTTACAAATTCGCCCCTTATGGCCTTTTTAAAGTTCTTTTTAAGTTTTTTTTGTTCTTTTATGGAGCCCTGCCACCAATAGGTGTCCCAAAAATATTTATTAATAACGTCTTCTGTTTCAATACCGCCAAAATTCAGTGCGGGCTCATTAATGTCTACAAGCCTTCCTTTTATGTTTAAAAATCCTGTAAACTGAAAAGTAGAATTAAAAATGCTTTTAAATGCCTGTTTGTTCTCGGCAAGTGCCCTTTTGGAGCTTTTAATTTGTTTTTCCTGAAGCGCCAATTGCAGTTCGGTTGTTTTTTGAGGGTCTATATTTTGTAAAGTACCATAAATTTTAACTGCTTTGTCCTTTGCTTTTTCAACGTGCCCGCGAAAGCGCACCCATTTTTCTTCTCCTTTGGCCGTAAGTATTTGTAGTTCCAGATCAAAATCATTCCCTTTGTTAATGGCGCTGTTAATGTTTTTTAAGGCTTGTTCTACATGTTTTCCTTCCTTAAAGAATTGAAGGAATTTTTCGAGTGTAGGAACATAATCTTGTGAAACGTCGCATATTTTTTTGGTAACAACCGTCCATTCTAAAAGATCGTTTTTAACATCGTAAAACCAATTTCCTATTTGGGCGACCTTGCTGGTTTCTTCAAGAAAAATTTTAGTTTTCAGGTTTTCTTTTTCTGAAGTTATATCGTTTAGGTATATGATGAATTCATTGTCTGAAGGTTGAATTTTATAATAGATCCATTGTATTTTTCCTTCTGGCTGGTAATTGTAATCTTCTCCTTCTATAACCCTGCTTTTTTCCTTACTCTCGCGAACGGCATTTACCAACGACCGGGTACCTTTAGGCAAGATGTCGGTAAAAGGTATTTTAGGGGCGTTTTCCATCGGTGCTTTGGTGAATTTATACCAGGCATCCGAGGCGCCAATTAGGTGCAAATCTTTATCTAGCAAAGCCATTGGGGTTGGGCATTGCTTGATTATAAGTAGGTTCGTCATAATATATACGGCTTTTCCTAAGCCAGTTTTTGTTTTACTCTTTATTATTCAGCCTTACGGTATCGGGTACCAAACCGGTATAATCGCCTTTATTTCTTATAACATCTCTTACAATTGATGAAGAAATATAGCTTTTTCCAGAGGAAGTTAACAAAAACACCGTTTCTATTTCTGATAATTTCCTGTTGGTATGGGCGATGGCTTTTTCAAATTCAAAATCGCCCGGGTTCCGCAGGCCCCTTAAAATAAACTGTGCGTCTATTTTTTTACAAAAGTCTACCGTTAGCCCTTCATATGTCATCACCTTTATTTTTGGCTCATTTTTAAAGGCTTCTTCAATAAAATGCTTGCGTTCTTCCAAGGTAAACATATAGTTTTTTTCCGCATTAATCCCAATGGCAATAACCAGTTCGTCAAAAAGTGTGATGCCTCTTGTTATAATGTCGTAATGTCCCAATGTAATAGGGTCGAAAGACCCTGGAAAAATAGCTCTTCGCATTTTACATTCTTTTTGTAAAAGGGTTAAGGAATTGTAAATATAGCAAAATAGATTTTGCTATTTTATTGCTTCTTCAATAGCGTTGTCAAATAAATCGTTTAACGATATTCCGGCTTTGGCCGCCTGTTGTGGCAAAATACTTTCGGCAGTCATTCCGGGAATGGTATTGACCTCTAATAAATAAGGCTCGCCATCCACAAAAATGTATTCGCTCCGGCTAAAACCTTTCATCTTTAGTGTTTCATATACTTTTTTGGCAGTATGGATTACTTTTTGGGTCATTTCATCACTAATTCTTGCCGGTGTAATTTCTTGTGATTTTCCTTGGTATTTAGCTTCATAATCAAAAAAATCGTTTTCGGATACTATTTCGGTAATGGGCAGTACTGTTACGTTGCCTTTGTAGGTAATAACGCCAACAGAAACTTCAACACCGTCTAAAAACGATTCAATAATAATTTCATCGTCTTCTTTAAAAGAATTTTCGATTGCTGGAAGTAACGCTTCTTTTTCATTCACTTTAGAAACCCCAAAACTCGAACCCGCTTTGTTGGCTTTTACAAAACAAGGTAACCCAACTTTTTCAACAATGGCCTGGACGTTAATATCTTGTCCTTTATTGAGATAGAAGGACGTGGCGCATTTAATCCCGAAAGGCTTCAAGGCCGCCAAGCAGTCTCTTTTGTTAAAGGTAAGTCCAGCTTGGTACATGGGGCAGGAGGTATGTGGAATCTCCAACAGTTCTAAATATCCTTGCAAATAACCGTCTTCTCCGGGCGTGCCGTGAATGGCATTAAAAATACAGTCGAATTCAATGGTTTTGTTATTTTGGGTAACGGTGAAATTGCCTTTGTTTATTGGAATTTCTTTTTTGTCATCAGTAATATAAACCCATTTGTCCTTTAAAATATGGAGGGGATAAATATTGTATTTTTCAGTATCCAGATGGTTGCAGACCACTTGCCCGCTTTTTAGTGAAATTTGGTACTCAGAGGAGTAACCGCCCATAACAACACCAATGTTTTTTTTCATTTTTAATATTATAATAGGAAATTTATCGTTGTATCAAATGTATTAATAAATTAATTTAGAATCGGCATAAAAAGACTTTAGAACTAAAAACAGCCATAGAAATAAATTAGGTGTTGAGTTTTTATATCTTTGCTGAATAATAAAGAAAGATGAGTTTCATAAAATTTATAACAAGCAAGACCTTTTTAAAGCAAATAGCACTTGCAATACTGGCCGTTGTGGTATTGGTAATTTTAATTATGCAATACTTAAAGGTAACCACCAACCACGGCGAATTTGTCTTGGTCCCCGACCTTTCTAAAAAATCCCTTCGGGAAGTTGAAGAGATTATGGAAAAGGCAGACCTAAATTATGTTGTACTGGACTCTACAAACTACAATCCCGATTATCCGCGTTTTTCGGTCATCGAGCAGGATCCCAGTGCAAACAAAGAAGTCAAGGAAGGAAGAAAAATATATTTAACCATTAACCCTTCGGGCTATAGAAAAGTAAGTGTTCCAAACGTAATACAAGTTACCAAAAGGAATGCCGAATCCATGCTTAAAGCGGTTGGCCTTAACGTAGGAAAGGTAACTTATGTAAACGAAATTGGTAAAGACATGGTGTATTATGTGCGCTATGAAGGAAAAAATATACTTCCGGGGCACCAATTGCCCAAAACCACCGAGGTAGAACTGGTTTGCGGCAACGGGAACAGGGCCAATGTTTCGGTGGAATAAATTGTAAATTGAAAAATGGCTGAGGATACACAAGACGATTTTAATCAGGAGGACGAACTTTACGAACATTATAGTTTTACTGCCGGAAAAGGGCAGGAACCTTTGCGGGTAGATAAATTTTTAATGAACTTTATTGAAAATGCTACCCGAAATAAAATACAGCAGGCTGCAAAGGGCGGGAATATATATGTAAATGGTACCGCCGTAAAATCGAACCACCGGGTAAAGGCAAACGACCAAGTTAAAGTTTTGTTTGAGCACCCGCCGCATGAATATTTGCTTACTCCGGAAAATATCCCCTTGGATATTGTTTTTGAAGATAATACCCTGTTGGTTGTAAATAAGCCTGCCGGGATGGTCGTGCACCCCGGGCACGGAAATTATTCGGGAACGCTTATAAATGCTTTGATATACCATTTTGAAAACCTGCCGCTTAACAGTAACGAGCGTCCGGGCCTGGTGCACCGTATAGATAAAGATACCAGTGGGCTATTGGTGGTGGCCAAGACCGAGCATGCATTGAACCACTTGTCCAAACAATTTTTCCATAAAACCAGCGAACGTGAATACCAAGCATTGGTTTGGGGCAATTTTGCAGAAGACGAAGGGGTTGTGGAAGGAAACATTGGCAGGCATCCAAAAAATAGGTTGCAAATGGCTGTTTTTCCCGATGGCGACCATGGAAAAGATGCTGTAACTCACTATAAAGTCTTGGAACGTTTTGGGTACGTTACTTTGCTGTCGTGTAGGTTAGAGACCGGAAGAACGCACCAAATAAGGGTGCACATGAAATACATAGGGCACACTTTATTTAATGACGAGCGCTATGGAGGCCATAAAATTTTAAAAGGGACCACCTTTTCTAAATACAAACAATTCGTGGAGAATTGTTTTAAAGTACTGCCAAGGCAGGCGTTACACGCCAAAACTTTAGGCTTTGAGCACCCCGAAACAGGCAAATTTATGCGTTTTGAAGCACCCTTGCCCGAAGACATGGTAGCATGCCTGGAAAAATGGCGAAATTATGCAAAGCACCAGGAGTTATAGTCTCTGCTTTTCAGATGGAACGGTATGCCTAAATTCCAATCCGTTTATTTGCTTGAACTCGTGGCTGTTTTCGCCAAAAGAGGTTTTTACGTATTCTTTAATATTGTTGGCCAATTCAATAATCCCTTCGGTTTTGTTGTAAAAATAGTTGTCCCTTTCAACAAGCGAGTCCGAATACTCGTCCATGATTTCTTTATGGCGCAAACTGCGCTTTACCATAATTCTAAATTTCTTTTTTAAGGCCTCCAATTTTATATCGGTATGGTATGGCGAATATTCGTTGGATTCTGCCAGCTCGTTAATCATGTTTCCAAAATGCGCTATTAAATTAATGTACGGCTCTTGGTTTGAATACGAGTCTTTAATGTATGCATTTACCTTTTGCTCATTTCTTATCTGAACAATATCGTCGTAATAACTTTTTACATATTTTACGGCTTCATTGTTCTCGGTATATATAATTAAATAGTCAATAATTTTATTGCACACATCTTCAAGACCGTTAAAGGCCTGCTGTTTTTCAAAGATAGCAACATTGAGCATCGCATTGTAGTTGTTTATATTTGCCATTAATTCCTTGACCGTATTATACGTTCGGTGCAAACATTCTATATGTAACCGTTGATCGGTTGGAGCATATTCTTTTCCGTAGGCTTCGCAAAAAATAATTAATAAATGAAAATTTGCTAGGTTGCTTGTAAGCTCATCTTTTGTGTATGGAGGCATATTTTTTTGTGTTACGTGTTTTTTTGCATTCTAAATATATAAATTATATTCCACACATAAAAATTTATATTTTCTAACTACTGTTTTCAAAGTAAAAAAATAGTATATAATTTTTGCGGAAAAGCGTTTTAACACATTGTATTGTATATATTCATTATAATAATTAAAACCAATTCTTTTATAGAAAACAATGAATCTTTTTTATACAAAAAACCAATGTAAGATGTTACATTTGTTGTTCAAAATCAATATAAATGAAAATAGTAGTTTCCCCGGCAAAGTCATTGGATTTTGAAAGTGAATTGCCAACAAAAGAATATACGCAACCAGATTTTTTAAAGGAAGCTGAAAAACTGAATGGAGCCCTTAAAAAGAAAAATCCAAAGAAGCTATCGTCTTTAATGGGTATTTCTGATAATTTGGCAGAACTAAACTGGCAACGCAATCAAGAATTTAAAACTCCTTTTACCGTTGAAAATGCCCGTCCGGCTGTTTTTGCCTTTAATGGAGATGTGTATACGGGGTTGGATGCTTATACAATTCCGCAGGAAAAAATGAAGCCTTTGCAAGAAAAGTTGCGTATTTTAAGTGGACTCTACGGGGTGTTGAAGCCTTTGGACTTAATCCAGCCTTACCGATTGGAAATGGGCACCAAGCTTACGGTTGGAAGAAACAAGAACCTTTACGATTTTTGGAAGAAAAAGGTTACCGCTAAACTAAATGACCAATTGACGGAAGACGAACTTTTTATCAATTTGGCAAGCAATGAATATTTTGGTGCAGTAGACGAAAAAAAGCTAAAAGTCCCGGTAATTACCCCCATTTTTAAAGATTGGAAAAACGGAAAGCTAAAGGTAATTAGCTTTTTTGCCAAAAAGGCCCGCGGGTCCATGGTGCGCTATATTATCGATACCAATGCAGAAACCATTGAAGATTTAAAAGGCTTTAATTACGACAGCTATGGTTTTAGCGAAGAACATACCAAAAAGGAAAATGAATTAGTGTTTGTTAGATAAATCTAAAAAAACGCGGAGCCTTTATACATACGTAGCTCCGCGTTTTTTTTATTTCTTCGTGTCCACACTTACCTTTTCTTCAACGGGAGTGCGTTTTTTTATTTTCCTACGCCGTCTTACACCGTAAGAACCGCGTGAAATTTTACCTCTTTTTGTTTTTTTATCTCCTTTTCCCATAATTCAAATTCATTTTTGTTATTCCTTAAAGTTAGTTATTTTGTCAACAGAAGTCAAATATATGTTTAAACACCAGCATCCATACGCCCCATACATCCCTAAAACAGCCACAAAATTAATTGTTGGTACCTTGCCGCCACCGCGTTTTTGCAATAAGGAATTTAAGGAAGGCGATGTTGATTTTTGTTACGGAAGCCGCGATGGTTACCTATGGATAATATTGAACAGGATTTTTAAACTGAATTTACTCTTTGAGCCAACGCCAGGAGCCATTGCTCAACGGAAACAATTTTTGGACGATTATGGCATTGGCATATGCGATATTGTCGCTTCCGCGGAAAGGGAAAAAGTAGATGCTTCAGATCTTGGAATGAAGAATGTCCAGACCCGTAACATTCTTTGGTACTTAAAAGAATTTCCTTTTATCGACACATTGCTGTTCATGGGCGGGAATAGCAAAAACGGACCCGAATACCTCTTCAGAAAGCAATTAAAAGAACATCAAATTAAATTAGAGGCAATTTCGTTGAACGTTCCACGTATTTATCAATTTTATATAGCAAACCGTATGGTAAAAGCGGTTTCGTTAACGTCGCCGTCCGGGGCTGCAAATAGGGCGGTAGGGGCAATTCCTGCCTACAAGGCGTTAAAAAAGAAGCACCCCAATTTCAATACAATCGATTTTAGGGTGCTTCAGTATGCCAAGCATTTTAAGTAAACTTTTTGCTTAACATTTTTCTATAGGGGGATTTTACTTTTTATTCTGCTGATCTTTAATCGTTTCTTCATCAATATCAAACTTATTGGTGTCGATATTTCTGTTACCCGTTGGATTGGTCGGGTTGTTCTGCTCGTGTTTGCGTTTCCATTTCTTATCTTTAATCTTGCTCATAACTTTTGCTTTTTTAAGTTATATTCAAGGTACAAAACTAAACATGAAAACCTTATTAAAGCTATTGTAAAATCTTGTTAACTATTTAACAGTTACTATTTTAATGAGCTGCTGAGGCATTTACCATACTGCTTCCCTTTTTAATCATCAATACAAATGGCACACATATTAAAAACAAAATACCCAAGTATAAAAATATGTCCATGTAGGATAATACAGTGCTTTGTAAGGTAATGGACCCTTCCATTAATTGATAGGCTTTTTGGAGCGATTCGTTAACACTGAAACCTTTGGACATAAACATTTGTTGATAGGCATGAAGACGCTCTTGTACCTCAAAATCTACTTTAGACAGGTTCGGGATAAGGTCCACACGGTGCTGTTGTGTAAAACGCGCCACAAAAGTGGTTATAATGGCAATCCCGAAAGATCCTCCCAATTGGCGCATCATACCCGTAAATGCAGCGCCATCGCCAATGTCCTTTCCCCTTAAGGTAGAAAGCGAGAGCGTGGTTATGGGCACAAATAATAGCCCCAAGCCAAAACCACGGGCTACCAATGGCCAGAACATATGCTCAGAACCTGTGTCGGGGGTCATGAGGTTAAACATCCAATAGCTATAAACAAAGAACACTACAAAACCAATGGCAGCCAAATATTTTTGCGGAACTCCCCGCTCCAATAATTTCCCAATAATAGGCATCATTAAAGCTGTGGTTATGGAGCTAGGGACCAGTAATAACCCGGCATCGGTTGCTGTCCATCCTAAAATAGATTGTGTATATATCGGGATTATAAACGTGGAACCATACAGTCCAAAGCCAAGGATGAAGGTTAAAATAGTCCCTATTTTCAGATTGTAATCTTTAAGTACCCGGAGGTTTACAATTGGATGCTCATAGACCAATTCCCTCCAAATAAACAATAACAAACCAAATATAGAGACAATGCTTAATATCAAGATGGTAGGATTGGCAAACCAGTCGTCTTGTTGGCCGTGTTCCAACACAAATTGTAACGAGCCAATAAACGATGCCAGAAAAAATATGCCCCACCAATCTACTTGATAGGCCTTCAACTTTTCACCGTATTTAGGACTTTTAATATAGAGAATAGTTAAAAAAGTGGCAATTATACCAATGGGCACGTTGATATAAAATATATAGGGCCACGAGAAATTATCTACCAGATATCCTCCCAATGGCGGCCCCAGTGTTGGGCCTACAATAACGCCCATACCATAAATAGCCTGTGCCATTCCCCTTTTTTCAACGGGGTAGGTTTCCGTAATAATGGTCTGTGCGGTAACCAACAAGGCACCGCCTCCCATTCCTTGTATAAAACGAAAAGCAACCAACTCCCATAAATTGGTGGCATTACCGCATAGAAAAGAAGCAATGGTAAATATCATAATGGAAGCCGCAAAATAATTACGCCGTCCAAATTGTTTAGACAACCAGCTGGTCATCGGGATAATAATTACATTGGCAATGGCATAAGCGGTAATTACCCATGCAATATCGGTAAGGGAGGCTCCCAAGCTTCCTCTCATGTCATTTAGCGCAACGTTGACAATAGTAGTGTCAATAATTTCTAAAAGGGCACAAAGAATAGCCGTAATGGTTATAATGACCCTGGTGAAACCATATTCCACCAAACTATTTTCATCTTGAACTTTAACTTGTGCTTCGGCCATATCTTATTTTAAATGTACATCTACAATTACGTTCATTCCCGAACGAAGTTTTGCCAGTTTTTCGGCATCGTTATCCTTGGTAAAGTCTATTTTTACCGGTAAACGCTGAATGGTTTTTACAAAGTTTCCAGAAGCATTGTCTGGCGGAAGTAAAGAAAACTTGGCTCCGGTTGCGGGCGAAAAAGCGGTTATGGTACCTTCAAAATCTTCGCCGGGATAGGCATCTACCTCGATGGTCACTTTTTGGCCGATAGCCATTTTTTCAAGCTGTGTTTCTTTAAAATTGGCAACAATCCATTTATCGGTTGTGTTTACTAAATAAAACAACGATTGTCCGGGCTGTACAAATTGCCCCACTTGTAAATCTACATTGGAAAGCTGACCGTCTATCGGGGCGGTAACAATGGTATAACCTATATCTAGTTTTGCTGCATCCAGTTGTGCTTGAGCACTTTTTACGTTGGCTTCTGCAACAGCAATTTGCTTTTGCGATATTTCTGTTTGGGAAACAGCAGCGTTACGCTGGCTGGCACTTGCTTTTTGTTGGCTTTTAAGTACTTCCAGCTCTTTTTCTGCGGCTTGTTTGGCGGCCAGTGCTTCTTCGTATTGTTGTGCGGTAATGGAATGATTTTTATATAGGTTTTCGTAACGTTTAAAATCGTTTTCTGCTCTCCATAATTTAATTTCCGCAGTTTCTATATTCCCTTTTGCCGAGCTTACCTGCGCTGTTGAGGTTTGCACATTGGCCTTGTAGGAGCCAACACTGGCTTGCGCAACTACCAGTTGACTTTCGGCGGCGGCCAATGCGGCTTTTGCCTGCTCCAGTTTTACCTGGTAATCCTGATCGTTTATAATAAAAAGGGTATCGCCTTTTTTTACCCTGTCGTTATCGGTTACCATTACTTTTTCAATATAACCGCCTACATGGGGTATAATTGGGTTCATGTTGGCTTCTATTTGTGCATCGTCTGTTTCTTCGTGAGATAATGAATGCACAAACTTGTATGCTCCATAAATAATCCCGATAACGATTAAAGCACCAATTATAATGGCAAATTTCTTATTTGTTTTTTTCTTCTGTTCCATTTTATTGCTGATAGTAGTTTATTTTATATCTGTATTTATTTGTCCTTGAGCATCTAGAAGCTCGTAAAATTTCAGGGTAATATCTGCCTTGGCATAAGCCAGGTTTATTTTAGATTGAAGCTGGTCGATGTCTGCTTCCAGCAAATCGTTGGTGTCTACCAGGCCGTTATCATATTTATCTTTTACGATCCGGTAGTTTTCCGTGGCCTGCTCTTCTGCTTTCTGGTAAACTTCGTATTTTTTAGTTGCCAGGTTATAGCTTTGATTGGCATCTTCTATCTGTACATCTATTTGATCTCTTACCATATCAATGGTATATTCTAGTTCCCGGGCCTTGCTCTTGGCAACTTTTACATCGCTTTTTGCCTTAAAAATATCGGCCAGGTTGTACGACACGCCAACACCAAAATTCATGGCATCGGTAATGGTCATTACATTTTGAACGTCAAGGGCTACATAACCGCCCATTAACGAAAGACTTGGGTAATATTTGCTTTGTGCTATTTTAATATTGTTTTTGGCCGCTTCTTCTTGAAAATACAACGATTTAAGGTCGTTACGTTGAATACTGTCCGACAATTGTGCGGTTGAAACCAGTTCAAAATTGGTATCGCCTATGGATATTTGGGTATCCGAAGGCATTTTTAGCATGGTAATAAGATTGTAGTTTAAAATGCTTTCGTTTTTCCTAGCTTCTTCCAGACTTACTTCAATGTTAGATTCCTGCAATTGTGCCTTCAATAAATCGTTTCTGGCCAACAGGCCGTTTTGCTCCATCGCCGTAAAATCCTTGACCCGCTGTTGTGCACTTTTAAGGTTTTCTTCAATAAGTTCAACGGTTTTATGTGCTTTGTATAAATTTACATAGGTGCTTACGGTATTAAGGGCTATTTTTTCCTTTTCGCTTTTGGCATTATAGACTGCCGCCTGTAAACTGTTCTGGCTTGCCTTTACCAAATTAGAGAGTTTAAAACCGGTAAATAGCGGTACCGATGCCGTTGCCTGCCCGAGCATTAAATAACTAATGTCCGGCGGGGCTGCACCACCGGCATCGGCATCTTGGCCTGTGTCTAGTTTTATGTCGGCATTTACTTTTGTTAAATGTTGATATTGCCCAGAGATATCTAAATCTGGGTACCGGTTGCTTTTGGCCGATTTTACTTCGTATTCGGCAGTATTCACCTTAGTATCTGCTATTTTAGAGGCATCGCTGTTTAAAAGGGCCAGTTTTATGGCTTCTTCCAGCGTTAACGTAGTTTGTTGCGCCTCCATGGTCTTAATACCTAGTATGCCAAGTAGGCATATGAGTATAATTTTAATTTTCATCTGTTGTTGTTTATTTGTTTTATAGCCGTATGTAATGCCCTGTTTTTAATTGGTTGTTAATTGCCAATGGGCATTTCATAGGTCAATAATGCTTTAATTGCTCTTTTTATATGATCTGTTAAAGTGGTGTGGACAAAATCGTCCAGCGAAACATTTGGGTCTAATTGATAGGTTGCTTCATACGATCTTTTGTTGTAATAAAAATTGAAATAAGTACCCAAAACGGTAGGGACAATCAAGGGGATATTCACATCCTTACTAAAAACACCGGCCAGTTGCCCATTTTTGATAAACCGTTCTATAATGGAATAATTTTCCTTTTTTGTTTTTAGGTAACTTTCAAAATCTATTTGCCTGTTGCCGTTGGAATATTCAAAATGGATAATTTTATATACCCGTCTGTTTTTATGTATCCTCCTTACAAGAAGGGTAATAATATTGTCTACCTTTTTTAGATAATCATCACTGGAAGACAAGGCACTTTCCAGTTCAATGGTAAAATTAGCTGTTTTATAGTTTAATAATTGTTCCAACAATTTTTCTTTCGAACCAAAATAATACGAAATCATGGCAATGTTAATGCCTGCTTCTTTGGCAATGGCCCGTATGGAGGTGCCGTCATAGCTGTTTTCTGCAAACATCCGCTCGGTAACTTCAAATATGTGTATTTGCTTTTCGTTAAACTCCATTTTCCTAGTTTTTAAAAACCGATGCAAAATTAAACAATTGTTTAATTTAAACGTTTGTTTAATTTTTAAATAATCAAATTTTAACATATAACGTTATAGTTGTAGCAAGGCGTACGCCGTACTAGAAGGAGTAGGGCACAAGCGGGATATAAACCCTACAGGCTTCCATAAAAATTGCTACATTAACAATAGCTTAGCCCATAGGTTGTATTGCTTTGCCACAAGGTTTTATTACTTTATTAATACTAATAGAGTCTTGTTATTAAAGTATAATGCATAACAGTTAAGTATTGTCCCTACGGTTACAAGTACGTTCCCTACGGTGTTAAGTACAGTTCCTACCGTGCTAAGTATAGAAACTACCTATCTAAGTAAGACGCCATGATAGATAGGTTCTATCCCTACGCACCTAAGTACGGTTCCTGCGTTGTAAAGTATTATCCCTACGTACTTAAGTACGGCATCTACGCACTTGGGTATAGTCCCCTACATGGTTATATGCTGTTTCTTTATTTATATGAATAAAATCTTTTTACTGAAGTTGAATTTTTGAATGGTCAAGTAACATAGTTTAAGTTAAGTTATTACGATAAGACATACTTAATGAAAACAATTAATTGAAAAATAGATGATGCAAAGCCCGCACCATACAATTCAAGGTGATAGCGGCATAAAAAAAATCCGATAGTTAAAACCATCGGATTTTATATATAGTGAAACCTTGATTTTAAGTATTTTTAATGGACGAAACAAACGCTGGTATGCCTTCAATTCCCTTTTCGGTAATCATTTTAATAAATGCAGAGCCAATAATGGCGCCTTTGGCATAATGCGTTGCGGCATTAAACGTGTGGTTGTTGCTAATACCAAAGCCAACAATTTGCGGTGCTTTTAATTGCATGCCGTCTATTCTTTTAAAATACTCGGTTTGTGCATTCCCGAAAGTATTTTTGGCCCCGGTAACACTTGCCGAGCTCACCATGTAAATAAATCCGTTGGAAACCGAATCTATAAACCGGATACGCTCATTAGAAGTTTGCGGCGTAATTAAAAATATATTGATGAGCCCATGCTTTTCGAATATTTGTTGATACTCTTCATGGTACACATCTACGGGAAGGTCGGGAACAATAAGGCCATCGATCCCTATTTCGGCACATTTTTTACAAAAAGCCTCTACACCATACTGCATAATCGGGTTGAAATAGCCCATAATGATAAGCGGAATGGAAACGGTTTGCCTGATGTTTTTAAGCTGTTCAAAAAGTTTAACAGAAGTCATCCCGTTTTTAAGGGCTTGGGTAGAACTGGCCTGAATGGTGGGGCCATCGGCCAATGGGTCGGAAAAGGGTAGGCCTATTTCCAGCATGTCTGCGCCACTGTCCTGTAACTTTTCAATAATGGGCACGGTATCGTCCAGATTTGGATATCCGGCAGTAAAATATATAGATAACAGCTTTTTGTCTTCCTGTAATTTTTTATGGATTCTGTTCATTTGTTTCATATTCAGGTTTTACAAATCGAAATAATCAATGTAGGTATTCAAATCTTTGTCGCCGCGACCAGACAAACTAATTACAACAACATCATCTTCTTTAAATTTTTTATGATTGAATATTGCCAACGCATGCGAACTTTCAATGGCGGGTATAATGCCTTCGGTTTTGCACAGCTCCAATCCCGCCTTCATGGCATCGTTGTCTGTAACCGAGAAAAACTCCCCGCGCCCCGATTGATACAAATGCGAATGCATGGGACCAACGCCAGGATAATCCAATCCGGCAGAAATAGAATAAGGTTCGGTAATCTGCCCGTCGTTGGTTTGCATCAAAAGGGTCTTGCAACCATGAATAATACCTTCTTTTCCCAATTGCGAGGTGGCGGCACTTTCGCCCGAATGAATACCTTTTCCGGCAGCTTCCACGGCAATAATGCCAACAGTGGCTTCATCCAGAAAATGGTAATAGGTACCGGCGGCATTGCTTCCGCCACCAATGCAGGCAATTACATAATCGGGGTTTTCCCGGCCTTCTTTTTCTTTTAGCTGCCATTTTATTTCTTCGGAAATAATACTTTGAAAACGGGTAACCATATCAGGATACGGGTGCGGACCAATGGCAGAACCAATAATGTAATGTGTGTCCACCGGATTGTTGATCCAATCGCGAATGGCTTCATTGGTAGCATCTTTCAGGGTTTTACTGCCAGAAAGTGCCGGGCGGACCTCGGCGCCGAGCATTTTCATCCGTGCCACGTTGGGCGCTTGCCGCTTAATGTCTATCTCGCCCATGTACACCACGCAGTCAATTCCCATTAGTGCGCAAACAGTGGCCGTTGCCACGCCATGTTGCCCAGCGCCCGTTTCGGCAATAATACGTTTTTTTCCCAAACGTTTTGCCAATAAAATCTGACCAATAGTGTTGTTTATTTTATGCGCTCCCGTATGGTTGAGGTCCTCTCTCTTTAAATATATTTTTGCCCCGTGCTTTTGCGATAACCGCTTGGCAAAATACAAAGGCGAAGGCCTCCCGACATAATCTTTTAAAAGTTGGTTGAATTCTTCTTTAAAAGAATCTTCACCCATAATGGCAAGATATTGTTGCCGCAATTCTTCTACGTTGGGGTACAGCATCTCTGGGATGTAAGCACCCCCAAAGTCGCCATAATATCCTTTTTTGTTTACGTTGTATGTGTTCATTTTAGTTTATAAAGTTGAAAGTTTGTACGGTTTTAAAGTTAAAGAGTTAAAGAGTGAATGAGGAAAGGTTGTTCAATTCACAAATAACAGTTATCAATTAACAATTATCAATTAACGCTTACCCCTTATCCCTCTATATTCCATAACAAATTCATTTAATAATTCAATGTTTTTCAATCCGGGTTCCAATTCAAATTTACTGTTTACGTCAATAGCATGAATGGGAAGTTTAGGATCTATATTTTTAATTTTTTCAATATGTTCCGGGCCAATGCCACCACTTAAAAAGAATGGTTTTTTAGATGGATAATCTTTCAATATTTCCCAGTTAAATGCATAGCCGTTTCCGCCGGGGAGTTTTCCTTTGGTGTCGAATAAATAGAAATCGACAATGTTTTCATACGGATCTAAAATTGAAAAATCGAATTCGTCTTTAATAGAAAACACTTTAATAATGAGATACTTCGGAAGCTGTTCTTTAAGTTCTTTACAATAATCAACCGATTCACTTCCATGTAATTGCACACCATTTAATTGATGCTTTTGTACTTTCTCGGCAATAAATTTAATAGTGGCATCTACAAAAACACCTATTTTTTGAATGCTTTTTGGTAGTTCTGGAACAATACCATTGTTAAAACGAGTCGATTTTTCATAAAAAATAAAGCCGAGATAATCCGGTTGCAATGCTGCAACAGCTTTAATATTATCTTGGTATTTCATTCCGCAGATTTTTAATCTCCCTCTCAATCCTTTTTCCTCGTTTTTCATATTAAAATCATTTCTTTCATTTATTAATAGGGAAAATTAAATAATTCCCCTTTCCTTTGGAGAGGGGTTAGGCGAGAGGCTTTTTATAAAATCACGTGCGCTTTCCCCAGGGTTATCGGTCTTCATAAAGTTTTCGCCTATTAAAAAGCCCTTGTAACCAAATTGTTGTAATTCTTTAATAGCTTCGATATTGCTGATGCCACTTTCGGATACTTTTACAAAATCGTTGGGGATTTTTCCCGATAACGACTTACTAATATCCAAACCCACCTCAAAAGTTTTTAAGTTTCTGTTGTTTACGCCCAGCATGTCCAAACTTGGCATAAGTGATTTGTTGAGCTCTTCTTCATTATGCACTTCAAGTAGCACATCCAAACCTATGCTTTTGGCAGTTTCTGATAAAATTTTAATTTCCTCCCGCTCTAAAATGGCGGCAATTAAAAGAATAACATCGGCACCATGGGCTTTGGCTTCTATAATTTGATAGGTGTCAATAATAAATTCTTTACGCAATAAAGGCATGTCAACAGAAGCCCTTGCAAGTAACAGATCGTCTAACGAACCGCCAAAATATTTTCCATCGGTAAGCACCGACATTCCACAAACGCCTGCATTCTCGTAACCAATGGCAACATCTTGCACATTAAGCGATTGGTTGATAACCGATTTGGAGGGCGAGCGCCGTTTATGTTCGGCAATAATTCCCGTTTGACTTACTTTTAATTTATTGGACAACGAAATGCTGTTGCGGTTAAAAAGCACACTGTTTTCCAGTTGTGAAACCGGAACAATACTTTTTTTAAGGGCAACTTCCTTACGTTTATCGGCCACTATTTTATCTAGAATGTTCATTTTTTTTAGTTTGTAAAGTTTAAAGTTTGTAAGGTTTTAAAGTTAAAGAGTTAAAAAGTGAATGAGTAAAGGTTGTTCAATTCACAAATAACAGTTATCAATTAACAATTAACTATTTCCCTAATCACTTATCCCCAATCCCTTTTAATTTTTTAAACGCTTCCAATCCCTTACCGGATAGCAACGATTCTTTGGCAAGCTCAAAACCTTCTTTGGGGCTTAATTCTTTTACCGTTGCAATGGCCATACCTGCATTGGCGCATACAACATTGTTTTGAGCCTCGGTTCCTTTTCCGCTTAATACATCCATGAATATTTTTGCAGAAGCTTCAATGGTGCCCCCACCCGAAATAGCTGCTTCGGTATGTTCCCTTGCCCCAAAATCTTCGCCGCTAAGCATTTGCTCGGTATTGTTCCTAATGGCTTTTGCGGGACCGGTAAGCGAAATTTCATCGTAACCATCCAATGCATGTAAGATGGTATAGTTTTTATCGGTGTTTTGATAGAGATAACCATACATTCGAGCCAATTCTAAATTAAATACCCCCACCATTTGGTTTTTTGGAAACGCGGGGTTTACCATGGGCCCCAACATATTGAAAAAGGTTTTTACCGCCAATTCCTTACGGATGGGAGCTACATTTTTCATGGCAGGGTGGAAGAGGGGCGCATGTAAAATACATATTCCCGCTTCGTCGATGGATCTTTTCAAGAAATCGTAATCATTTGAAAATTGAATCCCCAAATATTCCATCACGTTGCTAGAGCCACATTTGGAGGACACACCATAATTCCCATGCTTGGTTACCTGGATTCCGGCGCCCGCCGTTACAAAAGATGCCAAAGTTGATATGTTAAAAGTGTCTTTTCCGTCGCCGCCCGTTCCGCATAAGTCGATGGTATTGTAACCTTCTAATTTTACGGGGATACAAAGTTCTAACAAGGCATCACGGAAACCTTCCAGTTCTTCAATGGTGATGCTGCGCATCATATAAACGGTTAAAAAAGCCGCAATCTGACTGGTATTGTACGAACCATTGGAAATATTTACCAATACGTTTTTAGCCTCTTCTTTAGAAATGGTTTCGTGGTTTATAAGTCTGTTGAGTATTTCTTTCATATAAATAAGTTGGGAGACGGAAGACCGTAGCCCGAAGTTTTTTATTAAACAATTTTCTTTTTTAAGGCGACCAGCATGTTCATGAGATCAAAACAATGATTGTATAGCGTTTTAAATTGAGAGTGTTCTATGTATTTTCTTTTATAAGATTTATGCAAACATGTAATTACTTCTGCTAAAGACCGGATTGCGTATCCCAAAAATCTTTTATACTCTGCATAGGATTGCCTAATAGAACCTTCGGCAATGTTTAAGGCAATAGAGTCTACAGCCCTTCTTATTTGTGAAGATAAATTGTACGTCTCTTTGGAAGGAAAAGTATCAGAAGCAATATTGATTTCTTCTCCTAAATCCATTGCTTGTTGCCAAACAATTAATTTTTCAAATTTAAATTTTGTTTCCATTTTTAACTTTCGTTTTTCATAAATACAACTTCAGTCTTCCAACTCCGCTTCAAGCTATTTGCTCAACCAGTTCTCCAAAATCTTTTTGCCTTCGGGGGTTAAAACCGATTCGGGATGGTATTGCACGCCGCAAACATCAAATTCGATATGGCGTAGCGACATTACTTGTCCGTTTGCATCATAAGAAGTAGCTTTTAAAACCTCGGGAAGTTTAGGGTCTACAACCCAACTATGATACCTGCCCACTTCGATTTCCTTTGGCAAATCTTTGTAAATGGGGTCGTCTTCAACAATTTTTATTTTGGTGGCTACCCCGTGATATACTTCGTCAATATTAATAAGTTTCCCACCAAATACCTCGCCAATGGCCTGTTGCCCCAAGCATACGCCAAAAATGCTTTTAGTGGGGGCATATTTTTTTATGATTTCTTTTAAAAGTCCGGCCTCATCGGGAATACCGGGGCCGGGAGAAAGCACAATTTTTTGAAAAGGCACTACTTCTTCCAGTGTTAATTGATTGTTTCTTTTTACGGTAACATCGCAACCTAAATCTTCTAAATAATGCACTAAATTATAGGTGAAACTATCGTAATTATCTATAACTAAAACTGGCTCCATCCCATCCTTCCCCGAAAGGGAAGGGGATTTATGTTGAGTTGTATTTTTTTTGATATTCATGTTGATTAATTCATGTTTGATTTTATCCTTTTCTTTGAAGAGGCTTTTATATATCTTCTGCCATTTCCATGGCTTTGTTTAACGCTCCTAATTTATTGTATGTTTCCTGCAATTCACTTTCTGGGTTAGATTCTGATACTAATCCGGCTCCGGCTTGGTAATACAATTCGTGATTCTTGCTTAAAAAAGTACGAATCATAATAGCGTGGTTAAAATTGCCTTCAAAATCCATAAAACCAATGGCGCCCCCGTAATAATCGCGATTGGTGACTTCGTATTTATCGATAAGCTGCATGGCCATGTGTTTTGGTGCACCGCTTAATGTTCCGGCAGGAAAAGTATCGGCAACAACTTGCATGGTCGGGATTTCCTTCTTTTTTTGTCCGGTTACTTTGGATACCAAATGGATAACATGCGAGAAGAATTGCACTTCGCGATAGGTTTCCACTTCTACGGTATTTCCATTCCTGCTGAGGTCGTTTCGGGCCAAATCTACCAACATTACGTGTTCGCTGTTCTCTTTTTCGTCAACCGAGAGTTGCTTGGCCAGTTCGGCATCTTTTTCATCGTTTCCGGTACGTTTAAAAGTTCCGGCAATGGGATGGATTTCGGCTTTGTTATCTTTTACAATTAATTGCGCTTCGGGCGAGCTGCCAAAAATTTTGAAGTTTCCATAGTCAAAATAAAATAAATACGGTGAAGGGTTGATAGAACGGAGCGCCCGGTAAACATTAAACTCATCGCCTTTGAATTTTTGCGCAAAACGCCGACTTAACACCAATTGAAAAACATCGCCACGATGACAATGTTTTTTTGCTTTTTCTACCAGTTCCTTGTAATCGTTGTCTTTTAATTTTGATACCGGATCCCCTACTTTTGAAAAGTTGTAGGAAGCAAAGTTTTTAGACTGCAATAATTGGTGTATGTCTTCAATATTGTTATCGCAATCATAACAATGACAAAATATGTACGCTTCATTTTTAAAATGATTGATAGCGATAATGTTTTGATAAATGGCGTAATAAATATCGGGTATCTGCAAAGAGCTTTCCTTGTTGGTAATTTCAATATCTTCAAAATAACGCACCGCATCGTAAGCTATGTAACCAAAAAGGCCGTTATTGATGAATTTGAAGCCGTTTTTATCGGTTTTAAAACGTGCAGCAAAATTTTCAATGTGTTTAGGAACGTTGGTATTGGAGGTTATTTTTGTTGAAACTTGAGCGCCATCCGGAAATTCTTCTTCAATGGTTTCATTGGCTATTTTAATTGAAGCAATGGGATTGAAACAGATATAGGAAAAACTGTTGTCGTTGGCATGATAATCGCTACTTTCCAGCAAAATACTGTTTGGATACCGGTCTCTAATTTTTAGGTAGAGACTTACCGGTGTAATGGTATCGGCAAGTATTTGTTTGTAATTGGTTTTTAAATGATAGGCCTCTCCCCCCGGCCCCCTCTCCAAAGGAGAAGAGGAGTTTGCTTGCCTGAGATTTTTATCTTTTGTCATGGCTGTTGTTTTTAACGTGTTGTAATTTTTTGATTTTTGGCATAAAAAAAGGCTTGTCGTGATTGACAAGCCTTCTATATTTTTAAAATATACTACAGCAATGTTACCTCACGACTTTTGACGTAAGTTGTACCACCACCAAGTATTTTTTTGTATTGTTCTCATTTGTTGCATCAAATATAGAAATCAAATTTTATTTATCAAACAAAAAAATGGATTTACAACGAATTGTGGTAAAGTCGTGAGAAATTCGAATTATTTAAACATAAAAAAGAGGCAGTCTAAAAAGCTGTATATCCTGATGTCATGCTGAGCCTGTCGAAGCATAATTCGGTGAATGCCAACAAGTCTTCGACAAGCTCAGACTGACAAAACAAGTTTACATAGGGCTTTTTAGACAGCTGCCTCTTTTCCTTCCCGTTGCTTAACTGGTTTGGGGGTGTATTATATATGATTAAAAAGCCAAGTCGACTACTAAGTCAAATTCATCGTAAATGGTCTTATCGCCCAAGTTATCAAAGAAACTGCCTGAGCCATAACGGACATCGTATTTAGCCCGGTCGATTTTAACTGTGGCATTCGCTTTATTTTCATAAACAGACATGGTAAAAGTTACCGGGTTTGTCTTTCCTTTAATGGTTAAATCTCCGGTTACTTCGTATGAGTTTTTCCCATTGGCTTTGGCATTGGTTATTTTTAAAGTGGCGGTCGGGAATTTTTCAACCCCAAAAAAGTCGTCCGATTTTAAATGGCCGTCCAATTTCCCTTTGTAATCACCACTTAAATCGGTAGAGCCAATGGTAGTCATATCCACCGCAAAATTTCCGCCGGTCAAGGTTTCGCCATTAAATTCAAGTTCGCCACTTTTTAGGGCAACGGTTCCTTCGTGCGAGCCGGTTACTTTATAGCCTTTCCATGTAACTTCACTTTTTTCAATATCTACCTTTTTGGTGTCAATATCGTTAAAAGCACTGGTTCCTAGCGTTACGGCCAAAATTACAGCCGATTTTAAAATTTTCTTTTTCATGTTTTATAGTTGTTTTAGCGTTTTTTATAATGCAATAAAGAGTTCTTCTTCTGGTTTTCTCACCTTTTTGTAATGCTGTGTTTCATCTTCTTCAGAGCGGTAACCAATAGGTGCAATAACGGTTGGGGTTAAATTAAGTTCTTTAAGCCCCAATATTTCGGTAAATTTATCAGGTTCGAACCCTTCCATTGGGCAGGTATCTATTTTTAGGTCGGCGGCCGCAGAGAGTAAATTGCCCAGTGCGATATATGTTTGTTTGGCGGTCCAGGCATTTTTGGCATCTTCTGATAAAGAGTTAACCGAATTTTTCATCATGTCGGCATACGCTTGAAGGTTTTCTGGTTGAAGCCCCCTTGTGTCGCTCACATTTTTAATGTATTCATTTATATGGTTTTCACCAAAATCATTGATATTGGCAAAGACTATTAAATGCGAAGCATCTGTAATTTGGGTTTGGTTCCACGCAGCTGGTTTTAGTTTTTCTCTTACTTCTGGGTCAGAAATTATTAAAACCTTGTATGGCTGTAACCCGTATGATGATGCCGAAAGTTGTATGGCTTCCTTTAAAATATTTAAATCGTCTTCGGATACTTTTTTGGTTGCATCAAATTTTTTTGTGGCGTAGCGCCAGTTTAAATTTTTGTTGTAATTGCTCATGACTATTGTGTTTACTTTAGTTGTATATACAAGTATTTAGTTAAAATTTTTTAATCCCTTATTTTTTCCAGCGTTTCGTTAAAAGCCTCTATTTCTTCTTTGGTAAGGTTTTTTATAATGTTGCTGTTATGTTCATCAATAGGTTCGTCGATTTCGGCCAATATAGACAATCCTTTTTCGGTAATATTGATTTCTACTTTACGCCGGTTCTCTTGGCAAACAGAACGCTCCACCAAACCTTTGGCAAGGAGTTTGTCTACCAGGCGCGTGGTGTTGCTCATTTTGCAGATCATGCGTTCCTGTATGGTGCACAAATTGGCCGGGTTGCCTTTTTGGCCCCTTAAAATGCGCAATACGTTAAACTGTTCGGGCGATAAATCGAACGGTTTAAGGATTTCTGCGGTTTTATCCTGCAATAAATTTGAAGTATACATCAAATTCAAGGCAGTTTTTCTGCCCAATGGCATTGCTTTAGATTGTATGATGTCTTCAATTTTCATTGTATTTACAATATTTGTATGTACAAATGTATGATTATTTTTCGATCAGCACCAAATTTTTAACTTATAAAAAAATGTTAAACCTCATAAAACTTAAACTGGTATTTATACATTTAAAAAGCGCTAACTAAAAATATTAAAGATGAAACGGATTGTAATTTTGCTTTGTGTGCTGGCATTGACGGGATGTAAGGAGCAAAAAAATGAACCAGCGTTTGCCCTGGCCTCTATTGAAAAGGTAAAACCCCTAAAAATAATCGAAACCAATGCCAAAACCATTCCGGTATACAATTTTAACAGCCTTGAAAAACTTTTAAAGCCACAAGAAGATAAAATATATGTGGTAAACTTTTGGGCCACATGGTGCAAACCCTGCGTAGAAGAATTGCCAAATTTTGAAAAGGCATACAAACAGTACAAAAAAGAGGGGGTTGAAGTAATTTTAGTGAGCCTGGACTTTCCAAATAAAGTAAACGAAATTTTGATTCCGTTTATAAATAAGAAAAATCTTATAAGCAATGTAATCCTTTTAGATGACCCAAAACAAAACCGATGGATTCCCAAAGTTGATGAAAATTGGTCTGGAGCCATACCCGCAACTATAATAATTAGTGAAAATAAGCGTTCTTTTTATGAAAAATCCTTTACCTTTATAGAATTAGAGAAAGAAATAAAAGATTTTGTGAATAACTAATCTAACTAACACGCTATGAAACTTTTAAAATTATTGCTGCTGGTTGCCGTTTTGGTAGCGGGTAGTGCTTTTTCTCCACCGGAAAAATTTAAGGACGGATATAAAATAGGTGACAAGGCAACCGACTTTCAATTAAAAAATGTAGACGGAAACATGGTTTCACTTTCCGATTATGAAGATGTAAAGGGATACCTTGTAATATTTACATGCAATAGTTGTCCATACGCCAATGCATATGAAGATAGAATTATTGCTCTGCACGAAAAATACAATGAAAAAGGAGTGCCTGTTATTGCCATAAACCCGAACAACCCCGAAATCCAACCAAAAGATAGTTACGGGAACATGCAGCAAAGGGCTAAGGAAAAAGGGTACGGTTTTCCATATTTAATAGACGAAGGCCAAAAGATATTCCCGGTTTATGGGGCCCAAAGAACCCCACATTGTTTCCTGTTGGAAAAAACCAGCGACGGGAATGTGGTTAAATATATTGGTGCTATTGACGATAATTACCAAGATGCCGATGCCGTGGAAACCACATATGTTGAAGACGCCATTGATGCCATGCTTCAAGGTGAAGAAATAACCATAAAAAACACCAAGGCCATAGGGTGTTCTATTAAAGTATAGACTTAGAACCAATAGCGTCCTAAACGTTTTATAAATACCTCTACTTTTTCGCTACAGTTGTATGGTCTGAGTTTTTATACCGTTAAAGGGTTGCTTCGGCCTACTTATAAAAATATTGAAAATTCCGGAAGCAATTTGGGTGAGTGATAAAAATCTGTTTGAGGTCGACAGTAGGTCGGACGAGTTATTTTTATCAGTGGCTGGGGTTTCCGTAATATTTTCTTATATTTTTATAGTAAGCCTAGATTTTTTTGGTTCGTTTTTTTATCGATGAAAAAAATGAACATATAATATTTAGGACATGATTGATTTAGAACTTATGATGCTATTTTTCATTTTTTAATCAATTGAAAAAGTCAAGGGCAATTCTTATATAAGTTTTGCATAAATTTGTAATCCGAAGGAAGCTTCGGATTTTTTTAATCTTGATTTTTAAAATAAGAAACAATATGGCAGATTTAACTCAGGAAGAATGGACAGAAGAACTTCAGAACGATAAAAACGCAGTTGTCCTAGATGTAAGAACAGAAGAAGAAGTTGACGAAGGATACATCCCAAATGCAATAAATATAGACATATATAAGGGGCAGGGTTTTCTGGATGAAGTAGAGCAACTGGACAAATCTAAAAACTATTATGTATACTGCCGTTCTGGAAAACGCAGTGCCCAAGCTTGTATGTTGATGAAACAACTTGGTTTTGAAAACACCAACAATCTTCTAGGCGGCTTTATGGAATGGGAAGGTGAAATCGTAGAAGATTAAATTTAAAAAATAATATTTATAATAGAAAATTTTCATTATCTTCTTTCAGGATTTGAGAATGTCAGGTTTTGAAAGAAGATTTTTTGCATTATATCTGGAAATTTAAAAGGCTATCCCCTGGAAAACTGGTAACCGAAACGGGTGAATCGCTTCAAATACTATTGTTTGGAACGCATAACAAACACACCGGCTCCGACTTTTTAAATGCTAAAATTAAAATTGCCGGCCAGCTATGGGCGGGAAATGTTGAGCCCCATATAAAATCCTCCCATTGGTACGCGCACCACCACGAAAAAGATGCGGCATATAACAATGTAATCCTCCATGTAGTTTGGGAGCACGATGTTGAGGTGTTTAACAGTGGAAACGGCAGCATTCCCACTTTGGCCTTAAAAGGCAAAATAGATAGCAGCACACTTGCAGCATACAATAACTTACTGTACCGCAAAAAGCATTTTATAAATTGCGAAAACCAAATAAACACAGTCGATGAGCTTTTTTGGGAACGATGGCTGGAACTTTTATTTTTTGAACGTTTGGAGCAAAAGGCAAAGCTGATAAATGCCAAACTGGAACATGCAAAGAACGATTGGGAAGCCGTTTTGTTTAAAATGCTTTGTAAAAACTTTGGCCTTAAGGTAAATGCAGATGCCTTTTTGAAAATCGCCAATGCCATTCCGTATACGGTTATTAGAAAAAACAGTGTCTATAAAGAGTGGTTGGAGGCATTGTTTTACGGGAAGGTTTTAATGTTGAACGAAAATTGCACAGACGCATATTTTATAAAATTAAAAGAAACCTATGCGTATATAAAGCATAAATATAAATTAGCGCAGGCCCTTTTAAACCAAAATATTTTAGTTTAAGGCCTCGTAACTTTCCAACAATAAGCTTGTCTCAGTTAGCCGCGGTCTATTATTCGGAGACTTCGCTTTTTCAAAAAATTATAAATATTCGTTCGGCAGAGGGGTTTTATAAGCTTTTTAGTATTTTCGGCTTTATCATATTGGAACGACCATTATACATTCGGTAAACAATCTGCTTCCGGAACAAGAAAAAAATAAGCAAAAACTTTATAGACCTTCTTATAATAAATACCATTGTGCCTATTAAATTTTGTTATACAAAATCGAAGGGAAAAGATGCCGGTGAAGAAATTTTGGCATTAATCGGAGAATTGAAAAAAGAAAGAAATGCAGTGCTAAATAAGTTTGAAAGCATTGGTTTAACAATAGGCTCGGCAATCCATAGCCAGGCAACGCTTCGGCTTTACAAACAGTATTGCAGCAAAAATAAATGTTTGGAATGCGAAATTGGTGTTAAATTAATACAATGATAATTCTATATTTGTAATATGAGTCTTTTTCAGGATATTAGATATTATTTCGAGAAACATGGCTATGCCGTATCTTCAAGATTGGCAGAGCGCTTGGGCATGAAGACTAAAAATGTGCGTTTGTTTTTTATTTACGCTTCCTTTTTCACCCTGGGAATTTGGTTTTTTGTGTATTTAACATTGGCTTTTTGGCTAAAATTGAAAGATTTGGTCTATACAAAACGAACATCGGTTTTCGACCTGTAACAGCTTTTGGGGGGTATAAAACCGGCACCATTAAAAATAATAATCGACTAAAATAGCATAAAGACCATCGGCATATATGTTTAAACTCTTTAAATCCAAATTTTATATCGCAGTTATCCTATTGGCAGGCATTTTTCTGTTTGGCATTATGGGGTATAGGTTATTGGGAGATTATACATGGGTAGAAGCAGCCTACATGACGGTTATAACCATTACAACGGTAGGTTTTGGTGAAGTAAGGCCCACCGACGACATCACCAAAATATTTACAATAGTATTGATTACATCAAGTGTCTTTATAGTGGCCTATGCCATTTCGGTAGTAACAGAATATGTATTGTCCAAAAATGCACTGCAAAACATAAAATATAGAAAAATGAAGAACCAAATAGATAAGCTCGACAACCATATCATTATTTGTGGCTACGGAAGAAATGGAATGCAGGCCGCCAAAAAACTTAAGGCCTACCAAAAACCTTTTGTGGTAATCGAGCAAGATGAAGAATTGGTAAATAAATATAGCGACGATATTATGTTTGTCGTGGGAAACGCCAATGAAGACGAAACCTTATTGGAGGCAGGCATAGATAGGGCGCACTGCCTTATTTCGGCATTGCCAAACGATGCCGACAACCTGTTCGTGGTACTTTCGTCCAGGCAATTGAACAAAGAAATCACGATTATTAGCAGGGCCTCGCAGGAAACATCCCAACGTAAACTTAAATTGGCAGGGGCCAATAAAACCATCATGCCCGATAAAATAGGCGGTGACCATATGGCTTCGTTGGTGGTATTGCCAGACCTTATAGACTTTATGGACCATCTCTCTTTTGATGATGAGCATACCATTAATTTAGAAGAAGTCTCAGTAGACGACCTGCCAAACGGATATTTGTACAAAACATTGATAGACCTGGACTTGCGGAAACAAACGGGCTGTACGGTTATTGGTTACAAACAGCCCGACGGAAAATATATTATCAACCCAGATGCAACAGTAGAATTATTACCGAATTCCAAATTGGTGGTACTCGGACAACCCGGACAAATTAAGAAGCTAAATACCCTGTTTCAAATCCCGGAAACCACATTTAACGGGTAAAATTTGAATAAACGCCTTTTTTTTATGATATTGCCCCGTCAGTTTTTAAGAATTTTTAATATAATTATAACCTAAACTTAATTCTTTATGAGAAAACAATTTCTCTCAATTTTTTTAATGCTGAGCTCAATTGCGCTTTTTGCCCAGGAGTTATCAGTAAAAGAAACACTAACTAATCCTTCTAAACAGATTAATGATGGGCAGATCACGGTAGACGTGTCAGGGGGAAAGGCTCCATATACATATAAATGGAGTAATCAAGAGACCCCTCTTAAGTCTAACGTCTCGACAGGTTTAACAGAAGGAATTGATTACAGTGTAACAATTACCGATGCAGAAAACAGGTCGGTTACCAAAACATATCATATAGAATCCGAGTCGATAACAGAAATTTTTAACGGAATCATGACCCCAGCAGTAGCAGGTTTAGGTTCCGTTTTATTTTGGGATCCATTTGCGGCTACAGGGGTATACGACCCCGTTGTTTATGCTGATGTGAAATTAATATCCATCCCGGACTGGAGCGCCGATGTGAACGATAAATTTACATTAAAACAATGGTTGAAGCCAGAAGGATCGCATGTGGAAAAAGGCGAAACAATAGCAATTGTGTCCAAAGCTTCGGGTGGAGAAGTAGAAGTTAAGGCCGCAGCCGCTGGCGAACTAAAATACCGCGTAAAAGAAGGCGGGGTAATATATAACTCCAACAATAAAGAACATGTAATAGAACAGGGGGCTCATTACTTAGCAGAAATTAAATACGATGAACCAATAGCATTGTTACATCCAAACGGGGACCCTCAAACAAAAAATATTCCGTTTATCGTAGTTTGGTTATTGCTGGGTGCCACATTCTTTACCATTAGAATGGGCTTTATCAATATCCGCGGATTTAAGCACTCGCTCGAACTGGCCAAAGGAAAATACGACGATCCAAATGCCCCTGGGCAGGTAACGCACTTTCAGGCATTGGCAACAGCAGTTTCGGGAACCGTTGGACTTGGTAACATTGCAGGGGTTGCAGTGGCAGTTTCTTTAGGGGGCGCTGGTGCAACTATGTGGATGATTGTTGCTGGACTCTTGGGGATGTCTTCAAAATTTGTAGAATGTACCCTGGGGGTAAAATACCGTAATATTCTTCCCGATGGCCGTGTATTTGGTGGTCCAATGAATTATTTAAGATATGGTCTTGAAAAAAGAAATTTAAAAGGACTAGGCAAAGTATTGGCAGTTGTTTTTGCCATACTTGCTGTAGGTGCCTCTTTTGGGGGCGGTAATATGTTCCAGGCTAACCAGGCTTTCGAGCAATTATCCGGTCAGTTTCCAACATTGGCAGGGCATGGTTTCTGGTTTGGCGTTATTACGGCAATATTGGTAGGAGCTGTAATTCTTGGTGGAATTAGCAGTATTGCCAAGGTTACCGAAAAAATAGTTCCTTTTATGGCAGGTATATATGTATTGGCTGCTTTGATTGTAATTGGAGTTAATTTTCAAAATATAGGGGCTGCTTTTTCAGCAATTATAGACGGAGCATTTAGCCCAAGCGCACTAAAAGGAGGCGTTATCGGGGTTTTAATTGTAGGTTTCCAAAGAGCCGCATTCTCAAACGAGGCAGGGGTTGGTTCTGCTGCCATTGCACACAGTGCCGCTAAAACAAACCATCCACCATCCGAAGGTTTTGTAGCGTTGCTAGAGCCGTTTATAGATACCGTTGTTGTTTGTACGTTAACAGCCTTGGTGCTTGTTTTTACCGGAATGCACGAAGTAGAAGGTGTTGGCGGGGCGCAGTTAACCTCAGATGCTTTTGGTAGCGTTATAGGTTGGTTCCCTTACGTATTGGCAGTAGCAGTTTTCTTATTCGCTTTTTCAACCATGATTTCGTGGTCTTACTACGGAATGAGGGCATGGACTTTCCTATTTGGGAAAAGCCGAAGAACCGAAGTGGTTTATAAATTGGTGTTTATGTTCTTTGTGGTAGTTGGTGCTTCGGTAAGTTTGGGTGCTGTGTTAACTTTTTCAGATATGATGATTCTTTCCATGTCGTTCCCCAATATTATCGGGTTGTACATAATGAGCAAGGAAGTGAAAATAGACCTTAATGAATATTTAAGAAAACTTAAAGCAGGCGAATTGTTTAAAAAACAGAAAGTAGAGAAAAAATCTGCTTAGCAATTCGTAAAAAATGAAATTTATATCCCACTTGCGCTTTTCTAAAAGTCAGCAGAGTGGGATATTTTTTTTGATAATTATTGTTGCTTCATTTTATATGGGATCCTTCGGAATGGATTCCTTTAAATATGAGTTTTATAAGATTAACAAGACAGGGCTTACTTCATTTGAAGAAAATACAATAAAATACCATCAGAAAATATTTCCGTTCAACCCAAACTACCTTACCGATTATAAAGCATATGCATTGGGGATGTCTATTGAAGAAATAGATAAGCTTCATGCGTATAGAAATCATGGCAGGTATGTAAATTCGCCAGCGGTTTCTTTTAAAACGCCAAAAAAGGATATCAACGGGGCAACTGTCCAAGATTTAAAAAAAGTGTATGGAATAGGTGGCAAGCTGGCCGCAAGAATTATAAAATACCGAAACCTTTTAGGGGGGGTTATTTTAAAGATCAACTCAATGAAGTTTATGGGCTAAAGCCCGATGTAGTTAATAGATTGTTCAAGCAATTTGCCATTTTACAGCAACCAAAATTTACCCCTGTAAATGTAAATTTGGCCTCTATAAAAAAATTAAGCTCGCTTCCATATCTCGACTGGAAAATTGCAAAAAAAATCGTAACTTATAGAACCAGCCATATTAAAATAAATTCAATTTCTGAACTAAAAAAAATAGAGGATTTTCCTACGGAAAAATTAAATAGAATTGAATTATATTTGACGACCGAGTAAAAAATCGTAAAAATGGAACTGGATATAGCGGCACAAATGAATTTTGATTATACAGAAACACAGCAGTTGATTGCCAATGCTGCAAAAGATTTTGCAGAACAATATATAAAACCCCACGTAATGGAGTGGGACGAAAAACAAATATTTCCACTCGAAGTATTTAAAAAGGCCGGGGAATTAGGCTTTATGGGGGTGTTGGTACCCGAAATATATGGAGGGTCCGGTTTAGGATATCATGAATATATTGCAATTTTAGATGAAATTTCCAAGGTAGACCCATCTATTGGGCTATCGGTAGCAGCCCATAACTCGCTTTGTACAAACCATATACTTACTTTTGGTAACGAAGAGCAAAAGCAAAAGTGGCTGCCCAAACTGGCTACCGCAGAATGGCTTGGTGCCTGGGGCCTTACCGAACATAATACCGGCTCTGATGCTGGCGGAATGGCTACTACTGCTGTAAAAGACGGAGACGAATGGGTACTTAACGGCGCAAAGAACTTTATTACCCACGGAAAAAGCGGGGATATAGCGGTTGTTATAGTGCGTACAGGCGAAAAAGGCGATTCTCATGGAATGACGGCCTTTGCCATAGAAAAAGGTACGCCTGGGTTTACAAGCGGTAAAAAAGAAAACAAATTGGGCATGCGCGCAAGCGAGACGGCCGAGCTTATATTTTCCGATTGTAGGATTCCCGATGCAAACAGATTGGGAGAAGTTGGCGATGGGTTTGTACAGTCCATGAAGATACTCGATGGCGGTAGGATTTCTATTGGCGCATTATCGTTAGGAACCGCAAAAGGAGCTTACGAGGCCGCATTGAAATATGCCAAAGAACGGGTGCAATTTGGAAAACCAATATCCCAATTTCAGGGAATATCCTTCAAGCTTTCCGAAATGGCTACCGATATAGAGGCTTCCGAACTGTTGTTGCATAAAGCGGCCTTTGAGAAAAATGCAGGCAGAAAAATGACCAAATTAAGCGCCATGAGCAAAATGTTCGCTTCAGAAGCCTGCGTGCGCATTGCAAACGAGGCCGTACAGATACATGGCGGATATGGATATACCAAGGACTTTCCAGTGGAAAAATTTTACCGTGATGCAAAATTGTGCACCATCGGTGAAGGTACTACCGAAATACAAAAAGTGGTCATCTCAAGACATATCTTAAAATAAGGGAATATCCGAATATTGATTTTGGCGGAGGCAAAAAAATAATTTTTTGTTTTTAAATAAAATTTATTTCTATCTTTGCCGTCCGTAAAAGAAAGGAGGTGGTACACTTATGTTAATTATACCTATTAAAGAAGGAGAAAATATAGACAGGGCGCTTAAGCGTTACAAGCGTAAATTTGATAAAACAGGTACAATGCGTCAGCTACGTAGCCGTCAACAATTTACAAAACCTTCAGTAGCAAAAAGAGCTCAAATTCAAAAAGCTGCTTATATACAAGGATTAAGAGATCAGGAAGAAATCTAATAAGTCTTTCTGATATAAAATAATAAATCCCGCCTTTCCAAAAGGGGGGATTTTTATTTTTTACCTAATACCCAACTCCTAGATACCTATCAACTAATTTCATATCTTTGGGTTAAACTTCATTGTATGCCATTTCAAAAATTCATTGAATACCTTCAATTGGAAAAAAATTATTCCAAGTATACAATTACTGCTTATCAAAACGATTTATCTTCTTTTTTGGAATTCTGCAAACTAACTTTCAACGAATCTTCCGTAGACCGGGTACATTATACCCAAGCACGTTCATGGATTGTCAGCATGGTCAACCAGGGGTTAAGCAACAGGAGTATCAACAGGAAAGTTGCTTCATTAAAGGCTTATTATAAATTTTTATTGAAAATAAAAGAAATTGAAATTAATCCGTTGGCAAAGCACAAGGCATTAAAAACGGCCAAAAAAATAGAGGTGCCGTTTTCGGTTCGGGAAATGAAACAGGTCTTGGAGGAAATGAAGTTTGACGATGGCCATGACGGCATTTTGGAAAAATTGGTCATCGAACTTTTTTATGCCACGGGCATGCGCCGGAGCGAACTGGTAAATTTGAAAACCAACGATGTAGATTTTGCAAACAGCACCATCAAGGTGCTTGGAAAGCGCAACAAAGAGCGCTATGTTCCGCTGCTTTCTTCGCTTGGCAAGACAATCCGTGAATATTTGGTGCACCGGGAAAATGCTTCAACCATAGAATCTGGAGACATTTTGCTTATTCTTAAAAATGGTCATAAAATTAATGAAACGTTTGTATATCGAACAATAAATAATTACTTTAGTAAGGCATCAACTAAAATAAAAAAGAGTCCGCATATCCTTAGGCATACGTTTGCGACCCACTTGCTTAATGAAGGTGCTGACTTAAATTCGGTTAAGGAATTGTTAGGTCATTCCAGCCTTGCATCAACCCAGGTGTACACACACAATAGTATAGCTGAGCTAAAAAAACAATACGGTTTGGCGCATCCTAGAAACCAAAAAAAATCCTAACCGCTTAAAATGAATGTTTAACCACAAAATTTAGAGGAAATGGAAGTAAACACGCAATCTGTCAACTTCAATGTAGATCAAAAATTAGTAATTTTCATTCAAAAGCGATTAGATAAACTGGACCACTATTACGATAGGGTTGTTTATTCTGACGTGTATTTGAAAGTCCAAAATACCAGTGCAAAAGAAAACAAGATTGCAGAAGTAAAGGTGCACGTTCCCGGAGACGAATTTATGGTAAAAAAACAGTGCAGGACATTTGAGGAAGCGGTCGACTGTGCGGCAAATTCATTAGAGCGAGTACTAAAAAAAAGAAAGCAAAAATTGAGAGCATACATCTAAATAAAAATTTTATACAATTTGTTTTGTATAAAGAATAATTTATATACATTTGCAGTCCGTTAGAAATAGCGGACTTTTTTGATTAAATGCCGATGTAGCTCAGCTGGCTAGAGCAGCTGATTTGTAATCAGCAGGTCGTGGGTTCGAGTCCCTCTATCGGCTCTTTTAAAAGTAAAGTTTTTTGATAATTTGATGATTTTTAGAAGCGTGTAATTTATCTTTAAAAAAAGATAAGGAAAGTAGTTGGTAATTGGATAATATTGATTATTTTTGCGCTCGGAATTTTAAGCAGTAAAATTTAAATGTTTTCTGCTTTTCAAAATGCTAAATTGGGGGAGATACTCAAGCGGCCAACGAGGACAGACTGTAAATCTGTTGGTTTTTACCTTCGCAGGTTCGAATCCTGCTCTCCCCACAAAAAAAATTCTTAATTACAAGAAATGCGGGAGTAGCTCAGTTGGTAGAGCGTCAGCCTTCCAAGCTGAATGTCGCGAGTTCGAACCTCGTCTCCCGCTCTAAACAAGGTGGCTCAAAATTTATTTTTGAGGTTAAAAAAAAAGAAGAGATGAGAATTTATCTTAAGAAAAAAGATGTGTTCTCTTCTCTCGTTCTAGTACTTTGAGTTTATGGTTGTTGTTTAAGGTGATGAAAAGCGATTTTTAAACTTGAAACTTTGAATCTATAAGCCGGTGTAGCTCAGGGGTAGAGCGCTTCCTTGGTAAGGAAGAGGTCACGAGTTCAATTCTCGTCATTGGCTCTTGTTGCGTTTAAATTTGAACACTAATATATAACTAAGATTAAAATTATTAAATCATGGCAAAGGAAACTTTCGATCGTTCCAAACCACACTTAAATATAGGTACTATTGGACACGTAGATCACGGTAAAACTACTTTAACTGCTGCTATCACTAAAGTATTGGCAGATGCTGGTCTTTCTGATGCACGTTCATTCGATTCAATCGATAACGCTCCTGAAGAAAAAGAAAGAGGTATTACAATTAATACTTCTCACGTTGAGTATCAAACTGCAAATCGTCACTATGCCCACGTTGACTGTCCTGGTCACGCGGATTACGTAAAAAACATGGTTACAGGTGCTGCTCAAATGGATGGCGCTATTTTGGTAGTTGCTGCTACAGACGGACCTATGCCACAAACTCGTGAGCACATCTTATTAGGACGTCAGGTAGGTGTTCCAAGAATAGTTGTTTTCTTGAACAAAGTGGATATGGTTGATGATGAGGAGCTTTTAGAGCTTGTAGATATGGAAGTAAGAGAATTGTTGAGCTTCTATGAGTATGACGGAGATAACGGACCTGTAATTCCTGGTTCTGCACTTGGTGCTTTAAATGGTGAGCAAAAGTGGGTTGACTCAGTAATGAAATTGATGGAAGCTGTTGATGAGTGGATTGAATTGCCACAAAGAGACGTGGATAAAGATTTCTTGATGCCTATCGAGGATGTATTTACAATTACTGGTCGTGGAACAGTTGCTACTGGACGTATAGAGTCTGGAGTTGCTAAAACTGGTGAAGCTGTAGATATTATCGGTATGGGAGCAGAGAAATTGACTTCTACTATTACAGGGGTTGAAATGTTCCGTAAAATATTAGATAGAGGTGAAGCTGGAGATAACGTTGGTATCCTTTTAAGAGGTATCGAGAAAACCGACATCAAAAGAGGTATGGTTATCTGTAAGCCAGGTTCTGTAACTCCTCACGCTAAATTCAAAGCAGAGGTTTACGTTCTTAAAAAAGAAGAAGGTGGACGTCACACACCATTCCACAACAACTACCGTCCTCAGTTCTACGTACGTACAACTGACGTAACAGGTACAATTACATTGCCTGATGGAGTTGAAATGGTTATGCCTGGTGATAACTTAACTATTACTGTTGAGTTGCTTCAGCCAATTGCCTTGAACAAAGGTCTACGTTTTGCTATCCGTGAAGGTGGTAGAACAGTAGGTGCTGGTCAGGTAACTGAAATTTTAGACTAATTTCAATAAGCATACAAGTTTTAAGGTGTCCTGCTTTATAGTAGTAGGATGCCTTTAAACTTGAATAAACGGGTGTAGTTCAAGGGTAGAATAGCGGTCTCCAAAACCGTTGATGGGAGTTCGAATCTCTCCACCCGTGCGAAATAATAGGATTGGGTCTGTAGAGTTTTGAAAAAGAAAATCGGGATTCTCGGTCCATAATAAGATAGAGTAAAATGGTGAATTATATAAAAGAATCATTTCAAGAGTTAAGAGCGAATGTTACTTGGCCGTCATGGGCCGAGGGACAAAACCTGATGGTTGTGGTTGCTGTTTTCTCTATACTTTTTTCATTGGCAATATGGGGTATTGATACGGTTTTTGCTAAACTTATCAAGCTTTATTTTGGAATAATTACTAATTAATAATATTAAAGACGGGTATTGCAATGGCAGAAGCGTTGGCAAAACAATGGTATGTAGTAAGGGCTGTAAGTGGTCAAGAGAATAAAGTTAAAGGCTACATAGAGCAGGATATAGCGCGTCTTGGATATGAAGATTATGTAGATGAAGTATTGGTGCCGACCGAAAAAGTGGTGCAGATACGCAATGGAAAGAAAATAAATAAAGAACGTGTTTATTTTCCCGGCTACGTAATGGTGAAGGCCAATTTGGGAGGAGAAATTGTGCACGTTATTAAGTCTATAACCGGAGTTATTGGTTTTCTAGGTGAAGTTAAAGGGGGAGATCCCGTTCCATTGAGGAAATCTGAGGTAAACAGAATGCTCGGTAAAGTTGATGAATTATCCGTGAAGACAGATAATGTTGCTATACCTTATGTGTTAGGGGAAACCGTGAAAGTTATAGACGGTCCTTTTAACGGATTTAATGGAACTGTTGAAAAGATTAATGAAGAAAAGCGTAAACTTGAGGTAATGGTGAAGATTTTTGGAAGAAAAACACCATTGGAATTGAGTTATATGCAAGTAGAAAAGATATAATTGTTACACATTATATAGATTCGCCTAGCTTCCAAAAGATCAGGCGATTCAAATTTTAAAATTGAACATAAACAATGGCAAAAGAAGTTAGTAAAGTAGTTAAACTACAAGTTAGGGGAGGTGCTGCGAATCCGTCGCCACCGGTTGGACCCGCTCTAGGTGCTGCCGGCGTTAACATTATGGAGTTCTGTAAGCAATTTAATGCACGTACACAGGACAGACCGGGTAAGGTTTTACCAGTTGTTATCACCGTTTACAAAGACAAGTCGTTTGACTTTGTAATTAAGACACCGCCAGCGGCAGTTCAGCTATTGGAAGCGGCTAAGGTTAAAAAGGGTTCCGGAGAGCCAAACCGTAAAAAGGTGGCGAGCGTTACCTGGGATCAGGTAAAAGCTATCGCAGAAGACAAAATGCAAGATCTTAATGCATTTACTGTAGAATCAGCAATGAGCATGGTTGCAGGAACTGCAAGATCAATGGGATTAACGGTTTCAGGTGATAAGCCTTTTTAAATCTTAAAAGAATCTAGAAATGGCAAAATTAACAAAAAAGCAAAAAGAAGCTGTAGGTAAAATAGACAGGAACAAATTGTATTCTGTTGCAGAAGCTTCTCAATTAGTAAAAGATATCACTAACGTTAAGTTTGATGCATCTGTAGATTTAGCAGTGCGTTTAGGGGTAGACCCTCGTAAGGCAAATCAAATGGTAAGAGGGGTGGTGACACTTCCTCACGGTACCGGTAAAGATGTTAAGGTTTTAGCATTGGTTACCCCAGATAAAGAAGCAGAAGCCAAAGAGGCTGGGGCAGACTATGTAGGGTTAGATGAATACTTGCAAAAGATCAAGGACGGTTGGACAGACGTAGATGTAATCATCACGATGCCAAGCGTAATGGGTAAATTAGGCCCCCTAGGACGAATCCTTGGACCTAGAGGTTTAATGCCAAACCCAAAAACAGGAACGGTTACCATGGATGTGGCCAAAGCTGTAGGTGAAGTTAAAGCTGGTAAAATCGACTTTAAAGTTGATAAAACAGGAATCGTTCACGCAGCAATTGGAAAAGCATCTTTTTCGGCAGATAAAATTGCTGGTAACGCAAACGAATTATTACAAACATTATTAAAACTGAAGCCAACTGCGGCTAAAGGAACATATATCAAAAGTATCTTTATTTCAAGTACTATGAGCCCAAGTGTTCCTGTAGATCCTAAGGCAGTTTAAGAGGCAGGTATAAATTTTTTAATCATGACTAGAGAAGAAAAGTTAACGGTAATAGAAGATTTAACTGCGCAGTTAGGAGATACTACAAATATCTATTTAGCAGATATTTCAGGATTGGACGCTCAAACAACCTCTAATTTGCGTAGAGCTTGTTTTAAAGCAAACATCAAACTCGCAGTTGTAAAAAACACATTGCTTGCAAAAGCAATGGAAGCTTCTGATAAAGATTTTGGGGAATTGCCCGGAGTGCTAAAAGGAAATACTTCTTTAATGCTTTCCGAAACAGGGAACGCCCCAGCTAAACTTATCAAGGACTTCCGTAAAAAATCTGAGAAACCTCTTTTAAAAGGTGCATTTATCGAAGAAGCTATCTTCATTGGAGATAACCAATTAGATGCATTGGTGAGCATTAAATCCAAAGAGGAAGTTATTGGAGATATCATTGGCTTGCTACAATCGCCTGCTAAGAACGTTATTAGCGGACTTAAATCAGGTGGTGGTAAATTGGCTGGTATCCTTAAAACGTTATCAGAAAAACAATAATAAGTACGCACTTAAAAACAATTATATTTTAAAAATTTATTAAAACGATAGAAAAATGGCAGATTTAAAAGATTTTGCAGAACAATTAGTTAATTTAACAGTTAAAGAAGTAAACGAATTAGCTGATATATTAAAAGAAGAATATGGTATCGAGCCTGCTGCTGCAGCTGTAGCTGTTGCTGGTGGAGCTGCTGCCGGAGGTGGTGAAGCTGCTGAGGAGAAATCAGAATTTGATGTAGTCCTTACAGCTGCTGGGGCGTCTAAATTGGCTGTTGTTAAATTGGTTAAAGAATTAACCGGTTTAGGACTTAAAGAAGCTAAAGAAATTGTAGACAGCGCTCCTAAAGCTATCAAAGAAGGAGTATCTAAAGATGAGGCCGAAGGTCTTAAAAAGTCTTTAGAAGAAGCTGGTGCTGAGGTAGAATTAAAGTAATTCAACCCTACAGCCCCGAGCTGTAAAATACGGTTTAGGTCCATCCCGAAATTTGCGGGTTGAGACCTAAACCCTTTTGCGTATATGAGTATATACGTTTTATCAATTTTCACTTTAATCAAAATATTGTCCATTGATGTTCACAAATCAGACTGAAAGAATTAATTTCGCCTCTGCAAAGAATACCCCGGAATATCCGGATTTCTTGGACATTCAGATTAAATCGTTCCAGGATTTCTTTCAACTGGAAACCAAATCTGAAGAAAGAGGTAACGAAGGTCTTTATAACACCTTCATGGAGAACTTCCCCATTACTGATACGCGTAATCAATTTGTACTTGAATTTTTAGACTACTTTATCGATCCTCCACGTTATTCTATCCAAGAATGTATAGAAAGAGGGTTAACATACAGCGTTCCGCTAAAAGCTAGGCTTAAACTTTATTGTACAGATCCAGAGCACGAAGATTTTGAAACCATAGTACAGGACGTGTATTTGGGTACCATCCCATACATGACACCTAGTGGTACCTTTGTAATAAACGGCGCAGAACGCGTAGTCGTATCGCAATTGCACAGATCTCCAGGTGTATTCTTTGGTCAATCGTTCCATGCTAACGGAACAAAATTATACTCTGCCCGGGTTATTCCTTTTAAAGGATCTTGGATAGAATTTGCTACCGATATCAATAGCGTTATGTACGCTTATATCGATAGAAAGAAAAAATTACCTGTTACTACACTTTTCCGTGCCATTGGATTCGAGCGTGATAAGGATATTCTAGAAATATTCGATCTAGCCGAAGAAGTTAAGGTTTCCAAAAGCGGACTTAAAAAAGTGTTGGGTAGGAAGTTGGCAGCACGTGTGCTAAAAACTTGGCATGAGGATTTTGTTGATGAGGATACAGGCGAGGTGGTTTCCATAGAACGTAACGAAATCATCCTGGATAGAGATACAATTCTAGAAAAAGAACATGTAGATGAAATACTGGAAACCGATGTTAAAACTATCTTGTTGCACAAAGAAGATAGCCAAACAGGAGACTATGCAATTATCTACAACACATTACAAAAAGACCCTACAAACTCTGAAAAAGAAGCTGTAGAGCACATATACCGTCAATTGCGTAATGCCGAACCGCCAGACGAAGAAACAGCAAGGGGCATTATAGACAAACTGTTCTTCTCGGACCAACGATACAACTTAGGTGAAGTTGGCCGTTATAGAATGAACAAGAAGTTAGGCTTGAATATCGACATGGATAAGCAAGTGTTAACTAAAGAAGATATTATTACAATTATTAAATATCTTATCGAGTTAATTAATTCCAAAGCAGAGATCGATGATATCGACCACTTGTCAAACCGTCGTGTTAGAACCGTTGGAGAACAATTGTCCTCTCAGTTTGGAGTAGGTCTTGCACGTATGGCAAGAACCATCCGCGAGCGTATGAACGTTCGTGACAACGAGGTGTTTACGCCAATCGATTTGATCAATGCCAAGACATTGTCATCGGTTATTAACTCGTTCTTTGGTACCAACCAGTTGTCTCAGTTTATGGATCAAACCAATCCATTGGCAGAGATTACGCACAAACGTCGTTTATCAGCATTAGGGCCTGGAGGTCTTTCCCGTGAAAGGGCTGGTTTCGAGGTGCGTGACGTTCACTATACTCACTACGGGCGTCTTTGTCCTATTGAAACGCCTGAAGGACCGAACATTGGTTTGATATCTTCATTGAGCGTGTTTGCAAAAGTGAACAGTATGGGCTTCATTGAAACACCATATAGAAAAGTAAACGAAGGTAAGGTAGACCTTTCCGAAATACTTTACTTAAGTGCCGAAGAAGAAGAAGAAAAGAAAATTGCACAGGCAAACATCCCTTTAAAAAACGATGGTACCATCGATACAGAAAAGGTAATTGCCCGTGAAGAAGGCGATTTTCCGGTAGTAGATCCGGTAGAAGTACACTATACAGATGTTGCTCCTAACCAAATTGCATCAATTTCTGCATCCTTAATTCCATTCTTGGAACACGATGATGCAAACCGTGCACTGATGGGATCGAACATGATGCGCCAGGCAGTACCATTATTAAGACCGGAGTCGCCAATTGTAGGGACTGGTTTGGAACGTCAAGTAGCATCAGATTCAAGAGTATTGGTAAATGCTGAAGGAAATGGAGTTGTAGATTATGTAGATGCTTCAAAAATCGTTATTAAGTACGATAGAACAGAAAATGACAGATTGGTAAGTTTTGACGATGACTTTAAAACCTACGATCTCGTTAAATTCAGAAAAACAAACCAAGGTACTTCCATAAACTTGAAGCCTATTGTTAAAAAAGGCGATAAAGTTGCCAAAGGACAAGTACTTTGTGAAGGGTATGCAACACAACAAGGAGAACTTGCTTTGGGTAGAAACCTACAAGTAGCGTTCATGCCTTGGAAAGGATATAACTTCGAGGATGCGATCGTAATTTCTGAGAAAGTAGTAAGGGAAGATATCTTTACTTCTATCCATATCGACGAATATTCACTTGAAGTTAGGGATACCAAGCTTGGTGCCGAAGAATTGACAAACGACATACCAAATGTTTCTGAAGAGGCCACAAAAGACCTCGATGAAAACGGGATGATCCGTATTGGTGCCGAAGTAAAACCGGGCGATATTTTAATTGGTAAGATTACACCAAAAGGAGAATCAGATCCAACCCCGGAAGAAAAATTACTTCGAGCTATCTTTGGAGATAAAGCCGGTGACGTAAAAGACGCTTCATTAAAAGCTTCTCCGTCATTAAGTGGTGTTGTTATAGACAAGAAATTGTTCTCAAGGGCTATTAAAGATAAGCGCAAAAGAGCAAAAGATAAAGAAGATATCGCTAAGCTTGAATTGGAATTTGAAACAAAATTCACACAGCTTAAAGATGTATTGGTAGAAAAATTGTTCTCGATTGTAAACGGGAAAACATCGCAAGGTGTATTTAACGATTTAGGCGAAGAAGTATTCCCTAAAGGAAAAAAATACACGCAAAAGATGTTGAATGCAGTTGATGATTTTGCGCATTTGGTAAGCGGAACTTGGACTACTGATGATGAAACCAATGCATTGATAAACGATCTTCTTCACAATTATAAAATTAAACTGAACGACCTTCAAGGAGCGTTGCGAAGAGATAAATTTACCATTTCTGTGGGAGATGAACTGCCTGCAGGAATTATGAAGCTTGCCAAAGTTTATATCGCTAAAAAGCGTAAGCTTAAAGTAGGAGATAAAATGGCAGGACGTCACGGTAACAAAGGTATCGTTGCAAGAATAACACGTCAGGAGGACATGCCGTTCCTAGAAGATGGTACGCCGGTAGATATCGTGTTGAACCCACTTGGGGTACCTTCACGTATGAACATCGGGCAGATTTACGAGACCGTATTAGGATGGGCCGGTAAAAACCTTGACAAGAAATTCGCAACACCAATCTTTGATGGTGCTTCCTTAGATCAAATCAACGAACTGACCGATGAGGCAGGAATCCCAAGATTTGGCCATACACACTTGTATGACGGTGGTACCGGAGAACGTTTCGACCAAGCAGCAACAGTAGGAGTTATCTATATGCTTAAGTTAGGGCATATGGTAGACGACAAAATGCACGCACGTTCTATTGGTCCATACTCATTAATTACACAACAGCCATTAGGTGGTAAAGCACAATTTGGTGGTCAGCGTTTTGGTGAGATGGAGGTTTGGGCACTTGAAGCATACGGAGCATCAAGTACACTAAGGGAAATCTTGACTGTAAAATCTGATGATGTTATCGGTAGAGCCAAAACATACGAGTCTATCGTAAAAGGAGAGATGATGCCAGAACCAGGGTTGCCAGAATCATTCAATGTATTGATGCATGAATTAAAAGGCCTTGGATTAGATATCAGATTAGAAGAATAATAATTTTAGCAAAGGGCATTTGGTTTTACCGGGTGCCTTTGCTAAAAAGGTAATACTAAATTACACTTAATTCATTATCACCATATATTATGGCTAGAAATAATAAAGATAAGAATACAGTACAGAGGTTTAACAAAATCTCAATTGGTTTGGCCTCTCCGGAATCTATTTTAGCAGAATCCAGAGGAGAAGTGCTTAAACCGGAAACCATTAACTACCGTACACACAAGCCTGAGCGTGACGGTCTTTTCTGTGAGCGTATTTTTGGTCCCGTAAAGGATTACGAATGTGCCTGCGGTAAATATAAAAGAATACGATATAAAGGAATTGTTTGCGACCGATGTGGGGTGGAAGTTACCGAGAAAAAAGTACGTCGCGACAGGGTAGGCCATATCAATTTGGTAGTGCCCGTAGCCCATATATGGTATTTCCGTTCTTTACCTAATAAAATTGGGTACCTTCTTGGATTACCATCTAAGAAGCTAGACATGATTATCTATTACGAGCGTTATGTTGTTATCCAGCCGGGTAACGCCAAAAATGCCGATGGGGATCCTGTTGAAAAAATGGATTTCTTAACGGAAGAAGAATACTTGAATATTCTAGAATCACTTCCTGCGGAAAATCAATACTTGGAAGATACCGACCCAAATAAGTTCATTGCTAAAATGGGTGCCGAATGTCTTATAGAATTACTCTCAAGAATCGACTTGAACGAGCTTTCTTATGAATTAAGACACAAGGCAAACAACGAAACATCAAAACAACGTAAAACAGAGGCCTTAAAACGTCTTCAGGTTGTTGAGGCACTTCGTGAATCTCAAAAGAACAGAGAGAACAATCCGGAATGGATGATTATGAAAGTGGTTCCGGTTATTCCACCGGAATTACGTCCGTTAGTTCCATTGGACGGAGGACGTTTTGCAACTTCCGATTTAAATGATCTTTACCGACGTGTAATCATCAGGAACAACCGTTTAAAACGCTTGATGGAAATCAAGGCGCCAGAAGTTATCTTGCGTAACGAAAAACGTATGCTTCAAGAATCGGTTGATTCATTGTTCGATAACACACGTAAGTCTTCGGCCGTAAAAACAGAATCAAATAGACCGTTAAAGTCACTTTCAGATTCATTAAAAGGTAAGCAGGGGCGTTTCCGTCAAAACTTACTTGGTAAACGTGTGGACTATTCAGCACGTTCTGTAATTGTTGTTGGACCTGAAATGAAATTGTACGAATGCGGTCTTCCTAAAAATATGGCTGCCGAGCTTTACAAGCCTTTCGTAATTAGAAAACTAATTGAAAGGGGAATTGTAAAAACAGTTAAGTCGGCCAAGAAAATTATAGATAAAAGAGAGCCAGTTGTATGGGATATCCTAGAGAATGTTCTTAAAGGTCATCCGGTACTACTTAACCGTGCCCCCACGCTTCACCGTTTGGGTATCCAGGCATTCCAGCCTAAATTAATAGAGGGTAAAGCCATTCAGTTGCACCCATTGGTTTGTACGGCATTCAACGCCGACTTCGATGGTGACCAAATGGCGGTACACTTACCTTTAGGGCCAGAAGCTATTTTAGAGGCACAAATGTTAATGTTGGCTTCTCATAACATACTAAACCCAGCAAACGGTTCGCCAATTACGGTACCTTCTCAAGACATGGTTCTTGGGCTGTACTACATGACCAAAGCAAGAAAATCTACTCCCGAACATAAAATTAAAGGAGAAGGGCTTACTTTCTATTCTGCCGATGAAGTTACAATAGCTTTCAACGAGAAGAAAGTTGACTTAAATGCTATGGTAAAAGTCCGTGCCAAGGACTTTAATGAAAATGGCGAATTAACAATGCAGATTATAGAAACTACTGTTGGTAGAATTTTGTTCAACCAAGTAGTTCCAGAAAAAGCCGGTTATATTAACGAGGTATTGACCAAAAAATCGCTTCGTGATATTATTGGTAATATTTTAAAAGCTACCGACGTACCTACCACTGCCGAATTCTTGGACAAGATTAAAAGCATGGGGTACAACTTTGCATTTAAAGGAGGTCTTTCTTTCAGTTTAGGAGATATTATCATACCTGAAGAAAAACACCCAATGATTGCAGATGCAAACGAGCAGGTAGAAGGGATTATGATGAATTATAACATGGGATTGATTACCAATAACGAACGTTATAATCAGGTAATTGATGTTTGGACATCTACCAACGCCATGTTGACCGAGCTTGCAATGAAACGCATCCGTGAAGATAACCAAGGGTTTAACTCGGTGTTCATGATGCTTGATTCTGGAGCAAGGGGATCCAAAGAACAGATCCGCCAGCTTACAGGTATGCGTGGATTAATGGCGAAACCTAAAAAATCGACAGCCGGAGGTGGTGAGATTATCGAGAACCCGATTCTTTCAAACTTTAAAGAAGGATTGTCAATTCTTGAATACTTTATCTCTACGCACGGTGCACGTAAAGGATTGGCAGATACCGCGTTAAAAACGGCCGATGCCGGTTACTTAACACGTCGTTTGGTAGACGTTTCGCAAGATGTTATTGTAAATACCGAAGACTGTGGAACACTTCGCGGAGTGGAAGTAGAAGCGTTAAAGAAAAACGACGAGGTTGTAGAATCTTTAGGTGAAAGAATCTTAGGACGTGTTTCTTTACACGATGTATACGATCCGCTTACAGAAGAATTGTTGGTAGGGGCAGGTGAAGAAGTTTCAGAAGAAATCGTTAAGAAGATAGAAGCATCTCCTGTAGAAAGAATGGAAGTACGTTCGCCACTTACTTGTGAAGCAAAACAGGGTATTTGTGCAAAATGTTACGGCCGTAACCTAGCTACCGGAAAAATGGTTCAACGTGGAGAAGCCGTTGGTGTTGTGGCTGCCCAATCTATTGGGGAACCAGGTACACAGCTTACATTGCGTACCTTCCACGTAGGGGGTATTGCCGGAAACATTTCAGAAGAAAATAAAATCATTACCAAGTTTAAGAGTAAGATTGAAATAGAAGATCTTAAAACTGTAAAAGGAACAGATGCTGATGGAAAAGAGGTTGATATTGTAATTTCCAGAACAGCAGAAGTTAAATTTATAGATGAGAAAACGGGTATTATATTGGCTACCAATAATGTTCCTTACGGTTCGCAAATCTTTGTTAAAGAAGGGCAGACCCTAAGCAAAGGAGATGTGGTATGTCAGTGGGATCCGTACAATGCCGTGATTATTTCAGAATTCTCTGGAAAAATTGCTTACGAGAACATCGAGCAAGGTGTAACGTACCAAGTTGAGATTGACGAACAGACTGGATTCCAGGAAAAGGTAATTTCTGAATCTAGAAACAAAAAGCTAATCCCAACCTTACTTATTAAAGATAAAAAAGGGGAAACGCTACGTTCGTACAACCTGCCTGTAGGTGCACACATTATGGTCGATAACGATGAAAAGATAGAAGAAGGTAAGATTCTTGTAAAAATACCAAGAAGGTCATCAAAAGCCGGGGATATTACAGGGGGTCTTCCAAGAGTTACCGAGCTTTTTGAAGCACGTAACCCTTCAAATCCAGCCGTTGTTACAGAAATAGATGGTGTAGTTTCATTTGGAAAAATAAAAAGAGGTAACCGTGAAATTATAGTGGAGTCTAAATTGGGCGATATTAAAAAGTATTTGGTAAAATTATCCAATCAGATACTTGTTCAGGAGAACGATTACGTCCGTGCCGGAATGCCACTTTCTGATGGATCGATTACTCCAGAAGATATTTTAAGGATTAAAGGACCTTCTGCCGTTCAGCAATACCTAGTGAACGAAGTACAGGAAGTATATCGTTTACAAGGGGTGAAAATTAACGATAAGCACTTTGAGGTTGTAGTACGTCAAATGATGCGTAAAGTTAATATTCAGGATTCTGGAGATACTACGTTCTTAGAGCAACAACTAGTTCATAAAGATGATTTCATTGAAGAAAATGACAGGATTTTTGGAATGAAAGTTATCGAAGAAGCGGGAGATTCAGATACCTTGAGAGCTGGACAGATTATTTCTCCACGTGAATTAAGGGATGAAAACTCAATCTTAAGAAGAGCCGATAAGCAATTGGTAGTGGCCAGGGACGCTGTTCCTGCGGTTGCAACGCCAATATTGCAAGGTATTACCAGGGCATCGTTACAAACTAAGTCGTTTATATCGGCTGCATCGTTCCAGGAAACTACAAAAGTCCTTAACGAAGCTGCGGTAAGCGGTAAGGTAGATGACCTTGAAGGATTGAAAGAGAATGTAATTGTTGGACATAAAATCCCGGCAGGTACCGGAATGAGAGACTACGATAATATTATTGTAGGCTCTAAAGAAGAGTACAACGAGATTATGGCCAGTAAACAACAGCACGTTAATTTTTAAGTTTATAGCTTAATATATAATATAGAAACCCCAAAGGATGACAAATCCTTTGGGGTTTTCTTTTTTTATATGTTATTTTTACAAGAGCAAAAAAAGGTTGGCAAAATGTATTGCAACTTAAAAAACGCTCCCACAATAATTGGTTACAACTTTACAAACTTTTAAACAAATACAATGAGCGATCAGAACGAACAAAAGAAAAATCAAATCAATATAGAAATAGACGATGCCACTGCCGAAGGAACCTACGCCAACTTGGCAATTATCAATCATTCGGTATCAGAATTTGTAGTGGATTTTATAAGTATCATGCCGGGAAGACCCAAAGCAAAGGTTAAGAGCAGGATTATATTGACACCACAGCATGCCAAACGCTTTTTAAAGGCATTGAACGACAATGTGCACAGGTTTGAACAGGCCCATGGAGAAATCAAGGATTACGAGCAACCGCCGATTCCATTAAATTTTGGCCCAACAGGCGAGGCATAACTTATGTAAGTTGGGCTGGTCCCTGCTAAAAGAACTCGTTCAATCAAGCTGTAGAATACCTTAGTTATTATAAATAAAGTAAACTAAAATTTCAATAAACTCAGGAAGACAGCGCTTCTTTAGGTATTATTTAGCTTAATTGGTTAATATTGAGTTTAATATAGTTGAAGGGTTGGCACGTGTATCGTTTTCCACATCTTCCACAATGCTAAATAGGCCATCTGTTAGTTGTTTTGTAATAGCATCGTTTAAAAGTTCTGTAGTGTTTGTAGCTGTGCCATTTCCTAAAACAGTACCTAAAATAGCATTAAGGGAGCTGTTGTTACTACCCAAAGCGTTAGAGAGTAATGAGTTAATCCCAAGGCTTTCGGTCTGTTTGTTTACTACTGGGCCAATGGCTGTTGTAAGGTCGTTATATGTTTTACCTTTTAAATATTGGGTAGCAGCACCTTTTCCGCCAGAAATAATATTGATGGCATCCTGAGGGGTCATTTCATTAATGGCTTTTGTAACAATTGGGCGGGCAGTATTTATGGAAGCATTGGCAATATCGCTAATCAATGCCTGTTCTTTTTCTACAACTTGAGAAAGCCCCAAAGATTCCAATTTACTGTTGATGTCCTTTAACTTTTGTGGCATGGCGGCATCGATAAGCGCATTGGTCATAAATTTATTTTGATCGCCAAAAACATCAAAAGCAGATTGTGTGCCGTTTTTTAAAACAGACTGAACAGTATTCAACATTACATTACTGTTTTGAGTACCGCTTCCGGCAGTGTTCATGGATGTACAACCGTAAAAATTTAGTAAACCGGCCATTAATAAAACTGGGATGAGAGCAATTTTTTTCATGTTTTTTCTTTTTGTCAATCGTAAAAATACACCCTTTTTAGAATATAAGCTGAAAATTTAAAAAGAAAAGGCGAGTATTTACGCTCTTTTTTCCAGCTCGATAATTTCCAGGTCTTTTATGTTTTCACCATCAATAACAAACCGGAGCATTGTTCTTACTTTATGAAAACCGTACTTTCCGGCCGCTCCGGGGTTCATATGCAGAAGGTTTAACTTTTTATCCCACATGACTTTTAAAATATGAGAATGCCCACTTATGAACAATTTTGGCGGGTTGTTTTGTATAGCTTCGCGAATTCTCCTGTCATACCTGTTTGGGTAACCTCCAATATGGGTAATCCATACATCTACATTTTCACACATAAACCTATTGTTTTCTGGAAATTCGGCTCTTATTACATCATCATCAATATTACCAAAAACACCTTTTAAGGGTTTTAGTTTTTTTATGGTGTCGGTAACCTTTTGGTCCCCAATATCCCCGGCATGCCAAACTTCGTCTGCCTGCTTGACATATTTTAATATTTGGTTGTCAATAAAACTGTGCGTGTCTGATAGCAATAGTATTTTTTGCATAAAATAGGTTGAAGGTTCTTAAAAATAAAGTCACATAAAAATAAATTGAATATCCGTAATTAATCAAAATGATTCTGCTTCTGGCATTAAGCATCATGGTATGACCAATAGCGGACAATCAGAAAATAAAAATGGGAATGTTTAATTTAATGCATTGTTTTTTATTATTAAATTTTTAACCTTTTCCCTTTAACTTCTTGCTTTAAAATATTGGTATCTTTGTACCTTGTTGCAAAAATAACATTTTGGTTTGAGATATTTTTTAGAGCTATCATACAATGGTAAGCACTATCACGGTTGGCAAAATCAACCCAATGCCATTTCGGTTCAGGAAGTATTGGAAAAAGCACTTTCTACACTTTTACGTGCCGAAATTCAAATTTTAGGAGCGGGAAGAACAGACTCGGGAGTACATGCCAAGCAAATGTACGCCCATTTTGATATGGAAATTATGATAGACAAAAATGAGCTGATTTATAAGTTGAACAGCTTTTTGCCGACCGATATAGCCATTCACGACATAAAAATAGTAAACAGCGATGCACATGCCAGATTTGATGCCGAGCAACGCAGTTACGAATATTGGATAGTGCAGCAAAAAGATCCATTTTATACTGATTTTGCATATTATTTAAAAGCCAATTTGAATGTCGATAAAATGAACGAAGCGGCAACCGAATTATTAAAACATAAAGATTTTCAGTGTTTTTCTAAATCCAACACAGATGTAAAAACCTATATTTGTGATGTTAAAAAAGCAGTTTGGGTACAGGAAAAAAATAAGTTAGTTTTTTATATTTCCGCCGACAGATTTTTAAGGAATATGGTGCGTGCAATAGTTGGTACGTTGATAAATGTAGGAATGGGGAAATCTTCTGTTGAAGACGTTAAAAAAATAATTGAAAGTAAAAAAAGGAGCAATGCGGGGGCATCGGTTCCGGCACACGGATTGTATTTAACCGAAGTTCTATACCCCGATGCTATATATAAAAATATAAATGAGTAAAGATACAACAGGAAATACCTTTGATGTGGGGTTGTTTAGGCGGTTAATGCGCTATACAAAACCATACAGGCTTACTTTTTTGGGAGTTGCGCTTGCAGCAATAATGCTTTCTGTATTTTCATCGGTACGGCCCATATTACTAAAATATACCGTAGATGACTATATTTTAAACAAAGATGCGCACGGATTGCTCATGTTTGTTGTTTATATGACCGCGGTTTTGTTCCTGGAAGTCATTAGCCAGCTTTCCTTTATTTATTATGCCAATTGGCTAGGGCAATCTGTTATTGAAGACATCCGGGTAAAGCTGTTTAAGCACATGCTCCGTTTCAGGATGAAGTATTTTGATAATTCTTCCGTTGGTATTTTGGTAACCAGGGCGGTGAGCGATATCGAACGTATAGCAGCCATTTTTAGCGATGGTCTGTTCATGATCGTGAGCGATTTGCTTAAAATGATTGTGGTGGCCGGAGTAATGATTTATTTCGACTGGCAATTATCGTTAATCGTTTTTGCAATCTTACCGTTAATGTTATACGCCACCCGATTGTTTCAAAAGGCCATGAAAAAAGCCTTTATTGAAGTGCGCAAAGAAGTATCGAACCTTAATTCTTTTGTTCAGGAACGGTTAACCGGAATGAAGATCGTACAGCTTTTTGTTCGTGAAAAAGAAGAATACAATCAGTTTAAAGTAATTAACAACAAGCATAAAAAAGCGTGGATAAATACGGTTTGGTACAACTCCATTTTTATAGCGGTCGTAGAATTAATGTCGGCCGTTACCACCGGACTTATTGTTTGGTACGGAGGATTAAGAGCTGTTACAGACGGTGCGGAAGACTTGGGTAATATTTTTATGTTTATCATGCTTTCGTCCATGATTTTTAGGCCTTTACGTCAAATAGCCGACAAGTTTAATACGCTGCAAATGGGGATGGTTGCCGCCAACCGTGTTTTTGATATTTTGGATACAGATAGTAAAATTGACAACGATGGGACGGTTATTGCGAAAAACCTTAAAGGTGACATCGTTTTTAAAGATGTCCGTTTTGGATATTTAGAAGATGAAGAAGTTTTGCATGGAATTTCTTTTGAAGCAAAACCGGGAGAAACCATTGCTATTGTAGGCGCTACGGGAGCCGGAAAATCGACCATTATAAACTTGTTAAACCGTTTTTACGATATCAATTCGGGGGCAATTTTAGCCGATGGAGTTAATATTAACGATTTTACATTAGAATCGCTACGCTCTCAAATAGCGGTTGTATTGCAGGATGTTTTCCTTTTTGCCGATACTATTTTGAACAACATTACCTTAAACGATCCCTCTATTAAGGAAGAAGACGTAATACAAGCGGCCAAAGATATTGGCATTCATAAATTTATAAAAAGTTTGCCCGGTGGTTACCATTACAACGTAAAAGAAAGAGGAAGTATGCTTTCCAGCGGACAGCGACAACTTATAGCCTTTTTACGTGCCTATGTAAGCGATCCCAGTATTTTGGTGCTCGATGAGGCCACATCGTCGGTAGATACGCATTCCGAAATCTTGATTCAAAAAGCAACCGATAAAATTACCAAAGGAAGGACGTCTATTGTAATTGCGCACAGACTTGCAACCATAAAAAAAGCAAACAGGATTTTGGTAATGGAAGCCGGAAAAATAGTAGAATCTGGCACACATACCGAGTTGCTTAAAAAAGCAGACGGATATTACCGAAATTTATACGAAGTACAGTTTATGGCCGAAGAAGCTGTTTAAAGTAATTTATTTAATTGCAAATATTGCCCTGTAATTATATGTTATTTTCTTATATGGGGTAATTTTCATTTTTTTTACTTTTTTTATAAAATTGTTTAAACCTATTTCATTTTCCGAAAAACCAAGTTTCAATAAAGCTTCTAAACCACCTTGGCTTAAAGCAATACCTATAAGTTGTTCAGTAGATAATATATCTGTTTTATGAAAAAAAGTTTCTTTAATAAAACTAAAATAGTTACTGTTTTTAATGTTTAATAGGTGCTTCTTTTTATCCCATTTATTGGATATTTGTTGGTTAATGTTTTGGGTTATTGATGTAATATTATCGAATAGTTCATTGTATGCATTTTCATATTCACAATTTACTGAAGGAGGCCATATAATATCATATAAGACAAAAACACCTTCTTTTTTTAGTACACGATTTACTTCCTTTAAAGTACTCTTAGGCTCCATCCAATGAAAAGATTGTGAGCATGTTACTATGTCTGCATTATTAGATGGAACAGGAATATTGCTAGCATAACCGGAAATATATTTAATATTGGGGCTGTTAGTATTATCTATAGCTATTTCTATCATTTCGTTACTTGGTTCAATTCCTGTTATTTTTTTTGCATAAGGAGTCCATGATTTAGTTGAAATGCCAGTGCCGCAACCTAAATCTATAATGGAAGCTGCTTTGGTCTTTCCAAGATAGTTTAGGCTAAGCTGAAGTATTTCTTTTGGAGGGGATGGGCGAAATCTATTATATAGATTTACGTATTTATTACCGGAAAAACGTTCAGCATTTAAAGAAAGGTCCATTTTTAATTGCTTTTAGCATACTTAAATATAGCTTGAATATTTTGTTCATGCTAATGACTAAGTCTTATTATAATATTGAGTAGGCTAAATAATGACTTTTGAATGGGGATTGAGTTTCATAAAGAACATGGACTTTTCTGCTTCTTTAAATGTTAGGATAAATCCTTGATAATCATGTTTTTTAAATCAGAAAGTTCATTGTAAAGTACAAATTCCCCATTTTTCATATAAGAAATCTGACCGTTTTCTTCGCTTACCACCAATGCAACGGCATCTGTTTTTTCGGTTACCCCAATAGCGGCCCGGTGTCGAAGCCCGAAACGGAGCGGAATGGTACGCTCGTTAGACACAGGAAGAATGGCACGCGTGGCAACAATTTTATTGCCTTCTATAATGACCGCACCATCGTGAAGCGTACTATTTTTGTAAAAGATACTTTCTATAATTGGTTGGTTTATTTCAATGTTCATGGTATCTCCCGTATGCTTTACAAAATCAAGGGAGGTGTTCCTTTCTATAACAATGAGGGCACCGGTATGTATAATGCTCATTTTTTCGCAGGCCGCAAGTATGGCATCTATGTTGGTGTCTATGCCAATCCCGTCGTGCTTTAAAAAGTTAAAATGCTTTAAAAAACCTTTTTTGCTGGTAAAATTGGTAGACCCTACCATAAGGAGGAACTTCCTGATTTCTTGTTGAAAAACTACTAAAAGTGCAAAGAACCCAGCCCCAATGAATTTTCCAAATATGTTGCTTAGAATGCGCATGTTAAGCGCCTCTGTAAGTAAATAAATTACATAGATAACTACAATCCCTATGAAAATATTAATGGCAACGGTCCCTTTTACCAGTTTGTACAAGTAGTAAAACAAGAATGCCACTAAAAAGATATCGATGATATCTACTATTTTTAATTCAACAAAATCAAATAATTCCAAGGCGTATTGGTTTTATGTAAAAATATAAAATTTAGTTTAGCTTAAAATATAAACCTGAGTTCGATTATTACAACAAAGCCAAAATTAATAAAAGTATTTGGTTGCAAGGCAGGTTTTCTAAGGGATAGCGAGCTATCTCGTGAAAAGTTAACGTAGGAAACAGGTGCTTTTATTAAAAAATTCAGCCTTAATCGTCTCTATTCAGCAATCTGCTTCGGCTTTTTCTGACACAATATCCCATATTGCCTTCAAAAAGGCCTTGTACCTCACTATCTATATGCATTTTTGACAAAGTTAGAATAATCCAACTCAGGTTATAATATTGCACGTGGATCAAATATCCTTTCGGTTTTTTGTTATCATTTCATGTATTTTTATACATTCCATGGCTTCTTTTACATCGTGGACCCTTACTATGTGTGCTCCTTTGCCAAGTGCTACGGTATGGAGGCTCGTGGTGGCATTAAGGGCATTTTCGGGATTGGTATTTAAGAGTTTGTATAGCATTGATTTTCGGCTTATTCCCACCAGTACGGGTAGGTTGATAATGTGCAATAAGTCTAGTTTTGCCATGAGCTCGTAATTTTGGTCCAATGTTTTGGCAAACCCAAAGCCCGGGTCTATAATAATATCATTTATCTTATGTGCCCTGGCCTCGGCAATCCTTTCAGAAAAAAAGTAAATCAGCTCGCGCATAAAATTATGATAAAGAGCATTTTCCTGCATGTTTTTCGGGTTTCCCTTCATATGCATTAAAATATATGGCACATTAAGCTTGCCAACCGTTGAGAGCATATCGGCATCTAAGGTCCCGCCAGAGATATCGTTTACCATACAGGCACCGGCCTCAATGTTCTCTTTGGCAACCTTGGCCCTAAAAGTATCTATGGATATAAGCGTGTTTGGAAAATTTTTTACTATTAGCTCCACAGTTGCAACACTCCGTCTTAGTTCTTCATCAACAGAAATTTCATCGGCACCGGGGCGGGAGCTGTAGGCTCCAACGTCTATAAAGGTAGCACCTTCCCCAAGCATGTTTTCCACGCAGTGGAGTATGTTGGTATCTTTGGTGTATTTTCCACCATCGTAAAAAGAGTCGGGGGTAATATTGAGGATTCCCATTATTTTTGGACTGGAAAGGTCTACAGGGGCACCATTGCAATTGATAGTCATTTTATATAGCTACTTTATATTCAAGAAAATTTTTACGGTCGTTAAAAGTAATTAAAAGGTAAAGTTTATATGGCTAACTTTGAACTTTTAAAAATTTTAAGCGAAATTTACGCAAAATACTATCAAACTTATGCAAAACACATCAAAACAATACGATGAAGCGATTGCCGTTTGTCGTGAATTGTTTGAAAAAAAGATGAAAGACTACGGTAGTGCGTGGCGCATTTTAAGGCTTCCGTCGTTAACAGACCAAATATTTATAAAAGCACAGCGCATACGGTCATTGCAGGAAAAGGAAGTGCGAAAAGTAGATGAAGGCGAAATATCCGAGTTTATAGGGATTATCAATTATTCCATCATGGCGTTGGTGCAAATAGAAAAAGGCGTGGCAAAATATGCAGACCTTTCTGCTGAAGATGCCTTGGCCATGTACGACAAAAAAGCAGGGCAGACCAAGACTTTAATGGAAAACAAAAATCACGATTATGGCGAAGCATGGCGTGATATGCGCGTAAGCTCGCTTACAGATTTAATACTTCAAAAAATATTGCGCGTTAAACAAATTGAAGACAACAAAGGCAAAACCATTGTAAGCGAGGGGATTGATGCCAATTATCAAGATATGATTAATTACTCGGTATTTGCCATGATTCACTTAAATGAAAAATAAAAAGAATGGGTAAAATATTGGTTTCAATAGCAAGAATCTTGGTGGGCTTATTATTTATCATCAGCGGATTAATAAAATTAAACGATCCAGTAGGTTTCTCTTTCAAGCTAGAAGAGTATTTTAGCCCGGGCGTATTAAACTTGGATTTCTTAACACCCTATGCATTGGTCATAGCCATTGTAATTGTTGTGTTTGAAACCTTGCTCGGCGTAATGCTTTTATTGGGTTTTAAACCTAAGTTTACTACATGGAGTTTGCTGTTAATGATTTTCTTTTTTACATTTTTAACATTTTATTCGGCCTATTATAACAAGGTTACCGATTGTGGGTGTTTTGGAGATGCCATAAAATTAACACCTTGGCAATCTTTCTCAAAAGATATTGTTTTACTATTTTTTATTTTAATTCTTTTCTTCGGAAGGAAACACATATCAACGGTTAAATTTGCAAAATCCGGAACATTTATAGCCTTGGCATTGTGTATTATATATGTTTATTATGTATACAACCATTTGCCGGTAATAGATTTCCGCCCATATAAAATAGGAGCGAATATTATGAAGGGGATGCAAATTCCCGAAAATGCCCCAAAGTCCATATATGAATATGCATGGAAATTTAAGGTAAATGGTGAAGAAAAAGTGATAACTACCAATGGCGATTATCCAACGGTAGATGGCGAATTTATTGATGTAAAGACTACCGAGATCCAAAAAGGTTACGAACCGCCCATTCACGATTTTACCATGGAAATTGACGGCGAAGACCATACCGAAGAAATCATGGATCTAAACCATGTATTGGTAGTGGTTTCCAGGGTAATCAACGAAGCCGATGAAAAAGGGTTGCAAGCAATTAAAAAAGTAGCAGAAAAAGCAAAAGAAAAAGGATATAGGGTAATAGGCCTGTCGGCTTCAAACTCAGAACAAATAGCTCCCGTAAAAGAAAAGTATGGGTTGGATTTCGACTTTTATTTTTGCGACTTAACCACCGTAAAGACCATTGTACGCTCCAATCCGGCGCTTTTAGAACTTCAAAAAGGAACCATAACCCAGAAATTACATTATAACGATGCCGATGAATTTGTGTTTAGTAAGGATGTAGTTAAGCAACCTGAAATTAATACAGCATTAAAAAAACAACTAGACAGTATATACAGACTGGATCAAGGGATAAGAGAAATTTATTACGCAAAAAGTAAAGCAAAAAAAGATTCCATAGCAAAAGAAGTTGGAATAGAGGTTCAGGAGGAGGTAAATGATTACATGGATAAAATATGGCCGGTAATTGACTCTACAAATATGGTTGCAGTTGACAAAATTATTGACCAATATGGATATCCAGGAAAATCATTGGTTGGAGAGCCAACCGATAAAGTGGCATGGTATGTAATTCAACATTCTCCAAAGATTGAAGAATATTTGCCTATGCTTCGAAAAGAAGCAGAAAAAGGGGAATTACCAAAACGATTAATGGCATTAATGGAAGACCGTTATTTAATGCAACAAGGGAAGATGCAGATATATGGAACACAAGGCTCTTATATAAATACAGCTGAAGGAAGGATGCCCATTATTTGGCCAATTAAGGATCCAGAAAATGTTAATACAAGAAGAAAGGAGGCTGGGTTGGATACAACCGCAACCGTTGAAGAATATGGCAAAAATCTTTTTGGAGATGATTTTGAATATGAAGTTTTAACTTTGGAAGAGATGAAAAAAATGGAAGAGTAAATAAAATAACACTTTCAACTTTAATTGTAAGAAGATGTTAAGTATATAGCCATGCTGTTACTTAATTAATATTTTTGTATAAACTAAAACAAACACCAATAGTATAATAAAAAGAAAATAATGAGAAAGAAAATTGTTGCCGGAAACTGGAAAATGAACAACGACCTTGCCGAAACACAGACCCTGATAAGCGATCTAAAAAAAAGTATGCCGGCCACCGATGCCGAGGTAAAAATAGCTCCTACTTATACAAGCCTGTACCCGGCATATGAAGCTTTAAAAGAAAATACCATTGAAGTAGTGGCCCAAAACATGCACCAAGCAGAAAACGGGGCTTATACAGGAGAAATCTCTGCGGCCATGTTAAAAAGTGTAGGCATAAAAACAGTTATTTTAGGGCATTCCGAGCGCAGGGCTTATTTTGGTGAAGACGATGCCTTGCTGGCCCAAAAGGTAGATGCAGCCATTAAAAATAATATGGATGTAATTTTTTGTTTTGGAGAGGAACTGGAAGACAGGAAAACCGACAAACATTTTAATTTGGTTGAAAGTCAGTTAAAAAATGCGTTGTTCCATCTTGACACCAATGCATGGAAGCATATTGTTTTGGCATACGAGCCAGTTTGGGCAATTGGTACCGGAGAAACAGCCAGTCCGGAACAAGCTCAGGAAATGCACGAATTTATTAGAAATACAATTGCGGCAAAGTACAGTCAATCGCTGGCAGACGAGGTTTCAATTTTGTACGGCGGAAGCGTAAAGCCAAACAATGCCAAAGAAATTTTCTCTAAACCCGATGTCGATGGCGGACTAATTGGCGGTGCTTCTTTAAAGGCCGAAGATTTTGTGGCAATCGTAAAGGCAATTTAAAAATATAAAATACACATATACCATTGCCTTTCTGTAAAACTATTATGGAAGGGCAATTTTTTTACCGTTACCAAAATGGATCAAATATATCTGGAATATACATTTAGCGTCAATCCCGCCGAGCCGGGAAACGAAATATTAATAGCCGAGCTAGGCTATGCCGGTTTTGAAAGTTTTGTTGAAAATGAAGAAGGGGTAGTGGCGTATATTCAGAAAAATGAATGGACACCAGATGTCTTGGAAACGGTTGAAATAATCAAAAATGAATCTTTTAAGGTTAATTTTACCTACAAAGAAATAGCGCAACAAAATTGGAATGCCGAGTGGGAGAAGAACTTTCATCCTATTGAAGTAGATGGATTGTGCACCGTAAGAGCCCCGTTTCACGAAAAACCATCAACCAAATACGATATCATTATCGAGCCCAAAATGAGTTTTGGGACCGGGCACCACGAAACCACGCACATGATGATTCAATTTCTGTTAAAAAACAACCTTCAAGGAAAAAAAGTGCTGGATATGGGCTGTGGCACGGGCGTGTTGGCAATCCTGGCCGAAAAAGAAGGCGCAACAAACATAGATGCCATTGATATAGATAGATGGTGTTTTGAAAACGCGGTCGAAAATATAACCCGGAACAATTGTGAGCATATAAAAGTATATGAAGGCGATGCTTCATTGCTAAATAATAAAAACTACGATGTAATTATTGCCAATATCAATAGGAACATTCTTTTAGAGGATATCCCAATTTACATTTCCTGTTTAAATAATGATGGAATATTGCTGTTAAGTGGCTTTTATAAAGATGATATTCCTAAAATAAAGGACCGATGCGAGCAATTTTCGTTAAAATTTGTTGAAAATCTGGAAAAGAATCATTGGGTTGCCGTAAAATTTATAAATTAGTACAAAATACTGAATATGAGTACAAAGGAAAGAATTTCAGAAGAATTATTACTTGAGGAAGAAGTGGTAAAACAGAATGAAATCATTCTTTATAATGACGATGTGAACACTTTTGAATATGTTATAGATATGCTCATCAATACCTGTGAGCATACCCCCGAACAAGCAGAACAATGTTCTATTATTGTACATTATAAAGGAAAGTGTACAGTTAAGACCGGCGAATACGACGATTTAAAACCGCGTTGTTCCAAACTACTTCAGGCCGGGCTTAGTGCAGAAATTGTATAATTCATTCTTTTACAAATGCTTTTCTTCAAGGCTATGGCCTAGTTACCGTTTTTATTGGTATCTATCCCAATAATTTTATACAGCGGGCTAAACCTAAATAGGCTGGTAAGTAAAATTGCTATGGCAAAAAGCAGTAACGCTACGCCAATAATACCGCTAATTATTTGGTAATAAAACAATACAGCAATTATAAAGGCAATAACAACCCTGACCAATTTGTCTTTTTGACCCATATTTTTCTTCAAACCAACATTTTTTATAAAAATACAGTTTTACGGTATTTAAAAAAAACAAACCTAAAGATTAACTAACTGTTGCGCGATTTTTTCTGATAATTGAAATGATGAAAGATCGTAAGTTGTGGAATTGTTGTTAAAATAATTAATAAGCTCCCGTGCCTTTAGAAGCATTTTTTCTTTTAGCACGTTGTTGTTTTGGGTAAGGCTGTCATAATATAAAAGTTCGGCCAAGTATTTTATCGATTCAAGATGTTCGTTGTTTTTAGCATTAAAAAAATCAATTAGCACATCTATTTCATTGTCCAGAAAAAAATTAACATCCTTACCCAACATGTCATATGCATTTGCTATATCGGTACTTGAATCTTCTATATTTGTGCCAACCTTCTTTTTAATTTTTTGGAGGGCTTCAAATAAGTCGTTTAAAAACCCTAAAAGATAATCTTTTCTAAGCATTTCTATAGTTTTTTGCCCTTTTTACGAGTTCGGGCAGGCAAAGTCCGTTTTAGGGATCTGGGTGTTTTTTAAGGCTCCAAACCCCCCTTTTATATCCACTAAATCTTTATAGCCCCGGGCCCTTAATATGGAGGCAGCAATTGCAGAACGATACCCGCCGGCACAATGAATGTAATACTTTTCGGTTTTATCCAATTGCCCCATGTTATCGTTTATAAAATCCAAAGGAAAACTATCGGCTGTTTGCAGGTGTTCGGCCTCAAATTCCCCCGGCTTTCTCACATCCAATATTTCTATGGTGTTATTGTATTCGTTTTCAAAAGCATCGGCAGTAATAGATTGTATGGTATCTGTTTCTTTTCCTGTTTTTTTCCAATTTTCCAGTCCGCCTTCCAAATAACCTAAAGTATTATCGTACCCAACCCTAGACAAGCGTGTTACGGCCTCGGTAGACTTTCCATCCGGCACCACCAGTAAAATAGGCTGTTTTAAGTCTTTTATCAAAGCGCCTACCCACGGTGCAAAAGAACCGTTCAGGCCTATAAAGATAGAATTGGGAATGTGCTCGTTTAAAAACTCGTCTTGATTTCTTACATCCAGTACAAGTGCACCTTCTTGATTGGCAATAGCTTCAAATTCATCAGGGGTAAGCGGGGCATTTCCTTTTTTTAGTACTTTTTCAAAAGTTTCATACCCTTCTTTATTTAAAAGTGCATTTTTAGAAAAATATTGCGGTGGCGGCATAATGCCATCCAAAACTTCTTCTATAAATTCTTCTTTGGTCATATCGCTTCGAAGCGCATAATTTGTTTTCTTTTGGTTGCCCAAGGTATCCACGGTTTCCTTGCTCAAGTTCTTTCCGCAGGCAGATCCGGCTCCATGGGCGGGGTAAACAATAATATGGTCTTCCAAGGGCATAATTTTATTTCTCAAAGAATCAAAGAGCATTGCTGCCAGATCTTCTTTGGTAACATCTTGTTTTATGGCCAGGTCGGGCCTTCCTACATCTCCTAAAAAAAGAGTGTCTCCCGTAAACAATGCTTTGTTGTTTCTATCTTCATCAATTAAAAGATACGTGGTAGACTCCAATGTGTGCCCGGGGGTATGGAGTGCCTTTATGGTCAGCTTTCCAATTTTAAATTCTTCGTTGTCTTCTGCCTGGTAAATATCATATGTTGTTTTGGCATTTGGGCCAAAAACAATGGTTGCTCCTGTTTTTTCGGCTAAATCAACATGTCCAGAAACAAAATCGGCATGAAAATGCGTTTCAAAAACATATTTAATTTTGGCTTCTCCTTTTTCTGCACGGTCTATGTAAGGGGCCGTTTCCCGCAATGGGTCAATAATGGCAGCTTCTCCTTCAGATTCTATATAATAAGCGCCTTGGGCAAGGCATCCGGTGTATATTTGTTCTATTTTCATCACTTTGTTTTTTAGGCTCCCTCCTCGAACTTTAATTATGCCAAAGATACAAAAGCTCTTTGTTTTCAAATGCGATAAAAATCATAATATAAATGTAACAATGTAAAATAAGCACAATGGGGCATAAAACTTTTTATTAAGTAGAAATGGCCTTCCGCTGGTATTTAAAGGGAGTTTGGTGTAAAAAAGTTAACATCTATTGTTTTTGTTTTATCCTGCAAGGTTTTCAAAACCTTGTAGGTGTTTTAAAGCCGAAATACAGACCTACAAGGTCATAAAAAAGACCTTGCAGGAGTTTGTCAAGGTCAACTCGCTGTAAATCAGTGAGTAATATATGTAGCCATATAAAGCCTATAGAAATAAGGGCGCCCATAAACAGTATTGGAGCACATTCAAAAAGCGTTGGAGCACGTTCAATTGGTATTGGAGCATGTTCAAATAGCGTTGGAGCATGTTTAATTGGTATTGGAGCACAATAAATAGCAGTTTTAGCAGCAATGTTATCATTTATCAATTATCCAGTTAACAATTAATAATCAACTATCTCCCTAATCCCTTTTCCCTTATCACTATTAAAGGTTTAAGGTTTTAAGTTACTCAATTAAATACGGTATGTTGCTCCCGACAAATATTTTTTATACCTTGTATAAGTACAAAAACCAATACCTATACCACATACCTCATAAACTGCCAATAACATGAAAACATTATTCGAAAAATTGAAGCTGGAGAATCAAAAAGAAATCTTGATTCTCAACGAACCCGAAGGTTTTGCCGAGCAATTGGCCAATTTGGTAGATATAGATATTTACCAATCGCTCATTCAGGTAAACAAAATGGAATTTGCTTTGGTTTTTGTAAATACCATAAAAGAACTGGAAGGCCAAATGCAAACCCTGCACCCCAAACTCAAGGACGATGTGGTACTGTGGGTTGCCCACCCCAGAAAAAAATCAGAAAAACTTACTACCGACATCACCGACGATTACGACTGGGCCCCATTGGTAAAAAACCGCTACGAACAAGTAAAAATATTAAAAATAAACCCCGACTGGGAAGCTGTACGCTTTAGGCGGGCAGAATATATAAAATAGATTGCTCTATAAAAATTCGTTACATTTGATAAATGAGCCCGATTGAAAACCATATCGATAATATAAAGAAGTTATGCGCCAGTTATCATGTGGAAAAAATGTACCTTTTTGGCTCGGTTTTAAATGCGGATTTCAACACAAAAAGCGATATCGATTTTTTGGTAAAGTTCAAGCCCATAGATTTAGCACAATACTTCGACAATTATATAGATTTTAAAGAAAATTTAAAAAAACTATTAGGTAGGGAAATCGATTTGATTGAAGAGCAAACCCTCAAAAATCCAATCTTAATTAATTCCATCAACAGAAACAAAGAATTAATTTATGGATGAAAGGATTCTTAAATGGTTATACGACGTTAAAATGGCAATTGATGAAATTGAAGGATATTTCAAAAAAACAAACAAAGATTTCCATACTTACAAAGAAAACTTAATGTTAAAAAGGGCCATTGAAAGAAATTTAGAAATTATTGGAGAGGCTTTAAACAGAATTATAAAATATGATGCTTCTTATGCAGACCATATTACGCATGCAAAATCTATTGTTGGCTTAAGAAACCATATTATTCATGTTTACGACAATATTTCTGATGAAAACATTTGGTCGATTTTAATAAATCACCTCCCAAAATTAAAAAAAGAAGTCAATGCCTTAATCATAAAAAAATAAAAAAACATCATATACATAAACCAATATGCAACATCCATGGCACTTTTACTTAATGGCCGTTATTTATATAATTACCGGAACATTGCACTTTGTAAAACCAAATACATACGTGTCCATAATGCCACTTTACATTCCGTACAAAAAAGTAATGGTATATGTTAGCGGCCTTGCCGAAATACTGTTGGGGATATTATTGTTTACCAGCCTGAAAAACATGGCCTTGTGGGGAATTATAATAATGCTTTTAGCATTTATCCCTGTCCATATTTACATGCTACAGGATAAAAAGTTTGAAAAAGTAGCTCCAAAATGGATGTTAATATTGCGCGTACCATTACAATTTGCATTAATGTTCTGGGCATATTGGTATATTAACACATAAAGATATTTTAGGCCGGAGCCATTAAAAAGCCTTAAAAAAATGGACTTCGGTAAAAATTTGGCATAAAAAAAAGGGAGTCTAACCTCTCCCTTTTCCAACTTTAAAATCTAATGTAAGATTACAAGCTAACTGTTTTGTAAAAAGTATTTCCTTTGTGTGTTACTTCAAATCTGTAAACTCCGTTTACATTAGAGAAGTCAAATCTTTTTCCTAAGCTTTTTTCCCCTTTTAATACTTCTTCGTGAATTAGTTGATTGGTAGTCTCGTTGTAAATTTTAACATCTACCGGAGATTCGTCAATACTCAACATGTTCACACTCAACAAATTGTTGTCTTTTCTAAAATAAGGTTTGTAAATAGTTGTTGTTTTTCCCCTTTTTACAACAGTTTCGTTTTCAGAAAGTACAACAGGCACCTTTTCTATTTTAGTTTCGCTTTCTACCACGAAATAATAAGTTCCCGTTGGTAAATTTTTAAAGTTATAACGCTTTACGTTTGTTGGTAACTCTTTATACTTATAATTATAAAGCACCTCGCCTCTTGCGTCAACAAAAGAGATTGCCAAAGGCTGGTTTGTTTTCTCAATAAACAGGTCAACAGTTCTGTTATCGTCCTTTTTTACCGAAAGGTAAAAATCGTTGGCTCTTGCCATGGCTAAAGTCATTACACTTAGTATAACAACCAGCATACTGTTTTTAATTGTTTTTTTCATCTTCTTGCAATTTTTAATAGTTAGACATTTATTTTAACTACATTACAAAGATAGGTGCAACACAGCAGGTACACTACGTCAGGATTTTCAAGTTTATGCACTATTTTAACACAACACGTATGTTAATTTAATGTAAAGGATAAAATAGCACATATTTATGGTAATATTTTGTATCTTGCACCCCGATAGAACATGTATATTTATTAAGTTGTATTATAGCTATGAGTATTAAAAAGCCTGCATTAGAAGTAATTAACCCAACCTTCGGCAGTTCTTTTTCTTTCATTAAATACGATGAGAACCAAAACCAGAACACATCGTATTGGCATTACCATCCAGAAATAGAGCTTGTATATGTAAAAGGAGGTGCCGGGAAAAGGCAAATTGGGAGCCATATCTCTTATTATACCGAAGGAGACCTTATTTTAATTGGTTCCAATCTTCCTCATTGTGGATTTACCGATAAGTTTACGGGAAACGAAAATGAGGTGGTTATACAGATGTTGCCCGATTTTTTGGGTGCCGAACTTATGTCTAAACCCGAAATGAACAACATTAGTTTGTTGTTTAAGCGCTGCAAGGGCGGACTTGCCTTTAACGGAAAAACAAAAGAAATAATCGGGACCCGCATCGAGGCCCTGGAAAAGATGAACAGTTTTGAACGGTTGCTGGGCTTTTTGTCTATTTTAAACGAACTTCAGTTATCCGAAGATTACCAGATTTTAAATGCCGAAGGCTTTTCCATGCAAGCCGATGTTCAGGACAACGACAGGATCAATATTGTTTTTAATTATGTGAAGACACATTTTCAGCAACAAATTACTTTAGAAGAAATTGCCAATATTTCTGGCATGACGGTCCCTTCTTTTTGCCGTTATTTTAAACAGATTACGGGAAAGACATTTACACATTTTGTTAATGAATACAGATTGGTGCACGCCTCCAAACTGCTTGCCGAAAAACCCATTGGTATTACCGAAATATGCTTTGAAAGTGGTTTCAACAATTTTTCGTACTTCAATAAATCCTTTAAAAAATTTACGGGAAAATCTCCTTCTCAATACCGAAACGAGCTCAAAACGGTAATTGAAGATTAAAACTTCATGAAAAAGGAAAAGGCCGCACTTTAGGGAACATGCGGCCTTCTCAAACTAACCAACTTAAAAAATAATCAAACAAATCTTTGTAATTACCTATTCATTTTAAAAAAGTAGAGCCGAACCAGAACGGTTTAGGGCACGTTTACGCACGGCTCTACAAACTAACCAACCAAAAATTATGAAAAATCTTATACAAGAATCATTCATATAAATAGGTAAAATGTATATTTTAATGAACGTTTTATCTTTACTTCCAATTACAGAACAAAGTTACCCAGATATAAGGCTTACAACTTGTAAAAAACAATAAAAAAATTTCTATTTTTGAAGGAATCAACTGATTTTTAAATAATAAAACATGAAAACAGGTGCCTTTCACGAAGGTTTTCTACTGGTAGAAGAAGTGATTAACAAACGGAGTCCTTCTAACTACAGGCATAACTATTTCCAAATCCTTTACATTAAATATGGTAAGGGTATTATTACAATTAATGAAATAGAAGTTTTATATAATGAAGGAAGTATTTTTTTAATTGCCCCCGAAGACGATTACTACATTAATCCAAACAGCCAGACCTGTTACACTGCTTTTAAGTTTACCGAAATCCTGTTCTCAAGTAAGTCCAGTTTACCAGACAGAGAGCATTGGCTGCACAACATAGAGCACATATTGCACAACCCCAACATTATGCCCAGGGAATGCCAGCTTAGCCATGATGATAGAAAAAGGTTATGGAGAATCCATGATTTTATAATAGACGAATACAAGAGTAAGGACGAGTTTTACTGGAGCATTATTACAAATGCCATTACAACCACTTTGAGCATTTTGGCCAGAAGCATTATTAAAACGTACAACCCCAATGACGTTAAGCCAACTCTGAACCTAAAAAAAACAGACCAGATACTCTCGTACATCCGGACACATGTATACGAACCCGAACAGGTAAAAATAGAGCACTTGGCTGCCAAATTCAATATGTCTCCCGCCAATATTGTAACGCTTTTTAAAAAAGAAACCGGGGAAAGTATAAGGCAATATATTATTAACTATAAATTAATGCTTGTAAAATACCGGCTAAAAAACACGAATTATACCATTTCTGAAATTAGTTACGAACTGGGCTTTACCGATGAGAGCCACTTAACAAAGTCTTTTAAAAAACGTTTTCATAAAACTCCAAAGGAATACAGAAAGGAACTTGTCGAGCATTCTTAAATTTAAAAAATACCTTTACCGCAAAGCTGTTTATCTTCAAAAAGGGCTTAAAAAATATCGTTTAAAACCTTGGCCAAACGCAGCCCGCCTTTTTCAAGTTGTGCCCTTACGGTATCGAAATAATCGTACATATACCTATACCCCAATTTCTCTCCGGTATTTGCCGATGCATATACTTTTTTGGCCAATTCCTGCGATTCTTCGACCCAGTCCAAAATACTTCCTTCGGCAATGGACTTTTCCTGTGTTTTGGAATACACCGGCAAGTTGTTGGCCAGTTCTGTGTAACTCATTCCGTAAAAATCAATCATATCGCTATCCCAAACACGGTGCAAGTTACTGCCCTCGTTAAACCAGCGTACCTGTATATCGTTTCCACCTTTATCTTCGCCCCTGCCCACATGTAACGGCTGGTGAAGATCGCCCATAAAGTGAACCAATAATTTTAAATAAAAGACTTTGTCTTCCTTTTTGGCATTATCATCTTTTAAAACCGCAATGCATTTATCAATACCAATAATTATATCCCCATATTCGCTGGGGGTTTCTTCGCCATATGCTTTATCAAAAGGAAAGTTTACATAATGCCAGGCACTATACTCTTTGTATTTTGGGTCAGATTTTATATCGTCGCCATAATTAGATACCAAGGCCAGGCTTTGCCCGTCCAGCAATTTCATTATTTTTCGTTTTGTGCTGTTTTTTAAATGCTGCTCTGCAACTTCACCCACAACACGGTGACCAGTTTTGCCCCAAAATGGGGCATTTGCCGATAATTGCTGAAAAAACAATAGCGAGAAAACCAATAAATAGCGCATAGGTTTGATTTTTCTTCAAAAATAAAATTCTTAAATCTATTTTGGTGTTAAATAAAGCATCTATTTATATTATTATTCTTTTATAGAATTTCAATAACTCTTTCTTACCTTTACGCATAATTGCTTTATATGCTGTTTAAAGTATTCACCCCCTTAAAATTTACAACTTTTAATCGCTATTTGTGAACTAAAGATTAAAACAAAACGTATAAAGTATAAAAGACATCAAATGAAGTTTAAACATACCGCCCTTTTTGCGGTAACTTTTTTCTTTTTAAACGCCGGGACTGCCCAAATTCCCGAAAATGTAAAAAAAGAAATACAATATCGTATTAACAACCATATCAACCCATCCATTGCAGTAGGCGTATTGGATTCGTCTGGGGTATATTATTATGTTAAAGGTTACAAAGACCTCGAAAACAAGATAAAGGCAGACGAAAACACCCTTTATGAAATAGGTTCGATTACCAAAACCTTTACTTCCTTGTTGCTGGCAAAATATGCTGTGGGCAGTATTATTTCCATTGATGATGAAGCCAATGAGTTTTTGCCCGATTCTATTGATTTAACCGATAAAAAAGGAGTTTCCGTGACCCTTAAAAACCTTTCTACGCATTCGAGCGGCCTACCAAGAATTCCAAACAATATAAATGTTACGGATCAAATGAATCCATATGCCAATTATACCCGGTCGGACATGTTTTCTTTTTTAAGCCATTATATCCCCAGGAATGTTGGGAAAAAGTTTGAATACTCCAATCTTGGGGCCGGACTTTTGGGCGAAATCCTATCCATTAGCCAAAACGATACTTATCAAAACTTGGTAAAAAAGAAAATTTTGACGCCATTAAACTTAAAAAATACATATTTTAAAGTTCCCGAAAGCCAAAAAGAAAATTATGCAAAGGGATACCTTTCCCAGAAAGAAGTGCCACATTGGAAATTTCAGGCCATGGCGGCTGCGGGCGGTATAAGGAGCACCATAAAAGACCTTGTTAAATACGGAGAGAGCTATTTAAAAAACGATAGTCCGCTATATAAAGCCCAAGAATACACAAAAACCGTTCAGTTTAAAGATCAAGAGGGCCAATTGCACGGACTTGCTTGGTTTATCAATCCAGAGGGCATTATTTTTCACGGGGGCGGCACAGGCGGATTTAGGACTTTTATTGCTATTGATGGCAAACATGGAAAAGTGGTCGCCATTATGACGAATTCCGGTTCCAGCCCTGCCGAGGACATTGCAGAATATTTAATGGACCCGGATAAAAATCCGTTGGATTTTGCCAAAGAAGAAATGCCCATTACTGCCGAAGAACTTATGGATTTTGAAGGGAATTATATAAACGATGGCTTAAACATGACATATAATTTTTCTCTAGTTGAAGATGCCCTGCATGCCCAACTTAACAATCAACCGGAATTCCCTGTGTATTATCAAGGAGAATCTACCTTCTTCTATAAAATTGTTAAAGCCAAAATTGTTTTTGAACGCGATGAAAACAACACGGTCGTGGGCTTAATACTATACCAAAACGGACAAGAAATTCCCTTTATAAAAACAAATCCCTAAACTATTTCAATGTACAAAATAATTTTTAGCGATATAGACGGAACGCTATTGGGCCCAAAAAGAGAACTTACAAAACCCACCATAAAAGAAATACAAAAATTAAAGAACAAAATCCCCATTATACTTGTATCTTCCAGAATGCCAAGGCAAATGTATCATTTACAAGAAGAATTAGATATTCTGGAACTGCCCTTAATTGCTTTTAACGGAGCTTATGTGGTTCAAAATAAAAAAGTAATACATTCTACCGAAATCCCCGTAGGCATCATAGAAAAATTGGTTAACGAAAACGAAAAAAACGGTCCGGATAAAATTCATATAAGTCTTTTTAATGCAGACGATTGGTATGTAGATAGTATGGATTACTGGGCATTAAGAGAAGAAACAAATACCAAGACGTCTCCAGAAGTTAAAACAAACAAAGATGTTGTTTCCCTATGGAAATCAAAAGGAAAAGGCGCCCATAAAATTATGTGCATGGGCGATAAAGATAAAATTGATGCAATTTACACCTATCTTGAAGAAAACTACGGTGCTGTTTTGCACCTGTACAGATCTAAAGAAACCTATATTGAGATAGCCAATAAAGAAGTTTCAAAGCTTACCGGGATCAACAAACTGCTAAATTGTTGCTATCCCGATTTTACACTGGAAGAAACAGTGGCCTTTGGCGATAATTATAACGATGTGGAGATGATTGCCGCCGTTGGTTGTGGCGTGGCAGTTGCCAATGCAAGGAAAGAAGTGCTATCTGTGGCAAAAGCCGTTACAGAACACCACAAAGAAGATGGCGTTGCCATTTACCTGAAAAAGTTATTTAATAGTTAAAATTGGTAACTAATTTAAAATATTAAGGTCTTATACAGAAATTTGAAGAAAATAAGAATATGAAGAAATTAATTTTTACACTGCTTGCCGCTTCTATCGTGGCCTGTACCCCAAAAGTAAACGATCTTGCAACCAGCATGCCCATAGAAACCAATATAGACTTGGTAAATGTAAAGAACGATATGGTACATGTTTCGGTAGACCCGGGAAGGTTCACTGCCGAAAGCATTAATTTTTATATCCCAAAAACCGTTCCCGGAACATACAGCAATAACGATTATGGGCAGTTTATAGAAAACCTCACCGCTTACGATTACAACAACAAACCATTACAGGCCACCAGTGTGGACGTAAATACGTGGAAAATAGACAATGCTACACAATTAGACCGGATTGAATACGACGTAAATGATTCTTTTGATACCGAAGGCGAAGTAGAAGACCCCGTTTTTTCCCCGGCAGGGAGCAATATCGAGGCCAATAAGGACTTCTTTTTAAACCTTCATATGTTTGTAGGGTATTTTGATAATTTAAAAGAACAATCCTATTTGTTGCATTTTAAGCATCCAAGTGGTTTTGAAGCTTCCACGTCGCTACATAAAGCTACTACCAAAGCACAAGAAGCAAATACCGACACTTTTCTTGCCAACCGCTATTTTGAGGTAACGGATAACCCGATAATGTACTCCAAACCAGATTCCCAAACTTTTTCGGTAAACGATATTGAAGTAACCTTGTCGGTCTATTCTCCTAATAAAGTTTATTCTGCCGTAAGCATAAAAAACGAAATGGAAAAAATGATGAAAGCCCAAAAAACATTTTTAGGGGACATCAATTCAACAAAAACCTATAACATCCTATTGTTTTTAGGCGCTATGGAAAAAGGCGACCCAACAGGTTTTGGAGCATTAGAGCATCACACGAGCACCACCGTTGTATTGCCCGAAACCATGCCCAAGGAAGATATGGTAAAAACCATGACAGATGTTGTTTCGCACGAGTTTTTCCACATTGTAACCCCATTAACGGTTCATTCGGAAGAAATTCAATATTTTGACTACAACAACCCAAAAATGTCCGAACATTTATGGATGTACGAAGGTGTTACCGAATATTTTGCCAACCTGTTCCAAATAAATCAAGGACTTATTGACGAACAAGATTTTTACGACAGGATTGCCACAAAAATTCAAAACTCAAAGCGTTACAACGATAGTTTGTCATTTACAAAAATGAGCAAAAATGTATTGGTAGAACCCTACAAAGACCAATATGCCAATGTATACGAAAAAGGCGCCCTTATCGGGATGTGCCTCGACATTATTATCCGCGAGGAAAGCAATGGTGAAAAAGGAATTTTATGGTTAATGAAACAGCTTTCCAAGGAATATGGAATGGACAAGTCTTTTAAAGATGATGAATTATTCGATAAAATAGTTTCGCTTACCTACCCCGAGGTTAGAACTTTCTTCAACACCTATGTTATTGGCGACACTCCTATTCCTTATGATGAGTTTTTAAACAAGGCAGGGTTAACATTCCATACCGAAGCAAAAGAAACAGGGTTTTTCTTAAACGGGCAAATCCCTTATATAGATGTAAATCCGCAAAATAATGAAATATTTGTAAGAAAAACAGCCCTTAATAGCTCCATGAAAGCATTGGGACTTAAAAGCGGGGATGTCATCAAATCGGTTAACGGTACAGAATTTACAATGGAAAACATAAGAAACGTTATAATTGGCTCTATGTCATGGCAGCCCGAAACCGAAGTCAACATGGTTATAAATAGAGATGGAGAGGAGTTGACCCTTAAAGGAAAGGTAGGCTCCCCTAGCATTGAAGTGGACAAAATAGCAAAAATGGAAACCACGACCCCCCAACAAGATACTTTACGTGAAGCCTGGTTAAAAGGGTGATAAAACATATATAACTTATAAATTGAGGCTGTTCTTAAAAACCGAGGACAGCCCTTTTTTTGGTTGTAACAAAAACAACAAACATAAAAATACTTCAAGGCACCTCCCGCCAAGCAATACTTCAATCTAATATTTCCCCCTCATTTTAAGTCAAAAAAGGCAAACTTTTTATTGTTATCGCTTATAAACTACATGTATTATCAATAATATTTTATTATTATAATAAAAATTCTATGAAATAATAGAAATAATTTATATTAATAGAGCAATAAATGTCCAATATATAAAATATAATAGTTTTTTATAAAACAACTATCTATAGGAGCGTGCATAATCTTTAAACGCAAAACATGACAATTTAAATATAACACTTATGAAAAAAGCTAATTTACTATTTTGCCTATTCACGGTACTTTCTTTCCTCTTTCTGCATAATGCGGAGGCACAGGACAGGCTGAGAATTAATTTTGATGTCGGTGTAACAAACAATGAACTCGATTACAACTTATCAAATCGTGTAGACTCCAAATATAGTAGTCGCTGGGGTTATACAACTAATTTATCGCTTGAATACCGTTTTTACCAATCTTTTTTTATTTCCGGAGGTGCTTCTTTCGTTCAGAAAAATTTTGAATTTGAAAGAACCGGAGCCAGAGAAGGATGGTATACCAAGTCTACCAATAATTACATCAGCGTTCCTGTTATGGCAGGGGCTTACCTTATAAATAACCCTTTTAAAGAAAAAGACGCATGGATTAAAATTGCTGGTGTAGCATATACAGGATATTGGTTGAGCATGAAAAGAAAAGGACAATACCCTGTAATCTTTGAACTAACTAAAGAATATATTTTCCCTATAAGCTAAGAAATTGAGGAAAAGTATGATTTTAAAAGAAACGAAAACCAGTTAAACCGCTTCGATTACGGACTTCAAGGTCAGTTTCAGTTCGGATATGCTTTCGAGAAGTTCAGCATGTATGCTTCTTATTCATACCTATACGGTTTGTCCGGTTTGCAAAAAAACAATATCAACAACAGGAATATGTACCATACAACTTCCATGTTTACCATAGGAATTTCCCGTAATCTTTAAAACATCATAAAATGAAAAAAAATAATATAAACAAAGGCCTTTTTAAGGCTATGCCTAATTATATTGACCGTTATTTCCTTTTCATCTTGTACAAGGGACGACGACGAATCTATAACCGAAACAAACCGTTATTCCAGTGATGCCGTAGAATCTTATGAAGATCTCTTTACAGTATTTTGGAGCGTCATGGACAATGAATACAATTACTTCTATGAAGAAAAGGAACGCTCTGGACTTGATTGGGACAATGTTTATGCGGAATACTTACCCAAGTTTAAGGCATTGAAAACCATGAAAGACCGGGAAAATTATAGCAATGATGAAATATTAAAAGAGGCCAATCTGACAAGGTCTTATTTTAAAGATATTGTCAACCGTATTTCCGACAAGCATTTTATATTGCAAGTTGATCTTCCTGCAACACGGACAGAAGATAATGCAGAATTTTTTTTCGTAGGAAAAGGTAAAGAAAGTCCTTTATATTACAATAAGGTAACAACAATGAATTTTATGCGGGCATCAAAGTTGGACAATCCTTATGTGTATAGAAAGCCCAATACTAACTTTAGGGTTTTGGGTGGAAGGTTATCATCTAACCCAGAAATCTACTACTTTTCTCTTAGTCAATTTAGCATGAACAGTTTTGATATCCATTTACAAGATAAGGATAACTTTTTGTTTAAGGATATTGGGACCGAAGGTATTCTTGACCGTTCGCAAATAGAACAAAACGAATATTTAAACTCCATTGAAAATGATGTATTAAAGCAATATATTATGGATTGGGCCTTTGATATTTATAATAACTGGAATGAAGCACTAACTACAACATTGCAATCGGATGTACTTACCAATGAAATAGAAAAGTTCCAAAATACCGAAGTGGTTACGGATGCTTTATACAATGAGACATGGCGTTTACAAGACATAATAGACCAATTGCCTGCAACTATCATAGAAACCCTTCAATCCCGTTTTAATAACGGCGAGGCTTCCATGCTAGACAGAATGCTTGTAGGTGATGAAAATGCACTCAATTTTACATATGCCTTTGATGACCAAATCGAGAAAACTAAAATAAGTATAACTTCGATACCTACTCACATAACATAAACGATATAAATAACGCAGCAGAACTATACAGGTCTTTTTATAACCCATTGCATAGTGCGACATTAAAAAGCTTATTATAGATGTTCGAGATAACGGTGGCGGAGATGTTATAGACATGAGGGATTTTGTAGAGCGGTTTATCAGTAAAGAAGCCTTAGTAGGCTATCAAAGAACAAAAGAAGGCAACGGGCGTTTTAATTATACACCTTGGGTACCTATGTATGTTAAACCACACCCATTTGCAATTCCCAATCCAATTCCAATCGTAGTTTTAGCAGATTATGGAAGCGTAAGCATGGCCGAAATGACCACTATGGCATTGAAAAGCCAAGAAATGGTTAAATTCGTTGGGGATTATACGCATGGAGGTACTGCTGCGCTAGGCCCAGGCGACGAACTTAATGGAGGTGCTTTAAATATTACCGTGGCGAACCGCTTAAAGTTTTACATGCCTCTTATGGCAACCAAAGATGCCTCAGGAAAAGTTATTGAGGGAATTGGAGTAGAACCAGACGTGTATGTAGCACCACCTACCCAAGAAGAAAGACAGGACATGAAAGTCAACGCCAATCACAAAGACAGGGCCATGGAAAAAGCCGTTGAAGAACTCATGAAAATGTAACATGTAAAAAAATTAAGCTATATTATAGCTTATACAAAGACCCTTTTTGTGCTATATGTCCCATTAATACTACATATAAGGGTCTTTCTTTTTCTAAAAAAAAAGAATATTTGTCTCCCTCTCTTTTTCATTAAAAAAACATTTTTATCATTTTCTTGTAACATTTTTAGTAGTTGTTACGTATAATAACTTGTACACCCAATTTATTCATTTAAAACAATCAGGAGAGAAAAGAATGAGACAGCTCAAAATAACGAAGCAGGTAACCAATAGGGAAACCGCTTCCCTGGATAAGTATCTTCAAGAAATTGGTAAAGTAGACCTAATTACAGCAGACGAAGAAGTAGAATTGGCACAAAGAATCAAGGCTGGAGACCAAATAGCCTTGGAAAAGCTTACAAAGGCCAATTTACGCTTTGTAGTTTCCGTAGCCAAGCAATACCAAAATCAAGGTTTGACCTTGCCAGATTTAATCAATGAAGGTAACTTAGGCCTAATTAAAGCTGCACAACGTTTTGATGAAACGCGTGGTTTTAAATTTATATCCTATGCAGTATGGTGGATCCGTCAATCTATATTACAGGCGTTGGCAGAACAATCCCGTATTGTACGCTTGCCATTAAACAAAATTGGATCTATCAATAAGATCAATAAAACGTATGCATTTTTAGAGCAGGCTCACGAACGTGTACCTTCTGCAGAAGAAATTGCAAAAGAACTGGATATGTCTATAAACGACGTAAAGGAATCCATGAAAAACTCTGGACGCCATGTATCCATGGATGCGCCTTTGGTAGAGGGGGAAGATTCTAACCTATACGACGTATTACGTAGCGGGGAATCTCCAAACCCAGACAAAGATTTGTTGCACGAATCATTAAGGACCGAAATAGAAAGGGCCCTGGAAACATTAACCCCGCGAGAAGCCGATGTTATCCGACTATATTTTGGTTTAGGCGACCAACATCCTATGACCTTGGAGGAAATTGGAGAAACATTCGATCTTACAAGGGAACGTGTGCGTCAAATTAAGGAAAAAGCAATAAGGAGATTAAAGCACACTTCCAGAAGTAAAATCCTTAAAACCTATTTAGGGTAGTTTTTTACACTTATTTTTTGTACTTTACCATATCTTTACGACAGGAATTACATAAAAATATAGATAGCAACAACAGTTTATCATAACTGTTCGTTTTTTGATTGATGAATAAACTCCGGCTGATTACCGGAGTTTTTTGTTTTATTTAACTTTTGTATTTGTAATTGAATTCCTACCTTTGAATATCATTACATACTAGTAGTAGGTATTAGTTTAGGGAAAAAAGGCCGTTCATACTATTGAACGGCCTTTTTGTTTGTTATTTGGGTAGTATAAAAAAATAGTCAAGATTTCTTTTCAATCATTATATTTTGCAAAAAAAGAATTTATAGCCATATAATATTGCTCCTGCGCCTCCATATTAAGGTTATGAGCTGCATTTGGTATGATGATCAATTCTTTTTTGGCTACCGGAACCGACTTTAAAGCTTCATAAATCATTTTGGCTTGCCCTATTCCAATTGCATAATCGTATTGCCCTTGCACCACAAGTACAGGTTTTGATATTTTTGAAATGTCCTCAAGTATATTTAAATGGTTGTAGGCCGGTGAATTTCGAAAAACCCGGTTTACATATTCAAATTTCTCCATAGCCTCATTAAATTCTTCTTTTGTATAATGAGCCTTTGAGTAGTATGAGGAATCTTTTCCCAGTTCAATAGCTCTTTTTCTTGCCTCCAGATTTGCCCAATATGCATCAAACCCTAATTCTTTCGGAAAAGTATGCTTAATCAGGTTCATATCGTTATAAAACTGATCCAATTCACTATTTTCTACCGCAACCAATTTGCTATAAATTTCTCTGTATCGTTTTTTGGCCGTACTATCTTGTGAAGTGTTCATTAAATCTTCAACTATTTTCTTTTCGTGCTCAATGATTGCCATAATTGGGTGCACACCATCGGCCTTACCACTTACACATGCAAATGAATTAATTTTATCTTGATGCTTTATTAAATATAGTAATCCTAGCGTCCCTCCCCAAGAAGAGCCTAAAAGGTTAACTTTTTTATTCATAAATTTACTTTTCAAAGTATCCACAACCACATCGACATCCTTTACAAATTGATCCATGATAAACATTGTGGAGTCAGGTTCTTTATCAGATTTACCACCACCCCGCTGGTCTAAATATGCCATTAAATATTTATGCTCCAGATATTCTTTATTATGTTCATGGTCAAAACCCGAAAAAGCCCCGGGGCCTCCATGTAAATTGAGTATTATAGGGCCGTCTACATTACCCACAAGCCGCACATAAAGTCGCGAACCCTCTACGGGAATATAAAATTCTTCATCTATATTACTTTTTTTATTACATGAAAAACATAAAAACAGCAATATCACGAAAAGCCCCTGTCTTATAAAAAAATAAACTTTATTATCCATAGTATCAACAAATTAACAATAACTTCAAAAGTAACAAACCAAACATAAAAACAAGGGTGGTAAAAATACAGTATACAAGAGGGGAATAGGCCATTTCTTTAAAATAGTAAACAGTTATTATACTAAAATCGATTTCCGAACCCTATTTCGGCAATCTTAATTTGTACCATGTACAACTATAAAATATATTTCCAGTATTTTTGTATGGAACCAAAACTGGTAAATTATACAATTCATGAAAATGAACAAGAAACTAATTGCTCCTTCCTTATTGGCAGCCGATTTTGCCAATTTACAACGTGATATTGAAATGGTTAACAACAGCGAGGCCGACTGGTTTCATCTTGATGTAATGGACGGTTTGTTTGTTCCTAATATTTCTTTTGGAATGCCTGTTATAAAAGCTATTGCAAAACATACAAAAAAACCGCTAGACACACATTTAATGATTGTCGACCCGGATAGGTATATTAAGGATTTTGCCAATTTGGGAGTAAACAGTCTCACGGTCCACTATGAAGCCTGTACGCATTTACACAGAACCTTGCAAGCCATAAAAATTGAGGGCATGAAAGCGGGCGTGGCACTAAATCCACACACCAGTGTATATGTTTTGGAAGAGGTAATAAACGATATCGACCTAGTGCTTATTATGAGCGTGAACCCCGGATTTGGCGGGCAATCATTTATAGAAAACACCTATAAAAAAATAAAACAGCTTAAAGAGCTTATCATTACGCATAATGCAACTACTGTTATTGAAGTAGATGGTGGCGTGAACAACGATAATGCAAAAAAACTAATTGAAGCCGGAGCCGATGTCCTGGTAGCTGGTAGTTTTATTTTTGGAAGTAAAGAACCTACAAAAACAATTGCCGACCTAAAAAACAGCATAGCTTAATGATTTACAAGGAGTTGATTATAATTGGCGGAGGCCCTATTGGAATTGCATGCGGATTAGAAGCCAAAAAAAAAGATATCGATTATTTAATAATAGAAAAAGGAACCATAGTAAACTCGCTGTTTAACTACCCCATGAACATGCAGTTTTTTTCTTCTTCAGAAAAATTAGAAATAGACAATATTCCCTTTATTAGCAAGGAGGCCAAACCAAAACGAAACGAGGCTCTTGAATATTACCGAAGAATTGTAACCTCAAACGACCTTTGTATCAATCTTTTTGAAAAAGTTGTTTCAACAGAAAAAAAAGAAAACGGTTCTTTTGTGGTAACAACCGAAAAAGAGATATATTCCTGCAAATATGTAATTGTTTCCACGGGCTTTTACGATATGCCGAATACAATGGGCATTAAGGGAGAAAACCTGCCAAAAGTGGCCCATTATTACAAAGACCCGCATTTTTATTCCATGCAGAAATTGGCCGTTATAGGTGCCAGTAATTCTGCTGTTGATGCTGCTTTGGAATGTTACCGAAAAGGTGCCGATGTTACCATGATTGTTCGCGGTCCGGAAATTGGAAGACGGGTAAAATATTGGGTAAAACCAGATATTGAAAACCGCATAGCCGAAGGAAGCATACGGGCATTTTTTAACACCACTTTAAAAGAAGTGAAAGAAGATAGCCTGGTCCTTGATACGCCTGAAGGGGAAAAAACAATTAAAAACGACTTTGTCCTTGCGCTTACCGGCTATAAACCAAATTTCGGCTTTCTTGAAAAAATAGGCGTAAAACTCTCGGACGATGGGAAGTTTTATCCGCAGTACAACGAAGATACCATGGAAACAAATCAATCAAACCTTTATCTGGCCGGTGTTATTTGCGGTGGCATGGACACACATTTGTGGTTTATAGAAAACTCAAGGGTTCATGCTAAAATAATCCTTGAAAGTATTGCCAAAAAAGAGAAAAACAAGTAGCTATATAATATGTCAAGCAACATTGCTGACATCCACGACCTCGAAATTCATCATTTGTTTTATAATGCCGAATAGTTCGGGCGCTTGTTCTTGAAATTGTAAAGGAGATTCTATAAAATGCTCAAGACATACCGCAAAAAATTCAAATTTATTAGTATATGCATACTTCCGCAAGTAATTTGTTTCGGAAAGTTTATCTATATATGTTTCTGTATGAAGTAAAGCATCTATTTTTTTAATACCGTTGAAAAACAATACCGAACTGGAATCGCTATAGTGCAAAGAACCAAAATATATGGCATGGGCAAATTCATGGACCCCTAAGTTAATATTGGACTTGTTATGCTGAAAGCCCGCCAAAAAATCGCTCCAGGAAAAAACTATTGTTTTTAACAGCGGATTGAATTCTCCCAAATGATATTTCCGGTTGATTGATGAAAAATAAGGACTCGGATAAATAATAATTTTGTTAACCGATTCAATAAGGTAGTTGCGCATACCAAAAGACAGCATTACCGCAACAGAAGCAATCAATACTTTGGCATCTCGGGTAACTTCAAAACCATCGAGCCCTATAAACTGCTTATCGTTAATAAACATCAGGACACGGTGTTTAAAAATACGTTTTTTGTATGCCCCAAGCTTATTGTAAAAAGAAGAATACCTGGCTATTATCCTAATATCGTCGGTATTTAAATTCTTTAAATACAAATGATCGTGCACAATCATTGGCTTGCCATAAATTTTAGAATACGCAATGTCTGTAAGGTTAAACCCCCAGTACGTAAAAAGTAGTACAACCGGCAATCCTAAAAGTAGTGGCACAATCATATCTTGAAAATACTACTTTTTTTAAACAAAAGAAAAAATACTTGCCCAACTTATTTATTATCAACACCATATATCAAGAAATCTTCTTAAAGCATTTTTAATAATTCTTCTTGTAAGGTTGCTTTATTAGTGGCTTTTCCTTATATTATAATAAATGGAAAAGATAACAAAATACCCAAAAAAGGAAATACCGTTGGCCATAAGGAAAGAGGTTCTAAAAGCGTTGGAATATTTTCCGGAATTAAACGGGGTTTCTATTAAATATAGGTTTAAAGATAAGCTACAACGTTCTTTTATGCAGGCACAGCCAGATTTTAAATCATTGTGGAAACCTAAGGGGAAGAGGTCTTATTATATTTTTATAAGCAATCATTTTAATATTGAAGGAGAAAAATTTAGTATTAATAATGTTCCCGAAGATGTTGTTATAGGTTGGATAGGCCATGAGCTCGGGCATATTGTAGATTACCTTCATAGGAGTAGCTTGAATTTGTTTTTCTTCGGAATGAAGTATGTTTTCATAGGAAAACATATCCGCACTGCCGAAAAAACTGCCGACATGTATGCAGTAAGTCACGGCATGGGAAATTATATCATGAAGACCAAGAATTTTATACTCAACCATACTAGCTTGTCCGAAAAGTATAAGGCCCGCATTAAAAGGTTGTACCTTTCTCCAGAAGATATTATGGAGTTAACCAAGGACATTAAAACCTGATTTCTACAATAGGTTAGCCTTTTTTACCTACAAATTCTTCCCACTCCTTAAATTTATCCTTGTCCATAACGCGTTCCATTTTTACTTGACCGCCCTTCTTTTTATTGTGTTCGTTCCAGTCATGGAAGACCGCTGGTGGCACAGCTACCAATTTTACACCCTTTAAAGCTTTAGACCTGGCAACTTTGTAATTTTTATTGGCTTTTTTCAATGCTTCGTCAAGGGCCTTGGCTATTTTTTCTTCATCTATATTGGGAGTTGGGGTGCCAATGTACCATTTGTGGTAAAACTCCCCGTTGAACTTAATGGCAGCAATGGTAAATTCTGGGATTTCGGTATTAAATTCTTTTTCTATTTTTTGAATGGCATCATTCATTTTATTAACCGAAAGCTGCGACCCCACGACATTTAAAAAAAACTTGGTACGCCCGGTAATACTAATTTCCGCCCGGGAAACATTGGTAAACTTTATAGTGTCGCCTATTAAATAGCGCCATGCCCCGGAAACGCTGGAAAGAATCAAAATGTATTCTACGCCTTCCTTTACATCACTTATAGTAAGGGACGGAGCATTTGCAACTATCGAGCCATCTGGATGTATATATTCGGGCTTAAAGGGCACAAACTCAAAGTAAATACCGTTATCCAGCACCAGTTTCATTGCATTGGTATTGGGCCGGTCTTGATAGGCCAAAAAGCCTTCGGAAGCCAAATACGTATCTATTATGGTAATAGGATGCTTCAATAAGGCATTAAAACTCTTTTTGTATGGCCCAAAAGCGACCCCTCCAGAGGCATAAACCTGTAAATTTGGCCAAATGTCATGAATATCCTCCACTTTATTATGGGCTATAACTTTTTTAAGCATTAATTCCATCCAGGAAGGAATTCCGCTTAAAGCCCCAATATCCCAATTGGGAGCTTCTTCAGCAATTTTTTGCACGCGCTCGTCCCAATTGTCTATTTTAGAGATTTCTTCGCCGGGCTTGTAATATCCACGAAACCAAAATGGGATATTGCTTGCACTTATACCGCTTATCTCTCCTTCTAAATGCCCATTTTTATGGACCAGATTTGTAGAACTGCCCAACATCATTATGGTTTTCTCAAAAAATTCGGCAGGAAGGTCAAAATTAGCTAATGAAGCCACTTGTTTGATTCCCGTTTTTTTTATGGCTTCCAGCATTTCATTGGTTATTGGGATTCGTTTGCTTGTTTTTCCGGTCGTACCGGAACTCAAAGCATAATATTCCGGGTTTCCGGGCCAACTAATATCCATTTTGCCTTCGTGCAAATGTTTCCAGTATTGTTCTTGCATTTGGTTATAATCAAAAAAAGGTATGTTTCTGGCAAAGACCTGCTCGGGATTTTCATGTTTTAAAATTTCAGCAAATCCATAATCCATTCCAAAGCGGGTATTTTTGGCAGTATCGAGCAGTTTCATTAAAACGTTGTGTTGTGCATCAACTGGGTTTTCTTCGGTTGTTACCGTATCGGCTAACTCAATGATTCCTTTTATAATCGATCCAATTATGGCCATTCTTTTTCTTTCAAATTAATTCTTTCATCATAAAAAACTATTAATAAAAAGATAAAATATAATATTATATAACTGTTGACCTTTAATAGTGATAAGGGAAAAGTGGTTAGTGAGATAGTTGATTATTAATTGATAAATGATAACATTGCTGCTAAAACAGCTATTTATTGTGCTTCAATACTAATTGAACTTGCTCCAACGCTTTTTGAATGTATTCCAATGCTAATTGAACATGCTCCAATGCTTTTTGTGGGTACCTTTATTATTTTTATGTACGTGTATGGCATTTTTTTAATGCATGCCCTATATCTGTGTTTGGGCATGGGTGATAATAAACGAAAAAAAAGCTGCTTGAAATGTTTCAAACAGCTTTTTTATAATTGGGTATGTTGTTATAGATGTTTACTTGATCATCTCGTAACTGCGCTTTACAAAATTGGTAAGCTCCTCGCCTTTAAGCAGCCCTTGAGACAGGCGTGCCAAGTCTAGGGATTGCTTTATTAAGCGCTCTTGTTTGGCTTTTGTTTTGGTGTTTACTATCTGGTTTACCAATTCGTGGTTTGTGTTTACGACCAGGTTGTACATTTCAGGCATGTTGCCCATGCCGAACATACCGCCACCGGTTGCGCTCATCTCTTTCATGCGGCGCATAAACTCGGGCTGGGTTATGGTAAACGGAGATGCATTGCTGTCTAGTGCCTCTAGTTGGACGGTGAACTTTTCTTTTGGGATTACCTCGTCTAAAGTGGTTTTTAATGTTTCTTTTTCTTCTTCGGAGAGTTTTGAGATTTTCTCGTCGTCTTTTTTGATGAGGTTGTCTATGGAATCGGCATCTACGCGGGCAAACGAAATGTTTTCTTTGGAGGTCTCCAACTTTTGAAGCAGGTGCGATACAATGGGGGAGTCCAGCAATAATACTTCGTAGCCGCGTTCTTTTGCTTCGTTTATATAGGTGTGCTGTGCGTCTTTGTCGCTTGCATATAGTATAACGAGCTTGTTGTCTTTGTCGGTCTGCCCGTCTTTTATTTTTTCCTGTAATTCTTCAAAAGTGTAATAAGTGCCGTCTACGGTAGGGTAAAGGGCGAATTTGTCTGCTTTTTCAAAGAATTTATCTTCAGAAAGCATTCCGTATTCAATAACAATTTTAATGTCGTTCCACTTTTTCTCGAAGTCTTCACGGTTTTCGTTGAAGATGGATTTAAGCTTATCGGCTACTTTTCTGGTAATGTAGCTGGAGATTTTCTTTACGTTCCCGTCTGCCTGTAAATAAGAACGCGATACGTTTAACGGGATGTCGGGGGAGTCTATAACTCCTTTTAGCATGGTGAGGAATTCGGGTACTATGCCTTCTACGTTATCGGTAACGAATACTTGGTTTTGGTATAGTTGAATCCTGTCTTTTTGCATGCTCATATCGTTTGATAACTTGGGGAAATATAAAATTCCCGTTAAGTTAAACGGATAGTCTACATTAAGGTGGATATGGAACAGGGGCTCTTCGAACTGCATGGGGTAGAGCTCTCTGTAGAAGTTTTTGTAATCTTCTTCTTTTAAATCGGCCGGTTGTTTTGTCCATGCCGGATCTGGGTTGTTGATGATGTTGTCTACCGTGATTTTTTCTTCTTTGGCATTGTCTCCTTGACCTGTGGTTTTTGTTTCTTCTTTGGTGCCAAACTTGATGGGGATTGGCATGAACTTGTTGTACTTGGTCAAGAGCTGGGTTATTTTGGCATCATCTAAAAATTCTTCGGAATCTTTGTTGATGTGCAAGATAATCTCTGTGCCGCGCTCTTTTTTATCGGCTTGTTCTAATGAATATTTAGGCGAACCGTCGCAGGACCAATGGCTGGCGGGCTCGTCTTTGTATGATTTTGTAATGATCTCGACGGTATTGGCCACCATAAAGGCAGAGTAGAACCCTAGCCCGAAATGGCCAATAATGCCGCTGTCTTTGGCCGAGTCTTTGTATTTTTCCAGGAATTCTTCGGCACCCGAAAAGGCTACTTCGTTGATGTATTTTTGAACTTCATCGGCAGTCATCCCGATACCGTGGTCGATAATATGAAGTTTTTTCCCTTCTTTGTCTACTTTTACTTCTATTACGGGGTTTCCGTATTCAACGCCTGGAGCTTCACCAATATTTGTTAGGTGTTTTAATTTAAGTGTGGCGTCGGTAGCATTGGATATAAGTTCCCTTAAAAAGATTTCGTGGTCGCTGTACAAAAACTTTTTTATGAGCGGGAAAATATTTTCAACAGATACATTAATGTTTCCGGTAGTCATATCTCTGGTATTTTTATTTTAAATTGTTTAAAAGGGAGGTTTCAAAAAAAATACCAATCAGGATTCTGTGACAAGATGACAGCAATGGTTAAGGGCAGTATACTGTTTGTTTGATGTTAATTTAATATTAATTATGTTTAAGAAATTAGAATTTTATTTAAACATTTTCTATATTGTATATTATTAGTAGGGGGAAGTGCTATGAAAAAGATATATATTATACCCTTATAGGTAATTAGTTTATTTATTGGTTAGGTTGTTTAAAAAAAGCGCATAATGTATAAACACTATGCGCTTTTTGATTTTTTAGAAGTGCATGAGCACGAAACCGACATCGATGGCAAAGTAAGAATAGGCATCTATATCTTTGGTGTTGAACGTCTGGAAATACCGTGCGCCAAGTTTAATACCCGTGAAGGAATTTAGGTTGAATATTACGCCGGCTTCTGGCTTGATGGTGAAGAACCATGTGTTTATGGTAGAATTGAATAGGCCGAGGTCTATTTCGCGGTAATTGTACACGGTGCCCAAACCGATTCCAAAATAGGGCTTGAACTGATTGTTTGCAGTATAGATATAATCGGCGGTAATGGTTATGGGTATGCTTGTGTTGTACCGGGTCTGGATACCGCTAATGGAGGCCGTGCCCTCTGTGTATGTTTGGTAGGAGCGTTCTTCGTAAAAATTGTTCATACCAAATTCTCCACCAACATATATATTGGGTGTAATGGCCCTTTTGTAGTCTATGGAAAACCCTAGGGGGCTTACTTTTGAGATAAAGTCGCTTAGGTTGCCCACAGGGATACCGATGCTGTAATTAAAGCTGGTAATAGATTCCATTTGGAGTTCTTGCGCTTTGGCGCTATAGGTGGCTATGCACAATGCAATTATGGCAATTAACTTTTTCATATCGGTTTTTTATTTGCTTAAATATGGAGATTGTATAAATGCTTGGTCAACAGTGTTCTTGAGCCTGTCGTTAATGGAGCTGGTGCTTCCTTCGAGGAGGCCGTTAATGGCTGATGTCCATACTACCGGGATATTGTCGTTAACGCCAATACCGGCGGGATAGGTCATTTGCAGTACAAGGGTGCCGGAGCGGTATGCGCTTACCACGGGTGGGTAATAACCCGGGTACCACCAGCCCCAATCTGGGTAAAAACCTGGATACCACCAGCCCCAGTAGCCCCAATCGTAATAATAATACAGGTTGGTTGTTTGCATGGCGGCTGCCAGGATAATTACATCGGGATCTGCATCTTTGTCTACTTGTTGCCAGCCTCTGTTGTCCATATTTGCCACGATGTTGTCCAGGATTACATCGCCATAAATGGGGTCTATGAAATCTGGGGAAATAAGTTCGTCGTCAAAATCGATATCGTCTACCTCTATAATACTGTCTGGAACGGCATAGGTGAGTTGTTCGTCGAAATTAAAAGAGTCGTCGTAGTTGGTATAAACCACGTCCAGTTCGTCTACATAATCCGGCCCGTCTTGGTCGCAGCCAGTTATGAGCAAACATGCCAATAGCCAATAGCATGTGTGGAATAAATTGATCTTTTTCATGTGTGTATTTAATTTTTAATGGTTGATACTAAACTTTATGCTGGTTATTTATAATTTTTTACCAAGTACAAGGCCTATGGAGAAGGTATCGTAATATTCTTTGTTATTGTATGAAAGGCTTACGGAAAGTTCGGTAGCGTTTTTTTCCAAAATAACATATTCGGTTGCCAAATGGAGAATGGGCAGGGTTTCGTTTTTATCTATATCCAGCCCGCCACCGGCAATTAGGGTCCATTTTGGCAATACTTCGTACACGGCTGCGAGGGAGAGGGATAGTGCGTTTTCCCGCTTTAGGTCTATGTCTTCATCGTCGCGTTCTACTTCGTATTTTACAATTTCAACATCGTTATAGGTACCAATTGCCCATTTTTCGGAGAACCAATACTCGTATGAAAAGCCAATAGATGGAACAAAAATGGTTTCTTTTTCCCCGGTGTTTTCATTTCTTCCCTGTGGAACCCAGCTATAGCCGGTAAAGATTGCCGGTTTATGGTGTTTAAAGGTTTCGGTTTCATTGCTGTTTTGTTCGCCTGCCGTATTTGCTGCCTCTTGTGCAAGGACAGAAAAAGAAAGGAACAAGAATATAAATAGGGGGAAGCGCTTTAAGGGGATTGCTTTTTGTTTTTTCATGTGTATAAAAATTATAAGTGCCTGCTGTTTTTATAATTCCCAACCAAACGTTGTTTGGAAAATGTAATCCACTTTTGCCGCATCTTCTACGGGTTTGCTGTCGAAGTTATGCGTTAAGCCCACTTTTATAAAAAAGTCTAAAGGGAGGTCGTATTTAAGGTCCAGGCTAAAATCGGTTCTTATCCTGCCGCTTTCGGTTAAACTCGGGTATGCGGTTATGTTTGAAAAGAGGCTGATATCATCGAAGTCGAACATGTTTATTTCGAGCCCTAGATATGCTTCCAAGCTGTTTCTGTTTTGTTCTTCGGCGTCGGTAAAGCGCTCGTTGTTCCATGCAAGTCCCGAATTGGCCGAAAAATAGACCCTGTTGGAATGAATAATGTATTTACCGAGACCGCCTTTAATGGTGGACCTGAGTTTAAGTTTTTGGTCTTCGTTTGATAGGAAATCTCCCGAGAGCATGACAAACCAATCGTTCTTTAAAAAATACTTGGCGCCAATATTGGCATCGGTACGTTGGGTTTCGTCTACATCTTCCTGGCTGCTCCTTACCGAGTTGTAGCTCCCGTTAAAGCCCCACTTGTCGGCAATATAGCCAATGTTACTCCGGACGGTAAACTGGCTTAGGCTGTTGCTTTTTGTAAAGTTGTACCCGACCGATACAGAGGCGCTCAACCTGGAAAAAAAAGTGGTTTTTACGGCCTTGACATATACAATGTCTTCAATTTTAACGGTGGTTATCTTATCTAGGTTTTTAACATCTACCACCCCTGTGTCTTTTGGTTTGGTGTGCAGGTCGCTATTTAACCTTAGCCCATCTTTAAGCGTTAATAAATAATATTGGTCGCTATCTATTTTTTTTATGTGTGTCCATTTTATGGTAAAATCGCTGTCGCTGTAATCGGTTTCCATGGTGAGGACACCGTTTTTCATTTCTTTTATTTCTCCAATAAATTTATCGCCATTATCCATAACGATGGTATCGTTTTGAGCCATGGCATTTTGAAAAAAAATACAAGTGAATAGCAGGAATAATAAAGTGCGGTTGGTTTTGTAAAACATTCTGTACAAATTGTTGATTAGACAAATTATAGGCTTGTATATAATACTATTTGAAAACCTAATTTTTGTAGAGAATGGGGAAGTAAAAATCCTTATTTATTATAAAGATAGTTATTTTTTAAAACAGAAAAAGTGGTTATGAAGAAAAATTTCCATAACCACTTTTTATAAAAGTTGCCTATATTTTAGCTATTTGGCCAAAATACCATCGTCTTGCAATTTACCAATAATGGCTTCTGTATAGCCTTTTGTAAAGTTGTCTATATCGGTGGGGTTGTACGTTTTGGATTGTGCAGACCATATAAGTTCTTCGCTGCTGGCATCGTAGATGTTTGTCTCTAAATAGTATACCTTGTCTGTGGTATAGTAACCGGGGTCGTAACCAAAACCATATACAGAGTTGTAGTAACCATAGAAATTGCCGTAGTAGCCATAACCTAGCGGGCTGTACATGGCATAATTTGTGGTTCCTGGCACATACCTGGATTCGGTTTCTTCGTCCCGGAGGGTTACCGTAAGTATTGCCTCGCTCCCCGAGTCTTTAATGCCTTTTAACAATGTTTCTTTTGAAGGCTTGTTGTCTTTGGTAAAAGTACCGGGAAATACATCGTGACTTTTTGTAGGCTTAATGCTCCTTTCCTGCATTTGAAATGCCAATTCGTCTTCAATAACAGTTTTAGCGGGTACATTGCTGGTAATGGCTGCAATAAAGACGCTTTTATATTTTTTTGTTGCAAAAGCTTCTTTGTTGGCCCATGAAGCTGTGATTTTGGTGGTGGTTCCGCATGCATAGATTAAGCATAATACTATAAGCGAAGCAATAATTCTCTTATTCATAATGTAAAGATTTTAATACTAAAATAAGGTTTTTTTTTAAATAAACTGTTTTGGTGGAGGTTATAATATTATGGTTTTAAAGGCTTTCTTTTTATTTTAAAAGTAATTATAAGTGTGGTGAAAGCCAAGATTATCCAAAATATGTCTATAAAAAACGATTGGAATTGATTGTTTACATATGTTTTCCATAGCCAGTTTCCTGTTGTTATACCGTTGGCAATTGGAATAAGCAGTCCAAGGATACTTCCTGAAAGAAGGCAATATTTATTAGTGAAATAATTGCTCCTTTTTATGAAGAAAAATACCGAAAGCAACAACCAGCCAATGAAATAGAACTTGTAAATAAAAGATTGCCCGACCGGATGAAATACTTTAACGGCAATGAAGGCAAGTGCCGTTATTGGGTACATGCTTAAACATATAGACAAATAAATATTTACCAAGATTTTATTAAAGCGCCGCTTTTTCTCGGGAACATTTTTTTTATCTCTGGCAACCAACCATATTAATACCCCCGAGATAATAACAAAACAGGAGATGAGCCCCAAAACAAAGCTTATTAAGCGTAATGTAAGTCCGCCGTAATCGCCATAATGAAGCTTGTACATTGCATTTTTTACACCGTCTAGATAGGATGTTTTGGTAATTGGGTTCTTTTTGGAAAGAATTTCGCCAGAAATGGCATTGTAAATAACTTTTCCGGTTCCCGTAAATTTTATGTCCTTTTCCAATTCGCCTTCAACGGCAACCTGCATATTACTGTCGGCATAATTATATATATGGATATGGGAAACCTCAAAACCGTTCCATTCTTTTTTGGTTTTGCCTACAAAGACTTCAACAGATGGCACTGTTTCTATTTTTTGATAAGAGAGAGCAACCGGTTTATCAAAATATTCCAGGTCTTCGTATAACTTTTGTTGGTTTCCGTTATATAAAAACATAACATTTGGTGCCGCCATGAGTAAGCTCAGCATAAAAAAAGCACCAGTTACGGCATATACAAATTGAAAAGGAAGCCCTATTGTGCCCAAGGCCGTGTGGGCATCGGTCCATATGGTTTTAAACTTTGCCTTTGGGCGGAAAGTGTAAAAGTTTGAGATAATTTTATTCCAATGAATAAGTACTCCGGTAATAATGGCAAAGAGGAAAAAGAAGGCCACAAACCCCGAAAGGTAATACCCAAAAGGATACTTTATTTGTGCAAAGAAATGCAAACGGTATAGAAATTCGCCAAGCGTATACGATTGGACGTATGTATAGGCATTGTATGTTTGCGTGTCCAGGTAAAAAAAGGCTCCTGCTTTATCTTCTTTGGTCGCTAAAGAATCTTTTGAAGCACTTAAGTTTACACTTACCCTTCTTTCGTTATAGTGTTTGGCTATTTCAATATCCCTTCCGTATAAATTGTAATTGTTTTTTAATGAATCTAAAACAGTGTCCAGATTTACGGTAATGCCGTTCTCGGTAAGTGCAATTTCTTCGTTTTTTTGCCAATTGGCAATCTCGTCCCTGAAAAAAGCAAACGACCCGGCAAAGAAAATAACAAACAAGGCCGCACTGATAATAATACCGCTTATGGTATGTAAATGAAAAAAGATATTATAAGAGCGTTGGTTCATTTATGGTTGGATAATGGGGTTGTACATATTGCCAAAATAAAAAATAACATAAAAAAGAAAGGCAAGTGCTAAATAAATTGCCCAGATTTTCCATCCGCTTTTGGCTAGAAAGGCCACAATCATTAACGTGGCCCATAAAATAAACCCCGAATAGGTAAGGGTTATAATTACGTTAACATGATTTAGCCAGGTAGCCAATGCCAAATGCAATGTAATGGTAACTATATACCCACCTATAAAGCCGGCGGTTATCTTGGCAATTCTTTGCCATGGAGATTGTGTTAAATACTTTTTATTGGCGGGCATGTGCTAAATTAAAAAGTTTTCTATAAAAACGATGCATATAAGGGTAGTGGCAATGGCCTTGTAATTAAATACCCGTAGCGGGGAGACTAAAACTATTAAGCTGCCCAACGTCATTAAAATAATAAACCAATAAAAAATGCCCGAAGCAAAACCTTTATGGAGTATGGCAACGCCCAAGGCAATTGTTATTAATAAAAGCCCCGTTGCTTTTAACGGACTGTATTTTTCTTGCAACCAAATATCGAACTTTGACTGATTGAGAACGGCTCTTTTTGAACTGCTATATAGGGCGTAAAACCCCATAAACATTAGTAAAATTGTTGTTGCTACCATTTTTGTAATTAAATTTGGTTATTCGTTTTTTTAAATGCATACAACTCTGATGTGTTAAGTCAGAGTTGCAATGCTGTTATATTGTGTATGCCTACTCAGGAATACAATACGTGGCACAATGCCATATAAATTCGTAATCTTCATCATTATAAGTACCGGGAACTTCTTCTTTGTAGGTTGTTTCTACAATGTATTTTGTCTCCCAGGGCTGTTTAAACGAGATATAGCCTTCTTCATCTGTATGCAATGTTTTGGACCATAGATCGGTAACGTATATTTGTACTTCATTTTTTGCCAAAGGCTCGTTTTTGTACAAAACCTGTAGCTTAACCTCATTGTTGTCTGTAGCAATACGCTTTACGGTAATCCCTGTTTCATTTTGGGTGGCCGTGTTGTTCTTGTTATCAACATTTATATTGGCAACCGAGTGGTAATGGGTTTTAAAAATCCCAAAATCATATTGCGTATAATCTATTACGTCAATCTCGTTATTGTTTAAAAGCACGGTGTACGTCCCTTTTTCTTTTGGGGTGAAAAGTGCCTTGTAGTGGTCTTTTTCTGCCGAAGTTTCCAAAAGTTGTTTTTCTCCTGAGGGAGACACTACCCATAATGAAAATTTATTGACTTTTGAAAAAGCTTCGCCTTCCACTTCTTCAATAACCCCATAGGTGTATTCCCCAAAATGTACTTTTATTTCTTGTTCTTTACCAATTTCTCCTTGAGCATTGGTTTCTATCCATAAATAATGGGCAAATGTGCTCGCCGAGGATAACAATAATACCGTTAATGCAATAATTTTTTTCATGTGTTTTTTATTTAGTTTACTAAAATCTGTATGATACTGTTAATCTTCCGTTGATTCCTGGTTCACTTTGCCAGTATACATAACCAGGATAAGCAGCACCGGAATAAAGGTATTCGTCTAAAATATTGTTAATGTTTAAATTTACTCTAAAATGGTCGTTTGCCCATGATAAACCTCCGTCCATACGGAAATAATTAGGTAATACGGCCTCGTTTTCTGCTCCCCATGACCAAGTAGAACGATCTGCTTGATACTGGTAGCCTAAAGAAACGCCAAAACCGTGCAAAGCGGTACCCGGAAGGAATGAATAGTTTACCCAACCGTTGGTCATATGCTTGGCATGACCGGCAATTTTATTACCTACATTTTCTGGTGTATATGGATCTTCGGTAACTTCAACATTTGTATTTGCATAGTTTAACACCACATTTATGGCTTCTGTTATTTGTCCTTGCATATCGAATTCCAATCCTTTTGATTGTACTTCGCCTACTTGGGCTTGATATGGTATGGAAGGATTGTCGGTGTCTATTGCGCTCACTAAATAGTTTTCTTTTGTTATTTGGTAAGCGGTTAGCCCGGTACTTAACTTTCCGTTAAACCATTGCTTTTTTATTCCTCCTTCAATATCGGTTGCTACTTCAGGGTCAAAGGGAATATCTGTACCTTCTATATTATTTCCTGATTGAGGTTTAAACGATTGATCGAATAATCCATAAACAGTAAAGTCGGGAAGAATGCTAAAATTGACACCTATTCTTGGAGTTACCTTAGAATCTTGGCTTCCTTGTCCGTATGCAAAAATTGAAGCATCATTGTATCGGGCGGCCAATGTTAAACGTAATCGGTCGTTCCACATCCAAACTTCATCTTGCAAATAGAAAGCATTGTATTTATTCCCTTGGTAATTGGCTGCACCACGTGTTTTAACAGGCTGACTTCTGTCAAATTCAGGATATACGGCATTACCATAAATGGGGTTATAAACATTAAACGGATTGCCTTCAGCATCAATACTTCCGTTTTGTCCCCAATCGGCCCAATATTGAATGTATCGGTAATCAAAACCGCCCATTACTTTGTGTTTTATAGCTCCGGTATTGAATTCGCCATTTACATATATTTGTCCAAGTTCGTTGGTACTAACGGCGTCCCAAATGCTTAACCCGCGGTAAAAATCACCCCCGGGAAGGGCCGCATTCGGCCAGGTAGAAGAACCTTCTACCGTATAATCCATGTACATATATTGACCTTGTACAGACCATTTATCGTTAAAATTATGAGTTGCGTTTACCAAAATGCTTAATTCTTCGATATCGGATTTAGGGAAATCTTCGTCCAGAAAACTAAAATCGCGGTCCAAACTGCCAAAACCATCTTCAACAGGGGCAAATACATAAGCAGCACCTGTAATTTGATTAGATTCTTGATAGGTAAACTCTGTAGTAATAGAAGTCTTATCTGAAATTTCATATTTTAAAGAAGGAACAATGCTAAAACGGTTACTTTCTTCATACTCACGGAAGGAGTCTGCATTCTGGTACATCCCATTTAAACGATATTGTAATTTTCCATCGGGGGTTAAAGCGCCACCAGAATCGAAGGTTGCACGATAGCTGTTAAAGCTTCCGGCTGTAAGTGAAATTTCGTTAATGCTATGCTTGGTGGGCTTTTTTGTTACCACGTTATAAAAGCCGCCTGGTTCACCGGCCGATAACATAAACCCGGCAGGGCCTTTAACAAATTCTATATTTTGAACCATCGACATGTCTTCTGATAATGGTCCCCATGGCAATTCTACATTCATTCCGTTTCTGAAGGCAGGTAATTTAAAACCACGCATATTGATGCGGGCAAAAGTTCCCCAATGTTCAATCATTTGTGCACCACTGACATTTCGAGTAACATTTTCCATCATGCTTACCAAATTCTGACTTTTAATAAGTTGATTGCTGATGATTTGAATGTTTTGTGGCAAGTCTAATACTTCTGTCTTTAACCGAAGTGACGACGAAGGGTTCTTTACAAGATAATTGGCATGACCATTACCATTTACAACTACTTCATCTAAAGATTCAGTAGCTTCTTCAATATTTAATATTCCTAATTGTGTTGCTTCGTTTGCTTTTACCGATACTCTGGTTTCAAGTTTATTGTAACCAATGCTAGTTACTACGAGTGTATAATTGCCGGGTTTTACTCCTTGAATATTGAAAAAACCATTTTCGTCGGCTTGTGTTCCTTTAGATGTTTTTTTGAGCATAACAGTTGCCATAGGAACAGAAGAACCATCTTCTGAAACTACTTTTCCTAAAATGCTTCCTTGTTGTGCCGAGACACTCCATCCTATAATGCAGAGTAGTATTAATAAAATCCTTTTCATCAGTTTATATTTATTTTTTATTGGTCAGATAGAATGCTCCGTTAATCATATCGGCGGGTTTGCAATTTGTTAATGGACATTTCATATCAATTTTTAAGTTGTTATAGTTTTTTTAATGTTAAAAATTGTAGGTGAAATTAGCAGAAAGTGTTCTTGGGGTTTGTGGATTAATGGTAGACCACCCTCCGTAATACTCTTCATTGGCTATGTTGTCAAGCTTTAAAGTAATCCCAAAATCTTCGGTTTCATAAAAGATAGAAGCGTTGATGATGGTATAAGAAGGCAGGGTAAAAGTACCGAGTACATTTCTATTAAAAATCATGTTTTCATCAGCATAATTTCCTCCAAAACCTACTCCAAAACCTTTTAGAGATATGTTTTGAAAACGATAGCTAGCCCACAGGTTTGCTAAGTTTTGAGGTCCGGCACCTTCCGGTCTTCTATTTTCAAAAGCTGCATCACCTTCTTCAAGATTACTGTCGTTGTAACTGTATCCGGCAACAATGTTCAAACCTTCAATGGGGTTGGCAGTTATACTGGTCTCAAAACCTTTGCTACTTTGTTTCCCTTCTTGATTGTAGTAATAATTATCTGCATCAATATCAATTCTTAAAGCTCTATTGCTCACTTCAATATCATAATAGCTTATGGTTGCAGCCAATTTATTGTTGAACAAGTTTAATTTAGTACCAAATTCAAACTGATTGGCATGTTCTGGGTCTAAGGTTTGTGTTGATTGATTTCCATCAGTAATTACTGTTACAGGGGCTACATTTGTAAATCCATTCATATAATTTGCAAAAACAGAAACCTTATCGAGTATTGGTTGATAAATCAATCCGAATTTTGGTGAAAAAGCTGTTTGGTCATGAGCGTCATTCGAGAAATGATCAAGACGTACACTGGCCATTGCAGAAAGCTCAGGCATAAAGTAGATTACATCAGACACATAAGCACTATATATTTTTTGTTCCGATTCGCTATATTGAGCCCCGGGGTTTGCTAATTGGGCAATACCGGCATCGGCACCTGCCTGTGTAAGCACACCCGAATCATCTGGGTACGATGTTCCCATTGGAGTGCCCGATTGCTCGTGCAATGCCGGAAGGACAGCTTGAAATTCTTCATTGTTAGAACCAATATATACATAACCTTGATTTCCATATCCGGTACCATTATTGATTACTTTTTGATTGAAGAAATCTAAACCGGCTACCATTTTATTTTTGAAGTTCCCTAGATTGAATTCGCCAATAAAATTTTGTTGAATATCTGTACCTAAGGTTTCAGAGTTTTGTTTGCTTGTATATCGAGATAGAATGATGCCGTCGTTAATAGGAGCTTGTTGATTAACTGTATTTGTGATTTCATATAAATATGAATAATATCCATCTGACTTAGCATTGGAGCGTGAAAAAACAGTTTGAGAGGTCCAATTGTCGCTTATTTTATAGCGCATCTCACCTTGCAAACTATAAGTAGGGTTGTTTACATACAAATCGTTGCTTGTATAAGAACGGTTGTTGTTGTAACCTAATTCATCCATATTGTGAACGCGTAACTCAGAAGCGCGATCTAAAAATAACATGGTTTGATTGGTGTTTTTACCGTTGTAGAATTCAGTATTGATAAAGAACGACAAACGATCGTTCACCTCATAAGCCAACGATGGTGCTATGTAAAACGACTTTTTAAACCCTGCATCCTGAAAGCTGTTTTGTGTATGGTATGCCGAATTTATACGAACAGCAATGTTTTTCTCGGTACTTAAGAGGGTGTTTACATCGGCGGTTACGCGATTTAACCCATAACTTCCGGCCGTATACGATACATTTCCGCCAAATTTATCAAAATAGGGACGTTTGGTATTGATATTGATAAGTCCGCCATAACTAATCAAGCTACTTCCGTAGAGTGTTCCAGAAGGGCCTTTAATTACTTCAACACTTTCAATATTAGCAGGGTCGGGCGTCCCATTGGTTAATCCCGGTAATCCGTTAATCATGGTTGGTTGAACGGCAAAACCGCGAAGGGAGTAATAACCGCTTCCATCGGCACCTCTTCCAGTAGATTCCCATAACTTATATAAACCGGGAACATTTTTTAGCGCATTATCAAAATTTGTAACTACTTGTTCGCTCAATAACTGAGAAGGAATGGTGTTGTATACTTGCGGGTTTTCAAGATCTTTAAGAGGGAGCTTGGAAACGACCGTGCTTTCTGGCTTGTAAAATTTGTTTGTTTTGTTAGCTTTCAGGACCACTTCGTCCAGAGATTCGTTTACTTCTTTTAATTCAATAGTTGCAACAGTGGTTACTTGATTGCTAAATACCTTGGCTTCTATTTTTTTTTCTTTATAGCCAACATATGAAATTTTAAGTTTATAAGTTTGCGGGGCTAGATTGTCTATTTGAAAATCTCCTGAGATATCGGTGTTTATACCAATATTTGTCCCGGATATTAATACATTTGCATTTGAGATGGGGTAACCTTGATTGGAAATTACTTTTCCTTTTATACTGCCATTTTGCCCGAAAATAGATAAGGTTGAGAATAGGAACAAAAAGGCTGTAAATATGTTCTTCATATGAAATCAGTTATTTATATTTGGTCTAAATAAATCGAGTGGCAAATTTAGAAAAGGAAATGCTATGGCAATGACGTGATATGGAAAAAAAAAGACGCGATTTTATTAACTGTGAATTAATCAATCTCAAGGGCAGAGACATCGGCTTTAAAGAAGTTGTAGGGTCTTGTATTTCAGTGGTTAATGGAGTTGGTTGCGATTATGCCGTATACAAAGTCCATGGTAAATATGGAAAAGGGGATATCAAACATGTTCAAATCGGGAGTGTTTCCATTCAAACATGTAATCTCGAACTGGAAAAGGACCTTGTTTTTTATAACGAAACAAACGAGGATTTTATACACATGTCTTTTTTAATTGAAGGGGAAAAAATTATTTCCCTGCGTGGCAACAACGATGTTTTAAATGAAAGCCAGGAATGTTACATGGCAAGGGTTGAAGAATTTAAAGGATATGTCAGACTAACGGGAGAACGGCCGTATAGGGAGGTAAACATTAGTTTTCCATACTCTTACTTGCAACAGCGGGGCATTATGGAGGTAAACGACTTTAAATCGTACAACGATAATCATTTGGTGCATCCTATGTCTAACGAGATACTTACAATATTGGCTCATATTCAAGAAACAACACTTGAGGGGGTGAGCAAAAGATTGTTTCTAGAGGCAAAGTTATTGGAATTGCTGGCCTTGCAATTAAACAATTATAAAAATGGACAAATACAAAAATCGGGGGTCAATCAGGATAAAATATTAAAGAAATTGTATGCCGCTAAGCAATTTATGTTGGACAATTTGGACCAGAATTATTCAATCAAGGAAATGTCCCGAAAAATGGCGCTCAACGAATATATATTCAAAAAAGAATTTAAGCGGGTCTTTGGTTGTTCTGTAAATGAGTTTTATTCTGATAAAAAAATGAACAAAGCGAAAGAATTATTAAAAGTCACTCAGCTCCCAATTTATGAAATTGCCGGAGAAGTGGGATATAAAAATGCCACACATTTTAGTGCGGCATTTAAAAGGGCTTATGGAAAAACTCCTAAACAGTTTAGGGTAGTTATATAATTATTTTTAGTTATTTTTCTTTTGAAGGCTCTTTGCCCTTAAGTTTCTGAATAATCTCTTTAAAATGTTCTCCAGCCGCTTCACGGCCACCAAGGCCATAGCTTAATGCAACGGTAACAGCAATGGCGCCTATAATAAAGGTAAAGGCCGTTTCAACAATCTCGTTGGCAATCCCCATGGTACGCAATGCTATTGCAATAAATAATGCTAGGGAAGCCGCACGGATTATCCCGGCTACAAATTTGTTGCTTTGCGACTTGTTTACCATATTGTAAATAAGGAGTGAAATGTAATTTCCTATGACCAATATAAACAGGCCGAATAAAATTTGTGCGGTAAGCTCTAGAATTTCGTTTAAAATGTTGGTAAGCTTATCCAGCTCCAAAATTTCTACCGTTGTAATTATACCGTAAACTGGTTAAGTATATTGTTTGCCGGCCTTGATATTGCCTTTATTCCCAAAGAATTTAAAGCTTGAATCAAAAAAGGAATTAAAATAAGAATGAAAATTACTTTTTGGATTATGTTAATAAGGCTATCGGTGTCTTTAAACCCTGTTTTTTCTATGATCTTATCCAAAAATGTTCCGCCGAGGTTAATAAGGTTCGATACAAATTTTGCCAGTAAATAACCCGCAAAACCAATTAAAAAGGCTGCTATTAAATTAGGTATAAAGCTAAGTATACGTGCAACCATACGCTCTAATGGGGATAATACTTTGCTTACGCCCAATAGTTCAAGGACCACCATAATTACAATAATCATGATGACATAATAAAATATGTTGCCAATAAATTTATTGGTGTCTCCTATGTCTGTTTTTGCGAGTAATTTATCGTCGACAGTAGTTTTTTTAAGAAGCATGACAACTACAGCCTTAACTCCCCTCGCAATAAGCCATCCGATAAGTAAAACCAAAACGGCACCTACCATGCTAGGCAAAAATTCTAAAACCTTATCGGTAAAAGGTTGTAAATATTCTCTCATATTATGCATTTAATTTAGATTAAAATTAATAATTTGCTTAATATAAGAGAATATAAGAATATATACAAGGAATAAATTCTATTTTTTATTTCTGTTTGTATATAATTTGCCTAATTTCTGTTAAATGCGTTAGCAGTTTTTCTATATAATCGAGGTGAAGCATATTGGCACCGTCACTTTTTGCATTGGCAGGATCAAAGTGGGTTTCCATAAACAATCCATCAACCCCGGCCGCAATTCCAGCCTTGGCAATGGTGCCAATTAATTCGGGTCTTCCACCGGTAACACCACTGCTTTGATTGGGCTGTTGCAAGGAGTGGGTAACGTCCAGTACAACGGGGGCATATTGTTTCATGGTTGGAATACCGCGAAAATCTACAATCATGTCCTGATAGCCAAACATGGTTCCGCGGTCAGTAATAATGGCTTGTTCGTTATTACAGTCCAATACTTTTTGTACGGCATGCTTCATGCTTTCGGGGCTCATAAACTGGCCCTTTTTTAAATTGATGGTCTTTCCCGTACTGGCGGCGGCAACCACAAGGTCGGTTTGACGCACCAAAAAAGCGGGAATTTGTAAAATATCGACATATTCGGCGGCCATAGTGGCATCGTTTACTTCATGGATGTCTGTTATGGTGGGGACATTGAATGTTTCGGATACTTTTCTAAGGATTTTCAGGGCTTTTTCGTCGCCAATTCCCGTAAAAGAGTCAATTCGGCTACGATTGGCCTTTTTAAAACTTCCTTTAAATACATAAGGAATATGTAGCTTATCGGTAACGGAAACTACTCTTTCGGCAATTTTAAGCGCCATGTCTTCGCCTTCAATGGCACATGGCCCGGCCAATAAAAAAAAGTTGCTTTTATCGGTATGTTTTATTTGTGGGATTTTATTTAATTCCATTGATGAAAATTTTATAGTGCAAAGATACAAAGTTTAGGGGCATGGGTTGAAGTCAATTTATGTACGGTTAAAATTTATATTGATATATGAGAGCCACTATAAACGCAATGTTATATTTTTGTAGAATATAATATGAATTTATGAAACAGGAAGACTTTTTAAAGGAAAGAAGTGGAAATACATGCGAATTAAGTGGTAGTACAAACGATTTAGTTGTTTATGAAGTTCCATTTAGCAATAAAAGCAACGACATAAACGCTATTTTGATTACAAAAAAATGCCTTGATCAAATAGAAAAAAGGGGAGAACCGGACAGTGCATTTTGGGAAAAGATTTTACCGATGTCCATGTGGAGCGAAATTCCTGCCGTACAAGTGGTTTCTTGGCGAATGTTGAACCGTTTTAGAAACGAAAGCTGGGCAGCCGGTGCACTGGATATGATATACCTTGAAGATGATGTGTTGGAATGGGCAAAAGCATCTGGAGATCATTTAAATGACGGAAGCATCCAGTTGCATAAAGACAGCAATGGCAATATCCTTCAAAATGGCGATACTGTAACGCTTATAAAAGATTTGGATGTGAAAGGATCTTCACTAAACGCAAAAATTGGAACAGCTGTTAGAAATATTAGATTAGTTCACGACAATCATGAACAAATAGAAGGAAAGGTGGCAGGGCAAATGATTGTGATACTTACAAAGTTTGTGAAGAAACAATAAAAAAGTAAAATTCAGAGATTTTAAGGAACCGGATCATAGCCAGAACCTCCCCAAGGGCCGCAATTGGCAATTCTTTTTACGGCCAACCAACCACCTTTAAACAGGCCGTGCTTTTTTAAAGCCTCAACCGTATATTGCGAGCATGTAGGGGTATAGCGGCACGTGGCAGGGGTTAACGGCGAAATAACCGTTTGGTACACCCGCACCAGAAAAATAAAAGGAGCTATAATGATTTTTTTAAACAATTTTTAAAGTTCAAAGGTTCAAAGGTTTCAAGTTTCAAAGATTTATAAATTCAACAATTAACCATTAACACTTATCAACTATCAATTATCAACGAACAATTAATTCAAACTAAAAGTAGTGCCATCTTTTCCATCCTTAAGCTGTACTCCAAGGGAGGCCAGTTCGTCCCTGATTTTATCTGAAGTTGCAAAATCCTTGTTGGCCCTGGCTTCGGCCCTTAACTGTATAAGGAGCTCGATGGTTCCTGTTAATTTATCAGAAGAATTGTCTTGGGCACTTCTTTCGTCTTGCAAGCCAAGAACATCAAAAATAAAGGCCTGCATGGATTCTTTTACAACTTTAAGGTCTTCGGCAGAAATGGAAGCTTTTTCTTCTTTTATTAAATTAACCTGTTTTACGGCTTCAAATAAATTTGCAATGAGTATAGGGGTGTTAAAATCGTCGTTCATTGCATCGTAGCAACTTTGTTTCCATTCCTGTACGTTAAAAGATGACGTAGCTCCCGTTGCCAAGGAGTCTAACATATGGTATGCATCCATTAATCGGTTAAACCCTTTTTCTGAAGCCAATAAGGCATCGTTACCAAAGTCTAAAATACTTCTGTAATGTGCTTGCAACATGAAAAAACGGGTTACTGCCGGGGAGAATGGTTTGCTTAAAATATCGTTATCGCCCGAAAATATTTCATTGGGCAATATATTGTTCCCGGTAGATTTTGCCATTTTCTTGCCGTTTAAGGTAAGTAAATTGGCGTGCAACCAATAATTAACGGGTGTTTTCCCCGTAGAGGCTTCAGCTTGTGCTATTTCGCATTCGTGGTGTGGAAATTTTAAGTCCATGCCCCCGCCGTGGATATCAAATTGCTCGCCCAAATATTTGGTGCTCATGGTGGTACATTCAAGGTGCCATCCAGGGAAACCATCGCTCCATGGCGAAGGCCAGCGCATAATGTGCTGAGGTTCTGCTTTTTTCCAAAGGGCAAAGTCCTGCGGGTTTTTCTTTTCGGACTGACCGGCGGTTTCGCGGGTGTTATGGATAAGGTCTTCAACCTTACGCTTGCTTAATTTTCCGTATTCGTTTGTTTCGTTAAATTTTAAAACATCAAAATAAACCGAACCATTTACTTCGTAGGCAAAGCCGTTATCGAGTATTTCTTTTATTATTTCGATCTGTTCAATAATGTGCCCGGTGGCCGTTGGTTCAATGCTGGGTGGTAAATTATTGAATTTATTGAGCGTGTTATGAAAATCTACCGTGTAGCGCTGTACAACTTCCATGGGTTCTATTTGCTCCAGACGCGCTTTTTTTGCAATCCTGTCTTCCCCTTGGTCTGCATCGTTCTCCAAATGCCCGGCATCGGTAATATTTCTAACATACCGCACTTTGTAGCCTAAATGCTTAAGGTACCTAAAAATCATATCAAAAGACATAAAAGTCCTTACATTTCCTAAATGTACATTGCTGTATACGGTGGGTCCGCAAACGTACATGCCAACATATCCTTCTGTAATAGACTTAAATATTTCTTTTTCTCCTGTAAGCGAATTGTAAACTTTTAATTCTTGATCTTTAAATAACATGTATGCGGGCTGTTTTCTTTTAGTATGGCAATAATAACCCTAAAATTAATCATTGCCAATTTGCAAATAGTTTTGGTTATTCAATTTTCCTTAAAATTCCGTATCGAGTTTTATGTAGTCCAAAAATTCCCTGCGCACTGCCTGGTCTTTAAATTTGCCGCCAAATTCTGCGGTAACGGTACTGCTTTCAATATCCCTTATCCCACGCGAGTTTACACAAAGGTGTTTTGCATCGATAACGCAAGCAACATCTTTTGTGCCCAAAACTTTTTGTAATTCTTGTACAATTTGCATGGTCATACGTTCCTGTACTTGTGGTCTTTTTGCAAAATAATCCACAACACGGTTCATTTTGGAAAGCCCTACAACATTTCCGTTAGAAATATACGCTATATGGGCACGGCCAACGATGGGCAATAAATGGTGCTCGCATGTAGAATAAACCGTAATGTTTTTTTCAACGAGCATTTCGCCATATTTGTATTTGTTGGAAAACGTAGAAGCTTTAGGTTTCCTGTCTGGATGTAGTCCAGAAAAAATTTCTTTAACAAACATTTTTGCAACCCTTCTTGGGGTACCGCGAAGACTGTCGTCTGTAAGGTCGAGCCCCAAAGTCTCCATGATATTGTATACCTGGGATTCTATTTGTTCTATTTTTTCGTCATCTGAAATATCAAAGGCATCTGGCCTCATGGGAGTTTCAGCTGCAGATGATGCATGATCGTTTCCTAATTCTTCAAAGTGATCTTCTAAAGCTTTATCTATTTTCATAAGTAATTTTATTTGTTTTAAAGTCTGTTAATGACTTTTCTTAATTAAATCATTATCAGTTCTTTAAAATATATTTTTTATTGCTGTCAACTACACCGGGGACTATAGCCGTATGTTAATTGTAAACAATGTTACTATCAATAAAAAATTGACAGCAAAGATACATATTTATGCCCTATTAACGTTAATATTGTAGTAAGTTGCAATCATTTTATTTATTTATTAACTTTCAATCTGTACCAACCAATACAAATGAAGATAATAGCCCCATGCTTTTTAGTTGTATTTTTTATAGGAAACTTTCAAATTTTTTCACAATCTATTTCTCCAGATTGTATTGATGCCGTTCCTATATGCAAGGATATACTCAACAGCGGCGTTTTAAATGGCGCCGGAACAGACGATTTTAACGGTGCTACCCAAAGCGGATGTTTATTGCAGGGACAGAACGACGGCATAGAATCTAACGCTGTATGGTTTCGTTTTAGGGCAACGGCTACCGGACAATTAGGATTTAACATATTGCCAAATGAAGCGGGGCAGGACCTTGATTTTGCGGTATATGGCCCCAATCCGGTTTGTGGCAGTTTGGGGAATCCAGTTGGCAACGATGGTACTTTGGTAGATTGCGGAATTTCTAATATTGCCATAGATTTTATAAACGATAACGATTATACGGGGGTAGGGATTAACCCGGCCACGGGCACCCAAACCGTTACGTATGCCCCGTTTATGCAGGTGCAGGAAGGCGAAGAATATCTACTTTTGGTGAACAGCTATTTTGGGGAGTCCAATGGTTTTCAGTTGGAATTTACCGGAAATGTTTTTTCTGGTAGCAACCAGGCCTTAGATTGTTCTTTAGTGCCCAATCTTTTGCAGGAGCCGGAAGAGGTTTTATGTGAAGGGGAAACCTATATCCTTGACGGGACTTTCGAGAACGCAAGCACATATAGATGGTCGGTAGACAGTACACCCGATAATGGAACCGATGATTTTACCGTTATTGCAGGGGCTACCGGTCCAACTTATGAAGCTGCTTCAAATGGTATATACAGGGTAGAGGCAATTTATCCGCAGGGTTTTTCTGAATACGATGAGGTAGAACTCGAATTTTTGCCTGTAAATACGCCTGTTGTTACCAATATAGACCTTGTGGAATTTTCTAACAATAATACCATAGATATAAGCGTTGAAGATGCCAGTGAATATCAATTTCAACTAAACGATGGCAATTTTCAAGAATCCGGTTATTTTAAAAATGTCCCCGTGGGTTTAAACACTGTTACCATAAACCATATTAGCGGATGCGGAACGGCAGAAATCCCGGTAATGGTATCTGGGTATCCAAAGTTTTTCACCCCAAATGGCGATGGCATACACGATACGTGGAACGTGGTCGGGTTGGAAGGAAATACAACGGGACGTGTTTTTATTTTTGATCGTTATGGTAAATTATTGAAACAATTAGCAACCGTCGCCATAGGATGGGACGGAACTTACAACGGAAAAATGATGCCTTCATCTGATTATTGGTTTCGGTTGGAGTTTACCAATGCAGACAATGAATTAAAAATTTATAAAAGTAATTTCACCCTAAAAAGATAATGCCCTAAACTGATATTTCATTAAAAGAATAAAGAATGAAAGATCAAACAATTATTGTAGAAACTATAGTTAACGCAACTGTTAAAAGCGTATGGGAAGCACTTACGGTGCCCGAAAAAATGAAAAATTGGTATTTTACCGTAAATAATTTTGAATTGCGCGAAAGAAACGAGTTTTATTTTTACGAGCCCAATGGCACTAATTTTAAACACGTATGCCGAATTATAGATATTGTTCCCGAAAAACGGATACGCTACAGTTGGAGCTACCCCGAGTACTCCAATGGCGTTTCCATTGTAAGTTGGCAACTTGCAGCCCAAGACGGTAAAACTTTGGTGCGGTTAAAGCATAGCGGTATAGAAAACTTTATGGATGCCGGCAGCGATCTTTCCCGCGAAAATTTTGTGGCAGGATGGGAGGAAATCGTAAAAAAAAGCCTACCGGGTTATTTAGCAAATCAATCGTGAAGTATAATTGTGAAAGAAGTATTATATTTATAAGTATTAAAAACTTATAGTAAATGCTTATTTCTAAAAAAGTAAACGTTTATAGAATTTTAAGCGGAACATGGAGGCATTTTCTCTTTGAGATTATTGCATGTGTTGCCGCTTATTTTTTTTATAAATACATAGAATCCATTCATTTGTTCGATTCCATATTGGTTTCCAGCATTATCCCGACCATTTTGGGTACTGCCTTGGCTTTTTTCATTGGTTTTAACAATAACCAGGCATACGACCGCTGGTGGGAAGCACGAAAAATATGGGGCTCTCTGGTAAACGACTCCCGTTCTTGGGCCAGGCAAATTATTTATTACGTAAAAGAAGCCCCGGCGGCAGATAGAGTAGATTTGCACACCTTGAAGCATACAATGGTGTACCGCCACATAGCTTTTTTATATGCTTTGAAGGACAATTTAAGAAATTCTAATTTTCAAGATTACAGGGCATACCTTTCTAAAGAAGATATAATAGCGGTCGAAAAAGAATCAAACAAATCAAACGCCATTTTAAACTTGCAGTCCGAAGATTTGGAAAAGCTTAGAAATCAAGATGCTATTGACGGATTTAAGTTTTTGGAATTCAATAAAATGCTTATTAATTTTTGTGATGAAATGGGAATGTCCGAACGCATAAAGAATACCGTGTTTCCTACCACCTACAATTTTTATACACGGGTGTTCATCTGGATATTCATTATAAGCGTAACATGGTCTTCGGTAGACGAAATGGGGGCATGGTCTATTATGATAGGTATATTGGTGGGCTATATATTCTTGACTACCCATAAAATAGGAATGGCACTGTTAAACCCGTTCGAGAATATTCCAACGGGGATTCCACTTGACCAAATAACGAGGACCATAGAAATTAACCTTCTCGAAGCATTAAAGGAAACCAACATTCCAGCGCCGGTTAAAAGCATTAATGGAGAGTACATTATGTAACGGTTAAATTTAATATTTTGAATTTTAAATACTTAAGATGAATATTGAAGAAGAAAAACTCTCTGAGATTGAAGCACAGCTTTTTTGCCCAAAAGGGGAAAAAGGCATAGAAATGGGCGAAGCCATGCATGCAACCAATATAGGAATGACATTGGCAGCCATAAATGCCCTTGAAATTTATGATGAATGCAATATTTTGGAAATAGGGCATGGAAATGGCAAGCATGTAGGCAATTTGATGCATGAGGCTAACGGACTTCGATATTTCGGGATCGATATTTCTGAATCGATGCATAATGAAGCCATTAAAAACGCCCTGCCTTTTAAAGATCAAGTTTCCTTTTGTTTGTACAATGGGGTCAATATGCCTTTTGAAGCTAATTTTTTTAATAAAATATTTACTGTCAACACGGTGTATTTTTGGAAAAATCCACAAGAATTTCTAGAAGAAGTATATCGTGTATTAAAACCCGGCGGGCATTTTAGCATTAGTTTTGCCGATAAGACTTTTATGCAGCAACTTCCTTTTGTAAAAGAATTATTTGCTTTATACAGTGCCGATGATATGGAGGTACTTGCCTTGGGCTCTCCGTTTAAATTATTGAAAATCGACCAAAAAGAAGAAAAAGTAACCAGTAAGGCCGGGGAGGAGATAACCCGGATTTACCACGTAGCGTTATTAGGGAAGTAATTTCTGCATTGTCTTTTTCCGCCTAATTTTCCTTAATTAATAGGAGTTCAACATATTTTTATTACGTTCGTGTGTAATTAGTTGAAGACTTTTCCAACGGAAAACGTCTGCCTACAAACAATGTTAATTGATTGCGGGAAATACACTTGTTAAATTTTCGCCCGCAATTATTTATACAACTTTAAATTCCGATTCATTCATTTCGACACTAAATCGAACGTTTGCTTTTAAAGCTCTAAAAACTTTTAAAATTGTTTCGATAGTCACATTTTTTGTATTTCGTTCCAGTTTAGAGATTTGTGATTTTTGAACACCAATTAATTCTCCGAGTTGCTCTTGAGTCAAATTTCGTTCTTTTCGGACAGATCTTATCATATCTCCAAGTACTTCCATTTGCAAGTCAAATTCGTATTTATCTCGTTCTGGTGTTCCAACTTTTCCAATGTCCTTGTCCTTCATTTGGTCAAGTGTCATCATTTTTATCTTTTTATTTTTTGTTGCCATAATTTTAAATTATTCGTCGAAATATTCAGCTCTAATTTTCAATGCTTTTTCAATTTCTGACTTTGGAACTTTACTAACTTTTTTTACCATTCCGTGAGTAGATAACACTAGTGTTTCGGTTTTATCTGTTTTATTCCAAAAAGCAAAGAGTCTGTATTGAATTCCTTGATAAAGTGTTCTAAATTCCCAAATTTCGTCAGTTAGTTTCTTAAACAATTTAGGGTCATTTTCTAGTTTAGCTTTATCCAAATTATAATAGATTTTCTTTTTTGCCTTAGTATCCAATTTGGACATGAAGTCAATTGCTTGTTCAAGAAAAACTATCTCAAATTTTGGTTTCATTCAGCATATTTGTCGTCATACTTTAGCGAAGATAATAAAAAAGTTGAATTATATGGAAACTTTTGCCGGTTTCAAGAAATTTTTTATTAGTTAAAAGTTGCTTTTCTCTATATATTTATTGGTGGTATAGCCAAGATAAAAATAACCCTTTGTATTGATAGGTTTTTTTGTGCTTAATTTACATATTAAACGTAAACGATAAGGTAACATTTGTGTTTTTATTGTCTATTGCAGCCGTAGAGGTAAGTCCGGTGTCATATAAAGAGACATTATAATCGCGAAATGCTTGGCTAAAACCAAGGTCCAGTTTTGTTGGGCCAAAATTATAGCCTATCCCTAGAGAGTAACCATTGAGTTCGCCCATTGTAAATTCGTCTTTGTATGGGCTTCCTTCGTATCGGTATCCGCCTCTTAGGCTTAGGTTTTTTATACGGTACTCGCCACCAACCCTAATGGTCGAAACATCTTGGAACAATTCTTCCATCGCTCTGTTTTCTTCGGCAAAATAGGGGTCGGTTGTAGGTTTTATCTTAGCATTGGACATATCTTGATAGCTGTAATCTACACTTAAAAGCCCCGACTGGCCAAAAATAAAGGCGGCACTCCCGGTATATTTACCCGGAATTTGAATTTTATAATCTGGGAAAACTATAGTTGAATTTGGGGTTGCTTCAGAATAAGTTGTGTTTGCATCGTTTGGATCGGCATAATAATCGGTATTGATCCTTTGAAAAAGTTCGTCTGTCATTGTATACCATGTAGGCGATTGATAGCTGGCCCCCACACGAACAATATCGTTCAACTTGGCTATTCCACCTATATTAAACGAGAATCCGTTTCCGTAGGTAAACAATTCGTTGTCAAACTGTACATATTGAAGTTTGGAATCGCTGTCGTAACCATATTCATCAAATTGGGTATTTTTTGTCCTTTCCAGACTATGGAAATTTAACCCAAAACCAAGATAAATATTGTCGGAATACTGAGAGGCAAAATTAAGCGTGTACTTGCTGTTAAAGCCCGAGGTAACCACTAATTGCTCTTGGCCTATTCCGTTAGAGAATTTGGCATTGGAAATATAGTTTGTTTCATCTGGATTGTCCATCGTGGCCGGGTCTATAACATAATTTTGGTACCCGAGAAAACCTTGTTGTGCACTGTACCCCAAATCGTAACCAATATTTACATAGGCATCTGTTATGGTTTCGTTGTTAATAGGCTCTAAATCGCCCACTGCAAACCCGTTTGCATTGTTGAGGAAGTACTGCGCAATAGAGGTATTTCCATCTCCAATGGCATAATATTCATTTTCATAATTATTGCTCAGTTCATAATTAAAAGCCATGGTAAATTTTTTCCACGGAGAATTGGTGTTTCCATTGTTGAATACCAAGGTACCCCCAATTTGGTTAAGCCTTAAATTGGAAAAATCGGTATTGCTGTCCCCGTTAAAATAGCGTGTGTCATTTTTTACATGATAATTGGCTGCTGAAATAGTGAACAATGTATTTGTGAACACGGCCGAACCTGCCGGATTGATATTGATGGAAGACATATCCCCACCAAGGGCACCAAAGGCTCCGCTCATACTTTGAAAACGGGCCGTACCGTTTAAGTTGTCGTTTCCGTACAGCACGACATCGTTTCTGTTTTGCGCAAAGGCTATCACGCCGACGAACAAGGTCGCTATTAATAAAACTCTATTTTTCATTTGATTGTTTAAAAGTTGAGAATGCAGTAAAACTTATTTTATGTTGTTTGATTGCCGTTAAATTATACGCTTAGGTAAAATTTAATATAATAATGTCTTGAGCTTAAGTAAGCCCAAGACATTGTTGTTTTTTTTATCTTCCGCCTCTTCTACCGCCTGAACTTCTTGAGCTACCGCCAGAAGACCTGCTTCCACCGCTCGATCTTGAATAAGAGCTACTACTTCTGCTAGTCGAAGGTCTTGAATAGGAGCTGCTACGGGATGAGCTTGATGACCTTGAGTAGCTGGAGTTGCTTCTGGAGGAACTCGACGATCTTGAATAACCAGAATTATTTCTACTACTATTTGAGGATGATCTTGAATAGTTGGAATTTGAATTTCTAGAATTATCGCCTCTTGAGTATCCCGAAGACCTGGTGTACCTATCGCGGTCAACACCAACCCGTGCACTATTTGAATAGCCGTTTCGGCTTATAGAGCTTCTGCTGCTTCTGGTTGCGTTTGCATTTCTAGAATACCCTCTGGAAGTCCTGGCACTTGTACTGCTACGCCTTGTTGCTTGGCTGCTTCTGGAAACAGCGGCTGTAGTTCTTCCGTAGTACCCTCTTCTTGAGTTTGTATATGCATAGCGGTGTCCGTAATAATAAGGATAATATGCTGGTCTGTACCATCCGCCACCATAATAAGGTCCGTAGGGGCCGTACCATGAGTTGTATCCCCAACCCCAGCTAATTCCCCATCCGGGTCCGTACCATCCGGCGCCTCCATACCAGCCACCATAATAAGGTCCCCAGAACGGGTCGTACCATCCGCCGTAGTAGCCACCGTAATAACCGCCCCAACTGTTGTTGTATACATTAACTATTGTTTTTTCCGGGTTTTCTCCCCAGCCGGGATTTCCGGAGTTGTAGTTTAGTGCATATTCCTGGGTAACATCTGTGCTGTCTACTTGAGAGCTGGAATATCCATCAACATCGGTAAAAACGTCGTTTTGTTCTTGGTATTCTATAGCGTTATCCAACATTTGGGACCTGCTGTTAAAATAGGTCTCATAATCGGTAACAACCACATTTTCGGTTGTTTCGTCTTGTTTTTTATCATTGGGTGCTTGCGTATCGTCGTAATAAGCAATATCGTCATTATAGATTCCGTCTCTGTCATAATAAGATGCCTGTTCATAAGAACCGCACGAAGCTACAAGGATTCCAATGATCAAAACGGCCGTAAAAGCCTTTATTTTTTTAAAAAAGTATAGTGTTTTCATCATTGCAAATATTTATTGTTGAACATAACAAAAATAGTTAGTTTTGTCAAACTATTTATTACATTTAACTAAGGTGCAAGTTTTGTGCCAAACTACAAATAATGGGTAAGAATTTAACTAAGAGAAGCGAAGATTATTCAAAGTGGTATAATGAATTGGTTGTTAAGGCCGATTTGGCTGAGAACTCGGCTGTTCGGGGGTGTATGGTGATTAAACCATATGGATATGCAATCTGGGAGAAAATGCAGGCCGAACTGGACAGGATGTTCAAGGAAACAGGGCATCAAAATGCATATTTCCCATTATTCATTCCAAAATCATATTTAAGCAAAGAAGCCGATCATGTGGAGGGGTTTGCCAAAGAGTGTGCCGTGGTAACCCATTACCGGTTAAAAAATGCCGAAGATGGTAGCGGGGTGGTTGTAGACCCAGATGCAAAACTGGAAGAAGAACTTATTGTAAGGCCCACATCGGAAACCATTATTTGGGATACGTATAAAAAATGGGTGCAATCGTACAGAGATCTGCCAATATTGGTGAATCAATGGGCTAATGTGGTGCGTTGGGAAATGCGGACCCGCTTATTTTTAAGAACTGCCGAATTTTTATGGCAGGAAGGGCATACCGCCCACGAAACCAAAGACGAAGCAGTGCGCGAAGCCGAGCAGATGATGAATGTCTATGCCGAATTTGCCGAAGATTTTATGGGGGTTCCCGTAATAAAAGGAGTGAAAACAGATAGCGAGCGCTTTGCCGGGGCCTTGGAAACCTATTGTATTGAAGCCTTGATGCAGGACGGAAAAGCTTTGCAGGCAGGAACATCTCATTTTTTGGGTCAGAATTTCGCCAAAGCTTTCGATGTAAAATATGCCAACAGAGAAGGGAAGCAGGACTATGTTTGGGCAACCTCCTGGGGGGTTTCAACACGGTTGATGGGAGCCCTTATCATGACACATAGTGATGATAACGGATTGGTGCTGCCGCCAAAATTGGCACCTATACAAGTGGTAATTGTGCCCATACATAAAGGAGAAGAACAATTAAATGCCATTACCGAAAAAGTAAAACCTTTGCTGAAGGAACTCCGTTCTAAAGGCATTACAGTTAAATACGACGATAGGGATACCTACAAACCGGGCTGGAAATTTAATGAATATGAATTGAAAGGGGTCCCGGTTCGACTTGCCTTGGGGATGCGCGACATGGAAAACAACACATATGAAGTTGCCCGAAGGGATACCCTTACCAAAGAAACCGTTGCCGCTGAAGCTGTTGTTGAAAAGATACAAGGGCTGCTTGAGGAAATTCAGGAAAGCGTATATAAAAAAGCACAAGAATATAGAGATGCACATATTACCGAGGTTGATACTTTTGAGGAATTTAAAAAGCTTTTAGAAACAAAAGGCGGATTTTTATCAGCGCATTGGGACGGAACCGCCCAAACCGAGGATAAAATTAAAGAGTTAACCAAGGCAACCATACGTTGTATTCCTATAGATGCCAAAGCTGAAAAAGGGCAGTGTGTCTATTCTGGTAAGCCTTCAGAGCGGCGCGTATTGTTTGCCAAAGCGTATTAATCCAAAAAAATCCAAAAAAAATATTTACAGGTATTGTATGATTTAAAAATAGTTGTATTTTTGCATCCGCAATTGAGAAAAAAATGGTCCGTTCGTCTAGGGGTTAGGACGCCAGGTTTTCATCCTGGTAACAGGGGTTCGATTCCCCTACGGACTACTAAAATTAAGTTCAATTTGACATACACGGTTTTTACCGTAACTCTTGAAAAAGAGTATTTTGGTCCGTTCGTCTAGGGGTTAGGACGCCAGGTTTTCATCCTGGTAACAGGGGTTCGATTCCCCTACGGACTACTTTAAAAATAATGATAAAAGTAGAAGTAATTTCTACATTTTTTTAAAAAATTTAAGTTTAGAGAGATGGCAAATCACAAGTCGGCATTAAAAAGAATCAGAAGAAACGAAGCAGTTCGTCTAAGAAATAAATATCAACATAAAACTGTACGTAACGCTATCAAGAAATTACGTGCTACTGAAGATAAAAAAGAAGCAGAAACTTTATTACCTTCTGTAATTGGTATGATAGACAAATTAGCAAAGAAGAATATTATCCATGCCAATAAGGCTGGAAACCTAAAATCTGGATTAACTAAAGGAGTGAACGCTCTTTAATAATCTGGTTTTATACTATAATTTATAAACGCTCTGCTATTTTGTGGAGCGTTTTTTTTTAGACTTTTTTAAACATTAATAGATTTTAGAAAGATATGGAAAACGGCATTTATGCAAAGTTTAATACTTCAAAAGGAGAAATTCTTGTAAAATTAACTTACGACAAAACCCCGGGAACAGTTGGTAATTTTGTGGCCCTGGCCGAAGGAAACATGGAAAATAGTGTAAAACCACAAGGAAAACCATACTACGACGAACTTACTTTCCATAGGGTAATAAACGACTTTATGATTCAAGGAGGCTGCCCGTTGGGAACCGGTACAGGCGACGCAGGTTATAAATTTGACGACGAATTTCATCCAGAACTAAGGCATAACAGGCCCGGCGTACTGTCTATGGCAAATGCCGGACCGGGAACAAACGGGTCGCAATTTTTTATTACACACGTTGAAACTCCATGGCTTGACGACAAGCACAGCGTTTTTGGGTTTGTTGAAAAAGGGCAGGAAATTGTAGATGCCGTACAGCAGGGAGATAAATTGGAGAGTGTTGAGGTTATCCGTATAGGTGAAGAAGCCAAAAATTGGAATGCCATTGAAGCGTTTAGGACCTTTGAAGGCGAAAGAGAAAAAAGAATAGCCGCCGAAAAGGCCAAGGCTGAAGAAGCATTGGAAAAATTGGCCGCCGGGTTTGAAAAGACCGAAAGCGGATTGAGATATAAAATGATTCAAAAAGGAAATGGTGCAAAAGCCGAAAAAGGAAAAACGGTTTCGGTTCATTACAAAGGACAACTGGAAAACGGCCAGGTTTTCGATTCTTCCTACAGCAGAAACCAGCCAATAGATTTTACTTTGGGTGCTGGTCAGGTAATTTCTGGTTGGGACGAAGGGATTGCCTTGCTTCAGGTAGGCGATAAAGCCCGTTTTGTAATTCCTGCTCATTTAGGTTACGGCTCAAGAGGCGCCGGAGGTATAATCCCCCCAAATGCAACACTTATTTTTGATGTTGAGCTGGTAAACGTTAAATAATAAAATTATTATAACAATTTAAGGTCCTGTTGCATCTTGGTGTAACAGGATTTTTTATATTTGGCGCATGACTACTGAAGCGCTAGAAAAACTAAAATATCCAATCGGGAAATTTACAATTCCCGACAATATTACTTCAAAAGACATACAAAAGTGGATCAAGACCATTGAGTTTTTCCCCGATAAGCTGGAAAGCCTGGTGGAGGATTTTGACGACCTTCAGCTCGATACGCCATACAGGCCGGGCGGATGGACAGTACGTCAGGTTATACACCATCTGGCCGATAGCCATATAAACAGTTATGTGCGTTTTAAATGGACACTTACCGAGGAAAAACCGACCATAAAAGCATACCATGAAGATAGATGGGCGCTTTTGGATGATGGAGCGCATGCAGATATTGATCTTTCCTTGAGTTTGATAGAATCTTTGCACAAGCGATGGGCATACATGCTGAAAGATTTAACAGCGAAGCAATTAAACCGAACTTTTATACATCCGGAATCTAAAGCCGAAATATCGCTGAAGCAGTTAATTGGAATTTACGATTGGCATTGCAGGCATCATTTTGCGCATATAAAAGAATTGGCCAAAAGGGAAGACTGGGTTTAATGGGCTGGCTGGCTGCGTAAGTTTTTTATGGGGTTGTTGTTTTTTTGTGAAGCTTAAACCCCGATAGTCAAAAAAATATAAAGAAAAAAATAAGGCATAGTTTTTAACTTTCAAGTATTTTTGCGCAAACAAGCATTTTTCATGTATAAATTACTTATAAGGCCTATTCTTTTTCAGTTCGATCCGGAAAAAGTGCATTATTTTACATTTTCCATAATTAAATTTCTGAACAAAATTCCCGGTGCTTCTGCAATAACAAGGGCTATTTATTGTTTGGATAATAAAAAATTGGGACGAGAGGTCTTTGGATTAAAATTTAAAAACCCGGTAGGCTTGGCCGCCGGTTTTGATAAAGATGCCAAACTGTACAACGAATTGCATAATTTTGGATTTGGTTTTGTAGAAATAGGGACCTTAACCCCAAAAGGACAGCCCGGAAATCCTAAAAAAAGGCTGTTTAGATTAAAAAGCGACAAGGCCATTATTAACAGGATGGGGTTCAACAATGGCGGGGTGCAGGAAGCTGTTGATCGCTTAAAGAAAAATAAAGGGGTTTTAATTGGCGGGAACATTGGCAAGAATAAAAATACTCCCAATGAAAATGCTGTAGATGATTATAAAATTTGTTTTGAGGCGTTATACCCTTATGTGGACTATTTTGTTGTGAACGTAAGCTCTCCCAATACTCCAAATTTACGCGAACTTCAGGACAAGGAGCCGTTAACCAAGTTGTTACAAACACTTCAGGAAATAAACCGGGGGAAAGAAAAGACTAAGCCAATACTTTTAAAAATAGCACCAGACTTGACCAACAATCAATTACTGGACATAATTGCTATTGTGAACGAAACCAAAATAGCAGGGGTTATTGCTACAAACACAACAATTTCCAGGGAAGGGCTTGCTTCTGAAAATAAAAAAGAAAACGGAGGCTTGAGTGGGGTGCCGCTTGCACGAAGAGCTACAGAGGTAATTCGCTTTTTGTCCGAAAAAAGCAATAAGTCATTCCCGATTATTGGTGTGGGTGGAATTCATTCGGCAAAAGATGCTCTGGAAAAATTAGATGCAGGGGCATCGTTGGTACAGATTTATACCGGATTTATATATGAAGGTCCGTCATTGGTAAAAAAAATCAATAAGACTATTTTAAAATCGTAGTTGTTGAATTTAGAAATTCTATATGCATTTGTATTGGCTACAGCGGCCTTGGCGTTTGCTCCCGGGCCAGACAATATATATGTGTTAATGCAAAGCATGGTCCATGGCGTAAAAAGTGGCTTGGCTACTGTTTTTGGCTTAATGTCGGGGTGTGTTGTGCATACCAGTTTGGTGGCTTTTGGGGTTTCGGTACTTATTAAGCAGTCTCCATTTTTATTTACGGGTTTAAAGGTTGTTGGTGCCGGTTATTTGTTGTTTTTGGCCTATAAAGTTTTTAAAGGCAATGCCCATATTCAATTGGGGGAAGGGCATGTCCCGAAAAAAACATACAAGTCGCTTTTTGTTCAAGGTTTTTTTATGAATGTGCTCAATCCCAAGGTCTCTATTTTTTTTCTGGCTTTTTTTCCGGGGTTCCTATTTAGCGATTCAATGAATAGTGTATGGCAATTTTATATTCTTGGAGCCATATTTATAGTGGTTTCCTTTATTATTTTTGCTTTTATAGCAATTTTGGCCGGACGTATTTCTATATATTTAAAACAACATAAAAATACCGGATTGGTACTAAAATGGCTTCAAATAGTGGTTTTTATGGGGATAGCAGCCTTCCTTTTATTAAAGTAACGTTTTATTCTTTGTCCTTTTTATAACTTAATTATCCTTTATTGCCCATTTAAAAACACTTGTGTAAGCAATAGAGGATGTTTACCTTTGATTTAAACGTAATTAATTTTGACTAAAAATCATTTTATCTTCGATATGGACGGGGTCATAGTAGACAGTGAACCGGTGCATCAAGAAATATTAAATAAAGTTTTTCAGGAACTTAACCTAGAATTTTCAGTAGCATATCATCATACTTTAGTAGGGATGGCGGCAATTCCCATGTGGGAAAAAATCCGGACCGATTTCAGTATCGAAACAAACGCCCGCGAGCTAATGAACTTTCATAAGGAGTTTTTGTTTATTGAAATGGGCAAAAGAAAAATAGCCCCGGTTCCGGGTGTGATAGATTTACTTTTAAGATTGAAAAAAATGGGGATATCAATTTCCCTGGCTTCATCTTCTCCATTAAAATTGATAAATTTATTTATTGACCAACTAGAAATAAGAAGCTATTTTGATTATTTAATAAGTGGGGAAAATATAGAGAGGAGCAAACCTTTTCCGGATATTTTTTTAAAAGTAGCCAATGAGTATGGCGTTAGCCCAGATAAATTTGTGGTTATAGAAGATAGCTATAACGGGGTGAGGGCCGCCAAGGCAGCCAAAATGACATGCATTGGCTATAAGAACCCGAATTCGGGAAATCAGGATTTATCGCCTGCCGACATAATTATTACTAGCTTTACAAAATTAACCGATGAAAAAATAAAACTGATTGCCACGTAATAAATGGAAGCGGTAAAAATTATAGAATGCCCAAGGGATGCAATGCAGGGAATAAAGGCCTTTATTCCTACCGAAAAGAAAGCGCAGTATATTCAGGCACTATTGCGCTGCGGTTTTCATACGGTAGATTTTGGAAGTTTTGTTTCCCCAAAGGCCATTCCGCAAATGGTAGATACCGCACAGGTGCTTTCCAAACTGGACTTGTCCAAAACCCAAAGCAAGCTTTTGGCAATAGTGGCAAACGTTCGTGGGGCAGAAGATGCCTGTAAATTTCCCGAAATAGATTATTTGGGGTACCCGTTTTCAATTTCCGAAAACTTTCAGATGCGCAATACACACAAAACCATTGCAGAGAGCGTAGATATTTTATCAGAAATTTTAGAAAATGCCACTAAATCCGGAAAAGAAGTGGTTGCTTATTTGTCCATGGGATTTGGTAACCCGTATGGAGACCCATGGAATGTGGAAATTGTAGGAAAGTGGACCGAAAAACTTGCATCAATGGGCATAAAAATCCTCTCGCTTTCAGATACTGTTGGTTCTTCAACTCCCGAAACCATTCACTATTTGTTCTCTAATTTAATTCCCAGATACCCCAAGATTGAATTTGGCGCACATTTGCATACAACGCCCCAAAGTTGGCATGAAAAGGTCAATGCCGCATACAATGCCGGGTGTAGGCGCTTTGACGGGGCCATTCAAGGATTTGGTGGTTGCCCCATGGCAGCCGATGAGCTTACGGGAAACATGCCCACCGAAAAATTACTTTCGTATGCCAATGCCGTCAAGGCAAATACCAATATAAATGCCATGAGTTTTGAAAGTGTCTACAACGAAGCTATCAAGATTTTCGATAATTATCATTAAAAACCATATTTTTTAAAGTTTTTATTGAAGTTTAAACCGTTATTTTATTGATTAAGTTAAGATATTCATAAAATGAAAATCGGCTTAATTCTTACTGAAAAAAGCAGTATATTTGTGTGCAACTAAATTAGAAGTTGCAATATGGAAGCTCACAATGCAAAGTTTGTTGGCGAAGGTTTAACTTACGACGATGTGCTACTCGTTCCGAACTACTCTGAAGTATTACCACGCGAGGTTAGCATTCAAACAAAATTCACAAAAAACATACAAATCAACGTTCCAATCGTCTCTGCGGCAATGGACACCGTTACCGAAAGTAGGATGGCAATTGCTATTGCCAGAGAAGGCGGGATTGGCGTTCTGCACAAAAACATGACCATTGAACAGCAGGCGCTCAAGGTTAGAAAGGTGAAGCGTGCTGAAAGCGGGATGATTATAGATCCTGTAACACTTTCCTTAAATGCCAAGGTGGAAGATGCCAAAAACAGCATGCGGGAGCATAGTATAGGCGGAATTCCCATTGTAGATGATGAAGGCTACTTAAAAGGAATTGTAACCAATAGGGACTTACGTTTTGAAAGGGACAACGACCGGCCCATAATTGAAGTGATGACCAGCGGAAACTTGGTAACTGCTGCCGAAGGGACCTCTTTGGAAGATGCCGAAGGAATATTACAGCAGCACAAAATTGAAAAACTCCCGGTGGTCTCCAAAGACAACAAGCTAATTGGTCTTATTACTTTTAGGGATATTACAAAACTTACCCAAAAACCAATAGCAAATAAGGATGTTTTTGGACGCTTGCGCGTTGCCGCAGCCATTGGCGTTACCGGTGATGCACTGGACAGGGCAAGGGCATTGGTACACGCTGGAGTAGACGCCGTGGTAATCGATACCGCACACGGGCATACAAGAGGTGTTGTTACTATTTTAAAAGAAGTAAAAAAAGAATTTCCCGACCTAGAAGTAGTAGTAGGTAATATTGCAACCCCCGAAGCGGCCAAATATTTAGTTGAAAATGGAGCCGATGCCGTAAAAGTTGGTATCGGTCCTGGTTCTATATGTACAACACGAGTGGTTGCGGGTGTTGGCTTTCCGCAGTTTTCCGCAGTATTGGAAGTAGCGGCCGCACTTAAGGGCACCGGGATACCTGTTATTGCCGATGGTGGTATACGCTATACAGGCGATATACCCAAAGCCATAGCCGCAGGTGCCGATTGTGTAATGCTTGGTTCGCTTTTGGCCGGCACCAAAGAATCGCCTGGAGAAACCATTATTTACGACGGAAGAAAATACAAATCATATCGTGGAATGGGTTCTGTGGAAGCAATGCAGCACGGAAGTAAAGACAGGTATTTTCAAGATGTGGAAGACGATTTGAAGAAACTTGTGCCAGAAGGAATTGTAGGACGAGTACCATACAAAGGAGAGCTGTTTGAAAGCATGCATCAGTTTATTGGCGGGCTTCGTGCCGGAATGGGATATTGCGGAGCAGGCAGTATAGAAGAATTAAAAAGCAAAGGACGTTTTGTAAAGATTACTTCAAGCGGAATTCATGAAAGCCATCCGCACGATGTAACTATTACAAAAGAAGCTCCCAATTACAGCAGATAAATGTTATTAGATAATAGTTGTTAGTGAAAAGGGATTAGGGAATTGTTATTTGTTAATGGTTAATTGTTATTAGGGGAAAAGGAAAAGAGCCTTTAAGTTTGAACCTGTGAACCTGAAACCTCAAATAGTGATTAGTGAAAAGGGATTGGGGAATTGTTATTTGTTAACTGTTATTGGTTATTAGGGGCTACAACTCTCAACTCTGGACTCTCAACTACCCTCAACAACATAGCATGATAGCAACATAACAGCATAACAACCAAAAACCTGAAACCAAAAACCAAAAAAAATTACCCCTCTTTGTAATATACCCCGCGGTGTGGTTTTAGCTTATTTCGTAACGGAATTAGATATTCTTTTTCCACAACAAGATAAGCAATGGCATGCTCGTTGGGGGTTATTACTTCATGGCCGGTCTTCAAAAAAGGGATTTTGTCCATTTCCATGAATTCCTTTAGGTGAACTTCATAATGCTGGGCTGTTTTTAATGCCGCGGGGCTTCTAAAATCCCATATCATTTTTATGTGTTCCATAGTTTATCTGAATCTTTTTTGGTAAAAGTAGCTAAAAATCTATCCCAAAACTATCTTATAGCGTTGTTAAAATCCTTGATTTATATAGGCTAATTGTTATTTTTGTCCGAATGGGGCATAAGCTTTAAGAATAGTACTTAATAATGCATAAATTTTTTATTTTAATTATAACGGCAACCCTTCTTGTTTCTTGTAATTTGTTCGTTTCAGAACCTGTTGAAGAGCCAGTGGCCAGGGTAGGTGAAAATTACCTCTACAAATCTGATCTTCAAAAAATACTGAATAAAAATATCACGGCCGAAGACAGTTTGATTGTGGTGAACAACTATATCCAAAATTGGGCGCAGGAGCAAATATTGCTGGAGCGGGCTAAGATTAACCTTACGGAAGAGAAACAGGCTCAGTTCGAAGATCTGGTAAAGCAATACAGGGCAGACCTATACACCAACGCCTACAAAGAGGGCATTGTAGCAAAATCTATGGACACATCGGTATCTGAAGAGGCTGCCGAAAGCTTTTATGAAGCCCATAAAAACAATTTTAAACTAAACGAGGATCTGGTCAAGATTAGGTATGTAAACGTTTCAGAAGATTACCCCGATATTAAAATGGTACGGGAAGCTTTTAAAAAATACGATGAAGATGGCCGCATGTACCTACAAAACTCAGAGCTGAAGTTCAGGGCCTATTCCTTCAACGATTCAGTATGGGTTAAATCGTCTTCCGTAGTAAAAAAAATACCCGGCCTTACACCCGAAAACAAAGACGAATATTTAAAAAAATCACATTTTTTTGAGCTTTCCGATTCTTTAGGAGTATATTTGGTCACTGTAAATGAAGTGCTTAATAGAAGCCAAACAGCCCCTTTGGAATATGTAATCCCAACGGTGAAAAAAATTATATTGAACAAGAGAAAATTGGAATTTATAAAAAATCTTGAAAAAGATCTTTTGGATGAAGCTACTCGAAAAAAAGAGTTTGAAGTATTTGAGAATAAAAAAAATAAGCAAAAATAAAATGACAAAAATGAACAAAGCTTTATATGTTGTAGGATGTATGTTGATGTTTATAATAAATCCACTTTTAGCCCAAGAAACCCAAGTAGATTCGGTGGCTGTGGAATCTCCCGATTTATTGGTAAGTAACGACACAACAAATGTTGGGGCGGCAACAGCCAGTTTAAAAGACACCGTAAAAATAGACAATACACGGGAAAAAGTAGATGGGGTTGCGGCCGTAGTTGGAGAGTATGTAATTTTAGAATCCGATATCGATAAAAGCTTCATTGATATGCAAACCCAAGGTGTCTCAACAAAAAACATAACACGTTGCCAGGTGCTTGGGAAATTAATGGAAGACAAGCTATATGCACATCAGGCCATTCAAGACAGTATTGTGGTTACCGATGCCGAGGTAAACAGTACCGTAGACAGGCAAATGGACTTTTTGGTGTCGCAGGTCGGTTCCATGGAAAAACTTTTGGAATTTTACCGAAAAGACGACGAACAGAGTTTTAGGGAAGAACTGTTTGAAATTGTAAAATCTCAGCAATTGTCGCAGCGCATGCAAGCCAAAGTAGTAGAAGAAATAGAGATTACGCCAGAAGAAGTACGGCAATGGTATAACAGCCTTGCCGAAGATGAGCGCCCTGTTTTTGGAGATGAAGTAGAAATTGCGCAAATTGTTAAAGTCCCCGAACCATCTGAAGCAGAAGTTAAGGAAACCATCGATAAATTAAAGGAATACAAAAGGGATGTTGAAGAAAACGGTTCCAGCTTTGCCATAAAGCAAACACTCTATTCTGAAGACCCCGGGAAGAACAGTAATGGCGGTATATATAAATTGAGCAAAAACTCTGGTTTTGTACAAGAATTCAAGGACGTTGCTTTTAGTACAAATGAAGGCGAAATCTCAGAGCCCTTTAAAACCGAATTTGGCTACCATATTATTTATGTTGAAAAAATAAGGGGCCAAGAACGCGATGTGCGCCATATACTGTTAAGACCAAAAATTTCTGCGGAAGCCATCGAGGAAACCAAAGACGAACTGGCAAAAATACGTACCAAGATTTTGGACGGCGAATTTACATTTGCTGAAGCAGCCAGAAATTTTTCAGATGAAAAAGAAACCCGTTTCGATGGTGGGGTTTTAAGAAACCCAGAAACATTCGATACTAAATTCGAGCTCACCAAAATGGATCCCACCCTATACAGCCAGATCAGTGATTTGCAAGGAGATCAAATTTCCCAACCTTTACAGGAAGAAACGAGAACCGGTATCCAATTTAAATTATTAAAAGTTATAAAAAGATATAAATCGCATAAGGCAGATTATTCGCAAGATTATGTAAAAATTAAAGAACTGGCCTTAAAGGAAAAGCAGTTTAAAGAGATTGCCGAATGGATGGACGAAAAAATTAAAGATACATATATAAGCGTAGCCCCCGATAGCAAAGGTTGCGATTTTGCCAATAATTGGTTGAAAAAATAAAAAAGAATGTCCGACGTTACTGCCGTAGAAAATCTGGTTAAGAAGCACAGTGCCCTTAAAAAAGAGATTGCCAAGATTATAATTGGCCAGGAAAAAGTTGTTAACGAAATACTTTTGTCCATATATTCCGGAGGCCACTCCCTTTTAATAGGGGTACCCGGTCTGGCAAAAACTTTAATGGTAAACACCATAGCCGCGGCATTGGGCTTAAACTTTAAGAGAATACAATTTACTCCAGATTTAATGCCGAGCGATATTCTAGGGAGCGAGGTGCTGGACAACGACCGGAATTTTAAATTTTTAAAAGGCCCCGTTTTTGCAAATATAATCCTTGCCGACGAGATTAATAGAACCCCGCCAAAAACACAATCCGCACTATTGGAAGCCATGCAGGAACGTGCGGTAACGGTTGGTGGAAACCACTATAAACTGGACCTGCCATATTTTGTGTTGGCAACCCAAAACCCCATCGAGCAAGAAGGTACGTACCCATTGCCCGAGGCACAGCTGGACCGGTTTATGTTTGCCATAGAGTTGGGTTATCCGTCATTTGAAGAAGAGATTGCCGTGGTAAAGTCCACCACTTCAGACGAAGTTAAAAACGTAACTCCGTTGTTTTCGGCAAACGAAATTGTAGAAATCCAGCATTTAATCCGTCGTGTTCCCGTTGCAGACAATGTGGTGGAATATGCTGTTAAATTAGTTGGAAAAACAAGGCCTAATAGTAAATTGTCAACCGAGTTGGTTAATAATTATGTAGATTGGGGCGCGGGACCAAGGGCTTCTCAAAATTTAATCTTGGCCGCCAAAGCACATGCAGTTATTAACGGAAAATTCTCTCCCGATATAGAAGATGTTCAGGTGGTGGCCAATGGTATTTTAAGGCATCGAGTGATAAAAAATTACAAGGCCGATGCCGAAGGGCTTTCAGTAGAAAAAATTATTTCATCCCTTTTTTAACGGTCATTCTTCCACTTGGCAACACTGTTTTTTTAACAAAATACTACGACTTTGATAATCAAAGAAATGTTTTGTTGAGGAGCTTTGTTTTTTAGAATCATTAAATTGATTAAATCGTAAAAATCAACTTTTTATTTTAAATAAAATCCTCCGATTTTAAATTTTGGCTGACTTTTTTTCAAAACTTCCATCATAACCGAATGTTTTCTTAAAAACTTTAATAACTCTGGGGTTTTTCGTATTTTCGCAGGACTTTCAAATTAAATAATATACAATAATATGGCTTTTGATATTGATATGATTAAGGAGGTTTATGCTTCCATGGCAGAGCGGGTCGATAAGGCTCGTGAGCTTACAGGTAAGCCGTTAACCTTATCAGAAAAAATACTTTATGCTCACCTTTGGGACGGGATGCCAACCAAAGCATTTACAAGAGGTAAAGATTACGTGGATTTTGCACCCGATAGAATTGCTTGTCAGGATGCAACGGCACAAATGGCATTGTTGCAATTTATGCAGGCCGGAAAGGCTAAAGTAGCAGTTCCCACAACAGTGCATTGCGATCACTTAATTCAGGCAAAACAAGGAGCTGCCCAAGATTTAAAACGTGCAAACGAGACAAGTAATGAAGTATTCGATTTTCTTGGTTCAGTATCAAATAAATATGGAATAGGTTTCTGGAAACCGGGAGCCGGAATTATTCATCAGGTTGTGCTTGAAAATTATGCATTTCCGGGCGGAATGATGATTGGTACCGATTCTCATACGGTAAATGCCGGAGGATTGGGAATGGTAGCCATTGGAGTTGGTGGAGCAGATGCCGTGGATGTTATGGCAGGAATGGCCTGGGAATTAAAATTCCCTAAACTTATTGGGGTTAAGTTAACCGGAAAACTAAACGGTTGGACATCTGCAAAAGATGTAATCCTGAAAGTTGCTGGAATATTAACCGTAAAAGGAGGGACCGGAGCTATTATAGAATATTTTGGCGAAGGCGCCAAAAACCTTTCTTGTACCGGTAAAGGGACCATTTGCAACATGGGTGCCGAAGTAGGCGCCACAACTTCTACTTTTGGGTATGACGATTCCATGGAGCGCTACCTTCGCGCAACAGATAGAGCAGATATAGCCGATGCCGCGAATAAAGTACGCGAATATTTAACCGGAGATGACGAGGTATATGCAAAACCTGAACAATATTTTGATGAATTGATCGAAATAAACCTTGATGAACTGCGTCCGCACTTAAATGGGCCTTTTACGCCAGATTTGGCAACTCCGGTAGGGCAACTTGGCGAAAAGGCAAAAGAAAACGGTTGGCCAATTAAAGTTGATTGGGGTCTAATAGGCTCTTGTACCAATTCTTCATATGAAGATTTAACACGTGCGGCTTCCATTGCAAAACAGGCCGTTGATAAAAAAATAAAACCTAAATCAGATTTTGGTATCAACCCGGGATCAGAACAAATTAGATATACCGCAGAGCGTGACGGGATTTTGAAGATTTTTGAAGATCTTGACGCTACCGTATTTACAAACGCATGCGGACCATGTATTGGACAATGGGACAGAAGCGATTTAAAGGGAGAAGAAAAAAATACCATTGTACACTCTTTTAACAGAAACTTCTCTAAACGTGCCGATGGTAACCCAAATACGCACGCATTTGTTGGATCGCCAGAAATGGTTGCCGCAATTGCAATTTCAGGGCGTTTGGACTTCGACCCGATGACAGATACATTGATTAATGAAAATGGAGAAGAAGTAAAATTAGACGAGCCTAACGGTTTAGAATTGCCAACACAAGGTTTTGCAGTAGAAGATGCAGGATATGTAGAGCCAGTTGTAGATGGCAGTAAGGTAGAGGTGGTTGTAAGCCCTACATCCGAAAGGCTTCAATTGTTAACGCCTTTTGAGCCAATTGGTGATGAAATTAAAGGTGCTAAACTATTGATTAAAGCATTTGGGAAATGTACTACCGACCATATTTCCATGGCCGGTCCTTGGTTGCGTTACCGTGGTCACCTCGATAATATTTCAAACAACATGCTTATCGGTGCCGTAAATGCTTTTGGTAAGAAAACCAATTTTGTTAAAAACCAATTAACAGGCGAATACCAAGGAGTTCCCGATGTGGCACGTGCCTATAAAGCCAAGGGTGTTTATTCAATTGTTGTGGGAGACCATAACTATGGAGAAGGATCCTCCCGCGAGCATGCAGCTATGGAACCCAGGCATTTGGGCGTTGCCGCTGTAATTGTAAAATCGTTTGCACGTATCCACGAAACAAACCTTAAAAAACAAGGAATGTTAGGGCTTACCTTTGCAAATGAAAGCGATTACGATTTAATTCAAGAAGACGATACATTTAATTTCCTGGATCTTAATGAATTTGCTCCGGACAAACCTTTAAATGTTGAAGTTGTCCATGCCGATGGGTCTAAAGACGTTATAAAATTGAATCATTCTTACAACAACTCGCAAATTGCATGGTTTAATCAAGGTTCTGCATTGAACCTTATTAAAAAGCAAAATGCTTAATAAGTAAGATTTTTTAAAATAATTATATAAAGCTCTCGAATTTTCGAGAGCTTTTTTTGTTCTTGTTTTCGTATTTTATGCGAGAAAATATTAATTATTTATATGGGTACCGAACTAAAAAATCGATGGCGAACATTGAATCATGGCGGTTGGCAAACTCGTATTGGCCAAGGGTTTTATTGAAATTCAGTGTTTTGTCTATAGTTGTAGGGTTTGCATTGTTCATTGTTTTTGGTTTTGTTGTTTCAATTTTGGGCACGTTTTTTTTATGGATAATTTTTTTAATACTTTCAATTTTTATGACTGAAAATAAGCTTGGAAAATTCAGAAAAAATAAAAAAGAGAATTAAACGTATTAGCAATTTATTTTTATAGCTTCCCTACGGGTACCGTAAACAGGCAAAGAAAAGGTTGAATTAAAAAGGCGTACCTTTGTATATAATGAAGCGCTCTTTTTTGATGAGTTGATTTGGTATGAAAGTAACAAAAAATCAGGTTCAAAATATAATCCTATTGCTGGTAATAGCCTTGTTGGTTTTTACGCCTGTTGGAACAGGGGTAAAAGTATACATTAACAGGTGGTTGTCTTTTGCCCCGTCTGTAGTTTCTGAAAATAAACGGGAAATTATCGAGGATTATCAATGGAAGCTGCAAACAATAAGTGGTGAAAATTATAACTTCAATGAAGCCAAAGGTAAAGTTGTGCTGATAAATTTTTGGGCAACTTGGTGCCCGCCTTGTATTGCCGAAATGCCTTCCCTACAAGATTTATATGCCGATTATAAAAACGACGTACTATTTTTATTTGTTACCAATGAAAACCCAAAGGCCGTTACAACGTTTCTGGACAAACATCATTATAACTTCCCGGTCTTTATCCCGCTTTCTCCAGTTCCCGATAAAATCAATGCTTCTTCAATGCCTACAACTTATCTTATTGACAAAAAAGGAAAAATTATTATCGATAAAACAGGTGCTGCGGACTGGAACAGCAAAAAGGTTCGGGAATTGTTGGATGGGTTGATAGTTGAATAGTTATGGGTACGAATATTTTTATTGAAGCTTATATATTTGACTAAAACTGGCCTTGTAATTTTTTTACAACATCATCCAATCTACTAAACCTTGATACATTTTTAAATAAAGAAAGATCAGCATTTTTTGTTTGACTTCCTAAAACCCATATTGGGTGCTGGGTATTGGCGTTCACGCACATATTTAGGTTTTTTATATAAGAAGCAAGATCGTTTGCAGAAGGGGCAATGGTAAAATATGATATAAATATTACCTTGCTGTAATGCATTGCAATGTTTTGCAGCCCTTCCATCGGGACAGATTGACCTAAATAAATAGACTTATACCCCCTCAGCATAATTTCGTAATTTATATACAAAAGCCCAATTTCGTGCACCTCGTTGTTCGGCAAGAAAAGAACAAAAACAGGCTCCTCGTAAACAGGGGTTATTTGCTGAAGTTTCTCTGTGTTGGCAATAATTTTTTGCTTTATCAAATTAGATATAAAATGTTCGTGTGCCGGCGAAATGGTATCGGTTTGCCATAAAATACCTAGGTCGTTTAAAAAAGGTATAAATACTTCAAAAAACACATCCCTAAAAGATTTTTCTGAAATTAAATTATTGTATGCATTGTAAAAAAGAGCCTGATCAAAATTCATCATGGCCATTTTTATATCGTTTAAAGAATGCCCTTTGTTGTTGCTTATAGATGCTATTTCCCTGACCAGTACAGGTATTTCGTTTTCGGGGATTTTGGCAATTTTAGAAATTTTGTAGCCATGGTTATAGAGCGATGCAACGTTCAATAATTTTTGCAAGCTTTTTAAGGTGTAAAAACGAATATTGGTATTGGTCCTTTTAGGGGACAACAAACGGTATCTTTTTTCCCAAATCCTGATTGTATGAGCCTTGATCCCTGAGAGGTTTTCAAGGTCTTTAATGCTGAAATGATCTTTTATGGCATTCATTTTAAGGGAAAACTGTTTAAACAAAAATAGCAATTTTGTAGGTCTAAGGGAAGTCGTTTGCCAAAAATGCTATATACGAAATTATGGCAAGTAAAGTAAAAAAAATAATCTTATAAAAAAACCGGGTATTTTATTTAAATCCTGACCAAAAAATAAAGATATTTGCGAATGTGAAAAAAAGAGCATTTCAAAGTCTTGTTTTTTTAGGAATCTTTTAATTTTTTATATGGGGAAAATACTTATTACTGGGGCTGGAGGACAATTGGGAACCGAATTAACCGCGGCATTGGCGCAAAAATACGGGAACGAGAATGTTATAGCAACGGATATTAATGAAAAGGCTGCTGAAAAATATACCTTTTGTAGTTTTGAAGTGCTGGATGTTTTAGATGTTGATCGGTTTTCAAAACTTGTTGAAGAGTATGACGTGTCTACAGTTTACCATCTGGCGGCCATTTTATCGGCAGTGGGGGAGAAGAATCCGCTTTTCACATGGAAATTAAACATGGACAGTCTTTTAAATGTGCTGGAAATGGCCAAAAACGGTAAAATAGAAAAAATATACTGGCCTTCCTCTATTGCGGTTTTTGGTAAGAACACCCCAATGGACAACACCCCACAGGAATGTGTAATGGATCCCACAACGGTTTACGGGATATCAAAACTGGCAGGAGAGCGTTGGTGCGCCTATTATTTTGAAAAATATGGGGTAGATGTAAGAAGCCTTCGTTATCCCGGGCTTATAGGTTATAAATCTGTAGGCGGTGGTGGTACCACAGATTATGCGGTAGATATTTATAGGGCAGCCATAAATAAAGAAGATTTTGATTGTTTTTTAAAAGAAGATACGTATCTGCCCATGATGTACATGCCCGATGCAATTAAGGCAACGCTTCAGCTCATGGACGCACCAAAGGAAGATGTCAGTGTCCGGTCTTCTTATAATATTTCTGCTTTGAGCTTTTCGCCAAAAGAAATTTATGCTTCATTATTGAAGCATTATCCCGATTTTAAAATAGCGTACACGCCCGATTTTAGGCAGGACATTGCTTCAACATGGCCAGATAGCATAGACGATACAAAGGCCCGTTTGGATTGGAATTGGCAACCCGATTATAATCTGGACGAAATGACCGAGGATATTTTAAAGCACCTTACGTAAGGGCTGGCTGGGAACAATTTTGGTAAATGTGCTGTTTTTATAGTTTGCTAAGGTAGGCTATTTTATGTTGAAACATTTCGGCCATTTTTTCGGCACGCCATTTGGCTTCAGAAGCTTTTTCTCCAATAAATAAGGAGTCAACAGTTGTAAAGAACAGGAATTTCCATCTGTCAAAATGCTCCTTGGAAACAGGGAGTTTTGCATGTGGGGCAAATGGACTTCCAAAATAGGTGTGGTTTTCTGATAAAACAGTTTCCCAAAACCGGTACATTTTCTCCAAATGTTTTGGCCACTGATCTTGGATGACATTATTGAAAATAGGACTTAAAATAGGGTCTTTACGAATTTCGCCATAAAAAGTGTCTACCAGTAACTTGATATCGTCTATAGATTGAATATCGGTTTTCATAGCTTTTATCCTTTTTTGTTCTTTTCCATTTGAGTATGTATAAAGGGGATTTTAGGAGCAAGAAAATAACCGGTTAGACTTGCAAATAGAATCGGGATAAAAAAATCGAACCCCGTTAAAGTACTCAATAAAATGGTTGTGCTCATGGGGGTTCGGGTAACACAAACATTAATAGCTGCCATGCAGCTTACCATGGCCATGGCCATGTTTATGTTTGGAAAAAGTTGATGAAGTATAATTCCTAATGTCGAGCCCACAAAAAATAGCGGGATAATAAAACCGCCCCTCCATCCCGAAGTAACAGTAATTGAAATTGCAATTAGTTTGAAAATTAATATACAGGATAACATTGCCAAAGAAAAATTTTCAGTTAGCAATTCATTTATTTGATGATGCCCGAAATATCTTGTAATAGGCAAATAAAAAGCGATTATGCCCAGTAGCAGGCCACCGATCATGGTTTTTATAAAAATAGGAAGCGGGAACCTGTTAAAAAGCTGTTTAAAGAACTTGGTGCAATAAATAAAAAGCCATCCAATGGCGGTTGCGGCAATGGCCACGAGCACGGCATACCCAAAATCGAAAATACTGGTTACTTGATATGTATTAAAGTTCCATGTGGCCCCAAAACCCAAATGGGCAATAAAAGCAAAGACAATATAGCTAAAACAGCTTGCTACCAAAGCGGGAACAATGGCCTTGTAATATTCCAGAGCATGTTTGTGGTTAAGTATTTCCAAGGAAAACAAACTCCCGCCCAAGGGAGCGCCAAATAAAGCAGTAAATCCCGAAGCCATCCCGGCAATACTGAGGGAACGGAGTTCTTCTCCCTTCAACCGGAAAAGTTTTCCGAGCCAGCTTCCGGTCGATCCGGTAACCTGTACCAAAGGGGCCTCTGGCCCTAAGCTCCCTCCCGATGCAACACAAAAGAGCGACGAGAGAATCATGGAAGGATTGTTTTTGGGGTCAAGTTTACCTTTGTTGAACTTAATATTGTCCACAATAAGGTGTATTTCCCCGGGATCCCCAATAAAGTGGATAATCAATCCGGCTATCAACCCACAAATTGCCATTAAAGGAATAACGTACCAACCCTGAAAATATGCCAGCATGTGGGTGAAATAAATTAAAACTTCCCAATATATCCCGGCAATTAGCCCGCCAATGATGCCCAAAAGAGCCCATAATAAAAAAGTCCTGCTAAACACAAACGGATTAAACCGGATAGGTTGATCTAATTGGTCAAGGTATTTTAATAATTTACGTTTTGTTTTAATATTTCCCATAAGTGGAGCAAGGATTGCTTTTGCAAAAATACTTTATATAATTCTTCTAATAAATAGATGGCATAAAAAAACGGGAAACAGTATAATTGCTGTCTCCCGCTTTGTACCGGAGATGGGAATCGAACCCACACGCCCTAATGGACACATGGCCCTCAACCATGCCTGTCTACCAGTTCCAGCACCCCGGTGTATTTGGTTTGCTAAAATAAAAAAAGTTAAGCGATAAGCTCAACTTTTTTAAGTTTTTGTGACCCGACTGGGGCTCGAACCCAGGACCCCAACATTAAAAGTGTTGTGCTCTACCAACTGAGCTATCGAGTCTAAAAAAAGAATAGCCAAAAAGGCTATTTAAAATTATTTAATGCAAAAATTTTTAAAAAAGTTTGCTTAGTGACCCGACTGGGGCTCGAACCCAGGACCCCAACATTAAAAGTGTTGTGCTCTACCAACTGAGCTATCGAGTCAATGCATAAATGCTTAAAATATTGTGCCAACTTTTTCCGTTAGCGGGTGCAAATATAAGACCATTTATTTATAATTCAAGCCATTTTTAATATAAATTTGTCTTTTTTTTATGGGGATAATATAATTGAATGAAAATTAATAATTTGTAACATATATGACGATAGTTTTATTAGGATATATGGGTAGTGGAAAATCTACCGTGGGTAAAATTCTGGCAAAAAAACAGTCTCTCGAATTTATAGATTTTGATGACTATATAGTTGAAAATGAGAAATTGTCCATTCCGGAAATTTTTAAACAGAAAGGCGAGATTTATTTTAGAAAAATAGAGGGTAATTATTTAAAGCAGTTATTGCAGGACAATAAAGATGCAGTAATTTCCTTAGGTGGCGGCACCCCTTGTTTTGGTAACAATATGGAATATATATTAAAGGCAACCCCCAACGTTTTTTACCTAAAACTAACCGCCGAAAAGCTTGTTGAGCGTTTGTTGCCCGAAAAAGAACAACGGCCACTTGTAAAAGATATTCCCAATGCAGAAATGCTGGAATTTATTAGGAAACATTTGTTCGAACGAAATTTCTTTTATCTAAAGTCACCAAACATAATTTCGGTTAACGATGAACTGCCTGAAGAAATAGCGGTATTGGTACAAGAAAAACTAGCCTAAATAAACAGCATCTTCTTCTGCCTTGAAAACAACCGAAACGTGCTCTTGTAACGAAGTAGAAAGCGAAATGCCCTTAAAATCGGCTTTAACGGGGTACCTTTTATGGTTTCGGTCAACCAAAACAACGGTTTTTAATTTTTTAAGGGGAACATTTAAAAAATGTTTCACGGCATAGATAAGCGTTCCGCCCGAGTTTAGTACATCGTCTACCAAAATAACGGCCTTGTTTTTGTAAAGGTCTTCGGCAAGTGATGTGTTTACGGGTTCCAGCAAACTTTCTTTGTTGATTCTGACTTCACAAAAAATAGTTTTTATGTCTGATATTTCACATATAACATCGTTTATTTTTTTGGCCAGTTCCAATCCGCCCGAGGCAATACCTGCAATTACAATTTCTTCTTCATCAACATAGGTTTCGTATATCTGGTAAGCAATTCGCTTTATTTTATGCTGAATTTCATCGTGGCCTAAAATTTTATTCTGTTGAGCCGTCATTTTTGTGTAGTTTTTGTCAAAGATACTATTTAAGGATTATAATTTAGGACAGACCAATCTTAAAGTTGAAAAATGGTCATGTCCAGTTTGTCATTCCTCATCATCCAGATAATCATCAATATCCCGGCGGTCTTTTTTAGTAGGGCGCCCCGACCCTTTTTTACGGTAATAGTCCTTGGAATATTTTAAAAGGTCAACATGTTCAAAGGCCTCTTTTGGAGTGGTGTCTTTTCGGTAAATATCTACTAATTTGGCCCCTACACGGCTTTCCGGGATATCCAATACTGTAATCTGATAATTAATTTGGTTTTTCCTGAGTTTGATGTTGTCTGTTGGAAATACTTCCCGAGATGGTTTTACAGTCTGTTCGTTAACGCTAACATGGCCCTTTTTGCAAGCTTCGGTAGCCATATTTCGGGTTTTAAAATAACGAATACACCATAAATACTTATCAATACGCATAACTGTAATTAAAAAATTTCGTTAATGGATAAAGCAAAAATACTAGAAAATAGTATCTTGCGCACCTGAATTTGTGGAATATACTAATATTGATAATAAAAGCAAGATTGATGAAGATTAAATATTTAATACCTGTTGTAATTGCAACGCTTTTTATAATTTCATGTAACAACGATGATGATGGGAGTGACGAACCGGTTTTAAGAGACTTAACAGAAGTAACGGCAGAAAATGAAGTGGAACTGCAAGCTTACCTAAAAACACATTTTTATAATTATGAAGAATTTGCCAATCCTACGGCAGATTTTGACTATAAAATTGTCTTTGACACGATAGCTGGCGACAATGCAGATAAAACCCCTTTGATCGATCAGATCAAGGATACCCTTATTACTATTCAGGATGTTCCTCAAAAAATGTATTATTTAATTGCTAGAGAAGGGGAAGACGAGCAAGGGAATAAAGGGAAACACCCCTTGTTGGGAGATGAAGTAATATGTAAATACGAAGCAAGTTATACAAATGGAATTGTACAAGATGCTTCAGATGTAGAAGTTACTTTTGTTACCTTAGGAGGTTTAACAGAAGGATTTGCTTGGTTTACAACCAAGCTTCGCATTGGTACTGGATATGCAGAAAATGGAGACGGTACCTTAACTTGGAATCAAGATTATGGAATTGGAGCTTGTTTTGTGCCGGCAGGTTTGGCATATTACTCCAGTGGAAATTATAATCCTTGGATTTTTAAAGTAGATATGCTTCAATATAATGAGGTCGATCAAGATGTAACCTATAATTCAACAACGGGGTCAAATATAGCTACTCCAGACGGGATTCCGTCGAGCAAGGAAGATCCTAATAAAAATGGAGACCCCCGCGATGACGATACCGATGAAGATGGAATTCCTAATTACATGGACTCAGACGATGACGGAGATGGCATATTGACCGAATATGAATATGATGTATTGCCAGATAATAACAACAATGGTGTTATAGACGAAGGCGATGGCGATGGCATTCCGGACGACAGTGATGATGATGGAATCCCTGACTATCTTGATCCCGATAACCAAATAGGGGGTAACAATTAAAAATATTGTTATATCCAGAGAACATAAGAGGCTGCCTATTACTTTTAGGCGGTCTTTTTTTGTGTTTGAGGGTATCTTTTACAAGTTTAAAAATATATTTTTCTATATTAGTTCATGCTATTTTAGCATAAGTATGTCCCTAAACCATAATAATTACCCTACAGATGATTAAATTATAATGAAAAAGAAAAGAGTTTCAATAAAAGATATTGCGTCCGACCTTAATATTTCTGTTACTACAGTTTCATTTGTTTTAAACGACAAAGCAGAAGAAAAACACATTTCCAAAGAGCTTACACAAAAAGTTCTGGACTACGTTAAAAAAGTAAACTACAAGCCCAATCAAATAGCGCAGAGCCTGCGTACCGGAGAGTCCAAAATTTTAGTCTTTATGGTAGAAGACATTTCCAACCTTTTCTTTGCCAAACTGGCCCGCCTTATCGAGGACCTGGCATACAAAAAAGGGTATAAGGTATTGTTTTGTAGCAATGATAATGAAGACAAAAAAACAATAGAATTAATAAACCTGTTTAAGGTTAGGCAGGTAGATGGGTTTATACTTGTTTCCTCGCCGGGCATACAAACCACCATTAATCAGTTAATTGAGGAAAACATACCTTTGGTCTTGCTCGACCGTTATTTCCCTACCCTTGATACAAATTATGTTATAACCGATAATAGCGATGCTACTTTTATGGCCATTATGCATTTTATTGAAAATGGATTTAAAAATATAGCTTACATTACCATTGACGCCACTCAATCACAAATGGACGATCGTTTGTCCGGCTATAAAAATGCTGTTAATAAATACAGTTTGCCTAATTATACCTTGGAAATACCTTTTAATGAGGCCATACGTGATAATAGTGAGGTATATATTGAAGAATTTTTAAAAAAGCACCCCGATATTGATGCCATTTTATTTGCTACAAATTATTTAACCCAGGCCGGCCTAAAAGTTATTAAAGAGCAGTATACAGATTTAATAGACAGGATAGGGATTATTACTTTTGACGATAACGAATTGTTTAAAACATATAGTCCATCAATAACCGCTGTGGCCCAACCAACAACCGAGATGGCAGAAAAATCCATGGAACTCATTCTTCAATTGATAAAGAATAAGGAAAAAGCCTTGCCCAACAAGCACATTGTGTTAAAATCATCATTAGTAATCAGGGAATCTTCAAAAAAGAGAAGTCAGTCTTAACAATTTATTATTGAAAAAATGTTAATAAAAAAATAAAGTTAAATTCACTTTTAAAAACTAAAACGTTTTAGTATATTGCATGGCAAAAATAGCAACAATAGTCACCTATAACTTAATATGTTTTTAGAAAATGGAACGAAGAAAATTTATACAAAATACAGCTATGGCGGGGTCGCTGGCTTTTATAAACCCCATGGATATAGTGGCTTCTTCAAAGAAACAGTTTCCAACGGTAAGAATTGCAGAAGCGCAGCGAAATTTTACAAGCAAGGCCATAGAAAAGGCAATTAAAGAATTTTCAAAAAACGTAAACGATGACGAATTGGTATGGCTGTTTAATAATTGCTTTCCGAATACATTGGACACAACGGTAACGTTTACCAAAAAAAATGGCAAACCAGACACCTATGTAATCACCGGGGATATTGATGCCATGTGGTTAAGGGACAGCTCTGCGCAAGTATGGCCATATATGGCTTTTATAGATAAGGATGAGCATTTAAAAGATCTTATTGCTGGTGTAATAAATAGGCAGACTTCATATATTTTAAAAGATCCATATGCCAATGCTTTTTACAACGATCCCAATAAAAAAGGGGAGTGGGCAAGCGATTATACCGACATGAAACCCGGCGTGCACGAGCGCAAATACGAAATAGATTCTTTGTGCTACCCAATTCGTTTGGCATATAATTATTGGAAGAATACAGGTGAGGCCAATTTATTTGATAACGATTGGAAATTGGCCATTCGGGCAGTTCTAAAAACTTTTAAGGACCAACAGCAAAAAGAAGGGCCGGGGCCTTATTCGTTTATGCGCGAAACACCTCATGCTACAGACACAAGGGCCTTAAAGGGATACGGCTATCCCGTAAACCCGGTTGGATTAATTTGTTCGGCTTTTAGGCCTAGCGACGATGCCACGGTTTTTTCATTTTTGGTTCCTTCAAATTTCTTTGCAGTGGTGAGTTTAAAACAAGCTGCGGAAATGGTAACCGAAATCCATTCGGATGCCGAACTTTCAAACGAATTATTGGCATTGGCCAATGAAGTTGAAACTGCTTTGGGGAAATATGCGGTTGTAAATCATCCAAAACATGGAGATATTTATGCTTTTGAGATAGACGGTTATGGAAACCATTTGTTAATGGACGATGCCAATGTACCTAGCTTGCTTTCCCTGCCTTACTTGGGCGCCATTGATGTAAACGATAAAATCTATCAGAACACACGTAATTTTGTATGGTCGCTGGACAACCCATTTTTCTTTAAAGGAAAGGCCGCCGAAGGAATTGGTGGGCCACATGTGGGAATGGATATGATCTGGCCAATGGGCATTACCATGAGGGCTTTAACAAGTACTTCTCCTGATGAAATAAAGCAATGCATAGCTACTTTAAAGACAACTCATGGCGGTACCGGATTTATGCACGAATCTTTTCATAAAGACGACCCTAAAAACTTTACAAGGTCATGGTTTGCATGGGCAAATACTCTTTTTGGAGAGTTGTTATGGGAGACTTATGTAACAAAACCCGAACTATTAAAATAACTGCTAAAAATGACGTTGCTTTATAAAAAAATTAGAAGAATACTTCCTTTTTTGGCATTGTTGGGCATATTGGTTACCTGTGGCAAAAAGGAAAAAGCGGTTGTGGCAGATGATGTTAATTTTACATCGTATGTAAATCCCTTTATTGGAACAGCACCGCTTACAGACCCCAAAACCATAGGTTATACGCCCCCAAAAGATTGGCGGGTGTGGGCCGGACTTGTTTATCCGGGCTCGTCTTTGCCCAATGCCATGGTGCAATTAAGTCCCATAACCCAATACGGAACAGGCGCAGGGTACGAATATGAAGATAAGGAAATTTTAGGTTTTGCGCATACCAACAAAGGGCATTGGAACCTTTGCAATATCCCGGTACTGCCAATATCAAAAAATGCTTCGTTTCCTTATAAATCTTCTTTTGATCATGGTCGTGAAAAGGCTTCACCTGGATATTATCAAGTTTTCTTGAACGATTATGGAGTAGATGTAAAATTAAGCTCAACATTGCGGTGTGGCATTCATGAATATGCGTTTAAAGATAATTCCGATAGGAAAATTTTGTTCGATCTTGGAAGGGCTAATAATCATGTTGACGATTGGACCCTGAAAAAAACAGGTGAAAACCAAGTGGCCGGTTACCAAAAAATGGGAAATGAAAAAATATATTTTTATGCAACCATTAGCCAAGAAATTAAGCAGATAGAAAAAATTAACGAAGGCAAGGCAAAAGGCTATGCTTTGGTTCATTTAAACGATGATGAAAACAAGGTAATATTACGGATAGGATTGTCTTTTGTAAGTGAAGAAAATGCAAAGGAAAACCTCAAGAACGAAATTGGCAACAAAACAATAACCGAAGTTCAAAATAGCGCCAATGAAGTCTGGGACGACCTTTTGTCTAAAATAAAAGTATCGGGCGGAAGCAAAAGGGAAAAAGAACTTTTCTATACCTCTTTATACAGGGCATTTTTATGGCCGGCCCTGCGAAGTGACATAAATGGTGATTTTACCGATGAATCGGGAAAAGTAAGAAACGAGGCATATAAGTATTACACAATTCCTTCTCTATGGGATACTTACAGAAATAAAGTGGTTTTATTGGGCTTGTTGTCTCCAAAGGTCACAAACGACGTAATAAACTCGCTCGTTGACCGTGGTGAAATAAGGGGTTTTGTTCCAACTTTTTTTCATGGAGACCATGCCGCTTCTTTTATAACCGGATCTTATTTGCGGGGAATTAACGATTTTGATGTTGATAAGGCATACAAATTATTGTTAAACAATGCTTATAAAGAAGGAGGCACCAGACCCTATATTGCCGAATATATCGAGAAAGGGTATATAGCCGATCCCGATGTTGAAAATCCACATGTAGAAACCAAGGCCAAGGCCGGGGTCTCCAAAACACTGGAATATGCATACGACGACTATGCGCTATCCCTATTGGCACAAGAAATGAACGATACCGTTCATTACAACGATTTGCAAATACGATCCAAGAATTATAAGAACGTTTTTGATGCTTCTACAAATTTTATGCGCGGAAAATTAAAAAATGGCAGTTGGATAACACCTTTCAATCCGCAATATCCATATTACGAATACATGTACCGCGAGGCAAATGCATGGCAAGTATCTTTTTATGTGCCGCATGATATGCAGGGATTGGTAACGCTTTATGGCGGAAAGGATGCTTTTGAAGCTAAACTGGACTCCATGTTTACCTTGCCGTGGAACCCAGAGCATATTGCTAGAAATGTTTCCAGTTTTATTGGTCAATATTGCCAAGGAAACCAACCAGACCACGAAGCTCCTTTTGCATATTATTTTGTTGATAAACCGGAAAAATCCCAAAAGGTGTTGGATAATATATTGAACAATTTTTACGGAATTGGTGAAAACGGCTTGGCATTACCCGGAATGGACGATGCAGGCGAGATGTCTTCTTGGTATGTTTTCACCGCAATGGGAATTTATCCGTTGTCTCCCGCCGACCCCGAATATCTTGTTACGGTGCCGGTTTTTAATGAAGTGGACATAACATTGTTTAATAACAAACATTTAAAAATCAATACAAATGCCGGAAAAAGAGGCCTGAAGGAAATTAAAGTGGACAATCAACCAACCAAAGGGTATTTTGTTCCACACGATTTATTTATAAAGGGCGGGCATATAAACATATTAACAGAATAAGTGTGCTCTCTGCTATAAACAGAGCAGGGGTCAACATACATTAATTAACAAAAAATTGCATAGAATGCCAATAGTAATTGGAGTAGATATAGGGGGGAGCCATGTGTCTTGTGCGGCTGTAAATACAAACACAAATACCATTCTTCCGGAAACATATTTTCAAAATGAAGTAAACTCGAAAGCGAGCAAAGAAACAATTCTTCAAACATGGGGAGATACCATAAACCAGGTTTTAAAAATATTTAAAGGAAAACAGATTGAAGGAATTGGTTTTGCCATGCCCGGGCCTTTTAAGTACAAAGAAGGCATAGCCATGTTTGAAGTGAACGACAAGTACGAATCGCTTTACAATGTATCCGTTTTAAATGAATTGCCAAAATACGTATCGGCAAAAAATATAAAGCTTCGTTTTCTTAACGATGCATCCTCTTTTGGTCTGGGAAGTTTGTTGTGCGGCGGAATCAAAACCGATAAAAAAGTAATTGCAATTACTTTGGGAACTGGTTTTGGTGCTGCTTTTTTTGATGGTGATATGCCAATCCTTACAGGCAATGAAGTTCCCGAAAATGGCTGTCTCTGGGATAAACCATATAAAAATGGAATTTCAGATGATTATTTTTCAACCCGATGGTTCATAAATGCATATGAAGAATACAACGGAAATAACGATATTTATGGTGTGAAAGAAATTATCGATGAAGAAAAAGAGGTCGCTAAAGTATTGTTCAAAAAATTTACAGTTAATTTATGCGAGTTCATGCTTCCTTATATAAATAAATTTCAACCGGATTTACTTATCATTGGCGGAAGCATTGCAAAATCTTCTTCTTTGTTCCTGCCAGATTTAAAAGAAGCATTTTCCGAAGCTGGTATGGACCTTTCCATTCAAATTATAAGCAATACAGAAGAAGCAAACATTATTGGGGCTGCATATGCGCTTAACGATAGCTTTTGGAAAAAAATAGAACTCATATTACCAAAAATATAAAACCATCCTGATACCATGAATACAAACGATACAACACCATTAGTTTCAAAAAAAATATTGCTTCCATTTGTTTTAATCACCTCTTTATTTGCATTATGGGGGTTTGCCAATGCCGTTACAGATCCAATGGTTCAGGCATTTAAAAAGGTGTTGGAGTTAACCAACTCACAGGCAGCCTGGGTGCAAATGGCGTTTTATGGGGGCTATTTTTGCATGGCTTTGCCAGCGGCACTCTTTGTTAGGAAATTCTCCTACAAAAGCGGAATTATAATCGGGCTGACTTTGTATGCTGTTGGCGCATTACTTTTCTATCCGGCGGCTACAACCCAACAGTTTTGGTTCTTCTGCCTTGGCTTGTACGTGCTTACTTTCGGACTGGCATTTTTGGAGACTACGGCCAATCCGTATATTCTTTCAATGGGCAATAGCAAAACGGCCATCCGAAGGCTTAATTTAGCGCAGGCATTTAATCCCGTAGGATTGGTCCTGGGATTGTTGGTGGCCAAGTTTTTTGTACTGGAAAAGCTTCAATCGGATGATTACGAAAATTACAGTGCTCTGGCCGAAGCAAAAAAGACATTGATAAGAACCTCCGATTTAATGGTAATCCGTGATCCTTATGTAATTTTAGGAATTGTTGTTTTGGCAGTACTGGTAATGATACTCCTTAACAAAATGCCACAGGTTAGAGATGAAGAGGGCATTCCAAGCTTGTCCAAAACTTTCTCCAGCCTTTTTAAAAATAAAAGGTACGTTTATGGGGTTTTGGCCTTGGTAATGTACATGGGCGCACAAATTATGTGCTGGACCTATATTTATCAATATGCTGAAGGAATTGGGGTTTCATCAGAAACGGCAGCCAATTATCAATTAGCGGCTTTCTTTCTTTTTACCATCGGAAGGGCTATTGGAACTTATTTATTGAAATTTATGAGTTCTTCCAAACTGTTGTTTTACTTTGCCCTTTTTGGTATTATTTGCTGCTTGGGTACCATGTTTGTTCAAAATGAAATTGGACTTTACTTTTTGGTGATGATATCGGCCTTTCTTTCTATTATGTTCCCCACGATTTATGGAATTGCCCTTGACGGGCTTTCTGAAGAAGATTCTAAGATTGGTGCTGCCGGTCTTGTTATGGCCATTGTTGGAGGAGCATTATTGCCACAATTACAGGGCATATTGATCGATTTGGGCGGAGCCGGCGTAAGCGATATTAAAATACTGGGCATATCCGAAATTAATTTTTCGTTTGTTTTGCCGGCAATTTGCTTTTTAATGGTTGCCTTATATGCAACGGCAGTTTACCGCAATAAATTTTCAGCCGAAAAAGCATCTTAATAACCAAATGCATGAGAGTTCTTTTAGCCTTTTTTTCAGCATTGTTGTTTTTTGGTTGCAATACCAATGAAACTACTTCTGATAAAAAAACAGAAAGGAGCACACTTGCTTTATACCTTCAAAATAAGGCTCCGCTGAAAGAAAATCCTTATCTGGAATTACCCCTTGGCGCCATAAAACCAAAAGCATGGCTTGAAGACCAGTTGCAGCGTATGGCAAACGGAATGACGGGAAACCTGGATTCCATTTATGGAGATGTTGTAGGAAAACGTAACGGTTGGTTGGGTGGCGATGGCGACGGTTGGGAAAGGGGCCCTTATTGGATTGATGGCTTATTGCCATTGGCCTATATTCTTAACGATGAAAAATTAAAGGAAAAAGTACGGCCGTGGGTTGAATGGACGCTTAACAATCAAGCCGAAAATGGGTACTTGGGACCTGTGCCATTTAAAGGAAAACCTGTATACGAACCAGGTTTGCAACGGGGCAATAGAATGGATTGGTGGCCAAAAATGGTGATGCTTAAAATTCTCCAGCAATACTACAACGCCACGGAAGATAAAAGGGTAATTACGGCCTTGACCAAATATTTTAAGTATCAACTGCAAGAATTGCCAAAAAGACCGCTCGATTATCTTTCTTTTTGGGGCAACAGGCGGGGAGGCGACAATCTTCAGGTGGTATATTGGTTTTATAATATTACCGGGGATAAGTTTTTACTGGATTTGGGTAAAATTATTCAGGAACAAACTTTTCCGTGGACGGAAGTTTTTTTGAATACGGAAAATAATAACGACCCTTCAAACCCTTGGTATTATGGGCAGATGAAAAGATACCCGTTTGATACAACCGAAATAGAGAACCTTACCATATCAAAAATAGGAGGTATCCATACCGTTAATCTGGCTCAAGGAATAAAAGAGCCAGTGGTAGCTTATCAGGCCGATTTAAATCAAGATCACCTAAAAGCGGTAAAAAAGGCCTTTGCCGATATAAAAAAATATCACGGTCAGCCGCAAGGAATGTATGGTGGAGACGAGCCCTTGCACGGTAATAATCCGGTGCAGGGAATCGAGTTTTGTGCCATTTCAGAAGAAATGTTTTCGTTGGAAACCATGCTGAAGATTACCGGCGATATGGAATTTGCAGACCAATTGGAGCGGATAACATACAATGCATTGCCCACACAGGCTTCAGACGATTATATGTCGAGGCAATATTTTCAGGCAGCCAATCAAATTGAGTTAAGCGATAAATTGGGTACTTCGTTTGAATCCAATAACCATCAACATACCGATTTTGTATACGGTACAACCACCGGGTATCCTTGTTGCACGACCAATATGCATCAGTCGTGGCCTAAATTTGTTCAAAATCTGTTTTATGCAACCAAAAACGGTGGGATAGCGGCCTTGCAATATGCGCCCAGCGAAGTTACCATGAAAGTGGCTAATGGCGTCCTGCTTCAAATGGAAGAAAAAACAGGCTATCCGTTCAGGGAAACCGTACATTTTAAAATGAAGCTTTCAAAAGAAGCCTTTTTTCCTTTTCACCTTAGAATACCGGAATGGGCAAAAACGCCTTCTATTCTTATAAATGGCAGGGAAGTTAAATTTTCCGTAGAGAACCAAATAGTAGTTTTGGAGAGGAAGTGGAATAACGGCGACGAAATTACCTTAAAACTCCCCATGGAACTTAAAATTTCTACTTGGTACCAGTTTACAAAAACAGTTGAAAGGGGACCATTGGTGTATTCATTAAAAATAGACCATCGCCTTGCGGAAAAAAACAGAGGAGACCACTTTGGAACTTTTACAGAAGTGTATCCCAAGACCAATTGGAACATGGCATTGTTGAATACCGTTATTGAAAACCCTTCGGAAAATATTAAAATAGTTGAAAAAAATTGGACGCATGAAGTATATCCTTGGAATATTGAAAATGCGCCTATTCAACTGGAATTAAACGGTGTTCAGGTCGACAACTGGAAAGCGGTTAACGGGGTTGCGGTTATCCCCGGCTTTTGGGGAGCACCTGCACGGCCAAAAGATAAATTAGCTCCCATTGTTTTAATTCCCTACGGATGTACAACCTTAAGAATTACCGAATTTCCCGTGTATTCCGTAAAAAACTAAAGCCATCATTTTGTTTTTATTGTGTGCATAATGTTTCATTTAACATACAATCTGTGCGCTTTTAACGCATTGTGAATGATTAAAACGAAATAATGAAACAAATGGCATATTCAAAATAATTAAAATTCACTCTCTTTGGTTTCGATGATTTGTCATTTTCAATGGGTTTTTATTGAATAATTGAGAACATTCAACAGGACAAATGGCAAATTATTAAGTTTTTTTGATTGAGGTTAATAAAAATCACAATAAAAAAATGTAGAATGATGATTGAGAACAAAATTTTTTAACAACTATATTTTAACCCTTTATATTATAATGATTAATCAACTAAAACGAAAAAAGAACCGCTTTTTAATTGGCGCCGCATTGTTAGGAAGCGCAGCAATGTTTGCACAACAATGGAAGCCCGCCGGAAATAAAATTAAAACAGAATGGGCCAACCAGATTGATACCGAAAACGTATTGAACGAATATCCGCGCCCGATAATGGAACGTAAAGAGTGGAAAAACCTTAACGGTTTGTGGGATTATGCCATTCAAGATGCCGGAAAGGGAGCCCCAAAAAAAGCCGATGGGAAAATTTTAGTCCCTTTTGCCATAGAATCCAGCCTTTCGGGGGTAATGAAAGAAGTGGGCGCATCTAAAGAATTATGGTACGAAACTTCTTTTACGGTGCCAGATAACTGGAACGGTAAAAATATATTGCTTCATTTTGGGGCCGTTGACTGGAAAACAGATATTTGGCTTAACGGTATAAAAATAGGTTCCCATACTGGAGGATATACACCGTTTTCGTTCAACATAACCCCGTTTTTGCAGAGCGGCGACCAAAAATTGAAAATCAAGGTTTGGGACCCAACCAGCGATGGACCGCAACCACGAGGAAAGCAAGTAAAAAAACCAGAAGGTATCTGGTACACGCCTGTTACGGGGATCTGGCAGACGGTATGGATAGAACCCGTTGCCGATAAAAGTATAAAAGAACTAAAGATTACTCCAAATATCGATGAGAGCACGGTGTCCATCAAACCCGTTTTGACTAATGCCACATATGGAGATGTCATCGAGGTTACCGTAAAAGATGGCGATAAAGTGCTGTCTGTTACCAAGGCCAATGCTGCTGAAGCTTTTGATATATATGTTGAAAACCAAAAATTGTGGTCGCCCGAGGCGCCATTTTTGTATAGAATGACCGTTAAGCTGTTAAGCAACGGGGCTATCACCGATGAAGTAGAAAGCTATTTTGCAATGCGCAAAATTTCCAAAAAAAGAGACGAGAACGGAATCGTAAGGATGCAATTGAACAATAAAGATTATTTCCAGTTTGGACCTTTGGACCAAGGCTGGTGGCCCGATGGCTTGTATACCGCACCAACTGACGAGGCGTTGAAATACGACATTGTAAAGACCAAAGAATTAGGCTTCAACATGATACGTAAGCACGTAAAGGTCGAGCCAGCACGTTGGTATACGCATTGCGACGAGCTTGGTATTTTGGTTTGGCAGGACATGCCAAGCGGTGATGCCGCTCCGATATGGCAAAACAAAAAATATTTTGACGGAACCGAATTGAAGCGAAGCAATAAATCTGAACAGATCTACCGCAAAGAATGGAAAGAAATTATTGATTATCTGTATTCATATCCAAGTATTGTGGTTTGGGTACCTTTTAACGAGGCTTGGGGGCAATTTAAAACGGTTGAAATTACCGAATGGACCCAAAGTTACGATCCGTCAAGGCTTATAAATTCAGCGAGTGGCGGAAACCATTTCCAGACCGGCGATATCTTGGATTTGCACAATTACCCTGGTCCAGATATGTACTTGTACGATGCCAACCGCGTAACCGTTTTAGGGGAATATGGCGGGATTGGCCTGCCCCTTGAAGGCCACCTTTGGAAAACAGATAACAATTGGGGGTATGTAAAGTTCAAGAACTCAAACGAGACCACTAAGGAGTATGTTAAGTATGCCAACAAATTAAAGGGCTTTGTAAAAACCGGTTTTTCCGCAGCTGTTTATACACAAACCACCGATGTTGAAGGTGAGGTAAACGGATTTATGACCTACGACAGAAAGGTGGATAAAATGGACTTTAAAAAGGTACATGATGTAAACCAAGAAGTAATAAACAGCATTAATGAATAATATTATTTTTTCATATAGTTAGTTTAATTGTAATTATTTTCAGCTAGTCAAATCTCATGGATTTTGGCAAAGGCTTTCGGGAAACCGGAAGCCTTTTTTGTTTATAAACAAGGAACTAATTTAAATAACCGGTTGCAGGTGCTGCTCAGTATAAAAAATGAGCTTGTCAAAAAGTGTTGTATAACGAATTTTCCATTTTTATCTAGAGGTATATTGTATATGTACTTTTAATGAAGGGAGCTTGACATATGCATGTTTTAAATATGAAAGCCTATCGGGTTAACCCTAATTTTTTCCATTCTGCATAGGCAACAATTACCATCTGTTGCTTATGTTTTATCCGTAAGCTGAAAGGATTTTGATACGATTATTATTTCAACGTCGAGGATAAGGTCTGTTTTTATAAAAAAAATGCATTTTAGGCAATAGAAAACATAAATATTTATCAAACAAACAACTATTCATTATGTTTCATACCTATGCATAATGTCTTATTCCTATCCATTTTTTAACGTAAAATTAGAATTTGAACAGTTTGTACGAAAGATTGAAACAAAACAAACGGGTGAGTCACATATATATTATGGTATTTTGAAATAATCAAATCAGCAAAAAAAGGAAGATAATTTTTAGTATTTGACAATTTAAACCCTAACTCATTGTCTAATCTATAATCGACCTTTATTTTTTTACAAAATTTTATTAAGGTGTTTTTTACTTTTATTTAAACGATTTTGTTAAAAAAATGTAAAACTGATTTGAATGAAATGCTAACTAAAAACAAAATGTTTCAAAAAAATGAAATTCAATGAAAACAAACTCTAAAAAACTAATTAAACAAATGATCCTGACGCTATTTTGCGGTTTGGTGAGTTTATACTCATACGGGCAGGATCAGGTAACGATTAGCGGTACCGTTACCGGAAAAGATGATGGAGTACCCATTCCTTATGTTACAGTACTCGTTAAAGGAGCGAGTGGAAATGGAGCAACCACCGATTTTGATGGAAACTATACAATAACGGCAAGTCCAGATGCTACATTGGTTTATAGTTCAATCGGGTTTAAATCACATGAAGTTTCAGTTGATGGCCGTACAACCATCAATGTTCAATTGCTGGAAGATGTTGAAGCTTTAGACGAAGTAATTGTTGTTGGGTATTCAACACAAGAAAAAAAGGATTTAACAGCAGCAATTTCATCCATAACAAGTAGTGATATTGAAAAAGTACATGCAGGGAGTACCGTAAGTACTGGGTTAGCCGGTAAATTGCCCGGGGTAAGTTTTAGAATGCCCGATGGACGTCCTGGAGCTTCTGCCAATATTCAAATCCGTAATATGGGAAATCCTCTGTATGTTATTGATGGGGTACAGCAAGATGCGGGACAGTTTAATAACTTGTCGCCCAATGATATCGAAAGTATCTCGGTGTTAAAAGATGGTTCTGCGGCAATTTATGGTTCCCGTGCCGCCAACGGTGTGGTAGTAGTAACTACCAAAAAAGGTAAAAAGGGAAGTAGGAGCACCGTAAATATAGATGCTTACACTGGGTGGCAAAATTGGACACGTTTTCCAGAGGCCGTAAACGATTCTTATGAATGGATGTTAGGGAAGGCCGAGGCAGAGGTGAACGAATTTGGGTCTACATCGATTACTCCCGAAGAACTCGAAAAATACAGGATTGGGGAAGAATATGGTTATCAGTCGTTTAACTGGAGGGATTTTATTGTAAAGAAAAACGCCCCAGTTTCAAACATTAACATCAATGCCACCGGCGGATCCGAAAAAATTAATTACTATTTATCTTTTACAAAATTAAATCAGGAAGCTGTTTTTGGAGATGAATTTACTTTTGATAGAACCAACGTTCAGAGTAACGTAGATGCACAAATTACTGATAATTTAAAGGTAGGGGTTCAAATTAATGGTAGGATTGAAGAACGAAAAAACCCAGGGATTCCAGGTACAGACGACTATTGGTTGCCACGGTTTGCAATTCTTAGAAACAGACCTTTTGAGCGTCCCTATGCAAACGACAATCCTGAATATTTAAACGATATTGGTCATAATGAAACCAACTGGGGATTACATAATTTTGAAGTTGGAGGATATAGCCAAACTACTTGGAGAGTACTTCAAAATAACTTCAGTGCTGAATACGATTTCGGGTTTATTCCAGGGTTAAAAGCAAAAGGGATGTATTCATATTACATTGCAGATCAGGTAATGAATGGGCATGAGTATACTTACGAAGCTTATACATACGACCCAGCTAACGATACCTATAGTGTTACAGGAGGAAGTACCAACCCATGGAGGGAGCGTAGAACCCATAAAAAAATACAAAACGTATTTCAGGGATCGTTGAGCTATAAAAAAGTAATTAATGATGAACATACCTTGACTGCTATGTTCTTGGTAGAGCGTATCGATATTAATGAGCAAACACAATGGGTGCACTCGGTACCAAAAACCAACGTATTGCCATTAATCTACTTTCCAGACATGGATACCTATGACGATAGTGAATATGAAGAAGCAAGAATTGGTTACGTAGGGAACTTTACATACAATTACAAGGACAAATATTATATCAATTCTTCCATCCGTAGAGATGCATCTTGGAAGTTTGCACCCAATAAGCGTGTTGGTATATTTCCTTCTATTTCCGGTGGATGGCGTATTACCGAAGAACCTTTTATGAAGAATTGGTTGGGTGAAGAATCCATTTTAAGCGATTTTAAAATACGTGCTTCTTATGGAGTTTTAGGAGATGATAATATTAATCTTGGAATTAATGCAGACGATCCAAGATACATAGGGCCATATGATTATCTTACAGGATATGAGTACGATCCAAATGATGGTACTCCGGTAATTATAGACGGGGAAGCCATTATACCAAGTAGGGATAAAGGACAACCCATTGATAATATTTCTTGGTTTGAAAGTGAAATCACCGATATTGGTGTAGATTTTGGTTTGTTCGATGGTAAATTAACCGGTTCTTTCGATTATTTTTACAGAGAGCGCAGTGGCTTAAGAGGAAGGAAATATGATGTATTGGTGCCAAATGAGCTGGGCTATGCTTTGCCTGACGAAAATGTAAATAGTGATGCTGTTTACGGTTCGGAATTTATGTTGTCTTATTATGGAAATATTGGTGACTTAAACATTATGGTTTCGGGGAATGTATCGTATACCAAAACGAAATTCTTAGAAAGTTACAAACCACGTTTTGGAAATTCGTACGATGAATATAGAAACTCTTCTGAAGGGAGATACAACAATTTATTTTGGGGATATACACAGATAGGTCAATTTGAATCGCAGGAACAAATTGATAATTATCCAGTAGATATTGACGGTCGTGGAAACATTACAATGAATCCCGGCGATTTAATTTATGAAGATATTAATGGAGATGGCAAAATAGATTGGTATGACGAAACCCCTATTGGGTACAATAATACTCAACCCTTGATAAATTATGGTTTGAGTTTGTCGTTAGCTTATAAAGGATTTGATTTTACAGCCGATTTTTCAGGTGCTTCAGGATATTCTTGGAACCAAAACTGGGAAGGGAGAAAACCCTATCAAAACGAAGGAGCACTTAATGAAATATTTTTGGATAGATGGCACCGCGAAGACCCATTCGATCCAAATAGCGAATGGATTCCGGGAAAATATCCAGGTCTTCGCTATAACAATGGTAGCCATAGTAATAATTGGAATTCTACTTTCTGGCTACATAACATCACCTCATTTAGAATTAGAACCATGGAGCTAGGATATTCCATGCCACAAGTAGTACTGGATAAGTTAAAGTTGCAGAAATTAAGGTTGTATGTAAATGCGTATAACTATTTCTCTTTCGATAACTTAAAAGAATTTGGAATCGATCCGGAGGTTGTAGATGATAACGGTTTACAATATCCGCAGAACAAAGTATTGAATGTTGGTGTTAATATTTCTATCTAAACGTAAAAAACAACAATGATGAAAAAGTATATATATATAGCAACAATCACAGCTTTATTATGTGTTGGCTGTGCCAATGATGAAGACTTTCTTAATAGAGAGCCTACCGATATTTTAACTGAAGAGCAAGTTTTTTCAGACCCAGAAGTAACACTTTCTGTTATTGCAGATTTATACGACCGTTATTACGATTTTGCCTGGATTCAAGATTGGTCCACCATGTCTCGGTTTAACATCGCCTTCTGGTCTGAAGCCGGTCGATATGGTTCTTTCCAGAATAGCGATTATGGATATGGAGACTGGGGCACATGGGATTATGGATACATTCGGGATATTAATTTATTTATTGAAAGATGCGAACCCGCTACCGAATTAAGCGATGCAGACAAACAACGTTTCTTGGCCGAAGCACGCTTTTTAAGGGCCTCTTATTATTTTGAGCTGGTAAAGCGTATGGGGGGGGTTCCATTGGTTTTAGAAGCAGAAGAATATGATTTTAGTGGAGATCCGTCCTATTTACAACATCCAAGAGAAACAGAAGCAGCAATTTACGACTTTGTAATTAGTGAGGCAGAGGCCGTAAAAGAGTTGTTGCCAACAGATATAGACACCAAGTCAAGGGCTACTAAAGGAGCCGCTCTGGCTATGGAAGCTAGGGCTGCACTCTACGCGGGATCTATTGCTAAATATGGTGCCGGCACCCCACAAGTTTCCTTGCCCGGCGGCGAGGTAGGCATTCCTGCTTCCAAGGCTAATGGGTATTACCAAACGGCACTGACCGCAGCACAGGAAATCATTAATGGAGAAGCGGGCGGATACGAATTGTATCAGAAAAAACCCGATTTAGCAGATAACTTTGCCAGTATTTTTTATGACAAAATAGGAAACAACGAAGCTATTTTTGTTGAAGATTACAAATTACAAAGTGGTAAAGTACATGGGTTTACCATATCAAACCAGCCACGATTTGGTGCAGAAGAAGAAGAAGGCGGGCGTACCAACCCATCACTCAACTTTGTACAATCTTTTGAAACCTTAGATGGGCAATATGAGCCTATTCCTGTAGAAGACGCATCCGGAAACCCTGTTTATTACGATAATATCGGCGATATTTTTGAAGGAAGGGATGCACGTTTGGCAGGAACGGTAATCTTACCGGGATCCTCGTTCAAAGGACGCCAAGTAGATATTTGGGCAGGTTACCAAATGCCGGATGGATCTGTAATCTCTGGCGATTCCAGAGGACAGCAAAAAGAAGTGGGAGACATGGGTACCGTACAGGTTGTTGGTTTTGACGGTCCTATTGACGGATTAGAATTTACAGCGCAAACCGGGTTTTATATACGTAAGTTTCAAGACCCCAAGGCAGCTTCTGGACAAAGAGGTGTGCAAAGCGATTTGTGGCAAATGCGTTATCGATATGCCGAGGTATTGCTGAATGCTGCCGAAGCTGCCTTTGAGCTGGGCCAGGCCGATGTTGCCGCAGGGTATTTAAACCAAATACGTAGCCGTGCGGGAATAACTACTTCGCTTTCGGCGGGAGACGTAACCTTCGATCGGATCGTTCACGAACGTTATATAGAACTTGCTTTTGAGGGGCATTTCCTTTTCGATATAAAGCGTTGGAGAATAGCACATCAAGTGCTTGACGGGGTTCCTATTGAAGCGTCTGAAGTGACAGGTAACATTGGAGCCCCTCTAAAGCGTAAGACTCAACCTTATGGTTTGTGGCCTTACAAAATATACGACCCAGGCAGTGCAAACAACGGCAAGTATATCTATAAAATTGTAAAGCCTGCTAGGGTTACAGGAGCCGATCGTTTTAGGCTGGGGAACTATTATTCTAAAATAGGGGACGATGTAATCAATAATAACCCTAAGATTATTAGAAACCCTAATCAATAATTAAATCAAAACAGAAATCATGAAAGCAAGATATTTAATAATATTAATAGGAGCCTTTATCATTCTAGCTTCGTGTAATGATATAGATAATTTCGACGAGCCCGGTACCTTTTTAACAGGAAACGTTGTCTATAACCAAGATCCTGTACCCGTTGGAAATAATGAAGTTGAATTTCAATTATGGCAACCGGGTTTTGGAACGCTTACTCCGCTTGGGGTTAGAATTGCACAAGATGGTTCGTTTAGTGCCCGCTTATATAACGGGGATTATAAACTAGTGTTTGTTGACGGACAAGGCCCTTTTAGAACCAATATCGTAAATGAACAACAACAAGATACCATTTTTATAGATATAGACGGAGATAAAGAAATTAGCATTGAAGTTACTCCATATTACTTAATACAAAATGCTTCTTTTAATAAAACAGGAAATAGCATTGAAGGAACATGTAGGCTTGAAAAAATAATTACCGATGCAGATGCAAAGAATATCGAGCGTGTAACGTTGTACGTAAACGAAACACAATTTGTATCAGATAACGGTGATTATAACGATGCCAGAATAGATGGAGATTTTACCAATCCAAATGCTGTGAGCATGACTGTTGAAATACCCGAAATGTTAGCATCTAAAGAGTATCTCTATACAAGGATAGGTGTTAAAATAGCTGGAGTAGAAGACATGATATACTCGCAGGTTGAAAAAATAGATTTATAATTTATTATTGATTAGTACTAAATAAATGATTCTTTAAATCTTTTATTTATGGTTAGCTTCGAGTGCTTACACTATGAATGTAAGCACTCGTTTTTATAATTTTTAAAACACACAGGAACAAATGCTTAAAAAAAACCTTTTAGTAATTGCTTTATTGTCTTTGGTCTGTTGTACAACAAAGAAAAAAAACAACGAAACTGTACAACAGCCCGTTAAAAGTATTGAAGATCAACGACAGGCACCGGCTTATCCATTGGTAGCGCACGATCCATATTTCAGTATTTGGTCGTTTACAGACCAAATCAACCAATCTCCCACCAAACACTGGACAGGCACCAATCAATCCCTTATCGGTATGGTAAAAGTAGACGGCGAAACATACCGTGTACTGGGAGACGATGCCCCCAGCTATAAAACAATTATCCCAACAGGAACAGAAAATGCATACAGTGCCAAGATAACCGAAGAAAATCCCGGCGAGAACTGGCAAAAAAACAATTTTAACGATACTTCGTGGAAATCGGCACCCGCTCCTTATGGAGATGGGGACATGGCCAATACAAAATGGACGAGCGACCACATCTGGTACCGAAGAACCTTTAGCCTAAAGTCTACAGACCTTGGCGAAATCTTCCTTAAACTCCGCCATGACGATGATGTAGAGGTATACATCAACGGGATCGAAGTATACACCTGCAAATGCTGGAACGATGGCTATGAATATTATACCATTCCGCAAGAAGCAATTAAAAGTTTAAAGGCAACAGGCAATGTCCTGGCGGTTCATGTAAAAAACAATGTGGGCGGGCAAGCGCTCGATGCCGGTATTGTAGAAAAAATAAAGGATGAGGTAGAAGCCAAGGTGGCCATACAGAAATCATTGAACCTTTCGGCTACGCAAACTTCATATGTGTTGGAGTGCGGGGGCGTGGACGTAAACTTAACCTTTACCTCGCCACTTTTAATGGACAATCTGGACGTGTTTTCGCGCCCGGTGTCCTACATTTCCCTCAAAACCAAGTCAAACGACGGAAACGAACATAAGGTACAGGTGTATTTTGGAGCTTCGTCTACCTTGGCGGCCAACGAACCCAGCCAGTTAATGCAGGCATCAACAGGAAACACTTCAGAAGTTGCCTATGTTAAAACTGGAACCGTACAACAGCCAGTCTTGGAGAAAAAGGGAGATAATCTCCGCATAGATTGGGGGCATTTATATGTGGCTGCGCCAAAATCGGCAAACGTTACACAAAACGTAAGCTCGGTAACCCATGCAAAAATAGATTTTATGCAGGGCAAAAAAAGCGATTTTGTAAAAGAAGGTAAAGAATTGATGCTTAGTACGGTATTTCCCGAAGAAACCGTGAAGGACAGCAAAGACCATGTGGTGCTATTGGGTTACGATGATGAATATTCTATTGAATACTTTCACGATAAACTACGCCCTTGGTGGAATAAGGATGGAAAAAACAGTATTGATAACGAGTTGGACAAGGCTGCTACTTCTTATAAAGAAATTATGGCCAAATGCAACGCCTTCGATAAAAACCTGCATGAACAGGCAGTGGCCTCCGGAGGGGAAGACTATGCCAAATTGTGCGAAATAGGGTACAGGCAAAGTATTGCGGCCCACAAACTAGTAGAAAGCCCTAAAGGAGAAATATTGTTTCTTTCAAAAGAAAACTTTAGCAACGGCTGTATCAATACGGTAGATGTAACCTACCCATCTGCGCCATTGTACCTTACATATAATCCAGATTTGTTAAAGGGAATGTTGACAGGGATATTTTATTATTCTGAAAGTGGCAAATATAACAAGCCTTTTGCCGCACACGATATAGGTACATACCCCAAGGCAAACGGACACGTATACGGAGAGCCAATGCCAGTTGAAGAATCTGGGAACATGATTATCTTAACAGCTGCCATAGCAAAAGCCGAAGGCAATGCAGATTATGCCAAAAAACATTGGGAGACGCTTACCATTTGGGCAAACTATTTGGCCGATAAAGGTTTCGATCCGGGCAACCAATTATGTACCGATGACTTCGCTGGGCACTTGGCAAGGAATGCAAACCTATCTGTTAAGGCAATTGTAGCTATTGGAAGCTATGGTTACCTGGCAAAACAGTTAGGTAAGGACGATATAGCCAAGAAATATACCGATATGGCCAAAAGCATGGCCAAAAAATGGATGGAACTTGCAGATGCCGGCAATCACTATGCACTTACGTTTAACGATATGAACACTTGGAGCCAAAAATACAACCTTGTGTGGGATAAAGTGATGCAGTTCGACCTGTTTCCTAAGGAAGTATATAAAAAAGAAATCGATTTTTATTTAACCAAACAGAATAAGTACGGTCTTCCTCTGGATAGTAGGGCAGATTATACCAAATCTGATTGGATTTTATGGACAGCCACCCTAAGCAACGATAAAAATACATTTGAAGAACTGGCCAACCCCGTGTATACCTATGCGGCCGAAACAAAAGACCGCGTTCCCATGAGTGACTGGTACTTTACAAGCAACGGAAATCAAAGGGGCTTCCAGGCAAGGAGCGTTGTAGGGGGTTACTTTATTAAACTTTTAGACGATAAATGGAATAACTGATTATTTAGTTTGTTAGATTGATAGTGGAAAGGGTTTGCCGTTGTGGCAAACCCTTTTTTTATAGATATAGCCGTAATTAATCTCAATGGCTGTACCTTGATTATAGTCATGAGGTTGTTAAGCCCAACACTTTTATAAATAGGGTCTCTACTGCGTTCTAGGCATTAAATAATATTTTATGGTCGATAGCAGATAATTAGAAAAATTATAGAAAAACACAGATGCAGCACTAAAAAGAGATATTTAAGGACAAAAAATATAGAATGGGGTACCAAAAAAGAACATTTACACATACAAAACATAGAATAGGGTACTAAAAATGGAGATTTATGCACACAAAATACAGAATGGGGCACTAAAAAAGGACGTTTATGCACACAAAACACAGAATGAGGCACTAAAAAGGGACATTTATGTATACAAAATATAGAATGAGGCACTAAAAAAGGACATTTATGCACACAAAACATAGAATGGAGCACTAAAAGAGAAAATGTATGTACGGCCACTATAAAAATATGTATTCGTGTTCTATTATTTATTCGGCATCGGGAAGCCAATAATCAAAGGGTTGGTCACGGTTTGCTTTCAAAGTGCCATTTTCTACCGTAATTGGTGCTACCTGTATGCTGGTTCTATGGTTTTGATAAAAAGAATTTTCTGGTTTGGTAACTCCATGCTTGTCACGCCCCGGATGGGTAAAATAAAATATATAAGCACGGTCTTTAAAGGTAATTACATCGCCATGTGCCCCAGATGGGGTATCGTCCTTCCTTTTGGAAGGAGTATCGAGTATCAAGCCTTGTTTTTCCCAGGTGTTGAGGTCTGTAGAACGGTATATGCGCAGCCCGTGCCACTCGTCGGTAAGCATCCAATAGTATCCTTTATATTCAAAAACATTGGGTCCCTCATGGGCATCGCCTGCTATTGTAGGTTTTTGTGCTGCTTCCCATGTTTTTAGGTCTTTGGACTCCGACATCATGGTAATCCCTCCCTTAGAATCGTCTTTGTACCACATCCGCCATATGCCGTCTTCCTTTTGGAAGAGGGTAGCGTCTATTACTTTATCTGAAGATGCACTTACGCCTCCTTGATAACTCCAATCCCATAGGTTTTTGCTGGTTAAGTGCACGATTTTGGACTTTCCGCCCCAGTGGCTCCTTGCTCCTTGTATGTACGACACGTACATATGGTAGGTGCCTTTATGGTATACAACATCGGGGGCCCAAAATGTGTTTTGTCCCCGCTCGAATTCCAGGTCTAGGTAGCCCCTGAACACCCATGTTTGTCCATGATCTTTGGTAGAGGCAATGCCCACCTTGTTGCCGTAATAAGCCGATACGTCCGGGGTGGGCATATTGGCCCGGCGTGCCGTATAGAGCATCCACCAACTCTTTTCTTGCCTGTTCCAGATAATAACCGGGTCGGCAGCACCATCATATATGGGGTCGTTGTAAACAGGAGAAGGAGCTGTGTGGGGCTGTTGTTGTGCCGTTGCCGAAAATGCTATAGATAGTGCACAGGAACATACTGTGATAAGGTGTTTTGCTTTCAATTTTTTAAATTTTTATAGGTGAATAGTGTTTAGCGGGGTGCAAACATCAATTTTATGGGTTGATTTACTATAAAAAGAAGCGTGCATAGACTAAACTTCCTTGCTGTTTATATATTCGGTAGGGGTCATGTTAAATTGTTTTTGAAAATTCCTGCCAAAACTGGTCTGGGAGTTGTAGCCTACCATTTCGGATACCTCGTATATTTTGTAATCGCCTGTCCGGAGCAGTTCGGCGGCCTTTTTAAGGCGGGTAATGTTAATAAGCTCGTTAGGGCTAAGGTTAGATATGTCCTTTATCTTCCTATAGAGCGTAGACCTGCTCATGTTCATGATTTCTGCTAGTATTTCAACGCTTAAATTATGGTCGGCTATGTTTTCATAGATTACTTTGTCCAGTGCTTTTATAAAAGATTCATCGGTTTTGGAGTGTGCAATGCTTCTTATATGTGCCAATGGCGTACTGGAATAATGTTGCATGATGTGCTTTCTGTTTTCCAATAAGTTTTTAATTTGAATATGGAGATATTCTATCGAAAAGGGCTTTTCAATATAAGCATCTGCCCCCGATTCCAGTCCTTCTACCTTAGCGCTTATGGCACTTTTGGAAGTTAACAGGATAACGGGTATATGGCTGGTTTCTAAAGATGTTTTTATTTTCTTGCAAAGCTCGAAACCATCCATTCCGGGCATCATTACATCGCTTATAACCAGTTGTATGTTGTCGTTCTGAATAATTTCCAGTGCTTTTTCGGCATATGCGGCCTTGTGTACAAAGTATTCTTCACGAAGGTCCTTAGCTATAAAGTCCAAAAGGTCTTCATTGTCTTCAACAAGCAGTATGGTGGTCTTTTTAACTTCTTCTGTATCATCTTCATCATGATAAATTGCAGGGAGCCCTGTATCTTTTATAGGAAGGGTGTTTGATGAATAGAGTTCAAATTTCTTTTCCTGGAACAAGGGCAGTTTCAATATAAAAGTATTCATGGCCACATCTGTATTATCCAGGGAAAGTGTCCCTTTATGCAGTTCGGTTAACGAATGTGCCAGCGATAGGCCAATACCCGTTCCTGTTTGGTGCGTTACTTCGGGCGCCCTGAAAAAAGGTTCGAAGATTTTGTCTTTTAAATGGACAGGAATAAGCTCTCCATCGTTCTTAACAATAAGGATAAAGCTTGCCTCGTCTCTTTTTAGGGTTACAAATACCTTGTTTTTGGCGTATTTAATGGCATTGTTAAAGAGATTGCTTAAAATTTTCTTAAGAGCCTCGCTGTCTACATAAGCATGTATGGGCTCATCGGGATAAGAAAATTCAAATAAGACATTTTTTTCTTCAATGGCCTGGCTAAAGCGCGTATGGGTGTTTTTTACCATAGCGGTTATGTTTGCCTTTACAAAAGTAAGGTCAACCCCTTCTATTTCTGTCCTCCTAAAGTCTAGCAACTGGTTAACAAGGTCCAATAGCCGGGAGGTGTTTTTGGACATGATGTTGAGGTTTTCTTTTAAGAAGCCATTTTGTTGCGTTGTCTTTAGTATTTTTTCCAGTGGGCTTTTAATAAGTGTAAGCGGGGTTCTTATTTCGTGGGCCACGTTGGTAAAAAACTCGATTTTAGCCTGATAGATTTCTTTTTCCTTCTTGTTGTTGAGCTGGCGGATCTTGCGGTTGTTTTTTTCTTCGGTTTGTTTGTGATAAAACCGTACCGCAAAAAACAATATGGTTGAAATAAATAGAAAATAGAAAGCATATGCCGTATTACTGGCCCAAAACGGGGGCGAAATTATAATTCTGAGGTCTTTTCCCCGGCTCCAGGAACCATTGCTGTTAAGGGCTTTGTATTTAAGGGTGTAATTTCCTGGCGGAAGCTTGGTAAAATAGGCGGTGCGGCTTTTGTTAAGTTCTACCCAGTCGTCGTTAAGGCCTTCCAATTGGTACCAATACTTGGTCATTTGCGAGGCATTGAAGCTCAAGGCCGAAAAATCAATGCTAAACGATGATTCTGTGTGTTTAAGGTTGATTTCATCAGAATAGGTAATGGATTTTGAGAGCGGCGATCCATTTTCTGTTACAGAAACTTCTTTGTTGTTGACCCTAAGGTTGGTTAACAAAATAGGCGGGTTGTATGTGTTCTTTATAAAATTGTCTGGGTTAAAAGACACCATGCCGTCCACGCTTCCAAAGTACATGTCTCCGTTATCGTCCTTAAATGCAGAGCGGTAATTAAACTGGTCGGTCATTAGTCCGTTTGCTTTGGTGTATGTTTTTATGCTGAAGTCTTCTGGGTTAAACTTTACAAGGCCATTGGAGCTGCTAATCCATAAATTAAAATCGTTATCTTCTAAAATGGAGTACATTACGTTACTTGGGAAGCCGTCTTTGGTATTAAAACGTTCAAAATCGTTTGTTTCGGGCCGGTATTTGTTCAAACCGTTTTCGGTAGTAACCCAAATGTTTCCCTTGTGGTCTTTGTAAAGATCGTTTATGGCATTGCTGCTAATGCTATTTGCATTCTTGTTGTTGTATGTATAAACTTCTTTTCTGCCGGTAGCTTCATTATAATGAAAAAGCCCGTTTCTATAGCTCCCAACCCAGGCTTCGGTAGCGCTAATTTCCATAAAGCAGTTAAAAAAGTATTTTTCAGGAATAGGCTTAAAGCCTTCAAAGGTATCCTTTCCTGCATTGTACTGTTGAATGCCGCCCGTAGTTAAAATAACGATATCATTGCTTTTTGTTTTGTGCACGGCATAGACAAAATTGCTGAACAGGCCACCTTTACTGCCCATTCCATAATGTTTTGTTACTTTTCCAGAAGTGATATCGAGCACGTCCAGGCCATGCTCAAAAGTGCCTGCCCAAAGTTTATCGCCATCGGGCAGTATACCGTGAATGTTATAATAGGCAAGCCCGGTATTGTTTTTAAGCGGATTGTAACTGGTGAACTTTTTGGTTTTCAGGTTAAATTTATTTAGGCCGGCATCTTCAGTACCCAGCCATAGGTTGCCATATTTATCTTTGGTAATCTCCCTAACAATGTTCCCGCTCAAAGAATTTTCATTAAGCTTTGGAAAATACTTTTTAAAGGGCGTGTATTGTTTTGGGTAATAGTTAATCCCCCTAAAATAGGTGCCCATCCATACGCCCTGTTCATTGTCTACCGTAATGGTATATACCGCATTGTCGGACAAGGCATAGTCATCGGTATATTTTTTTTGTATATGGTCGTATGTTTTATCTTGAATGTTGTATATATATACCCCGTTTTCGGTTGCAATCCACAATTCTCCCGCTCCCTTTTTGGCAAAGTTCCTTACATAAACTGGGCCGCTCTCATTGGCTAGCAATCTTTTTTGTGTGCCACTTTGGGTGTTGTATTCTATAACGCCATGATTTTGTGTACCAATGAGAATGGTGTGTGAGTTAAGTGCATATATGGTCGATATTATAAAAGGGAAGATTGTGTTTTCTATGGGGGCTATTCCCATGGGCGTAAAAGATATTTTATCGGGGTCGTACTTATACAGCTGGTTAAAAGAAGCAACCCAGAGCGTATTGTCCTGCGATTTGGTAATGCTCAATGCCCCAAAAAAGTCGGCGGGATCAAAAACTGTATATTTTTTCTTCTCAATATTGTATTTATACAAGGTTGCACCTGCAATAAACCATAAATTTCCGTGTGCGTCGGTCTCTATATCCTGGACAGATTGGTTTTGGGTAAGCTCCAATAGCTCGAAAGTTTCATGCAGTTCGTCAAACTTATACAAACCATTGTCGGTACCAACCCATAAAAAACCTTTGTATTGATGCAATGTCTGTATAAAATTGCTACCTATGCTGGTTGTATCCTGCGGGTCGTTTTGATATAGCTTAAAAGAATAACCGTCAAAACGGTTTAGGCCGTCCTTTGTTCCAAACCATAAAAAACCATGGTTATCCTGCAAGGAGGATATAACGGAATTATGAGACAGGCCATTGTCTACTTGATAATGTTTTAAATAGTATTCTTGGGCACAAATAACAGCGCTCAAGAGCATAAAAAAAATGGAAAACAGCAGGCTTTTTTTCAACTTTATAAATTTTGCCAAAATGTACTAATAATACTTATACATTTTGTTTCATAACCATTCAATTTGTTTCAACTATCATAAAAAGTATACATTTAGTAGCACTTTGGGCGAATTTTACGAAAGAATGACACAATCGATATGCTATAAACACGGTTAATTTAGCCTATTTTGATATAACGGAGAATTCAATAAAAACAAATGTATTTTTTTAATGATATGGCAATGTACAATGCGCCAAATTATTTAGATGATAAATTATTATGAATTAATTAAAGGTAAGGAATAGCGATTAAATGAAGCCAAACAGCATAAACGGCCTTGATAAACTTCAACAGTATCGTTCAAAACCGAAGTTGCAACAAATTATATATACAAAACAGGATAACATCAATAAAAAAATAGAAAAACCAACCGTAACAATCATGAAACAATTATATTTTTTGTTCCTGCTATGCTCTTTGACCGTATGTGCACAGCAAAAAGAATTTACCAATCCCTTATTGCCGTCGGGTGCAGATCCCTTTAGTGTGCACGTAAATGGTTATTACTATTATACCCATACCATGGGAAACAAAATAGTGCTTTGGAAAACAAAGAATTTGGCAAATTTGGCTTCAGCCGAAAAGAAAACCATTTGGACCCCGCCAAAAACGGGGCTTTACTCTAAAGATATATGGGCCCCAGAAGTACATTACCTAGAAGGTAAATGGTATGTTTATTTTGCTGCTGATAATGGAGATAATAACACGCACAGAATGTATGTTATCGAGAACGAGAGCAAGGATCCTTTTTCCGATAATTGGGAGTTTAAAGGAAAAATAGCCGCAAAAACAGATAAATGGGCAATAGATGGGAATGTTTTTAATTATAAAGACCAATATTACATGATCTGGTCCGGATGGGAAGGAGACCAAAATGGACAACAGGACATATTTATAGCCAAAATGAAGAACCCGCTTGAAATTGAAGGAGACCGTGTTAAAATTGCATCTCCGACTTTTAATTGGGAAAAGCACGGCGATTTAAACGACCCCATAAACCCACCGCATGTAAATGTAAACGAAGGACCACAGTTTCTTCAACATAACAATGCTATTTTTATAATCTTTTCGGCGAATGGTTGCTGGACCGATTATTACAGCTTAGGTGTGCTCAAGTTTACGGGACAAGAAAACTTGCTGGACCCTTCCAGTTGGGAAAAACAAAAAAAATCTCTGTTAACACAGTCTCCAAAAAACGGAGTGTATGCACCCGGACATAATTCTTTTTTTAAATCACCGGACGGGAAAGAAGATTGGATCCTGTACCATGCCAATTCAGAGCCGGGACAGGGATGCGGTGGCTTCAGGTCCCCGAGGATGCAACGGGTACATTGGCAGGAAGATGGAAGCCCGTATGTAGGCGAGCCTGTTTCAGAAGATACAAAACTACCAACACCTTCAGAATAATTATGAAAACGAACATCGAGAAAAGTAAATTCATTGCAGTTTCAGTTTTGGCAACATTAATGTTCCTATCGTGCAATAAAGAAACGAAAAGCAAGGATAAAGTTGAATTAAAAACAACCAACTATGTAGCGTCGGTTTATAATGAAGTCGCGTTGGGAGAGATCCAACCAAAAGGTTGGCTTAAAGACCAGCTAGCCATAATGCGCGATAATTCAACCGGGCATATGGACGAGATTTACGACAAGATAAAAATTGATAACGGTTGGCTTGGCGGCAAGGGCGATGATTGGGAGGAAACACCTTACTGGCTGGATGGCGCAGTACCGTTGGCCTATCAATTGGATGATAAAAAACTTCAGCAAAAAGTAAAAAAGTACATCGATTGGAGTATAGAAAACCAACGACCGTCCGGTTATTTCGGTCCCATAACCGAGTGGGAACGGGAAACAGGGAACAAAGTAGATATAGCCCATTGCGATAAAGGCGAAGATTGGTGGCCGAGAATGGTAATGCTAAAAGTGATTCAGCAATATTATACGGCAACGCAAGACAAACGTGTAATTCCGTTCATGAAAAAATATTTCGACTATCAATGGGCTACCTTAGATACCTGCCCAATTGGAAAGTGGACAGAATGGGCACAATCCCGCGGTGTTGAAAACATGCGTATTGCACAATGGTTGTATACCATTACCAAAGATGAAAAACTGTTGCAACTGGCCAATAAAATTAAAGAACAGTCTTTTGCATGGAGCGAATGGCTGGGCAACCGCGATTGGGTAATAAACGCTGCTGCGCACCCCAATGGAGAAAGCTGGATGCACCGCCATGGTGTAAATGTTGGAATGGCCATAAAGGAACCTGCCGAAAATTACCAGCGTACGGGCGATTCGGCTTACTTAAAAGCTACCAAAGTTGGATTTAGCGATTTAATGACCCTCCATGGGCTTCCCAACGGAATTTTTTCTGCCGATGAAGACCTGCACGGGAATGCGCCCATACAGGGAACCGAACTTTGTGCCATAGTCGAGGCCATGTTTTCATTGGAAGAAATTATAGGGATTACCGGAGACCCATTCTATATGGATGCATTAGAGCAGGCAACGTTTAATGCGCTTCCGGCACAAACTACCGACGATTTTAACGAAAAACAATACTTCCAAATAGCCAACCAAATTGAAATAGACAGGGGCGTATATGCTTTTACCTTGCCGTTTAACCGCGAAATGAACAATGTTTTGGGAGCAAAAAGCGGTTATACCTGTTGCTATGTTAACATGCACCAAGGATGGACCAAATTTACACAACATTTGTGGTATAAAAATCAGCAGGACGGCTTGGCGGCGCTGGTTTACAGTCCAAATACAATTTCGACCACTATTAAAAATGAAACGGTAACCGTACAGGAAGATACTGCTTATCCTTTTGGAGACGAAATTGATTTTAAAATTTCTGTTGAAGATGAAATAACCTTTCCTTTTGAGTTGAGAATCCCAAAATGGTGCACAGCACCTTCAATAACCGTTAACGGTGAAAAAGTATCTTTCGAGAAGGACAAAGAAATTGTAACTCTTAACAGAAGCTGGAAAAACGGCGATGTGGTAAAACTAAAGCTCCCTATGGAAGTACGTGCTTCTGAATGGGCAGAAAACACGCGTGCCATTGAGCGTGGCCCCTTGGTTTACGGATTGAAATTAAATGAAAAGTGGAACGAAGGCAACGAGGAACATGAAGGTAAATATTTTACCGTCCATACCGATTCTAACTGGAATTATGGTTTGCTTCAAGAAGAATTAAAAACAATTGCAAACAATACCGAAGTAATTGCAAAAGGACTGAACGATGACTTTAAATGGAATTTGGAAAATGCACCACTTGAAATAAAAGTAAATGCAAAACAAATCCCCGATTGGAAGGCCATTAACGGTTTGGCGTATTTACCGGTAACGGGAAGGGAAGGTTTTTATAAAGGCGAAGTTTCCAAAAAGGAAGAATCCATCAGTTTGGTGCCCATTGGTTTTACAAAGCTTAGAATTGTTGCATTTCCCGTGGTCAAATAGTTAAAAAAAGAACACTAATTATAAAAATAGAGAACAATGAAAAAAATACTTATTGTAGCTGTAACGCTTCTTATGTGCAACTTGGGGATGGCCCAGAAAAAAGATGTGCTTATAAAAAATAAATGGTCTGCCGAGAAAGCCAATAACTGGTATGCACAGCATAAATGGATAAGTGGTGCCAACTTTATCCCGAGTACGGCCATTAATCAATTAGAAATGTGGCAAGAAGATACTTTCGACCCCGAAACCATCGACCGGGAACTAGGCTATGCCGAAGGAATTGGATTTAACACCATGCGTGTCTATTTGCACAGTCTGGCGTATAAGGCAGACAAAGAAGGATTTAAGAAAAGGGTAGACCAATATTTAAAAATAGCAAATAAACACGGCATACAAACTATCTTGGTTATTTTTGATGACGTTTGGGACGCCAACCCAAAGATAGGGAAGCAGCGCGAACCAAAGCCGGGAACCCATAATTCCGGGTGGATGCAGGACCCAGGATATCCGGCATCAAAAAACGAGGCAAATTTTCCTGAACTGGAAACGTATGTAAAAGACATCATAAAAACTTTTGCCAACGACAATCGCGTATTGCTGTGGGATTTGTACAACGAACCCGGAAACAACGGCAAAAGCAGCGAGTCTTTGCCATTGCTAAAACAAGTTTTTACCTGGGCACGCGAGGTAAACCCATCGCAACCTATAAGTGTAGGTATCTGGAAATGGAACGAAAAAGAACTTAACGAATTTCAGGTAACAAACTCCGACATTGTTACCTACCATGATTACGAAGCACCCGAATGGCACTTGCGCGTAATACAATTATTAGAATCCTTTGGACGTCCGCTTATTTGTACCGAATACATGGCAAGAACCAGAGACAGTCGTTTTTCCAATATACTGCCAATGCTTAAAGAGCATAACATCGGGGCCATAAATTGGGGATTGGTAAATGGTAAAACAAATACCATTTATGCTTGGGACACGCCCATAAGCAGTGGAGAAGAACCTATTGAGTGGTTCCACGATATATTTAGAAAAGACGGAACTCCTTACAGGCAGGATGAAGTAGATTTAATAAAAAAACTAAACAATAAATAAACATGTACAAGTCAAAAATATTCATGGCTCTTTTGCTGGCAGGAATAATCAGTGTAGTGGCGTGTAAGCAAAACAAAAAAGAAGCGGCAGCATCTCAAGGAGAAACCATTGAGGTAGTCACCAAGGATTCCATTGCAACTTTAATCAATTCAGAAGCTTTCGATACTATTGTAAACGGGAAAAAAGTACAATTATATTGGATTCAGAATAAAAACCTAAAAGCGGCCTTTACCAATTACGGTGGGCGTATAGTAGGTTTATGGGTGCCCGATAAAAATGGTAAAATGACCGATGTTGTCGTGGGCATGAACAGCGCTAAAGGGTATATGGAATCTACCGAACCCTATTTTGGAGCTACTATTGGAAGGGTTGGCAACCGAATTGCAAAGGGAAGGTTTACTTTAAACGGAAAACAATATACAATTCCCACCAATAACAATGGGAATACCCTTCATGGAGGAAACAAAGGTTTTCAGGATGTTATTTGGGACGCCGAAAAGGTAAACGAACATACATTGGTACTTAAATACCATTCCCCCGATATGGAAGAAGGTTTTCCGGGGAACCTGGACGTAACGGTTACCTATTCCATTACCAACGATAATGCCGTAAAGATGGAATACAGCGCAACTACAGACGCGCCCACGGTGGTAAATTTAACCAACCATGCCTTTTTTAATTTAAATGGTGAGGGGAGCGGGACTATTCTAGATCATCAAGTTCAAATTTATGCCGATAAGTTCACTCCGGTCGATGCAGGGTTGATTCCCATGGGAGAATTAAAACCGGTAGCCGGGACCCCGTTCAATTTTACCGATCCGCATACTATTGGGGAACGCATAGAAACCGATAACGAGCAACTAAAAAACGGAATGGGCTACGACCATAATTATGTGTTAACTGGTGCCAAGGAAGATAGTATGAACCATGTGGCAACCATTGTTGGGGATAAATCTGGAATTGAAATGGATGTTGTAAGCCAGGAACCGGGCGTACAATTCTACAGCGGAAATTTCATGCAAAGCAAAAACACCTTCAAGTCGGGGGCTAAAGACGATTTTAGAACTGCTTTTGCACTGGAAACCCAGCATTTTCCAGATGCGCCCAATCAACCAGACTTCCCATCTATTACCTTAAATCCGGGAGAAGAATACCATACAGTTTCTGTATATAAATTTTCGGTAAAAAAATAAAGGGTTTTATACCAAACAACCCCAATGTTGATATAGAAAAAACCGCAAAGTACTTATTTTGCGGTTTTTTTTGTAACCTTACTTTAAATAAACGTTCGTGTCAACGAGCTTAAATTCAGGAGAACTGTCAAAGAAAATGTTTAATAGATTCATATGGTCTGCCCCAAATATTATTAAAATCCGATCAGACGGATCGGTTTTTATGCGCTGTATATTTCTAAATATTTTCAGGTTTCTACTAAACCATCTTCCCGTTTCAAAATCAACTCCAAAAAAGTCACCTTCATTTATTTCATATTTAAAAGGGCCCAATAGATAATTTCCCAAACTTTTCTTTATAACCTCGGGGTTGTTCAGCATTTTTAGTTCTTCCAGAATACCTTCAGACTTATATATGTCTTTTCTTATGTTCTTTAGCGGGGCATCCGGATTGTTTTCAACATATTTTACAAATTTCTTACGGTTAATGGAGTCATTTCCATTTATTACTTTTTCAACGGACTGGGTAAAGTTGCCCCACTCATCTACACAATACAGTTTCTTTAACTTTAATTGTTTGGCAAGCCTAAATCCTATTTGTTGGTATTCGGCTCTTTGCAATTTATAGGTGCCTTCAAGAAATAAATTATAGAGCGAATCGGCTTTTGCCTGCTCTTCAGGTCGAAGTTCTATTGCAATAATAGTAGGCTTAAACGCGCTTAGTTTTTTAACAATCTCATTTATTTCTTTTTGATAACGCTTCTCATAAATATCTATTTTGTCGGAATCTTCAACCTGTTGCACGTCTAGGTTTGGGAAGTTAAAATGGAACGTGGCAAGTGTTAGTACTTCAATTTTGTTTTCATTTTCGCTTTTCTGTGCTTGAATGGCGAATGTTACGCATAAAAATAACACCGTTAATGGCTTCATAAGGCTATTGTTTATTATGAAGACTAGCCAGGACCACATTTGTTACAATATTTGTGTACAGGCCAGTGGGATAGCTGTTCTTTTTTCAAGATAATCCGAAGGGATTACTTGTTTTTGGCAATTAAAATAGAGTTACTTTTATAAGAGATGAACAATACCAACAGTTAAAAACATATATGTTTAGCAAGAATCAGGTTTTAAGGCCTTCAAAAGCAATATATTTTTGCTTCTATTAAACATAAAGAAAAATGACACCGCAAGAAGAACTCAATTACAATAGAATTGCCGAGGCCATACAGTATATTAAGGCGCATTTTAAGGAACAGCCTTCTTTAGAGCATATAGCGGGGCAGGTACATTTAAGTCCGTTTCACTTTCAACGGTTGTTTACCTATTGGGCGGGGGTAAGTCCAAAAAAATTTATGCAGTATTTAAGCATTGAATATGCAAAACGGTTGTTAAACAAAGGTCGGGCCACTTTATTCGACACTGCCTACCAAACCGGACTTTCGGGTACTAGCCGTTTACACGATTTATTTATAAACATAGAGGGAATGACGCCCGGCGAGTACAAAAACAAAGGCGAAAACCTACGTATAAACTACAGTTTTGCCGAGAGCCCGTTCGGGAAAATTATAGTAGCCTCCACGCCAAAGGGAATTTGCCATATGGCTTTTTTAAACAACAAGGAAGAAGCCTTTTATACGTTAAAAAGCAGGTTCCCTAATGCCGAATACCATCAAATGGTGGATAAAATCCAACAAAATGCACTTTTCATTTTCCGTGAAGATTGGAGCAAGGGCAACCAAATAAAGTTGCATTTAAAAGGCACTCCCTTTCAACTAAAAGTTTGGGAAACCCTTTTAAAAATCCCCAAGGGAAACCTCTCGACCTATGGGGCCGTTGCCAAAAAAATAGACATGCCAAAGGCATCACGGGCCATCGGGACCGCTATTGGTAACAATCCCGTAGCATATTTAATCCCGTGCCACCGGGTTATACAGTCTACCGGGAACACGGGGGGCTATATGTGGGGAAGCACCCGCAAATCTGCCATAATTGGCTGGGAGGCCGCTAAAACAAACGTAGAATAAATGGAAAGCATCAACACTAAAATAGAAACAATAGATTGGAATACGGTAACTGCCCAAATGCACGAAAAAGGTTATGCAATTGTGCCCAAATTTATAAACCAAAAGCAATGCAATACCTTAACCGGCCTATATCCATCGGTAAGTGCATACCGAAAAACCGTGGTCATGGAACGTTACCGTTTTGGCTTGGGCGAATACAAATACTTTAATTACCCTTTGCCCAAAATTGTACGGGAAATACGCCAAGGATTATACCCAAAATTAGCGCCAATTGCCAATTTGTGGATGAAAGTTTTAAAGATTGACAGAAAATTCCCGGAAACATTACAGGAATTACTTGAACAGTGCCACAAAAACAATCAATTAAAGCCAACGCCCCTTATATTAAAATACGGCAAAGGAGGTTTTAACACCTTGCATCAGGATTTGTACGGAGACATATACTTCCCCCTGCAAGCAGTCCTGTTTTTAGACCAACCCGATATTGACTATTCGGGCGGCGAGTTTGTGCTTACCCAGCAAACGCCAAGGGCACAATCCAAGGCAATGGTTTTAAGGCCCCAAAAAGGAGATATGCTTATCTTTACCACCAACTTTAGGCCCATAAAGGGCACAAAAGGCTATTACCGTGCCCGCATAAAGCACGGGGTTAGCCAATTGCACCATGGCCAAAGGCATACATTGGGCATTATTTTTCACGATGCACTTAGCTAATACTATTTTGGCGGGCCCTCCATTTCATTCCGGCCGGGCTATCCACTGCAATCTTTTGTTCGTGCCTCACAAAAGGATTTACGCTGCTATCCCTGCCCGAACAATTAAAAGAGGCATTAAATAAAAGAGATAATAACATGGTACAGCATCAACAAATAACATCCTTAACTTTGCATGGCATGATAAAAAATGGACAAATATGTCTTGCAGGAAACAAAAGACTTAAAATTTATGGCACATTAAACTGCAAATCGGGAAAACGCATGCAAAAAGAAAACCGCGTGTTTTTCAAAACAGAAAAAGAAGCTGTCATAAACAACTACCGCCCATGCGGGCATTGTATGAAGCAAGCATATAAAACATGGAAAAATGGACTTGTTCAATAACGAGATAGATACAACACAAAACCTATTGCCCAAAGACGGAACCGTAAATTACTATGGTAAATTGTTTGCCGCCCAAGAGGCCAATAGCTATTTAAACACGCTGTTAAGCTCCATACAATGGAAAAACGACGAGGCCATAGTATTTGGAAAAAGGATAATTACCAAAAGAAAGGTGGCCTGGTATGCAAACAAACCCTTTTCCTACACTTATTCCAACACTACAAAGCGGGCGCTGCCATGGACCCAAGCACTTTTGGACTTCAAAGGCACGGTAGAACAAAGAACCGGCGAAACGTTCAACTCTTGTCTCTTAAACCTATATCACGATGGCAGCGAAGGCATGGCATGGCACAGCGATGCCGAAAAAGACCTGAAAAAGAACGGGGCCATTGCTTCCTTGAGCTTTGGCGCCGAACGAAAATTTGCCTTTAAGCACAAAACAACCAAAGAAAAAGTAACAATTACTTTGGCCCACGGAAGTTTACTGGTCATGAAAGGCACCACGCAAGCGCATTGGCTGCATAGATTGCCGCCCACAAAACTAATAAATAGGCCAAGGGTAAATCTTACCTTTAGAACCATAGACAAATAGTAACAATATTCCTGCTGGACAGCTAACTAAGAAAAAGGGGCAACCCAAATTAGGCAAAGTAGTATTTAAAACCTGAGATCCGGAACAAACAACCGTCAATTGTTTTATGGAACCAAAAAAGTGCCTTCCCATCCGGTAGGTTCTTTAGCATAAAGCACCCTTATGTGCTTATCTTTCTTCAATTGAAGGTATTCTATTTTAGAGGGAATAATATGGATAATGGCAAAATGGTTTACATTCTCCAAATACTCTATCATTTCGGGATCTTTAATCTTCGTACCGGGATCCCTTGAGGTACTATAGTCTTTTTTAGAAGAAACTTTAACCTGTTTCCACCCATGCTGTATTATTTTTTCATCTGCTTCCAGAAAAGCCTTGCCATCAACTTTAAGTTGCAGCATCTCGTTATGGTTAAAAAAAAGCAGGCACACATTATTGTTTTCCTTTAGGTGCGTAACTTTTTTAGAACGCTTGTCGGTATAGATGGTTAAGGCCAAATCGTCCTGTACTTCCCTAAGTACTACTGTGCGTAGCCTAGGACTATGGTTTATGCCAATGGTAGCCATGGTAAAATACCTAAAAGGGTGCTTTACATCTTTAATGGCATCCAGCAATTCCTGCTTGGCGGTTCTAAAATAAGCGTTGGTCTTCATCTATTGGCTTTTTATAAAGATAGCAAATTCTATTGAAAACCGAACAAAAGCATACCTTTGCCAAAAAGAGATTTTATGCACAATATAGATATGGACAGCGTAGAAATGACACTCGATGTCATGAAGTACGCCTTGAACAGGATTACAATGATCTCCCCCGAGCTAGGAAAGCCTAAAAAGGAAGAAGAGCTAAAGGCATTGGTAGGAGAGACCGTAACAGCAAAAGGTATTGGGGGCGAAAAGGCCTTCCAGCTATTTAAGGATGTACTTATAAAAGCCACCGTCCCCATAGACCACCCCAGGCATTTGGCATTTGTGCCGGCATCGCCTACACGGGCCGCCATAATGTTCGACCTGGTAACCTCGGCATCGAGCATCCACGGGGCTTATTGGATGGAAGGTGCGGGCGGTATCTACTGCGAAAACGAAGCCATGAAGTGGTTGGTCTCCCTAACGGGCATGCCCAGAGGAGCTTTTGGCGTATTTACCAGCGGGGGCACTGCCGCCAACCTTTCGGCAATGGTAACAGCCCGTGAAGAGTGGCGAAAGGATGAAAATAACCAAGGTGAAAAAGGATTGATAATAACCTCTATCGGGGCACACTCCTCCATAAAGTCAATGGCCAAAGTAATAGATGCCGATGTCCTGTTGGTAGAAACCGAAGACCAGATGAAAGGACAATATCTGGAAGAAAAAATAAAAAGCCTTACACCGCACCAGCGCAAACGCTTATTTGCCGTTGTTGCCACGGGCGGCACTACCAATGCAGGTATTATAGACGACCTAGACGGTATAGCCAATATATGCCAAAGGGAAAAACTTTGGTTTCATATAGACGCAGCATATGGTGGCGGTGCCCTTGCCGCCGATTCCGTGAAGCATTTGTTCAAGGGTGTGGAGCGTTGCGATAGTATTACCATCGATCCGCACAAATGGTTGTTCTCTCCTTACGATTGTGGGGCCATTATTTATAAAAATCCACAATTGGCAAAAAATGCACATGCACAAGAAGGCTCTTACCTGGATATATTTAAGGATGAAGGGGCACATGGCTTCAATCCATCTGAGTACCAAATACAATTAACGCGCCGTGTAAGGGGGTTGCCTTTATGGTTTTCGTTAGCCATGCACGGAACCGATAAATACAAATGGGCGGTAGAACAGGGCATCAAGCTTGCCAAGCTTGCGGGGAAGCTAATCGAGGAAGACCCAAATGTAGAACTGGTGCGCGAGCCAAGTTTATCCTGTGTACTATATAGGCGCAAAGGATGGACCCCCGACGATTACAGGAATTGGACCTATAAAAACCACCGCGATGGCTTTGCACTGGTAACGCCTACCAAATGGCGCCAGGGCGATAGCTTTGAGACCGTTTCACGCTTTTGCTTTATCAATCCAGATACAACCGAAGCCGATATTAAAGCAATACTGGATTCCATGGCATAGAAAATACAAGAAATGCCCATAAAATTAAAGAATGTCCCCATAAAAAACCCTAATATATCTTATAAGCACAACGCTTAAAAAGACTTAGGGCCGTAGTATGTTGGGCATTCTTTGTTTTTTACTTTTCTGTGTCCCGTTTTCTTCGGTATGCACAAAAATTGACAGCTAACTTTTAACCACCTTGTCCAAAGATTCTAATAATTGGGGGTGTTCCTTAAGTTCTATTCGCGCAATAGTATAAAAATGGCCCATCCATGTATTTAGGTCCATTAAATTTTTATTACGTTCTTTAGGAGCATCCTGTTTATTACCATCAAGTTCAATCCGTAGCTTGCGGTAACGATTTGCTTCCATTACCTTACTGTAAGTCATGTCTATGTTTGCTTTAGTAAGCTTTAATGCACTTAATTTTTGTAACAGATCTTCACTTGCCAGTATTATGCTGTAAAATTTTTCTACATTAGAAAGCCAATCGGTATATTTATTTGGGATGCTCCTATCAATACGAAGTTCTTTTAATATATTTTCATCCTTATTAAACAAAACTTTTGCCTTTAGGCGGTGTTCCCTATAAGTGGTATCTACCTCTTTATACATTTTTTTATAGGTTATAGAGGCATTATCTAGATCGTTTTTCCTTTTGTCAAGGTCGCGATAAGCAGCATAGGTGTTTTCTACCAGCTTTTTACCTTCAGATATCTTTTTACTATCATATCCGGATTTGGCAAGTGCCGTTCTTACTTCATGGCTGTTCATTGCATTGTCTAATGCTGTTTCAAAATGTTTCAATCGGTCATTCAAAGAAGTCTTTGCTTTCATTTTAATAGTATTTAAAATTTATAATCGACAATATACAGTATAATAACTATACAAGATGTTAAATAATGAAAAAATTCATCTCAATACACAAAATTAATGTATTGCATGTAAGTTTAAGATTACAATTTTGAAACTTTTTAGATGAAAAAGATAGTTTTAATAGTGTATATTGAGGAAAGTAATATATACATTGCTTGCTGAAAATATAAAAATCAATAAGAAGCCATCAAAAAAATAACTTTTATATTAGTAAATCAATATTATGCACACAACACATAGAATGAAGCATTGAAAAATAAGATTTATGCATTCAAAACATAGAATGAAGTATTGATTATATATATTAATACCTGATTATTAGGTTTTTATGATTTTAATAAATAACAGTAGATGCCGAAAAATTATAGCAGTGCAAAAAAAAATAAAAATTTATGTCCTAAAATATAATGTCAATTATATTTTTATTTATTACATTTATAAAAGATGAGTCTTCCCCACCTATGTTTATAATACCTTTATATAAAGGTATTATTGCATTACTACATTTATAGATTATAGAAAATTAAAGTTTATAGCTGGATAAAATTATAGCCATATAAGTCCCCCTTGTACCTATACATTTTTAATATAAACTAAAAATAATTATGAAAAACAAATCTATTATTTTACCAATAGCCTTTTTATTGGTTAATTTTCTAATTGCTCAAGACAAGCCCAATATTCTAGTGATTTGGGGTGACGATATTGGTTGGTCCAATGTAGGTTTTAACAACAATGGGCTTATGGGGTACAAAACCCCGAACATAGACCGTATTGCAAATGAGGGAGCTGTATTTACTGATTGGTACGGGCAACAATCCTGTACCGCAGGGCGTGCAGCATTTATTCTAGGGCAGCACCCGTTCAGGACAGGGTTGTTAACCATTGGTATGCCGGGAGACAAACACGGTATAGAGGCCTCTCAACCAACAATAGCCGACCTTTTAAAACCTCAGGGCTATGCCACAGGGCAATTTGGTAAAAATCACTTGGGCGATCAGGACGAACACTTGCCAACCAACCATGGCTTTGATGAATTTTTTGGTAACCTGTACCATTTAAATGCAGAAGAAGAGCCGGAAGGATACTACTATCCAAAAGATCCAGACTTCCGTAAAAAATTTGGTCCGCGTGGTGTAATTCATAGTACTGCCGATGGAAAAATAGAAGATACGGGGCCATTAACGAAACAACGAATGGAAACTGTAGACGAGGAATTTGAAGATGCAGCCATTAAATTTATTGAAAAGGCACATGCAGATGGTAAACCCTTCTTTGTATGGTTAAGTGCCACACGTATGCACATATGGACACATCTAAAAGAAGAAAGTCAAGGGGTTACAGGTATAGGTATTTACCCCGATGGAATGGTAGAGCATGATAAAGCTGTGGGTAGGATACTCGATAAGCTGGATGAACTTGGCATAACAGACAATACCATAGTAATGTATTCTACAGACAATGGTGCCGAGAAGGTTACATGGCCCGATGGGGGAAGCACCCCATTCCGTGGAGAAAAAGGGACTACCTGGGAAGGCGGTTTTCGTGTGCCATGTGCCATTCGCTGGCCGGGGGTTATAAAACCGGGGACCGTATACAACGATATTTTCTCTCATGAAGACATGATGCCAACACTTGTGGCTGCTGCTGGGGAGCCCAATATAAAAGAGAAGGTATTAAAAGGCTACAGTGCCAATGGCAAGACCTTTAAGCAGCACCTAGATGGTTATAACTTCCTCCCTTATTTAAAGGGTGAAGTAAAAGAGGCACCCCGGAAAGAAATTTTCTATTTTGATGCAGGAGGAAACCTAAATGCCATCCGTTATGAAATGTGGAAGGTTCATTTTACCATTATGGAGGGGGATATTTCTCAAGCATACCGTAAATCTCCAAGTTGGCCCTTAATTGTTAACCTTAGGGCAGACCCATATGAAGTGTCGCCAGATGCCAGGATGTATGTACGTTGGTATGGTGAGAATATGTGGCTGTTTGTGCCTGCGCAACGCTATGCCGCCGAGTTTTTATCAACTTTTAAAGAGTTTCCGCCACAAACGGGGTCTTCTCTGTCTATAGATAAGGTAGTTCAGCAATTAGCATCACCACCTAGGAATTAATTAGGCATAAAAAAACATATCAACAAGAAAATTACAGGGGTGGTTATCTATGGCCATCCTTGTTTTTTACCCTTTGCCCTTATGTATAATTAATTTTAAAAACATATAATATATGACCACACATGAAGCCATTGCATCTTTGCACGAACGAATGAACAAGGCCATCATTGGGCAGGATACTTTAATAGAGCGACTTATATTGGTATTACTGGCCGATGGGAACATGTTGTTGGAAGGCCTGCCGGGACTGGCAAAAACAAGGGCAATCAAGACCCTGGCCAAAGAATTGAACTGTGGATTGAGCAGGATACAGTTCACGCCCGATTTATTGCCTTCGGATATTACCGGAACAGAGATATACCAGCCCGAGCTCAAGGAAAAGTTTGTTTTTCAGCAAGGGCCCATATTTAGCAACCTTATATTGGCCGATGAAATTAACCGGGCACCGGCCAAGGTACAATCGGCATTGTTGGAAGCCATGGAAGAACGGCAGGTATCGGTAGCCGGGAAAACTTATTTAATGGATCCGCTATTTATGGTAATGGCAACACAAAACCCGGTAGAGCAGGAAGGTACTTACCCATTGCCCGAGGCACAAATGGACCGTTTCCTGATGCATGTCATGATCGATTATCCCGACGATGCCTCCGAACTTAAGATTATTAAACTTAACCGGGAGGAGCAGAAAAAAGAAAAGGAAGAAAAGCATGAACGTTTAGACCCCAAGGTTATTTTTGATGCCCGCAAGGAAATAGCCAGTGTGAATATCTCTGAGACCATGGAAAAATACATAGTAGATATTATCTCGGCAACACGTTACCCTTCAAAATACAGTGAAGAAATAGACAAATGGCTGGATTATGGCGCAAGTCCACGGGGCTCTATTGCCATAGATAGGGCCAGCAGGGTGCATGCCTGGATGCAAGGCGCCAATACGGTAACTCCCGAAAACATTCGGGCCGTGGTACACGATTGTCTGCGCCACCGCATTATCTTGAGCTACGAGGCAAATGCCGATGGGGTATCGGCCAACGAGGTAATAGATGCCATGTTGAAGCAAGTGGCAGTAACCGCATAAAAACAAACAATGGCAAAGGCAGAAGCATATCCTAAAAATGTGTTTATCTCTTTGGGCGAACTGCTCAAAAAGGAACATATGGCACATCACTTTAGTCTGTTGGCACGCAAGCACAAAGTAAACAGTGTGCTCTCGGGAAAACATGCTTCCAAGCTCCGCGGAAGGGGTTTGGACTTTGAAGAAGTTAGAAATTATGTCAAAGGAGACGATATACGCAACATCGATTGGAAAGTTACTGCCCGGACACAAAAAACACATACCCGTGTGTATACCGAAGAGAAAGAAAAACCCGTTTTGATCGTCGTAGACCAATCGTATTCCATGTTTTTTGGCTCGGTAAACAAGACAAAAGCCGTTGTTGCCGCAGAACTGGCCGCCATTACAGCATTTAGGGTCTTTAAGGAAGGCGATAGGGTAGGCGGGGTTATTTTTTCTGATGATGGATATGATGTAATTGCCCCCAAACGTAACAGGAAGAACATTGTTCACCTACTTGAAAAAATTGTACAGCGAAACCACAAGTTAAAAGATGCCAGGCCTGTAGCTATAGACGATACACTAAAGAATATAACACAACGCATACGCAATATAGTAACGCACGATTTCCTAGTTGTTATTATAAGCGATTTTGTTCGGTACGATCCAGGGATTATCCGTGCCATTGCTGCCATTTCGCGACATAACGATTTAATTGTGGCAAAAATAAACGACCCCATGGAACACTCCATCCCCAATACAAAGTTCGTGGCCGGGAACATGGAGCGTCAAATTTCCGTGGACGGAAGGAGCAAAAAAATTTCTGAAGCTTTTAAAAAGGGATTTGATAAAGATTTTTTCTTTTTTCAAGATACCATGAAGAAATACCGAATTCCTGTTTTTATGATTGATACCATTACGCCCATTGAGGACCAACTGAAAGACGTTTTTGGGAAAATAAATACAAAAAGTTGATGCCAATAGCACTAAAAATGCAAGATACGCTTGCAATAAAGCCAGCAGACTTAAAACTCGCACCACTGTACGAGCCGGAAAGGGTGCCGTTTACCTTCGAAACCATAGGATGGAAAGTCCTTGCCATCGTTTTGGTTGTTTTGGCATGCCTTATTGCTTATTATTTAATAAAACGGTATTATAAAAATGCATACAGGCGCGAGGCCATAACAAAATTAAACCAGGCAGGGTCGGTATTAGATATATTGGTAATAGTAAAGGTTGTAGCAATGCAAACTTTTGGAAGGGAAACGGTGGGCCCGCTTTACGGAAGGGAGTGGCTCGAATTTTTAGACGATGCCGTAGACGAACCCTTGTTTGCTCCTTATAAAGAAGATATAGAAGAGGTAACTTATAGAAGCAATACACTGGCCCCCGAAACACGGGAGCTAATCTTGTTGAACTCAAAAAAGTGGATACGTACTCATGCCCGATAATTTTGAAATAGCATACCCATGGGTCTTCTTTTTAGTGCCATTGCCCTTGTTGATATACTTCTTTCTTCCGGCATTGCGCATAAAAAGTGCTTCGCTATTCCTGCCGGTATTCAACAAAGCTTTGGATTATACCCGCCAAAAGCCAAGGAAGTCTGCTTTGGTAAAGCGGCGCAACTTCTTGGTCTGGTTGGGGCTATTCTTGTGCTGGGTACTGCTATTGGTAGCTATTTCTTCTCCCCAATTGGTTGGAAAACCCGAGATGAAAGTAAAAACGTCCCGGAATTTTTTAATAGCGGCCGACATTTCTTTTAGCATGGCACAAAGCGATTGGACAATAAATGGTAAAAAAGCCAGAAGATGGGACGCCGTGAAGCAGGTAATGCACGAATTTATAAAAAAGAGGAAAGGAGACAGGATGGGGCTCATTTTTTTTGCTTCCAACGCCTATATACAAGCGCCTTTTACACCCGATTTACAAGTGGTGGACCAAATGCTGGAAGAAGCCGATGTTGGTATGGCCGGACAATTAACCTACATTGGGAAAGCCATTACCAAAGGGGTAGAAATGTTTGAACGGGATACCATTAAAACAAAAGTAATGTTGCTTTTAACAGACGGTGTAGATGCAGGATCGGATATTTTACCTTTAGATGCCGCCGATTTGGCAAAAAGGGATACGGTAAGGATATATACCATAGGAATTGGCGACCCCGGGAAAGCAGGCGTAGACTTGGACGAACGCACACTACAGGAAATTGCAAGAGTAACCAACGGACAATACTTTAGGGCAAAAGATAAAGCCCGCCTTGAAGAAATTTATACCGAACTGGATACATTGGAGCCCATAGAATATGTGGAGGAGCAAAACAAACCCATTACCTTATTGTATTATTATCCGTTGGGGGCAGCCATCGGGGTTTTATTGGTAATGATGGTAATCTTGACCATAGTAAACTTTATAAAACTGTTCAACCAAAGAAAAGAATTGTATGTATAAAGACCTGCTCCCTATAAACTGGAGTGATTTTCACTTTCTGAGGCCACAATTTTTATGGTTGATGGTGCCTGTAATAGTACTTATCATTATCAGTTTATTATCAATGCGTCAAGAATTAAAATGGAAAAAGATTATTGCCCCTCACCTTCGTGCTTATGTAATATCAAAAGGGAGCAATGCCATAAAAATATGGATGCATATAGTACTATTAATAGCTTTTTTGTTTGGGATTATGGGATTGTCTGGGCCTACATGGAAAAAAATAGAATTACCGGGGCAAAAACTGGAGACCCCAATGGTTGTTTTGCTGGATTTATCGCAAAGTATGATGTCCGAAGATATTCAGCCCAATCGTTTGGAGCGTGCCAAGTTTAAAATTAAAGATTTAATAAAATACAATCCCCGTGCACGCATGGCCTTGATAGGTTTTGCGGGAACGGCACATACTATTGTTCCGCTAACAAAAGATTATAAAATAATCAACAGTCATATAGAGGGGTTAAAGCCATCGGTAATGCCTTATCCGGGCTCCGATCTCCAAGCGGCATTGAAACTGGGCGATTCCCTTACACAAGTAACCAAGGCCCCGGGTACCATTGTAGTGTTTTCTGACGATTTTGGAGAAAAAGAACGTGCCATTTTAAATACGTTTGTTCAAAACTCTAAAAATAAGGTGGTTATTCTCGCCATGAACACACCAAGTGGGGCCAATGTAAAAGATATACGGGGCCGTGAGGTAAAAAATAGTAAAGGAGAAGTGGTTCGTTCTTACCTAGACAACAATGTAATGGCAAGCATGAATGCCATAGAGGGAATTACGGTGCAACCGCTTACCTTAGACGATAGCGATGTTGAAGTAATAGCCAAAACCATAAAGGAAAATCTGGTTTTTATAGAGAAAAAACAGGAAAAAGAGAACGATTGGCGCGATTTGGGCTTGCTGGCGGTAATTCCAATGGCCTTTTTTATGTTATTGTGGTTTAGAAGGGGCTGGGTACTTTATACGCTCGTATTTTTGTTTTTGACATCATGTTCCGGTGAAGGGACTTCATTTAAAGATGTATGGTTTACGCCAGATTATCAAGGGCAACGGTTGAGCGATAAAAACAATTTTGAAGATGCTGCCAAAACATATACAGATCCCATGCGAAAAGGAGTGGCCTATTTTAAAGCTGGAGATTATGAAAAGGCCGTTGATGAATTTTCTATGGATACTACGGCAATGGGAGCCTATAATTTAGGGCTTGCATATTTTAAGAACGGCGATTATGAAGCGGCTGCTTTTGCTTTTAACCAAGCGGTCGAAAAAGATCCTTCTCTGGAGAATGCCAAGGAAAATCAACAGCAGTTAATGCGATTGTTGCCACAAACAGATGGAATGACACCAGATAATGCCCAAGAAGCCGCACCAGATAAAAGGGCGAAAAATAAACAAAACAATAGCATGGAAGATTTAAGCGGCGGGGGACAGGAGGCCACAAAAAAAGATATGGAGAAACAGCGTCTGGAAGAAGATGTTGCCTCTAATATCCATAAAGGAAAAGAGCTCAATGAGGTGCCCGATAATATCGAGGCCAGTATTCAAAAACAAAACAATAACCTCCTTATGCGAAAAGTAGACGATGACCCTTCTATTTTCCTGCAAAAGAAGTTTAGGTACCAGGTAAAGAAATACAATATAAAACCAACGGGAAATGAAACGGCTTGGTAAGGTAAATTACATATTGTTTTTGTCGTTCCTTTTCTTGGGAACCCAATGCTTACAGGCGCAAAGCGTATGGAGCAGTGTACAGGTCAATAAAAAAAGTGTTTATGTGGGCGAGCCTGTACAAGTAAGTATTACGGTATATACTTCTACTTGGTTTACTAAAGGATTGGATTTAGGCAACATAACAGTTAATGGGGCTTTTACGGTTTATTTTAGGCCCGTAAGCAGGTCTTTTATGCAAAATGGCAAAAATTATTCGGGTGTGGAGCTTATTTATCATGTATTCCCTTTCAGCGATGATGACATTCAATTCCCTTCGTTGGACATTGAAGTTGAAACACCGCCCCCGGGAGGATATAAAGGTGTAAAAAGAGTAGTTAAAAGTAAAGCGGTGACCATTAATGTAAAACCGATTCCAGCCAACTTTAAACATTCTGAATGGTTGGTAGCCACGAGCTTAAATGTGTCCGAAAGATGGTCTGGAAGCACCAAGAATGTAAAAGTAGGCGATGTTTTGGAGCGTACCATTACCCGAAATGCCGGTTGGACAGTTGCAGAGCTTATTCCGCCTACCGAATGGGACAGTTTGCCTCATGTAAGCATTTATCCCGGAAGGAGCGAGATACATAGTAATAAGTCTAAAACGGCCATAAGCGCACAACGTACAGAAACAGTGCGGTATCTTTTTGAAGAAGAAGGAGATGTAACAATTCCGGACAAAGTATATACCTGGTACAATTCGTATCATAAAAAACTGTACAAACGTACTTTGAAAGGGATGACGGTGCATGTAGGTCCCAACCCCGATTTAGGCATGTTAGAGAGCGTTCGGGACTCGTTAATGTTTCAGCAACAAGAAATAGTAGCAAACGAAAATAAAAATGAGACAAAAACACTGACAATTTTGGGCCTGTCGCCCAAGCAATTTGTTATTGCCACATTGGGGGCTTTATTGCTGTTACTTTTGCTTTTTCGATTTTTCAAATGGCTGCTTAAATACATAAAAGCAAGAAGAAAGGCATATTTACATTCAGAATTGTATTATTTCAATCGTTTAAAAAAAGCAATCCGTTCAAAAGACGAACTGCAAATTAAAAATGCCATGTACAGATGGATTGATGAACTCGATTTAAAAGAGCCCAATATCAATTATCTCATTATTGCCTGTGGCAGTGAATCATCAATAGACAAAACAGCTCTGGCAACGACCTTAACCCTAAAAAATGTTAAGGAATTGCGCAAGAACTACCTGCTTAGAGAAGAACACCAGAAAAAAATATTTTGGATAAATCCTTGAAATACAGACATAGCGATATACCCACAATGCTTATTGCGGTAAACTTATTGAAACCGGCATAAAAAACTTCCGAAGTTTTAATAAACGCATTAAAAGTGCAGGTGTCTTTTAATTATCAGACCTGTGTTTAACTTGAATAAGGCTAACTTTTTTAATTAGGGCCAATACAGCGGTACTAACTAACAAACCAATGGTTAAACCAAAAACTAACATAATAAAAATAATCATAACTCAACTTTTACATTAAAAAATCAAACAAAACATTATTCTAAGTTGATTATTAAATAATACTCAAGATACACTTCCCCATATCCAATGTAGAATATGTATACAGAACATATTTAATTATTATAAGTATAGATTATTATATGAAGTTGGTAATACTGTGCTCTTTACATTCGGAATCCCTAAGTAACAACTAGCTGATGCCAGTTTTTCCGAATTTGAAAAGTGTAGTTGGTATACACTATGTACAGTGTGAAGGTGCAAATGTCTGAAATACAGTTGTATTATGAAAAATATTTAACATATTTGGAAGCTGCTCCGTTAGCAATCCAAAACTGATGGACTACTTTTTTAATTGCCGGACTTAAAAAACTATTGTAACTCCTAATCTACCAGGGGGAAAAGATAGGTTCCAAGAATATTGTTTGTTCTTTTGATTGTATTTTTCATCATAACGGCTGTCCAAATATTTGTCAATGGCTTCAACGGTAGCAATACTAATGGCAACGCCCACCACAACATCGGTTAACCAATGGGCTCCTTCCCATAGCCTTGAAACCCCGGGAACAAGGCCTATGGTATACAGCCCTCCTTTTATCCACGGACTTTTAAATTGTTTGGCTATAGCATATGCATTGGTAAAGGCCAAAATGGCATGCCCTGAAGGAAACGAATGGTAATCTTTATCGGTAGTAAAAGGATAGAAAGTATTTTTATCGTCCCCGCTTCTGGGACGGGCCCTTCCAAAAATGTACTTGCTGGTTTGTTGTAATAGCCCCGCAGCCGAGGCGGAGGCAATTAGAAGGACTCCGGTACGCCTTAGCTTTTCGTTTTTTAAGGTCAGCCCTGTTAAATATACTGCTCCGGTAAGCATATAATTATTTTGCGGGCTCCCATAATACCAACCATAATCCTTAACGGGTTGAGGGATATCATTGCTTTGATCCCTAAAATATTTACTTGTTTGATCGTCAAAAATGTAAAGAACAGAAGTTCCTGCAACCACACCGCCAAATTCTAGCCATTGTTTTTGTTCCCAATGAAAAGGCCTACTGTACGAATATAGAATGCCCTTAAAGATACTTCCCGTATCATATTTTAGCATTTGCCATCTGGTAGCATTATCTGGAAGCTGATAATTTTGTTGAGCATTTACATTTGTACATATGCCCAAATTGGCAAAAATATATAAGATGAGTATCCGTTTCATCTGTTTAAAAAGTTTGCAGTCATTTTATAAAACTGGAAGGAGTTCCAAAAAAATATAAAATTACTTATATTATTTAGGACGATATGTCGGAAGAAGTGGAAATATTTTACAACCTTAAGTGAATTTATTAAAATGAGTTCAATAAATTATTTGGAAGAGAATATTAAAAAATTGATTTTCTATATGAAGCAAGCATAAAAAATGTAGAATTGATTAAGAGTAGTAGAGAAAATACTGTAAAAAGACATTTAAATTAAAAGCGTATGATATTTTTTAAAAAATTATAATTTTCATCCATATCAGAAATATCTAATAAATCATCAATAAAAACCACCAGATACTTCTTAATTATAAAATATGGCATTTACCATAGTTTATGGCTTTATTTTTCATCTTCTTTGACCGAAAATTTAAATACATCGGGACGGGAATAATTACCCGCAACGTCGAACATACGTTTGCCTTCGATTATATTCTTGATAAGAATATCACAGTAAATAATAGTTTCTTTATTTTCAACGGGACCTTTCCAAATATGACCGCCGGGGCCAATAATGCAACTATTTCCTTTTTTGGACCAATCCTTGGGCATATTCTTTTTAAATTCGTATGCATCGGGAATCCAATCTCTGTTTCCCGGGGAACATACATTTATAACATACATTCCGCCTTCAGAAGCATTACTTCTTACTGTAGCCAACCAAGAGTCGGTGTCGTCTGCTGTAGGCGAGGCCATTATTTGTGTGCCAAGATTATACAAGGCCATCCTGGCCAAAGGCATTTTATTTTCATAACAGATCAAGCCAGAAAGTTTACCTACTGAGGTATTATATGTTTGGAGTGTGTTGGCATCACCTCTTGCCCAAACCATTTTTTCTGCTCCGGTGGGTACCAATTTGCGATGTTTACCGAGCAGTACACCCTTATCACTAATAAATAATATGGTATTGTATATGGTTGCATTGCTGGATTCTGTGTTGAGTTCGTCTATTCCAATAACTACATTTATATTGGCCTGCCTTGCGGCTTCGCATAGCTTATTGGTAGTAGGGCTGGGGATAGCTACAGCATTGTTGACGAGTTTTACATACATTTCGCTGTTCTGTTCCCAATCGCTTGGCATGGTATGCCACACCCATTCTGGATATCCGGGAATGAAAGCTTCGGGAAAAACTACTAGTTTTGCCCCATTTTTACCTGCTTCTATAATGGCTTTACAGGCTTTTTCTAGCGATTTTTCCCGATCCATATAAACAGGTGTCAATTGTGCTGCTGCAACTTTAAATTTAGTACTGTTCTTTTTACTTTCTGATTGGCTATGGACGGTATTTAACATAATGAAGCAACCGAAAAAAAATAATACAAGTATTGCAACTGAATAATTTGTTTTATGTTTCATGATTTTTGAATTTTAATTATGTTTTTCAACCCAATTCAGCCATTTTCTTTCCAACATGGGTCATTACTTCACTAAATTCTTTAGAAGGACTGAACTCTATTAACATGATATCTTCTTGTACAATGGCTGTATGGCCATTTGGAAGAAAGTAAACATCTCCCTCGGTAAGGATTTCTTCGCTTCCATTATCGTATTTTACAAGCAAAGAGCCGCTTAATACGTATCCCCAATGGGGGCAATGACAACTGTTGTTGTCAAGTCCGTTTAATAGGGGTGAAAAATCTGTTCCTTTAGGTAATTCGTTAAAGGATACTGTCATTTTCCCAAAGTTGTTCTGAGTCCGCATGACGGTTCCCGGACCTTCCATTGCTATTGGAATATTATTCTTATTGATTTTCATATCTATTATTTTAATGGGATTTTTTATTTAATTTGGTTTGTTGGATATGCGTAAGTGTGTGGGCTTTCAGTATTCTATAATAAAATTATTAATAAAGCATTTTGGTTCTCTTGAAGCCTCATCGTTTTATTCTTTAGGCTTGATATTTTGATTTACATGAAAAAAATTATCAGGATCGTATGTAGCCTTCACTTTTTGTAGTCGGTCATAGTTATCACCATAAGTAGCTTTTACCCGGTTTTCACCTTCTTCCATCATGAAATTTACATAAGCCCCATTTTGATGAAAAGGATGAAGCGCTTCCCAATAAGCTCGTGCCCAATCAGTAATTTTTTCTTTATTGGCCGGGTCGGGATCTACGCCAAAAATTACCATAGACCAGTTGGCATCCCGCATATTCCAGGCTGTTTCATTCTTTCCAACCCGGTGCACGGCACCATCGATAGGATATAAGTGCATGCACGATTGAGAAGTTGGAACCTGTGAAAAATTAAGATGTTCATGGATAGCTTTATCCGATAATTCATGGACGAAATCACCTTTCCAATATTGCTGATGTCCCTTTGGATATAATCCATCAAACATACTCTGTAAAGTAGTATATGGTATGGGGCCAGTAAACTCGAATAGCGGTTCGGCTATGTTCCTGGCTTCTTGGATAATAGGGTTAAATGCTTGCTCTGTTCCAATAAAGCTCCACATCAATCCACAAACTTTTTCTCCCCGGATAGCTTCTGGAAATGGATCGGCCGAAGGTACTTCGGCTATGAGGTAAAAAGTACCTATCTCCTCTGGGGCATTGGGCAACCATTCCCGGTACCATTTTAAGGTGGGTTCCAATTTGTCGATTGTCCAAAACATAGGTCCGGCAATAACAGAATCTACGGGGTGTAATTTATACGTAAAAGAAGTTACTACTCCAAAATTCCCGCCACCGCCGCGAAGGGCCCAAAATAAATCGGGGTGCTGTTCTTTGCTGGCTTTAACTATATGGCCATTGGCTAGAACTACCTCCGCTTCCAACAGATTATCTATGGTAAGTCCATATTTGCGGGTTAAATATCCATGTCCGCCCCCCAAAGTTAGGCCCCCCACTCCCGTAGTAGAAATGATTCCGCTTACGGTAGCCAATCCATATTTTTGTGTAGCTGCATCTACTTCACCCCATGTGCAGCCAGATTGTACTTTAGCGGTTTGTGCTTTGGCATTCACCTTTATTTCTTTCATGCATGAAAGGTCAATAACAAGGCCATTATTACACAGAGCAAGCCCGGGTCCGTTATGACCGCCACTACGGATAGAAATCTCAAGACTGTTTTCCTTGGCATAATTAATTGCCTGTATAACGTCATTGTTATTTCGACATTTTATAATAATACTTGGCCTTTTATCTATCATGGCATTGTGGATTTTTCGGGCTTCATCATAATTATCATCTATAGGCAGTATTACGTTTCCTTCTATTTTGTGTTTTAGTTCTTTGATAGTTGGTTCCATTGACTTGCGTTTATTGGTTTTTTAATTTTATAATACAGTTGATTATTGCCATGTAATAAATGGCAGACCAATCTATGTAAAAGGATGAGGGAAGTAATATATTTTACATCAACAAAACTAAGGGTTATAAGAAAGGGGGGCTACTCGATTTTTCTCAAAATCGGCTACAGGTGTCTCATTTACAGTATAATAATGGTATTTTAATGCTAGTTAAGGACCTGTGAAGGGGAAACACCATAAGTTTCCTTAAAACATTTTGCAAAATAAGAAGGGTTGTTATAACCAACTTCCAGTGCAATTTGAGAAATATTTAATTCTTGTTCTTTAAGGAGTAAAAGGGCTTTGTGCATTTTAAGATTGCGGATAAACCCGTTTGGAGTATCTTTTATTATGGATTGTACTTTGCGATAGAGTTGTGGCCTGCTTATACCAATATCCCGCCCAAGGCTACTTATGGAAAAGCAGTCGTTAGAAAGTTTTTCTTCAGCTGCATTAAAAAGATTGTTTAGGAATTTTTCTTCTGATGCCTCTAAAATTCTAAGGAACACTGGGCAGTTATTCAATATATTATTATTGCATAGCCGTTTTACAGTATTCGAGACAAGAATTTCTTGCTTACCGGCTATTAAACTCAACCTTTCTGCTAATTTAATTGCCTGTTCAAAAAAGCCTTGATTTTCGTTAAGGGGCTGACTGCACCCAATTCCCATTTTATAGGTAATGTTCCATTCGGAATTTTCATGTTCATGTCTCCGCTTACTCAACTCTCTATGGATTTGATGTGCACAGTTAAGGACATTCTCTGGACTCTTAAAGGCCGCCATGATGCTATCGTCTACAAAGGGCCTGATTTGTTTTCCTTGATATTTGGTTATTATTTCGGCAACAAATTTTTTCGGCTTATCGGGATGCCGTAATTTTTTATAATCCCGGTTAGAAGTAATCTTGGTATTGCCATAAATATTGATGCCCAGTACCAATCGATAACCTCTATCAGCAGTTCCATCTTTGTTAAGCACAACTCCACCATCCAGTTTTGAGTTATGTTCCATAAAAGATTGATAAAAACCAACCGCTACTTCTTCAATTTTACAGGCAATATTTCCGTGAGCTTCTCTATGGGTTGCGGCACATGCTTCTTTATTGGGGCCTTCCATAAGACAAAAAACAGTGCCTGCATCTTCATTTACCCAAAATTGATGGTATTTTACCCCAAACCTATCCTGAACGGCCTTATCTGCAATATGGGCCATTTTAACATCTTCAATTGTTACGTCCGGAATAATATGGAAGTCCATATAAAGTGGCATGACTTTACATTTTACTAAAATTTATGCTATTAAAGTTAACAAAAACTTTGGAGTTCTTTTAAAATCTAATATAAATGGTCTTTTTTATCGGGGAATAACCCCAATGAATGTAGTTTAGGTTTTATATTTTCTACTTTTTAGTATCGTTTCAATATTAATTATTGAGATTGGCTGCAGATGCATATCTAATTTCCACATAGATTTTCTCCCCTCCATTATTTTTAAAAACATGCTCTTGGCAGTACCCCATTGTTTCTTTGCCTATAGATCCCATACTTACCTGTTCTGTCATTCCTCCTTGTAGAGTTCTTCTTATTTCCAGGTCGCCTCCTTTTGGGTACGGTTGCCTTATCTGCCAAGTATACACCACAAATCCAGGCCCTGCACAGGAAGGTTCTGGATAGGTAGCTATATATTCATACAATTCATTGGCCTTAATGGTTTTTGACTTACCTGGTTTTAAATAAAATTGCATTAATTTTTCGCCCCATATGGTATATATTTGGTTAATCTCAATTTTGGGGGCATGCGGACCTATGTCCATATTAGAGTTTTGACTGTCTTTTGATAATGTTTTATCAATAATAACCGCTCCCAATGATCCGATTAAACCGATTACTGCAACAATAATAGCGATGCGATTTTTGTTGTTTTCCATAATTTTAATGTATTTCTTTTCAGTAGATTACTGAGGCTATATTGTGTAAGAGGTGAATGTTTGTTTTTTTCTACTTTTCATGTTCTCCTATAAATTGCAAAACAGCTCTATTAAAGGCTTCCGGGTTTTGATATTCCAGTCCATGGGTTGTATTTGGTAATATTACTCGGTTCTTGTTTTCTATACAAGCCTCCAATTTGTCCATAATGTAGCCAACCCATCCCGGAGATTCTCCCCCTCCTACGAGCAATACAGGCACACGAATGTTTTTAATATCGCTACAATGAAGTGGGACCGGATCGGCCTTGCGGCTTTGTGCAAGTAATGAGGCTTTTCGTTCAGCAATATTATCCATAATAATCTTTTGGTCAAAAACAGGGAGATTGTCAAAAAAATGTGCGTCACCAGTAGCCATTTCTAGAAAAAGTTTAGTCCCCTTTTTATCTTCATTTTGGCTGTATGCCTTTATTGCTCGTTGGTAATCCGTTTGAAATATATTCATTATTGAATCGCGCTTAGGGTCTCCAATAAGTAATTCAAAAGCTGGTGGTTCGCCTAAAGTTAAAGTTTTGATTAGTTCAGGATGCTGAATTGTAGTCTGCAATGCAATCCATGCGCCAGAAGAATGGCCTACCAAATGTACGGGCACCGTACTTAGGGATTGAATAAAAGAGGCAAGGTCATCTATATTTACCTTGCTAAAGTCAGAAATTGAATCGATTGGTATATTATTGGGGTGATAATATCTCCGACTATAAGAAATGGCTCTATATTTGTGGGAAAAGTCTCCCATTTGATTATGAAAGGTCCGATAATCACCAAAAGCCCCATGGACAAAAACTACGGGATTTCCTTTACCTTTTTCTACATAATGAAGATTAACCCCATTAACTTTTATTATTCTTGGTTTTAACTCTCTTTCAACGGGTTGTTTATCCATTTCTTTACTAGCCATGCTTTTTGTTTTAGAAGATTGGTGACATGCCATTAATAATAAGAACACCCCTAAAAGAGTTACTTTTACAAGTAATTTCATAATTTATATTGTTTAAAGATTGGTTACAATATGCTACGGCTTATATAAGGGAACCTATATTAATACCTGGATTTTCAATGTAATAAGAGCTTACTATAGTTGTTTAATTATTGGTGCAAAATCTTTTTCCTCTTCATTACATAGGTAAAATAAAACTATAACTATCATAAAATTAGGTGATTGCTGATGTTTGTGTGCTGTAAAAAATGGACATTATTCAAAAATCACCTTATTTTCGAGGTAAGTTCGTGTGAGTGGGTTTAACTTATTCCTTAATATAGAAGGAGGAAGTTCAATCCTGCTCTTAAAGTCATGGGCAAGATGGGCAACATCGTAATACCCTGCCCGAAAGGCTACCTCTGCAAGACTCATTTTGGGGTTACTTCCAATAAGCCCTATAGCGTTCTGTACTTTCCATATACTTGAATAAGCTTTAGGGGTGAGGCCTATTTTGACGAGGAATTGTCTTTGTAGAGTACGCTGACTGATACAAAATTTTTCTGCCAATTGTTTGATACTTACCTTTCCTTTGTTTTCTATAACATAGTTAACAGCAAGATATATCGGATCGTTTAAAAAAGAGGCTTTATCGGGAAGAACCTTCCATAAGAAACGGGTAAGGCATTCGTTATTAATAGAACCGATATCTTCATTCCTTTCCAACCTCTTTAGTAAATGTCCGCTTACATCAAGCACATTACTTACCATGACCTGTTTATCAGAGAGTTCGTCCATGGGGGTTTTTAAAAGATGATAACCTATTACCGGGTGTAACTTAAAAGCATAACCCTTTCCTTTATTATTCATTGAGAAAAATAAAGAACCTTTTGATAACAGGCCGGTTATGTAAAGTCGGTTGCTATAAAATGCATCTTTGGTATAGTTTAAAAATCTACAGTTTAACGTATCACCAATAAATAAATTACAAACTAAAAAACCGATTCGTGGGAATATATTTAAAAACGCTTCTTTTAGATTAAATTCAATCAAGGTATAATGCAAGTTATAATCTTTAATACCTTTTGTCCCAATGCTGATGTCAAATGGCAGTGCAGGAGTAGTATTTTTGGTATTCTTGTTCACTTGTCTAGTTGGTTGATTTAAATTTTAAATAGCTGATTATTAGGTAATTTAATTATATAAAAGTAAAAAATATAGATAAACTATTGAAGTTATAAGATATAATCTTTAAAAGAGTAAATCTTTTTTATGGCAATGGGATGGGTAAATTTTAAGAGCGCAACTGGTAAGCGGGAATTGGCAACAGTATACTATGAATGATTACCGTATAACCGAGTCTAACCTTTTAAGCGGTTAATCTGGAACTTCAAAAGCAAGTACTTAAAACTTTATACGGTTATACATAATGGTTTCGCCTTGCTATTGTACCTGACCTTTTATTTGCTGTTTTTTCACTCTTATTTAGGTCGGAATTATCCTTGATTTTGAATCACCACTGATTTGGTTGCCCCTTGCCTTCAACGATTAAGTTATGCAAACTGATATTGATATAGTTTTGCCAAGCATTCTGGCAGGTTTTGTAGCAATCAAAAGGGGGGACAAGTCCTTGATGTGTAAAACGAAGTTGGGTTTGTCCACCTTGTTCCGATATTTCAAAAAGCAATGTGGTGCCTTTCCATTCTTGCTTTTCGGTGTTTGCGAAATTTTGATCTACTACCAGCCATACAACCCGTTCAAACGGCAGCATTTCAATAATCCTAAAATGGAATTGAAGTTTTCCATCAACAAAAAACTTGAATTCTCCATTGAGCTTCCCTGTGCTGCCCTGAATATCTTCAAGCCACCAATCACGTACATTATTGACCGCTTCGTATACTTCTTCAGCAGTTTTATTTACGGTAAAAGAAGTAGTAAAAGAGGCATAGTTGCCGGAGATAGGGTCGCCCTTACCGGTTTCTATAAAACCTTTTAAACTATTGTTTACAAAAAAATCCCAGGCCTTTGAGCATACATTATAGCATTCAAAATGAGGCGTAAGCCCATCATGTGTAAAATCGATATGTGTTGTACCCTCTGTTTCTGTGATTTTAAATATTATCGTAGTATTTTCCCATTCATGCAGATTATCTGCAAACATATTATTATAACTTGATACGATTTCCCAAACGATTTTTTGTTTCGAGAGTTCGGCAATCTTGAACGTTACGTTAAGATATCTGTCACGATGGGTAAACGTTGCGTTAAGATCATCTGTTTTGCCTATTAGATTCTTTGACCACCATCCGCGTACATTATTGATACTCATAAAGACTTCGTTTAGACTTTTATCTACCGCTATATTAGTTTTGAAGCTATTTTTTTCCATGAGGTGAATTAATTTATAAATACTGATAATAATGTTTAATTCCAGTTATCGATTTTGATGTCATGGGGAGAGGGCCTGCCCCTTCCTGTTTCCATAAGTTCTTTGAGGCTAAGTAGGAATATGGCCCATTTCATACTGCAATGTGCTGTAAACTCTATTGCTTCACTCCAGTTTTTATGTTCAAAGAGGATAATGGTTAGCCCTTCTTCCTCATGTAAGTTGAAGACTACATCGGTGCCGAGCCACTCTTCAGGGCCTGCTGTAAAGTGCCAGTGAACTTTTTTATTGGGTACAAGTGCTTTGACAAGCATTTGCATACTGCCAACCTCATTTCCTTCTTGTGAATGAAATCGCAGGGCTATTGTCTTACCTATTTCAGATGTGCCGGAAGTGTTTTGGGTCCACCATTTACCAATACCTTGGACTGACGATAATACTTTATAAACTTCTGATATAGAAGCTTTAATTCCTACACGATGAATAATGTTTACCATTTCTGTTTTTTTATGAGTTAAAAATTTATTTACTTTTTTTATAATCTTCGTTAATAACGATTATCCAAATGTAGTGTCTAAAAATAAGATTAATAGGTTGTAATATAGACTTTATGACGGGTTGATTTAGACATTTAATGTTTTTATCTTTGTAAAAAAAGATATGAAACAATTAACCATATTAGTGCCAGAAGGTCAAAACAACCTGAGCAGTATTGTTGGCCCCTATAAAATATTTAATAAGGCTAACGATTACTGGAGAGAAAAAGGCGGGAAGCGGATATTTGATATAAACTTGGCAGGCATTTCTCCAGAAGTGGACTTTTATGACGGGTTATTTTGTGTTAGACCGCAAACCGATATATCGGTTATAAAAAAGACCGATTTGATTGTCATTCCATCGCTTAACCATAATTATGAAAAAGCTCTAAATGGTAATCGGTTACTTATAGAATGGATTAAAACACAGTACAAAAGCGGGGCGGAAATAGCGAGTATCTGTACAGGAGCATTTCTGCTGGCCGCAGCAGGCTTGTTGAATAACAGGACTTGTTCCACACATTGGGCAGCTTCAGAAAATTTCAGGAAAAGATTCCCCAACGTAAACCTGCAAACGGACAAGCTAATTACAGATGAAAATGGAATCTATACCAATGGTGGAGCCTATTCTTTTCTGAACTTAATGGTTTACCTTGTAGAAAAATACTACGACCGCCAGACGGCAGTATATTGTTCTAAAGTTTTCCAGATTGAAATGGATCGTCAAAGCCAATCTTCATTTATTATCTTTAAGGGGCAGAAAATGCACGGTGATGAAATGGTAAAAGAAGCTCAGGCATATATCGAAAGTGCATCCCATCAAAAAATTTCCATTATGGAATTATCTTCTAAATTTCCAGTTAGTAGACGACAGTTCGACCGACGGTTCATTAAAGCCACCGGAAACACCCCAATGGAATATATACAACGAGTAAAAGTAGAGGTTGCCAAAAAATCGCTGGAAACCACCCGAAAAACGATCAACGAGGTAATGTACGAAGTAGGGTATTCAGATGAAAAGGCTTTTCGAGAGGTCTTCCGAAAAATTACAGGGTTAAGCCCATGGGAATACAAAGAACGTTACAATAAAGAATTGATAAGCCAAAATTAATATTGGCTATGCCTAAAGATTTAATTTGATAAGGAAAATCAGCCCTGCTTTAATTGACATGGAAACCATTCAGGTTGAAGGAAAGAAAATGATGTAAGCTCCCTTGCAACATTAAAAATTTAAATTACAGAAAATAACCATATTATGTTTTTTTAGATGTTTGTAATTTTTAATCTGCCGAACACTATTTTTACATAGTAAAATTGAATGGAAATTGCTTCCCTCTATTAGGTTATCAGTATAGGATTTAAGAAAAAAAAGGGCTTTCTCAAGAAAACCCTTTATCGTGGAGTCGGGGAGATTCGAACTCCCGTCCAAACAAGCAACCAAAATGCTTTCTACATGCTTAGTTTCCGTTTAATTGTCGACAAATAGCTGACCGAAAACCGCCCACTATTTGCTTAGCTCCTTAAAATTTAAAACCGTGCCGGAGCTACACCGTTTCTATGTTGACTTTTATGGTGCCTCAAAACGGGTCGCCATCAACAAGGGCTACCCAGAGACATCTCGCCTTCCCGCCTTGCGGGAACGTGGCCGAAATCTTACTATAACTTCAGATTAGGCAGCAAGAGCGTAGTTATTCTCGCCATTTAAAAAGTGTGAAATATGAGATTTAAGAGCTGTATCCCAGCGCTCTGCATGCTTACACCTCAATTAGACTCGCTGTCAAAACCAGTCGACCCCAATATATTTATAAAGAACGTTTTTTGGGCATTTCCTGCTCCCTCCCTGCGGTCGGGCCAGGGTCGGGCTATCCGCTATATCCTCGACAAACAAAGTTTCGTCGGGGGATGCCGCTGCTATCCCTAATGCGGGGTGCAAATGTAATACAAATTCTTCTAAACTTGCACATTTACAACCAAGCATGTATTTTTAGAACAAAATTTATACCAGAGTGATATGAAGTTCGGAATTATCAAAGAGCGGAAAAATCCGCCCGATAGAAGAGTGGTGTTGACACCCCAGGCCTGTCAAACTGTCAAGAAAAAATATCCATCCGCAGCAATTATTGTAGAACCGTCCAATATCAGGATATTTAAAGATGAAGACTATGCATCGGCCGGGTTCGAACTTTCAGAAAACATGCAACAATGCGATGTTTTATTGGGAGTAAAAGAAGTGCCTATCGAAGCTCTTATTCCAAATAAAAAATATTTTTTCTTTTCGCACACCATAAAAAAGCAACCTTATAACAAAAAATTGTTACAAGCTGTTTTGGCCAAAAATATAGAACTGTACGACCATGAAGTAATTACCAACACAAACGGGCAACGTTTGGTAGCCTTTGGCCGTTACGCAGGCATAGTGGGTGCATACAACGGCATACGTGCATACGGACTTAAATTTGAGCTTTTCGAGCTCCCCAAAGCAGAACACTTACCTAATATGCAGGCACTTATCGATGCTTTGCAGCGCATCCATTTACCCGCTATTAAAATTTTGCTCACCGGGAAAGGCCGTGTTGGCAGTGGCGCCAAAGAAATCCTGGATGCCATGAAATTAAAAGAAGTCTCTGTAGAAGACTATTTAACAAACAATTTTAATAAGCCGGTCTATTGCCAAATAGATGTGCTTGATTATAACAAAAGAAAAGACGGAAAGGATGCTGATGTAACCGATTTTTATCAAAATCCATCAGCATACGAATCCAATTTTATGCGCTTTGCCAAGGTAACCAACTTTTATATTGCAGGGCATTTTTATGGCGATGGGGCTCCTTATTTATACACCCGTGAGGATGTAAAATCAGAAAAGTTCAACATACAAGTGGTAGCAGATGTCAGCTGCGATATAGATGGGCCGGTAGCCACCACCATTCGCCCTTCAACCATAGCCAGCCCTATTTATGGCTACAATCCAGAAAGCGAAGAAGAAACCAATTTTAAAAATAAAGGGGCCATTGCGGTAATGGCGGTCGATAACCTGCCATGCGAGCTTCCCGCAAATGCCAGCGAAGGCTTTGGCGAAAGTTTTGTTAAATATGTAATCCCATCCTTTTTTAATAATGACAAGGATGGCATTTTAGAACGGGCCAAAATGACTTCAAATGGGCAGTTAACCAAACGCTATGCCTATTTGCAAGATTATGTGGATGAAAAAGAATAATAAAATAACCTAATACATTCAAAGTAAATTCATTACCTTTTGTCTACCGTCTTTTTATACATTTGTTGATATTGTGTAACTTGCGGCGCTAATTTTTAATGAAATCGTATTATAAAAGACGATTGTTTTATTTTTTATAAAAGGAAGGATAAAAAAGATGTACAATTCAAAGATAACAGGATTAGGGTATTATGTTCCCGAAAATGTGGTAACCAACGACGATCTATCTAAGTTGATGGACACGAATGATGCCTGGATACAGGAGCGGACTGGTATTAAAGAGCGCCGCCATGTAGTAAAGGGAGATGGCGATACCACCACCACAATGGGCGTAAAGGCCGCAAAAATTGCCATAGAACGTTCTGGTTTGGACAAAGATGAAATCGATTTTGTGGTTTTTGCCACCTTGAGTCCCGATTATTATTTTCCGGGCCCGGGAGTATTGGTACAACGCGATTTAGGTTTGAAAACCGTTGGAGCACTGGATGTTCGTAACCAATGTTCGGGTTTTGTGTATGCCATTTCGGTGGCCGATCAGTTTATTAAAACCGGGATGTACAAAAATGTGCTGGTAATAGGTTCAGAGTTGCATTCTACCGGATTGGATATGACTACGCGCGGGCGTGGGGTTTCGGTTATTTTTGGCGATGGAGCCGGAGCTGCCGTATTGAGTAGGGAAGAAGATACAACAAAGGGCATACTTTCCACACATTTACATTCTGAAGGAGAGCACGCCGAAGAGTTGGCATTAATAGCCCCGGGAATGGGAAAACGCTGGGTAACCGATATTTTATCCGAAGACAATCCAGAAGAAGACACTTCTTATTTTCCGCACATGAACGGTCAATTTGTATTTAAAAATGCCGTGGTTCGCTTTAGCGAGGTAATTAACGAAGGCTTGCAGGCAAATGGCTTAACGGCTTCAGATATCGATTTGTTGGTGCCGCATCAGGCAAATTTGAGAATTTCGCAGTTTATTCAGCAGAAATTTAAATTGAATGATGATCAGGTATTCAACAACATTATGAAATACGGAAATACCACGGCAGCATCCATACCTATTGCTTTAACCGAAGCTTGGGAGCAAGGTAAGGTTAAAAAAGACGATACAGTGGTGCTGGCCGCCTTTGGTAGTGGATTTACTTGGGCAAGTGCCATTATAAAATGGTAATTTAACGTTATTTATTAGCCGTTAATAAGCTGGCATAAAATATTCAGTAATATAAGGGCATTAAGAGGGATTTTAATAAATTTCACTCAATGTTCTTTTTTGCTTCATATTATTGGTGAAATCTTAATCAAAAATAAGTGAATAACCAAAACGATACTTTGTGTACAAATCAATACCGAGAAGTATTATTAGGATGAAAATTGCTACGATCAAAAAAGTTTTTTTAAATTCTTTAGTGTCAAACTCAAAAGTTTCGGGGTGAATAAAAAAATCTGAATAAACAGATTCCGAAATGGTTAAATGGGGGCAAAATAATGTTATTCCTTGTATAAAATGCCCTCTCAATTCTCGCCAATTTCCTATAGCTCCCGTATACATAACATCGGTATTGGAAAAAGTAATATGTTTCTCATTTCCTTGATAAAATATCATTAATCGGGTAGATGAATAGGGTGTAACACCAACTGTTTTGATAAAAACATCATCGGAGAAAGGAGACGGCGATTTGTTCAATTCTGAAAACAAAATGCTTTCCCTTTTACCATTAAGTTTTAGGTAATGCACCCCTTCTTTATTGATAGTTACTTTTTTTATTGATTCCCCTTTTACTGATTTGATGTATTTAACCAATTTATAAGTGCCAAAAAGGAGAAGCAAATAGTATATAAGAAAAAAATAGATAATGGATGAGACTTCCAAATTAATTTCACTTGCAAATAATATGGGCAACCCATAAAACGTCGCCATAAAAAAACAAATTATTAATATGAGCAAAATTTTGCACGCCCATGTCAATGAATGATTAATAACGGTTGATTTTTCAGGAAAATTATCTTTAGTGTAGCGCATCCCTTGAGTATTATTCCCGAGTAAAAATAGAAAACAATTACCCTTTAAAAAAGGTAATTGCTTTTTTAACACTTTGGTGTTCCATTAACAGCTTTTGGGCTTCTTCTTTTTCTATATGCAGTTCATCCATCAACATTTTTACACCTCGTTTCACCAATTTTTTATTGGAAAGCTGCATATTAATCATTTTATTCCCCTTTACTTTCCCCATTTTTATCATTAAGGAAGTAGAAATCATATTCAAGATTAATTTTTGGGCAGTTCCGGCTTTCATGCGAGTGCTTCCAGTAACAAATTCAGGCCCCACCACGACTTCAATAGGATAGGCTACATTGGTAGCTAGCGGACTGTTTTTGTTGCAGGTAATGCACCCGGTAACAATATTGTTCTCTTTTGCTTTTTTTACACCGCCAATAACATAAGGAGTAGTCCCCGATGCTGCAATGCCAATAACGGCATCTTTATCAGAAATTAAATGTTCCTGCATGTCCAGCCATGCTTTCTCGGTATTGTCTTCTTCATTTTCAACGGCATTTCGCAAGGCAGTATCTCCACCGGCTATAAGTGCAATAACCAATTCTTTAGAGACCCCATACGTAGGTGGAAGTTCTGATGCATCGAGAACTCCTAATCGTCCACTTGTACCAGCTCCAAGATAAAATAACCGTCCGCCGTCTTTCATTTTTTCATATACAGCATCAACGAGTTTTTCTATTTTGGGAAGTGCTTTTTCAATAGCATTCGGCACCGTTTTGTCTTCGGTATTTATATTGTAGAGCAGTTCTTGCGTGCTCATTTTTTCTAGATTATTATAATGCGAAGCATTTTCAGTGGTTAGTTGTTGGCTCATGATTTTTTTTGATTATGATTAAGAAGGATATGGCAATAAGGGCATTTATAAAAATGTTCATAAAACCGAGGTCGAAACGGAAGTACTGTATCAGGGCTCCATTTAAAATATACGTTAAAACAGGGGCAAGAATGCAAATAACGGGCACGAGTTTATCGGTAATGTTTATTTTGGTGAAAATCCCTAAAATGAAGAGCCCAAGTAATGGGCCATACGTATACCCAGCTACTTTAAATATATTGGTAATAATATCTCCCGTGCTATTTGCAAAAGCCATGATAATTGCAAAAACGATAATGTTAAACCCGAACAGCGTTATATTTTTTGCCTTCTTTTTTTTTGATGGTGTTTTCTTTTCCATGTTTAAAAAGTCGTGGGTAAATGAAGTTGTTAAAGCAGTTAAGGCAGAATCTACACTGGAAAATGCCGCAGCGGTAATTCCTAAAATGAATGTAATGGCTGCTGCAATACCAAAATAATTAAGCGACAATTTAGGGAAAAGATCATCGGTGTTGATAAAAGTACCGTTTTCATTTACAGGAAGGGAAACACCCTGTTTTTCTGCATAAATATATAGGAGCACCCCTAGCCCTAAAAACAGAAATTGAGTGATGGCTAAAATGAAACTGAAAACCAACGCATTTTTTTGTGCTTCGCCTTTCGATTTGCATGTGAGGGTTTTTTGCATGATATTTTGATCGAGCCCCATCATGGCAATGGCTATTAAAACACCAGAAATAATCTGTTTGAAGAAGTTATTTCCCGATTTTGGGTCCCAATCAAAGACCTGAAAGTATTTGTGGGACGTAACTGCGTCAATGGTTTCAGAAAATGAAAAGTTAAGGGCGTTTTTAATGGCAAAAATAGAAACGACGGCCGCAACAATTAAAAAGGTGGTCTGCAAAGTATCTGTCCAAACAATGGTTTTTATTCCCGATTTGTTTGTATAGACCCAAATTAGTGCTAAAATAATAACAACCGTTACAGGAAATGGAACACCCAAGGGGGCAAACATGGCATAATCGAGTACTTTTACAGCCAATAAAAGGCGTAAAGACGCACCAAAGGATTGTGATATGATGAAAAACAGCGAACCGGTTTTGTAGGAATAAAACCCAAAACGATTGGATAAATAGGTGTAAATGGAGATCAATTTGAATTTGTAGTAAATGGGAATAAGTACAAAAACGATAAAACTATAACCAATAACGTTCCCGATTACAAACTGAAAATAGTACAAATAGTTGTTGGAAACCATCCCGGGAATAGAAACAAATGTAACTCCCGACATGGCGGCGCCAATCATTCCGTAGGCTACCAACGGCCATGGGGATTGCCTGTCGCCGGTATAATAAGCATCGGCTCCCGACTTTTTGGAAACGAGGTATGAAATGCCTACTAAAATGATAAAATATCCAAGAAAAACGGCTAAAAAGAGCGTAGTATTCATATGAGGTTATTTATACTGTAAAATTGGTTTGATCTGTATATTGTATTCGTGGAGGTCTTCAAAACTTTCCAAATCCTGCATCGACATTCAAATTGGTAACATTGGTCGTTAGGTTACTGGTTATAACGCCATCGATAACATATAAAGGTTCTGATGAACCGCTAATTGTACTTGGCCTCCTTAACCGAATCGAGAATCCACCGGCCGGGTCTCCAGAATTTTGTGTAATCTGGGCACCGGGAATTTTCCCCTGAATAGTCGCGTAACGCTTGGGGTAGGTGCTTTTGTAATGTCCTCAGATTTTAAAGTGGTAATGGCATTACCGATTTTCTTTCTGGATTGCGATACGCTCGATCCCATCACCACGACTTCTTCTAAAGCATTTACGTCGCTTTTTAAAAAAATGGAGATGCTGTTTTGGCCGGAAGGAACCGTAACTTCTTTGGCAATATAGCTAATAATCATTACACTTTTTTCGTCTGGGATAGTAATTGAAAATTTTCCATCAAAATCTGTAACAGCACCTGTAGTTGTTCCCTTAATTATAAGATTGGCCCCCGGGAGGGGTTGATTATCATCTTCTGAAGTAACTGTGCCATTAATCGATCTTTCTTGAGCTAACGCATAATTTACCAATAGGAAAAGAGCTGCTAGCATAGTAAAATATTGCTTTTTCATTGTAAACAAAAATTTTTAAGTGGAAATGAAGTTAGTATTTTTTCTATACATGTGCAAGAAAAATGTATAAAAATGCATTATTTTTGCATATTTTAATTAATATTTGCTTTTTACAGCATTAATGTTTTATATTTCATGCATGTATTAAATAATATGCAGGCAAAACCATGCAAAAAAAAGAAAGACAAGATATAATTGTAGATGAGGTAAGGGTAAACAGGAATGTATCGTCCAATTACTTAGCTGAAAAATTAAAAGTTTCTGAAGATACCATTAGGCGGGACCTCAATGAACTTGATAAAAAGGGATTGATCATGAAGGTTCATGGAGGGGCCGTATCTACCATCCAGAAGCTATATCACTACAATGAAGATGTTGTGTTTAATAAAGAAGGAAAGAACATTATTGCCATAAAAGCAGTTTCATTGATAGAAGATGGCATGGTGGTAATTATTAGTGGGGGGACTACCAATTTAATGTTGGCAAGACAGCTCCCTAAAGATCTAAAGGCAACTGTGTATACCTATAGTTTGCCCATTGCAATGCAACTCTCTGAACATCCATCGGTAGAAGTAATTTTTATAGGCGGAAAAATTAATAAAAAGTCAATGGTTACCGTTGGTATCGACGTGGTTCAGTCGCTTTCCGAAGTTGTTGCGGATATCTGCTTTATTGGTGTCAGCAGTATAAATATTGCAAATGGCCTAACGGATGAAGGTTACGAAGTTTCCCTTGTAAAAAGGGCCATGATTACGGCCTCAGACAAAATAGTGGTTTTGGCAACTTCAAATAAATTGAATGTAAGGCAAAACTACAACGTGTGCAGTTTAAACGAAATTAACACTTTGATAACCGAGTTGAATCCAAATGATAATAAATTGCGCAACTATTTATTGCAAAACGTGCAAACAATCTAATGTAAAACATGCATAAAAACGGCAAGATGCAAGCGTATAGTTGCTGAAATTGTTTGAAAATAGTAACTTTAATGATTAACCGATTTAACATACACAAATGAAGGTACATATCGATGCACAGAATACTATAAAGTATGAAAAGGCAGGAACCCATGAGCATAACCGTTATGAGAAGATTCATAACGTAGTTTTTGAAAAATCTTCAAAAGCATCGTATTTGGTGGCAAAAGAGATTGCCGATTTAATTCGTGAAAAAAATAAAAAGGGGGAAACCTGTGTATTGGGCTTGGCCACGGGATCGTCGCCCATACGTGTTTATGATGAGTTGGTCAAGATGCATAAAAACGAAGGGCTGAGCTTTAAGAATGTAGTAACTTTCAATTTGGACGAATATTACCCGATGAACGCCGAAAGTATTCATAGTTACCACTATTTTATGAACGAGCATTTGTTCAATCATATAGATATTCCAAAAGATCAAATTAACATTCCCAACGGTACCATCGATCAAGATGAAATAGCTTCCTATTGCAAGGCATACGAAGAAAAAATAGCCAAATACGGCGGACTCGATTTTCAGTTGTTGGGTATTGGTAGAACGGGACATATTGGTTTTAACGAACCGGGATCCCATTACAATTCTATTACAAGGAGCATTACCCTGGACCAGTTAACACGGGAAGACGCGGCACCGTCTTTTTTAGGAATAGAAAATGTGCCCAAAAAGGCCATAACGATGGGAGTGGGCACCGTATTTAGTGCCAAAAGAATTGTATTGTTGGCTTGGGGACACAAAAAAGCAAGTGTTTTAAAGGAAACCATTGAAGGCGAAATAAGTCCGCAAATACCCGCAACATACCTGCAAGAACACAACAATACCACATTTGTGCTCGATACAGAGGCGGCTTCGTTACTAACCAGATTTGAATCGCCGTGGTTGGTTGGCGAAGTTACATGGACCGATGCCATGACCAAAAGGGCCGTGGTATGGCTGTGCGATAAAGTAGAAAAGTCCATCCTTCGTTTAACCGATAAGGATTATAACGAACATGGATTGGCCTCATTAATTACGGAAAAAGGATCGTCGTACGAACTGAACATAGAAATGTTTAACAAACTACAGCATACCATTACCGGTTGGCCGGGCGGTAAGCCAAATGCCGACGATACCAACCGGCCCGAAAGAAAATCACCAGAGAAGAAACGCGTTATTATTTTCAGTCCGCACCCGGATGACGATGTAATTTCAATGGGAGGCACTTTTGATAGGCTGGTAGAACAAGGACATGAAGTACATATTGCATACCAAACATCTGGAAATATTGCTGTGTCTAATGCCGATGCTTTAAAATATGCTGAAGTGGCTATGGATTTTCTTCCGGAAGGTGAGGAACTGGAAAAGATAAAAGAGGTGGTTACCGGAATTAACAAGAAAAAAGAAAATGAAACCGATGCAATTTCCGTTAGGGAATTAAAAGGCCTGATACGTAAGCGGGAATCTATTGCTGCTACGCGGTATTTTAACGTGCCGGATACGCAGGTTCACTTTTTGAATTTACCTTTTTACGAAACGGGAACTGTGAAGAAGCATCCGTTAGGACCTGATGATATCCAGATTGTGAGAGATTTAATTGCAAGTGTAAAACCACATCAGGTGTATGCTGCCGGAGATTTGGCAGATCCGCATGGAACGCATAAAGTATGTTTGGACGCTGTGTTCAAGGCCATGGCCGAACTAAAATCGGAACCGTTTATGAACGATTGTTGGCTGTGGTTGTACAGAGGGGCATGGCACGAATGGGAAATCCACGAAATTGACATGGCCGTACCAATGAGCCCCGACCAGGTGCTTAGAAAACGAAAAGCTATTTTCTTCCATCAAACACAAAAAGATGGCGTGCTGTTTCAAGGAGAAGATTTAAGGGAGTTTTGGGTACGTGCCGAAGACAGAAATAAAAAAACGGCACAGCATTACCGCGATCTTGGCCTAGCAGATTATGCCGCCATTGAAGCCTTTAAGCGTTTTGATTATTAATGAAACCCTATTTTAAAAAGCCAAGGGCGCATTTAAAATAGCTGGTTGAATTAATCCCGCTCATGGCAGCGGGATTTTTTTTTGATTTTGAAGATCTGCATTAAAAAGCCAAGGGCGCATTTAAAATAGTTGGTTGAATTAGAGACTGTCTAAAAAGCTGTAAATCCTGATGTCATGCTGAGCCTGTCGAAGCATAGTTCACTGAATGCCAACAAGTCTTCGACAAGCTCAGACTGACAAAACAAGTTTACATAGGGCTCTTTAGACAGCGGGAAACAGCTCCTGAAAAAAGTATAAATTGAGTTCAATAATTATAAAATGTTAAAACCCGGAAGTATTACTGCTCCCGGGTTTTTTATTAATAACATGCAACCTTTTACACTAACCATCAACTATATGAGAATGTTGCATTATTACTAATTTTTTACATAATTCCGCCGCCTTCTTTGGTGTTGCTGTCTCTTTGTTTGCGTTGTACCTTTCGGTTTTTGCCGCTTCCGAAACGATAAGATAAACCTGCAAAAATGGTGCGGCTTTCCCAATTAAATGTACCGTTTTGTTCGTATGGACGCTGTCCTTCAAAACTAAATTGCATGGTGTTGAAAATGTCGTTAAAATTAAGACTGAAAGTTCCTTTTCCGCCGGCAAAACTGTAGCGAGCGCCTGTGTTTACAAAATACATGGGCTTGGCATCCATTTGCAATCCTTTGTTTTTCCCCCTATAATAACCAAATAAGGAAAGGGTAAGGTTTTTGGTAACTGTAAAGTTGTTGTTTAGCCGGGCGTTAAAAGCTACGTTGTTAACTTCAACTTCTTCGGTAATAATATCGTCAACGGTTACATCGTTATCGTCGGGAATTAATTGTTCGGTTAAACCGCGTTGTTTTTGTGCATACATATCTATACTACCATTAATACTCCACCAATCTAACGGTTTGTAGTTGGTAGATATTTCAAAACCGTAAGCGTTGGTGTTGTCAAAATTGTCGTAAGTAAGAATTTGTTTGGTTAAGTCCAGCCTGTCTACATATAAAACTTGGTTAATCTCGTCTTCAATGGAGCGGTAATAGACTCCAAAAGTAATGCTTCCATGCTCCAATCTTCGGGTATAATTTGTTTCGTAGGAGTTGGTAAATTGTGGAAGCAATTCATCATTTCCATACGAAGAAATTTGAGGGGTGCTCCATTCCCTTATTGGGTTTACCTGTCCAAGCCCGGGACGGTCTACGCGGCGACTGAAACTTACTTGAAATTGATTTTTTTCTGATGGATTGTACGTAACAAAAGCCGAAGGGTATATTTGTTTATAATCGTCCGTAAAACTTCTTACGCTGTTGGTGTCTGCCTTTACGCTCACATCTTCAAAACGGGCACCGACCTGGTAGCTCCATTTTTCAAAATTTTGCCCAAAGGTAGTATATGCCGAATAAATGTCCATACCGTAAATAAAATCGGTATCGGGTGTTGGAATAAGCACGCCACCGGAATTAAAGGTAAATCCTGTAGAAGAATAATCAACATCGGTTTCAAAAGTCCTGTATTCCAGACCTAATTCTAATTTTGACTTTTCAGAAAGCGGATTTACATAATCTAAATTGGCAATAGTCTGTTGCCTTCTGGTGTCTACAAAATCTTGGTAATCGGGTTGTGTAGAGGCTCCAATGTAGTTAAAATCGGCATCCTCTTCGTCTTTAAAATTGTTGTAATCAATTTCAAATTCTATATTATGTCCTTCTTTCTCAAAATCTCTTTTGTAGTCAAAGTTGTATTGCTCGTTATGGTTGGAGTTTTCATTGGTAAAAACCTGCCGGGAGTTATCAACAGAAGGATCCATGTTTACAATTTGTGTGTCTCCGCGACCTTTTCCATCAAATATGTTTTGGTTGGTAAAAACGGAAATGGTGTTTTTTTCGTTGAGGTAAAAATCGATTCCCGCTTTGTAAAGGTGCGATTTGTTATTGTTTAAAAACGAAAAGTATTGAAATTGATTTTCGTTAAAATCGGTTGTATTTTCATCGTCCATACGTTCTACAACACCATCATTTACGTATTTACCAATGTTGTTGCCATAACTTCCATAGACATTAAATTTTCCGTTGCGGTAGTTTAAATCCCCGGAGCTATTAAATTTTGCTTCGTCTTGATATGCAAGTCCGAGATTTATATTTCCATTAAAACCTATGTTGGCATCTTTATACAAAACGATATTGATAATACCGCTCATCCCTTCGGGGTTGTATTTTGCTGATGGATTTGTAATCAATTCAATCTTTTTAATTGAAGTGGAAGGAATTTGTTTAAGTAATTGAGCAACGGGGACGTTCGATAGTTTCCCGTCTACCATAACACGCACGTTTGAATTTCCGCGCATGCTTAACTGGCCCGTTTGCTGGTCGACATTTACCGAAGGTATATTGTTCATGATATCTGATGCCGTAGCCCCTTGTGTGGTAAGGTCTTTCCCTACATTGATTACCTTCCGGTCTATTTTCTGTTCAATTGTAGAGCGCTCGGCAACCACGTCCACACCTTCAAGCTCGGTAACGTTTTCTACCAGCGTAATGGTTCCTAAGTTGGTTTTATTGCCGGTAACGCTTATTTCTTTACTATAAGTTTGGTACCCAATAAATTGAATTTCGAATGTGTAGGTTCCTTCTTCAATTTTGGTAAGTTCAAAGCTACCATTGTCTGCTGTAATTCCACCAACAATATTCTCCCCGTTTTGTTTAAGGACAACTGTTGCGTAAGGTATTGGTTGTTGTAAGCTTTGATCGATGACAATACCGGTAACGCTTCCTGTTTTTGCCAGTTCGTTATTCGGGGTACTGTTTTGAGAATATGTAAGGAACGAAAAGAATGCCGTACATAAAAGAATGAAATGTTTCATTGATTAGTTGATTTTTTTTGATTGATGATTTTAACTTAAACTCTTTTCGAGTTGTTACCTAATTGACGATCTTTATGGAAAGCTGTTACAATAATTTATAACCTTTAACAAAGTTTAACATATGGGAAAGACATTGGTTATGGGCGCCTCATTAAAGCCTTCAAGATATAGCAACATAGCAGTTAATAGGTTGGTTTCTAGTGGTAAAGAGGTTGTGGCTTATGGCTTAAAAGCTGGCAATGTGGCAGGTGTGGAAATAGATACGGAACTAAAAAATTATATCGATATAGATACCGTTACACTGTATATGAATGCCAGAAATCAGCAGGAATTTTATCAATACATAATCGAGTTGAAGCCCAATCGCGTTATTTTTAACCCCGGTACAGAAAACCGTGAGTTTTTCGAGCTGCTAAAACCCAATAACATTGAAGTTGTTGTTGCCTGCACTTTGGTTTTATTGGCAACAAACCAATATTAATGGGCTGGTTTTAAATCTCTTTCCTGTTTAAAAGAGCTGGCAATAAGTAGCCCTATAAAAGTGAGGGCACCGTTTAAAATAAGAACAAAAAATCCGAAATCGAAATTAAATTTCTTATTGCTGTAAAAACTAATAACATACGATAATATTGGCGAGATTATAGCTATAAACGGAATAAATTTATCGTTTGCCTTAAGCTTTGTAAAGAGGCCAAAGCTATACATTCCAAGCAATGGGCCATATGTATAACCTGTAAATACAAATAGTTTTGCAATAACGCTTTCATTTTTAATGATGTATTTAAAGGCAATAATCACTAAAATAAGCAAAAGGGAAAACAATATATGGATGCGCTTTCTTACGGCTATTTGCTTTTTCTCTCCATATTTATTTTCAATATTTAAAATATCCACGCTAAACGATGTTGTAAGCGCTGTTAAAGCACTGTCGGCACTGCTGTACGCTGCGGCTATAAGGCCTATTAAAAAGAAAATAAAAACCGCAATGCCGAGGTAATCTTTTGCCAAAACCGCAAAAAGATCGTCTTTATGGGCATCGATCCCATTTTGCTGTGCATATACCGTTAACAAGAGGCCAAGGCAAAGAAAGATAAAATTAACGATGGTGAGTACAATAGTAAACCAAAATACGTTTTTCTGGGCGTCTTTTAAGGAGCGGCAAGTAAGGTTTTTCTGCATCATATCTTGATCGAGGCCTGTCATTACCACGGCGATAAAAGCTCCCGAAATAAACTGCTTCCAAAAGTAATCGGCGCTTTTTATATTGTCAAAGAAAAACATTTTGGAGAGATCGCTGGAAGCTACATAATTGGTAATCCCTTCAGAAATATTCATATCATTGTAAACTGTAACAATAGTAACGCCCAGCGCAATAAGCATAAACAAAGTTTGCAAGGTGTCTGTCCACACTATGGTTTTAATACCACTTTTAAACGTGTAGAGCCAGATAAGCAGTATGGTAAGCGTGACCGTCGCCCAGAAGGGAACGCCCATTTCATTAAAAATAATTACCTGTAAAACATTGGCCACAAGAAACAAACGAAAACTGGCCCCTACAACCCTGGACAATAAAAAGAAAGAGGCACCGGTTTTATAACTATGTGGCCCAAACCTTTGTTCCAAATAGGTGTAGATAGATGTTAAGTTTAATCTGTAATAGAGGGGCAGAAGTACAGCACCAATAATAAAATAACCCAAAATATACCCAAAAACAACCTGCATATAGCTAAACTTGGAAGCTTCCACCCAGCCAGGTACCGATATAAAGGTTACCCCGCTTAAAGAAGCCCCGATCATTCCAAAGGCAACAACATACCACGGCGATTGTCTTTTGGCCTTAAAGAAAGTATCGTTACTTTCTTCGTCTTTACTGGTCAGGAAAGAAATAAGGATTAAAATTCCAAAATAAGCAGCAATAATTAGAAGAATATAAATTGGCTTCATATGGTTTTTTGTAAATGTAATCACAAAACTATGGCATAAAATTCATTTATGCGCCTTAAAATTGTAATTTCGCAATAATGGAATTCTCATCAAAGTTATTAGAAAATGCTGTGTACGAAGTTTCTCAACTTCCGGGTATCGGCAAACGTACAGCTTTGCGGTTGGTGTTGCATTTATTAAGGCAGCCCGAAGCACAAACCAAAAACTTGGCCCTGGCTTTGCAGAACTTGCGTAGTGAAATTAAGTTCTGTAAAAAATGCCATAACATATCAGATACAGAGTTGTGCGAAATATGCGCAAACCCTAAAAGGGAGACTTCATTGGTTTGTGTTGTCGAGGACATACGGGACGTAATGGCCATTGAAAATACAGGCCAATACCGGGGCGTATACCATGTTTTAGGCGGAAAAATTTCGCCCATGGATGGCATTGGGCCTTCCGACCTTAACATAGCTACATTGATAGAAAAAGCAAAGGCGGGGGAGATAAAAGAGATAATTTTTGCATTGAGCTCAACAATGGAAGGAGATACCACCAATTTTTATATCTTTAAACAGTTGGAACCTTATGCGGTTATTACCTCTACAATAGCCAGGGGGATTGCAGTAGGGGACGAATTGGAATATGCAGACGAAGTAACTTTGGGTAGAAGTATTTTAAACAGGATACCGTTTGAAAATTCATTGAAAAGTGAACAATGATAAATTTAAACTAGAAACGAAAATTAATAACATAAAGCCTATTTTTTTATTATTTTCGCAAAATATATATCTATAAACAGCTACAATTTACCGATATGGCAAAAATAGAATTAAAACTACCCCAAATGGGTGAAAGTGTTGCAGAAGCAACGGTTACTTCGTGGTTAAAAGAAATTGGAGATACTATCGAAGCCGATGAGGCCATACTGGAGATAGCTACCGACAAGGTAGACTCTGAAGTTCCAAGCGAAGTGGACGGGGTGCTAATTGAAAAGTTTTTTGAGGTAGACGATGTTGCAAAAGTAGGCGATGTGCTTGCTATTATTGAAACCGATGGCGATGAAGATGGCAATGAAGAAGAAACCCTTAACCATACTCAAGTAGAAGAAGTAGATGAAGAAGCAGCTGAAGAGGCTGTTGCTTCAATTCAAGAAGATATCAATACGGTTAAAGAAACGGTTGCAGCACCGGTTGCAGATTTTTCAACTTCAGAAAAATTCTTTTCGCCCTTAGTGAAAAATATTGCAAAGGAAGAAAACATCGGTTTGGAGGAATTAGAGGGCATAGCCGGGACCGGTAAGGACGGTCGTGTAACCAAAGACGATATTTTAGGGTACCTGGAAAAGAGAAGTGGAAAACCCACAATAAGTACAGAAACCGAAACAAAGCCTGAAACCAAAGAGGCTCCCCAGGCGGCAACCAACGAAGAACCCGTTAAAACACAGCCGCCTCAAGTTGTTAATAAGCAACAGGCTGCCACACAGGCAACTCCGGTATCGGTAAATGGGCAGGATGAAATTGTAGAAATGACCAGAATGGGTAAATTAATAGCTCATCATATGTCGCAAAGCGTGCAAACATCGGCGCACGTACAAAGCTTCATAGAGGTAGATGTTACCAATATCTGGAACTGGAGGAACAAGGTGAAACATGAGTTTCAAAACCGCGAAGGGGAGAAGCTTACCTTTACGCCCATTTTCATGAAGATTATTGCCAAGACGATAAAAGACTTCCCGTTAATAAACATTTCTGTTGATGGGGATAAAATAATCAAAAGGAAAAACATCAATCTTGGAATGGCGGCCGCGCTGCCCGATGGCAACCTTATTGTCCCGGTTATTAAAAATGCCGACCAGCTTAATTTGGTAGGGATGGCAAAACGGGTAAACGATCTTGCCGGAAGGGCAAGGGAAAACAAGTTGAAGCCAGACGAAATACAAGGCGGAACCTATACTGTAACCAATGTGGGGACATTTGGGAGTGTCATGGGTACCCCAATTATCAATCAGCCCCAAGTGGCCATTCTGGCATTGGGCGCCATTAGAAAAGTGCCTGCGGTTATAGAAACCCCGGAAGGCGATTTTATTGGTATACGCCATAAAATGTTCTTGTCGCACAGTTACGATCACAGGGTTGTAAACGGTGCCCTTGGAGGTCAGTTTATACAGCGGGTGGCCGAGTATATCGAGGCATGGGATCCTAACAAAGAAATATAATTACAAATAAGCCCTGAAATTTTCAGGGTTTTTATTTTTCAATACCTAATTTTATAGTTTCAAAACAATACAATGGAATTAAACTTATCTAAACCCATTTGCTTTTTCGACTTGGAAACCACTGGAATCGACGTGGCCCGGGACAGGGTAGTAGAAATATCAATTTTAAAAGTTTTCCCGAACGGAAACAAGGAAAGCCATACTTGGTTGGTAAACCCAGAAATGCCCATTCCACCGCAGTCTTCGGCAATTCACGGTATAACCGATGAAAAAGTAGCCAATGAGCCCACTTTTAAAGAACTGTCCAAAACCATTTATAACATGATAAAAGACAGCGATTTGGGCGGATATAATTCTGATAGGTTCGACATTCCTGTATTGGCCGAAGAGCTTTTAAGGGCGGGAATAGATTTTGACATGGGCAACAGGGTGTCTGTTGATGTACAGACCATATTTCATAAAATGGAACAACGTACACTTTCGGCGGCATACAAATTTTATTGCGGGAAAAACCTGGACGACGCTCATTCTGCCGAAGCCGATACCAACGCCACATACGAAGTGCTTAAATCGCAACTGGACCGGTATGGGGAACTGGAAAACAATATGAAGTTTTTAGGGGAGTTTACTACTAGAAAACAAACTGCCGACTTTGCAGGATTTATTATTTTTAATGAAGACGAAGAAGAAGTTTTTTCGTTTGGAAAGCACAAAGGAAAAAGAGTAGAAGATGTCATGGAGCAGGAACCGGGATATTTTGGGTGGCTGTTGAATGCAGATTTCCCCCTGTATACCAAAAAGGTGCTTACGGCCATAAAACTACGCAAGTTGAATAATAAGCTTAACTAATGCTCGGGCGCTTATTAATAGGTGCCATATTGCTAATTGCCGTACATGGCGTAAGCGCACAACAGGTAATATTGAAAGGGGAACTGGTGGATCAAGGTTCAAAAGAAAAAATACCTTATGCACATTTAATATTTACCGATGTTGCCATTGGAACTACGTCTAATAAAAACGGTCGCTTTTTTTTAAATATCCCTAAAGAATTATTGGTAAAAAATGTGCGTATTTCATGTATTGGTTATCAAGACAAAGTAATTCCTGCCAATCAATTGGGCAATGCCACAATTTCCTTAAAGAAACGCGTGGAAGAATTGGGCGAAGTTGTGCTGGTAAATAATAGCGCGTACCATCACAAAAAAAATTTAAACCCTTTTAAAAACAAAAGAAGAATAGGCTTGGGCAATTTTAGTGGGGGCTTGTACCCCTCGGTTTTGGCCAGGTATTACCCAAACAATATGCAGTTGCCCAATCCAGCTTATATGGATGAAGTGACTATTTTTTTTGATGAGCATTATGTAGGAAACTCAAAATTCAGGCTGCGTGTGTTAAGTGCAACCGACTCGTTGTCTCCGGGGGAAGATTTAATTCGGGGCAATCTCATAATAACTTCTTATAAATACGACAGAAAAATACAGGTAGACCTATCGGGCTATTCCATAAAAGTACCCGATAATGGATTTTTTATAGCGGTTGAACATTTGTTTATTAAAGAAAATTCTTATGAAGAAAAAATAGATGTACGGCTAAACGATTCTATTTATAAAAATGTTGGGACCATACGTTACGGACCTATTTTTAAAGGGGTAGAAGAAGATAAAGACGTGTCAAACTCCTATTACATGTCCAACAAAGGGTGGAAATCCATGAAAGAGCTAAATATTCCTCAATATGGGAGTATGTTTAAAGAGGGGAAAATTGCTTCCCCTGCGTTTAAAGTGAAAGTAGTTTATTAATTTGCAAACTTAAAATAACAGCAATGAAGATTATTTGTATTGGTAGAAATTATACCGATCATATTAAAGAATTGGAAAACGAAAAACCTGCCGACCCCGTTATTTTTATGAAACCCGATACGGCTTTGTTAAAGAGTAATGACAATTTTTATATTCCGGATTTTTCAAAGGACGTGCACTACGAAACAGAGGTTTTGGTAAAAATCAACAAAGTAGGAAAGCATATAGACGCAAAATATGCCCATAAATATTATGATGAAGTAGGGCTGGGAATCGATTTTACGGCGAGGGATCTTCAAAATAAATTAAAAGAAAAAGGGCTTCCGTGGGAAAAGGCCAAAGCCTTTGACAACTCGGCCGTGGTTGGTTCGTGGGTTTGCAAAGAAGAAATTCCAAACATTAATGAATTAGACTTTAGCCTGCTGTTGAACGGAAAAGTTGCGCAAAAGGCAAACACTTCGTTAATGCTATGGAAAATAGATGAGTTAATTTCGTATATTTCAGCTTATTTTACATTAAAGACAGGAGATATACTATTTACCGGAACACCAGCGGGCGTTGGAAAGGTAAAGGCCGGTGATTGCCTAGAAGGATTTATGAACAATGCAAAAATGTTTGATGTAAAAGTAAAATAGAAAAAGATTTATATAAAAAACAACCTTAAGTTAGACCCAAAACACCATAGAACCTAAAAAAACATATCAAGATGAAATATAGCCTAAATAAACTAAACGAACTCTCTGGCGGGGACAAAGAATTTAACACCTCCGTAATTCAGACCTTTATAAGCGAAACACCCGATGATATAGAAAACCTAAAGAAAGCGATAGCCAATAAAGAGTTTGACCATATCTATCAATTTGCTCATAAAATAAAGCCCAATGCAGACCTGCTTGGGATAGACCAGGTAAGGGAACATATGCTGGCCATAGAAGGTCATGCAAGGGGCGATAAAAACATTGACGCCATAGAAAAAACCTATTTAGAGGCCGAAACAGAACTACAAGCAGCCTTTGATGCATATAGAAACTATTTAAAATAATAAATGTTTGCAGAGATAATTACTATTGGAGATGAGATACTTATTGGCCAAATAGTAGATACAAATTCAGCCTTTATAGCGAAACAATTGAATAATATTGGAGTTTCGGTATATCAAATTACTTCAGTACAAGACGACAGGGAACATATCCTTCAGTCGATTAAGGAAGCGGAAGGACGAGCAGATATTATTATAATTACAGGCGGATTGGGGCCCACCAAAGACGATGTTACCAAGCATACATTATGCGACTATTTTAATGACAAGCTGGTGGAAGACCCGGCCGTTTTGGCGCACATCGAGGCCTTGTTTAAAAAATACATAAACGCCCCCATTTCCAACCTTAACCGTTCTCAGGCCATGGTACTTTCCAAGGCTACGGTTTTAAATAATCAATACGGCACAGCGCCCGGTATGTGGATAGAAAAAGGCAATAAAACCATAATTTCCTTGCCTGGTGTCCCGTTGGAGATGGAGGGACTCATTACAAACGAGGTAATGCCGCGCATACAGGCAAAATATAAACGGCCGTACATTCTTCATAAAACAATGATTACCTATGGATTAGGAGAAAGCTCGCTGGCAGAACGTATTGAAGATTGGGAAAAAGCCCTTCCAAGGCATATACGGTTGGCTTATTTGCCTAATTTGGGAAAAGTTAGGCTCCGTCTTTCAGGAAAAGGGGAAGACATGAATATACTTGAAGATGAAATTGAAGCACAGATACAAAGTTTAAAACCACTTATTGAAGATATTTATTACGGCCTTGAAGAAGACAGTGCTCTGGAAATACTCACCGGAAAACTGCTAAGCGAAAGAGGGCAAACAGTTTCCACGGCCGAAAGCTGCACGGGGGGCAAAATAGCCGAAACCTTTACTTCGGTATCCGGTTCATCGGCTTATTTTACGGGCAGCGTAGTAAGTTATGCTACCAGTGCCAAAATAGAGGTTTTAAACATCGATAAATTGCTTATAGACAAACATTCGGTAGTAAGTGCCGAAGTGGCAACGGCAATGGCTTTAAATGCCCAAAAGCTTTTCAATACCAGTTATGCAATAGCGACCACTGGAAATGCAGGCCCAGCAAAAGGAGATTCTGATGCAGCCATCGGGACGGTCTTTATAGCCTTGGCCACACCCTTTGACGTAAAGGTACAGGAGTTTAATTTTGGAAATCACCGTGAAAAAGTGATTAATAAAGCGGTTAACAAAGCTTTTGAATTGCTCTGGAAAGAAATTTTAAAAAAATAATCCATTTGCTTGTCTGTCAAGTGAAAAATTCGTTAATTTGCACCCTGTTTTAAAATAACACTAAAGTATAGAATAATGTCAAGAGTTTGTGAACTTACAGGAAAGAAGGCAATGGTGGGAAACAACGTTTCTCATGCAATGAACAAAACCAAACGTAAATTTGATGCTAACCTAATCAAAAAACGTTTCTTCATACCAGAAGAAGACCGTTGGGTTACTCTTAAAATTTCTACCGCTGCGTTAAAAACAATTAACAAAAAAGGTATTTCTGCGGTTTTAAAAGAGGCAAAAGAAAAAGGATTTATTAAGTAATTAATTATCCGTTAAAACAATATAAAAATGGCAAAAAAAGGTAATAGAATACAGGTTATTTTAGAATGTACCGAGCACAAAGAGTCTGGCAAGCCAGGAACTTCCCGTTACATCACCACAAAAAATAAAAAGAACACTCCGGATAGACTTGAAATCAAGAAATTCAACCCTATCCTTAAGAAAATGACTGTTCATAAAGAAATTAAATAATTAAGAAGCCATGGCAAAGAAGACAGTAGCAACTTTACAAACAAGTTCAAAGAGATTGACCAAAGCTATAAAAATGGTCAAGTCTCCTAAAACAGGTGCTTACACTTTTGTAGAAGCTGTAATGACTCCGGAAACAGTTAACGACTGGTTAAAAGAAAATTAAGAAGTTCACAACTTTACAATATATATTAAGGCTACTTTCCTATAGAAAGTAGCTTTTTGTTTTTATATCTTTGACATAAATTGCAAAACCATTTTTTGCATAATAGGTGCCATCTGTTGTGCGGGGTTTAAGGATTGAAAGAATTAAAATTGACAGGCGTTTTTCATTAAATAAACTTTTATGCCGTAAAGGGCATTAATTACCCATTGAAATATGAGTTTTTTTAAAAAAATATTTTCATCAGAAAAAAAAGAAACTTTAGATAAAGGGCTGGAAAAGTCCAAAGACAGTTTTTTCTCCAAACTGGGGAAAGCCGTAGCAGGAAAGTCTAAGGTAGATGATGAGGTGCTTGACAACCTTGAAGAAGTATTGGTAACGAGCGATGTTGGCGTGAATACTACCCTAAAGGTAATTGAGCGTATTGAAGAACGTGTGGCCAAGGACAAATATTTAGGGACCGACGAGCTCAATTTAATTCTACGCGAAGAAATTGCAGGCTTACTTTCTGAGACTAATTCTGGCGAAGAAAAAGATTTTGTTATTCCCGAAGGAAAAAAACCGTATGTGTTAATGGTTGTTGGCGTAAATGGCGTTGGCAAGACCACAACCATCGGTAAACTTGCCTATCAATTTAAAAAACAAGGGAAAAAAGTGGTTTTGGGGGCCGCCGATACTTTTAGGGCTGCGGCAATAGACCAGCTTCAAGTTTGGGCAGACCGTGTAGAAGTGCCCATAGTAAAACAGCAAATGGGGAGCGATCCTGCATCAGTTGCGTTCGATGCCTTGAAATCGGCTGTTTCTCAAGATGCCGATGTTGTTATTATCGATACTGCCGGAAGACTTCATAATAAAATAAACCTGATGAACGAGCTTACCAAGGTTAAGCGTGTTATGCAAAAAGTGGTGGATAATGCACCGCATGAGGTACTTTTGGTACTGGACGGTTCTACAGGACAAAACGCTTTTGAACAGGCCAAACAATTTACAAAAGCCACCGAAGTAACTTCTTTGGCAGTAACAAAACTGGACGGAACGGCAAAGGGCGGTGTTGTTATCGGTATTTCCGATGAGTTTCAAATACCCGTAAAATATATAGGCGTTGGCGAAGGTATTGAGGACTTGCAAGTCTTTAATAAATACGAATTTGTTGATTCCTTTTTTAAATAATGAAACCAGCCCCGTTTTTAATTACCGTTACCAAAATAATAGCGTACTACTGTTTGTTTTATGCAGCCGTAAAAATATACGCCATTGTTAAAGGAATGTGGTTTTGGCCCAATTTGCTTATAGCTGTTTTTTTGGGCATTGTAGCATGGTTTGGGTTTCGGGTAATCAAAAAAGAAACATACAATTGGTATTTTGCCGGCATATGCATAGTATTGCTTTCGGCGCTCCGCTATTACGAACCAAAACTGATTCCTTATTTGCATGGGCTTTTTGCTTCATAATTATTTTGTTGGTATAATCTTCGTATAATACACTTTCAAGTTGTAATTTTGCAAACTGCTTTCTAGCGCTTAAAAATGAGATAGATAAAATTCAATATTTATCATTTATAATTATAGTCGGGTATGAGAACGAAGTCACTTAAAAAAAATAAAATCAATGTAGTTACATTAGGATGTTCCAAAAATGTATACGACAGCGAGGTGTTAATGGGGCAACTCAAGGCAAGTGGAAAAGAAGTGGCACATGAAGATGATGGAAATGTAGTGGTAATTAATACCTGCGGCTTTATTAATAACGCCAAAGAAGAAAGTGTAAATACCATTCTTGAATTCCTACAGAAGAAAGAACAAGGAGAAGTTGATAAAGTTTTTGTAACCGGATGTTTGAGCGAACGCTATAAGCCTGATTTGCAAAAAGAGATTCCCGATGTGGACCAATACTTTGGCACAACCGAATTACCAAGTTTATTAAAGGCTTTGGGAGCCGATTATAAACATGAATTAATAGGCGAACGGCTTACAACAACCCCTAAAAACTATGCGTATTTAAAAATTGCCGAAGGTTGCGACCGTCCGTGTAGTTTTTGTGCCATTCCGTTAATGCGCGGTAAACATAAAAGCACGCCCGTTGAAGCCTTGGTAAAAGAAGCTCAAAACCTGGCGGATAACGGGGTGAAAGAATTGGTGCTTATTGCGCAAGATTTAACCTATTACGGACTCGATCTCTATAAAAAACGTGCTTTGGCCGATCTATTGAAAGAACTAGTTAAAGTAGAAGGAATAGAATGGATACGTTTGCACTATGCATTCCCGACCGGTTTCCCGATGGACGTATTGGAAGTAATGAAGCAAGAGCCTAAAATTTGTAATTATATAGATATCCCGCTTCAGCATATTTCTGATGCTATTTTAAAATCGATGCGTCGTGGTACCACATACGAAAAAACCACACGTTTATTACGTGATTTTAGAAAAGCGGTGCCCGAAATGGCCATTCGTACCACATTGATAGTTGGTTATCCCGGAGAAACGGAAGAAGACTTCCAGATTTTAAAAAACTGGGTCAAGGAAATGCGTTTTGAACGTTTGGGCTGTTTTACCTATAGCCATGAAGAAAACACGCATGCCTATAATTTAGAAGATAATGTACCAGAAGAAGTTAAACAACAGCGTGCCTCAGAAATTATGGACATACAGTCGCAGATTTCATGGGAGCTAAACCAGGAAAAGGTAGGGAAGACGTTCCGTTGCGTAATAGACCGGAAAGAAGGCAATTATTTTGTTGGGCGCACCGAGTTCGATTCTCCCGATGTTGATAATGAAGTATTGGTAGATGCCTCTCAATATTACTTAAAAACCGGCGAATTTGCCGAAATCTTTATTGAAGAAGCCGGAGACTTCGACCTTTATGGAAAGCCTGTGGTTTAATTAGTTAAACAACGGCAATACGCTTTTTTATTTCATGTTGTTTATTTTTTCAGGGTTTTGTCTAGTGTCGAACACATTTGCACTTTCAATTCTGTTGAAATCGTAATTTATCCAATAAACTATTTTATAATTTTTAAAGACTAAATAATATCTAAATTGATGCTTTCTATGCTTTAAGCTAGTTTCAATTTGTCCAATTTCTGGTTGTTTTTAAAACCCAATCGTTGTGTCTGATAAATTCGGAATTTTCACTTTCCAAAATAGCTTTTAATAATTCCAATTTTGTTGTTAGAGTATCCATTTTATAACTCTTTTATTAAACGAATTTACGAAAAATATCTTTTGTGTAGTTAGTTTTTCGTATGGATCCCGATGGGTTTGAAATGGTTTGTTGCGGGAAATCCACGAGGGTTTTCCACCGAAAAACTAAAGATAATAAATAGTGGTAAATCCCAATTAGTCTTGATAGCTATCTGGACACGTCCGGAACCTCACGAGATACGTCCACCAACATATCTAGAACCCTTCCGGATAGGTAAAAAATAGCTCGGGATACGTCCACTAACGTATCTGGACAAGTAAATAACCCCGCCAGATGGTTTGTTAACGTGTCGGGATGGGTAAAAAATAGCTTCGGGCAGGTTAAGTACGTGTCCTGAGCAGTAAAAAACGGGTACGGATGGGTATATTAACAGCCGTGGTTGGTTGCCTTTAATTTATGGTGCATCTATATAATCTATTTCCATAAAGTCGGCTACTTCTTTTTTCCATACATTTTCTACAAATGCCACGTGGTCTGGATGGTTGGAATAAGTGTCGTAATCGGTTTGGTTTTTAAATTGCATGGTCAAGCCCCAGTCGAAATCGTTCTTTTTGCCTATTTCTTTTACGCAGGTCATGTTCATTACCGTTGAAATGGATTTTAAGGCTACTGCTTTTTCCAAAAAAACTTTTTCGGCTTCGCTTCCTTGCGGATGCTTCAGTTTAAAGAATACGGTGTGGGTAATTGTTCCTTTTTTAGAAGAAACGGTATTGCATGCTGTAAACGAAATTAGGGCAATGGTAACGAGAAGAAGGATAATTCGGTTGATTTTCATAGGTTGTGATTTTAATTCCGAAGATACTAAAAAGAGCAGTTAATGCGAAACAAATTTAAGGCCTACAACAGAAATTATTAAAGTTGAAATAAAAAACACGCGCCAAAAATCCACGGGCTCGTTAAACAGGGCTATGCCGGCAACAACGGTGCCAATGGCCCCAATGCCCGTCCATACGGCATAAGCAGTGCCAATGGGCAGCGATTGTGTTACCTTGATAAGCAATAGCATGCTTATGGTTAAACAAACAACAAAACCAATATACCAATAGGTAGCGGTATTTCCCGTTGCTTCTTTGGCTTTTCCCAGGCAGGTGGCAAACCCGACTTCAAACAGCCCTGCGATGATTAAAAGAAACCAGTTCATAAAAAAATTGGTGTTAAATTACGGCATGCGCAAATTTATAAAAAATAAAAACTACCACATGCCATAAAAGCTATGCGGTAGTTTATGAATGAAGGAAATATTTTAGGCAAGGGTTTTAGTTTTGACCTTCTTTTACATCAACTACTTCGTACTGGTTTTTGCCGTTTACCTGAACCGGTTGATAATAGGTTTCTCCGTATTTAACGTAGGTTTGATCGCCAATGCGTACTTCTTCGCCACCTTCGGGTAAGTGTTCAACAAGGGTGCCTGCCGTTGGTGGGACCACGGTGTAGCCGTTGCTGTCTTTTTCGTAATAGGTTCCTCCGTAATAATAATTGTTTACGGTAGTGTCCCCGCCGGCATCAACAACCTGATAGCCATCGGGAAGTACTTTAATGGTGGCGCCAACTGGTGCCTGGACAACCGTATAGCCGTCTTTTTCTTTCATGTAATAATTTCCTTGATCGTAATAATATTGCTGGTAGCTGTTTTCTATGCTAACAATAATGGCAGTGGTGGCCAACGAGGCCACAAAGAATCCCCATGGGTGCCATACCGGGCCCCAGTAAAATGGGGTAAAAGGATGGTAGAAATATGGGTGGAATGAATAATAGCTAAATCCGCCATAGAAATACGGGGGGCGGGGATAAGGGCGAATTGCAGGGCGAACAATGGTATTGCGGTTGTTTACGTTTATGTTTACATTGTTGTGCCCGCCCCTGTTGTTTATTACCGTGGAATTGTCAATGTTTCTATTGGTCCTAACGTTGGTGTTGTTGGAGCGCGAGTTTATATTCCTATCGTTGCCAATATTTGTATTTCGGTTGCCTATGTTGTTGTTTGTACTTGGCCTGCGGTATTCGGTATGAGAACTTGGAAAGCTTCTGTTTGTCTCCCGTTGAAATCCCCCGTTTATGGGCTGCCTCCCGGTAGAGGGGCGCGATACATTTGGGCGGCTCATGCTGGACCCGTGCCCAAACCTTTGTGCTTCAACCGATATGGGGACCGTAAGTAAAAGAACAAAAAGTAACAGGCTGCCGTAATGCATGGTATGTTTTTTTATAGTTGGATTCATCTTTCTATCTTTTAAAGTTTGTTATTTAGACGTGGCCATGATGCTAATGTTTTTTGAACCTTCCGGGGGGTAAAAGTTAAAAATGGTGTCTTCTACATCTGTATTTATCTTCCAGTTTTTAAATGTGGCTTCGTATTGTTGGCGGTCGCCGTCCTTATGGATGATGACTATTTTTTTAGGCAATGCTTTTTCGTCGTTGGTAATCCATAACTGGAAGTTCATTTTATTGTTTGAAGCAAGAATTTCCTGGCATTCTACATCGTCTATGGTTTCTGTTCCGTTATAGACAATGGTTGGGAATTCTTCCAAGAGGTCATCGGTTAAACTGGGATAAAAAACATCGGCGGCAGGAAACCGTATGCTAAATTTTTTATGGAGGCTGTCGATCATTTTAATAATGGTGTTTGGGGCATCGACCACGCAATAGTTGTTCTCGTCTAGAGAATAGTATATAAACTTGCTCCCGTTGTAGTAATAATTTCTGTTACGGTCGGCGCTTCTGGTTTTAACCAGCATTTTATCTGGCCCTACCATGGTAATGTCGTCAAAATAAAAGTGTTTTTCCATGCCAAACATGCCATCGTTGTCCAGTGCCCGGGAAATCTGGAAGTTGCAGGAATGGATTTTCCCGATGGATTCCCCCATTTTATCAAGAATGTGGATTGCAGCACTATCGATAACTTTGCTGTTTTGTCCGAACATATAAAATACTGACAAACAGCACAATGATAGAAAATAATTTTTCATTACTTATGGATTTATATCTGATTAAATAAGAGAGGGGGAGGGTATGTATATTAGTAAAAATAATAAAAATCTTTAAAAGTGGCATAAAAAAACCTCTTATTGTGCAAGAGGTTTTTCTAACATGTTTTTTAAATTCAATCTTCCTGTGCAGGGGCAAGTGCCTTATATACAACACCTGCAATGGCCGCCCCAATTATTGGTGCTACCCAAAAAAGCCATAATTGCCCCATTGCCCAATCGCCAACAAACAATGCCTGGCTTGTACTGCGCGCAGGGTTAACCGATGTATTGGTAACCGGGATGCTTATTAAATGTATTAATGTTAGCCCAAGGCCTATGGCTATACCGGCAAATCCTTTGGGTGTATTTTTATGTGTGGCCCCGAGTATAATTATAAGAAACATAAACGTCATTACAATTTCGGTAATCAAAGCGGCTGTCATGTTATAACCGTCCGGAGAATATTCGCCATAACCGTTTGCCGCAAAATTACCAATGGAGGCGCCGTCTTTTCCGGTGGCAATAAGGTATAGTATTGCTGCCCCGGTTATCCCGCCCAATACTTGAGCAACAATATAAGGAAACAGTTCTTTGCCGCTAAAACGGCCACCAATCCATAGCCCTACAGAAACGGCCGGGTTTAAATGGCACCCCGAAATATGCCCAATGGCATAGACCATGGTTAAAACGGTTAAACCAAAAGCAAGCGCAACCCCTGCAAAGCCAATACCCAATTCTGGGTAACCGGCAGCAAGCACAGCGCTACCGCATCCACCAAGCACCAACCACATGGTACCAATAAATTCTGCAAATAGTTTTTTCATCATTCTAAGTTTTTAAATTAAAGTTTATATCTATATCCATTAAATACTAAAGTATAATACTATTAAATATTGAATATAATTTTAAAGTTAATAAAATAAGTTTAATTCTCGAATGATTTTTTCATTCTAAACCATCGTTGAATGTTTGTAAGTATTTGTAAACTATATTTTTAGAGAGAAATGTCCTTTGTATTCTTTAGCATTTGGAAGTTTTAGGTAGTACCAATAATCGTCAGGTGGCATAAGTTGCCCATGGTATTTTCCGTTCCAACCATTAGAATTTAAGGGGTTGAAGGAGTTGATTAATTTTCCGTACCGGTCATATATATAGATATGAATAGTTTGAAGAAAATTAGTATCATCAAGGCCGTATATGTTCCATGTGTCATTGGCCCCGTCGTTGTTTGGGGTGAAGAAGTGTGGAAAACCAATTATAGAAAATTCCTGAGAAATGGTTGTGCAATTGTTTATGTCTCTTACAAATAGTGTGTGATTTCCAGGTTCTAAACCTTCAAATTGGTTGCTTGCTTGAAAAGTATCAAACTGGTTATCAACTGAAAATTCATATCCATCAATAGGGGCGGAAAGTATAACTTCGATATTTCTGTCGTCTATTTTAATATTGTTAATATAGGGAGGCTCTATTTGATTGACTTTTACCTGAATTGTCTTTTCGCAATCTAATGTGGGGTCCGTAACCCTTAGCTCATAAAGACCAGGTTGGTATACGGTAATTGTATTTGTCTCTTGGTTTGTATTCCATTGGTAATTATACAATGTGGAAAGAGGGGTGTTTAATCCCGAGCTGATTTCTATGGGGAATTCAGAGGCACATATGTCTATCTCTTGATCTTGTATAACGGGAAAGGCTTTGGTGGATATTTCTACAATTCCCCCGCCGTAACATTCATTGTTGTGTTCTACCCTATAATATAATGAAGCAGTTGATGATTCATAGAAATCTGCAATTCCATTGGTTCCAATAGAGGCGTCTTGTTGATTTTTATAAAATGAAACCTCGGTAATACCGGGTAAATTTAAATTGCTGATGATGTTTGCCCTAACTTCGGATAGATCGAATATGGCCGTACCAGTATCGTCCAGATCGCAGGCCTGTTGTGTATAAGTACTTAAGTTTGATGAAGTAGATGTGGTCAATTCTATAGGTACGATATTGTAACATTCAGGAACAATGCCAAATACTTTTGCATATAATAGTTCGTTTGGTTGGGTATTTCTGTATATGGGGTTTATATAATCTAAGTTTAGGCTGTCGTTTTCTGCTTCGGTAATCGAGTGATAATAGTTAACATTTATAAAATCGGTCGTGTTCAGTGTTATATCGGCATTGGCGTTACTGAGGTTGTAAGTGGTTTGCCCGTCATTTGGATTGTTGTCAAACGAATCGCATTGAGATAATTCATAGGTGCCATTTATAACTTGTGGCGGCTCAGAAATGGTTATCTGCTTAATTAAAGGGTCGTAATTTCTTCCGGCAGTAGAAAGATATAAAGTAACGGTATAATTGCCGGGCATTGCATATTGGTGTGTTGGGGAAGCATCATTAGAAGTGGAGCCATCTCCAAAATCCCATTCTGCTGTGTCGTATGGGTCTTCCGTAGTAATTTCAAACTCGGTAGTATCTCCATAGCACAGATTTTTAAAATCAAAGGTGTATTTAAATATGGACTGAATAAAAGGAGGCAAACCAAGCGTTGCAAATTTTCCCTCTAAAAATACTGAGTTATGGGAATAGATACTGGCATTTCCTATTTCATTGGGTTTGTTTATGACGGATAAATGTGTTCCATCAGCAGATACTTTATATCCTGCCCTGTATATTTTTCCGTTAATGGCCAATTGCAATGCACCTGGAACATTATCAGATTCATTAATGATTTTTTTGGTCCCCGAAATGTTCGAACTGCCCAAGTCATATTGATAGATGTAACTTTTGTCCAGGCCGTCATTTTTGTTGTATATCCCGGAAGTGGCATATAGCAATTTGGAATTTGGGGAAAACTCAAGTCCGTACGGATATTCGTTGTTGAGTATAAGCTTTTCATTGGTAACCTTTCCGGTCGAGTTGTTAAAATCGTAAATCAATAATTTCCCTGATTTTTTAGCGCTGCTCCTTTCGTTCCCCAACCTGGTAGAGCTATGCGCGATGGCTATTTTTTTTCCGTTGGGCGAAACCTTTAAATAGCCAATGGCGCTTATGTTTATCTTGTTTTTATCTATAAGTGGGCCAACAGCCTCGTTGACCGTTGAAATAACTGGAGAGGTATTAACCCCGTTCCCATCTACTTCAAAGGCATAAAATTTATTCATAAAAAAAGTAATCACCCATATGGAAGTTCCGTTGCTATGGGAAACGGCAGTTATTTTTTCAGAAGATTTATATTCTTTTTGTATCGGGCTGGAAGCATCATAAGTTACCAAATGAATGCTTTTTTCGCCTGCAACAATGTCTCCATAACCTCCGTCAAGGGTCATATCGATTTCAGAATAATTTATACCATCTATCGGTTCGTCTTCTGTTAAATAATAACTGGGCTTGTCTATTGTAAAAACGTAGTAAGAATTGGAAGCTCCCGGTTTAGGTATTATTATGGCAGATTCCGTACTGGAGCTATGCCCCAACAGCCCGGTACCGTTTGGCATTTTTTGGTGCCTTCGGTTCCATACGCTTACCCCATCTGTATAAAATAGTAAATTCCCGTTTTTGTCAGATATGGTTGCACACCCTTCATTGGTAACAAGCTGGCCATTGGTCATTACAGTTGGAGGCTCGGTGTTAAAGCTTAAACCTGCCTTTTCTCCAAAATACCAATTAGCCGATTCTTTTTGAGCAAACAAAAAGTTACAGCATAGTAATATAAAACCTATTGAGATACGTATGGATATTCTCAAATTAAAACGCCTGTTTATTAGTAAATTATGAATAACAGCAAAAATAATAATAAAAACGGGTAGACAAAAGAAGTATGTCATTGTTTAGAGGAAAAGCAACATTTCTTAGCTTTGTAACCTCTATATTGTATAAAAACCATTAATTATGGACCTAAGCAGTTACATCCGGAATGTAAATAATTTTCCCAAGCCGGGCATTGTTTTTAAAGACATTACCCCGTTGCTTAAAGATCCCAAGGCAGTAAATCAGGCCGTTGCCCAACTGTACCATCTAACCGAAAAGAAAAATGTAGACTTGGTAGTGGGCATAGAAAGCAGGGGTTTTTTCTTTGGCACCTTGCTGGCCCAAAAGCTCAACTGCGGGTTCGTGCCCGTAAGAAAGCCCAATAAATTGCCTTATGCAACGGTCTCAGAAACCTATGCCCTGGAATATGGCAACGACACGCTTGAAATCCATAAAGATGCCATACAAAAAGGAGATAAGGTTATTGTTCACGACGACGTGCTGGCTACCGGGGGCACCGCGTTGGCCGTTTGTAAATTGGTCGAAAAACTAGGTGGGGAAGTGGTCCAGTGCAATTTTTTAATGGAGCTAAGCTTTCTGGAGGGAAGAAAAAAGTTAAGCGGGCACAATGTCCAAACCATAATTAAATACTAGCCCAAAGCATTTTTGGTAACAAAAACGCGCCATCCAATAATGGCCATTTGCAATTTATTGGCCTTGGCCAGATCCAGCCCCTTTTTGGAATAAGAAGGCAATATAGCCCTGTTTAGCTTTGCCAGTAACTTAAAAAACTTTTTTTTCATGCCTTTGTTTTCCCATAAAGGTAAAAAAACTAAATATAACTAACGGTTTTTGGCTACACTTTAATTGGTTCTTGATATTATGCAGGTTTGTTCCGTAAACTGCACAACCGGGCTTTCCGCTACTAGTTTTGGTAAACCATATATAAAAGTTTACCAAAAGCTAACCGCTGCAATCCCTACCTGAAAAAAAAAGCCAAGCACAGCATGAAACCGCACTTGGCCTTACAAAAATTATTGATAAGCCCGCTTATTCCTTTTTGGTGGTTATTAAAATTACCCCATCCTTTCCTTTCTCTCCGTATTGTTTTATGGCATTTTCATCTTTTAGCACAGACACCTGCTTTATGGTGTCCGGACTTATGCTGTTCAGGTCGAAATCGGCGGGCATGGTTTTCCCATCGACCAAAATAAGGGGTTTTTCTCCTTTAAAATTAATACGGGTACCGGCTTCAGAAGCTCCTGTAACCTTGTACGGATTGTATTGGGTCTTGTTCTTTAAAGTAATTTCTATCACGCCATTCTTTCCTTGCACGTCATACTTATCACTGGCATTTTTATCTTTTAAAACATTAATGCTTTCAATTGCATCGGGCTGGATGCTTTTTGTGTCAAAATCCTTAGGCATGATTTTCCCGTTCAGGACAATAAGTGGTTTTTTGTCCATAGTATGTTGGTCTGTAGCAGCTATAATCACCCCTCTTTGGTTTTTTGTGTACGCAGAACCAACAATTATATAAACGCCACCGCCTTCCCCAATGCCAAAATAGAGATTTTCAATTCCCTTTCCTTTGTTAGACGATGTCCCGGTGGCTTTTCCCCCTTTTTTGGTCTCGTAGGTTACCTGTATGTTGGAAATCTCGCCTGTATTCGTTCTTTTAATGTTGGAATAGGTCAAGCTTCCCCCGTCTTCTTTAACTTTTGCCTGGAGTTGCTTTAAATCTTCCGCAGAAAAGTCTTTTGTAATTACATATTCAGGTAAATTACTGTTTTGGGACACTTCGGTATTCAAGGCCAACTTGGTTTCTGTTTTAAAGCTAAAGAGCATCATAAAACCTGCTAAAAAAGGTATTATCAATGTGTAGCGCAGTAAATTTGTTTTGTTTGTTTTTTGTTTTTGTAACATAACGATTCGTTTTTTTACCTGCCCGCTGCGTTTACCAAAAGTAAAGGTATATCCAAAAGCGGTTAGGCTGGTTGATGAATAATAAAATGGATTGATGACAGAATAGGGTATTCCGCTAATTTGTTTCAGTAATAAATATTGGTAATTTTTAGTTTGAGACTGGCTTGTTGTTGTTTCTTTATCTGTTAAATATTCAAGATTTTCACCTATGGCTTTTTTATACAGCCAGCTAAATGGGCTAAACCAAAAAACTACGGTATACAGGTGCGCAAAGAGAATGTCTATGGTATGCAATTGCCATGCATGTATCTTTTCATGCCTTAAAATAGTTGTCAGCTCCTCTTCGGTATATTTTTTTGGATTGTAAACAATAAACTTGAAAAACGAAAACGGACTAATATCCTTGCTTGTGGAAACATGCATAAAACCTTCTTCTTTGGTATGCGTTTCCTTTTTCATGAAATGGTACAGGGAGTATAACTGTATGCAAAACCTGCCAAAGAAAAAAAGTGCACCCATTAAATAAAGCATAGCCAATATAACTAGAAACTGCTGTGTGTAATCGTGCCCTTGAGTAGTGTAGGTAGCGACATGGTCAATATTTTTTCCCAACGTGTTAATGGCTTCAACCAAAACAATTTTTTTATATACAACCAACGGCAGCAATGCAGAAATTAACAAGCCGCCAAGCAGATAAAACCTATTCTGTTTGTAGAATGTAGTTTTATTCAGCAGGCACACATACATTAGCCAAAAAACGGCCAACAATCCCGAGGCTTTTAGTAAATAAATGGCAAAGGCTTCCATTATTTGTTGTTTTCTATTTGGTTGATTATTTCTTTAAGCTCCTCCACACTTATTTTCTTTTCATCGGCAAAAAAAGAAACCAGGTTTTTGTAAGAATTGTTAAAATAATCCTCAATGGCATTTGTAACAAAACGTTTTCTGTAATCTTCTTTTTTTACTATCGGGTAGTATTGATGCGTGTTTCCATAGGCGTTATGGGCAACATAGCCTTTTTCTTCCAGGTTCCTTATAATGGTAGACAGCGTATTGTAGTGTGGCTTGTCTTCTTTTATTTCTGCCTGTACATCTTTTACAAAAGCCTTGTTGAGCTTCCATAAAACCTTCATTATTTCTTCTTCTTTATTGGTTAATTTTTGCATGATAAAATGGTATCGAAACTGATTGTGGGGGTAAACTTACAACTATTTTTTTAGTTACACAACTGTATTTTTAGTTAATAAACTATTTTTGTAGTTTGTCTATGGCCATGTTCCTTTATCTATGTCAATTTGTGTATCTTCACCTTCAAAAAAAATAAATGAACCTACTTTTTATTGTCCTTGGTTTGGCGCTTTTGATTTTAGGCGGAAACTGGTTGTTGAAGTCGGCCGTAGGCATGTCTTTAATGCTTCATATTCCAAAAATAGTAATTGGGATGACGGTTGTTTCTTTGGCGACTTCGGCCCCCGAGTTGATAGTGAGCATAAAAGCTGCCTTAAACGGCTTTCCAGATCTTGCCATGGGGAACGTAGTTGGTTCAAATGTTGCAAACCTTGGTCTGGTGCTGGCCATAACCATTATTTTAATGCCCATTGATGTAGAACGGAGCTTTTATAAAACCGATTGGCCGGTCATGATGATTGCCTCTTGTTTGCTGTTTGGTTTTGTAATAACCGATGCTGTTTTGCAACGTTATGAGGGAATTGTGTTGGTGTGCTTTTTAGTGGTATTTCTTGTTTATTTACTGCGCACTCAAGCTAAAGCAGTGGTAGAAGATACCCCAACCGAGGATGAGGTGTTGCCGGGATACAAAATATTGATTTTCATGGTCGTTGGTGGCATCGCTTTATGGGGCGGATCAGAATTATTAATTAGCGGTGCAGTGGGCATGGCCGAATTTTACGGGGTGAGCAAAAGGGTAATTGCAGTAACCGTTGTGTCGGTAGGAACGAGCATTCCCGAGTTGGCGGCCTCAATTATTGCGGTGTTAAAAAAAGAAAAGGCTATTTCCTTGGGGAATTTAATAGGCTCCAATGTATTTAATATTTTGGCGGTATTGGGCGTTACGGCAATAATTCAACCAATTCATGTCAACGACGGGCAATTGCTAACAAACGATATTTATTGGATGTTGGGCATTTCGTTTGTGGTATTGCCGTTGGTTTTTATCCCAAAAGGTCTGCGTTTGGGGTGGAGGGATGGTGTGGTGCTTTTAATAATTTATATACTTTTTGTTTGGCTTACCTTAAAATAAACTCATTTTAACTTTTTTCAATTGGCTAAAAGCTTTCAACCAGCTCAATAAAAAGAAGCTGTCTCATAACCGGGCCAGCTTTTTTATTGAATATACAGGAGCATTTGCTTGTTTTTATCCTGTATTTAGCGTAAATTATAGTCTGATAACCAGACGTATGAATACCAATTTTC
>NZ_JAQSVC010000007.1 GCF_029603165.1 Galbibacter pacificus
AATTGGTATTCATACGTCTGGTTATCAGACTATAATTTACGCTAAATACAGGATAAAAACAAGCAAATGCTCCTGTATATTCAATAAAAAAGCTGGCCCGGTTATGAGACAGCTTCTTTTTCGTGCGGGTGAAAGGACTCGAACCTTCACACCTTGTGGCACTAGATCCTAAGTCTAGCGTATATTCGCACAAAGAAATCTAAATTACCTGATATATAATTAGTTACATTTTTATTAATCTGCTATAAATATATTTAATAGCATAAAAAATTGATAAATGTTGTACCTATGTTGTACCCGAAAAATCCAAGAAAACATGTATCTTTAGGATGTTATTTGAGTAAATATTTACACAAATGTTGTACCTGATTTGGCTTTCGCAAACAGGTAAGCAATGGCAGCAAGCATACAAATTATTCTTAGAAAAAGACCTAACAGTGAAGGTCTTTATCCGCTTGCCATCAGAATAACTAAGGATCGCCATTCTACATACAAGTACCTTGGTCATTATATCGATATTGAGGACTGGGATGATAAAAATAAACTTGTCAAAGAATCACATTATAATTCAGAAAAACTTAATGAACTTATTCAAATTAAACTAAACGAAGCCCAAAAGAGGATGGTTTCTTTGCAAGCTAAGGATAGGGATGCAACTGCATTTTTTATAAAAAAAGAAATATATAAGCCATCAAAAAAATCTAATTTTTTTTGATCTTGCCAAGGAGCATCTTGATGAATTAGAGGCATATAATAAGCACAACCGACATTCTAGTGATTCAGCTTATATTGGGTATATCTATAAGTTTAATAGGTCAAGACAGTTATCATTTAAAGAAATAGATGAAAGATTTTTAAATAAACTGAAAATCTATTTAATTCAAGAGCATTCTCTTTGTTTAGTATCCATCATGAATGTTTTTGTGCTTGTTAGGATGCTTTATAATAAGGCTATCAAAGCAAGGATTGTTAAAAAGAAACTATATCCATTTGGCAGTGATAAAATTAGAATCAAATTTCCTGAAACTGAAAAGGTCGGTTTAGATATTGATGAAATTCAAAGAATTGAATCCTTGGACAACTTAACATATGGAGAAACTCATACGGTGACAAGCTTTTTATTGATTATAAAGGAAAGAAACTATCCATTGTCAATAAACAAACAGGGGAAATTAAAGAAGTTGAATTTTTTAAAAACATCCCTAAAAATTCTCATTCAATCTTAAAAATAAACCTTTGGTGCCATAACTTCCCCAACCATAATCAATCCCGATATTGGTTCTGGCTTTTTGGCTAATATTAAAACGAAGCCCTAAACCGCCGCCTGGTTCTATATATTCAAACAAATCAATACCATTGCTTTTGCCACTAGCTGTGGTGGCATTGGCGTATAAAACCAGTCCTAAAAGTTTCGGGTTCTTTTTAGAGGCATAAAGGTGCTTTCTGTATTCTACGCCGGTAAACATTAAATGATTTCCTCTAAAGCGTCCTTGCGCATAAGGTTCACCTGTTTTAGAATATTGGTCCCATCCTATTGCTGGAAGGTTCATATATGGCAAATCCCCGGATACAGTAAAATTACCAACCATCCATAAGGCTAGAATATTATTGTTGTCTGGGGTGAAATTGAAATAGTCGCGGTATTCTATCCAGAGTTGCGACGAGCTTTGGTCACTGCCTAAAAACTCTGGATTTATTTTGTATTGTACCATGGCGTAACGACCTTGATACGGGTTGTTGATGTTGTCTCTGGTGTCGTAAACCCCGTTTAAAGACAATCCTACCAAGGTACTTTTGTCTTGTTTAAAACCATAGCGCTCGTTATACGCATAATATGGGGTGATTACTGGAGTGTCTGCCTCCAGATCTAATAATTGATCTTTTATATTTCTAAAGAAATCTAAATGTAGACCAAGACCAGCATAAAACGGCGAATCGTTTATTTGCCTTAGATAGGTTTCGTAAAATCTGAAAAATGAGAACTCCATCATATCGGTTTCCGAAGTGCCTTCAATAGAGCTATCGTCAAAACCAAAATTATTGCTAGCCATTCGTGCTGATTGTGGTCCTGTACCCAAGCCCCAAGTAGGCTGCGATGAGTTTAAGTACCGCCAATCACCTAATAAAATATATTTGTTGTCTTCACCATATATGGTCGATTTTAAGGTGATAATGGTTTGCTTTTTGGTAGTATGCGCCAAACCGAGTAAGGCATTCGATATCTTGGTGGTTTCGGGTTCTCCCAAAAAGCCACTTACCGAAGCGCCTACACCATAAATAAAACCAAACGCAGGATTGGCACCTATAACTGGTACGGGTGAAAAGTAAACGGTTCCTTTAGTGGGAGGTTCTTGTTTTTTTAGTTTTTTGGCTTCCTTTTTAGCTTGTTTACGTTGCTTATTACTTGCAATGGTATCGTTTTGAGCTAGAGCCGAAAAGGATAGCATCATGATAATAATGCAACTGTAAATGATTTTAATATGATGTGTCATAAAACGTTGTGGTTAATGTGATTAATTAAAAATAATTTGTAACTGAAACACCGATTCCCAAGTACCAACAATATCGGGTCTTACGGTGTTATAAAACAGTTGGGCTGCGGCACAATAAATAATTTAGATTCTTCTATTTTAAAGGTTTTTCCAGCACCCCCACCAAGAGAGAGTAACAATTGGTCGCCACTTTCGGCCAGCCAATTGTTAACGATCGTGGCATTACTTTCTAAAAACCAGCCTTTAGCTAAATTGTAATAGGTGAAATATTGAAAGTTAAAGGAATTTACTTTGTTTGTACCTTCACCCCCTAACGACCAATAATTTTGAATGACAAAACCATCCGAAAACGTGTCGCCACCATGGTTGAATAATACGGAAGTCCCCATGCTCACACGGTTGCTCCCTAAAATGGGCTCGGTACGCGTGGGTAATTGAATGGCAGGTCCCACACCCCAACTAATGTTGCCCTTTTTCTCGATGGAAGTAAAGAACCCATTAAATAAAATATTATCCAAACCACCTGCATGCGCTCTACCGCTTTCTTGAGTGGGCGTAGGATAAATAGGTACATGGCTAGACGAATTAGTGGACGAAATAGATTGGAACGAAATAATGGTATAGGTAATCAATTTCAGATTTTCACCTAATCGAAATGGCCAAACCGGCTGAATGGAAAAGGACTGCGCCATACCGCCATCAATAGGCAATAACACTTCCTGCAAATAAATACTGCGTAAACCAGCTATAGGGTCTTGACGTTTTCTGGCCATGTCTTCTACAAAAAGTTGTTCTAGAGCTTCAGTCTGCGAATAAGCGTCCATACAAAATAAACAAATACACAAGCACAAGAATAGATAAAACTGCTTCATAAAGTTTAAATTTAAAACGCTGCAAATGGTTTTCAAGACAGTGTTTGTATGTGAAATTAATTAATGATCTGTCTAATACGGCCCTTACAATAGTTTGCTATTATTTTCTTAGTAATTTCACCAAAATATTTGTTTACATGTTTATATACTTAATCGAAGTCTCTCCAATGGTTCCGTTGAAAGAAAAAGGAGCTTCCTTATGGTAGTCTAGTGAGACAGGCGAGTCGCGGTCTGTTCCAATATCGAAGGTGGCATTACTAGTAAAATGCAAAGACATTCCGTTAGGAACTCGTCCAGAGGCAACTTCTTTACCATCTACACGAATAACCACATCTATAGGGCCTCCAATTTTGTCTATAAGCTTAGATTCTATAGATATTTTCTTTTGTCCAGGTTTGATGGTTTTAGATTGTATTTTGGTTCTTCTTACCATAAACAAATTAAATTCGTAGTGCAGTTGATTGTCTTTAAAGAAGCAAGTAACTCCACCGCCCATTCCTGCTAAGGCGTACAATACGCCATTGGCATTTTCTGGCACATCAACTTCCATTTCAACTAAACTACTTACTTTATCAAGTTTCGGTGCTGTTGATTCAGGCATGTTGGATATAGGGTGGTTAAAAACCCACTCAGTTCTATTTGGTGCAGGGGCATCTTCTGGGTGATAAAGTGCCGTAGACCATAGGCCTCCACCAATAGGTAGATTTTTATTTTTAGCAGATTCGGTTAGAAAAAGGGCTTTCATTTCTTCTAATTTTTCTGGGTATTGGGCAGACACATCGTTGGCTTGCGACCAGTCTTCATCTATATGGTACAACTCCCAGGTATCTGTTAGGGGCGACCATTCTTTAATGCCTTTTGGAATTCCACCAACCCATGGGGTGCGTGGTCCTGGAGCAGAAGCAAACCAGCCTTCATGATAAATGCCTCTGCTGGCCATGATATCGAAAAATTGAGTGGATCTACGCCCCTTTGCTTTTGTATCGTTAAACGAATAGGCTAAGCTTATGCCATCCATAGCGTCTTGGGTAAATCCATTAACCACGTTAGGATGTTGTATATCTAAAAGTTCATAAACAGTAGGGGCAATATCAATACAATGATGAAATTGCGAGTGAGGTTTACCGTCTGGTTTAATCGATTTAGGCCATGATACTGCAAGCGGATTACGAGTGCCTCCAAAATAAGCACCCTGTAGCTTGGTGCCTTGGTATGGAGTGCTTCCGGCCCAGGCCCATCCAGCGTGGTACATATTGTCTGTTAATGCGGAGCCTAAAACATCTAAGCCTCCTATGTCATTCAACGCAGAGATATGTTCTGAAATTTTAGTAGGAATACCATTTTGTGCTAATTGTTCGCTTATGGTTCCGTATAAGCCTTCTGAGGAAGAACCGTTATCGCCCCAGATATAAAAAATAATGGTGTTATCCAGTTCTCCTGCAGCTTCTATTTCATCTAGAATACGTCCCGCTTGTGTATCTGCATGTTCTGTAAACCCAGCAAAAACTTCCATTAAACGACGTTGAAAGGGTTTTTCATTTTCTGGGATGGATTCCCAAGAGGCCATTGTTTCCGCTCTTGGAGTTAGTTTTGCGTTTTCTGAAACCCAGCCAAGTTTCTTCTGGTTTTCAAAAACACGTTTTCTGTATGCATCCCATCCATCATCAAATTTGCCTTTGTATTTATCGGCCCATTCTTTCATGACTTGGTGTGGCCCGTGGGAGGCACCTGGTGCCCAATAAACAAACCAAGGTTTATCTGGTGCATAGGCTTTTTGTTCCCTAAGCCATGTAATGGCATCGTCTGCAATATCCTCAGATAAGTGGTAATGGTCGTTGCCACCAGAGGTTTCGGGGTGGTCCACAAACGTTGTGTTTCGCACCATGGTAGGCTCAAATTGAGAGGCCTCCCCAGCTAGAAAACCATAAAAATACTCAAAGCCATAGCCCGTTGGCCAATAGTCGAAAGGACCTTTTGAGGTAATTTGATCTTCTGGGGTATTATGCCATTTACCAAAAGCTGCCGTGTTATAACCGTAAGCTTTGAGTACTTCTGCCATAGTAGCTGATGTTTTTGGGATAATACCGCTAAATCCATCAAAGTCGTTTGCAATGGCCGAAATTTGTCCGTTGCCTACCCGTGTATGGTTTCGGCCTGTAAGAATTGCAGCTCGGGTAGGGGAGCACATGGCCGTGGTGTGGAAACGGTTATAGGAAATGCCATTTTCAGCCACTCTATCGAGTGTTGGGGTATGAATTTCACCTCCGTAGGTGGTTGGAAAACCGTTACCTACATCGTCAATTAAAATAACTAAAATATTAGGTGCATCATCTGGTAACCTTTTTGGGTCTTCCCGTTTTTGATAACTGGAAGTTTCTATGGTAACCCCTGGTTTAGAAGCCGACGGTGTGGGCGGAAACGGTAAAACATCTTGTGCATTTGCACTAAAGGCAAAAATCAAAAATATGAGGGGGAATAATAGTTTATTATATTTTAGGTACATGATTAATAGTTTTAATTATTAATATTATGGTTATAACTAGAACGTTTTTGTGGTTTTTTAAGTTTTAAGAAAGGAATTGATTGATGGTTCCTTTTTATAAATAATGTTAATCTTGTCCGAATCATGATGGCCATTCCTGTGAATAATAGATTCCAATCATAAATAATAAAACCTCTAAAGTTATAGAAACTAAGAGGTCTATTAATATATTAAGTTACCTCACGTTCTTTGTTTGTGGCGGAGTCCAAGTGCCTTCGTAAATGGCTTTTTTAGGACCATAAGCTCTAATATAAAGTGAATACACGCCTTCTTTAGGCGATGGTAACCAGTTGTTTTTCAATCTGCCTTTTGGAGCATTTGGCTGTACATAAATGGTTAAACTACCATCGGGATTATACACTAAATCTTTGTTTTTAGTCCCTAAAGAATAGCGGTCTATCTCGTTAGGATAAAAGAAATGTTGTTCGTTATAAAGAGTTAAAGACCAAAATCCATTAACAGGGGGTGTTTCCCCTTTTTTAAAAGTCACTTCATAATTGTTACCTCCCGTTAAGCGACCAGCGCTTGAATCGAAATCATTTCCAAAATACATGGTCTCGAATGGAATGTTTGAAAACATATTTCCCTTAGCTGTTGCCGTACGTTGAAAATAGCCAAATCCAAATTCGGCTGCATTCTTTTGCGTGCGCCATCCGTTTCCGGCTTCAACTCCATTGTTTCTAAATTCGAACATAGGTTGAATGATTTCCTTTTCGGTTTCTACAGCAACATCAACTAAGGCTTGTTGTAATTCTGGATTGTCTTTGGCAGCATCCAAAATTTGCTTGATCCAAGCATACATCGCTTCCTCTCCTGGTAGTGCTGGTACTTCTTCCATCACCTCTGGTAGTTGCTCAAAGAATGTTTCTGGTACCACCCATGCGGTCTCGCCTTTACTTCCAGCATTCGGGTCTGGAATGGTTTTCGCTTCGGTCCAATTAATTGTTTTCATTTTACCTGTGTATTCGCTAGCAGGATACTGGACAATTTGGTTAATCAGGGGTTGGATGTCTTTTTTGTCCTGTTTGGTATCATCCATAAATACACGTGGAAAAATAGCTCCTATGTTGGTTGGCGATTGATAGACAGCTTCTACACCTGCTGGTTTTTCACCAGACCAATCCGGTCCAACAAACATATAAAACCCAGGTTTGGTGTTGTACATACTTCCTACTGTAGCAAAGGAATTACTGCGTTGGTCAACAATTTGATACACCCAAAAGCGATCGTCAAAATCAGGGATTTGAATAATAACAGCTGGGTCTTTTTTAAAGTTTAAAAAACCTAGTCCATAAACCACGTCTTGATTCGGACTGGTAATAAAACGTTGTTCTGGCGCCAGATAATCGTGCAGCATGGTATTTTGGTTGCTAGGTGCAACGGGTAGCACGCCACCCATATAACCACGAAATGGCGCTTTACCACCAATTTGTGCTTCTCGGTTGTGCATGTTTACCAAAGGCCATCCCCATAAATAAGCCATCTTACCAATGGCTTTGACGTATTCTTTAGAAAGTGGCGCACCTGGTATTGGTGCTTGGACTTCGCTTGCTTGGGTGGGTTGTGGCACTTGTCCACTATGTTGGGCAAAGCTGCTTATGGTTCCTGCCAAGAGGAAAATAGATAACATAGATGTTTTCATGAGAGTGATGATGTGTTTGTTTAGATCTTCAAGAGTTTGAAAACCATGAAGATCTATGATTAATTAATAGCTTTTAGGTTATTGAACGACTTCTATCTTTACATTGTTCTTGTCAAGATTATGTACATAATCTATAACTTGCTCTGGAGTATCTGGTACGTAAAGACGGATAACCATAGTCCAATTATCCACTGTGTCTAAATTGTTTTTTTGATCTGGACAGTTAAAATAAAAAGTAATCGAACCATCGGTATCCTTTTCGGCATTTCTATCTCTTAAGGCATAGTTTTCTGTGGCTATCCAACCTCTCATATCATAAACTGTAACCGACATAAATCCACCTTTGTCGTATTGTAAAGGCGGTTTTGGTAGTGTAATTTTAGAGCATACACTACTCTTCTTGGCTTCGCCTTCCGGCATTATTTTGGGCCAGTAAATGGCGTGTTCTTTGGGTAAACCAGCCCATCCGCCTGCCGCAGCAATAGTGTAATCTTCTTGGCTAACTACATCAGGAGTTCCGAAGGCTTTCCAAGATCTCACCTTGGGGCCTTGGTACAATAAAGAGTCCCGAACTCTGTCTAATGACGCTTTATCAAACCCTTTTGGTGTGTAGGGTTTGTTGGATTTTGCTTTAATGATGTAAGCGTCTTGGTGTTTGTGCGCATCGGTATAACCCGCTTCGTTTTCGGGGCGGACTTCGGTACGGGTGTTTAGCCATACATAGTTGCCTTTAGTAAGCATGTCTGATGTTATGTGTAAACTATCGCCAGGGTAGAGTACAGCAAAGGTGTATTGATTTTCATCAAAAACCTGTATTACCGAATATTTATCCCACTCCGGATTTATAAGTGTTGCGCCTTCGGAGCAATCTACTACGGCATGACTATATAAACAGTCTTGATTTTCGCGAATGACTACTTGGGTTTTAATGTCGGAATATTCGCGGTGATGGTTAAAGGTGTTTACAGGCACTTCTTTCATTAAATCTGAAAAATAATGGTCGGTTTCGGCCTCGACAAAGTTTTTGGTGGTTACTATAATATTATCAGGCTCTGTTGGTTTTTCTTCCTTCTCAGAAACAGTCTCCTTATTATTTTTTTTGTTATTGTTGGCACAACTTACAGTAAGAAGTAATACTGCAACAATCATAGCAAAAAAATGAATTTTTGTTCTCATTGTACTCTTAATATGGGTTGATACTATATTTGTTGTAGTGTATGGGGAAAGAAATATAATTTAAAGATATGAAGTATTTATAAAAAAATACGATAAACATACATTTATATACAAAAAACAGTTAATTCGATGTTAAAACATTAAAGGTAAAACTTATTTATGATGATTATTTTAAAACTATAGCAGGCTAAAACTACTATCTTTGAGTATATCCAAATTTTGATAAATGGAAAATCTTGTATACAATAAATGAATGGTTAATTCCAGATTAATATATGAAAATAACAATTTTATAATTAAAGTATGATTGATTAACAATCACTTAATTTATCAGTTGCAAAAAACTAATTTATTTTATTGGTTTATTCAAAAAACTCATTATGTTTGCACCGCTTTACAGATAAAGCAATGCAAAAGGAAAGTTCTTTATTAGATGAGTTACTTATTCGGTTATCTGAACATTTAAAATTAGGATAACTCATTGATTTTAAGCAATATGATGTTGGGTTTAGGCAGGTTGCCACCCAGATATTTTTCTAATATAATAAGTACTTTCCACGAAATATTAATGGTTGAAATACCTTAAACGGAACTTTATTTTCCTTCTTGTCCAGCGGTTAAAGATTTCATTACTTCATCTAAATTAAAAGAAGCCGGTCTTTGTCTTGGAGGATACTTTTCGAATGTTTTAATCATTTCCGCGGCGATTGCTTGAGAAGCTCCTCCAGCAAATTGCACAATACCCTCCATCCACTCGTAATAACTATTTGCGTTGTGCTGGGCTCTTTCAAAAGGATCCATGCGTAGATCAAATACCAAAGGTATTCGTAATTGCACAAATGGATACATCCAAACACCAAACTTAGATGATTGTTGTTCCATAAATACTAACTTCCATCTATCATAACGCATAGCGACAAGTTGCCCATCATCGTTCCAGTAATAAAACTCTCTTCTTGGCCAATTTGTAGCTCCATATTGATTTTTAGACTCCTGTTTTTCGTCTGTAAGGAAAGGCAATAAGTTGTATCCGTCTAAATGGACATTGTAGGTTCTGTTTACTCCTTTATAACCATTTAATAGCTCTTGCTTAATGTTTGGTTTTCCAGCTGCGGCCATTAAAGTTGGAACCCAATCATTCCCAGCTACTATTTGATTGACTACCTTTCCAGCTTTGATTTTCCCCGGCCATTTTATAATACAAGGAACGCGATAGCCCCCTTCCCAGTTAGTGTTTTTCTCTCCTCTAAAAGGTGTAATACCGCCATCGGGCCACATATTAAAATGCGGACCATTATCAGTCGTATAAATCACAATGGTATTATCATCTACGCCTAAATCTTCCAACTTTTTTAAGATTTGTCCTACTTGATCATCGTGCTGTACCATTCCATCAGCATATTCATTCAAACCAGTTTTTCCATCATATTTTTCAGGAACATGGGTTACATAATGCATACGTGTAGTATTAAACCAAACAAAAAATGGTTTATCTGCTTGAACCGATTTATCCATGAATTTTTCTGCAGCATCTAAAAACTCCTGATCTACAGTTTCCATTCTTTTCTTTGTTAATGGCCCTGTATCTTCTACTTTCCCATCTGCAGTACTGTGGATAACTCCTCTTGGACCAAATTTCTTTCTAAACTCAGGGTTCATGGGATAGTTGGGATTCTCTGGGGCTTCTTCTGCATTTAAATGATAAAGGTTCCCATAAAACTCATCAAATCCGTGATTGGTCGGTAAAAATTCATCCAAATCCCCTAAATGATTTTTGCCAAATTGACCGGTAGCATATCCAAGAGGTTTTAATAACTCAGCTAAGGTTGGATCTTCTGGTTGAATCCCTAATGTAGATCCTGGTATCCCTACTTTAGTCATTCCTGTACGAACAGGCATTTGACCTGTAATTAAAGCGGCACGACCTGCCGTACAGCTTTGCTCTGCATAATAATCTGTAAAAATAGCTCCTTCATTGGCTAGTTTATCAATATTTGGAGTTGTATACCCCATCATACCGCGATTATTATAGCTTAAGTTCCAATAACCAATATCATCCCCCATAATGATAAGAATATTTGGTCTGTCTTGCCCAATTATAAAATTGAATAAAAATAATGCAACAGGTAAAAGCATAAATTTGTTTCTCATGATACATATTTTATTGATGAAAATAAAACAGTAGGAGGGGGAAGGGAATTAATCCATTGTAAATGTAATTATATAATAGATTATCTAAATATAATATTTTTAACGATTACATAAAAATATTATACTTTTTGTGTCAGTCATTGTCTCCAATAAACTTCTCCGACAATAAAGGAGGGAAGCTTGTCTGAGATATGATAGGGGAAGGCATAAGCGATAATAATGATAGTAAATATTTATTAATTCCGTTGTGCATTTTAAATAATGCTAATTTTATATTATTGAGATTTCTATTAAATAGGAACTTGTTGATATATTGTACAGCCGTAAAAGCGGTTATTTTGAACAATACGCTGGTTTTGAGCCTTTAAAAGCTTTAGCGTAATTATGCCTTATTATAAAATAAATTTAGCTACACTTGTGTTGATAGATAACCTTTGCCTGGAAATATATGGTTTTCCTCTTTACATATCTTTGACCAGGTACTCCGTGATAACTTAAAGACTTCCAAAGGCATGCTATCAAGCAAAAAATAGTCTTCAAGCTCATTAAAACAAGAAGTTAATTTTAACCGTATTTCATTTAGGTTGTCCGCTAATCTTCGTCTTCTTCTATTATATACGCTACGCTTTATCCTTGTCGATAGTTTCTCGGAAAGTTTTCTGGACAGGTCATTTTCACTGTCTATGCCCATATACTCAGCAGTTAGGCTTAGACCATGGGATTCCACCACTTAGGGTTGGTTCTCGGTTTTGATACTTTAAAAGTTGTTCTTTTGATATTTTTCTTAATACTTTCAATATTCTTTCGTAATTTGCATTTAAGTTATTTGTTATTAATGTTTTACAGCTAAAACAAATTACTGATTATCAGTAAGGTGAACAACTTTTCTCTTTTAATTCATAATGCACGACGGGTTAATCCTATTATAAAGTCAAGGTCGGCCATATGATGAAACAGGTATGATTTCAGCAAAAATGTATCGATTAAAATGAAAAAAATTAAAAAGTTCCTTGTTTCCTTTGCAGCTTTGATTCTTGTTTTATCAATAGTATATTTTTCACCTGTAGATAGGAATAATTTTAAGACCCGGCATTTTACCTTTATATATAGTGACAAAATCGATAAGGAATTAATCCTTAAACTTTCAGGTGCATTAGAGGATAATTATGTACGCGTTAGCACTGATTTAAAAACAAAACCTTATCATAATATTGAAGTTTATATTTACGATCAAAGATGGAGATATGTCAAAGCTACCGGGAATTGGAATGCATCAGGTAATATAGAAGGTGTCTCGAAACTTCACTTTATTAAAAAAGCTTGGGGTGAGAATGATGAACAAAAAGTGGCAGTCCATGAATTTGCCCATGCGGTAACATTAAAATTGCTCATAGATCAAGAAACCCTCCCCATGGATTCAAATGTGTTTGATAAGAAATTTTCCTCTTTTCCCATATGGCTTTGGGAGGCGATAAGTGTATATGAAGCGCAACAATTTGTCGACCCGAGCACCTTGTCATATATGGATATGGAACATTACCCGTCTCTCCCAGAACTCGACAAGCGGTTAAAAGGAGGGAAAATTTATAGTTGCGGTTATACTATTATTGAATATATCCTATTTAAATATGGCCGTGACGGTTTTATTCGCCTTATTAAAAATTATGGGGATCTAGAAGCTACTTATCATATAACAGATAATCAATTTTCAAAGGACTGGCATGAATTTTTGATCCAAAAATATATAAAAAGTAAGTACCCGATTTAAACTGTATGAAAACAAAAATAAAGAAAGGCTTACTGGATCTCCTGACAATACTGTTCGTTGTTTTATTTCCCCATTATGTCCCGCTCCCTTTTTATTCGTACGCCATTATCTGTTGGGTAACTGTATGGTGGGTATTGCACAGGCAAAATAAATCATTAAGGGATTTAGGGTTGATAAAAAATGGGGTCACTGTAAAAGTGCTCCTTGCCGGGACGGTTTCGGCCTTAATTTGGGTAGCATTCATGAGGTGGGCTTATCTTCCAGTGGTACGGTATTTTTTTATTGTTCCCGAGTATACGGAGTATAATTTTATTCAGGACCATATATTTACTTTTGTACTTATAACCGTTGCGGCCTGGATAATAGGTGGTTTTTATGAAGAAATTATTTTTAGGGGGTATATCCAAACAACCATTGAAAATTGGCTTGGAGTAAGGAACTCATTTTGGTTCTCCGGTCTTATAACAAGCGTGATATTTGGATTATACCATTGGCAACAGGGATTTTTAGGTGTTATGGCCGCAGCCTTGGGGGGCCTATTCTGGACCTGTTTGTTGAAAAGGTTTGGAAGGAACCTTTGGTACCCCATTTTCTCCCATGCCATTTTTGATACCATTACTTTGACATTGATTTATCTAGGCCTGTTCAATGCATGAAAATTAGTTTGGTAGGGCTGTCTTTGGCGTCCCTTCCAAGGGCACTTTATAAATAAATGAACCTTCCAAAAGGATTTATGTTCTTTAAATCAACTTTAGAATTCAAAAATACATTTGGCAAAACTAAACAGGTACCCGGCTAATTTAATAATGCGGTACCCATTATGCCATGCCCATGAATGTACATTTCGTTAAAACAAAGAGGGGTGTAACTTTTTTAATCCTTTTATTGTCCTTTGCCTGCTTTGGCCAAAAAAGAGCAGACAAGGATTCCATAAATATTAAAGGCCCTACCAATATACGGTTTCAGTATAAATCATTGATCGTGCCTTCCGTTTTGATAGGTTATGGCCTTTTGGCGACGGAGAGCCATACACTTATAGACTTCAACGGAGAAATCAAAGAAGAGGTAAATGAGCATATCGATGAGAAGTTTACCATGGACGATATCTCTCAATATGCTCCTGCCCTGGCGGTATATGGACTTAATATGGCGGATATTAAGGGTAGGAATACCTTAAGGGACAGGACCGTTATATTGGGGACTGCTTATTTGATAATGGGATCGAGTGTTACCGGCTTAAAGGCCATTACCAGGGTAGAGCGGCCCGATGGTACTTCGAGGAACTCTTTTCCTTCGGGGCATACGGCTACGGCCTTTATGGGAGCGGAATTTTTATATCAAGAATATAAGGACGTTTCCGTTTGGTATGGTATGGCTGGGTATGCCGTGGCGGTAGGGACTGGCTTTTTTAGGATTTATAACGACAGGCATTGGTTCAGCGATGTTGTCGCTGGGGCCGGGATCGGGATTCTAAGTACCAAGATTGCATATTGGGTCCATCCGTTTATCAATAAAAAGTTATTTCCCAATCATGTGAAAGAACCGAAGTATGAGAAGGCATTTGCCTCTTTTTATAACGGCAGGGAAGCCGGGGTCGGTGCAGTTATCCGGTTTTGATAATAGGAATGCCAACCATTTTCCAGGACCTGCCTATTAAAACCCCAATGGCAACATCTTTAAAATAACTTTAGAATTGCTAAATATATTTGTTCATTCTATAATGTAAATTTGTGCGTACTATTCTTTTTTATAGCTTTCTGTTTTTGTTTGCTAGTTCTATAATGGGACAAGAGCAAAAGAACCTTAAATATTTTATTAATCAAGCGGAGGAGCATTTACCAAATGTAAAGGAAATTGAAAACCTCAAACGAATCGGGGAGTTGCAATATGAGATTATCAAGGCTCAACATAATGCATTTCAGGTGAATGCAACCACAGATGTGTTGGTAGCCCCTTATTTTAATAATAATGGAAAGTTCATTGACATTACTACAAGCCCCTCTAATAGTGCTTATGGTTATGATGCAGGCATTACAAATGGAGGGCTTTATTCTGTACAGGTTAATATTACCAAAAACTTATTTAATAAAAAATTGGTAGACGGACTTTTATTGCAAAGTAAACTAACCAATGAAGGGATATTGTTATCATCGAGTGCTATGGTGCATACTTTAATAAAAAATATTACTGATACATATATCCTAGCTTATCAACAACAATTAAAAATTGAATTTACCAAAGAGATTCTAGCGGCACTAACACAAAGACTTGATGTGGTTGAGATATTAGTGAAAAACGGAATTCTTTCCAATAGTGACTATTTATTGTTAAAACTTGACATAGATTCAAAAGGTATTGAACAGAAGCAAAACAGGATAGCTTTCAATACTACTATAATTCAACTATTTTCCTTGTGTGGAATTTCAGCTAAAAAAACAGAAAGTTTACTCCCTCCCATCTTGGATTACAAAGAAGCTCCAAAAACTTTCTTTTACCTTAAAAAGTATCGAAATGATAGTTTACAACTCAAGTCTGATGAACAGGTTTTATTAAATCAGTATAAACCAAGTTTATCGCTTTATGGAAATACTGGAGTTAATGCAGTGGAGCTGTCGCATATTGATCATAGAATTGGAGCTAGCGTTGGCTTACATCTTGCCATTCCTATTTATGATGGGAAAAGGCGTAAATATATGTTGGATCAAAATAAATTAAAAAGAGAGAACCTAGAAGGGTATAGAAAAAATGATGCTGTTAAATTAAATAATGATTTAATGGCTTTGGATAATCAAGTGATTGCCTTGCAGAATCAAATTACCTTGCTTAACAAACAATTGGATCAGTATGCCCATATCCAAGAAATCTATAAAGAAAAGTTCGTGCAGGGACAGGTTTCTATTGTTGATTATTTAAATGTTATTCAGAGTTATAAATCGAACATGTATACCAAATTACAAGCACAAACAAATTTATGGCTTTTAAAAAGTCAGTTTAACTATACAAATTGGTAATTATGAAGATAGATATCTCAAAATTATATTTGGTATCCATTTTTTTGATAATAGCGATTGGATGCAATACACCTCCTGTAGATCAAAATAGAACCAAGGCCTTTGTTAGGGTACAAACGGCAACGGTAAATAAAGGAACTATAGATCAATATCGTTTATTTAATGGGGTTACCAAATATCAACGCAAGGAAGATATCCGAGCCAATGTTACGGGTTATATTTCTACAATCAATTTTGAAGTTGGAAATTCTATTCGTAGAGGGCAGGTTTTATGCTATATAAGAACAAAAGAACAACAAGCCCTTGGAGCTGCAATAAGGATAGATAGTACACTGGCTAAACTTACCATTCCCATGGCAATAAAGAGCGAGGCAACCGGTGTTGTTTCCGTTATAAATTATAATGAGAATAGTTTTGTTTCAGAAGGGGATATTATAGCCACCGTTATACAACCTAATTCTTTGACAATACAAGTAAGCATTCCTTTTGATCAAAGTAAAGAAATTATAAAAGAAATGCCTTGTGAAATTGTTTTAAAAGATACCACTATCAATGCTAAAATTAGTCAACAATTACCCATAATTGATCCTTTGACCCAAAACCAACAATTTTTAATTGAAATGCCAAAGATTATTTTACCAGAGAACTTAAAAGTGCAGATTCGGATGTTGGAAAAAATTGCTGAGAATGCGATGGTACTTCCCCGATCTGTCATACAGACTAATGAACTACAAACTAAGTTTTGGGTTATGAAAGTTTTAAATGATTCTTTAGCTGTAAATATTAACGTAATACCACTAATGCAAAATGATTCTTTAGTTCAAGTAAGATCAACTTTGCTAGATTATAAAGATACTATTATTACTAAGGGAGCATATCAATTACAAGATTCCACTGTTGTCCGCATTGAAAACCCTGCACCGTGAATATAAATTTCGTAAAATACAAATATCCCTTTTTGTTTTTAGCAATACTATTGCTAGCTGGTGGCTTTATTTCTTATCAAAAATTGCAAACGGGATTGTTTCCAGATATCACTTTTCCAAAGATTAAAGTGATTGCTGATGCTGGGCAACAACCAGTGGATAAAATGATGACTGCGGTTACCATTCCTCTAGAAAATGTATTGAGGCGAACAGAAGGATTACAATACATTCGGAGTACCACCTCTCGAGGAAGTTGTGAGATTTCCGTATATCTAGATTGGGATACTGATATTAATACAGCCAAAGCCCAAATAGAATCCTATATTAATCAATCACAGGCAAATATTCTTCCGAACACCAATTTTTTAGTGGAAAAAATGAACCCTTCTATATTGCCAGTCATGGGGTATTCCTTAGAGGGAGATAATTACTCCTTAGTTGATTTAAAAAAAATAGCTAAATATCAAGTAAAACCATATTTATCTAGTACAGAAGGAGTTGCTGATGTTGTCGTGGTTGGAGGAAAGGAAAAAGAGTATCAGGTGGTATTGAATCCTATGAAGTTCAATGAGTTGGGGATAGGCATTTCTTCCGTTAAAGATGCTATTATCAATGCTAATATTCTTCAATCTAATGGGTATATAGAGGACCATAATCGTATGTATTTAACACTTATTGATAATGCCATAACTCAAAAATCCGATTTGGAAAACATCCCAATAGTTAATACTTCTACTGGATTTATTCGCTTAAAAGATATTGCTACAATTGAGATTAGAGAGGTAAAAGAATATGTTAGAATATTAGCTAATGGGAAAAACACACCCCTTATTGCCGTAGTAAAGCAACCTACAGCCAATTTAATGGAGGTTTCCGTTGAAATAGAGAAGAAAATTGATGAATTGGCAAACATCTTACCCAAAGGAGTTTATCTAAAACCTTACTATAAGCAAGCCGATTTTGTTGGCAAAAGCATCAGGAGCATTAAAGATGTTCTATGGATAGGACTTTTATTGGCGCTGTCTGTGGTAATTTTATTTTTAAGATCAGTTTCAGCTAGTTTATTGGTACTTCTTACCATTCCTATATCTTTATCACTTACTTTGATGGGTTTGGAGGTTTTGGGATATTCATTTAATATAATGACCCTTGGTGCCATTGCTGCTGCCATTGGACTTATGATTGATGATGTGGTAATCGTGATAGAACAGATACATAAAATTCGGGAGGAATATCTTGAAGAATCTATAGGATTGATTGTCCATAAAAGTATTCACTATTTATTTCCAGCAATGATAGGGTCATCCCTTAGCACCTTGGTCATATTCATTCCATTTATTCTTATGACAGGAGTTGCTGGGGCATATTTCAAAGTAATGGCCTTTACTATGATTATAGCGCTCGTAGCATCCTTTGTTGTTTCATGGCTGATATTACCCGCTTTGGCAATTTTTTTATCTAATAGACCTCATAAAAAGAAAATAAATATACAAAGAACCAAATGGGTTCATTTTATTTTAAAGCGCCCGTTTCTTGGTGTGTCATTTGTTATATTATGTGTTTTAATTTTATTGGTTATTCCTTCTAGATTAACTACGGGTTTTTTACCTGATATGGATGAAGGGAGTATCGTGTTGGATTTCAATAGTCCACCCGGTACTACCTTAAAGGAAACCAACCGTATGCTTGCAGAAGTTAATCATATATTGAATAATCAAGAAGAAGTGGAAGCGTACTCTGCTCGTATAGGAACTCAAATGGGCTTTTTTATTACGGAACCAAACCGAGGGGATTACCTTATTAAATTAAAGGATTCTAAAAGTAAAAATACTACAGCAGTAGCTGATGAAATAAGACAAAAATTAGAGAAATCAGTTCCGCAGCTTACGGTAGATTTTGGTCAGGTTATTGGAGATATGTTGGGTGATTTGATGAGCTCTGTACAACCGATAGAAATTAAAGTATTTGGATCGGATGTGAAAATACTTCAAACACTTTCAAAACAAATTGCTGCTGAGATGGAGCAAGTAGAAGGAACTGTGGATGTAAATGATGGAGTAATTGTTGCTGGCCCCACACTCTCGATAATACCAAATACCTATGCCCTTTCTCAATTGGGACTTACGGTAAATGACTTACAAATACAATTGCAAACACAAATAGAGGGAATAGTGGTAAGTACAATATATGAAAACGAACAAGTAGTGCCGATTCGTTTGGTATATCCCAATGTTAAAAATTTAAGTATTGAAAATATCAGAACTACAAAAATAATTTTACCAAATGGATCACCAATAGCTATTGATAAAGTAGCTAACATAACCTTAGAAAAAGGGGTGGCTGAGATTAATAGGGAAAATCAAAAATCAATGGGCGTGATTACTGCGCGATTAGATCAGCGTGATCTAGGGTCTGCCATAGTGGATATCAAGGATCGGATTGCCCAAAAAATCAGTATGCCACAAGGATATCATTTGGCTTATGGGGGTGCTTATATAGAGCAACAAAGAGCATTTCAGGAATTGTTATTAATTTTAATGAGTGCTATTCTATTAGTTTTTATGATTATTCTCTGTTTGTTTCGAAAACTTAGTATTGCTATTATGATACTCATTATAGGGGTGCTCGGAGTTGCAGGCTCTTTGATAAGCCTCTATATTACAGGAACTCCTTTAAATGTTGGTAGTTATACAGGGATTATTATGATTGTAGGGATTTTAGGGGAAAACAGCATTTTTACCTATTTGCAGTTTTTAGAAACAGATTCTAGGTGGACTGCTTTGAAAAGAATTGAATATGCTATTGCTGAAAGATTACGACCAAAGTTAATGACAACTACAGCTGCAATGATGGCTTTGATTCCTTTGGCACTTGGCATCGGAACAGGAGCACAATTACATCAACCATTGGCAATTGCAGTTATTGGAGGATTATTATTTGCATTGCCACTTTTATTAGTGGTATTACCCACGATGCTTGAATATATTGAAAAAAAGCGAAATCAATAGGCAGAGTATTAATTTTTAAAATGAAAAACTAATTTTAAGGCTATGAAAATATTAATTGCAGAGGACGAATTTTCTTTACAGCAGTCTATTGCTATTTACCTTGAAAAGGAAGGCAATGTATGTGAAGTGGCGTCCGATTTTAATGAAGCGTCTTATAAGATATCATTATATGATTATGATATTGTAATACTAGATCTCAATTTATTGACAGGGAGTGGAATTGATATCTTAAAGCAATTGAAGAAGAAGCAGGGTGCTAATACCGCGGTTATTATTATATCCGCAAACAATTCCTTGGATGATAAATTGGAAGGTTTGGATCTCGGAGCAGATGATTATTTAACCAAGCCATTTCATTTGGCAGAGCTTAATTCCCGGGTGAAGGCAATCTTAAGAAGGCAAATGTTTGGAGGAGGTGCTATTGTTGTTTTTAATGAGATTAAAATAGACACTGATGGACATGTGGTTACTGTGGGAGAAAAAGAAATTGTACTCACAAAAAAGGAATATGATTTGTTACTTTTTTTTGTTACCAATAAAAATAGGGTACTATCCAAGGAAATTATAGCAGAACATCTTTGGGGAGATAATAGTGATTTAATTGATAATTTTGATTTTATTTATGTGCATGTCAATAATTTAAGGAAAAAACTCACGAAAGAAGGTGCAAAATATATTAAAACAGCTTATGGTAGTGGTTATAAATTCATAGAAGATTAAATGAAAAAAAGGAGTAAAAAGATCGGCCTGATACAAAAGACTTCCAGTATTTTTATAATAGTGAGCTTACTGTTAATGTCTTTGAGTTCAATTGCGCTATATTTCTATGTACGAAATATTTTAGAGGCTGAAATTGAAGAGGAGTTGTATTCCACAACCGCTAGGATTGAAAGCATACTAGAGGCGGGTAAAAATCCATATTCATTGCCGCCAGTGGTAGAGGTAGGCACTTCCAAAGAACTCCTTCCTGATATATTGAAAGACACCTTGATCTATGATCCCTCACAAGATGAAATAGAACTATTTAGAGAGCTATCAAGTTTTAAGAGAATCAACAATATTAATTATAAAATATCAGTAAGGGATCTTGTAGTAGAATCTGAAAATATATTAATCGCCATAATCATTTCCTATTTATTAATCATTATAGTTGTTTTTGTAGTGTTGTATTACTTCAATAAAGTGGGGAATTCCTATTTATGGAAACCATTTTTTAATACGCTAGAACAAATAAAACAGTTTTCTCTTACCGCCAAGGAACCCATAGTATTGTCAAGTTCTAATATTAGAGAGTTCAGTGAACTGAACACCCAAGTAAAAATACTTACTGATAAAGTAAGGGCAGATTATAACAATCTAAAGCAATTTACAGAGGATGTTTCCCATGAATTACAAACTCCCTTGGCCATCATGCAGGTTAAAATAGAGAGTGTTATAAATGACGCACCATTAAGCAACCAACAATATGACCAGTTGACATCCATTCAAAAAGATATTAAGCGAGTAACTCAAATGAATAAGGGATTAACACTGCTTACAAAAATAGAGAACAATCAATTTATAAACCCAAAGCAAGTTTCATTGACTTCTATCGTAGAGGAGAATATTGCTAATTTTAAAGAGATATTCCAACAAGATATTCAGTTCGTAAATGAAAATGAGCTTTTGGTGACTATGGATTACCATTTGGCAGAAATTCTTTGTAATAATTTAATTTCCAATGCTATAAAGCATCATATAGGTAGTGGGGATATTGTTATTGAAATTTCTAACAAGAGTTTATCTGTTAGTAATAAGGGGGAGAAACCAATTTTACATGTGGATCAGATATTCAATCGTTTTTATAAAGAAAATGAGAGTGTGAAATCTACTGGTTTGGGGCTTGCCATTGCAAAGAAAATTTGCGATATGTATAATTTCAAACTTACATATTCATTCGACAAAGGAAGCCATATATTTTTGGTTCAATTTTCATGAGTAAATTACTAGCTGTACCCCACTAATTAATAATTTAATTTTCCACTTTAAACCATCTTTAGATTTACTTTTTAGTTTTATTCAAAATTCGAATATAATGGATAAATTAAAGGTACGATTATTGTCTTCCTTTTTGGCAATATTTGGTGTTTGCGAAGCTCAGGAAAAAATAACAGTTTCCGGAAAAGTTAAGGATAGTCAGACCAATGAAGTTTTACCTTATACATCCGTAACAGTAAATAAAGAAACTTCTGGAGCGTTTGTAATAGGAACAATAACAGATGAAGCGGGTGATTTTATGCTAGAAGGATTACCTTTGGGCAATTATAGTATAAACATTTCTTTTGTAGGTTATCAGCAATCGCAACGGAAGATTTATGCAAGTGGGATAAATACTACTTTTACTCTAGGTGTAATTCCACTGAATCCAACATCCGAAGCTTTGGAAGCAGTGGAAGTATCGGTAAAAAGAGAAGTGACTAATGCTGCATTAAGTAAAAAAAGTTTTTCACTTACCGATAATATAGCTAATTCCGGTGGCTCGGTATTGGAAGCTATGAAATCAATGCCTGGTGTTACTTTTGATCAAGAAGGAAAAGTGTTGTTGAGAGGAAGCGATAAGGTCACTGTGCTTATAGATGGAAAACAGTCCAGTTTAACTGGTTTTGGAAACCAAAAAGGATTGGGAAACATTCCAGTTTCAAATATTGATAGGATTGAGATTATTAATAATCCTTCGGCTAAGTATGATGCGAATGGTTTAGCAGGTATTATTAATATTATTTATAAAGAAGAGCAAGAAAGAGGTGTTAATGGAACCATAGGGCTTTCATCTGGAATAGGAGCATTCTCTATACGTAAGGGGGATCTCCCAACCGATCTTGGTTCTTATTATATGAATCCAAAATTAATCCCAAGTATAGATTTTAATTACAGAACTAAAAAGTTTAATTACTTTGTTCAGTCAGAAATTATCATTCAAGAAGCACTTCCCAATAATGAGTTTACAACTAGATTGTATAGTGACGGAAGTGAAATTGCATCCCAAGTTCCAGAAAATAGAAAACAGTTTAGGGCCATCTTAAAAGGAGGCGTTGATTGGAATTTAGATGAGAATAATAGGTTTACTTTTTCAGCGATGTACGATAGAGAAAAGCATATCGATACCTCTCAAGTCGCTTTTATTAACTTAGCTTCCAGTCAAAGAGAGCGATATTATAACTGGAAGGAAGAAGAGATAACAAGTAATATTAATGTGGTTGCAGATTATGAACATTCATTTGAAGAACCTGGGCAAACCTTTAATGCAAACCTACAATATACAAGAGGTTTGGAGGATGAAAGATATTTTTTGAACGATAGTTCTTCCATTCGCATAGGGAGGGATGTTACACATATTAAAGCGGTTGAACACACATTAGGTTTGTCAGCAAATTATGCACAGGCATTGGCAGCAGGGAAGTTGGAGGTTGGTACCAAAGTTAGAGTTCGCCGTCTCCCTGTTGATTATTCTGTTGAAAGAGGAGATAATTCAATTATTTACGAAGGACTTGGAGATTATTCCGATTGGGGAGAGAATCTCTTTGCAGGATATGCAAACTTTGTCTATGAAAGAGCACATTTTGAAATAGAAGCAGGTTTAAGAGCGGAGTATACCCAGGTTTTTTATACCCTTGATCCTGCAAATATTTACTACGATTCCAATGATGATTATGACTATTTTAAATTTTTTCCAAGTATACGATATACTCAAAAACTCAACCAAAATAATAATTTGTCGTTTTTTTATAATCGTCGAATTGATCGTCCTGGAGAAGCAGAACTCAGAATTTTTCCAAAATATGATGATCCTGAACTCTTAAAGGTAGGAAATCCCTATTTACGTCCTCAATACACAGAAGCCATAGAATTGGCACATAAATTTTCATGGAATACGGGTTCTTTGTTTTCCGCTTTATACCATAAAAAGATAACCGATGAATATCGAAGGATCTATAGTGTTGATAATTCAAATCCAACGTATGACATTATCAATAGAATATATCAAAATACAGGAAGGACATTGTCAAGCGGCATAGAGATACTATTTAATCAGGATATTTCTTCTTATTGGGAATTGGGCCTGAGTGCAAATTTTTTCAATAATAAGATAGCAGCCTATACTGGAACTGTCTTGTTTCCCTATGAAAGACCTTTTTATATAGAAGAGTCTAATGCAAATGCAACTATTTTAAAACTAACCAATGAATTTCGGTTACCTTGGGAATTGCAATTTCAGGTGCTAGGGCTTTATTATTCACCAAAGAATATACCACAAGGAAAAGAGCTTTCTCGTTCTTCAATAGATATTGGTGTGAAGAAATTAGTTTGGAATAAAAAAGGAGAGATTGCTTTTTCAATGAGTGATTTATTTAATAATTATGGAATTCGACAAGAAATAAATGAAAGTGATTTTACTGCTTTATATCAGAATTATTACGAGACACAAATAGCGAGAGTCTCTTTCAAATATAAGTTTTAGAAGCTTAAACATTTCTTTAGAATTGGTGATTAACTTTAGTGTTATTAACTAAAAAAATAATACAAAATGAAAGTATTAAATTTATTGTTTATGGGGGTCTTAATTACAGGGCTCAGTGCCTTTGGATATAAAAAAGAGGTTCCAGAAAAAGTGGAAGAAGCTTTTAATAAAAAATTCCCAGAAGCTAAGGGTGTACATTGGGATCAGGAATCTGATCATGAATGGGAAGCAGAATTTAAATGGGACGGTCATCGCTATTCAGCTAATTTTATGGACGATGGAACCTGGAAGGAAACTGAACATGAAATTAAGTTTAAAGAATTACCAGAGAGGGTTCGAATTTCCTTATTCCAGAAGTTCCAGGATTATAAAATCAAAGAGCAGGAAATTTCGGAAACATCTAATGGAACTCTGTATGAATGTGAAATAAAAAAAGGAAAATCAAAACTAGAAGTGGCCTTTGATGAAAAAGGAGAACTTATGAAAAAAGAAGTGTTAACGGAAGAAGAAGAAGATTAGGTTTTGTTTTTTTTCGATTTAGTATAAAGGGATTTGAATTTGTTTTCAAATCCCCTTTTTTTTAAATCAATGCAATCGCATCTTTAATTTTCCTTTAGATTCTGATGATAATTTTACCACTTGAATTTTGATAGAGTTATTTATATGTGGTACAAGTTATCCCCTAAGCGTTTTGAATTATTGAAGGTTTTTGTTCTTTTCTTTGTAGGCCTTTCATCTGTTGTAAGATTAATCTTTTTATTGTGGAACCTAAGTGAGGTTGACGTCGATTTCTTTGATATACTACGAATTTTTATGACAGGTCTATTTTTTGACCTGGGAACAATTTCGTTTTTTACCATCCCTTATCTGCTGTATTTAATGATAATGCCTAATAAATGGGTAGGGAGCTTATTTGACCGAATAGCTACCTATACTGGTTTTACCATAGGAATATTAGTGCTCTATTTTTCTTTTTTTGCAGAAATTACATTCTGGGATGAATTCCATAGAAGATTTAACTTTATCGCGGTAGATTACTTAATCTATACCTATGAAGTAGTTCGAAATATAAATGAGTCCTATCCCTTGCCAATTTTAATTTCTAGTATCTTGTTGTTGACTGTTGGTACCATATATTTAATATATAAGTGCAATAGTTTTGAACATGTTTTTAAAGCACAAATATCATTTAAAACGAAAGTATTATTCTCCTTCCCTTGGGTTGTAATAGCCATTTGCTTTACCATGTTTGTCTCCAATGAAGCTGCTGATTGGTCAGGAAATCGATATAATAATGAACTTTCAAAAGCCGGGATTTATTCCTTTTTTGCCGCCTTTAGAAATAATGAGCTTTCGTATACAGAATTTTACAAAACCCTTACCAAAAATGAATCCTATGCTTTAGTAAGTAAACAATACGAAGCTTCTGGGGATTTAATTGATCGTGAAAAAAATCCTATATATAGAAATATTCCACCTCATGATACACTTCAACGTGGAATAACCCCGAACGTTATATTTATTTGTGTAGAGAGTTTAAGTGCCAAATTCTTAGGAGTATTTGGCAATGAAAAGGGGCTTACTCCGAATTTAGATAAACTTTCTAAAGAAGGTGTTTTATTTTCAAACCTATATGCAACCGGGACTAGAACAGTACGAGGAATGGAAGCTATAACCTTGTCGATACCACCAACACCCGGACGAAGTATTGTCAAAAGAGAACACAATACAGGTATGTTTACCATCGGTGAAGTATTTAAAAATAAAGGATATTCACGTAATTTTTATTATGGAGGGGATGGTTATTTCGATAATATGAATGCCTATTTCAGTGGAAATGATTTTAATATTATAGATAGGGGAAGAGAGTTTTTGATTGGTGATCAAATAAAAACCATTAGAACTAATATTAATGATAACGAAGTAAGCTTTGAAAATGCTTGGGGAGTTTGCGATGAAGATATTTTTAATAAAGTTATACAGCAGGCAGATATACAATCTGTTAGCGGAAAACCTTTTTTTGATTTTATTATGACCACTTCTAATCACAAACCATATACATATCCAGAAGGTAAAATAGACATTCCATCAGGAAGTGGTAGGGATGGTGCAGTTAAATATACAGATTACGCAATTGGAAAATTCATTGAAAAAGCTAAATCGAAACCATGGTTTAATAATACCGTTTTTGTAGTCATGAGCGATCACTGTGCTAGTAGTGCTGGGCGATGGGAACTGGATGTTAAAAACTACCATATTCCTGCCATTATCTATAATTTGCCTAACCAAAGTTCTAAAAAAATAGATAGACTCTGTTCCCAAATCGATATCTTCCCAACATTATTCGGGTATTTTAATTGGAAATATAACTCAAACTTCTTTGGGCAGGATATAACAAAGAAATCTTCAAATACAGCAAGAGCATTTATTGGGAATTATAGAAAATTAGGCCTTTTAAAAGGGAATAATCTTATGATTCTAGGAGATCAAAAGACTGCTAATTTTTATAAATGGGATAATATCACAAATGGTCTTACAATACAAAGCGTATCCAATGACTATTTAAATCAGACGATTTCTTTTTATCAAACTGCTGATGATTTGTATACAAGTGGTAAGCTTACTTTAAAAAGTTTAAAAGAATGAAAAATATTCATTTCATTGTAAATCCAATAGCTGGAAAAGGGAATAAAAATATTGATCAAAAGCTTTTGGATGGCTATTTTCCAAAAGCGCTCTATATATTAGTAATTAAGTATACAAAATATAAAGGTGAGGCTGTTGTGCTAACTCAAGAATCTGTTAGTCAAGGAGCAGATATTATTGTTGCATGCGGTGGTGATGGAACCATAAATGAAGTAGCTTCTGTTTTAGTGAATTCTCAATGTATCTTAGGAATAATACCAATTGGTTCAGGTAATGGACTAGCTTCTCATTTGAATATTCCTAAAAATATTGAAAAAGCCCTCATGATCATTAAGCATCAAGTTACCAACAAAATTGATGTGGGTATCTGTAATGGTAATTATTTTTTTAGTAATACAGGTTTTGGGTTTGATGCCAAGGTAATACGAAACTATGAAGGCTTTAATGGACGTACCCTTAAGAGTTATTTAAAAGCTTGTGCTGTTACTTTTTTTAATGATAAAAAGGATGATTCTCTGGTTGTAACCATTAACGGGACAAAAATGTATAAAGACCCATTTTTAATTTTTGCTTCCAACTCCAATGAACTAGGGTATAATTTTAGTCTTACCCCAAAGGCATCATTAAAAGATGGCCTTTTGGATGTGCTTATAATCCCAAAAATGCAAAAACTACAGTTGGTATGGTTTGGGATAATGTTGATTTTCAAAAGACATCTAAGTATAAAGGGAGTGGTTAGTTATCAAACAAATAAGCTGGACATAATAAGAAATAAAGGGAAGTACCTTGAATCTCAAATGGATGGAGAATATAAAATTTTAGAAGAAATAAAGGTATCCATCGAATTATTAAAAGACTCAATTATAGTGATTAATTAAGTGTATTCTTTAAAACTTTAGAATTTCTTTAGAATCGTGATTTACTTTTGGATACTTAATCCTAAAATAAGCATGCCTATTATATTAAAATTACTTAACTGATAGCATTACCTCATGTATTATCTTTTTAATTCTACTACCAAAATCTTCTATTTTAAAATTCAGAAGTGTTTTATATTTTTTATCTATTTTGCTTGCTTTTGGAATTTGAGATTGTATTCACAAGAAAAAGCGATTGAAACTTCAGGAGATATTCTTTTGTATGCGATGCCAGCTATTTCATTGGGATCAACCCTTATCATAGGTGATAAACAAGGGTCTTGGCAGTTCTTAAAAGGTTTAGCCGTAAATGAAGCTATGACTTTTGGATTAAAACTAGCTATTACTAAACCACGACCCAATGAAGCTAATAATAATTCTTTTCCATCAGGGCATACCTCCACGACATTTCAGAGTGCGGCTTTTATTCAAAAAAGATATGGTTGGAAGTATGGAATACCCGCATATACTTTAGCTGCGTTCACAGGATATAGTAGAATCTATGCAGATCAGCATGATATATTAGATGTCTTGGTGGGAGCGGCAATAGGTGTTGGTAGTAGTTATTTATTTACGAATGAATATCGAAAGGAGCGTATGGAAATTACATTTACATCCAATCGAGATAATATATTACTGGGATTTAATTATAAGTTCTGACACCAATTTTCATTTGTAAATGAGATGTTTTTAATTTATCACTTGTGCCTTTTTAGCAATAAATTGTAGGTGGGCTATTGACCTCCTCCCATATTTAGGTACTGGTCATAACTAGAGAATCTGGGCTATTTTCATTGATTTCAATGTACTCATTGGGTGACATGTCACCCAATGAGCTGTGTGGTCTAAACCCGTTATAGTCTTCCCTCCAAATATCGAACTTTTCTTGAGCATCTTCCCAAGAGAAGAACCAGTTTGTATTTAAACATTCATCTCTGAAAGATCCATTGAAGCTTTCTATAAATGGATTATCAGTAGGTTTTCCGGGTCTTGAGAAGTATAATTCAACATTGTTTTCATAAGCCCATTTATCCAATACTTTACTGATAAATTCACTTCTATTATCTACTTTTATGCGTTTAGAATAAACTCTTGCACTAGTAACTAAATTATCCATCACCCCAACAACATCACTTCCTTTAAGGGATTTTCCTGCATATATAGCTAAACATTTACGACTATAATTATCTACTACAGTTAAGGCCCTGAAACGGCTTCCGTCGTAGAGTTGATCTGTCACAAAATCCATACTCCAGCACTCATGTAAACTAGAGGCATTACCAAGAGCAGGCTGTCTATGGGCTGCACACCGACTTCTTTTAGGTCTCTTAGATCTGAGGTTTAAACCTTCTTCGCAATACACTCTATAAACGCGTTTATGATTATCCATAAAGCCTTCCCGGCGAAGCAAGATATAGATCCTCCAAAACCCATAGCGTACCCGTGTTGCTGCTATTTCTTTCATTCTCATACGCAGCAATTCATCTCCACGTTCTTTGGGTGTATAATAAAAAACGCTTTTGTGCAGCAATATTAGGCGTACACAACGGTTGATGGAAATATTATATTCCATACGAATATTGCTGACCATCTCCCGTTTTCGAGACGGCCTCAGAACTTTTTTTAAGTACGTCCTGAAGAATCTGCTTGTCAAGACTTAAATCAGCTACAAGCTTTTTAAGCTGCGCATTCTCCTCCTCCAAGTTTTTAAGCCTTCTCAGTTCAGAGACACCCAGACCACCGTATTTTTTCTTCCAATTGTAAAAGGTAGCCTCGCTGATTCCCATCTTGCGACAGACCTCAGAAAGACGTGTTCCAGTCTCAACCTGTTTTATCGCAAATACAATCTGCGACTCGGTATATTTTGATCGTTTCATAAGCAAATAATTTATTTAAAGTTAAATATTTATTTGCCAGAAATACTCTAGTTTTTATCAGTCTGATTTAATGGGAGGAGGTCACATATTTCGATGTACTCAAAAACAGCGGTTTTAGCCTGCTCTATAGTTTTAAAATCATCATCATAAACAAGCTCTACCTTTAATGTTTTAAAGAAGGATTCAGCAACTGAATTATCCCAACAATTTCCCTTTCTACTCATAGATTGAGTTACCAAAGGATTGGATTTAATAAAAGTTCTAAATGTTTTTGAGGCGTATTGTATCCCACGATCTGAGTGAAATATTAAATCCATGTTTATAATACGCTTGCTTATAGCCATTTTCCAGGCTGGAATAATAGTTTGATCGGTATGTAAACTTACTTGTACTTAATGACCAACCTATTACCTGCCTGTCAAACAAATCAATAATTGTGGTTAGGTATAACCACCCTTGATTGGTTTGGATATAGGTAATATCGCTAACCCAAGCTTCATTTAATCTACTGGGATTAAAGTTTCTGTTCAATAAATTTCTGCAAACCGGATAACTGTGATTTGAATCGGTGGGAGCTTTAAATTTTCTTTTGTGTTTGCTTACCCAATTATTAGCCCTCATAATTTTAGCTACTCTAAACCTGGATATACAGTAGCCTTTACGTTTAAGTTTTTCTGCTATTCGTGTAGAGCCATATCGTTTTTTGCTCTGGTCAAATTCCGTTTTAATCAAATCCGTAAATAGGCTAAGTTCCAATCTTCGTTTTGAGGGTCCAGCCGTATACCATCTATAAAAACTACTCCTACTGACTTTAAATACCTTGCACATCCTCTTGGGTAGGATATAAATGTTTATAGCTGGCTATAAATCCATAGATTTAGCTTACGCTGATTTTCAATTCCCATCGCTCTTGGAGAAGATGTGCACGGCCTTTTTTAATATCTCAAGTTCAAGTTCCTTTTCTCTAAGAGCTTTGCGCAGTCTTTTAACCTCTAATGTGTCATCAGGCACTGCTTTTTCTGGCTTAGGAGATATTGTTGTTCTGGCTGCCTTTCGCCATTTATAAATCCTTTGGACTTCTAAACCCAACTCGTCTGCTAATTCTTTTATATTCTCTCGTTGGTAACTTAACCGAACTGCTTGCTCCTTTAATTCAGGACTGTAATATCGTTTTTTCATGTTTCTAAGATATTTGTTTTATAACAAACAGTCTTAAATTTTATGTCCGAGTAAAAGTAGCAACTCCACGTTACCAACGAGAGGAGGTTAATCCAACGTATTTTTGATAATCTGAGGTATTTGACTAATAATTAATGGAAGAATGACAAAAGTAAAATGGTAGCAGAAAGCTGGAAATAAAATTAGAAAGCTGAAAATCGGTGATTTGTTGTACCCAAATAAAAAAAGCTCCCAAAAATTTGAGAGCTTTTTGTGCGGGTGAAAGGACTCGAACCTTCACACCTTGCGGCACCAGATCCTAAGTCTGGCGTGTCTACCAATTCCACCACACCCGCATTTTATATTTTTATGAACTTTTTTGGCTTAATTACTAAGTCCAATCTGTCTGTCAATTCCCCGCCTGTACCATAAAGGGCACGTATTATACCCGCGACGAATTTGTGGGTGCAAATATAATTCAATTTTTGAATATTCAAACTTTATAATCAAAAAAACTTCTTTTTTTGTACATTTGATTTTACAACAAAATACTTCATGGAAAATATAAAGTCGTATATCGATACGCACAGGGATCGATTCATATCAGAACTTATAGAATTATTAAAAATGCCATCGGTTAGTGCCGATCCAGCTTTCTCCCAAGACGTCCTTAATACTGCCGATGCCGTTAAAAATGCACTGGAAAGGGCAGGTTGCGATCATGTCGAGATTTGCGAAACTCCCGGATATCCAATTGTCTATGGAGAAAAGATAATAGATAAAACACTTCCCACGGTTTTGGTATATGGCCATTATGATGTACAGCCACCAGATCCCATAGATTTATGGGAATCGCCTCCTTTTGAACCAATAATAAAAGAAACCGAACTGCATCCCGAAGGAGCTATTTTTGCACGAGGTGCCTGTGACGACAAAGGGCAAATGTACATGCATGTAAAAGCCTTGGAATACATGACGCAAACAGGAAACCTTCCCTGTAACGTGAAATTTATGATTGAAGGAGAAGAAGAAGTGGGGTCCGAAAGCCTGGAATGGTTTATTATCAACAGCCGGGAAAAGCTGTCCAACGATGTTATCCTGATTTCCGATACCGGAATGATAGCCAAAGACGTCCCGTCCATTACCACAGGCTTGCGCGGCTTAAGTTATGTTGAAGTAGAAGTAATAGGCCCCAACCGTGATTTGCACAGCGGCTTGTACGGCGGTGCGGTGGCCAACCCCATTAACGTGCTCAATAAAATGATAGCCACATTGCACGACGAAAACAACCATATTACCATTCCCGGTTTTTACGATAAAGTAGATGAACTTTCTGTAGAAGAGCGCGCCGAAATGGAAAAGGCACCTTTCTCATTGGAAGATTATAAAAAAGCATTGGCCATAAACGATGTGTATGGCGAAAAAGACTATACCACCAACGAGCGTAGCAGCATCCGCCCGACACTGGATGTAAATGGAATATGGGGCGGTTATATTGGCGAAGGTGCCAAAACGATAATTGCCAGCAAGGCATCGGCCAAAATATCCATGCGGTTGGTACCGCACCAAGATTGGCGGGAAATAACCGATCTGTTTCAGGCATATTTTGAAAGCTTGGCACCGGCAGGGGTAAAAGTTATTGTAAAACCCCACCACGGCGGGCATCCATATGTCACGCCTATAGACAGCACAGGGTACCAGGCGGCAAGCAGGGCATACGAGGAAACCTTTGGCAAAACGCCCATCCCGCAACGTAGCGGTGGGAGTATCCCTATTGTTTCTCTGTTTGAAAAGGAATTGAAAAGCAAGACTATATTAATGGGCTTTGGCCTCAATAGCGATGCCATACATTCGCCCAACGAGCATTACGGCATATGGAATTATTTAAAAGGCATTGAGACCATACCATATTTTTATAAATACTTTACCGAATTGAGCAGGTAAAGTATTCTGAAAAAACAAAAACTACCCTATGGCCTGCAAGGTTTTTTTCAATCTTGCAGGAGTGTGCATATATAATATTGCCGAGACATAAAAAGCGATCCGTTTACGAAAAAATATAAATCAGTTCTTATTTCGTGGATTAGTACAGCAATGGGGGATTTGCCAGTTTACTGGCAAAAAAGCCAGAGCAGTGCATGGGAAAGCCAGAGCAGTGCTCATTACCCCGGTATAAATAAATTATTTCCCTTAGCTTCTTATAAAACTACAAATATTAACCGGAAATGATACTAAATTAACCTTAACACCTTAAATTGTTGCGAAACCCCCGTATTATTGTCAAATTTGAAAGATTTTATTCCCATAAACCATAAATCTATGTTTTCACAAGAAGTTTATATAGCCAGAAGGGCAACATTAAAGTCCAATTTAAAAAAAGGTGTCTTGCTTTTTCCTGGAAACGGGGAAAGCGGGATGAACTGCAAGGACAATTGGTACCCCTTCCGCCAGGACAGTACTTTTTTATACTACACGGGCATTAATATTCCCGATGTTTATTTTGTAATTGATATTGAAAACGATGAAGAAATCCTTTTTGGCAACAACCCGACACCCGAAGAAATAGTTTGGATCGGTGCCGTAACACCATTGGAAGAATTGGCCGCAAAGGCTGGCATAAAAACGGTAAGACCGTTAAAGGAGTTGGCTTCATATGTCCAGAAGGCCCAACAACGGGAGGCCGTTCATTATTTGCCGCCATACCGCCCTGCAACGGTTGTCCAGATATGCCAATTCTTGAATATCCCGGTTTCCGAAGTAGAAAAAAAATGCTCGGTTCCCTTTATCAAGGCCGTGGTGGCCCAGCGTGAAATAAAAGAGGCCATTGAGGTAGAGCAGATCCATAAAGCGGTAAATACAACCGCTGCCATGCATACCTATGCCATGCAAAATGCCGTGGCCGGTAAAACCGAAAAGGAAATTGCAGGCGATTTACAGGCCATAGCCATTGGTGGTGGCGGGAACATTTCGTTTCCCATCATCCTTACAACCAACGGGCAGTATTTGCACAACCATGCCACCGAAAATAAAATTAAAAACGGCAATTTGGTATTGTGCGATTGCGGTGCAGAAACCAGCATGGGCTATGCGGGCGACATGACGCGCACATTCCCCTCGGCAGCGCGTTTTACCGATCTGCAAAAAGAAGTATACAACATCGTGCTGTATGCGCACAACTCGGCCATAGAAACATTAGAGCCGGGCGTGCGCTTTAAGGACGTGCATTTATTGGCGGCATCCAAATTGGTAGAAGGATTAAAAGGAATGGGGCTCATGAAGGGAAATACAGACGAAGCCGTACATGCCGGGGCACATACCTTGTTTTTTCAATGCGGTCTGGGGCATATGATGGGCCTTGACGTGCACGATATGGAAAACCTTGGCGAACCCTATGTAGGCTATACCGATAGCTTGGAAAAAAGTACGGTATTTGGCTTAAAGTCGCTGCGGTTGGGAAAAGAACTGCAAGAAGGCTTTGTAATTACGGTAGAGCCCGGTATATATTTCAATCCGTTTTTAATTGATGCCTGGAAAGCCCAAAATAAATATGCCGATTTTGTGAATTATGCTGCCGTTGAAAAATTTAAGGATTTTGGCGGCATCCGTATTGAAGAAGATTTTTTAATAACCAAAAACGGTAGCAAGTTATTGGGCAACCCATTGGCAAAAACCGTCGATGACGTTGAAGCACTCAAAAATGCTATTTAATAAACTTACTAGATAAAAATGAAAAAAATAAACTGGCTTTTATACTTTTTCCTAACGGTTTGTACCATAGCGCAGGCACAGGAAAAGCTTACATTGGATGCTATTTATAATTCTTCGGAATACCGGGGGGATTACCAACGGCCCATTTCGTGGATATCTGGGGGCGATGCCTTTGTAACTATTGAAAAAAACGATGAAGGAGAAGACCAATTGATAAAATATATCAGTAAAAACAATAAAAAAGAGGTGTTTGTTGCTGCGGAAGCATTAACTTCTACAGAAACGTCAAAAGCGTTGCCTATTGAAGATTTTACCCTTTCTGAAGACGAGAGCAAAGTATTGATATTTACAAATTCCAGCAGGGTATGGAGGTCTAATACAAAAGGCGATTATTGGGTATACGATTTTGATACCCAAAAGTTGCAACAAATAGGGAAGAAATTTCCGTCATCGTCGCTTATGTTCGCCAAATTTTCAAACGATAATAAGTACGTTGCCTATGTACACGATTTTAATATTTACAAAGAAGATTTTAATACCGGAGAAATTACACAATTTACTACCGATGGTACCAAAGATATTATTAACGGTACATTTGATTGGGTGTATGAAGAGGAATTTGGTATGCGCGACGGTTTCTCATGGAGCCCCGATGCAAAACACATTGCCTTTTGGCAGTTGGATGCATCAAAAATCGGGACTTTTTACATGATTAACAATACCGATTCCATTTACTCAAAGCCAATTCCTGTTCAATATCCAAAAGTAGGGCAAGATCCATCGAGTGCTAAAGTGGCGGTGGTAAATACTTCCTCTAAAAAAATAGACTGGATAGCCATTCCGGGAGATCCGGTGCAACATTACCTTCCCGGAATGCAATGGGTAGACAACGATTTATTGTTGATTCAGCAAATAAACAGAAAACAAAACCAACTAAATATCTACACCTACCGTCCGTCTACAAATTCGGTCAAAAAAATCTATACCGAAACAGAAGACACGTGGGTGGATATTGGGTATCCAGATGTGTCGTCCAACCAGTGGGGCGGAAATACATTGTTGCTTACCGGTAACAACACTGCCTTTTTGCGCATGACAGAAACCGACGGATGGCGGCATGTTTATAAAGTTGATGTTAAAACCGGAGAAAAAGTAGTATTGACGCCTGGCGAGTACGATGTGGCATCGTTTTATGGCGTTTCAAAGAAAGAGTTGTTTTTTAGTGCCTCGCCCGACAATCCTACGCAACGGTATTTGTATAGTGTTCCGTTAAACGGAAAAGGGACTTTAAAAAGGTTGACTCCCGAATTGTACAGTGGGATTAACACTTATAATATTGCCCCAAATGGCAAATATGCCATTCATAATCATACAGATATTAATACGCCAAGGACCACGCGCTTGATTAGCCTGCTAAACCATAACACCATTATAACCTTGGTGTCTAATGAGCGGCTAAAACAAAAACTGGGCAATTTGGAAATGCCCGTCACCGAATTTTTTACGGTAACCACTTCCGAAGGAATTGAAATTGACGGACGTATAACAAAGCCTGCCAATTTTGATGCGTCTAAAAAATACCCCGTAGTGTTTAATGTATATGGCGAGCCTTGGGGGCAAATGGCAACCGATAGCTGGATTGGTTTGTACGATATGTTTTTGGCACAACAGGGTTTTGTGTTAATAAAAATGGACAACCGTGGAACGCCTTCTTTAAAGGGCAGTAATTGGCGTAAGTCGATTTACAGAAAAGTAGGGGTTGTAAACACCAAAGACCAAGCATTGGCCGCAAAAGAAGTTTTAAAATGGAATTTTGTAGATACAGACCGCATATCAGTATGGGGCTGGAGCGGTGGCGGCTCCATGACATTGAATTTAATGTTTAGATATCCGGAAGTTTATAAAACCGGTATTGCCGTTGCTGCGGTTGCCAACCAGTTGTTTTACGATAATGTTTATCAAGAAAGGTATATGGGGTTGCCGCAAGAGAATAAGGAAGACTTTATAGAAGGATCGCCCGTAACTTATGCAAAAAACTTGGAAGGGAATTTATTGGTAGTCCATGGCACTGGAGACGATAATGTACATTACCAAAACACCGAATATTTAATAAATGAATTGATACGGCAGAACAAACAGTTTGATTTAATGGTGTACCCCAACCGTTCGCATGGTATTTACGAAGGGCAGAACACATCACGGCATTTGTATACGCTCATTACTAATTATCTATTGGAGCATAACAAGTAAGTTTTAAATATAAACATTGTTTTTACGATAAAACCGGGGCAAATGCCTCGGTTTTTTATGGAATAGTATTTGATTGTACTATGGCTATTGACTAATTATACCATAAAAAATCATGAAAATTACATATAGAATCTTATATGTGCTCTTTTTAATAATAGCTTGTAATGGAGCATTGGCACAATCAACAACAAAACATCAGTCTGTATTATATATAAATGTCATTATTAATTATGAAGGTAAAATAAAGATCAAGGATAATGTTTTAAACTTGAACGAAGTTCAAGTCTATACCCGCAATTATGTAAGACAACAACCTGCTTTTAAATATAATGGGGTTGTATATAGGGTTTATGCAGATGAAGATTTAGAATTAGGGACGATAATGGATTTAGAGCAAGAATTGCAAAAAGCCTTTGAAGGAAAAAGAGAACGCTATTTATTGAATACGAAAACGGTTACATTGGACGAGCCCGATCTGTGGAATAAATTGAAAACACTGGAAATCAAAGCTGTAAAAGATTAATTATGATAAAAAATGTAAGATTTTTATAGTTTAGGCGTTATATGGAGTATCAATCTTAAACCTAATTATGTTATGATGAAAAAATTTTTCTGGATGTGTTCGGGCGCCGATACCGATATTCTTGAACAATGTTCCAAAGCCGAACAGATAAAACAGGCCGGAATTGGAGGCACCGTATTTTTTACGGCCGTAATGGCAACCATTGCAGCATCGTATGCATTGTATACGGTTTTCGATTCTATATGGACGTCCATTTTCTTTGGTTTGGTTTGGGGGCTACTTATTTTTAACCTGGACCGTTTTATTGTTTCAACCATTAAAAAGAAAGACGATTTTAAAAGCGAGCTATTGCAGGCTTTACCAAGAATTGTTCTGGCCATTATCATTGCTGTTGTAATTGCAAAACCACTTGAGTTGAAAATATTCCAAAAGGAGATTGACCAGGTGTTATTGGAAGAAAAAAACCAAATGACGCTCGATAACAAGGAGCAATTGGCACTTCAGTACACGCCACAAATGGAGGAACTTTCAACCGAAATTAATGGTTTGAAGAATGAAATATCCCAAAAAGAAAACGAAGTGAACAGTTTATACAATACTTATATAGCCGAAGCCGAAGGCAGGGAAGGTACCTTAAAAATTGGGAAGGGCCCTGTTTATAAAGAAAAAAGGGAAAAACACGATACAGCCCTTGCAGAACTCGATGAATTGAGGGATAAAAACAATAACAAAATAGCAGTTAAGGAAGCCGAAATTGCCTCGTTGCAAGAGGGGTATTTAAAAAAAGTAGAGAACACCCAACCAACCATTGATGGTTTCGATGGGCTTATGGCACGTGTCAATGCATTGGATAAATTGCCGTGGCTGCCTTCGTTTTTTATTTTTCTATTGTTTTTGGCTATAGAAACGGCACCAATAATATCCAAGCTTTTGGCACCCAAGGGCGAATACGATATCAAGCTGGAAGATGCAGAAAGCACCGTTAAAAATTGGGTGGAACAAAAAGAATATCAGCGCAAGCAACAATTGGCAACCGATGCCATGATTAATGATAAAGTGTATGAAGATTTAGCCGCCGATGATGAACTATATCAGTACAAAAGAAAAACAGCGCGAGAGGTTTTGCAACTTCAGGCCGATGCATTTTATAAACAGCAAAAACAGAATTTGTAGTATAGATAGTTATTCTTCTGGCCTAATTGGGAAAGGGGCTACAACGGTATAGCCATGCCTTTTTGGCGTAAAGGAAATGTTTCCGTCGATTTTGTTAAATATTTTGGTCAAACTTTGCTGTCCAATGCCATTGCTTTGGGCCGTGAATTTCGATTTTATCTTTTTATGGCCATCGTCCCGGAGCTTAATATAGCAAGTGTTGTGCTTAATGGTGATATGGATGTCCAGGTTTTTTGCATTGGCGTGTTTAATGGTGTTGGAAATACTTTCTTTTATTAAATGGTAAATGACCCTCTGTTCTTCCTTGTTAAAGGAGTTTATATTATGCTCTTTTACATCGGTGCTCATGGTAACGGTAATATGCAACAAACCTACTTCGTCAAACTGGTGCTGTAGCCCTTCCAGGTATTCTACAATATTTAAGTGGCGGTCTTCTTTTTCTCCATTGATAAGGCTGTGAGCAAAATTTCTGGAATCGCGGTATATAGTGTCCCATTCTTCGATGATTGAAGAAAACCGTTGCTTGGAACTTTCTGTAGTGGCGTTCTTTTTATAATCGGGTGTAAGGTATTTTACTGCCATAATATTGCTCAATAAATCGTTGTGTATTTTTTCCCTATTTCTTTTCTGTTGTCTGTAATTTTCCTGTCAACATCTTTTAGCGAATCTTCAAGCAACCGTATCCGTTAGTTGTGTTTTTCTTCATTTATTAAATTTTTAATTCTGTTCTGCTTTGCCCTCAATATAGTTATTCCAATTAGCAACAAAATTAAAATAGTGCTCAAGGAGTACAGTAAAAGGTCCCTGTTCCTTTTTTCGCTTAGCTTGTTCTTAAGGGTAACGATTTCCAGTTCTTTTTTATGAAGATTGTAATCCCTGTCTGCAATAGCTATTTCGCCTTGGTGTTTGTATACCTCTTTGGTAATAGCGGCATCATGAATTTCTTCCAGGACCTTGTTGGCATTTGCATAATCTTCATCTTTTTTCAACCTTTTATAAAGTTTTTTGGCAATAAACTCCTTGTAGATATTATCTGTAGGTTCTATTGACAGGTTGTTTAAAAGAAAGGAAAGGGCTTCGTCTTCTTTATTTTTTTCCATTTTAAGCTACGCGGCCAATACTTTTTTAGAATAGTCCAACCGGATGTAAAAACTATCAAAAAGCCCTGTTGGGTTTACCTTTTCAAGCTCTTTTTGGGCGGTTTCAAAGTTATTTTCAAAATAGGCGATGTATCCTTTTCTTAAGTGATATAAAAAAGACCATAGATTTTCTTTTTGAAAAGTGTCCGGATATTTTGCAAGCATCTTGTCAAGATGGTTTTTTGCATCGATGAGGTGTTTTTTGTCCTGATCCCCCATGTACTCAAAAAGCGAAATTTCAATAAGGTTGCTGGGGATATACCTGTTTAAGAATTCCTGAAATTCTTTAGTAGAATAAACCGAAGCAATGGAATAAACTTCATCTTGGATTTCAATACATTTGTCAAATTGAAACGTTTTAAAATATGCCCGCGACAATGCAAGGTATGTGCTCGGGAGGTAGCCCAGGTCTTTATATTGATTTTTTCCCCACCAAGGTGTTGACAATAATTATGCCCGGGATATAATTGTTTACTTCAATATAATTTGTGGCTATGAGCACCTCTAATGTAAATAATTTGTAGTTGTTGCCCTCTGGAAATTTATGGACATATTTTTTTAAGGAATCCCCAGTCATTGTGTTTCGTTAAGTTGACTATAATGATGGTTAAAATTCTAGAGCATCAATATAAAATAGCTTTGCAGGCGATCTCTTTCCTTTAACGTGGTAACGTTCCTTTTTAAAACTTCAAGCAAAGAATCCTTTTCCCTATTATATTCAGGCAATATCAAAGAAGTACTGGCAATAACATATGTAAGCTCATTTAGGTCGAAATTGGTATAATCAACCGGCTTAATAGAATCTGCCATTGCGTTATAAATTCTTTACTAATGCCATGCTGTGTATAACATAATTGTATAGTAAAGAAGAGAGAACTTGGTATTGAAAATTTCCTCAACATGTTTTTTATTAAAATTACTTGGGGGGAAATAAAAGGGAAATGCTATGCTTTCTTGATATTAGAATATGAAGTTACAAAAATAAACTATAATACTAATTATTTTGAAAAAAATTATAGTATCATGGCAACCACGCTTCATGCTATTGAATACCAAAACGATAAAGCATGTAAAACTTGTTTCTCACAGATTAATAAAATATTTTTGCCGAAAAATTCCATGATACAGTCTGTAAAGAATACAATTAATGCAGAACGCCGTGCATTACTAACCCATGAACTATATGGTAAAATACAAACGCCACAAGAATTACAATTGTTCCTTAAGCACCATGTATTTGCAGTTTGGGACTTTATGTCCTTACTAAAAGCGCTCCAAAACTCATTAACATGCACAACACTGCCGTGGAAACCTGTTGGAGCACCACAAACAAGATACCTTATTAACGAAATTGTATTGGGTGAAGAAACCGATGTAGACAAGCAGGGTAATTATAAAAGTCATTACGAAATGTACCTTGAGGCAATGGAGGCTTGTGATGCCCCAACAGATGAAATAGAAAGTTTTGTGAACTCCATAGCCGGTATGGAAACAATTTTGCAGACAATTGACAAAGCCGACCTTAACGCTTCGATAAAAGAATTTTTAACCTTCACCTTCAAGCTCATCGCAGAAGGAAAGCCACATAAAATAGCCGCCGCGTTTACTTTTGGCAGGGAAGATTTAATACCAGAAATGTTTACGGCAATTTTAAAAAGCATGCAAAAGGACTTCCCGGAACTTATGCTTGAAAAATTAATTTACTATTTCGATCGACATATAGAAGTAGATGGCGATACCCATGGCCCACTTGCCCATAAAATGATCGAAGAACTATGCGGAAACGATTCAGAAAAATGGAACGAGGTAACACAGGTTGCCAAAACAGCGTTGCTTAAACGAATTGTTCTTTGGGAAGGGATAGAAAAGGAAATTTCGCTCTTGCAAAAAGTAGCACCTATTAAATAGGGATAACGCTTTTTATTATGTAGAAAGTTTATTTCCTTTTGAGGGGCACGCCATTAAATGGTAAATATTGAAATTAAATATTTATTTTTAAGGCATGTCTACACACCAACGTTTTGATAAGGCTTTTAAAAACGCAAAGATTGTCGAGTTCGACGATACTTCAAAATATATACTTTTTAGCGATTGCCACCGGGGTGACAATAGTTTTGCCGATGATTTTGCAAACAATAGAAATACTTATTTTCATGCGTTAAAACAATACTACAACGAAGGCTTTACCTATTGCGAATTGGGCGATGGAAACGAATTGTGGGAAAACCTTCACTTTAACAGTCTTTTCGAATCGCATAAAAATGTTTTTTTATTGCTAAAACATTTTCACGATGCCAATAGGCTGTACTTGCTTTATGGTAATCACGATATGGTTTATCAAGATAAAAAAACAATAAAAAAACATTACGATACTTGGTTGGACCCAAATTTAGGCGAGAAAGTGCCGTTCATGCCCGGACTGGAATACCACGAGGCAATTATCCTTCAGCATAAAAAAACAAAACAACAAATATTTTTGGCGCATGGGCACCAGGCCGATTGGCGTAACCATACCTTTTGGAGGTGGAACCGTTTTATGGTAAGGGTGTTATGGAGGTCGCTACAGGTTGTTGGAATTTCCGATCCCACCAGCCCCGCAAAAAACAATACCGAACTTATAAAAATAGAACGCCGTACAAAAAAATGGATAGCCGACAGGAAGAATCAGTTTACCATTACCGGGCATACGCACCGCCCACGGTTTCCAGAACCAAAAGATATTGCCTATTTTAACGATGGCAGTTGTGTACACCCAAGAAGCATTACGGGAATTGAAATTCAAAATGGGGAAATAGCACTTATAAAATGGTATGTAGACACTACCGACGATGGCTTTTTGCAAATTGTAAGGGCCGTTTTGGAAGGCCCAAAAAAAATAATAGACTATAAAACAACCTAAAAATGAAGAAGTTTTCCTTTTTGTTTATGTTGTTAATGTTCTTGTCGTGCGCCAAAGAAGAAAATGGACCATCAACATACAAATGGAACGATTATTTGGGAGGTTCCGATAGAAATCATTATACAGATCTATCTCAAATTACGCCCCAAAACGTAAACCGGCTAAAAATTGTATGGTCGCATAAATTGAGGGACAGCGGTCAGATGCAAATGAACCCGATAATTGAAAACGGCCTTGTTTATGGCGTTACAGCAAAAGTTCAGGCTTTTGCCTTGAATGCTGTAACCGGGGAAGAAGTCTGGAAGTTTGGCGACACGTTAAAAGCATGGCATAGTACCAGTCGCGGAGTGGCCTATTGGGAAGAAAAAAACGATAAGCGTATTTTGTATACCGTAGGCCCATATCTATATGCCTTAAATGCCATTTCGGGAAAGCCTATATCAACATTCGGGAAAAATGGCAGGGTAGACTTGCACCTTGGGCTACCCAAATCTGCACAGAAAAAATTTATAATATCCAATACACCGGGGACTGTTTTTAAGGATTTAATTATTATGCCGGTACGCCTATCGGAAGGGGCGGATGCGGCCCCGGGCGATATTCGGGCTTTTAATGTAAAAACAGGTGCTCTGGAATGGACATTCCATACCATTCCTTATCCAAATGAAGAAGGATACAATACATGGCAAAACAAAGAAGCTTATACAAACAAGATGATTGGCGGCGCAAACAATTGGGCAGGAATGGCCGTAGATACAAAGCAGGAAATTATTTACGTACCTACAGGTTCTGCGGCCCCCGATTTTTATGGCGGCAACAGGGAGGGGCAAAATTTATATGCCAATTGTTTATTGGCGCTCAATGCCAGCACAGGAAAACTTTTATGGCATTATCAATTTACGCACCATGATATTTGGGACCGCGATTTGCCGGCGCCGCCCAATTTAATAGAAGTTAAACGCAATGGAAAGGTTGTTAAAGCCGTTGCCCAAGTAACCAAGCAAGGCTATGTGTTTGTTTTCAACAGAATTACCGGAAAACCTTTGTTCGATATAGATGAAGTACCTGTTCCCGCTTCAACATTAAATGGAGAAGAAGCATGGAAAACACAGCCCATTCCCAAATTACCCAAGCCATTTGCACGGCAGAGCAGCGATTTAACAGAAGCCGATATTAGTCCGTTTGCAGGAAATAAGGAAGCTTTAAAAAAGAGGTTCAATACTTTTAACAAAGAAATATATGCCCCTCCGGGATTGAGTCCCGTTTTATTGTTGCCCGGTTATGATGGCGGTGCCGAGTGGGGCGGGGCGGGAGCCGATGCTAAAAACGGAATTTTATATGTGAATGCAAATGAAATGCCTTGGATATTACAAATGGAAGAAACACAAGAAATTTCTTCCGGAACTAGTATTGATGGCTCTGGTCTTTACAAAATGTATTGTGCCACGTGTCATCAAAAAGATATGGGCGGATTGCCGGAGAGCGGGTATCCATCGTTGAAAGGCCTTTCGGATAGGCTAACAGAAGAAAATGTGCTCGATTTGATAAATTCGGGAAAAGGAATGATGCCCGGATTTCCACAGCTATCCAAGGACGAGAGGGAGGCAATTTTAGCATATATTTATAAAGGGCAAAAGAAAGAAGTTGAGAATAATTACGTAAATTTAAAATATAAACCCCCGTATAAGCATACGGGATATAACAAGTTTTTAGACAGCAATGGGTTACCGGCAATTGCCCCTCCATGGGGAACATTGTCTGCCATTGATTTAAATTCGGGAAAGTACCTTTGGCAAGTACCATTGGGGGTTACAGAAAGTTTAGGCAATAAACGAACGGGCACCGAAAATTATGGGGGTCCCATTATTACCGAAAACGGACTTTTGTTTATTGCGGCTACTAAAGATGGATATTTTAGAGCTTTTAACAGAAATAATGGTAACTTGCTCTGGGAAACAAAACTTCCGGCGGCATCTTTTGCCACACCTTCAACGTATATAATTGAAGGAAAACAATATATTGTATTGGCTTGTGGAGGCGAAAAATTAGGGACCCCAAAAGGGAACCAGATAATTGCCTTTGCATTAGAAAATGAATAATATGAAGAAAATTATACTTTTTTTAGCAGTTATTACTTTTGTAGGATGTACAACACAAAAAAAAGTTGTACAAACAACTACTCCAGCTACCCCAACGTTTAAATATTTGGCCTTGGGCGACAGTTATACCATAGGCGAAAGTGTATGCGAAAGCTGTAGTTTTCCTATTCAGTTGTTAGAAAAAATAGCAAATGAAGAAAAGGAGAAGGTTGCTTTACAGATTATAGCTAAAACCGGTTGGACTACTTCAGATTTGATTAAAGGAATAAAAGACTCCTTGCCACAAGGCAACCAAGACTTGGTTACGTTGTTAATTGGAGTGAACAATCAATACCAAGGGAAGGATTTTTCGTTGTACCAAGAAGATTTTCCGGCACTTTTAACCAAGGCCGTTCAATTGGCGGGAGGCGATACTAACCGTGTAATTGTAATTTCAATACCCGATTATGCGTACACCCCTTATGGACAGAAAAAACCAGATCCCAAAAAAATATCAACCGAAATAGATCAATACAACGCTTTTGCAAAAAAAATAGTTGAAGCCAACGGGGTTTCGTTTGTAAATATTACCAACATCAGTAGGGAAGGGCTTAATAATCCTGCTTTAATCGCTTCAGATGGTTTGCACCCTTCTAAAGAATGTTATAGCAGTTTTGTTTCTCAAATATTGTTTGAGGTGAAAAAGAAAAATATATTGAGCAAATAAAATTATATTTCGGGGGCCAATTCAACTTCAAGTCCGTCAAGATCTTCGGTCATTTGTATCTGGCAACCAAGGCGACTATTATCTTTTACATTAAATGCCTCCGCAAGCATTAAATCTTCGTCATAGCTCATTTCGGGCAATACATGGTCTGACGTTACATAACATTGGCAAGAAGCACACATGGCCATGCCTCCGCAAACACCGATGGTACCTTCGGGGGCCAGCTCGTACGAACGTACAATTTCCATAAGGTTCATGGCCATATCTGTTGGGGCCTGTACTTCGTGTACGTTACCTTCTCTATCTTTTATCTTAATGGTTATATCAGACATTCGTTAAAATTTTGAGCGACAAAAATAAATAAAAGTTTTTATCAGTCTACTAATTTAGTAGGGAATTGTTGTTAAAACTTCTTTTTGAGAAATAAATTTTTTGGTAACGGCATGTAAAATTAGTAACCAGTATATAAGGGCTGTTTAAAATTTGGAATGCTATACCTGATTTATGGAATAATGGCTTATTTAATAGATTTCACAACTGCTTTTTCTGCCTCTTTCCTGCTTCCGTCAAAACCGTCAACTCCACTTACGGTTGTGTACTTCATTACATATTTTTTATCAGGAAAAATACGTTTGTAGGCACTTTGGCACATTAAGGTAGCTTCATGGAACCCGCAAAGGATTAATTTTAACTTTCCGGGATAAGTATTTACGTCGCCAATAGCATAAATTCCGGGAATATTGGTTTGGTAGTCCAAAGTATTATCTACTTTAATCGCATTTTTTTCAATTTCCAGTCCCCAATTGGCAATAGGACCTAATTTTGGCGAAAGCCCAAATAAGGGGATAAAGTGATCCAGTTCCAGATTGAATTCTTCACCTTCTTGTTTTATGGTAATGCTTTCTAATTTTCCGTTGCCTTGGAGCGCAGTTACTTCGGCAGGTGTAATTAAGTTTATTTTGCCTGTTTTCTTTAGGGATTCTACTTTTTCTACCGAATCCAATGCCCCTCTAAACTCATTTCTTCTATGGATGAGTGTAACTTCATTGGCAACATCGGCCAGAAAAATACTCCAGTCCAAAGCAGAGTCGCCACCGCCGGCAATGGCTACTTTTTTGTTTCTGTACAACTCAGGGTCTCGAATAATGTATTCAATGCCATTGTCTTCAAAATTGGTTATATTATCCAGCTGTGGTTTTCTGGGTTCAAAGCTCCCCAGGCCACCTGCAATGGCAACAACGGGCGCATGGTGTTTGGTACCTCTGTTGGTGGTAACAATAAAAGAACCGTCATTTTGTTTTTCAATGGTTTCGGCACGTTCGCCCAAAGTAAATCCTGGCTCGAAGGGTTCAATTTGCTTCATAAGGTTAGCTACGAGGTCGCCTGCCAATACTTCTGGATATGCTGGAATATCATAAATAGGCTTTTTGGGATATATTTCGGCACATTGTCCACCGGGTTGTGGAAGTGCATCAATAAGATGGCATTTTAATTTTAACAATCCGGCTTCGAAAACAGAAAAAAGTCCTGTTGGTCCGGCACCTATTATAAGAATATCTGTTTTAATCATTGAAAAATAATTTTTAAAAGAGTTTACTGCCTTTCTCTTTTTTATAAAATATTATTTTGGGCAAGATTATTATCTTGTCCACTATTATTTACGGGCATTTATCAAGATTTTCCCCACGTCTTTTAAGTTGGGTGTTGGGGTGGTAAAAACCTGTTAAGTGCACCCTAATTAATCTATGTTGATAACCTGTTCTATTTGCGGAGCATACTTTTTAATGGTCATTTCCACACCACTTTTTAGTGTCATTTGGTTAACACTACAGCCAACACATGCTCCTTCAAGCTTTACTTTTACAAGTTTGTCGTTATCGATGGAAACAAGGCTTATGTTGCCACCGTCGCTTTCAAGAAAAGGCCTGATTTCTTCAAGCGCTTTCTCTACGTTTAATTTAACTTCTTCCGACGTCATTTTTTTATAATTATTATTTTTTTACCGCTGCGCAACCCGCCATTGTTGTTATTTTAATGGCTTCGGTTGGAGGCAGGCTTTTGTTGCGGTTTACTACCTCTTGCACTATGTTTTTGGTGAGCTCCTTAAAGGCACCTTCAAGTGGGGTATTGTCTTGTAGTGCTGCAGGACGCCCAACGTCTCCTGCTTCCCGAATGCTCTGCACCAATGGGATCTCGCCTAAAAAGGGCACTTTCAGGTCGTTAGACAGGTTTTTGGCCCCTTCCTTACCAAAGATATAATATTTGTTGTTTGGTAATTCTTCGGGCGTAAAATACGCCATATTTTCCACGATGCCCAACACGGGAACGTTAATGCTCTCCTGTTGGAACATGGCAACTCCTTTTTTTGCATCGGCCAGGGCTACATTTTGCGGAGTGCTTACCACAACGGCACCGGTAATTGGGAGCGCTTGCATAATACTTAGGTGAATATCTCCGGTTCCTGGTGGGAGGTCTAAAAGCAAAAAGTCCAGTTCGCCCCAAGCAGCGTCAAAAATCATTTGATTGAGTGCTTTGGAGGCCATGGGCCCTCTCCAGATTACCGCTTGGTTTGGTTGGGTAAAAAAACCGATTGAAAGTATTTTTACACCATAACTTTCAATAGGTTTCATTTTCGACTTTCCATTTACGTTGATGGCCAACGGTTTTTCGTTTTCCACATCAAACATAATCGGGGCCGAGGGACCGTATATATCTGCATCCAACAAACCTACATTAAAACCCATTTTGGCAAGGGTTACCGCCAAATTTGAGGTAACGGTAGATTTACCTACACCGCCTTTTCCCGATGCAACGGCAATAATATTTTTTATGCCCGGGATTGCTTTTCCTTTTATTTGAGGTTTTTCTGGTGCTTCAACTTTAATGTTCACTTTAACTTTTGCCTTTTGGTAAACTTTATCATGAACGGTCTTTAATATTTCAATCTCCGTTTTCTTTTTGGCTTGAAGGCTTGGGTTGCCAATGGTAATATCTACAACTACTTCATCTCCAAAGGTCATTACATTGGTAACGGCCCCACTTTCAATCATGTTCTTTCCTTCCCCAGGCACAGAAATCGTTTCGAGTGCCCGTAACACTTCTTTTTTATCTATTTTCATGTATTCTTCTTGTGCAATTCTTTTTTAAACTCATTCTAAATTACAAAGATACGTATTAAAAGTTAGAAGTTAAATAGATGTTGAATTATAGCGTTGAAAGTTTGTAAAGTTGAAAAGTTTGTAAAGTTATATGATGAAGGATGAGTTAATTAAAGAGTTAAAGGAAGAAAAAAGTTAAAGTTTTGCATTTTGATGTTTGTGATGCTGGATTTTAATTTTTTGAAGATGAAGAAGTTTAATGTAAACTTATTTTTACTGATTAAAATTTCCTCTGTAAGTTTTTTAATCTTTTGAACAATGTTTTATGCATGATACGAATCGACGGAGAAATATTATTAATTTTAACTAAATTTGAAAAAAGGGAGTTATGAAAACGGCAATACAAATAGATATAACTTTTGAGCAAATTTTAGAATTGGTAAAAAAGTTACCTACAAAACAAAAAATAAAACTTACAGAAGAACTCGAAAAAGAGGGGGTGAAAACCAAATTGTCTAAATTGCTTGATAAATTTAAAACTGATGAACTTAGTATAGAATCTATTAATGACGAAGTAGAAGCGGTAAGACAAAAATTATATGGCAAGCAAAAGCATTAAGGTAATTTTTGACACCAACGTATGGATAAGTTTTCTTATTGGTAAACGGCTAACAATTATAAAGGAATATATAGTTGATGGACGAATAATAATTATTACTACTGAGCAATTATTAATTGAAATAAAGGAGGTTACAAGACGCAAGAAACTTAAAAAATATTTTTCTCAAAAGAACGTAGAAGAGTTAATCCAACTACTTGAAATAATTGCAATAGAAGTTCCTGTTACACCAACTCATGCCATAAGTAGAGATCCAAAAGATAATTTCCTGTTAGATTTAATAGATTTCTCAAAAGCAGATTATTTAGTTACAGGAGATAAAGATTTATTAGAACACAATCCCTTTAGAACTGCCAAAATAGTTAACCCTTCAGATTTTGAAAAAATACTTAAAAAAATTAAAAACTAGATAATTGTTGAGCAGATTCATTATAAACTTTAATGAGTTAAAGACAAAATTGATTAAAGAGTTAAAGGAGAAAAAAGTTAAAGTTTTGCATTTTGATGTCTGTGATGCTGGATTTTCAAGCCTTAAACACAAAAATACCTAAAGCTCTTTTGCCGGATCCCAAAAATAGTTTTCAAAATTTTGTATTTGATTGTCTTTTACTGGAATACCTTCGCTTTCCAACAATTGCTGCATTAAATTAGTGCCTTGAAAATGGTGTTTTCCGGTAAGGATTCCCTTTTGGTTAACAACCCTATGTGCAGGAACATCGGCTTTTAGGCCACTGCCGTTCATGGCCCAGCCCACCATACGTGCACTTCGGGCGGCACCCAGATATTTGGCAATGGCACCATAGGAAGTTACTTTTCCATAGGGGATTAACCGGGCAACATCGTATACGCGTTCAAAAAAGTTTTGGTTGTCTTTCATGGTTGGAATGCTGTAGGATTGTAAAGTTAAGTGAAAAAGAACCGAAAAATGAAAATTATTATAAGCTTCTTTATTGGGAGAATAACCGGTTTACGCTTCCATATAAAACAACCTGATAAGGGTGATAATAAGTAACAAAGCCATTAAAGCACTGATGATATAATCGGAATAACGGGAAAAAGTATCGGTTCGGTCTTCCAGTTTATCAAAATAAAAAACATACATATATAGCATGGCAAAGGTGCCCATACCGGCTGCTATTACAAAAACAAGAATGTCCCATAATTGAAATTTAATCCATCCGGAAACGTTCCAAGCGGCATTGAGGCCACAAAAATAGGCTATTGGCAATACATTTAGGGCAGCGATTAGCATCCCTTTTAAAAAAATATTGATCCTTTTGTTTTCAATATTTACCTGCCTTACTTTTTTCGTGCTTTTGTTTTTCTTGGCCATGATAAAAAAATAAATGGCAAAAAAGGCAAAGACAGCCAGTGCAATTTTAAGGAGGATGTCTATTACAAACGGGTTGTTGTATAGGTATTTTGAGATAAGCACGCCAATATATGCCTGTAGCGACACAATAAGCGAGGCGCCAATGGCAAATATTATTCCGTTGGTCTTTCCCCGTTGGGCACTTGTCTTTGCGGCCGTTATATTTACAAGCCCAGGGAAAACAATGGCCATGAGCGATGCAGAAAAGGTAGCAAAGAAAAGAATGATTAAATGTGGCATCAATTAGGTTTAAACTTTATATAAGTAATAGGTTTTCCTACCTCAAGATACTGATTTTCGTAGAAAGTTTGTATAGAAGTTACTTCTTCTGGACTCCCTTCGTTTTTATATACGTTATGATTTGCATAAAGAACCTCGTATTTTAAGCCGTGGAGCAGGCCCAATGTATAACCGTGCATAAATTCGCTATCGGTTTTTAAATGGACTACCCCATCTTTGGTAAGGATGTGGTTATATCGCTTTAGAAAGTCAAGATTTGTGAGCCGGTGTTTGGTTCGCTTGTATTTTATTTGGGGGTCGGGAAAAGTAATCCAGATTTCATCAACTTCGTTTTCATTAAAGATATATTCAATAAGCTCTATTTGAGACCTTACAAAAGCAACGTTTGGGAGGTTTTCTTCAACGGCTGTTTTTGCGCCCCGCCAAAAACGAGCCCCTTTTATATCGATGCCTATAAAATTTTTGTTCGGGTTTTTTTTGGCAAGAGCTACGGTATATTCGCCTTTTCCACAGCCCAATTCCAGTACAATGGGGTTGTCGTTATTAAAAAACGTTTCGTTCCATTTACCTTTTAATAAAAATTCTCCATAAACAAGATCCTCTCTTTTTGGTTGTAATACGTTTGGAAATGTCTCGTTCTCTTTGAAGCGTTTCAGTTTATTTTTACTCCCCACAACAATTATTTAATTAAAAGGCAAAATTAAGGAAATCTTTCTTAGTTGAAAATAGACTTCATTTGTAGTTATGATTAAAAGTCGACAGCCCAAGGGCGAGCCAAACCGTAAAGGCATTTCAGGTAAGCAGAAATCAGCAATCCAGATAGATAACGAGATATCTCCGGCAAGGAAAAAAATTCTCGTGGCCCCATTAAACTGGGGTTTGGGGCATGCCACGCGGTGCATTCCTATAATAAAAAGCTTGCTTGAAAATAATTTTGAGCCCATAATCGCTTCGGACGGGGATGCATTGAACTTACTTAAAAAAGAATTTCCGGCCCTTACTTTTGTTGAAATGCCTTCGTATAAAATTAAATATTCTGAAAAGGCAAAATACTTCAAACTTAAAATGCTTTGGGATTCGCCCAAAATCCTAAAAGCAATGAAAAAGGAACACCAACAAACAAAGCATTTGGTGAAAGCCTATAATTTATGTGGGATAATTTCGGATAACCGTTTGGGGGTATATTCAAAAAAAGTTCCTTGTGTTTTTATTACACATCAGTTAAACGTATTAACGGGCAATACCACGTGGGTTAGTTCTAAGGTACATCAAAAAATAATTGACCGATATAACCAATGTTGGGTCCCCGATGTTGAAGGCGAGCCTAATTTAAGCGGAAAGCTTGGACATTTGCAATGTAAAAACGAAAAAATAAAATACATCGGGGCTTTAAGCCGACTTGAAAAAAAAGATACGGCAAAAAAATACCGTTTAATGGTAATTATCTCCGGGCCCGAGCCACAGCGGACCCTGTTAGAAAAGCATTTACTTGTTGAAACCGAGCGTTTTTCGGGAGCTGTTCTTTTTATAAAAGGAAAAATAGAAAAGGAACAGCAGGTAACCCAGCAAAAAAATACAACCATCTATAATTATATGAATTCTGCTCAATTGGAAAATGCCTTTAACGAAAGTGAACTGGTACTTTCCCGTTCTGGCTACACCACCGTTTTGGATTTGGCTAAATTGGGGAAAAGGGCATTTTTTATACCCACGCCCGGGCAATACGAGCAAGAATATCTGGCCGAAAGGCTTCAGCAAGAAAACTTGGTTCCCTATTGCAATCAGGACGAGTTTGCAATAGAAATGCTGGAAAGAACAAAAAATTATAAAGGTTTAAGTGAAATAGCATCAAATTTCGACATTAGCGGCTTTTTGAGTCTTTTCGAGGGTAAATGAAAACTCCGATCCTACCCCGAAAACACTTTCTACATATATTTTTTCCTTGTGTGCTTCAATAATGTGCTTTACAATGGAGAGACCAAGGCCCGAGCCGCCTTCTTTTCGACTCCCGCTTTTGTCTACGCGGTAAAAGCGTTCGAACAGCCTAGGGATATTTTGTTTTTCTATGCCTTCGCCATTATCGGTAACCCTAACAATTACTTTGTTTTTAATAAGATTTTCAATGCTTATTTCGGTGGTTCCGCCTTCTTTGCCGTATTTTATAGAGTTTACAATTAAATTGGTAAGCACCTGCTGTATACGTTCCCTGTCGGCATGCACCAAGGTAGGTTCTTTATAATCTTGATCGAAAGTAAGGGTGATTTTCTTTTTATTGGCTTTCATTTCCATTAAATCAAACACCCCCTGTACCAGCTCTATAATGTCAAAATCTTCATAATCCAGATGAAGGTCGCCCGTTTCCAATTTGGTAATCATGTCCAGGTCGCGCACAATATAAATTAGGCGCTCTACGCCCTTACTTGCCCTGCTGAGGTATTTTTTTCTAATGGTTTTATCGTTCATGGCGCCATCCAGCAAGGTCAATATATAGCCCTGCACGGTAAAAAGAGGGGTTTTAAGCTCGTGCGAAACATTTCCCAAAAACTCTTTTCGGTAAACTTCGCGTACTTTCAAGGTCTCTATTTCCAGCTTTTTGTTATTGGCAAATTTTTCTATTTCTTCGGTTAAAGTACGCATATCGGTAGTTACTGGCTGATCTTGAAACGAAGTAGATTCCAGTAGCGAAACGTCGTCATATATTTTTTTTACCCTTTTATAGATGAAGTTTTCAACACGGTATTGAATGATAAAAAATGAAAATGCAAAAATAGCGCCTATGAATATAAAGATGTAGAGCGGAGAATTCAACTCAAAATAAAAGAATACGCACAGGGCAATGGTGGCACAAAGTGTAACCATGCCAGATGATCTAAGAGCAAATCGATACGATTTTTTTAGTTTGGTTTTCAATTGGCCTAATTTGAGCTGGTAAAATTACAATAATTCCAACAACCAGCTTTGTAGCATTTAAAATAGGAGAAAAGGGGTTAAAGTACAAATTTATAACCTACACCTTTAACGGTCTTAAAGTGATCGTCCCCAATTTTTTCGCGTAATTTCCTAATATGTACATCAATGGTCCTCCCGCCAACAATAACTTCGTTGCCCCATACCTTATCCAAAATCTCGTCGCGTTTAAAAACTTTGCCGGGCCTGCTTGCCAAAAGCGATAACAGTTCGAATTCCTTTCTGGGCAGGATAATTTCGTTACCGGCCTGCACAATTTTGTATTCGTCGCGGTTAATGGTAATGTTGCCAACCTTTACAATGCTTTCTACAGGTTCTTCCTCATCTTTCAAGCGTCTTAGCAAGGCTTTTACTTTACTGATAAGCACTTTGGGCTTAATGGGTTTTGTAATATAGTCATCGGCACCTGCATCAAACCCGGCAACTTGAGAATAGTCTTCGCCGCGTGCCGTTAAAAAGGTAATAATGGTTTCCTTGAGGTCGGGCGATTTTCTTATTTGCTCGCAGGTTTCAATTCCGTCCATTTCGGGCATCATTACATCGAGAATAATAAGGTGCGGTTTTTCTTTTTTTGCTTTGGCAATTGCTTCAATGCCATTTTTGGCAGTAGAAACATTGTATCCTTCCGAAGATAGGTTGTAACCAACAATTTCCAATATATCCGGTTCGTCGTCTACTAACAGAATTTTGATGTCTCTCTTTTTCATTTTGAGATAAAGTTTGGTTTTTGTCTTTCTGCAAAGACGTTAAAATGTGCTTTTGTTTTGAAATTGTGTAACACTAAGATTAATAATTAGTTATGCTTTTGTGTTTTTGCTTTCAAAGGTCAAAAGTAAAGATAATATTAAAAAATAAAAGCACTTAACATTCATTTAATATCATAACATAAATGTAACATACGTCTTACTCATGTTTAACATGTGGATAACTTCGCTTTTACATATGGCTCGTTTATTTGCATCGGAATTAAAATCAAAAAATGAGACATTTATTTACAGTTTTATTACTGTTTGCCGGCGCGGTACTATATGCGCAGGAAACTACAGGTTCAGTTATCGGTGTAATTACCGATAAGGAAATGAATAACGATCCGTTGCCATTTGCCAATGTGCAAATAAAAGGATCTACAAAAGGCACAACCACCGATATGGACGGGTTGTATGAAATAAGTGGCGTGGAGCCCGGAACATATACCATAGTAATAAGTTTTGTAGGGTACGAAACATTGGAAGTACCGAATATTTCGGTGCAGGCCGGTAAAGTAACCGAATTGAATACCGCTTTAGGAGCAGGAAGAGTTAGTTTAGATGAAGTAGTGGTGACCACTACCGCCCGCAGAGATTCGGAGACAGCTTTGTTATTAGACCAGAAAAAAGCGGTGGAGATAAAAACTTCTATTGGCGCACAAGAGCTTACCAGAAAAGGGGTAAGTGATGCAGAAGGAGCAGTTACCAAAATTTCTGGAGTAAGTAAACAGGAAGGAGTTAAAAATATTTTTGTTCGAGGATTGGGAGATCGGTATAACTCTACTACTATGAACGGGTTGCCTTTGCCTTCAGATGATCCAGAATATAAAAATATATCACTAGATATATTTTCTTCAAATATTGTGGAAAGTATAGATGTTAATAAAACTTTTAGTACAGGACTATATGGAGATATAGGGGGGGCTAATGTTAATATATCATCTAAAACATTGGCTGTTGGTCAAGAATTGATACTTGGTGTAAAAACAGGGATTAATACAAATACAGTATCTAAAGATTACCTAACAATTGATGGAACTAATTTCTTGGGCTACAAAAAGAGTATGAAAACCCCAATTACAGATATTGATACATATGATTTTCAAAATTCATTAAATCCAAATAGTCAAAATTTGCAAATAGATAATGGGTTGTCTTTAGGAGCTGGGAAGAAATTTATGATAGGTGATTCAAATGCGTTAAGTATGTATGTGTATGGATCTGCTAATGGAGATTACAATTATAGAAAAGGAAACATAAAACAAGCAAACGCTCAAGGCTTTATAGGGAAAGATTTAAATTATGATCAATATAATTATGCCATTTCTAAAATAGCCATGGGGAATTTCAAGTATCTATTTGGAGACAGTAATAGTGTTTCTTATAATACTTTATTGATAGATACTGATAATCAAAGTTTATCAGAATATGATGGTAAAAGTGTAGGAGTTTATGATGAAGATGATACAAGTATAGGAACTACTTTTATTAGGAGGCAACAGGTTAACAACACTACTCTATATGTAAATCAATTGCTATCGGAATTAAGCTTTAATAAATTTAATGTTAGTATTGGAGGTTCATACAATACAACAACTGCATACGAACCAGATAGAAGAACAAACACTTTTATTCATGATGTTCAACAAGACACATACTATACTGCAACAGGGACATCAGCATATAACAATAGGTATTATTCCGAATTGGATGAAAAAGATTTAGCAGGAAATCTCGTTTTAGGATACAAACTTGGAGAATTTGATAATGAAACCAATAATAGAATAGAAGTTGGGGTCAATTATAGGAATAACAAGAGAGATTTTAATGCATATCAGTATAATCACAATTTTGATTCTCAAATTGAAATTGAAAAAGATAACCCAGATGCTATTTTTAATCAAGAAAATCTCGATAATGGGGTATTCAATATTATCCCAATAGACCAATATTATAGTGGCGAGCGAACAACAGTGGCAGCTTTGGTTAATTTTATATACGATTTGTCTCCTTCAACTACCTTAAATATAGGGGTTAGGGGGGAAAGTATACAACAAGAAGTAGAATGGAACACAACAGTTTCTTCCAGTGAATTTAGTGATGCCGGAACTATTGACCATAATTATTTATTACCCTCTGTAAATTTAAGATATAAATTAAGCGATAAAAATATTTTTAGGATTGCTGCAAGTAAAACATATATTTTGCCACAATACAAAGAAGTAGCCCCTTTCTTATATGAAGATGTTAATTTTTCAAGTCAGGGTAATCCAGATTTAAAAGCTTCAGACGTATACAATTTTGACTTAAAATGGGACTATTATTTCTCTAACGAAGAAATAGTATCCCTAACAGGGTTCTATAAGTATATAAAGAACCCCATCAATAGGGTTTATGTAGCTTCTGCAGCGTATGTTCTTTCATATATAAATCCAGGAGATAAAGCAAATGTGGCCGGAATTGAAGCTGAGTTGAAAAAGAAAATTTTTAATGTTGAAAGCGAAGAATCTACATCCTCATTATTTTATGGATTAAATGCTTCGTATTTGTACTCAATACAAGACCTTACGGATAAAACTGCTGCATTTACCAATACTGAGGACCAATTACAAGGAGCATCTCCTTTTTTGATTAATACTGATCTTACCTACAGAAACAAATCTGAAAAAAATGAATTTGCGGGATCGGTTGTGTTTAATTATTTCAGTAACAGAATTTACTCTTTAGGATCTCAGAATAATGAAAACATTATGGAGAGAAGTGTTCCTACACTAGACTTTGTTTTTAGTAATGAATTTAATGAGAATATTAGCCTGAGCTTAAAATTCCTCAATATTTTAAATCCAAGTTATCAATTAACTCAAGAGATTGAAGGTGGTGACGATGTCATCATTGGAAATTATAAAAAAGGGATTAATATGTCCCTTGGTCTAACATATAAATTTTAATAATTAAACTATAAATTAGAAAAACAATTAGAATCATGAAAAATTTGAAAACCTTTTTGAGTATGGCTGCCATCGCAGTTATTTTAGCATCTTGTTCAAGTGATGATGATAATTCAGATAATCCTATTGAAGAGAAGGATGGGAAAATCACATCTACAACTGATCCCGATTATGACCCGGCAAATCTTCAAGGTGAAGTAGTTGGAGATATTACTTTAGCGGCAAATACGGCTTATACTTTAACAGGCTCGTTAAAAGTTACTGAGAATGCTACATTAACTATTGAAGCAGGGACAACAATTACTGCTCATGCAGAGTCTGAAGCAGATAGAACTAAATTGTATATTACAATAGCTCCAGGATCCAAAATTATGGCTAATGGTACTGCAACTGCACCAATAACTATTACCTCTGATGATAAAGAAGCGGGTGCATGGGGAGGTTTATTAATAGCTGGTAATGCACGTCAAAATAAAAATGATGGTGGCACTGCAGTTGCCGAAGTTGGAGATGGATTAACTTACGGAGGAGATAATGACGAAGATAATTCAGGTGTTATTAAATATATGATTCTAGAATATACAGGATCTGCTATTAATTCAGAATCAGAATTTAATGGATTTACTTTTTATGCTGTAGGTAATGGCACTACCGTGGAGAATATTGCTGTTATGAGTGGGTCTGATGATGCTTTTGAGTTTTTTGGAGGCACAGTAAACGTAAAAAATGCATTAGGTGTTAATGTTAAGGATGACATTTTTGACTGGACTGATGGTTGGAGAGGAACTGCAACCAATTTTTATGGACTTAGAGAAGACGGATTCGATTTACAGTCTGAAGATCCAAGAGGAATTGAAGCAGATAGTAATGAAAATGATAATGCTGCTGAACCAAGGTCAAATCCAACGTTTAATGGATTGACTATTGTGAATAAATCTAACTCTATTGCTTTTACAGATGCAATAAAATTGAGAAGAGGGACCGATGTAACTATTACAAATGCCCTTGTATTGTTACCAGGTACTGCTGGTGCAGAAGATTTTATAGACTTAACCGACGGAAAAGGCCCTGCTAATATGGTGTCTATAAATGTTACTTCTGAAGGGATGACTATTGATGATGTTAAGAACGAACAAGATGCTGAAACTCTTGTAGATATTTCTAATATAACTGTTGGTGCTGGAAATACAGGTGCAGATGCTTCAGCCTTTGATTGGGTTGGGATTACTCTGTAAAAGAAATAATATATAATATACAACCCCCGACATGCAGCAGCATCGTCGGGGGTTTTTGTTCTTCATAAAACTTTTACAATACAACGCCTCAAAATTTTTACTTCTATTATCTTTGCCTTGTATTGACAAAGAATGGACACACAGGCAATTTTTAATATAAAAAGCAAAACCGAATTTCATGAAACTGCTTTGCAAGTTTTTAAATATCAGTATCAAAACAATGCTGTATATCAAGACTTTTGCAACCATTTAAAACGTACGCCCAACAATGTGTTTGCTGTTGAAGGAATCCCTTTTTTGCCCATTCAGTTTTTTAAATCGCATAGAATAGTTTGCAATGCGAATCCCGAAGAAATTATTTTTACCAGTAGCGGCACCACGGGAAGCACAACCAGTAAGCATTTTGTAACCAATGTAAAAGTCTATGAAGAGAGCTTCAGAAAGGGTTTTTCTCATTTTTATGGAAGTATTCGGGAATATAGCATTTTGGCATTGTTGCCAGCCTATTTAGAGCGCAAAGGCTCATCGTTAATTTATATGGTTAACGATATGATTGAACAGTCCAATGCCTCTGAAAGCGGTTTTTATCTCAATAACCTTGACGAACTGGCGCAGCAATTATCAACATTGGACAAAATGGGCCGTAAGGTCTTGTTGATAGGTGTTTCTTTTGCACTCCTCGATTTAATAGAAAAATATCAATTCAATTTAAAAAACACCATTGTTATGGAAACCGGCGGCATGAAAGGGCGTAGAAAAGAAATGATCCGTCAGGAACTTCATGCGTTACTCTGCAAGGGTTTTGGGGTTGAAGAAATTCATTCAGAATATGGAATGACCGAACTTTTATCGCAAGGGTATTCAAATGGAAAAGGTATTTTTGAATGTCCGCCGTGGATGAAAATTTTGACACGCGATACAGAAGACCCATTAACCGTTTTAGACGAAGGAAAAACGGGAGGAATCAATGTTATAGACCTTGCAAACATCAATTCTTGTGCGTTTATAGCTACGCAGGACCTGGGAAGGGTAAAAGATAACAAATACGAAATAATTGGCCGTTTCGATAATTCGGACATTCGCGGATGTAATTTAATGGTATTGTAAAAATGTTGTTATTTGTGTAATGTTGCGTGCACAAGTACAACTAAGCAGGAAACAAATAGATCATGAAAACACTTCCCGCCATACTTTTAATATTTACCATGACCGCTGCTTTTGCGCAGTCCATAGATTACAATACCAAAAAAGGGGCCATTGCCGAAGGCTACGACGTAGTTTCTTATTTTGAAGGGAATCCCACCGAAGGCTCTGCCGATTTTAAAATAGATTACGACCATGTGCTTTTTAAGTTCAGTTCAGAAGAAAATCTAAAGCGTTTTCGGCAAGACCCCGAAAAATACATACCGCAATACGGCGGATATTGTGCCTATGCCATTGCCAGCGGAAAGAAAGTAAGGATAAACCCCGAAACTTTCGAGATAAGGGACAAGAAATTATACCTTTTCTATAATGCGCATGGCACCAATACACTCGATTTATGGAAAGAAGAAGGTGCCGAAAAACTTCAAAAAGAAGCAGATAAAAACTGGCAGAAGATTAAATTTAATAATTAGCAGGCCAACCTATAAGCGCAAACGGTAGATGTTCCCCCCGAGCTTTCCTGTCTTCTCGTCAGAAATATACAGGGTATCTTCGTTTATAAAACAAATACCTTCTTTTTGCGAGTCGTAACCAAGGTCTATACGCTTAACGTCCCCGTTAAAAAAATCATCTCCCGTAAAATTGCTCAGCAACCACACCTTATCATGGCTTAACAAAGCTATTTTCTTTTTGTCGGGACTTATGTCTGCCGCCGTAACCGTACATTTTCTGTCGTGCCCGCAGGTTTTAAAACTGGAAATATATTGAGCCTCATGTCTTCCCGAAACAGCTGGAACACGATACAACAATGTAGTTCCGTCAAAAGGTTTGGCACGGTTCTTTGTAAAAATATAGAAGTTTCCGTTCCAGAAAAAAAAGGCTTCGGCATCAAAAAGACGATGCTTCTTTTTGGGTGGAAAATTTTTTTGTTCCGGGTAATAAAATTCAATTTTTTCTGCGGTGGCCTCATCTGCATTTATCATTTCCGGATTAAAAACCTTGTAAATCCTTAAATCTTTTCGCTTATTGTCATTATTACCAAAATCCCCGATATATAAATTTCCGTCCCCGTCTTTTGCGAGCTCTTCCCAGTCTTTGTTTTTTGCGTTTTTTAGTTTAATTTCCCTAACAAGCGAGCCCTTATGATCAAAACCATAAATATGGTCTTTGTTCCCCGAATCGCCAATGGCCCAAATAAGACCGTGGGGCGAGATAGTTTGTATGCCCGAGTTTTCTTTTAGTATGTCGCCGGTATTGGCAATTACTGTAAGCTGGCCGTAATCTTGCTGGCATGATAAAAATAAAAAAGATAGCAGGTAGGTATTAAAAAAATGCAATGTCATGGTAATATTGTTTATCCCCTGTCGGAAGTGTATTAATTATATAAAAAACGGGATGTACTAATGTGCCCTTCAATTAAATGCACAACACCGACAAATAAGGTTGATGGTGTTAAAATACGAGTTACTTGGCGAAATAAAAAGCAGAGTTTAATTGAAAAAGCTTAATTTTGATATCAGCTATAAAAAGAAGGACAAACCAATGAAGCAAAAAATAACGCTAAAAGAAATTTCTAGAAGATTTAATGTTTCCATATCTACGGTTTCAAAAGCATTAAAAGACAGTCCGGAAATAAGTGAGAAAACCAAGGAGATTATTCAGGCTTTTGCAAAAGAGCATAACTACAAGCCCAATAATATAGCATTAAGTCTAAAAAACCAAAAAACCAAAAACATAGGGATTATCCTTCCCGAAATAGTACATTATTTTTTCTCGTCGGTCATAACCGGGGTAGAGCGTTTGGCCACCGAAAAAGGGTATAATGTAATTGTGTGCATTTCCAACGAATCTTTCGATAAAGAGGTCATCAATATGCAAATGCTTGCCAATGGAAGTATAGACGGCTTTATTATGTCGCTCTCAAAAGATACCGAAAAGAAACAGGACTTTCACCACATCAACGAAGTAATAAATCAGGGAATGCCGGTGGTAATGATAGACCGCGTTACCGATAAGGTAAATTGCGATAAGGTAATTATAGACGATTTCCACGGTGCCTACAGTGCCGTTTCCTATTTAGTTGAAAGTGGCCGTAAAAACATAGCGTTGATAACCATGCCAGATTATATGAGTGTTGGTAAACTACGTACCGAAGGCTACAAAAAAGCGCTAATCGATGCAGGTATACAGGTAGATGAAGACCTAATTGTAAAAGTTGAAGATTTTTACAGCGGTTTTGAACCTGTTGAAGAACTGCTAAAAAACCATAACGTCGATGCCGTTTTTGGCGTAACCGAATTTTTTGCGGTCTCAGCCATGAAAATTGCACAAAAAATGGGTAAAACAGCTCCTAAAGACATTTCGTTTGTCGGCTTTACAGATGGTATCATCTCCATAAGTAGCAGCCCCTCGTTAACCACGGTTAGCCAGCACGGTGAAGAAATAGGTGAGAAGGCAGCCGATTTATTGATAAAACGGCTGGAAGAAGAAGATTTCGAGCTAAGGCCATACGAGACCGAGATTATCAAATCCAGTCTGGTTAAACGGGAGTCTACCCAATAATGGCAATCTCTCTATAAATTAGAGACAAAAGTTCTTCCCGTTCAATCTTCAATAGGTATATATACATCTGTTTTCCATTTTAAGGCATCTCCACCAAGGTTTGGGTTGTTATTAAAGACCTCTATTACCTTATTGCTTACATTAATGGCGTGGTTATCGGCATAATTATAGAGGGCAAACCAAGCATGTTGCGTATACATATAATTGCCATGAAAAATGGCCAGCAATGCGGTGTTTTTACTTACTTCTCTTAAAAAAATAGCTTCTGATGGAACGGGTAGTTTTTCTATCCCCTTTACGGGAAAACAAAAATCCATGTCAATACTATCGGTAAGCTTGTTATATTCATTAATAACAACCATGGGGTTGCCATCTGGCTGTATATTGTTTTCAATGATATAATTGCTTAAATAATTATAATTACGCATCATCTGTCCAGCCTTTCCTTCGGGGGTGGTCTTGGCATTTACACAAACACATTGCTTGTTTGGCATGGTAGCGGTGCCTTCTATTTGTACTTTAAAAGTTGAAATGTTTAAGTCTAGCGTTTTTTTAAAATTGATTAATAGGTCTTTGGTCGTGGCCGTAAAATCGGTTTTAAAAAAAGGGGCCGTTATCCGGTTGCTTATACTCTTCCCGGGTTGTTTTATGCCAATATTTACTTCGGTAACAGAATCGTTAACACTATTAATGTCCCAATAAAGCATATAGTTTTTGCCTTTATAGCTTAGCTGCTGTGTAAGGGAAGCATACAAAGTACTGTCTATGGTTTTTGTGGCAATGGCATCGTTTGTATTGTGCCAATTGGAAATGCTGTAAAGGATACTCCCCGCACTTGTTTTTTCCTTAAAAGTATAAATGTAATCTGACTTTTTAACAAACAGGTACCAAACAAGAACTGCCAAAAGGAGCAGACCAATAACAAAAAGGATTTTTTTCATTTAATGTTTCCGGTTTTATTTATTTAGGGCAATTTTTTCATTGCTCATATCGCTTAACTTGTTTAATATATACCCTGCCATGTTCCTGCCTTGGTCAATGCCAACCTCAATGGCCGCCCTGTAATGAATACCGCCATACATCCTGCTCATTGCAGCTTCATCGGCCGCTTTATTAAAAGAAGGAAAAGATCTTATGGGAATGCCATATGGAGTTTCAGTATCATCGTCAAAAGAAAAATTATCCCCAAAAATAGAAGTCAGCGTTTTGGCCGCAGCACCAGAAACCACCGAATGTCCACTGGTATACTCGGGAAAAGGCGGCGTTTGTAAAATAGGTTTCCAGTTTTCGTCTATATACAAGTTGATAACTGTTTCCGGGCGTATTAAATTACTCCTGTATTTTTCGTCCCAACAACTTATAAATCCATCAAAAATGGCAATGGCTGTTTTGGTATAGGCAAATACCGTTTCGTTAAAGTTGGTTTTCGCTTTTCTACAGGCAATTTTTGTAATGCCTATCCAATGTGCCCCGGGGGTAATTTTTTTGGTGGCAAACATTAAATGACCTTTGGTAACGGATACATATGGGTTACAGTCCCAAAACTGCGCAATGGCCACACCATCGGAAGTATCGCCTTCTTGGGTTATTCTATTTCCAACGTCATACACTTCTTTTGCTTCTTTAAAAAACTTGCTATCCTTATCCAAAGAAAATTCTGGCGGTGGAATAGGTTTAAATTGAGAAGCAGAATCTATAACCAAGGTCCTTATTTTGTCCCAGTGTGGCTCAATGCCGTCCATATATGCAGGGGGCGTGGGCTGCCACCTAGAGGGGTCGTCCGTATCGACCGTAAACTTGGGCATGGTGCGCGTTTGTTTGTAATTGTCTTTATCCATCCATGCTTTCATAAAAGAAACCACATCCATGGCATACTTTTTTGAAGTTTCAAACTCTGTTTCATTAACTTTTTTCCATGAGGTATACAAACTATCCTGATAACTGGAAATACGGTCTTCTGAAAAGATTAAAGATTTGCTTAGTTCTAAATGGGCAATCAATGCAGCTACCCGATAATTAACATGCTCAGTGTTTTGGGGTTTTGGAATGGATTTTAAACCATTGAGTTTTCCGGCAAGGGAATTGTAATTCGGATCGTCGAGCGCCATAATTTCGTATGCGGCAATGTCTGGATAGACAAAAATCCTGCTCACTACTACGGGCGAGAAAATATCGTGTATCATTACTTCAACAACTTTGTCTATTGCTTGATGCATGTTTTCTGAAGTAATTTCGATTGGTTTTTCTTCTTTGTTGCACGAAGCCAATATTACCAATGAAATGATGCATAGAAATGAAAGAAAAATACGTTTCATCTGTTTATTTTTTGTTGGTTTTTAATTTGTATAATTCAGCTTTCTTATCGTTAATGGTAACCAATAAATAAGCCTCATTGTTTATGCTTAGTATGTTCAATGCCGTAACTGCTTTACTAGATAGGTCCAGGCCTGCATGCAACGAAAGTTCTACATGTTTATCGTTGTAAATAATGGCTCCCGGAAAGGCATCGAACCTGCCATGATATGGCTTTGTGCCGAAATAATTTCCTGCGGCAATAACTTCGTTTTCTCCATCGGCATTTACATCGGCAGTGGCAAAAGTTGTTATGGGGGAAAGTTGCAGTTTATTTGTAAACGGACGGAAGGTAAAGTTTCCTTTATTGTTTTCCAGCCAACCCGATTGCAAGTTGTGCACCTCTAAAAGGGTAGCGTTGTCCAGTAATACTTTGTCGAATACTTCTTCCAGGCTCTTTCCCGCAAAATCTTTATAGGTGGTAAATTTTTTTCGCATTAAAGACACCAATTGCTCAGAGAGTTCGTCCATATTGGCTATTGTATAATACTTACCATCTTTTTCAGCCGCAACAATGGTTTCGGTACGCTTGTTCTTGTCAAAATCGGCATAATACATTTTTAAAGGATATTCCTTGCTGGCCTTGAACTTGGAATTGGTGCCCCAATTGCCCAATATGTAATCCATGTCACCATCGTTGTCCATGTCAAATTCTGTAATGCCCTGCCATAAACCGTGGAGCTTTTCTTCCAAAGGGAATACTTCTTCAAGATTGCTTCCCGTATTTTTATAAAACTTAGGGGGCATCCACTCGCCAACTACAATTAGGTCTTTTTTTCCATCCTCGTCAAAATCGCTCCAAATGGCATCGGTAACCATTCCCGCTTTTTGTAGGGAAGGATTTTCCATAACCGAAAAGCTGTTGCCTTCATTTATAAGAAGGAAAGAATTTGGAATGGCGCCAAAATCATAAGAAACCGCATTGCTGCCCAGAAAGATGTCCAATTCGCCATCGCCATCAAAATCAAAGGGTTTAGCAACTGAAACATTCTCAAATTGTTCTGGTAACACGCCTTTTATCATGGTGGAGTCTCTGCCAAGGTATAAAATATTTTTCAGGGGCTCCATTTTAGCATAAAAATCGCCGCCGCCGGTACCAGTAAACAAATCGTTTTTTTTATCGCCGTTCAGGTCGGCAATAAAAGCAGCAACAACTTCGGTAACAGAATCGTTTTTAATAATATTGGGCGTATTTTTTACAAAACCACTATCGGTTTGCATATATATCATTGCGGGTTTAAATTTAGAACTTCCAAAGAAAATGTCTTCTTTTCCATCTCCGTTAAGGTCGCCAACGGCCGTGGCAGGACCACGGTCTGAAATTTGGTACGGAATAAGTTTTTGTCTTAAAAAATCTATATAATTATCTTCTTCGTGTTTAAAATCAATGCCCAAATTGCCATCTATTTTTGTAAAGAAAGACGGCTTGTCTGTAAGTAATTTGTTAATGGCAAAATGTTTTCTGTTATTTTCAGGTGAAACCACTAAAGTTTGATTTTTGGTCACATTTTTAAGTGTTTGGTAGGTTTTGTCGGGCCAGACAACCCATAGCGAGTCTATATTGTTTTTATTGTTGTACCCAAAATGCACAATAGGTTCTGATGAAGCTTGAAAACCCCGTACGGTATACAGTTCCCGATATTGCATATGGCCATTTTGAAAAGAAAACACTTTTGTGCCAATGCCAAAACTATTGGGTTTTTTGTAATTGAATTTTAGCTTTATGTATTTTCCGTTATCGTTTGTTTTATTGATATAGATCCCGACAGGCTGATCAATGTTGTTGGTAATTATGTCGATGTCTCCATCGTTATCGAGGTCTCCCATGGCTGTTGCCCCAGAAATTAGAGTATCTTTTACAATCCATTTTCCCGATTGGTCTTTAAACTGAAGGTCTTTTTGGCCTTCAAAAATAAAATTATGGTATGCTCCGGAAGGCATCAGGTTGATTGCTTTTTGATCGACCAATTTTGTGTTGTCCAGTTTTTTACGAATCTGCTCGTTTGAAGCAAATTTTATAAAATCAAGATCATTGGGCCTTTTTGGTATTCCATTGGAAATAAACAGGTCTTGCTCCCCATCTTCATTAAAATCGGCAAACAAGGCACTCCAGCTCCAATCGGTGGCCGCAATGCCGCTCATTAAAGCCGTTTCGGCATAATTTTCGCCTTCTTGATTTATTTGCAGCATGTTTCTGGTGTATTGATAATGATAACCAAGCTTTTCGGTACGCATTTTAAGCATTTGTACATTTTCGTCCCCGGCAGAAGACTTTAATACCGTTTCGTCATTGGGGAGCATATCCAGGGAAAGGATGTCCGGAAAACCATCGTGGTTAATATCGGCCACGTCATTGCCCATGGAAAACCTACTTGTGTGGCCAAAATGCTTTTTAAGGCTTTCGGTAAAAGTTCCGTCGCCATTGTTCAGGTAATAATAATCGTCTTCATGAAAATCGTTTCCTACGTAAATATCGGGTAATCCATCCTGATTAAAGTCAGATACCGCCAACCCCAATCCATAACCGTTAACACCACCATAAATTCCGGCTTCTTCACTTACGTCGGTAAATGTACCATTGTCGTTTCTCATTAATTTATCGCCGGTGGCATAATTTCTTTTGTACCTTAAATCGGCCTTGCCATACGATTCCTGTGTGTGCACGGCATGGTTAAGTAAGTAAAGGTCCAAATCGCCATCTTGGTCATAATCTAGAAATGCCGCCGAAGAACTGTAAGAGTCAAAATCGAGGCCATATTTTCGTGCACTTTCGGTAAAGGTTAAATCACCATTGTTAATATACAATTCGTTATGTCCCCTAAATCCGTTTATGCCAACAACAGCACATACATAAATATCGAGCAAGCCATCGCCATTCACGTCGCCCATTATGGCTCCTGTATTCCATGTGCTTTCCCCGCCGATTTTAGCAGATGTGGAAATGTCTTCAAACTTTAGGTTCCCTTTGTTGAGGTATAATTTGTTTTTTACTTGGTTACCAGAGAAAAACACATCGGGAAGCCCATCGTTATTAATGTCGCCAATGGCAACACCGCCGCCGTTGTAGAAATATAAATAATCAAGGATATTTAACTCTTTGGTGGGAGTAACTTGGTTTACAAAGTCAATGCCTGTGTTGTCGGGAGTAGGGTTGCTAAATAAATCCCCTTCATTTTTACAAGAGACAACCAATAATAAAGCCAATATGAAGACAGGAAATTTATTCATGGATTTCATTTACTTTAAAGATTTTTGGTTGCTGATTGTTAATACCGAGCAAAATGTAAGTTTTGCCAGAGGCATCTTGAAAACGTTTAATGTTTTTTACTTCGCCTTTTACAAACATGCCTGAGGTGTTGTAGTTTTGCCATTCAAAATCTCCTTGGCCATCGCCTAGAAGAACACTGCCATAATTAGCGTCCAAGCGGGAAAATTGCGGTTTAAACTCGTAATTATTACCGGCCATGATTAAATCTGGGTTTCCATCATTATTTATATCATTGCAATAAATATCGCATACACACGAGAACTGCACTTGGCTTGGCAGTATTTTTATATCGTATTCGCCGTTTCCTTTATTAACGGCCACTATGGATTCTATGGTATTGACTTCTTTCACGATGGAATTGTTGAACACCTCTGTGGAAAAAAGTTCCTGAATGGATTTTTTTGAATATTCCGAAGCTTTTAGATTTTGCTTTTTTAAGGAAGACAATTGTTTGGTCAATTCTTTTTTCATATGAATGGGCATATCCTTCCCGTTGATGGAACGCGTTACTATTTGTTCAATGGTACCGTTATTGTCGTAATCGTTGATAAACATTTTCATGGGTGCATCAGCAGAAGCTTTATAGGCAATATTGCTTCCTTGATTGCCCAATATTAAATCTATATCGCCGTCATTATCAATATCGGCACTTTCAATGGCGTTCCACCAACCACTGTAATTGTCCAGTTGCGTGCTTTCAAGCGCAAGATGCCTGCCAGAATTAAAGAGCACTTTTGGAGACATCCAGTCGCCAACAATTACAAGGTCTTTTATAGTATCGCCATCCATATCGACCCATTTGGCATCGGTTGCCATACCAACATTTTTTAGGTCGTAAGCCTTACTTTCGGTAACATCTTTAAAAGTACCATCGCCTTGATTTTCCAAGAGCAGGTGCTTTGGGTCTATGCCGTAAATTCCCGGGACACTGCGAGAGCCTATAAAAATGTCGGTATCGCCGTCGGCATCAAAATCGTAGGGTGCAATTACAGAAATATTATGAAGGGTTGCGGGAATATTTTGTTCGCTTTTAGCGAAGTTTCCCTTTCCGTCGTTAAAATAAACTCTTGCTTTATAATATGTGGCATCGGCTTCTTCATTACCGCCCGTTCCTACCATTAAATCGAGGTCATCATCATTATCAATATCAAAGAAAACGGCATAGGTATCTTCTAAGTTTTTATCATTATCAAAAGCATTCTGGTCTATTTTATATAATTTACTATTTCCCTTGTTATTATATAATGCCCCCGACTGGTTTTTTGCCCCGCCGATATAAATATCTTCATTTCCATCATTGTCAATATCACCCACGGCGACCGCTGGGCCTTCTTGGGAAGTCATTTTACCAATAAGACCTTCATAATCAAAATCTACAAAATTGTCTTCTTTATGTGGGTTAAGCGCTTTTGTATTAACTTCTGTTAAAAGGGTTTGTTTTGGAGCATATTTTTTAGGATTGTATTTTTCGCTAGCATTGGCTTGTTTTAATTTAATGACCTTATTAACGGCCAATTGAGTTAGTTTTTCTGTGGTGCCATTGGGCCAAATAATACGTAAGGAATCTATTTTTTGGGCCTTGCCAACTCCCAAGGTGGCGGTATAATCCATAGAAGATTGAAAACCTCGGTAAGGAATATGCTCATAAAGTATGGTTTTGTCCTGGATATACAATTTGGCGGAGGCACCAATGGCAAATATGTTAGAATTATCTCCTTTGAACCGTAATTTAATATAGTTGTTTTCTTTTAATTTATCGCTATTGTTTTTATATACAAATGCCTGCATGTTAACATTATTAACAACAATATCCAGATCTCCGTCATTATCCAGGTCTCCATAAGCAACACCGTTGGACATGCTGGGGGTATTAAAGCCCCATTCTTCTGTTTTATCTTTAAAAGTTAAGTCTTGGTTGTTTTTATAGGCATAGTTGGGAATTGGTTTTACAGGCATTTTGTCAATAATGGAATCAATGGCCTGTTTTTTCCCGGTAAGCGCCATATTTTGTATAATTTCGTTCGCAAAAAAGTTTACAAAATCAATATCGGTTAGATCGTGGTTTATGCCATTGGCCACATAGATGTCTCGGTAACCGTCATTATCCATATCGAATAAAACACCTCCCCAGCTCCAGTCTGTTTTGGCAATGCCGCTAAAATACGCTGTTTCAGAAAAAGATTCGTTTCCATTGTTTATTTGAAGCGTGTTCTGCATGAATTGTTGCGAGAAATCCTTTCTTTGTTTGAGCCTAAAAATATCATAGCCTTCAAATTCTGTTACGGTTTTAGTTCTCTGGTCTCCTTCGGGAAGCATGTCGGTAATAAAAATATCGGCAAGCCCATCATTGTTAATATCCGACATATCCACGCCCATGGAAGAAAGGCTTAAATGCGAAGTCCATTTTTGTATTTCTTCCCTAAAAGTTCCATCATGGTTGTTGATATAAAGGTAATCCCTTTCGTAAAAATCGTTCGAAACATAAATGTCTGGATAAGTATCTTGGTTAATATCACTTATCATAACACCTAGCCCAAAACCTATCAGGCTTCCGTAAATACCGGCTTTTTCACTTACGTCCACATATTTTCCATTGTCGTTTCTAAGGAGCATATCGCCAACACCCTTAAAAATATCCGGAACACCTTCCCAGTCCTGCGCCCTTACTTCCCGTTGTTCGGCATATCCCAAACTACTTACGGGGATATTACTGTTGTTTAAAATATAGGCATCTAAATCACCATCTTTGTCATAATCAAAAAATACGGCATGTGTTGTAAATCCACTTTTTGCCAAATTATAGGCATCGGCCTGTTCTGTAAAGGTTAGATCGCCGTTGTTAATATAGAGGTCGTTATCGTGGTTGTTCCCTTCCATGTTCCCGGCATTGGCCACATATATATCCAAGTAGCCATCGCTATTGATGTCGACCATGGTAACGCCTGTAGACCACGGTTTATTCCCGCCAACCCCTGCTTTATCGGTAATGTCTTCAAATTTAAAATTACCTTTGTTAATAAACAGTTTGTTTTTACCCATATTGGCAGTTAAGTATATATCGGGCAGGCTATCGTTATTAATATCGCCTATGGCAACCCCGCCGCCGTTATAGAAATTCCTATATTTAAAAATGTTGAAATTTTTTTGATTTTCAATTTCGTTTATAAAATCTATACCGCTTTCTTCATGGGGAACCAAGGAAAAAAGAGTCTCCTTTTTTTTAACGTTATCATTTTCTTGTTTCGGGTTTTTGTTACAAGAATAAATGATAGAAATCAGGCTTAATCCTAAAATTATTCTTTTCATGGTGCTGTTGCTTTAGTTAGAAAGATTGGTTTGCCATTGTTTATGGTAGCAATGTAATATGGTTTGTTGCCGATTGTTATTTTTTTAATACTCCTTGCGGGGCCCGAAACATTAAACTGCTGCGGTTGTTGCACTTTAAAAAATCCATGGGTATCATTTAATAATATTAAACCATGTAAAGCATCGAGTCTTCCTAGTTGGGTACTTATTTCGTAGTTGTTCCCAATCAAAATAACATCTTCAAAACCATCATTGTTAAAATCGTCGTTTAATATATCGAACACGCAAGAGGTTTGGGCCATAAATGGCAGTTTTGTTGCCAGGAATGTGGCGTTTCCTTTATTTTCAAAATACATGGAAGCCAATTCGAATACCTTTTTCTTAGGGGTATTCTTTATTTTTTCCTGCGGAAGCAATTCAGAAAACCGTGCATTTGCAAAATCGGTATACGAAAGAAACTTCTTGTTTAGCATGGGCATTTGCTTTACAAGTTCGTCTTTTGATGAAAAAGTGGTTTCTTCTCCCTGATAGAAATAAGTTACAACGGGGTCGGTCTTTCCATTATCGTCAAAATCATTAATGTAGAGCGTAACAGGGTTTTTCTTTGATGCTTTTAAACGGGTGTTGAGCCCCCAGTTTCCTGCCATTATATCAATATCCCCATCATTGTCAAAATCGGATGCTATTACACTGTTCCACCAGCCATTGGTATTTTCTAAGTTGTTTTCTTGAAACCTAAGCCTTTTTCCGTCGTTTATAAATATAGAAATGGGCATCCAATATCCGGCAACAATTGCATCGGGTAGATCATCGTTGTTTAAGTCTGTCCATTCAATATCCTGAACATTTCCAAGAGTTTCAAAATCGGGTGCGAATGTAGGTGTAATGTCTTTAAAAACACCTTTTCCGTTATTCTGAAAAATATATTGTTTTGAAGTCTCTCCAAAAGTCCGCGGCTTTCCGTTGGAGGCAATGCATATATCTAAATCCCCATCATTGTCAAGATCAACAGCTTTTACCATGGAGGCATTTATGAATGTATTTTTAAATTGTAGCGTATCTTTTTCAAAAACACCATTGTTATTAAAATAGAGTAGTGGTTCTAGCGGCGTGCCAGATGCAAATTCATTTCCACCATTTACAACTAAAAGGTCTAGGTTGCCGTCGTTGTTAGCATCAAAAAAAATATTGTCAATAGCTTCACTTTTGGCATCTTTTGCAAATAAATCTGGTTGAATTTCTGTAAAAGAACCATTTTCTTGCTGTGTAAAAAGGGCAGAAGCCTGCATCTTTGCCCCGCCAATAAATATGTCGTCCAAGCCATCGTTATTAATGTCACCAATGGCCGTTTTTGGACCTTGATTGGTATTGGCAAAAGGAACTAATGGGTCGCGGTTAAACTCTATTGATGTTTGATCTTTGTGTTTAAAATTTAACGAACGTTTGCTGTTCTTAACGAAAATGTCAGGGCTTTTGCTTTCTTGGTAATAATTGCCTTTGGCATTTTTATAATCGAGTATTATGGACGAGTTGAGGGCAAGATTGGTCTTTTTTTCAAATTTTCCATCGTTCCATACTACAACCAACGAATCTATGTTGTGTTTTCCCAGCCCGATTAGCATTTCTGGCGCAGTAGCAGACATAAACCCTCTGGATGTGTAGTTTTCATTTACAATAGTTAGCGAATCTGCGTAGACTTTAACCTTGCTTCCAATACCGTTTAGGTTTTTGTCATTTCCTTTAAATTTAATTTTTATAAAATTATGGGTCAACATCTCCATTGAGTTGTTTTGTAGCAGGAAAGCATTTTCATTGACATTGTTTACTGCTAAATCTAAATCCCCGTCATTGTCAAGATCGGCATATACACTACCGTTACTATATGATGGAATGGGGTCGTTCCAATCCTTGGTGGCATTGGTAAAGGTTTGATTTCGGTTATTTTTAAAAAAATAATTGGCTACGTGTTTTTTGGGGATCTCATTGATGAATTCCATATCTTCTTCGGTCATTCCCTTTCCTAGGCGTTTTTGAATTTTTTCGTTTGCAATGAAACTAATAAAATCCATATCGTTGGTAGCCCCCAAAATACCATTAGTTATATATACATCTTTATAACCGTCGTTGTCCAAATCGGCTATTAAAGGAGACCAGGACCATTCGGTAGCTGCCAGGCCGCTTGAAAAGGCTGTTTCGGTAAAACGGTTGTTGCCATTGTTAAAATGAAGCGCATTTTGCATAAACTGGGGCGCATATCCGTTTTTTAAATAGTTGCTGTATATTTGGTAGTTGTATTCAGACCCCGATGTTTTATAGCCTTTAAGGTCTTCTGGAAGCATATCTACCGAAACAATATCTGTTAAACCATCGTTATTCACGTCGGCAATATCATTCCCCATTGAAAAGTGCGTGGTATGCCCGAGTTTTGTTTCATCCGAAGCAATTATTTCTTTATATGTACCGTCTTTTTGATTAATGTACAAATAGTCATTCTCGAAAAAATCGTTTCCCACATAAATATCAGGATACCCGTCGTTGTTAATATCAGAAATGGCCACGCCGAGCCCATAACCAATACTTCCTTGATAAATACCTGTTTTTTTAGAAACATCTTGATAGGTCCCATTATCATTTCGGAACAATTTATCGCCATATAGACTATCTATGGCATTTCTCTTTTTACCATTTCCATACATTCTATTGGGATGTACCGAATGATTGAGCAAATACATATCCAGGTCGCCGTCTAAATCATAATCAAAAAAGGTAGCTTGCGTTGCATAACTTGAAATATCAAGATTGTAAATATGCGATAGTTCCTTAAAGGTGGGAATTCCATTTCTGTTATTCCCTTGGTTAACATAAAGGAGGTTGTGTTTTTTTTGTTTGGAGAGCTCACTTACCCGGCAAATGTAAATATCAAGCCAGCCATCATTATTAATATCTACTGTGGTAACGCCAGTTGTCCAGTTGTCAGGATTTTTTATTCCGGCCCTATCGGTAATGTCTTCAAATTTAAATCCGGTTTTATTTAGAAAAAGTATGTCTTCTGTTTGGTTCGAAGTAAAATAGAGGTCGACCCATCCATCATTGTTAAAATCACCAGCAGCAATACCGGCACCGTTGTAATAATATAAATAATTAAGAATATTTAGGTTGGGGGAGTTGGTTAGTTTGTTTTTAAATTCAATGCCGGTTTTACTTGCTGGAACAGCCATGAAAAGCTTCTTTTCCTTGGAGCAGGAAAATAGCATCGCTATTATAAGAAAACATATAATTCTTACGGCCATTATTTTTTATTATACTTTTTAATCCCACCACCTTTTGGATTTTATATTTCACTTTTCTTAAGCATTTATATAAAAAAGCTAACCCATAAGTTAGCTTTTTTATACTTTTAATTGTAATGAAGAATTTTTAAAACTATTTTGAACACTGCTAATATAATACCTACTTGTTTAGGTTTTAATTAACGATAAGCGAAAAAGATTAATAAAAGGTTAATTTTATTAATAAAAGGATAACAAGTGTTTGGAAAGCTAATTTTTTAGTTAATTAGAAGCAATATGCTAAACTATAAAAAAGGATATATCATTATTTTTATCGTCTCGGTGATAGGTTTGGCCTTTATACAATATCAGTACTTAAAAGTGGGACTAAACTTGGCCAAGGTACAGTTCAATACAAAAATTGGACAATCCATACAAACCATTAAATCGGATTTAAGCACGCAAAACGAGCTTACTTTTTTAATGCAACAGGCCATTACAAAAGATACTTCTCATTTTAAATTAAGTATAGATAGCCTGCAAGACGCTTCGAGCCATTTTTTAAATGATTTTTTGGTGGACCGTTTGTTGCAACGGGGAATTAAAACATCTTTCCAATACAGGCTGTACAAAAACGACAGTACGGTGTATTTAACATCACCCATCTATAACTTGGCCAATAAGGAAGGCCTTAAGTTTCCCATTGTGCTCAATGGATATTTACCAGATAGTATTGGCCAACGATTAATCTTGGAATTACAATTTGAAGACGTAAACAGTTATTTTCTATCTCAATTAAACGGGTTGACAATACCGAGCTTAATATTTATAATAGCCATTATTTTAGTGGTTATTTGGGTATTGCGTTCCATGTACTGGCAACGAAATGTAATTACAACCACAAACGAGTTTATTAATAACTTAACACATGAGCTTAAAACCCCGGTGTTTTCCATAGGCTTGGCGGCCAAACTGCTTGAGGACAAGGCCACACAAGAAACCGCACCAATTATAACCATTGTTAGGGAACAAAACGAAAAGCTTAAAAGCCATATTGAAAAAGTGCTTGATCTGGCCGGTATAGAGAACAAAAAGGGAGTTGTAAAGCTTAAACTTCAGGATTTTTATCCTACACTGGAGCATTTGGCCATGTCCTTCTCCAGATTATCTTCCATAGAAGGTATACAATTTAAGTATGAATTGCAGGACGGCCCTTATACCATTTATTGCGAACCGAGCCATCTTGAAAATGTGGTCAATAATTTACTGGATAATGCCAAAAAATATTCAGAGGACAACCCAACAATCAATCTAAAGGCGCATGTTGCAGGCGGTTATTTGTATATTGCGGTAACCGATAAGGGAAAAGGGATAGACGAAACCAATTTAAAACACGTTTTTAAAAAATATCACAGGGTTTCATCCGGCGACATACAAAAAGTGCGGGGATATGGTTTAGGGCTGAGCTATGTAAAAGAAATTGTAAAACTGCACAAAGGAAAAGTTTTATTAGAAAGTACAATTGGTAAAGGAACAACCGTTACCATTAAATTACCAATGCAAAAAAAGAAAAATAAATGAGAAAGCTATTATTGGTGGAAGACGATAGTTCGTTAGGGTATTTGTTGACCGAATATTTAAAGATGAAGGATTTTCAAATAGTATGGGCAACCAACGGTATTGAGGCTTTGGAAATACTAAAAAAAGAAGTCTTTGATCTCATAATACTGGATGTTATGATGCCTGAAATGGATGGTTTTACCTTGGCGGAAAAAATCCGTGACCTCTATTCGTCCATACCATTCATGTTTTTATCTGCCCGGTCCCTTAAAATAGACGTGCTCAAAGGGTTTTCGCTTGGAGCGGTCGATTATTTGAAAAAACCGATAGACGAAGAAGAATTGGTGGTTAGGGTAGAAGCTTTGTTAAACAGGTTAAATATTGGCATAAACACCTCCCTACAGGAAGAAATAATATTGGGAGGATATCTTTTTAACCCTGCTACCCAAGAATTAAAATATAAAGACGAAATAATTTCGTTAACATCAAGGGAAAGCGAACTGCTGTTGTTTTTATGGAGAAGAAAAAACGAATTGTCGCTTCATAAGGACATATTAACAAGTATCTGGGGCGAGAACGATTATTTTAACCGCAAAAGTTTAAACGTATTTATATCGCACCTGCGGAAGTATTTAAGCAAAGATCCAAGGATAGTAATTGAAAATGTACACAACAAAGGTTTTTTGTTGAAAGTAAAAGAATAAAGATGCCCGCAATTGCGGGCATTTTACATGTTCAAAATAGTACAAAACACGCGTTAGTATCCTTCGTTTTGTATTAAATTAGGATTTGTAATAATGGCAGTTTCCGGAATTGGGAACAATACCCTAAATTCTTCGGTATTGTCTTTAAATTCCCATGTATCGGTAAATGTACCAAACCGGATCTGGTCGTTACGCCTCCAATATTCTCCATAAAGTTCCCTTCCGCGTTCGTCCAGTAAATCTTGCTCTGTTAAAGAACCAAGGGGAGTAGCGCCCCTAATAGTCCTTAACTCATTTACCAAGGTAAGGGCATCTTCACCAGAAGAGCCACCGCGCATGATAGCTTCTGCCTTCATTAAATGAGCGTCGGCATACCTATATAATACCATATGTGTGGCAAAAGAACCGTTTACGGGGCTGTACTTAAGAACCCTGATTCCTGTTCTTTCATTGTTGCCCAGTAAGCCGGGAAGTTCTTTGGAATAAACAAGGTCATTTCCTTGCCTGTCTTTTAGTTTCTCTCCGTTGGGGCCATATTGTTGCCCTATTAAGAAGCCAAAACCAATATTAGAGCCATCTTTTATTCCATCTTCATCAATGTCATCGTCTGGCAGATTGTCCTCATCATCACCATCTGGCTGATCGGACGGAACACCTGCCAATGGAACGTAACCCCTTCTTTCTTCTTGTCCCGATCCGGGCGTGTTTATATTTGGGTCTCCTTCAAATAGGTCGTAGAATTCGGCCAAAGTTGTAAAGCCGTTCCACCCTCCACCGGTATTATCGGGTGCACCTTGGTTGTAATGAAGTCCGTTCCATATACGGGAACCTATATCAGAAGTTGTAAAAAAGATGGTTTCGGTGTCTGTATCATTGGTAAATAATTCAAAATAGCCTTCTTGAAGAGCAAACCCGTCTGCCTGAATATCGTCTACCAATTCAACTACTTGGGTCATATCGGCTGGATTTGGGCTTTCTGCCCCCGTATAGATATGCTTGTTTAGATATAGCTTGGCAAGCAAATAGCGGGCAGATGCCTTGGATGCTTTTATTAATCCTTCGCCAGGGCCTGTACTTGGCAGATCAGAAATTGCTTCGGTTAAATCCTTAACAGCAAACTCATAGGCTTCGGTCCTTGTCATTACCGAAGGGTTTACATCTGGCCCATCTTGTGGCGACCTAAAAGGAACTTGACCGAATAGATCCATTAACCAAAACATGCTATAAGCTCTAATAAATTTTGCTTCGGCCGCTTGTTGGGGCGTGGGCTCGCTCAATGGGTCAATAATGGTTGTAGCATTATATACATTTGAATTTAATGCATTCCATGTGTTTTTGATAAGATTATGTGTTGTGCTCCAAGTATGGCCGTGCAATGACCTCCATACTCCATTATCGCCCCAGTCGGTACCTCTAGTGGGGACTAAGAATTCATCTGACGACACTTCGATAATTCCATACATGTCTTCCTGTGTCTGAACTTGACCTCTTACAGAATTGTACAGGTTTTCTAAGCTTTCTGTTGCATCCACTCCTGTAAATTCGCCCGACAGATTTGGAAAACGAGAGTCAGTTTCTTCAATTTCCAAATCGGTACAGCCGGAAATTCCGAGAAGAAGAGCAATGATTAATAAATTATATATTTTTGATGTTTTCATTTGTCAATTTTTTAAAAAGTTGCATTAATTCCAAACGTAATCGTTCTCGGTCTTGGAAAACTTGTGTAATCTATCCCCAAAGAAGGAATGTCGTTTAAAGGTTTTGGAGTGTTTACTTCTGGGTCTAAACCAGTATAATCTGTAATTACAAATAGATTTTGTCCAGTTACGTTAAACCTTAAAGCATCGAGAAACCAACCTTCTCTTATCGGGAAGTTATAGCCAATGGATGCATTTTGCAATCTTACAAAATCTCCTTTCTCCAAGAACCTTGTGGAAACGTCGGGTGCATTGGCGGGCGATTCACCATTTGTCAATACATTTTGGGTAACATTTTTACCACTGCCTATAATACCTGCGGTAAAGAAGGCATTGGCATTGTTATTATAAATATACTGCCCAAATTGCCCCGTAAAGAATGCATTGAAATCCCAGTTTTTGTACGATAAGCTGGTAGAAAGCCCAGAAGTTACTTTTGGTAAGGCACTTTTATCAACAAATTCCTGTATGTCCCCATTTGGGTATACGGAAATACCATTTTCATCATATCCTCCAAATTTTCTTAGGTAGTAAGAAAACAAAGGATATCCTCCAGTTAATAATTGCGCATAGGCTCCGGTTAATCCGTTACCATTAATGGCACCAGTTTGGATTTGCCCATCAAAGTTCTTAACCATATTATCGTTGTATGCAATATTAAATCCTAGGTTCCAGTTTAAGTTATCTGCTTGGATTAAGTCGTAATTAATTGCAAATTCAATACCCTTATTAATAACATCGGCATCTACATTGCCAAAATAAAAGGGTTGAGGCGAGGGCTGGGCAGCTTCCTGTTTTAACAATAGGTCTTTGGTTGTTTTATGGTAAAGGTCAATACTACCGTTTAAACGTTCGTTCATAAACCCAAAATCAATCCCTATGTTTGCTTGTGCGGTTTCTTCCCATTTAAGCGTACTGTCGGGAAATGCAACCAATCCAAGTGTTGGAGGGTTAACATCTCCACCATTGCTAATACCAATACCGCCAAAACGTTGTCTATAGGTAAAATTTCCATATCCTAAACCATCCTGATTACCGGTAATACCATATCCTAAACGAAGTTTAAGTGTGGAAAAGGTTTCTCCCACAAAATCTTCTTGATCGAGCCTCCATGCAAAAGCTCCGGAAGGAAAATAACCATATCTATTATCGGGTCCAAATCTAGAAGATCCATCGGCTCGTAGTGTAAAAGTGAAAATATACTTTTCCATGAGCGTGTAATTAACCCTTCCAAAATAAGATTGTAACTCATCGGTATAATCATAGGTATCGGCCGCCACCGCAGTTAAGGGTACACCCGAAGGAGCGGATAGAGCTTCGTTTCCTGATATTTCTGGGAATAAACGGTTAACAAAAAGCCCGTCTGCATCATATCCATATTGTTGATACGATCCTGTAATTGAGTTTTCTATGATATTTCTGGACATTTCCAGTTCGTCGAACATTTCGTCCATGTTCCTTGATGAGTATCCAAAGCCTTGGACAGTTCTCCCGGCTGTTTTAAAACTTTGATAAGAATATCCAACCAAAACTTCCAACTTAGAATTGCTAAAATCCTTTGTATAGTTAAGGGTGGCATCGAATAATTCGTTTTTATTGTAATTATTGGCAAAGAAGCCTTTACCATTTACCGGTGCCCCATTACTTAATCCAGTAATATTACCGGACAATGCCTGGTTTTTTTCTGCGGAAGACTCGTCGTACCCTAAATTGATTTTAGCTTTTAAACCTTCAATGATTTCATACTCTGCCGAAATATTTGCCAGATACCTGTTTGTATTGGTCATGTCTTTAAAATATTCCAAAGCCTGTGAAGGAATTATATCATTACCTGTTGAAAAAGTCGGGTCTGTAGGCCATGTTGGATTGGCAAAATACGTAGCACCCAATAAATCTCCGGTAGAACCTGCTGTATTTGTAATCATTGGAGCATCGTCATTCACTCTGGAAATTGTACCGTTAAAATCAATTTTTAGCTTATCGTCTAAAAAGCGTTGAGAAAGGTTTACCCTTCCTGTAATTCTTTCTTGAGCCGAGTTTCTTATGATTCCGTTTTGATCGCTATAGCTAAATGAAGCCCTAACAAAACCAGAACCGTAATTGTTGGAATATGCCAAGTTTTGATCTGTAGAAAAAGCAGTTCTCATTAAATAATCCTGCCAATCTGTATCTGCTCCAAAATCCAAGGCGCTTCTATCGCCCCCATATTGATCTATTGCATCAAGGTATTGTTCCCTGTCTAGTAAGTCGAATGTTTTTGCGGCTACAGAAACACTGGTATTTGAAGAAAACTCAAACTTTCCGCCCTGGCCTGCTTTTCCGCTTTTGGTAGTAATTAAAATAACCCCATTGGCGGCACGGGAACCATAAATAGCCGTTGCAGAGGCATCTTTTAAAACGGTCATGCTCTCAATGTCGTTCGGATTTAGGAAATTCAATGGGTTTTTTGCCGAACTTGTACCTGCTCCTAGATCGGCTCCATCAGCGGCAGTATTATTTCCGGCTAGGGGAACTCCATCTACTACAAATAAAGGATTGTTGTTTGAGCGGACAGAAGCGGTACCTCTAATCCTAACTTGAACACCTGCTCCTGGTTCGCCACTGGTTTGGGTAATCTGTACTCCGGCAGTTTTACCTTGAATGAGTTGTTCGGGAGAAGCAATAACGCCTTGGTTAAAATCTTCCGACCCAACAACGGCAACAGCTCCGGTAGCATCTTCTTTGGTCGTGGTACCATATCCAATTACTATTACCTCGTCCAGTGCCTGTGCATCTTCTGTTAAGGTTGCATTAATGGTAGATTGCCCGTTTACCGGGATTTCCTTACTGGAAAAACCTACATAACTGAATACCAAAACAGCACCCGATGCAACATTGTCCAAGGTGTAATTTCCGTCAAAATCTGTTTGCGTTCCATTTGATGTTCCTTTTACCAGAACATTGGCCCCAGGAAGTGGGCCGGTTGCGTCAGAGACTGTTCCACTTACAGTCTGGGCTTTAGCCATGCTGAAACACAGAAATGCTCCAACAAGGACTAAGCCTTTCAGAAAATTGTTCTTCATACAATTAAATTTTAAAGTTCAAATAGTTAGCTTCATTTAACACGGTGTCTAGCCGTTTTCTTTGTGTAAGGTGGTTTTTTACTATTTAAAACGACTGTATTTTAATGTTAAATAGTTTTAAAATTATGTGAATATATGAAAATATTACAAGTTATATGATAGAAATATAAAAAAAATAGCTAAAATTTTAACGTAACAATAATTGTTGTTTTTACTTTTAAATGATGTGTGTATTGCCTATTATTTTGTTGGGGTAACAGACCAAATAGTATAACTATTTGCAGGTACTTCAATATAAGCTTCTCCATTTGTATCTGAAAGGGATGTAGCCATTGAATTTAGGCTATAATCCATTAAATAACTGTTGTTCCAGTTGGTTTTTATCAATCGTTTTTTAATGTTTTCAGAAGTGTTGATGTATAAAATTAATCCGGGGTTTTCGGCATTGCCTTTTCTTTTCATAATATATTCATCGTTATCTACATACAAGATTTCTGTTTCACCTGAAGCTAAACTATTATGGATTTTAATTAGCTGTTTCAGTTGTTCTTTAAAATCTTCGTTTTCATAATCAGTATAAAAAATAGTTGGATATCCCGGGTGCGTCAATATATAGGCATAGGCTTTTAGCTTGTTTTCTGAGGAAATATTGTTGTCTTCGTTGGTATCTTTCTCTGTATCATGATTTGCAGTAAAAGTTACTGCTTTGTCTGGGTGTGTTTGCCAAAGCATTTCTTTTTCAAGGTATGTCAAGTCGTTATACCTGTCTAGGGCTTCATCAAGTTTGTAGAAAGTTGAGAAATCAAAAACGCCACTATCGGTTTCGTTTATGTAGTTTGCCAATACTTCTGGGTTTCCGTCCCAAAGCTCGCTTACGGAGAAACCTCCTACTTCGTCAAGCCACATTTTTACTACCAATGGTTCGTAGCCCAAGACATAATCAAAGCGCCAGCCATCAAACCCCATTACGTTTTTATAGTATTTGGCTACCGAATTATCTTTTTTCCATAACCAGTTTTGTACATATTCTTGATGATGATCTAAATTTTGTTCGGGATAAAACAAGCTCCCATCATCATAATTGCTAGTGCTGTTTGGATAGAAGTTTTCATAATTTCTATTGAACATTCCCGATGCATTTCCATGTGTTTCATCAAAAAGGGTATAAGTATTTTTATCGCGGTAGGGGTTGTATTCTTCGCCTCCTCCTGAATTATGATTGATAACGATATCGGCAATTACTTCCAGGTCATTGTTATGTGCTTTGGTAATTAAATTCTCCAATTCTTCACGGCTTCCAAAACGGGTTTTTACGGTAGCATGTTGCTCAAATTCGCCAAAGTCAAAATAGTCGGAAGGATCGTACCCCATGGAATAGCCGCCAGATTGCCCTTTTGTAGCTACAGGAAGCCATAATCTGTTAATTCCCGAAGCGCTCCAGTCATCGACTTTTTCAGAAAGTATGTTCCACCATTCACCTCTGGGTTCTACGTCCCAATAAAAAGCTTGCATCATTACCCGGCTTCCATTGTCGATACTGGAAAGATCCAAAGGAACCAGTTCAATATTGGTTGGGGTTTCGTCGGGGTCGGGGCTCGTGACTTGGTCGTCGTTAGTGCATGCACACATCCATAAAGCAAAAAAGGGAAGTATAAAAGAAATTTTAGTTTTCATCTGTATAAAATTTTTAAGACATTCGGCAATTCGCAAAAATTCTATTCATGTCGGTTGGTAAATTTCTGCATGAAAAAATTTATGCTCATCTCATAATTGAAGAATTTATTTTTAATGGAAATTTATGTATGTCAAAAACGGAAGACATATACATTTACATCTTCCGCTTTCTACTAACTATATATACAAAAGATTTTGCGTACTGTTTGTAAAATTACAATGCTTCCAAGCTGTATTCCAGCGTGTCGAAATTCACTGTAATATTATAATTTCCGGCTGTTACAGGAATGTTGTCTCCTCCATTATCTATGGTTCCATCGGTTCCATTGTCGCCAAAATTTACACCCCAGTCATTGTTTAAGCGAAATTTAATTTCACCATCGGTAAGCGTGGTTGTTGCATTCCAGGTATTTGTTGCGGCATCAAACGTTAAAGGGGCATCCGGGCCATCCCATCCGTTTGGAGTTGCGTCGCCCACTAACCCCCATGAATATGGCTCTAATGAATATGTAAGTTCGTTTGTGTTAAATGCTATTTTATAGGAGCCTGCCGTAACTTTAATATTGTCGCCTGCATCCTCTAAAGTGCCATCGGCTCCGGTATCTCCATAATTGCTGGCCCAATCGTTGTTCTCTCTAAATTTAATTTCGCCATCTGTCAAGTTAACATATGCCATAATAACATCTGGGTCGTCTGTTTTAATAAAAGGTACATCTGGGCCGTCCCATCCATTTGGAGCGGCATCGCCCACAACCCCCCATGTGGTTAAAAGGTCATTGGTATTATCGTTATCGTTGGCTTCAACCAAAACTACATTAATAGGTACTGCTTCTGAAAGTTGTTCTACAGTGTTGGCAGCATCGTTGCCTACATAGGCCCTTACACGAAAATAGAGTGTCCCGGTGTTGGGCGCTTCTGTTTCGGGATCATTGTCCAGCCCGGCATCAGTAGCCAAATCCAACATGTTTTTTACGGTAACGCCATAATTGGTTTCTGTTATATCGTTGGCAAGTGCATCAATACTTTCAAAGCTTTCTGTGATTGCTGCTTGCAATTCGTATTTTATCGGGGTAGGGGCATCAAAATCTACCGCATTCCAAATAAAGCGTTCAGCTAGATTGTCGCCATTTTCCGCACTTATTGAATAGGCATCCAAAAAAGTATTTTCAAAGGCTATTCCGTCCGGATCGGGTTTGGCAATAAAGGTAAAGTCATCGTCGCTGGAACAAGCATAAAAGCTTATTGATGCTACGATTATAACGAAAAGGTATGTTGTTTTTTTCATTTTTCTTGATGTTTTGTTAGTAACCAGGATTTTGAGTTAGATTGGTATTTATGGAAATAATATTTGCAGGTAACGGAAACAGGTTTCTGTATGAATCTACAGCGGCCCCATTCTTTACGCCTCCTTTAAAAGGCCATACGTAGCTTGCGGTTGTAAACAAATTGTAACGAATTAAATCTGTTCTTCTTTGTCCTTCCCAATAGAGTTCACGTGCTCTTTCATTCAGTACAAAGCTTAATGTTAAATCGCCAGAAGCAATGTTGCCATTGGTATTTCCATAGGCACGTGTTCTTAATTGATTGATATAACTTACGGCGGTATTTACATTGCCACCAGAACCGCCTCTAAGAACTGCTTCGGCATAATTAAGATAGATTTCTGCCAAACGGATTAACGGAAGGTCGGTATCTACAAAATCGCCTCCGGCATCGCTTCCTGGATTTCCTTCAGAAGTAACATTTTTAAATTTGGTAATTGCATAACCATCAGTAAATGTATTGGCAATGGTATTAATCTCATAACTCTGACCATCGGTATAAAATAGGGCCCTTGTGTCTTCCCATGCTGTAGGGAAGCCATCGTCGTTAAAAGTTGTAGCGGCATCATCAAATTTTTCAACCAAAGCACTGGTGGTACGGTTACCGCCCCAGCCACCATTAACCCCAAAGAGTGAAGGGTCCATATCGCCACCAATGGCAGCGTGTACTAAAAAAGTAGTTCCTCCGTATGTGCGCGATTGATTTCCGTCAAAATTAATGGCGAAGATAAATTCGTTTTGGGCTCCGTTTGCATTGTTGTCTGCTAGAAAAAGTTCGTCGTAGGCCGAACCATTTCCATTGGCATCATTGGTGTTGATACTGTAAGATGAAACAATTGCTTTTTCTGAATAGGTAACCGCTTCGGTATATTTGTTTTCTCCTGTCCAGACTTCTGCATTTAGGTATAATTTAGAAAGTAACGCCCAAGCTGCAACACGGTCTACGCGGCCATATTCGTTAGCCTGACTTTCTTTAAGCAGGTCTTGGATCTCAAGTAATTCTGATTCTACATACTGAAAAATTTCAGTCCGGTTGCTTTGTTCCGGGAGCTCTGTAGAAACAAGTGTTACCAAAGGAACGTTTCCATATAAATCAATTAAGTTATAATAAGCAAAGGCTCTTAAAAAACGTGCTTCCGCAATAAAGTATTGCACTTCGGTATCTTCGGCCAAGCTTTCGGCATTTTCAATAAATGAATTGCAAAAAGATACTTCTTGTGCCAAGCGGTAATACATAGCCGCAGTAAAGTCATTGCTGGAATCCCAATTCATTTCATGTAAATTAGGAAGTCCGGGATCTCCCCAACCTACCACAGCATTGTCGGTAGTTAACTCGTTGAGGTTGAATAGCATTCTTGAATATTGCGAGGTTCCTTCGTCAATTCCCGTAATATCGGCTTGTCCAGCAGGACCTTCTTGTCCTGTAAGTGCTAAACTGGCATACAATTTTGCGAGGGCTCCTTTAGCTTCATCGGCATTGGCAAACACATTTTGCTCTGTAAAGCTATCGGGATCTATTGTTGGATCTTGGTTGAGGTCATCATGACAGCCGCTAAAAAGAGCGCTTGTTATAGCTAAAAAGGTTAGTATTTTATATGTCTTTTTCATCGTGTCTTAATTTAAAAATTTAGGTTTACTCCAAATACAAACGATCGTGGCCTTGGGTAGAAATTGTTGTCAATCCCCCCGTTTATTTCAGGGTCTAAACCATTGTAATTTGTAACAATGAGTACGTTTTGAGCCGACCCATAAAACCTAAGATTGGTGTTCTCTATAAAGTCACGAAGCGTATAACCTAATGTGATATTATCTATTTTGAAAAAAGAGGCATTTTGCACATAATAATCGCTTTCTAGGTTAACTTCGGTCAATGCTTTAAAACCTGTGTTGTAATAATCGGTATGCAGGTTGGTAAGAATACTGTTTTCGGTAGCCCTACGCTCATAACTTTTGCTGGATGCCATGTTGTTGTATACATAGTTTCCTAAATTGGCCCGTGTTACTACTGCCAAGTCCCAGTTTTTGTAATTCAAATTGGTATTTAAGCCCATAATTACATCGGCGTAGGGGTTTTTGTATAAATAACGGTCGTCGTTATTAATTTGGTTATCCCCGTTTCTGTCTACAACAGCACCTTCAATTGGTCTTCCGTTTTCATCATAAACTTGCTTGTAGACCCAAAAACTATAAGGAGCATATCCTTCTTTGTGAAGTTGAATCCTGTTTCCTGTTCCTCCATTGATTTCTCCAACTTCTACTTGATCGGGAAGGTTGGTAAGCTCGTTATCGTTAAAAGAAATATTGTAGCCGATGCTCCAGTTAAAATTGTCGGTTTGTACTGGAATTGCATTTAATTCAAACTCAATTCCTTTATTTACCATATCTCCAATATTTTTTTGAATGGAGTTGGAAAAGTTAGTAAAAGGGTCTACCGTAACATTACTGATCAGGTTTTCGGTTTTTTTGATGTATGCATTGACAGAACCAGAGATTCTTCTGTTTAAAATGCCGTAATCTATACCTGCATTGAGCGTGTTGCCAACTTCCCATCTTAAATTTTCGTTATAGGCCTCCGGTCGAAAGGTTTGATAAAAGCTATTGCCGAATTGATAATTGGCATTCGATTGACTTTGCGTATATCGGGTTAGGTATAAATAATCAGAAAGACCGGATACATTTCCAATTTCCCCGTAACCAATTCTCAGCTTCAACTCGTTTATAACTTCAGAACCTTCAAGAAACTGTTCGTTGTTGATGTTCCACGCAAACGCAAACGAAGGAAAATAACCCCAACGGTCATTTGGATTTAGTTTAGAAGAGGCATCTGCCCTTAATGTGGCTGTAAACAAATAACGGCTGTCGAAATTATAATTTAACCTCCCAAAATAGGAAAGTAAAACGCTTTTGTTTTTATTAATTGTAGTAGGAGGGATGCCATCTTCTTCTTTTTCACTGTCATAATTATTATCGTCTTCTTCAAAGCTTTGGTATGAATACCCAACTACTGCATTTAAGCTATTTTTGTCATTAAAATCTTTAACGTAGGTTGCATAAGCATCAAAGAGCTTATTGGTTGCAATGTTTCTGTAGTTGGAAAAAGATCCATTCCAGTCAGATTGCGAAGAAGGCATCTGGTCGGAAACAATGGTTCTTCCATGGCTGTTGGATTTATCGATACCAACATTAATAGTTGCTGTAATATCTGGGAAAAAGTGAAGCTTGTAGTCTACTTTTGCATTCCCGATAAAACGCCTTACTTCAGCGGTATCATCTTTTAAGTTTACAAGTGCCACGGGATTTGTAGGCGCTAAATTATTTTGTACACTATCTGCGTTAAGCCAGGTAAAATAACCACCAAAGGGAGAATTTGGATCGTAAATAGCCTGTGTGGGATCGAAATCTACCGAAGCCCCAATAGCATCTCTGTTGGCAAATGCGTTTTCGGTATATGAGCCGCGACCGTTTAATTCTATTTTTAAATGGTCGTCCAGAAAACTCGGGCGGAGATTTACAGAACCGGTGGTCCTGGAAAAATTATCACCTTTTAAAACCCCATCTTGATTGGTATACCCTACCGATGCACGTATAGGCATAAAACCGGCAATGTTCCCGGTGGTGCTAAAATTGTGGTCAAACCCAAATGCTTGCCCGTAAATTTCATCTTGCCAATTGGTGTTGCTATTTCCTAATCGGTTTATGGCATTTTCATCGCCTATGTCATTAATGAGCGTCCTGAATTGATTGGCTTTCATTACAGCTACATAAGATGTTGGATCGTACAAGGTAGTCGAACCTGAATAACTAAATTTAAACTCGTTTCCTTTACCTTTCTTGGTGGTAATCATAATAACACCATTGGCAGCACGCGATCCATAAATGGCAGTTGCCGATGCGTCTTTTAAGACCGTCATGCTTTCTATGTCGTTCGGGTTGATAAAATTGAGCGGATTTCTGGAACCACCCACACCATCGCCATCGGCTAATGGAATACCGTCAACAACATATAACGGGGAGCTGCTTAAAGATAATGAACCTTGTCCGCGAATAATAATGTTTTGTCCTTCTCCGGGGGCACCGCCGCCCGAACTTATGGAAACACCGGCAACCTTTCCTTGAATTAATTGTTGCGGAGATAAAACAGGGCCTTGGTTAAAGTCTTTAGACGATACCAAATCGACCGCGCCGGTTACATCTTTTTTACGTACAGCCCCATAACCAATAACTACTACTTCTTCAAGTTGTTGTGTGTCTTCGGTTAAAGAGACATTTAGGGTGCTTCCACTAACGGTTGCCTCGCTGGTTGTAAACCCTATGTACGAAAACTGAAGAATGGTCCCATCTTCAGCTTCCATTTGAAAGTTCCCATCAAAATCGGTCGTTGTTCCCTTGGTACTTCCTTTTATAAGTACATTAACACCCGGGATGGGTGTTCCTGTAGCCGCTTCGGTGACCGTTCCGCTTACCGATTGTTGTGCAAAAGCACCCAATGGAACCAGGAAAGCCAGCAGCGTGAATTTCTGAATTAGCTTCATAGATTGTTAGATGATGATTTAATTAACAGTTAGCTTTATTTTTACTTCTCAATGTAAAACTGCTGTAAATTTTGGGTAAAGAAAACGTTTGAGCAAATCTCGAAACCTGCGAAATCGATGTAGTGTTTACAACTTTTTATTTTTTAACAGTTTGGCCCATAAACGAACCTTAATTTTCTATTTTGTAATAAAAGCAGGTCTTTTTTAAGAATTTTTCATTTTTGACCGTATAAAATATACTTGCAACAAACCTATTTTAGTGCGTACTTTTGTTGAATTGCAACCTTAAGCTCTATTCTATGAAAAAGAAAATAACAATGAAAGAAATAGCTAGGGAATTGGATGTTTCCATTTCCACGGTTTCCAAAGCCTTGAATAACAGTTCAGAAATCAGTCAGGATACCATAGATAAAGTTCAGGCCTTTGCAAAACTATATAACTACAAGCCCAATAATATTGCATTAAGTCTCAAGAACAAAAAAACCAAGAACATTGCAGTTATTATTCCGGAGATTGTGCATCATTTCTTTACAATGATTATAAGTGGAATAGAGCATAAGGCAAATGAATTGGGCTATAATGTAATTGTCTGCCTTTCAAACGAATCTTTTGCCAAAGAAGTCATCAATATGGAAACCATGGCAAATGGGAGCATAGACGGGTTTTTATTGTCATTATCAAAAGAAACTTTGTTGAAAAAAGATTTTCATCATTTACGGGAAGTCATTAATCAAGGAATGCCTTTGGTGATGTTCGATAGGATTTCTGATGAAATTTATTGTGATAAAGTTATTATTGACGATGCAAGAGCCTCCTATAATACTGTAAAGCACCTGGTATATTCCGGTTGTAACCGAATTGCCTTGCTAACAACACCCGATTATGTTTCTGTAGGGAAATTGCGTACTTCGGGTTATATCAATGCTTTAATGGACGAAGGGATAGAAATTGATGAAAAACTTATTGTTAAAATTGATAAAATAGAAGAACTTGAAGAAAAAGTGAAGGTACTTTTTGATACACAAACTTTTGATGCTGTTTTTGGAGTGAACGAATTGTATGCCGTGGTGGCCATGCGCGAGGCGCACAATAGAGGGTTTAAAATTCCGCAACAAATGAGTTTTGTAGGATTTAGCGATGGTATCTTGTCAAAATATGCCTATCCAACTTTAACCACAGTGGTACAACATGGTTACGAAATGGGGCAGAAAGCTGCAAAAATGCTTATCGACCGCCTCGAAAATGAAGATGATGACGGTAGCTATAAAACAGATGTTATTAAAACCTCAATTCTTCAAAGGGAATCTACCAAACCTATTTAACCAACAATTCAATAAGTACAGACGAAAAATTTTCGTAATATCTTTTCGTAAAGAATTTTACCTGGGCAATAGATGTTAAATAACTGCTTGGTAATAAAAAAATTGTATCTTCGCCAACATCAAAACTTATTTTTACTTCTCAATAAACTATATTTAAGTTTTGATAAGTCATAGCGCTTATCGTATTATAAATTAATACATTACGATAATGAAAAAGCGTATTTTAGGTTTCTGGGAAATATGGAACATGAGTTTCGGCTTTCTCGGGATACAATTTGGGTTTGCACTCCAAGGCGGGTTTATGTCGCGTATATTCCAAACACTAGGCGCCGACAAAGATAGCTTGCCTTTGTTATGGATTGCGGCTCCACTTACAGGATTGATCGTTCAGCCCATAATAGGTTATTTTAGTGATAAAACCTGGCATTCCAAGTTAGGAAGACGCCGGCCTTATTTTCTTTTTGGGGCTATATTGAGTTCTCTGGCCTTATTTTTTGTCCCGTACTCATCTGCTTTATGGATGGCAGCTGGCTTTTTATGGGTTTTAGATGCTTCCATAAACATTAGTATGGAACCTTTCAGGGCTTTAGTTGCCGATAAATTGCATGAATCGCAACGATCGTATGGGTTTGTAGTGCAGGCACTTATTATTGGTGTTGGAACATTGGTAGCTAGCAATTTGCCGTGGTTGGTCAATATTTTGGGAGTAAGTAACGAAGCGGCACCGGGAGTAGTGCCCATGTCGGTAAAAATAGCCTTTGGCATTGGGGCCGTAGTTTTTATAACCAGTATTTTATATACCATTTTTACTACTGATGAATACCCGCCCGAAGACATGGAGGCTTTTAAAGAAATGAAAGTTGCAAGCAGAGGGCGATTTGTGCAAGATATTTTTGAAAATATTGGAAAAATGCCTAAAACAATGGTAAAACTGGGCGTGGTCCAGTTTTTTAGCTGGTTTGCCTTTTTTACTATGTGGAGCATGGCCATGCCTGCATTGACCGAACATGTATATCAAGCACCGGCACCTGTGGAAAAAGCATTTAACTTGGAAAATATAGAACAGCAAAATGCTTTTAATGTGGCCAATAAAAAATACCAAGATGCATCAGACAAAGTAGGATCTGCAATGGGCATATATGGACTTTCGTCCATGGCTTTTGCTTTGGTTCTTGCTTTTTTCGCTTCAAAAAAACGCGTTAACAGGAAGAACACCCATATGTTTTCACTTATAATAGGCGGTATTGGGTTTATATCCATGTATTTTGCTACCAATTTATGGCACCTTTACGGGAGCTTTTTGTTGGTGGGAATAGCATGGGGAAGTATTTTATCAATGCCTTATGCCATGCTTTCCAGCGCTATCGATGCCAAAAAAATGGGCGTTTATATGGGGCTCTTTAATATGTTTATAGTATTGCCGCAAATTCTTGCCGCTTTAGGTGGAATTAATTATATGTATAAACTATTGGGCGATGCTACCATAAACGCTATGATGATAGCCGGTTTTTGTTTAATTCTGGCCGGTTTGGCAAACCTTCTTATAACAAATAAAAAAGCAATTGCTTACACTTTAGATTAATAAAAAATAAATGAAAAAAGAAAAAGGATTTATATTCGATTTGGACGGCGTAATTGTAGACACTGCTAAATTTCATTTTTTAGCATGGAAAAAAGCAGCGGCCGAATTTAACTTCGAGCTTACACCCGAGCTCAACGAAAAGTTGAAAGGCGTAAGCAGGATAGATTCATTAAATAAAATACTTAAATGGGCAAACGCATCGGTTACCAATGAAAAATTTGCCGAACTAAGTTCAGATAAAAATGAAGATTACCTGTCGTATGTACAAAAAATGACAAAAAAAGACATCCTTCCCGGTGTTTACAATGTTCTTAGTAACTTGAAAGAGGATAATTACCCAATGGCCTTGGGTTCTGCCAGTAAAAATGCCTCCACAATCCTGGAAAAAGTAGGCTTGCTGGATATGTTCGACAGTATTGTGGACGGAAATAGCGTAAGAAAAGCAAAACCAGATCCAGAGGTGTTTTTAATTGCCGCCAAAAACCTAAAAATCCCCCCGAAGAAATGTATTGTCTTTGAAGATTCCGAAGCCGGGATAACGGCTGCAAACAATGCCGGAATGATTTCCGTAGGAATTGGCAACAAGAAGCATTTGGGACATGCAGATTATATGTTTGACAATTTTAATGAAATAACATTTGATTTTTTAAAACAACTTCAACCAAAATAAAATGAATCAGGATTATATAGTGCCAAACGAATGGTCCTTAATTGAAGAAGGATTTCAGGCCGAAAAAGTAAAATCTTCCGAAAGTTTGTTCAGCATGGGGAACGGCGCCATGGGGCAACGCGCAAACTTTGAAGAACAATATTCGGGCGCCACTTTCCAGGGAAGTTACATTGCCGGGGTGTACTATCCCGATAAAACCAAAGTGGGTTGGTGGAAAAATGGCTATCCGGAATATTTTGCAAAAGTATTGAATGCTCCCAACTGGATTGGAATTAATATTGAAATTGAAGGCGTGCCGCTCGATTTATACACTTGCAAGTCGGTTAAAGATTTCCGGAGGGAATTGAACATGAAAGAAGGCTGGCACAAGCGGAGCTTCAAGGCCATTTTGCCCAACGATATAGAAATTGAAGTAACTGCAACCCGGTTTTTAAGCTTATATCTCGATGAGGTCGGCGCCATAAAGTACAACGTTACCCCTATTAACAAAAATGCCGAGGTTACTTTTATTCCCTATGTGGATGGTGGGATTACAAATGAAGACACAAACTGGGACGATGCTTTTTGGGACGTTTATGATGCCGATACCGAAGGAAATTTTGGATATGTAGTTTCTAAAACCAATAAAACAGAATTTCATGTATGCACGGGAATGGTAAGTAAAATTTTTCTGGACGAAAAACAACAGCAACCAACCCCCGAAATCAATAAGGAATTGTTGAAAACCAGTTTTGGTTATAAGGTAACTGCACAAAAGGGGCAAACTGCATCTATTGAAAAAATGGGCGGTTATGTAACTTCTTTAAACCACCAAAAGGTTAATTTAATCGAAGCTTCCATGAAGGTCCTGCAAAAAGCTTCGGGTCTTGGTTTTGAGGCCCTGCTTCAAAAACAAAAAGAGGCTTGGGCTGCCATTTGGCAAATGGCCGATATCACCATTGAAGGCGATGTAAAGGCGCAGCAGGGAATCCGGTTTAATATTTTTCACCTTAATCAGACCTATTCGGGAAAAGATGCCCGGTTAAATATTGGTCCGAAAGGCTTTACCGGAGAAAAATACGGCGGAAGTACATATTGGGACACCGAGGCATATTGCATTCCCTTTTACATGGCCACAAAAGACGATAAAGTTGCCCGGAATTTATTGGCATATCGGTTCAACCAACTGGAAAAGGCCATGGAAAATGCCGAAAAGCTTGGTTTTAAAAACGGTGCCGCTTTGTACCCAATGGTAACCATGAACGGCGAAGAATGCCACAACGAATGGGAAATTACCTTTGAAGAAATACACCGTAACGGAGCCATGGTATATGCCATTCATAATTATACACGTTATACGGGCGATTATGGTTATATTCTTGAGATGGGGCTTGAGGTCATGATTGCGATAGCACGTTTTTGGTATCAGCGGGCTAATTTTTCATCGGCAAAAAATAAATATGTTGTTTTAGGGGTTACCGGTCCCAACGAATACGAAAACAATGTCAATAATAACTGGTATACCAATTACATAGCAAAATGGTGCCTGGAATATGCTGCTGAAAATATTGAAAAGGTTAAAACCGACTTTGAAAAAGATTACAATAGAATTATAGATAAAACACAATTAGCTGCCAAAGAAGTAGCGCAGTGGCTCGATGTTGCCACAAACATGTATTTTCCGTACAGCGAAGACCACCAAGTGTTTTTGCAACAGGACGGTTTTTTGGACAAAGAGTTGATTACCGTTGAAAACTTACCAAAAGACCAACGCCCGATAAACCAAAAATGGTCATGGGACCGTATTTTACGTTCGCCCTATATAAAACAAGCCGATACACTGCAAGGGTTTTACTTTTTTGAAGACCGTTTCAGCAAGGAAGAATTAAAACGCCACTTCGATTTTTACGAACCCTTTACCGTTCATGAATCGTCGCTTTCGCCATGCGTTCACAGTATTCAGGCAGCCGTTTTGGACAGGATGGAACAGGCATATACATTCTATTTGCGGACCTCCCGCCTGGATTTAGACGATTATAACAAGGAAGTGCACGAAGGGCTTCATATTACTTCCATGGCCGGAACATGGATGAGCATTGTTGAAGGTTTTGGCGGTATGCGCGTAAGAGAAGGAAAACTTACTTTCCAACCGAGAATTCCTAAACAATGGAAAGGTTTTTCTTTTAAGGTGAATTTTAGGGGGCAGATCGTTAAAATAAATGTAACTCAAAACGGAACAGCTTTTACAACAGACGGAAAAAACGACTTGACAATTTTGTTGAACGGGAAAGAAACACTGATAAAAGCAAACCAATAAAGCATCTTTTTAAATAGATAATAAAATCCCTTTAAATAAATTGTGGAGGTAGCAATTCGCAACTAACAAAGGGATTTTATTTGGACGTAAAAATAAATCAATCTGTAATGAAAAATAAATATACACCCTTCTTTATAATACTATTGATGTTTGCGTATGCAAATCTACAAGCACAAATAGAACGAGTGGAACCGCCGTTTTGGTGGAGCGGAATGCAGAAAAGCGAACTTCAATTGATGATTTATGGCGAAAACATAGCCTCTTTTCAACCAAAAACAGATGAAATTGCTATTTTGGAAGTAAAGAAAACAGAAAATCCAAATTACCTGTTTGTAACCATTGACACTAAAAATGTAGTTGCTCAAAAATTTAATATTGATTTCGAGAAAAACGGAAAAGTTGCTTTTTCTGAGGAATACGAATTAAAAGAACGCAAACAAAATTCGGCACAACGAAAAGGTTTCGATTCATCGGATATGATTTATTTATTGATGCCCGATCGTTTTGCCAATGGAAACACTAAAAACGATAGTCAACCTAATGTAGTTGAAAAAGCAGACAGAACCAAGCAAGGTGGTCGGCATGGAGGCGATATTGAAGGAATTATTGAGCATTTAGATTATATAGAATCGCTTGGCGCCACAGCCATTTGGAGCACGCCGCTTTGTGAGGATAACGATACGGTTTATTCATATCATACGTATGCGCAGAGTGATGTGTATAAAATAGATCCGCGTTATGGCACCAATGAAGATTATAAAAAATTGGCTTCCGAATTGCACCAACGAAACATGAAACTCATCATGGATTATGTGGTGAATCACTGGGGTACAACACATTGGATGATGGACGATTTGCCCACCTACGATTGGATCCATCAATTCCCCGGTTATGCGCAAACAAATTACCGCATGAGCACGCAAATGGATCCGAATGCTTCAGAAATTGACGCAAAAATGTGCATGGATGGATGGTTTGTAAAATCGATGCCCGATTTGAATCAAAGCAATCCTCTTGCTCTCAATTACCTAATTCAAAATGCTATTTGGTGGATCGAATATGCCGATTTAGACGGTTTTCGTGTAGACACTTATTCTTACAACGATAAAAAAGGCATTGCAACATGGACCAAAGCCGTAATGGACGAATACCCGAATTTTAATATTGTGGGAGAAATTTGGTTGCACGACCAGGCCCAAATAGCCTATTGGCAAAAAGACAGTAAAATTGGGGCTATTCAAAATTACAATACCTATTTGCCGAGCGTTATGGATTTTACCTTGCACGATGCGGTATCGTCTGCTTTTTATGTTGAAAATCCTTCTTGGGATAAAGGGATGATTCAAGTGTATGAAAACTTTGTGAACGATTTTTTATATCCCGACATAAACAATATATTGGTGTTTGCCGAAAACCATGACACGGGAAGGGTTAATGAAATTTACAACGATATTCAGGATTATAAATTGATAATGACATTATTGGCAACCGTACGTGGCATTCCCCAATTGTATTACGGGTCCGAAGTAGGGATGAAAGGCAATAAAGGTAAAGGCGATGGTGATATTAGGAGGGATTTTCTAGGTGGTTGGAAAGAAGATGCCCAAAGTGCATTTGTAGCTTCAGATAGAACCGGATTGCAAAATGAATATTTCAATTTCACTTCAAAAATATTCAATTGGCGAAAAAAGGCAACTGCTATTCATAACGGAAAAACCACGCAATACCTTCCGCAGGACAATGTGTATGTGTATTTTAGGTATAACGACAATCAAAAAGTAATGGTCGTTATCAATAATAGTAAAGAAAATAGAACACTGGATTTAAATAGGTTTAAAGAGAACCTAAAGGAAGCAAAAACCGGAAAAGAGATTATTGGCGGGGAAGAAATTTCTTTGGAAAAGCCTTTAAATATTGTTGGAAAAACAAGTTACATTATTGAAGTTTTATAAAATGATAATGCTGAAAAACATTTTTATTCCATGTGTGTTCTTATCTTTATTCATGGCGTGTAACCCCAATAGTAAAATGGACAATTTAAAGGAAGAAAAGCAAACCAATTCAAAAAAAGTAGTATATCAGGTATTTACCAGGCTATTCGGGAATACCAAAACTACCAATAAACCTTGGGGGACCATTGAAGAAAACGGAGTTGGTAAATTTGTAGATTTTACCGATAAGGCTTTACATGAAATTAAAGATTTAGGGGTTACGCATATTTGGTATACGGGTGTGCCGCACCATGCTTTGGTGAACGATTATACCCAATATGGAATTTCCAACGACGACCCCGAAGTGGTAAAAGGACGTGCCGGCTCACCATATGCGGTTAAGGATTATTACAACGTAAATCCCGATTTGGCTGTGGACCCGGCACATCGTTTGGATGAATTTAAACAATTAGTGGAGCGTACACATAAGGCGGGCTTAAAAGTAATTATCGATATTGTGCCCAATCATGTTGCCAGAAAATACAAAAGCATTTCGGCTCCAAATGGGGTAGAAGGTTTTGGGGTTCTTGATGACACTTCGGTTACTTATAAAAAAGACAATAATTTTTACTATAACCCGAATGAAGCCTTTAAGTTACCGGAATGGAAAGACGGATACCTTCCTTTAGGGGGTGAAAAAAATGCTTTAATTGATGGTAAGTTTGACGAAAACCCTGCAAAATGGACAGGAAACGGGGCAAGGGCCTCACAACCCGACCAAAACGATTGGTACGAAACCGTAAAGGTGAATTACGGAATTTCTTCAGGCGGACAAAAGGATTTCGACACGCTTCCCAACAATTTTGATGAAGCCGATTATAAATTGCACTATGAATTTTGGCAAGACAAAGAAGTTCTCGATTCTTGGAAAAAATTTAAAGATATTGCCTTGTACTGGCTGGATGTTGGTGTGGATGGTTTTCGTTACGATATGGCCGAAATGGTTCCGGTGGAATTTTGGAGCTATATGAATTCGGCTATAAAAACAAAAAATCCAGATGCTTTTTTAATGGCAGAGGTGTACAATCCTGATTTGTATCGTGCATACATCCGTATAGGAAAAATGGACTATTTGTACGATAAAGTAGATATGTACGATTCCATCAAGCATATTATGAAAGGTTACGGTTGGACAGACCATATTCCGGTAGTACGAAATAAGTTTGAAGATATTGAGCTGCATATGCTGTATTTTCTGGAAAATCATGACGAACAGCGTATTGCAAGTCCGCAATTTGTAGGAAAAGCCGAAACAGCCAAACCTGCTATGACGGTTTTGACCACCATAGGAACTTCACCAATAATGATTTATTTTGGGCAGGAAGTGGGCGAGCCCGGAGCCGAAGATGCCGGATTTGGCAAACCTAGTCGGACTTCAATTTTCGACTATATTGGCGTGCCGCATCACCAACGATGGATGAACAACGGGAAGTTTGATGGCGGCCAATTATCCAAAGACGAAAAAGCATTGCGGGATTTTTATAAGCGACTGCTCAATATTGCCATTCATAATGAAGCCATTATGGGGGAAAGCAGGGAAATTCATTATTACAATAAAGAACATACAAACAATTATAATCACCGGGTATTTTCATTTGTCCGCTATACAGCCAATGAAAAATTGATTGTAGTTTCAAATTTTGACGAAGAAACATCTTATGAGTTTGCGCTTAAAATTCCGAAGGAAATTATTAGGGAATGGAAACTTAATAAGGAAAATTACATTTTGACCGACTTGTTATATGGCGATAAGAACAACTTATCGTTAAGAAACGATGAAGGCACCATAAAAATAAGGATTAATCCGTTGCAATCGTTTATTTTTGAAGTTTTATAAAGTCGGAAAGTTATATAAACGCATATGTGCTTTTTAATTCCCGAAAATATCGAGCTGGAAAAGTCGAGACGAGTTCCTAATAGATAAAAAGTCAAAACCAAAAACAAATGATAAAAAAAGTAAGCGTATTCTCCGTATTTTTAGTGCTTCTACAAAGTTGTACGGAAATGAAAAAAGAACCCATTGCAATTGGTCATCGTGGCGCCAGGGGGCATGTGATAGAAAACAGCCTGCCATCCATTAAAAAGGGAATGGATTTGGGTGCAGACGCCATAGAAATCGATGTTTTTAAAATAGCAGACGGCTCGATTGTGGTTTTTCACGACGATACGGTCGATAGGCTTACCAAAGCAAGCGGACCTATTGAAAAATACACAAAACCGGAACTGGACACGCTTTCATTGGAAGGCAATGTTAAAATTCCAACGCTAACCGAAGTCCTTGACTTGATGGATAAAAAAGCCATGCTTAATATCGAGTTGAAAGGAGCCGGAACTGCCGGGCCGGTATACAAAATTGTTCAGCAGTACATCCAAGAAAACGGGTGGATTTTAAACGATTTTATCATTTCCAGTTTTAAATGGGACGAATTGGAGAAAATGCGCGGTTTGGATGCTCAAATTCCAATAGGTATATTAACCAGTAAGGACATACAAGGGGCCATTGCCGAAGGAGAAAAGTTAAAAGCTGTAGCCATTCACCCCAATTACAAAAGCCTAAATGCAGAAAATGTAAAGGAAATGCATGCCAAAAACTTTAAAATATATCCATGGACGGTAAACGATTCTGCTGATATTCAACAAATGAAAAGTTTTAATGTTGATGGAATTATAACCGATTATCCAGAGCGGGTGCGGTAACTCAATCGTCATTTTAAATTAAAACCTACCTTTGCCACATGGTTTTTGATGCAATTATAGTTGGCGGGGGTGCTGCCGGATTTTTTACGGCCATACAAATAGCTACGCTTCGTCCTACACTAAAAGTGCTTATCCTTGAGCGAGGAAAAGAGGTGCTTACCAAAGTGAAAATTTCAGGAGGCGGACGTTGCAATGTAACGCATGCCGAATTTGTGCCAAACGAATTGGTAAAAGCATATCCAAGAGGAGAGAAAGAATTAAAAGGGCCTTTCCATGCTTTTTGCAGTGGAGATACGGTTGCCTTTTTTGAAGAAAGAGGCGTTCCGTTGAAAATTGAAGAAGACGGACGGATGTTTCCCGAAAGCGATAGCTCGCAATCTATAATTGATTGTTTTTTAAATGAAACCGAACGTTTAGGGGTGAAAATAAACACCAATTGCAGCGTAAAAAGCATAACAAAAACCGAACAAAAAGGGGCATTGTGGCAATTGAAAACCCAACAAGGAGATTTTTACTGTAATTATTTAGCCATTGCTACCGGCAGCAACCCGAAAATGTGGAATCAATTAAAAATGCTCGGCCATACCATTGTTTCGCCGGTACCATCGCTTTTTACGTTCAATATTAAAGACAAACGGATAAATGGGCTCATGGGCGTTGCTTCACCTGCGGAAGTGAAGTTGTTTGATAAAAATCATATGTCCATTAAATTGGAAGATGGAAAAAAAGCAATGGCAAGCGGGCCTTTGCTTATTACGCATTGGGGAATGAGTGGCCCGGCGATATTAAAGCTGTCGGCTTGGGGCGCAGGGGAACTCCATCAATTAAACTATCAATTTGTTATACAGGTAAATTGGCTTCCGCAGTATGATGAAGAAGAAATTTTATTGGTTATCGAGCAAGCCAAAACTTCCGAAGCAAAAAAAATAGTGTTCAATACGCGTCCGTTCGATTTGCCAAAACGGCTTTGGTTTAAGCTTTTAGAGGCCTCAGGAATACATCAGCAACAAAAATGGGCAGAAGTAGGTAAACAAGCCATCCGAAAATTAATACAGGAACTTACGGCGGCAAAATTTTTGGTAAACGGGAAAAGCACTTTTAAGGAAGAATTTGTAACGGCCGGAGGGATTGATTTAAAGGAAATAAACTTTAAGACTTACGAAAGTAAAGTTTGCAAAAACCTTTTCCTGGCGGGTGAAGTTTTAAATATCGATGCGGTAACGGGCGGTTATAATTTTCAAAACGCATGGACCGGAGGTTATGTGGTAGCGCAGGCAATTGCTGAAAATACATCTATTTAACCGATTTTAATAATCCAACAAATCTAACCAAGTCTAACAATCTAAAAAATCTAATTTAACTGCCAGATACTAAAATTAAGCACTGTTGCAAAACAAACCCAAAGCAAATAAGGAACAAGTAGGTAAGCGGCCGTTTTGTTTACTACTTTAAACCATTTAATGGTAAGGGCAATAAGCACCAGTAAGGTTAAAATTACCAATAATGCCCAAAATGGTTTATGGAAACCAAAAAAAACAATGCTCCACATTGCATTGAAAATAAGCTGAAACCCAAAGTGGTACAAAGCCGTTTTTACCCATTTATGGTAAAAACCGCGTGCCCAAACTATTCCGGCGGCTATGCCCATTAAAATATAAAGGAGGGTCCATGCCGGGGCAAAAACCCAATTGGGAGGGTTAAAAGACGGTTTGTTGAGGGTTACATACCAATCTCCAACCGAGCTTTGTGTAACAAACCCCGATAAAAAACCTACCGTTAAACATATAGCAACAGCAATGAGTATCCGGGAAATTTTTTTTGACATCATATGGCTAGCTTTATAACCTAAAAATAGTAATTTATTTAACATGTCAATACAAAGGGCATAAAAGAGTCTAAGTTGCAAACACTTCATCCTAAAATACATCCATACTTGTAAGTTTGGTTTATATTTGCGTAAATTTTTCGATTAATGACTGCAGAAGCATTTATTCCCAGCCCATATCAACAAAAACCGGCAAAAGGTAGCCACTCATGGAAATCGCCAAGCAATATCGCCTTGGTTAAATATTGGGGGAAAACAACGCCTCAAATCCCGGCCAACCCTTCCATAAGCTTTACTTTAAACAATTGCCACACCATAACCACATTAACGTATACCAAGCAAACAACTGTAAGTGCCGATTTTAGTTTTGATGTTTTTTTGGATGGTGAATTAAAACCTGGTTTTGCCCCAAAAATCGAAGTTTTTTTGAAGCGCATAGAAATATACATGCCCTTTTTAAAAGAATATCATTTTAAAATAGAAACGTCCAACTCTTTTCCGCACAGTAGCGGGATTGCTTCTTCAGCAAGTGGAATGAGCGCTTTGGCATTGTGCTTAATGAGCATGGAAAGAGAATTTGTAGCCAATATGGACGACGGGCTTTTCTTGAAAAAGGCATCTTTTTTGGCCCGTTTGGGTTCGGGTAGCGCATGCAGGAGTATAGAAGGGCCAATAGTAACCTGGGGCACCCACAAAGAAATTAAAAATAGCTCTGATTTTTATGGAATTCTCTATACAGAAGAAGTAAATGATGTTTTTAAAAATTATCAGGATACAATTTTATTAGTAGATGTCGGGGAAAAGCGGGTAAGTAGTACGGTTGGTCACAACTTAATGAATAATCATCCCTTTGCTGAAGAACGATTTGTACAGGCAAATAGTAATTTATCAAAATTAAGATCCATTTTTAAAAGTGGCAATTTAGAAAAATTTATTGAAGTGGTAGAAAGTGAAGCATTGACACTTCATGCAATGATGATGACCTCCATGCCCTATTTTATTTTGATGAAGCCAAACACATTAAAAATTATAGAAAAGGTATGGGAATACAGAAAGGAAACGGGAAGCCATTTGTGCTTTACGCTCGACGCAGGCGCCAATGTACATTTGTTGTATCCTGAAGCTGAAAAAGAAACAGTTTTGCAGTTTATTAAAAATGAACTCGTTGCATATTGTAAAAAGGGGAAGTATATTTGCGACCAAATTGGTTTTGGAGCTAGAAAATTGTAAATTAGATAACAAAACGCGACTAAGTATAAATATGAAAGGACCACTGTTTTATTCAAAGATTCTACTTTTTGGTGAATATGGAATCATAAAAGACTCCAAGGGATTATCCATTCCTTATAATTTTTATAACGGGGCACTTAAAGTAAGCAAGGAATTGGATGATGATGCAAAAAAGTCCAATAAAAGCTTGCAACGATTTTCTGTTTACTTAGAAGAATTGCAAAGCAAAAATCCTGACTTGGCCAGCTTTGATATTGAAAAACTCAACGAGGACATTGCCAGCGGAATGTATTTCGATAGCAGTATACCGCAAGGATATGGAGTTGGAAGCAGTGGTGCCTTGGTAGCAGCAATATACGATAAGTATGCTTTTGATAAAATTACGGTTCTTGAAAACCTAACAAGAGACAAACTCTTAAAGCTAAAAGCCATTTTTGGAGAAATGGAATCTTTTTTCCATGGAAAATCTTCGGGTTTAGATCCTTTAAACAGCTATTTAAGCATTCCCATCCTTATTAATTCCAAAGATAATATAGAGCCTACCGGAATACCTTCGCAGGCTACCAACGGAAAAGGAGCTGTTTTTTTGCTCGATAGCGGAATGACCGGCGAAACGGCACCGATGATACAGATCTTTATGGAAAGTATGAAACAGGAAGGCTTTAGAAACATGCTGAAAAACCAATTTATAAAACATACCGATGCCTGTGTTGAAGACTTCTTGAAAGGAGATGTAAAGTCATTATTCGGAAACTTAAAGCAATTGTCTAATACGGTATTTAATAATTTTAAACCGATGATTCCTGCCCAATTTCATAAACTATGGAAACAAGGGATAGACACCAACGATTACTATTTAAAATTATGTGGATCCGGTGGTGGCGGTTATATACTGGGATTTACCCAAGATATAGAGAAGGCAAAAAAAGCACTACAAGGTTACAAGTTGGAAGTGGTTTACAATTTTTAAATACATCCATATGATAATTAACCGAAAGCAAAAGCTTTTACTTCTTAAGTTGTTAAGCCTTTTTTCGGTGGTTCGGGGTTACAATATCTGGGTTATTGTACTGGCTCAATACTTGGCTTCTGTTTATATTCTTGCACCCGAAATTCCCGTGCACCATATTCTTTTCGACCCGTATTTGTTTGCCATTGTTTCGGCCTCGGCCATAGCCATTGCTTCGGGGTACATTATCAATAGTTTTTACGATGCAGAAAAAGATCTTATTAACCGTCCTACAAAAACCATGTTGGACAAATTGGTAAGTCAGCGTTTTAAATTAACTACTTACTTTGTGCTTAACTTTTTATCGGTCATCTTTGCCAGCTATGTATCTTTTCGGGCAGTAGTATTTTTTTCACTTTATATTTTTGGTATATGGTTTTATTCTCACAAACTTAAAAAAGTGGTTTTTGTGGGCAACTTTGTATCAGCTACTTTGGCCATTACGCCTTTTTTTGCGGTTTTTTTGTATTATAAAAATGTGCAGCCGGTTATATTTGTACATGCCCTCTTTTTGTTTTTGGTAATTTTAATACGGGAAATGGTAAAAGACCTGGAGAACATGAAAGGAGATATGGCACAAAACTATAAAACCATCTCAGTGGTTTATGGGGAACGTACATCTAAAATAGTTATCTCGCTATTAAGTTTTTTAACTTTGATACCTTCTTATCTATTAGTAACAACCTTTGAGGTAGGTTATATGTACCTCTTTTTTTATGCCTGTATGTTGCTAATGTTGGTTTTTATAGTTTTTTTATGGAAGTCTTCTTCCAAGGTACATTATTTATTGCTTCATAATATATTGAAATTCATTATTGTATCGGGGGTTTTTAGTATTTTGTTGATTGATGTAGATTTGGTACTGAATAGGATTTATAATTAGAATAAGCCTTTAACGATGAAGTTAAAGGCTTATTTTGGAGAATTTAAAAGCCTGTTAATTGCTCTTTTTGATCCTCTATAATGATAAAGTTCGATCTGCGGTTAATTGCATGCTCGGCTTCTGTGCAACTAACCCCGTTGGAACATTTATTAAGCAGCTTGCTTTCCCCAAAACCTCTGGCCCCTTCAATCCTGTTTGCATCAATGCCATTGGCAATTAAGTACCGCTTGGTGTTTTCGGCCCTTGCGTTTGATAATTTATGGTTATAATCATCAGACCCTCTACTGTCCGTATGCGATTCGATCATGATATTTATGCTTGGAAACTCGTTCATTACATACAATACTTTTTCCAATGCCAATTCTGCTTTTGGCGTTATGTCGGCCTTGTCGTATTCAAAAAAAATAGGGTCTACGTCAATTTTGGTCATATTTCCTTCCTTAACGGTCAAGCTTTCCAACGATGTAAGGTATACGTCATTGTCCTCTAGTTTTTTCCCCGGTTCATCGGTAGTCTTTGCATACAATGTTTCTGAAGTATACCTGGATTTGGAAAAAATAAGCTCGTGCTCTTTTTTAAAAGGGAGTTTAACTTCATAATAACCATCTTCATCACTCTCTATTTGAGTATAGAGCGTATCGTTTAAAATATCGTTTACAACTATACTTGCATTTGCAATGGGTTCTTGGGTTGTTTTGTCGTATACATAACCCGAAAAGGTTTGGTATTGCATGGGTTCTTTCTTTTTAAAGAAGTAGATATCGTCGTCTCCTTTCCCCAAGCTTCTGTTGGATGCAAAATAACCGGTTCTGTCTTCAGGGTTGTAAATAAGGCTAAAATCGTCCATGTTGCTATTTAATGCAGGCCCCATGTTTAAAGGAATTTCATAAGCTGTTTTAGACTCTATTTTACTGGCAAAAATGTCCAGTCCCCCGAGTCCATAATGGGCATCAGACGAAAAATATAAAACACTGTCGGTAGCAAAAGGGAACATTTCCCTTCCGGCCGTATTTATCGTCGCACCCAAATTTACAGGTTTGTTTGTTTTCCCGTCTTCAAATATTTCAGCAACATAGATATCAGAAGCACCATATCCTCCGGGCATATCCGAGGCAAAATAGAGGTATCTTCCATCGACGGAAATGGCCGGGTGCCCGCAGGAATAATCTGTGCTGTTAAAAGATAGCGATTCTACATTGGTAATTTGGTCGCCTTTTACGTACCCCCGCAAAATTTCAAAATTGGAAATCCCATCCTTATTGGCTTTAAGCCTGTTCTTTTTTGTGTAATTTTGAGTAAAGTAAACAAACCTTCCATCTCTGCTAAAGCACAAGGTAGCATCATGGAAACCAGAAGTAGCATTCGACCCAAATTTTTCCGGATTGTTAAGTTCTCCATTTGCTTTGTTCCTTTCGGCAATATAAATATCCAAATAGGGTTGTTTGTTCCACATATAGATTTTTTCTTTTGAAATGGAGGTGTCCCTTGCCGACGAGAAAATTAAATAGTCTCCATAATAAACAGGGGCAAAGTCCGATTTTGAAGTATTAATGTCAAGATTGTCAATTTTATACAAAGAGTCACTCTCCTTAATATTGTCAAGGTACCTTTTTTGTGTGGTAACCATTTCTATTCTATTGTAATCATCAGCATAAAAATCATTGATCAATTTGTTTGCTTTTTCATAATCCCTGCTTGCTTTGGCACTTTGCACATATTTTATAAAAGTGCTTTCCTTCATTTTTTTATGGTTGAGATGATACAATTCGTCGTACCATTTGTATGCATTTTGGTAGTCGCATACATTAAAATAGCAATCGGCTAATTTTTCAATTATAGCATCTTCCATGCTGTTGGTATTGGCAATGGATTTCTTGTATAGCTCGGCCGCTTCTTCAAAATGGTAATCGGCATACAATTGGTCTGCTTTCCATGTATTTTTCTGTCCAAACAGGTTTACATGTACTAAAATTATAAGTATTAGAAATTTTTTCATAATAGTAAAGTTTTAGAAAAATCTAGGAGATTTTGCTCTTTTGTTAAGGTTAGGTAAAGTATATCGTAGCATGATTTCATGAGACCCATCGTTGTATTTGGTGAGCTCTGTTGTAGAATAGTCAAAGGCATAACCGGCAAAGAAACTTCGCGATATTTGAAAACCGAGCAGTACGCTTAGCGCATCGTTAAACCTATAAGATGTGCCCACGGTAAATTTTTCCTGTATCAACGCATTCAAGGAAAGATCCACGGTAACAGGAGCTCCTTCGGTATATTTCAATAGGGTGGAAGGCTTCAGTTTAAAGGCCGGGGTAATATCAAACACATAACCTCCAATTAAATAAAATTCGGTAGTTTTATCTATTACCAGTTCGTCGTCGTCGTTGTAACTTTTGGTCTTTATAAAATTGGGTGCAGAAACCCCAACATACCAATTACTGCTGTACAAGTAAGTGCCGGCACCAATAATGGGCGTTACATTGTTTACGTTATTGTTTAAAATAGGATCGGGCTGATCTGCATATTCGCCTTCAGACCAATCTACATTTAAAATATCTATTCCCGCATTGATACCAAACGACAAGTGCATATTGTACGTTATTGGAATGCTATACGAGAAAACACCGTTAATGTCCAAATCGTTTGATGGGCCAATATTGTCGTTTATAACAGTAAGTCCCAGGCCAATGCGCTCCCCAGACCTTCCGGCCACGGTTAGCGATTGTGTGGTTGGGGCCCCATCGATGCCCACCCATTGAGACCTGTGTATAAGTCCAGCTTCTATCCTGTAATCAGAAACATAACCAGAATTGAGGGTCAATGTATTGTACATATACTGTGTAAATTGTGGCTGTTGCTGTGCGGTGGCCAGATAGCATGTAAGCAGTGTTATTGCAATGAGAACAACATTTTTTATATATGAGTTTGAAATTTTCATGAAACTATATTTTTATTGAAGTTTTTTTAGATGAATGAGTTATGGTCCTGGTTTATTTGGCAATGTATAGCCAACCCGATTTGTCCTCTCCCAGCTCATCAATTTTAAGTGAATAGAAATAGGCTCCCGCCGGAAGCTCTTTGCCCCTGTTTACTGCTCCGTTTACATTGGCAATCCCAGTCCAGTCGTTTTGGTATCCTATGGTTTCGTAGACTTTGTTTCCATACCTGTTGAAAATCCTTAATTCACTGTTTGGGTAACGTTCAATGCATTCTATCCTAAAATAGTCGTTGTACCCATCGTTATTTGGCGTGAATTCATTAAAAACGGTTAAACAACTTAGCTCCAAGGTAACTTCTGATGAATTGTTATTTGCATCTCCATCTTCTGGAGTCGATGTTTCTATTGAAGCAATATTGGTATGTATGCCAGTTGGGTTTACTTGAGCCCTAAGCGTTAGCGTGGCAGTTTCGTTTGCACTGAGCGCATCTATTGTCCAACGGCCATTGGCAGGTTGGTAATAACCTATTGAAGCAGTATGTTGCTGATAGGTAAAACCACTGGCAAGCACTTCGTTTACAATGGTATTGCTAAATTGTGTTTCTCCGTTATTAACAACGCTAATTGTAAACGTTACAATCTCACCCACTAACGGATTTAAATTATCGACCGTTTTTATAATACTGATGTCGGATACCGGAATATCCTCGATGGTTAACTCATCAGTAGTAGTATCGGTAGTAGTGCCTCCAGTACTATTGGTAACCGTTGCAATTACGTCATAGGTTCCTTCGGGTATTTCATTCCCTTCGGGAACCGTTAATTCCCAAGTATCATCCTCATTATCGGTTAAGTTTCCATCACCTTCGGTATAAGTTTCCCCGTTTAATTCAACCGTTAATTCATCAGAAGAATCTGCGGTTCCCGTAATAATTGGTGTTGGATCGTTGGTGGTAACAGGAGTAACTACAGGTGTAGTGGGGTCTGGACCGGTTCCAACTTCAATAATGCTAAGCTCGTCGGTAGTATTGTCGGTAACAGATTCACCGGTAATATTTGTAAGTACGGCCACGACATCGTAGACACCAGGGCTCAACGAATCCATTTCTGGAATGGTCAGGGTCCAGGTATTGTCATGGTTATCCTGCAAGTATCTTCCGCCTTCGGCATAATTAACCCCGTTTACAATAACCATTAAATTATCGGCAGTGTTGGCCGTTCCGGTAATTGTAGGAGTTTTGTCTTCGGTTACCAGCGGATTTACAGTTGGTATGTCCGGTGTCGAGGTATCAATGGTAAGTTCGTTAAGTGTCGTGTCGTTGTTTGTATTTCCAAAATCATCTGTTACCGTTGCAACAATATCATAAAATCCATCAGGCAACGGATGATTGTCTGGAATAGTTAAACTCCATGTGTCATCCCCATTATCGGTTAGATTCCCATCGCCTTCCGTATACACAATTTCGTTTACTTCAACAGTTAAATTATCGACAGAATTTGCTGTTCCTGTAACTGTTGGCGTATTATCAGATGTTGCCAAAGTATCAACGGTAGGAGTGTCAGGAAGACTGGAGTCTATGGTAAGCTCGTCAGTGGTATTATCATTAGAAGTATTCCCAGCTTGATCGGTAGCAGTGGCCATAACATCGTAAACCCCATCGGGAAGCTCGTTTGCATCGGGTATTTGAAGAGCCCATGTATCATCACCATTATCGGTTAGGTTCCCATCGCCTTCCGTATATGTAATACCATTTACTGTTACGGTTAATTCATCTTCTGAAGAAGCGGTTCCGGTAATCTCCGGAGTTGTGTCGTTTGTTACAAGTTGATCTACCGTAGGGAGTTGAGGTGCCGTGGTGTCTATTGTCAACTCGTTTACCGTGGCATCGTTGGCGCTTAATGCCCCTTGCGTTGCAACTGCGTTAATATCATAAATCCCGTCGGTAAGGTCATTTGCATCGGGTATTTGAAGGGTCCATGTATCATCGCCATTATCGGTTAGGTTCCCATCGCCTTCTGTATAAGTTATTCCGTCTAATTCAACGGTAAGATCGTCTGTGGAATTTGCCGTTCCGGTAATTTCGGGTGTATTATCATTGGTGGTGAGGAAATCTACCGTTGGATTGTCTGGTGCTAAAGAATTAATGGTCAGTTCATCGGTTGTGGTGTCATTGGCTGTATTTCCCGCATTGTCTGTAGCAGTGGCCATAACATCATAAACCCCATCGGGGATCACGTTTGTATCTGGAACCACCAATGTCCATGTGTCATCCCCATTATCGGTTAGGTTCCCGTCGCCTTCTGTATAGGTTACCCCGTTTACGGCAACCGTTAATTCATCTTCTGAAGAAGCGGTTCCGGAAATAGTTGGAGTATTGCTATTGGTGGTTAATGGATTAACCGTTGGGATCTCGGGATTTGTTAAATCAATCGCAAGTTCATCTGTGGTGGTATCGTTGGCCGTGTTTCCAGCATCATCAGTTGCTGTAACTGCCACATCGTACACACCTTCGGGGAGCTCATTTCCTGTTGGAATGGTCAAGCTCCACGTATCATCACCGTTGTCGGTTAAATTTCCATCGCCTTCGGTATAACTTACCCCATTTACAGAAATAAAAAGGTTATTGGCAGAGGTTGCCGTTCCTGTAATTGTTGGTGTTGTATCGTTAGTGGTTTGTGGGTCAACCGTTGGAACAACAGGAGCCGATGTATCTATTGAATAACTTTCGGTAGCACTTGCATTACTAGTACAAGTACCATTACTAGTTTCTACAATGGCGTTAACTGTCAAACCGGGATCCGCTATTAGGTCACTGCCTTCTACCTCGATGCTATAGGTTAAGTCGTTGGCAACTGTGCCCGCATATGGAATTTGGTTAATTACCAATGTTACCATGTCTCCAGCTTGGACATCGCCCCCAACACTTCCCGTAATAATTACGGTCCCTTGAGATTCATTTATGTTGATGATGTCATCGGCTGTAATGTTTGGATCTATGGTGATGCTAGGCGTTAATGAATTTGCAATAACATCAACCGTAGCCATGGCCAAATCTCCGGCAGCATTGTCGCAACCTGTAATTGTATCGGTAATACTTACATAATAATCGATGGGCGTATCTGTGGGCATTAAATTATTTACCGTTAAAACACCTTCTTGATCTACATTATAGGTAACACCGTTATTGGTTAGCCCATCTGTAATGGGCGAAGTTTTATCGGCATCAAAAAACCAAGAAAAAGTACCGGTTATGCTGCTCGACGGAACGAGGATGACATTGCTTGATTCGCAAACAGGGTCTTCGTTTCCAGTAACCGTAATGTCTGATGCCGTTGGCCTTGCCGATGTTTCAACTTCAACAGCAATTCTGGCAGATTCTTGTGTACAGCCTGGTCTGGCCACTGCAACGTAAAAAGTAGTATCTTCTGTAATTTCGGGAGTAGTAAAACTTTCACCTGATGCGGTTATGGCTAAAGGGGTGCCACTTGTGGAAGCCGAATACCACCTTAATTCTTGATCGCTAGGATTTGAAGTAGCAACAAGGCTTGCGGTATTTCCAGAGCAGACCATATTTTGACTTGCATCTATATCTATTACCGGTAATGCGGGTGTTCTGGTTATTCCGTATAAATCCAGGTTTTGTGCAATCTCTACATTTAATAACGAAGTATATCTAACAGTAATCCTATCAACAGGTTGCCCAATTGAAAATGGAATGGTAGTGGGCAATCCATTATTGGCATTTATTTGTATAAGCGTTAATAAATCTACATTGAGCAAAGAAGAAAAAGGGATGGTTTGCACGACCTCTCCATTATTGCTGGCAATAATAGTAATATTGTTTAAGGCACCTACTGCCAACAAAGCCGGCATAATGCCCATTTTAAGGTTAAAGTTATCGGTTGTATTGGAACTTCCTTCAAAATAAGCAGATTGTTGAATTGAAGCGGCAACACTTAAAAGTCCCAAGTTTAACTCTGAATAAGAATTTGGATCGTCGTCGATAAAATGGTGCGGGTTTTCCACACCTGCGCCGCCAAGGTTTATTAAGTCCAATGTAATCCCTTCTCCGTTGAATGAAGTAAAAGTTGGGATTCCACATTCGTTTGAGCTGGTAACATAATAGGCCCCGTATACGCCAAGCCTTTTTGTGTTTCCAAGTCCAATTAAAGAACCCAGCCTACTGGTCAGCCGTATGCGGTCGTAATTTTCATTAGGGGTAACGGCAACATAATAATCTTCGTTTTTATCTACCACAATGCGCAGCCTGTTCTGGGAAAAATCGTCATCTATTTGAGAACGTCCCGTAATAATGGGGTTGTCCTCTCCATTTAATGCAGATACGGTAAATTCCTGATTTCCTATGAGCACAGTCCCTAAAACCTCCGAAAGAACATCGCCAAGATCCCCGCCTAAAAGGGCCGGCAGTAAATTGGCTTCGGTGTCAATTTTAATATAGGTTGTGGTATTGGCAGGAACCGCAGATGGATATTGAAGTTCTATATGCCCTGAATAGGCACCAATCCCTATAGCTATTCCGGAACTGGCCCTTACATTGGCTTTGGTAGACAGATCGCCATCGTTTGCATTGTTGGGATCGTCGGTCTGGTCAACACTACTTATTGTAGTGGTAAATACTTTGTTTTGTGCATAAGCGCCCACATTTAGTAATAGTGTCGCCATAAACATGCATTTTAAAATAATAGAAATAGTAGAGTTTCTCATAAGTATTCGTTTTAAAAGGTTTAGAATAGGCCTGAGGGGAATACTTTATGGTTTTAGGGGACAAGGGTAGTTTTGGAGAAAAATAAAATTGTAAATAGTCCTTAGAAGTGAAAGAATACTCCTTAGTTTTTAGATATAAGCGAATGATCTCTACTATATTCATCAACTTAAATCTACAGTATATACGAAGTTTAATTTTGAGAGGTTTTGTTAAAATAGTGTTAAAATATAGATTAAAATGTTTGTTTTACCGACAAAGTGTATTATTATGTTAGGGAATGTTATAAAAAACAGGGGGAAGTTATATTCATATCAATCTGTTAAATTAATTAGAAGCTGATTTTAAGCAAATTGAATACTATTACCATATCTTTGCAAAAAAAGAGATAATGAGCAGACAAGATAGGTCTAAAAAAGGAAAAAGCCACGGCAGACAAGGTGGAGGAAGCAAGAAGTTTTCGGGCAGGCAAGGCGGAGGTGTAAAAAAACAAAGCCAGGCTAGGGGAAATGCACCTGTTAAAAATATCCATTCAAATAAAAAAAGCCAATTGGCTCCAAACGAGGTTAGGCTTAATAAATATATAGCCAATAGCGGGATTTGCTCCAGACGGGATGCCGATATATATATTGCTTCGGGAAATGTAACCGTAAACGGTGAAGTAATAATTGAAATGGGCTATAAGGTAAAGCTTACCGACGAGGTGAAGTTTGATGGCCGTGCCATTAAACCCGAAAAAAAGGAGTATGTACTTTTGAACAAGCCAAAAGGATTTATTGCATCAAATGACCGGAACTTGAAAAAGAACGCTTCGGAATTGATAGTCCACGCTTCAAAAAGTAGACTTAGTCCGGTTGTAAAATTTGACAGGACCACCACGGGATTACTTTTATATACCAATGATGATGAATTGGCCCAGAAACTTTCAAGCATACATAATGTCCGTAAAATATATCATGTTGTATTGGACAAAAATTTTAAAAATGACGATTTAGTTCAAGTAAGACAAGGATTGGTTATTGATGGTGCAACGATAAAGGTTGAAGATATTTCCCCGATTGAAGGAGGCAACAAAAATGAAGTAGGAATAAAAATATACAGTGGTATTAACAATATAGTAAAGAAGATTTTTGCAAACTTAGGTTACGAAATAGTAAAAATGGATTGTGTTTCTTATGCCGGGCTTACCAAAAAAGATATTTCCAGAGGAAATTGGAGGCACCTTACCAAGCAGGAAATAATTAACTTACAAATGCTTTAAAATGGGTTTTCCCAAATATACTTCTTTAAGGAAACAACCGTATAAAATACAGTATTCCACAGCAATTAACCATAAATTTTCTTGATAATTAGCATTTGCATATGCCTGATAACTTAAAATTACCACCAAGCTCCACAGTATCGGGAATTTGTATCGGGTAAAAATGCACAATAACACGGGGGTTGCAATATACCAAGGATGCACAGTTGTGCTCATGCTGTAATAAAAAGAAATTGCCATCAACAGGGAAACCATTAATGTTTTTAATTGATGGTTTTTTCTTATAAATGCCAAGCCAAGTATAAAAAGGAAAACTATAAATGCCATTCTTGTGCCCGCGGTTTCAATAATGTTATAGCCCTTCATATAAAAACCAATTTCGCGCACCAAATAATAAAAACTGGCATTAAACTCAAATTTATTAAACCACAGCCCAATGGTTTCAACGTAACGGGAAATTAATTCCGAAGAAACAAAAGGGATAAAAGTAGCCAAAAAGATTACAAAAACCACAGCATAGAACAACAGGAACCTTAAAATATTTTTAGCATTAAAGTTGTTTTCTGATTTGAACCAGCGGATAAAAAAAGGTAAAAACACCAGCGGAAGTAATTTAACCGAAATGGATACCCCCATAAAAAGTGCCCCGACAAACCATTTTTTCTGAATAATGAAATACAGTGCAACGACTAAAAAGAAAAGCATGATACCTTCAAAATGAAGATTTCCGGTAAGTTCTATAATGATGAACGGATTTAAAAAGTACCAAAATATTTGATGCTTGGGAAGGCTTAGATGCGTTAATAATTTCTTGCCGAAATATAAAATACCAATATCTGCAAGGATAATACAAATTCTAATAAAAATAATGCTTCCCAAAATACTTGTCTCACCAAAAAAATTGCCAAGAAAGAAAAACAACTGGTTCACGGGCGGGTAATTGCTGTAATGCCCTGCACTTAAGTTCCCCATGCCCTGAAGCAATTCCCGGTAATCGCCCGCGTTAAAATTGCCGTCCTGCATGAGCTGCAATGGGGTATGGATAAACGGGTTAATCCCGTCTGCAGTAAGTTTTCCGTCCCAAAGAAACCTGTAAAAATCTTGCGAAAGATTGGGAACGGCAACAATAAAAACAATTCGGGAGAGCATGCCAAAAACCAATAAGAAATTAAAATTTCCTTTTTCAAACTGTATTGTTTTGTAATAAAAATAGAAAAGGGCAACATATATCCCCATAAGTTTCACCGTGTCGGTACGTTCTAGATCGTATGCGAAACTTGTGTAAAAGAGCAAGGACGATAAGACAAATAATAGGGGATATTTATGTGTTTTCCAATATGGAATCATGCCTAAAATGTATGGTTAGTTGTTTGGTTAAATGCTTCAGGTTTGCCATAATTTATATTGTCTCCCAATAATTACTTGGGCCTTATGGATTGAAAAAATACAAAACTAAAGCCAAAAAATACCATTAAATGAAACGGAAAGAAGCTAAAATCTTTTAAAATAAATGCATAGATAAGTCCGAATAAAAAATACAGCATCAAAAATGCTTCAAAAAATAAATTTTTAGAAATAGATTTAGATACATATTTATTGCCCTGCCAACGGTCTTTAATGCTCATTACATTAAACTTGGGAGTCCGTATAAATTCACTTTTTTTGCCACGATAACCCTCTAAAACCGCCATGCTGTTATGAAGCGTAAAACCTAGAACAATGGTAAAGAAACGGATAAAATCTACCGTATAATTGGCAATGTTCATGTTTTTACCGGCATGTATGTATTTATAAGGAAACCAATAACAAATATACAGGATAAGTGTACTGGCAATAAAAACCCACGTAAAGTTAACAACCCAAGGCGGTACAATGTTTTGTTGCTGGATAAACCATATGGGAATGCTTAAAACCGCTACTAAAAGGGCACATAAAAACATGGAGCTGTTAAGCAGGTGTGCAACCCCATGCAATTTGGTTTTAATGGGGATGTTTCTTGAATTTATAACGTTGCCAATGTTTTTCTTAAAATTCTCTGCCCCGCCTTTGTTCCACCGAAACTGTTGTGTTCTGGCAGCACTAATTATTACTGGAAGTTCTGCCGGGGTTTCTACATCTTCTAGATATAAAAACTTCCAGTTTTTAAGCTGAGCCCGATAACTAAGGTCAAGATCTTCGGTAAGCGTATCGCTTTGCCAATTACCGGCATCTATGATACAGTTTTTTCGCCAAATCCCGGCCGTGCCGTTAAAATTTATAAAATGGTTCTTGGCACTTCGCCCCACTTGCTCAATAGTAAAATGTGCGTCCAGTGCAAAGGCCTGTATTTTGGTAAGCAGGGAATAATTTCGGTTAATGTGCCCCCATTTGGTTTGTACCACGCCAATTTTTTGGTTTTTAAAATAAGGGACTGTTTTTTTTAACCAATCTGCCTTCGGAAGAAAATCGGCGTCAAAAATGGCTATAAAGTCTCCTTTGGCAATGGCAAGCCCTTCTTTTAGGGCACCGGCCTTAAACCCAATCCTGTTGGCTCGGGTAATGTGTTTTATGTCGATCCCCCGGTGACGTAGCTCTTTTATTTTTTTTGAAGTTTTTTCAATGGATTCATCGGTAGAATCGTCCAAAACCTGTATTTCGAGTTTTTCCGCAGGATATTCAATTTCACTGATGTTCTCCAACAACCGCTCTACCACATAGGCTTCATTGTATATAGGAAGCTGTATGGTAACATTAGGGATTTGTTTTGCACCAGAAAAATCGAACTTGGGCATATTTTTTTTCTGCCTTCGGAATTTTAGATAATTCAGCAGTAAATTTAATTGCGTTATGCTATAAAACAGTATAAGCAAAAGTGCAATTATGTATATGGTCAATATAATATATGATGCAATTTCAATCATTTATTTTAAGCTGTATTTAAAAATCCATCCTAATATTTTTACTCCTGCCATAACAGTTCCTTTTACGGTTCCCGATACTTTGGATACCCCGATTCTGGCTTTGTATTTTACAGGAACTTCGGTATATGTGAAGTTCTTTTTTAAAGCTTTTAACTGCATTTCCACTGTCCAGCCATAAGTTTTGTCCTGCATTTCCAGAGCGAGCAATTTATGGTATTTAATAGCCCTGAAAGGGCCTAGATCGGTATACCGGGCATTAAAAAAAAGCTTCATTAAAAAGGTAGCCAACCAATTGCCGAACACCTGTTGGGGCGTCATGGCGTTTTTGGCCCTGAATTTTTTTATCCGGGCACCAATAACCAAATCTATATCGTCTTCAATAATTGGAGCAATTACTTTGGTTAGTTCTTCGGGATAATCAGCATAATCGCCATCCAGAAAAACAATAATATCGGGTGTTTTATCCTTTTTGGCAATATATTCCATTCCTCTTAAACAGGCATATCCGTAACCTTTTCTGTTTTCTTTTAAAACGGTAGCCCCTGCCTTTTTTGCTATGTTTTCGGTATTGTCGGTCGAGTTATTGTTAACAACAATAATTTCTTCAACCACGTTGGGAATTTCTTTTATAACCTGCGCAATTGACGCTTCTTCGTTATAGGCGGGGATAATTACTTTAATAGTATTCATTAAAATCATCTTAACAGTCGGGCAAAGGTATTGTCATATATATTAGTCGCAAAAAGGAGCTGTTTGTTTCTTTCTGTATTATTCATTTTGTTTGATGAGGTCCAACAGATCAACATCGTTGCCAAGCAACACGGCATCATTGTTAATTCGCCCTTTTTGGGCACCATTTTCCAGTTTTAAAACCCCACGTGGGCAAACGGCAGAACAAATACCGCATCCCACGCATGAAGCACGAACAATGTTTTGTCCTTTTTGGGCATAGGCCCTTACGTCAATGCCCATTTCGCAGTACGTAGAGCAATTTCCGCAGGAAATGCATTGCCCGCCGTTGGTGGTGATTCTAAATTTGGAAAACAAGCGTTGTTGCAACCCTAAAATAGCGGCCATTGGGCAGCCAAAACGGCACCAGACCCGATTCCCGAAAATAGGATAAAACCCTGTACCGATAACTCCTGAAAAAATAGAGCCGATTAAAAAGGCATAAGTACTCCTTAAAGTTTCGGGATTGAAAATAAAAACACTGTTTCCAAATACATAATGAATGCCAACCAAGCCTATTATAATGGTTAAATACCCAATGGCACCATACTGTGCATCTTTTTTAAGTTCTTCCCGTTTAAAAAACCATACCAATGCAAATAGAACGCCTAGAAACACGGCAACGCTTATCAGGAAAATATCTTTGTTTAGCCAGTATTTGTCGGCATCATAACTTAAATAACTGTGTATTACGGCAGTTGTCATTAAAACCGAGAAAACCAATACGCTATGCACCACCCAACGTTCCACTTTCCAGGCAAAAAGACTCTTGTCTGACAATTGCCTGAACGAATCTCCCGAAGTTTCGGCAAGTCCGCCACAACCGCAAACCCATGAGCAATACCATCTTTTTCCGTAGAAATAAGTAAGTATGGGCGTAATGATAAGGATGGAAACAATGCCAAGTACAAGCAGTGCCATCCCGATATCGCCGGAAGTTATAAAACCATCAATTCTATATTGGTCGAAATTATAATAATTAAGCGGCCAAATATTCTTTAAGTCGTAATAAGGAATATTGTATGCTTCATCGTTATTTAAGCGTGCCATTAATTCGGGGATGATAAACGCAAATGCCAATTGAAAAAACATGACGCTGATGGTCCTGATAATTTCGTATTGATTGTGTCTGTATTTCCAGATAAATTTAATTCCGAAGGCAAAAATAGAGGTGGTATAAAGTGTTCCGTATACAAACCATTGACTGGCCGGGTTCCCGCTTAAAAGCTTACTTAGCGGATCGAAAAGTGCAATCAAGCCTGTATTGGCACCGTTGTTGTTTAGTCCTAAAAACTGAGGGAAAAAATATAAAATTATGTAAAATCCGGTAAGGGAAATCCCCAAAACCCATGCGAGAAACCCCCGTGAGGAAATCGATTTAAACCAAACACCGTCATTTTTAATTCCGGCCGATTTATGAGCATAGGCCCCATAAGAAAACAATATAATTCCTAGTGTGATTGAAGTTAACGAAATGGTTAACCAAATGGATTTGTCTGGAAAACTAATATTGAAGATGGCAAGCAATAAAACCATTAAGCCAAACATGCCCATTAATACCGAAATTTTTTGAACAACTGATAAGGAAACAGGCGGTTCTCCTGCTAAAGACATATTGCGTTGTATTGTATTACTCATAATAAAGACGATTTAGGCAAGTTGTAATTGGTTCTTAAAATGTAATTGAATGTCTGAATAGTATGTATGGTAAAATTCAGGGTCGAAATGCGCCTTTTTTAAATTTTTAACGACAAAATCTATTTCTTTTTCTTGATGAATCCATTTGTTTAAAACTTCATGCCTCATTCTAATGCCAAATGTATTGATTCCAAGAACGGCGCGCGTGTTTTTATGGTAAGCAATATTGATGCATATATTCCCGTTGGGATGTTCCCAATAAAATTGTTTTTCGTATAGTTTTGGTTTTGCCCAGACCCAGCCATAGGTTTGGTATTCAATATCCAAAAATTTGGCAGAATTAAACCAAATGCCTGGCCGGTATGCGATTTTGTTGCCACAAATGGTTTGTGCAACCACTTCGCCCATCATACGCCCGGTGTACCAAACTGCTTCAATGGGTTTGCGCAAACCGGTGGGTTCCATTTGTTCGGCACAATCACCAATGGCATATACGTTTGGGATATTTGTCTCCAGGTATTTGTTTACTTTAACGCCTCTACCTGTTTCAATATCGCTGTTTTTTAAAAAAGCTACCGATGGCGATACACCTGCCGTTAATCCTACAAAATCACAGCTTATTTCTTCTCCTTTTGAGGTGATAATGCTTTTTACACGTCCATTTTCATTTGCTGAAATTTCTTTTAATTCGGTTTCCAGCTGCACATTTATATGATGCTTTCTCATATGGCGTGTAACCAAATCGGCTTCTCCTTTTGGTAGTACGTTTCCCCAAAATGCATGTTCCCTTACTAGAAAAGTTACGGGAATTTTTCTGGTAAGCAGCATTTCGGCAAGCTCAATTCCTATTAATCCGCCGCCAACAATAACAGCATGTTTACATAGTTTATTATTGGGCGCATTTTCTTCCAGAAGCTCCAAGTCCTGTTTAGAATACAATCCCTGAACCCCTTTAAGGTCTTGCCCCGCCCAACCAAATTTGTTGGGTTTGGAACCCGAAGCAATAATTAAATCGTCGTAGTTTAATGATGTTCCGTCTTGAAACAACAATTTTTTTTCTTGAGCAAGTACTTTGGTCACATACCCTTGTTTGAGGGCTATCCGGTTTTTTTCCCAAAACCAATTTTCATAAGGTTGCGTATGCTCAAACTTCATGTGCCCCATGTAAACATACATCAAAGCAGTTCTAGAAAAGAAATATTTAGATTCTGCCGATATAACAGTGATTTTATAATCGCTTAGCTTTCTAATGTGCCGTGCAGCAGTAATTCCGGCAATACCATTTCCAATAATTGCTATGTGTTTCATTCTTGGTTGTATGTAAAATATACGTCGTAATGCAAGATAAGAACTTATGCACGGATTCTAATTTAGAAGCATTTTAAATTGATTTATTCTTAATTTAACGAGATTTATTGTTGAAAATGAATATGATAAAAAGGTTAAAATTCCTCTTGATAAGTGCCGTTTTACTGATTATGGGGTGTAAAACAGATGTGGTTCCTATTGAAAAGAAGATTCATGGTATAAGTTTGGTGGCTTCAAAAGATTCATTATTGCTGCCGGAAGCATTGAAAATAAAAAATATACATGCCAATTATGTGTCGCTAATGCCGTTTGCTTTTTTAAAAAATATAAATCACCCAGAAATAGTATATAACAATGACAAACAATGGTTTGGAGAAACATCGGCAGGAATAAAACAACATAAAGAACTTTTAGATTCCTTGCATATCAAGGTGTTGTTGAAACCACAGCTTTGGGTGTGGAAAGGACAGTTTACCGGCCATATAAAAATGGATGGTGAAGCACAATGGATAGCACTGGAAGAACAATACCGAAATTATATTTTACACTTTGCCAAACTTGCCGAGCTGCTTCATATAGATGTTTTTTGTATAGGTACCGAGCTGCATGAGTTTGTGATAAACCGGCCTGAATTTTTTAAAAAACTGATACAGCAGATAAGAAACCTATATCATGGCAAGCTAACCTATGCCGAAAATTGGGATGTATACCAAGAAGTACCTTTTTGGGGAGAACTCGATTATATTGGTATTGATGCTTACTTTCCCGTATCCAATAAAAAAACACCTTCGTTGAAAACTTTAAAAGAAGGATGGAAGCCTTATAAACAAGCAATGGAAGAGTTTGCTGCCGATATCCAAAAACCAATCATTTTTACAGAATATGGCTATCGAAGCATTGATTTTGCGGGAAAAGAACCTTGGAACCATGAACCGTCTAATTTGCCCGCCAACTACCAAGCACAAAACAACTGCTTGATGGCACTTTATCAAACCATATGGAACGAGCCTTGGTTTGCCGGGGGATTTCTTTGGAAATGGTTTCCCAAAGGGGCAGCACACGTAAGCAATCAAAACCGGTTTACCATACAAAATAAGCCGGCGCAAGAATTGGTGAAAAATAGTATGGTGCCCAAATAACGGATTAAAACTCTTTTCGTCCTTCCAAATACTTTTTAATATATAAAGAATCCAGAGCAGTACTGTCTTTATACTTTCTTCGAAGCACTGTTAGTTTTTCTTTTAGTTCTTTAACAATATCTTGATAATCGGGGCTGTTGTATACATTGTTCAATTCATGCGGGTCGTTCAACCGGTCGTACAATTCCCATTCATCTACATCGTAATAAAAATGAATAAGTTTATATTTCTTGGTTACAATTCCGTAATGGCGTTTTACCATGTGCACCGCCGGGTATTCGTAATAATGATAATAAGCAGCATCACGGGACCAACCGGAACCATTGCCGTTTAAAATTGGCAGCATGCTTTCGCCCTGCATATCATTGGGTATTTGTATGCCGGCAATATCAAGGAAAGTAGGGGCAAAGTCTAAATTTTGCACCATATCATCATTTTGGCTTCCTGGTTTTACAACGTCCGGCCAGCGTACCATTAATGGGGTTTTAAAAGATTCTTCGTAAATAAAACGCTTGTCGAACCAACCATGTTCACCCAAGTAAAAACCTTGGTCGGAGGTATACACCACAATGGTATTTTCTGCCAGTCCTGTTTCATCTAAATAATCGAGTACCCTGCCCACATTGTCATCAACCGAAGCAATGGTGCCCAGATAATCCTGCATATATCGCTGATATTTCCACTTCATTTTTTCTTCGGCGGTCATTTTTGGCCAATGTTCTTCAAAATCTTTGTTGATGCTGTCTATTATGGGGTCGTATAAAGCTTTTTGTTCGGCGTTCATACGGTTGTAAGGATAGGTAAACCCTCCGGGAATAGGTTCCATTTCAGGCGTAACTTTTCCCATTCTTTCCAAGGTTTCCGGTCTTATTTTGCTGTCGTGCCCATAGCGCATGTGGTAAAGAATGTTCATCTCTGCGGTCTTGGCTGCCGTTCCTCTGTTTTTGTAATCGTCGAACAAAGTTTCGGGTTCGGTGAAGGTTTTTTTGGTGTATTCTTTAAATTTCTCTGGGCTGGGCCACCAAGGGCGGTGTGGCGCCTTATGGAGGTACATCAACATAAAAGGTTTGTTTTTGTCGCGTTCTTTGTCCAACCAGCTCAGCGTAAAATCGGTAATAATATCGGTAACATAACCAGTGACGGTGGTGTCTCCTTCTTTTGTTATAAATTTTGGGTTAATGTAGTTTCCCTGCCCGGGAAGTATTTTAAATTCGTCTATCCCCTTTGGGTTGTTTCCAAAATGTAGTTTCCCAAACATGGCAGTTTGATAACCTGTTTTTTGGAACAACTGTGGAAAAGTAACGTTGGTAGTATCAAACGGGAAGTAATTATCTACTTTTCCATTGATGTGGCTATGCTTTCCAGTAAGAATAACGGCTCTGGAAGGAGCGCAAATAGAATTGGTAACCGATGCATTGGTAAACAAGATCCCTTCTTTAGCTATGCGGTCTATATTGGGCGTCTCTATCAGCTTGTTGGAATAAGCGCTAATGGCTTGATACGCATGGTCATCGGCCATAATAAAAATAATGTTGGGGCGTTGACTGTCCTGTGCGGTATCTTGTTTGGTGGCTTCATCCTTACAGGCAATTACTGTCAATAAGGAAAGCAAAGGAAGGATGTTTTTTAAACGCATGATATGGTTTTGGTGTTTTTGGCAGTGGAAGATAGTTAAAAAGCTACTTGAAACAAAAAATGCCAACATCTAGTTGGCATTTTAATATATTAAATAAGGTCTAGCAAACTATTTTACAATTCCGTCTACAATTCCGTATTCAACCGATTCGCCGGCATCCATCCAGTAATCACGGTTAAAATCTTTCATTATTTTATCAAAAGGTTGCCCGCAATTGTCGGCAAGAATCTGTGCGCCGATCTCTTTGGTTTTAATAATCTCCTTTGCTTGTATTTCAATGTTAGATGCTTGCCCTTGCGCCCCTCCGCTTGGTTGATGGATCATTACACGGGCATACGGATATACAAACCGCTTTCCTTTCTCTCCGGCAGATAGCAGAATAGAGCCCATTGAAGCTGCTAAGCCTGTGCAAATGGTAGAAACCGGACTCTTAATCGACTTCATGGTGTCGTGAATGGCAAAACCAGAGGTTACATACCCACCCGGACTATTGATAATGAGTTTAATTTCTTTGTCACTCAAAGCATCAAGGTACAGTAGTCTATCGATAACGTGTTTAGCCGATTTATCATCTACTTGTCCCCATAAAAATACTTTACGTTCTTCTAGAAGCGTAGCGTCTATTTTATCCTGAATTTTATTTGTTGCCATGTTTTTCTTTTTTCCTTTTCAAAGGTACTTATATTTTTATATAAAATGAATGCGTTAAAAAGTAAAAGGGTAAAGGTTTATATAATTTTAAAAGAAAATCAACTTTCTTTTTTCTCATTTAATGGATATATTTCCTGTTGAATAAAATTTTTAGGAAAAGTTTCATCTCCATAAAAACCAAGCTCAATATCCCTACCATCAAAAGGAATGTAATTGGTTTTAAAAATATAATCCCAAATGCTGAGCGTAATCCCGAAATTTACCCCATAATTGTTTGGGATTTTTTTACTATGATGCCAGATATGCATTTTTGGATTGTTGAAGATATATTTAAACGGACCATAATCCCAACCGATATTAGCATGGTTTAAATGCCCGATGGTAATATTGAAAAAATGGACAATGGCCACGGCCTCTATATTAAAACCTCCAATAATGGCAATTGGAACGTATAGGATGGATTTGTATACCACGGGTTCCATCCAATGGTAACGGAAGTGCGCGGCAAAGCCCATTTCTTTTACCGAATGATGCGTTTTGTGAAAATTCCACAAAATGGGCACCTGGTGCAAAAGTATATGCGTGCCCCATTGCACAAAATCGGCAACAATAAAGAAGATAAACAAACTCAACCACCAAGGAAGTATGGACATATCTACAAGTTGGAAGCTTTGAACCGATAAGCCTGCCGTGCCCAACAAATCGTTAAAAAACATTTCGGCAGTGTTGGACAGGGCAATAAGCGCAATAAGGTTTAACAAAAAGAAATTAAAGAACAAATAGAAAGTGTCTAGCCAAAAATCTTTTCGAAAAATCTTTTGGTTTTTCCGCCACGGAAATAAAATTTCCAATCCCCATACCGCAAACGAAATTAGTAGAAGGCCGTAAAAGTAATTCTCCCAATGGAAACTGGTGATTTCGGAGACTAGGTAATTAAAGTATCCCGAATAGGAGTTTTTTATGATTTCCAAATATTTGTTCATATGTTACTTGAACAACTTGTTATGTTAAAGTTTCAAATATATACAAATGTCATGCTGGCACATAAGAATGATTATGTTTGAGATATGGTATATACATAATGTTTAATTAACAACATCCGCCGCCATCGTAATGCCATGTAGATGTTGAAATATATATATCATCTCTTCCTAAATTCTTTAAAGCATGGGCTGTTTTGTCGCACACGGCCAATGGCTGATTTTGAAGCAGCACATGTCCTTTTTTATCATCAAAATAATCGTCTTCACCAAAATAAATGGCGCTCTTTCCGGTAAAAATGCAAGGCCCGTCCTTGGGCATGGGGTCTTTAATGGCTGCCACTTCAATCGATTCAATAAAAATCAGTTCTTCTGTATGGTAATGTTTGGGGTCAAGGATCCGGTAAGGTTTTCTCGCACGGATTTCGATGGTTCCAAATCCTGCATCGGTAAGCATTTTTACATAATCGGCAATTGGCAAACTTCCGCTAAGGCATAAAGCACGTAACTTTTCGTCATTTCTCAATGTATCGTTCATGGGTTGCTCGCAAATGGGATCGCTCATAACCAAACGCCCGTGTGGCTTTAAAACACGATACATTTCTGCAATGGCTTTCTTTAGCTCGGTTTCCTTAAAAATATTGAACAGGCAATTTTGAGCAGCTACATCAATGCTGTTGTCTTCAACCGGAAGGTGGAGCGCATCTCCTTTTTTAAGGGCTACAAAATTACTTTTAAACCAATTGTTTTGAGCTTCGGCTTCTTTAAAATTTTTACGTGAAGCTTCCAGCATTTCATCAACCACATCAATACCAATAACGCCACTTTCCTGACGCGAGAAATAGGCAAACTGCAAGAGTTCCATGCCGCCGCCAACACCCACATAAAGAATTTTAGGATTGTTGACCAGGTCTTTGGAATGTACCGTGCTGCCGCAGCCATAATTCATTTCTTGCATGATTTTCGGGATTTTTAGCCCCGGGAGCTCCCAAACGGGGTTGGTGGTACAGCACAGACCTATATCTGAGGTAAGTGCGGCATCTCTGTATACATTTTTTGTGGTTTCTAAATAACTCATAACGATTTGATCAATTCTCTAAAAAGCGTAATCATTTTTGGTTCTGCTTCGCCTGCAATCCTAATAATTTCTTCAATATTTACAGGTTCAAGGTTATCGGGATCGCCTTCATCGGTAATTACGGAAATTGCAGCAATGGGAAGGCGTAAATGGTTGGCAACAATCACTTCGGGAACGGTGCTCATCCCAACGGCATCGGCACCGATAATTTTTAAATAACGGTATTCTGCCTTGGTTTCCAGTTGCGGTCCCACAACCGATGCATACACTCCTTTTTTAAGTGAAATGTTTTCTTTTTTGGCGGTTTCAATTAGCGTATTGCACATTTCAAGATCGTAAGGCTGGCTCATATCCACAAAGCGGTCGCCAAACCGTGCTACGTCTTTAAAGGTCAATGGAGAACCCCCTTGTAAATTAATATGATCTTCAATAAGCATCAAGTCGCCTTTTTTAAAATCTAAATTAATAGACCCGGCTGCATTTGATATTAAAAGCTTTTTAACTCCCAGAGCGTGCATGGCACGAATAGGATAGGTAATATCTATAAAATCGTAGCCTTCGTACAAATGAAAACGCCCCTGCATAACCACTACTTTTTTGCCTTCTAGTTCTCCATAAATAAGTTTGCCGCTATGAAACTCTACTGTAGCTAATGGAAAAAAAGGAATATGGTTGTAGTGCGCCGTTATTGGGTTTTTTATTTCATCCACCAGTTTCCCGAGCCCCGTGCCAAGTACAATACCTATTTCCGGATTATCGAAGCCTTTTGAAATTAAATATTCGGTGGTTTCCTGTAATTGCTTTTGCGTCATAATCTTAATTGTTTATAAATTCTTGGAATGCGGGATGTTCCTTGATATCGTTGTATTCATCGATATCGTTGAGTTCTTCCAGCAAAGCTACGTCAACTGTTTTTAAATCTTCTAAAGTATCTCTTAAAACCGAATTTGTTCCCCATTTTTTATGCTGAAACAGCTCGGCATGCATTTTTTTTAATCCCAAAAGGTAATAGCCGCCGTCTTGAGCCGGGCCAATAACTGCGTTGTGTGTGTTTAGCTTTTGAAAAGCTTCTTCAATGTGGTTTGGGGTAATGTCGAACATATCGCTGCCAATAATGACTGCATTTTTGTATCCCTTGCTAAAATTTTCTTTAAAGGCCTGCATCATCCGTTCGCCCAGGTCATTTCCTTTTTGAATTTTTTTACTGAAATATGCCGGGCTCCAAACAGCATCTTCAACAATATCCTCAGAATAATAAACTACTCTGTCGGCTTTGACCTTGGCAGTAACTTCTGCTGTTTTTTTTAGTAACAAAGTATAAATTTCCAAAGCTTTTTTGTTGCCTATTGTTTTGGCCAATCGCGTTTTTACTTTTCCCAGTCGTGGGTTTCGGGTAAAAATAATGAGAATGTTTTTCTCTTTCATTATAAATGTACTTGGTTTTAGGCAACTGTTCCCTGGCAACTACTTCCGGCTCCGGCGGTACAGCCATAACAATGTTGAGAAATAACGATGTCGCGGTTGTTCAGTAACGCTTCGTTGTATTTGCTAATATGCTGCACTTTGCTGTTTACTTTAAGGTCGAGCATTTGGTTAAAATCGCAATCGTACAGCCATCCGTCCCAACTTACAGAAATGGTATTGGTACACATTACATTGGCAACTGCCGAAGGATTGAAAGCTTCAACTAAAGAATACATGTAATCTTCATAATTATCAGAAGCGATTAAATATTCCAAAAACCTCGAAATGGGCAAATTGGTAATGGCGAATAAGTTGTGAAAATGTATACCGAACTCATCTACCAAAGCTTTTTTAAAGTCTTTTTCCATAGATGCTTGATCGGTGGGCAAAAAAGCACCCGCTGGGTTGTAAACCAAATCCAGCTTTAAATCGCTGTCGGGCATGCCATAACCAACGGAATTTAACCTTTTTAAAGCCTCAATGGATTTGTTAAAAACGCCTTCGCCACGTTGTTTATCGGTTTTTCCTTTGGTCCAATGCGGCATGGACGAAACTACATGAACATTATGTTTTTTAAAGAATTCCGGTAAATCATGGTATTTTTTATTGGCCTCGATAATGGTAAGGTTGCTACGCACAATAAAGTCTTTTATACCAACTTTGGAAGCTTCCTCGACAAACCAACGGAAATTGGGGTTCATTTCGGGAGCACCGCCGGTAAGATCGAGCGTGTGCGCTTTGGTGGTTTTTATAACATCCAGGCATTGCTGCATGGTTTCTTTGGTCATGATTTCCTTACGGTCCGGGCCTGCATCTACATGGCAATGCGAACATACCTGATTGCACATGTAACCCACGTTAATTTGAAGGACTTCCAATTGCTTTGGCCGTAATGCGGGCAACCCTGTCTTTTTAACCTTTTGCTTAAATGTGGGCAATTCTCCATTGGCAAAAATACCATTGGATAATATTTCGAGTTGTTTTTCGGTTTTTGCGAGTTCGTTTGCTCGTTTATGTAGCGACTGTGTCGACATGTTTTAACTTTTTAAAATAGGAAGCCGGTATTTTTTACATTGATAATTTTTCGTATTTGTTCATCATTTGTACGCCATGTACCAACGTAGCCCCACTTTCTATGGCGGCCCCGGCATGCACGGCCTCCATCATTTCTTCTTTGGTAATACCGCGTTGCAGGCCATCTTTGGTATATGCATCAATGCAATAGGGGCATTTTACCACATGTGCCACTGCCAAAGCAATTAACGATTTTTCCCTGGCAGTCAAGGCACCTTCTTCAAAAACTTTTCCGTAGTAATCAAAAAACTTATTTCCAAGTTCTTCGCTCCATTCGGTAATCTTTGTAAATTTTTTTAAATCGGAAGGATTATAATATGTTTTTTCCATAGTTTGAACGGTGTTAATAGTAATATGATAATTATGTTTTTTTATTGGACGTTTTAATTTGATTTTCTTACACAAGAAAATTATATGTCGTAATTTAGTTCCATAGGTCAACAACTCCGAAACATTTGATGCCGAAGCTTGTTGAGTAAAGGTATAAGAAATAAAAAAGATATAATAGATGAAGAAAGGATTTTTAATCGACATGGATGGCGTAATTTATGGCAACGACACGCTAATTCCCGGAGCAGATACGTTTATTAAAACTTTGCAAAAAGAAAAAATCCCCTTTTTGTTTATGACTAATAACAGTCAGCGTACGCCCTTGGATGCAGTCAATAAAGTTGCCCGCATGGGAATTAAAATTAAAGAGGAAAATGTGTATACCAGTGCTATGGCCACGGCATATTTCCTGTCGTTTATGAATCCTAACGGAACGGCATACGTGTTGGGCGAAGGTGGCTTGATTACCAGTTTGCACCAGCACGGCTATACCATGGTAAACCAAAATCCCGATTTTGTAGTGGTAGGCGAAGGGCGCAATTTTACATTGGAAATGGTAAACAATGCAGTAGATATGATCTTGTCTGGAGCTAAATTTATTGCAACCAACCTGGATCCGTCCCCAATGAAAAAAGGATGGGTGAACTTGGGGATTAAAGCCATTGTAACCATGATTGAAGAAGCAACAGGAAAAAAAGCCTTTTCGGTAGGAAAGCCAAGTCCGGTAATGATGCGCTCTGCACGAAAATATTTAGGCTTGGAAGCCCGGGAAACCATTATTATTGGAGATACCATGGATACCGATATTCTTGGCGGCGTGCAATTGGGGTATACCACCATTTTAACCCTTTCGGGGGTTTCTAAAAAAGAAGATCTAAACAATTATGCGTTCAAGCCGGATATGATTATCAATTCGGTTGCCGATCTCGATCTTGAAAAAGCCTTGCAGCTACAATAAAATTTCTATCTTTAGCGCTAATCAACCAAAAATGGAACATTCCGTTTAAATTAGAAGCACCTATGAACAAAGTTTTACAATGGGCCATCATCATTTCGCTTGGTGGCTTTTTGTTTGGATTCGATACCGCAGTAATCTCAGGAGCCGAACAAGCCATACAACAGGTATGGGAATTAAACGATTTAAAGCATGGGTTTGCCATTGCGGTAGCCTTGTATGGAACCCTGGTGGGGGCAATATTCGGGGGGATCCCTTCAGATAAAATAGGAAGGAGGAATACATTGCTTTGGATTGCGGTTTTGTTTTTAATATCGGCAATTGGGTCGGCTTTGGCACCCGAAGTATATTCGTTTATCGTTTTTAGGTTTTTAGGCGGTATTGCCGTTGGCGCATCTTCGGTAACAGCGCCCATTTATATTTCAGAAATTTCGCAGGCCAAGAACCGTGGTAAATTGGTAGCTTCGTTTCAGCTTAATTTAGTATTGGGTATTTTAATGGCCTATGTTTCAAATTACATCATTAGTTTGCTTAATTTGGAAAGCTCATGGCGTTGGATGCTCGGTGTCGAGGCTATTCCGGCATTGGTATTTGCCATTTTAATAAAAAAATTGCCACGCAGCCCGCGTTGGGTATTGGCAAAACACGGTGCCGAGGAAGAAGCTTTTAATACGTTGCAGACAATTAATGCCGAAAATTGCCATGAAGAATTATCAGCAATTAAAAAATCATTAAAAGACGATACAGAAACTGCTTCTGCCAAAAGTTTCTTCTCTAAAAAATATAGTTTTGTGATGTTGCTGGCATTCCTATTTGCCTTTTTCAATCAATTATCCGGAATCAATTCGGTTATTTATTATGCACCGCGAATTTTCAAGGATGCAGGACTGGGAGCCGAATCGTCTTTATTTTCAACGGTTGGTGTTGGAATTGTAAATTTGATTTTTACGTTGGTTGGAATGTACTTAATTGATAGGAGCGGGCGCAAAAAACTTATGTACATAGGCTCGGTAGGTTATATAGTTTCCCTGTTTTTTATTGGAAGGGCATTCGATTTGGAAAATACCGAAGGAGCTATCGTTCCCATGCTTACTTTTCTTTTTATCGCTTCGCATGCCATTGGGCAAGGTGCCGTTATTTGGGTGTTTATTTCAGAGATTTTCCCCAATAAGGTCCGCGCCTACGGAATGTCGCTAGGAAGTTCAACGCACTGGGTTTTTGCCGCTTTAATTACTAATTTCTTCCCTTACTTTACAGAAAGGGTGGGGCCGGCGGTTATATTTTACTTTTTTGCCGGGATGATGGTGCTGCAATTGCTTTTTGTTATCTTTTTAATGCTAGAAACCAAAGGGAAATCGTTGGAGGAATTATCAGATAATTTATTGAAGTAAAAATGTAAACTTCATAAAAAATAAAACAACATTTTAAAATAATACAATAGGAATGTTAAATAAGGTTTAATAGATTTTTAATTCCTTCGTTTTTAATTAACTTATGCTGATAAAACAAGAAAGCAGAAAGAAACATGCAAGTATTATTGTTTGGTATAACGAAAGAAATTATTGGTGAGGAGGTATTAAAAATTCCTTCGGATGCCGTAATTGGTAACGTAAGCGAGTTAAAATCGTTTTTAATGAAGAAGTATCCAGCGCTTGCTAATTTATCTTCCTTGGCCATTGCGGTAAACAGTCATTATGCCGAAGACGGAGCCTTGGTTACCATAGACGATGAGGTTGCCTTAATCCCGCCCGTAAGCGGAGGATAAAACAACGTTTGAAAATGGAAAGCTTTTAAAAATTGAATTTGTAGAATAGAAAACCAAAACCAGAAACAAACAAATGCTTATAGACAACCATAACAGGGTAATAAATTATCTGCGATTGGCAATTACCGATCGTTGTAACCTGCGTTGTAACTATTGCATGCCGGCAGAGGGGATCGATTTTGCCAAGCGGGACAATATATTTACCATGGACGAACTGTGCCGGTTAAGCAGTATTATGGTTTCACAAGGCATTACCAAAATCCGGTTAACTGGTGGGGAACCTTTTGTTCGCAAGGACATTATGGTGCTTTTTCGGCATTTGGCAAACTTGGAAGGTTTGGAAGAAATTTCGGTCACCACCAATGCCACATTGATTGGCCCGTACATAAAAGAGTTAAAATCTTTGGGAATTAAAGACATCAATGTGAGTTTGGATGCCATCCGAAAGGAAACTTTTGAACGGATTACCCGACGGAAACAATATGATGTTGTTTATGAAAACCTGATAAAATTAATTGAAGAAGATTTTAATGTCCGCATTAATTGCATTGTTTTGGAAGGGCAAAACGAAGAAGAAATCCTTCCGCTTATTGCATTGACCAAATATTACAATGTATCGGTTCGGTTTTTGGAGGAAATGCCGTTCAATGGGGGCTCAAAGCAATTTAGTTCCATTCAATGGGATTATAAAACGATTTACCGCTACATTGAACAACATTTTGATGAAATTAAAAAATTGGAATCGCCATCAACATCGACTTCCATGAATTATAAAATAGAAGATTACAAAGGTACATTTGGGTTAATCCCTTCATTTTCTCGTACTTTTTGCGGTAGTTGCAACCGCTTGCGTATTTCGGCCATTGGCGATGTTATTACCTGTTTGTACGGAAAGCCCAGAATGAACATCCGCGATATTTTACGTGGGGAAAATTCTGAAAAAAAAATAAAGGAACATATCTTGGCAGCCATAGGAAGCAGATCTAAAACCGGATTTGAAGAACAACAAAAATACAATGGGGTATTTAACAATTCCATGACTTCCATTGGAGGATAATAGATGTTGAAAGTTGTAAGGTTATAAAGTTAAAAGTTTGAAGGTTTTCAACCTTGCAGGAAACCAAAAACCAACGAACAACAACCAACGAATAGCAATGAACAAACTATCACATATAAACAAACACGGCGAAGCCACAATGGTAGACGTTTCTGGGAAAGATAAAACCGAGCGTATTGCAACGGCTTCGGGTCTGGTTGTTTTTCCTCAGGATGTTTTTAATCAACTGGAAGAGGCTCAATTTTCAAACAAAAAAGGAAGCATCATGCAAACTGCGGTTATCGCGGGAATTCAAGCGGTAAAAAAAACAGCAGACCTTATTCCGCTTTGTCATCAATTATCATTATCCAAAATTAATATTGACATTCAGCCTATAGAAAACACTTTGAGAATAATATGCACGGTAAAATGCAATGAGCGTACCGGAGTGGAAATGGAAGCATTAACGGGAGTTTCGGTCAGCACTTTGACCATTTACGATATGTGCAAAGCATTGTCGCATGACATCAAAATTACCAATATTCAATTGGAAAAAAAGTCTGGTGGAAAAAGTGACTTCAACCGGTAAGTTATACGGATTGGTCCTTGCCGGCGGAAAAAGCACCCGAATGGGAAAAGACAAAGGATTGCTCAATTATCACGGAAAACCACAAAGGGAATATCTTTATAATTTATTAAAAGTGTGCTGCAACAAGGTTTTCATGAGCGTAAGAAAGGAGCAGGCACAGGAATTTAGCCATGAAATAAACCTCATTGTGGATAAAAACCTATATCCGGGGCCTTTTAACGGTTTATTGAGCGCTCACCATTTGGACAAAAATGCTGCTTGGCTGGTTTTGGCATGCGATCTTCCTTTAATTGATGAAAAAGCAATAAAACAGCTTGTTTTATCACGAAATGCTACTAAATATGCAACCGCTTTTAAGTCTTCTAAACAATCATTTCCCGAACCTCTATGCGCTATTTGGGAGGCCGATGGATTAAAAAGAGCTGAAAACTATTTAGAAGAAGGAAAATTGGCTTCTCCAGTAAATTTCTTGCTGAATAATGATGTGGAAATTGTGAAACCAGTGCAAGAAGATGTACTTTTAAATGCAAATTCAGAAGAAGATTATCTGGAAATCATCAATAAACTGAAAAAATTGAAGGAAAATAGATACATACGGCAAACCATCTTAAAAAGTTTTGGAGAAGAAGCGCAAGAAAAGCTGAAACAATCTGCAGTTTTGGTTGTGGGTGCCGGCGGTCTCGGAATTCCGGTTTTGCAGTATCTCAATGCCATGGGCGTAGGTACTTTGGGAATTGTGGAAAACGATATTGTCGATCTTTCCAATCTTCAACGGCAAGTACTTTATGCTGAAGCCGATGTGGGCTTGCCTAAACTAGAGGTTGCCACAAAAAAACTGAAAGCCCAAAATATAGAAACCCAAATAAAAGGATACCCCACATACCTAAGCAACAAAAATGCATTGGAAATTATAAAGGATTATGACGTTGTGGTAGATGCAACCGATAATTTCCCTACGCGCTATTTAATTAACGATGTTTGTGTAATGCTAGAAAAACCCTTTGTTTATGGAGCATTGCACGAATTTGAAGGACAAGTGAGCGTTTTTAATTACCGGGGTGGCCCTACATACCGCTGTTTGTTCCCTACCATGCCCGGAAGGGGAGAAATGCCCGATTGTAACGAAAATGGGGTTTTGGGCATAATTCCCGGAATTATAGGAAACCTTCAGGCATTGGAAACCGTAAAAATTATAACGGGTATTGGAAGACCGCTTTCAGGAAAATTATTGATTTTTAACGGTCTTCAGCAACAATACCAGCAAATTATGTTCAAGGCGGTAAAAGAAAACCTGCACCGTACCCAATTGGAAACCAATTATGAAGAAGTTTTATGCGAAATGGATGATTTAATTTCGGTCATCGAGCTTCAAAATATGTTAAACAGCAATGCGGAGCTTCAAATTATAGATGTTCGTACTTCAGAAGAATTTAAAAACTTCAATATAGATTCTTCCTATAACATTCCGTTGCAGGAATTGAGCAGGCGAAAGCATGAAATAGATACTTCAAAAGAAGTGGTTCTGGTATGCCAATCCGGTATCCGAAGCGCAAAAGCCTGTAAATATTTAAAAGAACAGTTCAATAGAAATTTCCGTGAACTTGAAGGCGGGATTAATAAATATTTAAAAAATGCAATTAACATTTGATTCGTTACTTATTCTTTCGCTCAGTTTTTTTATCATAGCCGTGCTATATTCTTCGGTTGGTTTTGGCGGAGGAAGCAGTTACCTGGCATTACTTACCCTATTTTTCGCAAGCTTTTTTGTTATTCGTTCCATTGCCTTGGTATGTAATTTAATGGTGGTGTCGGGAAGCACGATTTTGTATTATAAAAAGGGGCATTTCGACATAAAAAAGTTTATTCCCTTTGTGGTAGCCAGTATTCCATTGGCTTATTTAGGGGCGTCTTTTAGGTTGAAAGAATATGTTTTTTTCATTATTTTAGGAATAGCATTAATGATTTCGGCCATATTGTTGGCCACACAAAGTTTAAAGGAAAAAAAACGCAAAACACGGCTTACGGCCAAGAAGTATCCCATTTGGGTAACCTATGCTCTAGGGGCCGGAATAGGTTTTTTGTCTGGCTTGGTAGGCATTGGTGGCGGAATTTTCCTAGCACCGATACTTAACCATATGCGATGGGATTTTTCAATTAAAATTGCAGCTTTGGCCAGCTTTTTTATTTTGGTGAATTCCATTTCTGGCATTGCAGGGCTCGTAACCAACCAGATGTTTATTTTTCCTTGGAAGGAAGGTTTAATATTGTTGGCGGTCGTATTTATTGGTGGGCAAATAGGAATTAGGATTAGTTTGAACAAATTAAGCGGAAGAGGCATTAAATTGCTGACCGCTGTTTTGGTGTTTATTGTAGGATTGCGCGTAATGTTGAATAACGGATTGGGATTGATAAACATATAAGTGCAGGTACGCGTGGCGGTCCGACCGTTTTTACAAGTAAACCTCTTGCATGGTTTTAAAATCATGTAGGTATAAAATGAAGAGAATGGATAAAAATACAGACAGCATGATTTCTTTTAAAGAGGCTTATAAAAAAGTTTTAGAGCAAAAAGAGTTCTACGGAACCGAAAAAGTGCTGTTTACCAGTAGCTTTGGCCGTGTTTTGGCAGAAGATATCCTGGCCGACAGGGATTTTCCTGCATTTAACAGGGCTACAAAAGACGGAATAGCAATACATTATTCGACAATCGAACAGCAACGCAATGCATTTCCCATTGAAGGAATCGTGGCTGCCGGAACCCAGCAAGCCAAACTGAAAGATGTATCGCATTGCTTGGAGATTATGACGGGCGCCGTTCTTCCCGAAAACACCGATACCGTCGTGATGTATGAAGATATAAATATTGGAAACGGAACGGCAACACTTCAAAAAGAAGTAAAAAAAGGTCAGAACATACATTGGCAAGGCAGCGATACAACCAAAGGAACCGTGGTAATAAAAAAAAATACTCAAATAACGGCAGCCGAAATAGGCATTTTGGCCGCTGTGGGAAAAGTGGAGGTGTTGGTGAAAAAACTTCCAAAAGTTACGTTGATATCAACCGGAAACGAATTGGTTGCGGTTCATGAAACACCGTTGCCGCACCAAATACGGGAATCCAACATGCTTTCGTTGCATGCCCTTTTGGAAGCCAATAAAATTACACCCCAACACTTCCATTTAAAAGATGATAAAGAAGCGGTTACAAATAGCTTGCGGGAATTGCTACATAGCAACGATGTACTTATTTTAAGCGGGGGTGTATCCAAAGGAAAATACGATTATATTCCGGAAGCCTTTGAAGCATTGAAGGTAGAAAAGGTATTTCACCGGGTAAAACAGCGTCCCGGGAAACCCTTTTGGTTTGGAGTGCATCCAAAAACAAAGACCGTTATTTTTTCTTTCCCGGGAAATCCAGTGTCTACCTTTGCCAATTATCATGTGTATTTTAAGGCATGGCTTGCGGCTTGCATGGAATTGTCAAAAAAAGCGATGAAAGTTGTTTTGGGCGAAGCGATTTCCAATGAGGTTCCGTTAACCGTTTTTAAAAATGTAAAGTTGAATGATGAAAATGGGAAAAAAGTAGCTTTTTTAGTCACAACAAATGGTTCTGGGGACTTAATGAGCTTGGCAGAAACCGACGGATTTATTCAGTTGCCACCGCAGGAAACGTTTGAAAAGGGAACGGTTGTTCGGTTTGTACCAACTCGAAATGAGTTCTATAAATAAAATAGCGCAATTATGATGCACGAGCTACAACATATCGTTACGTTTTATAAAAAAGCAAAAACCAAAGGCGAGCGTTGTGTACTGGCTACCGTTGTTGCCTTGGAAGGTTCTTCTTACCGAAAGCCCGGCGTACGTATGCTAATACATGAAAATGGAACCATGATAGGAGCCGTAAGTGGCGGATGCGTAGAAAAGGAAGTGCAAAGACAAAGTTTATCGGTTTTTAACGATGATATTCCAAAATTAATAACATATGATGGGCGTTACCGATTAGGGTGCGAAGGGATTTTGTATATTTTAATTGAACCTTTTGATGTTTCCAATGAATTTTTGAGTGCTTTTGATGAAGCTATAAACAAACGTAAAGCACTGCACTTGCATTCTTTTTTTGAAGCAAAGGACGGAGCGGATGTCCGATACGGTACTTTGGTAACTTTCCCGGGTGATGCCGTTTTTCCCTTTAACCAAAAACTTTCAAGGGTTTCGCCAGCTTCGCTCGATGTTTTTGTGCAAACATTAAAGCCATCGTTAAAATTACTTGTTATCGGAGCCGAGCATGATGCCGTTCAATTATGTGCAATGGCATCGTCATGCGGGTGGGAAATAACCATTGTAGCTCCCGAAACCGACCCGAAAACATTGGAAAACTTCCCCGGGGCCAAAGCTATTGTCAATACAAGGCCCGAAATATTCGATCCTGCCATAATAGATAATCAGACGGCGGTAGTATTAATGACACACAGCTACTCCAAAGATTTACAGTATTTATTAAAATTAACCAATAAAAAGCATAGGTATTTAGGGATTTTAGGTCCGTTAAGAAGAAGGGAAAAGTTGTTTAACGAACTTACCGAACACCAACCGGACATAGATCTCGATTTTTTTGAATCGGTTCACGGACCAGCAGGGGTTAACATAGGCGCAGAAACACCACAGGAAATAGCCGTTTCCATAATTGCCGAGATATTATCGGTTTTTAGGGAACAAAAAGTAATTCCGTTAAAAAACAAAAAAGGACGAATACATACATGATTAACAAACAACGACAAGGAACTAAAGAAACGACGCAAACACTGAGTAAAAAATAACGAACGGACCAAGAATGAAACCAAAAATAGCCATAATAATCCTTGCAGCAGGGGCTTCCAACAGGATGGGGGTTCCAAAACAATTATTGCCATGGAGAGACAGAACGTTGTTGGAGCATAGCATACGTATTGCAACTCCAATTTTTGAAGATGTATTTGTGGTGTTGGGCGCAAATGCCAAATTAATTGAGCAGCAAACAACCTTGAACGTCCCTATTTTAAAGCATGAAAACTGGAAAAATGGTTTGGGAAGTTCCATCGCTTTTGCGGTAAAAGAATTAAAGCATCATCATTTTGACGGGATTTTGTTTGTTTTGGGCGATCAACCTTTCGTTACGGGCAGGTATTTAAAAACACTTCAACATACATTTCAGCAGGAAAGTCAAAGTATTATTGCTTCTCAATTCAGGAAAAAACTTGGGGTGCCGGCAATTTTTCCGCAGAAATATTTTAATTTATTGGAAGAATTAAACGCAGATGAAGGCGCTAAGCAGATTATAAAGGAAAACGAGGACAACGTTATTGCCATTCCCGCGGGAGACTTTGTAATGGATATCGATACAAAACAAGATTACGAGAAGGCACATAAATTGTTTTTCGGGGAGGGAGGCAAAATGACATGAGTTTTGATATAAGTTTAAATTTTAAAGATTAATTTTTTCTTACATCTAACAATTTAACCACAGGTCCCGAAGGGTTTTGCAACGGTTACCATCTTTGTTAGCTACAGCCATTTTATTCATTCAGTCTAGATTCAATATCCATTCTCTGATGCAAAATTCTGATGATTTCAATCTCACTACTCTTTCGATTGATTTTATAAAAAATAAAGTGCGATTTTATTTGGGAATGGAAATATCCTTTTCTTATTTGACCGTAATCTTTTCCTGATTCTGGATTTTCAGCCAAATATTCAATTTCATCCATTATTAAGTTAAAATACCTGTCTGCCTGTTCTAGCGACCAATTTTCATAAGTGTAAAGCCATATATTCTCAATATCTTGATTCGCCTCTTGACTGATGTTATAATTCATTATTCAGCCAAATGTTTTTGATGAAGGCTTTTTAAGCGTTTTTCCCGGTCAAAATTTTCTACAAAACCTGATTTTTCTCCTTTTTTTAGCTCTTTGATAAGCTCAGCTCTTTTGGATTCTTCACGCTCAAACATTCTCAAAGCAGCCCTTACGACTTCACTTGCAGAAGAATATTTTCCTGTTTTTATTTGTCGGCTGATGAAATTGTCAAAATAATCTCCAAGTAAAATAGATGTGTTTTTAGCCATAATTCTAAAATTATTTATTACAAATATACCAACTATTGGTATAAAATCAAAATGATATTTTTTCGGATTTCGTTTGGGTTGGTTGCAGCTAACAGTCCGGGGCTTCTTGTTGTTTCGCCCTAAGGCGAAACAACAAGAAGCCCACAGAATCACACAAATATAGATAATATCCGTTTTTAATACAACACTTTTTTAATGGATATAAATAATCATGTTATCAGAAGGTTATAGCGTATTTTTAATTTTTATCATTCATTATTTTATATATTATATTCGTATATTTACTAAATAAAAAATATAATGGAGACTCGTCTATATCCATACCAATTTGGATATCATAGGGAAAAACCGGTTATTTTTGTCAAGTTCCCGTTTGACCTTAAGCTTAAAGATGCCTTGAGAAAACAATTCCCTTCGGCCAAGTGGAGCAATACCAATAAGGCTTGGTACTTGCCCGATTTACCGGCGGTAAGGACTGTTTTGGGGCCTTCCGAAAAATAACATAGGGCAAAAAAAGGAGTTGCAGATCCATCCTATTAACCGGGAGGCCTATGCAAAAATGAGAAACCAGTTGGAGCTCAAGGCATATAGCGCCAATACCATCCGGATGTATTTGAGCGAATTTGCACATCTGTTAAAACTCTTGAATGATTATCCGGTAAAAAGGCTTACTTCCCAATGTTTAAAAGATTATTTTCTGTATTGTTTAAAACAGGAAAAAATGTGCGAACGAAAAATGAACGGTAAAATAAATGCCATTAAATTTTACTTTGAACAAGTATTGCACCAGCCCAAAATGTTTTTTGACATTCCGCGCCCCAAAAAACCGTTAACATTACCCCAAAACACTAAATAAAAGTGAGATAAAACTCCTTTTTAAATAGGTGAAAAACCCCAAAACCTCTACTCATTCTAAAACTTTGTTACGGTATGGGGCTCCGGGTAAGCGAAGTTGTCCATTTAAAATTGGAAGACATAGATATTCGCGATCGTTATGTGCTTATAGCTTCTGCCAAAGTGAAGAAAGATCGCTACGTTCCGTTATCCGAGTCGGTTTTAGGGCTGTTCAATCAATACCGGAAAATATATAAGCCTGAAAAGTTTTTGTTTGAAGGCCAATATGGTGGGGCATACTCGAAAAGTAGTTTGCAGCATGTTTTTAGAAAAGCAGTGAAAGCTGCCGGCATTAGAAAAAAAATAGGCATACATGGGCTACGCCATAGCTATGCTTCCCATTTATTGAAAAGCGGTGCAGATATCCGGTTTATCCAGGAATTACTGGGGCATAATTTTGTCAGACCACTCAAATTTATACACATGTGGCACATAGTTCGCTAAAATCGGCGCAAAACCCCCTCGATTTTCTGTAGAATAAAAGGTAACGGATTTACTGCATGCTACAGATAAAAGGTAGCCAAAATTAAATGTTTTAAAAAAATTTTAGGCGAAAAGTAGTTTTATTTTTGGTTGGGTTCTTTAAATATAAACCGATTCATGTTTAATATAAAATACGTATTTTTAATAAGTGGAATTTGTAAAATTCGGTTGAAAAATATAGCTAAACGTTAAATATGGAATTTATTGATTACTACAAAGTACTCGACCTCGATAAAAGCGCTTCTACAGCCGATATAAAAAAAGCCTATAGAAAGTTAGCCAGAAAATACCACCCGGACTTAAACCCGAACAACAAAGAGGCCGAAATAAAATTTAAACAGCTTAATGAAGCCAATGAAGTATTGAGCGATCCCGAAAAACGAAAAAAATACGATCAATATGGAAAGGATTGGCAACATGCCGAAGAATTTGAAAAAGCCAAGCAACAACAACAATATAGCGGACGCCAACAATATTCCTCGGGCGATCCATTTACGTATTCAGGAGGCGCATCAGAAGAAGACTTTTCAGATTTTTTCGAATCGATGTTCGGGAGCAGGGGTTTTGGCAGGCAACAGCGGCAAACCAAGTTCCGCGGACAGGATTTTAACGCCGAGCTTCAATTGGACCTCCGCAGTGCATACACCACACATAAGCAAACACTTACCGTAAACGGAAAAAATATCAGGATTACCATTCCGGCAGGTATAGAAAACGGCCAGACCATAAAAATTAAAGGACATGGCGCACCGGGCGTAAACGGTGGCCCACATGGCGACCTCTACATAACTTTTTCTATAGCAAACAATACAGCCTTTAAACGGGAAGGCGCCAATTTGTACAAAACCGAAACCATAAACTTAACAACCGCCGTACTTGGCGGAGAGATTACCACCGAAACCTTTGATGGCAAGGTAAAGTTAAAAGTGGCCCCAGGAACCCAAAACGGCCAGCAGGTAAAATTAAAGGGAAAAGGATTTCCAGTTTATAAAAAGGAAGGCGCTTATGGCAATTTGTACATTTCTTATCAAATACAAATGCCAACCAAGCTTACCGATGAACAAAAAGAACTGTTTGAAAAATTAAAAAAAACAAATCTTTAAAATCATAACGATGGCATCAAAATATATCATATCAATATCCGAGTTTTGTAACAATTATGGTGTAGACGAAGTTTTTGTAATGCATTTTACCGAAGCAAAGTTAATTCATCTAAAAAAAGAAGGAGAAAAACAGTTTATACAAGAAGACGAATTGCCAAAATTGGAAAAAATGGTAAGGTTGTATCATGATTTGGGGATAAATCTGGAAGGTTTGGAAACCATAGCTCACCTTTTGGACCGAATTGATGAAATGAACAAGGAGCTACAATCCCTTAAAAATAGGTTACGGCTATATGAATAGTAATCTGCCAAAAACCATCACTTTTATTTCCCCATTTAAAAAACAACCATAACCTAAATATTGTATATTTGTTTTAACAAGAACATTTATTCTTCCCCTTTCCTATAAAAAACGGCAGGTTTGCCCATACAGGCAACTGTACGTGCTTAATGAAATTTATAGATAACCAATCAATTTAGTTTTACTATGAAAAAATTAAATCTATCACTATTGGCGGTATTATTTTTTTCCATGGGAATGGGTTTTGCACAAGACGCAGACAAACAGGCAAGTGCCGCACAGGCCAACAACCCCTTGGCAAATATGACGGCACTTAACTTTCAAAATTATTATGTCCCAAAATTATCCAATGCCCCAGACGAGGCTTATATGAATACAAGTTGGGTTAGGTTTGCCAAACCCTTTGCAGGAGGTAAATTTTTGTTGCGGGTATCTTCGGCATTAAGTACCATTGCAATGCCAAATATGGCCACGGGAGTTGTTAATTCAACTAGTGGTCTGGGAGACACCAATGCATTTGTTTCATATAGTTTTGTGTCCAATGCAACAACTACGGTCGGGGCTGGGCCTATGGTAACGGCACCCACCGCCACCGATGAAGTACTGGGCACCGGGAAATGGCAAGGTGGTTTTGCCATCGTGGCCTTTATTGCAAAATCTCCTGTTTTTCAATTTGGAGGGCTCGTAACATGGCAGGCTTCTTTTGCCGGACAAAGCGATAGGCAAGATACCAATGGCGCGGCAATTCAACCTTTTTATTTCTGGCAACTTGGTAAAGGCACTTATTTAAGGGGTGCACCCATATGGTATTTCGATTTTAAAAGTAATGCTTATAGCGTGCCAATGGGCTTAGGTATCGGGAAAGTGGTTAATGTTGGTAAAACAATGGTAAACTGCTTTGTTGAACCGCAATATTCTATGCTTACAAGTGGTACACAGCCACAGTTTCAGTTATTTGCTGGTATAAATTTACAGTTTATGGAGTAAATGAAGGACTTGAAGGATTACATTACAAGTTAAACAAGCTTTTCATGAAAATATTTAACAGGTCTACAAATGCAGTTATTATAGGCGGGGTGTTTTTTTTAACGCCATTGCTTATTTTAATAATATTAATTAGTCATGCCCTTAAACTGTTATTTCCCATTGGGAGAAAATTGGTAGACCTGCTTTCCATACATTCGCTGTTTGGCGCGGCAACTGTAACTATAATTACCGTTTTTATTTTGCTGTTAATATGCTACATAAGCGGGTTTTTGGTACAAAAAGGCTTGGTGAACGATTGGGGGCAGAAAATGGAAGATAGACTGTTTTTACTTTTCCCCAGCATGCAAATGTTAAAATACCGTTTGTTGGGCGATAAGCCAAAGGCAAAGCATAAAAGAAGCGAAAACTGGAAAGCAATATTGCTACAAGAAGAATTGTATTACCGCGTTGCGTTTATTACAGAAACCAAAGATAATTATTACAGCATATTTATTCCCGATGCCCCAAAATTGGATGCCGGGGAAGTAAGGTTTTTTTTAATTAAAAATTGCAGGTATATCCCTATTTCCATGAAGGAAGCCATGAAAGCACTCAACAGTTTTGGTAGAGATGCCAACTTTGGTGGGGAACTATTGGAAAAGCCTGATAAAACAATCGAAAAAACCTAGTTAGATAGTATAACCTTAGTTTAAAACAGTATTAGCGATATACAAAAAATACCATATATTGAAAATAAACCGAATGAAAGTCCCAAAATCAACAAAAACTTTAAACAACATACTAATTATATGTAGCCTTTTTCTGTCACACGGTCTTTTGGCTCAGGATGTAGCCATTAAAAAGAAGGACCAAGCACATATAGACAGTTTAAAAAGCACGCCATACCCTTATTTTTTGCCTATTTATGGAGACCGCGTTCAAAAATTGGGGCACGATTTGCCATTGCCTTTTGGTATTATGGTAAATTATGTGGGTCAGGAAACAAGGTTGGACATCACTAATATGCAACTTAGCTTTGACGGTAGCGAGTTTGTTCCCATGGAGTTCATTCAGTTTGATACGGTAAAAAACACGGCGCATGTGGTAAACGTTAGGGCAGATGCGTGGATATTTCCATTTTGGAATGTATATGCACTTTATGCGCGGACCCAAAGCAGTAATAATATTGAACTGATATCTCCTTTTGAATTTGAAATCCCTACAGAACCAACGGCAGATACTTATGGAATGGGAACCGTATTGGCCTACGGATCTGGAAATTATTTTGCTGTGGCAAACTTCAATGCAGCTTGGTCGCATATAAGTTCGTTAAACGAGCCCGTTTTTGGTACTGTAACCTCATTCAGGGTTGGGCGCAGTTTTGGCTTCAGGAAGCGTTATCACAATATCAATTTAAGCATTGGGTTACAGCATCAATATTTGGCAAGGAATTCAACGGGTTCATTACCCTTAAAAGATGTTTTTTCGAGGTTCGACCAAGCAAAACTTCAGGAAATCAAAGACGAAATAGGCGATGCTGCTCATAATTGGTACGACGACTTACGGCCTTCGCAAAAAATTATAGTTGATAAATTGGTGACCGAAATAGATAATTGGCTGGCAGGAAGGACGCCAGGCGATGCCAAATTGGGCTATCGTTTTGACAAAGAACCACTGGGAAGTGTTTCCCTTCAATTGGGGGTGCAGTACAATCATGGTAAAAGTTGGTGGTACCGAATGGAAACCGGTATAGGACGCGGGCGGGTCCAAATCTTGCTATCGGCTAATTACCGATTCGGACTTTAAGGGAATAATTAAGAATTGAAATACAGATAAAAATGAATATTAAATCAAGACGCTATGAAAAAAATATGTTTTATTATGATGTTTCTGTTAGGTATAGGAGCCGTCTTTGCACAAGATTTTAATGTGACAGTTTACGGAAGTTATGTTTTCGATGATAGCTTCGACTCGTATTACGATTACAATGCATATTACAACGGAAAAATTAAAGGAGGCTTGCAATGGGGGATAGGTGGTGAATACAAACCAAGCCCTTATATGGGGGTAGAGTTAACATATTTCCGCCAAGATACCGATTCGCCTACCACCTACCAAACGCTTTATTCCAATGGGGTGCAAAGAACTAACTTCGATTTGGGCATTAATTATTTAATGTTGGGCGGGAATAGATATTTTAGCAGTCCTAATGCGCCTTTTCAGGGTTTTGGAGGGTTAATGGCTGGAGTTATGTTTGCCAACTTGCATAATCCGGACCTCGATAGGGACTCTGATGTTACTAAATTTAGCTGGGGCGCAAAACTCGGAGGTATTTATTGGATGAGCGATTATGTGGGGATAAAGCTCCAAGCACAATTATTATCGGCTGTACAAGCTGCCGGGGGCGGGTTTTATTTTAGTGCATATGGTCCGCAAACGGGCGTGACTACCTATTCGACCATTTACCAATTTAGTTTGGGCGGCGGACTCGTTTTTAGTTTGAATTAAAATTGAAATTAATATAACTGAAAAAGCTACTTTGTGCAGCTTTTTTCATTTTATTTCAGAAGTAAAAAAAGAATTGCTGCTAAAACAGCTCCTGTAATTGGGCCCACAATGGGAATCCATGCATAATGCCAATTGCTTGATCCTTTTCGGTCAACGGGAATAATAAAATGGACAATTCGTGGCCCTAAATCACGAGCCGGATTTATGGCATAACCTGTTGTGCCGCCAAGCGATAAGCCAATAACCCATACCAAAAAAGCAACGGGAACGGCACCTAAAGAACCCATGCCGATTGGAGTTTGGGCATGATCCCCCATAGTGGGGTCGGTGAAATAGAAAATAGCAAAAATCAACACAAAAGTTCCAATAACTTCACTTAACATATTAGAAAATGTATTTTGGATGGCCGGGGAAGTACAAAAAGTTGCAAGCTTGGTTGCCGGGTCTTCGGTTTCGTCATAATGGTTTTTATACATAAGCCATACGGTAAAACTTCCCAGTATGGCGCCAATAAGCTGGGCTGTAATATAAACGGGAACCAGGGCCCAAGAAAACTTTCCGGCAACGGCTAGCCCAATTGTTACGGCTGGGTTTAAGTGTGCGCCGCTGTATGGGGACGCAATGACAACGCCTATAAAAACGGCCAAGGCCCAACCCGTGGTAATAACGATCCATCCGGATCCATGGCCTTTTGTTTTGTTTAAAATAACATTGGCTACCACTCCATTTCCTAGGAGGATAAGCATAAAAGTTCCTATAATTTCTGCTGTAAATACCGACATATTTATTAAGATTGTTTAGACCAAGCATTCGTGGCACGAATTGCCTTTTGCCATTCTATGAGTTGCTCTTCAATTTTTTTATTTAACTGCGGAAGGTATTGTTTGTCTACGGTCCACTTTTGTTTAATTTCTTCCATGTTCTTCCAATAGCCAACCCCTAGGCCGGCCAAGTATGCGGCCCCAAGTGCAGTTACTTCGGTGGTGCCGGGTTTTACTATTTTGGTATTTAATATATCCGATTGGAATTGCATTAAAAAATTATTGGTCGTAGCACCACCATCTACCCGAAGTTCTCTAATGGAAATTTCTGCATCGGCTTCCATGGCCTTGAGCACGTCGTATGTTTGAAAAGCTATACTTTCCAGAGAAGCCCTCACGATGTGGTTTAGATTTGTGCCCCGGGTAATGCCTACCATTGTTCCCCTTGCATGCTGGTTCCAATAAGGTGCTCCCAAACCGGTAAATGCAGGAACAAAATAAACGCCATCTGTGCTATCGACACTCGTTGCCATTTTTTCTGATTGTGAAGCCGATTTAAGAATACCCAGTCCGTCACGGAGCCATTGCACAACAGCTCCCGCAATAAAAATACTTCCTTCAAGTGCATAATTAATTTGGCCCTCAATTTTCCAGGCAATGGTAGTAACGAGCCTGTTTTTGGATACAATGGGCTTTTCGCCAATGTTCATCAGCATAAAACATCCGGTGCCATAGGTGTTTTTTACCATACCGGATTTGGTGCACATTTGTCCAAACAAAGCTGCATGTTGGTCGCCGGCAATGCCACTAATGAGGATTTTCTTTGCAAATAAGGCCCCCGATGTTTCTGTAATGTTTCCACTGGAATCGCATACTTCGGGCAACATAGATTTTGGAATATCAAAGAGTTCCAATAATTCGTCGTCCCAATTCAACGTATGGATGTTGTATAAAAGCGTTCTGGAAGCGTTGGTAACGTCGGTAATATGTTTTTCGCCATTGGTAAGGTTCCAAACCAACCAAGAGTCTACAGTGCCAAAAATAAGGTCGTTTTTATTTGCCATCGCTCTGGCTCCTTCAACATGGTCTAATATCCATTTTACCTTCGTGGCCACAAAATAGGCATCTATAACCAGACCTGTTTTTTTTCTTATGATATCTTCCCAACCTTCTTCTATAAGTTGATCACAATAACCGGAAGTTCTTCTGTCCTGCCAAACAATGGCATTGTAAATAGGTTCGCCCGTTTTTTTGTTCCAGACAATAGTGGTTTCACGTTGGTTGGTAATTCCAATTGCCGCAATTTCATTGCTAGTAATTTTAGCTTTAGACACAGCTTCGGCGGCAACAGCAATTTGAGAGGACCAAATTTCATCCGGATGGTGCTCTACCCAACCCGGTTTTGGGAAGATTTGGGTGAATTCTTTTTGTGCAGTTGCTTTTGAGTTTCCTTTTTCATCAAAAACAATGGCACGGGAGCTAGTGGTCCCTTGGTCGAACGCTAAAATATATTGTGACATTGGCGGTGTTTTAATTTAAGTTTTGGCATTAGCGCTTGTCAATTTCGTAAAAAAATATTATTTAAATAACGATTCGAAAAAAATATGTTTACAAATTCAACGACTTTGTGTTGGGATTACAATTTTAATAGTATCTTTAATAAGTGTAAACAAGTAAATTACAAACAAATAGATGCTTTAACTTTTATTTTTTTGTAAATGATAAATTTCCCCCTCCTGCGAGATTCCCCTCAAGCTTCAATAAAAAGCAATGCTTCATTATGTAAATTTTAATGAAAGTATTGAAAGATTGTAAAATATATTTTTCAAATAAAAGAGCTATGAAAATTGAAATTAAACCACTAAAAGTTTACTTGTTGGGGCTTATGGTAGTGCTTGGCACTCTATTGTCATGTCAAACCAAAACAGAAACTAAAACAGACACAGAAACAATACCTGTTTCTAAACCTATTGCGGCGGCCGATCCCTTGCCGTCCTGGAATAACGGGAAAACAAAAAAAGCCATTATGGATTATGTAGAAGAAGTAACCAATGAGAATAGCGAACGTTTTATTCCGAAGGTAGACCGAATTGCCACTTTTGATAACGATGGCACTTTATGGTCGGAAAAACCCATTTATTTTCAATTCTTTTTTGCCATCGATAGGGTTAAGGCCATGGCAGCCGACCATCCGGAGTGGAAAAACAAGCAACCTTTTAAAGCAGTTTTAGAAAATGATATGCCAACATTGATGAAACAAGGAGAAAAAGGACTTCTTGAAATAATTATGGCAACACATGCAGGGGTGTCTACCGATGAGTTCGAGGCAATAGTGAAAGACTGGATTGCTACGGCGCAACATCCTGAAAAAAAGAAACCTTATACCGATCTGGTATACCAACCAATGCTGGAACTTTTAAACTATTTAAGGATGAACGATTTTAAAACCTTTATAGTTTCTGGCGGCGGAATTGAATTTATGCGCCCATGGGCAGAAGAAGTTTATGGGATACCAAAAAATCAAGTTATAGGAAGCAGTATCCAGACCCAATACTTCTATAATGATGGCAAACCGATAATAAAAAGATTGGCAAAAATAGACTTAATAGACGATAAAGAAGGAAAGCCTGTAGGGATAAACAGATACATAGGCCGTAAACCAGTGTTTGCAGGTGGAAACTCCGATGGCGATCTGCAAATGTTAAGATGGACTGATGCTAATGAATACAAAAGCTTCAAATTATATGTGCATCATACCGATTCCATAAGAGAATGGTCTTACGATAGAAAATCGCCCGTTGGAACATTCGATAAGGCACTTGACGAAGCTAACGAAAAAGGGTGGACCATAGCCAGTATGAAAGACGACTGGAAAGTTATATATCCTTATGAGGTTAAATAACCCAAACCATATATTAACATCTTCGGCCAATGTACATAGCTATTAAAACATACATTACTTGCATCTTGCTAATTATGGTATCACCGTTCATGTTTTCGCAGGAAGACAATAATGAACAAGAAGTCACAGGGAATCAAGATGGTAAAACTTCTGTAGAACTATCACAACAGGTAATTAACCCGACCACTTTGGCATGGCAACTTCAGTTGGAAGAGTTTGTGATTTTTGACACCGAAAATACCGATGGGATAGCACAAAACTTTAGGTTAAGGGGAATAATCCCATTAGAAAAAGGAGCTCTTATTCCACTGCCCCAGCTTATTAGGGTTATTGCTTTTTTGAATACCGCTCCCAATGGAGTTACTGGTTTAGGCGATATTACTTTAAACCAATTCTTTATTATTATGAAAGAGCAATGGGGGCAATTTGGTGCGGGGTGGAATTTAACTGTTCCAACTGCTACCGCACCCGAATTAGGCTCTCCTCAATTACAAATTGGCCCGGCATTTACTGTTACTTTTACCGATTTAGGGAACTGGCAAATGTATTGGATTTGGGAAAATTTCTTTTCCATAAGTAAAAACGATGAATTTGGTTCTAACAACTTTGCAGTTTTACAACCCAATATTTTCTATACGTGGCCCAATGGGGTATATGCAGGGATGGAGCCCGAATGGCAAATAGATTACCAAACCGGAAAGGTTGCCATTCCTATGAATTTTAGAATCGGGTACATCTGGTCTGGAAAATTAAAATACAACGCCTATATCGAACCTGAAATTATGGCTTACCGATCAGATGATTATGCAAGAAACCTTACCAATTGGGGCATGCGACTCGGTTTTAGATGGTATATCCCTATGTGAAAATTTATTGTAAACTTAAAAATGTATCCAACTATAAAATTATATAATTATGAAAAGAACACTAAAAATTGGTTTTGTTTCCTGTCTTGTGCTTTTATGTTTAGCTTTATGTACATATAGCTGCAAACAGTCTGATCCTGATGCTCAAGACATAGGACAATCATCATCTGCAACAGACGATGGTTTTAAAGGTAAAATAGAATTGGACATTCGGGATTCAAAATCCGATTGGGCTGCTTACACACCTAAATCTGCTCCTAAGGGAGCTCCCAATATTTTATTTGTATTGTACGACGATACCGGGCTGGGAGCTTGGTCGCCATATGGAGGGCGTATTAATATGCCAACACTGGATAGGTTAGCTGCAAATGGATTAACCTATACGCAATGGCATACCACAGCCTTGTGTTCGCCTACACGCTCTACTATTCTTACCGGTAGAAATCATCATTTAAACGGGATGGCATCTATTACCGAAACAGCCGATGGTTACCCGGGGTCCAATGGGCGTGTCCCGGATGATTGTGCTCCTTTTGCACAAATACTAAGAGACAATGGTTGGAGTACTTTTTGGATTGGTAAAAACCACAATGTTCCCGAGCAAGATATAGCTCCGGGAGGAAGTCGTTCAGAATGGCCTACACAAAACGGTTTTGATCGTTTTTATGGTTTTCTTGGAGGTGAAACCAACAACTGGTACCCCGACTTGGTTGAAGACAATCATTTTATAGATCAACCTTATTCACCAGAAGAAGGTTATCACTTGTCTAAAGACTTAGCCGATCAAGCTATTAAAATGTTACGTGACAAAAATGCTACCAATCCATCAAAACCGTTCTACATGTGGTTTAACCCAGGGGCAAATCATGCACCGCACCATTCTCCAGCTGCATATACTGCTAAATATAAAGGAAAGTTTGACGATGGTTATGATGCTTACCGCCATTGGGTGGTAAAGCGTATGAAAGAAAAAGGAATTATCCCTGAAGATACAGGCATGGCCGACTTTAACCCACTGCCGGAAGATGTAGCAAATCCAGGAGATTATGTGCGTCCATGGGATGAATTGAATGCAGATGAAAAGAAACTATTTTCAAAAATGGCCGAAGTATATGCCGGGTTCTCCGAATATACCGATGCACAAATAGGGCGAATTATTGATTATTTGGAAGAAACCGGGCAGTTAGAAAACACTATTGTGCTTTATGCTGCAGATAACGGTGCTTCGGGTGAAGGAAGCCCTAATGGATCGGTGAACGAAAACAAATTTTTTAACGGATATCCCGATGAGTTATCAGAAAACATGAAGTATTTAGATGTTCTGGGTAGTCCAGATACATATAACCATTTCCCAACAGGGTGGGCAGCTGCCTTTTCGGCACCTTTTAAAATGTTTAAACGTTATTCGCAATATGCTGGGGGAACCAACGATCCTTTGGTGATTTCTTGGCCAAAAGGGATTAAAGCAAAAGGAGAACTTCGTCATCAATACCATCACTCGGTAGATATTGTGCCTACTTTGTTAGAGGTATGCGGCATTGAGTTTCCAGAAGAATACAATGGTACAAAACAAACTCCATTATCTGGAATATCTATGGCATATACTTTTGATGCAGCACCTAACGACCCGACACATAAAGAAGTACAATATTATGCCATGCTAGGTACTCGCGGTATATGGAAAGATGGCTGGAAAGCTGCTGCGGTACATGCACCTATTAGTGGTAAAGGAAATTTTGACAAAGATCAATGGGAATTATATCATGTTGCCGAAGATAGATCGGAAACCAATGATTTGGCAGAAGAAAACCCTGAAAAATTACAAGAGTTAATCGACGAATGGTTTAAACAAGCAGAGATTAATAAGGTGCTGCCACTGGACGATCGTAGTGCTGCCGAATTATTAACTATTGAAAGACCTTCGCAAGAAGAAAAGAAAGACCGCTATGTATATTATCCTAATACGGCGCCTGTACCCGAAGGCGTTGCTGTAAATGTTAGAGGTAGAAGCTACAAAATATTGGCTAATGTAGAAATAACCGATCCCAATGTAGAAGGGGTGTTGTTTGCCCATGGTTCTCGTTTTGGTGGGCATTCCCTCTTTATAAAAGACAAAAAGCTGTACTACGTATATAATTTCTTAGGTATAAAACCCGAACAAGTATTTACCTCTAGCACGACACTGAAGCCGGGCAAATATACATTAGGGATGGAGTTCACTCATGAAAAAGCAGGAGAGAACGGAGAATCGCTAGGAAATACAAAGCTCTATATAAACGAAGATGTGGTAGCAGAAGGGGCTATGCGGACCCAGCCGGCTAAATTTACCTTATCGGGAGACGGGTTGTGCGTTGGTTACGATAGTGGAGATAATGTAAGTAACCTATACGAATCGCCAGGCGAATTTGAAGGAGGCACCATTCAAGGCGTGGGAGTTACGGTAGAAGGAACACCTTATGTGAATCTTGAAGCTGAAGCTAAGAGAATAATGATGGGGCAATAAAATTGCTAACCAACTTACATAAAGTAATAGGAGGCTAAAAAGATATTCTTAGCCTCCTATTTTTATTATTTTAATAAACCATACAAACCAAAAAACCCGAACAAATTTGTTCGGGTTTTTAGTGGTGGTGCCTCCAGGAATCGAACCAGGGACACAAGGATTTTCAGTCCTTTGCTCTACCAACTGAGCTAAGGCACCAGTTAATATCAAATCGCAACCTAAAACTTTTGTTTCTTTGCTTTACCTTCCAATAGCTGTCGGGATGGGCAGAAATGCCAGTTGCTTGATTGCGGGTGCAAATATAGATGCAAATTTAATATTTGCAAAACAATTTTTAAAAAAATCGGTTTCGTAAATTTACAACTTTAAAATTTAACAATGAATTTAATAATCGATGTAGGGAACTCGTTTGTCAAAATAGCTGTTTTCAAAGAAGATAGGTTGCTGGTGGTGGAAAAATCATCAGAAGGAACTTTTATAAATAAAATTTCAAAACTGTTCCAAAGTTACCCTTCCGTAAAGCAAATCATGGTTTCTTCCGTAGGGAAACTGTCGCATTTGCAAACAAAGGCATTGTCGGTATTTGCCCCGGTATCGGTGCTAGGTACCAACACCAAAGTACCGTTTAAAAATGCATATGCCACGCCCAATACCTTAGGAATGGACAGGGTAGCGCTCATAGCGGCCGCTTACTACAAATACAAAGGCGAAAACTGCCTTGTTATAGATGCCGGAAGCTGTATTACCTACGATTTTATTGATAAAAAAGGAGTGTACCATGGCGGTGCCATTGCCCCCGGGTTGCATATGAGATTAAAGGCAATGCATACTTTTACGGCCAATTTACCACTTATAGATTCATTAGAATTTACCGACTTTATAGGAGACTCCACTAAAGGCTGTATGATTTCTGGCGCAGTGAATGGTTCTGTTAACGAAATTGAAGCTACAATCCTACAATATCAAGAAAGATTTAAAGATTTAACAGTTATTTTAACAGGTGGAGATAGTCATTTTTTGTCTAAAAGATTAAAAAGTAGCATATTTGCCCATCCGAATTTCCTCTTAGAGGGAATTAATTATATTTTAGAACTCAACAAACACTAATGATTAAACAGATTTTTATTGTAGCTGTATTGTTTATTTGTAGTTACAGTTTTGCACAGGAAGGAAGTGTGTCCCCTTATTCTTTTTACGGAACCGGCGATCAACGTTTTAAAGGGACGGCAGAAAACCGGTCAATGGGAGGGATTAGTGTTTATACTGATAGTATCCATTTAAACGTAATGAACCCCGCATCTTTGGGAAAATTGCGCTTAACCACTTTCTCGGTTGCCGGAAGTTACAACTCGTCGAGCCTAAAAACTGTAGATGCCAGTGAAAGTGCATCCGATGTAACTTTTGATTATTTGGTGCTGGGTATTCCGCTGGGGAACAATATGGGGATGAGCTTTGGGCTAATACCATATACTTCCGTAGGTTATAAAGTGCAATCTATAGACGAAACGGCATCGCCTGCCAAATCTAGCCTCTACGATGGAGAAGGAGGCCTTAACAAGGCACATTTGGCTTTTGGATATAACTTTTTGAAAAATTTCAGTATCGGGGCCAAGGCAAATTTTAACTTTGGAAAGGTTACAAATACAGCCGTTTATCAATATGAAGGCATACAATATGGAAGCAGAATTAGAAATGAATCGGAATATAGTGGATTTGATTTTAATTTTTCCTTAAATTACGGCGCAGAATTAACAGATGCTTTAAGCTTAAAGTCTTTAATAGGTTATACCCCAGCCACAAAAATTACTTCAAGTAATTCAAGAATAGTAACCACTGTTCCTGCTAGTGTAAATGGGTTTTATGAAGTCGATTTAGCAAAGTATGGGCTTAATTCCACGTATTTGCATTTACCCGAGTCGTATACCGTTGGTTTAGGAGTGGGTAAAAAATACACTTGGTTTATAGGTGGTGAATTTGAATATATAAACAGTAGCGAGTTTAAAAACGATTTTGTAAACCCTGTTAACGGTGCCTATGAAGATGGAGAAAGATTCTCCGCCGGAGCATTTTGGACGCCCGATTACGATTCTTTTACAAGTTACTGGAAAAGAATAACTTATAGGATTGGTGTTAGAAATGAAAAAACCGGCTTATTGGTAAATAATGTCCCCGTGCACGACTTTGGCATGTCTTTTGGATTAGGTTTGCCAATGAATGGTTTCTCCAATGCCAATGTAGGTGTTGAGTTTGGGAAAAAAGGAAGCACTTATTTAGGTCGCGTGGAAGAAAACTATTTTAATGTTTTTATAAGTTTGTCGTTAAACGACAGATGGTTTAGACCAAATTACATAAGATAAAAAATAAAAAAAATAATACGTTAACCTATAAAATTAAATAAATGAGAAAGAAGATTTCAATACTGGTTGGTGTTCTAGGGGTTGCTTTTGCTACTTTCGGGCAGGCTCAAAACCCGGAATGTCCACAAAACCTATCGATTTTTGCAGAACACGCGAAAGTAAAGAATTACGATGCCGCTTACGAACCATGGAAAATGGTATACGAAAATTGTCCAACACTGCACTATGCAACATATTTGTACGGAGAGCGAATCTTGAAAGATAAGCTGGAAAAAGATCCGGCAAACAAAGATACATACATCGCCATGTTGGAAGATCTGTATGCAACATCATATAAAAACTTTCCTAAAAGATATACCGAAACAGGTAGCTTGATAGATCTTGCCTTGTTAAAATATGATAACAAAATAGGTACAGATCAAGAGATATACGACCTTTTGGATAAAGCATTTAAAAACAATCCAGAAGAATTTAAAAACCCTAAGGCATTATACCTGTACTTCTCTACATTGGTAGACATGAATGCCGCCGGGAAAAAAGACCTTCAGGAAGTATTTGATACCTACGACGCCGTAACAGGTAAAATTGCAGAGGAAAACCAAGAGCTTGGAGAAACTATTGTAAAATACGTAGAAAAAGAAGACGCGGGTACCTTGACAAGTAAGGAGAAAAAAGTGCTTGATGCCGCAAGGAAAAATGGTGAAAACTACGAAAAAATAAGTGGTAGTATCGATGCCAAGCTAGGTAAATTGGCAGATTGCGATAACTTAATCCCTCTGTACCAAAAGAATTTCGAAGCCCACAAAACCGATGCCAATTGGTTAAAGAGCGCCGCAGGAAGAATGGATTCGAAAGACTGTACAGGCGATCCACTTTTCGTAAAACTAGTAGAAGCGCTTGACAAAATAGAGCCATCGGCAAGTTCAAAATACTATTTGGGTTCTTTGTATGAAGAACAAGGAAATAGTTCAAAGGCATTGGAGTTTTACAAGCAGTCTGTAGATTTGGAAACAGACCCTATCAAGAAATCAAAAAAACTCACGAACATTGCTAATAAAGCAGCCAAAAAAGGACAAAAGTCTACTGCTAGACAATATTGTAACGAGGCGTTGCAGTTAAACCCTGCAAATGGTACGCCTTACTTAATCTTGGCCGGGCTATATGCAAACAGCGCCAACGATTGTGGTAGTACTTCTTTTGAGAAGAGGGCCATTTACTGGAAAGCAGCGCAAGTTGCCAGAAAAGCAGGCCAGGTAGACCCATCGTTAAGTAGCAAAGCCGCTCAAACTGCCGCAAGTTACGAAGGTAGGGCACCAAGCAAGCAAGATATCTTTAGCTCTGGTATGGCCGGAAAAACAATCCAGTTTAGCTGTTGGGTTGGTGGAAGTGTAAAAGTTCCTAGCTTATAAGATGCAACAAAAGTTAAAATATAGATTATTGAACATTGTCACAGTTATTGCTGTGACAATGTTTTTTTCATGTGAAGGTAATTTAAAAGAAGTGCAAAAAATGACCGCACAGAATAAGATGCCTGTTGGCGTTGCTGAAGATTTTGTGCTAAAATATACCGATTCCACTAAATTAAAAGCAGTGGTAAGCGGACCTTTATATGAAGATTATACCAATCAAACCTTTCCGTTTCAGGAATTTCCCAAAGGGGTCCATGTGGTTTTTTACGACGATTCCAACCAAAAAAGCACCATAACGGCCAAATATGCAATTTTTTATTCCAAGTCCGATCTTGTAGACATGAAAGGAGATGTGGTGCTAAAAACCTATGACGGGAAACAATTATTGGCCGACCAGTTGTTCTGGGACCAAAAAAACCAATGGATTTTTACCGAAGGCCCTTATACATTTAATAGCCCCGACTTGAACATGACGGGCATAGGCATAGATTTCAACAAAGAGTTCACGGTGGTAAATTCTCATGGAAACTCGGGAACGGCAGTTGTTAAAGAAGAAACCAAAACCGAAGAAGCCCCAAAAACCGAATAGTTTCTTTAATTACTTAAGGGGCAAAACACACATATATCCAACTTTTCTTTATTTTTGAACAAAGAAATTCTATTTTCTATTATTTACAGTTATGAATACCAAGTATTTTAAGATTTTTGAGATTGCTTATCTTATCGTTGCCGTTATTTCTATTGTTGAAGTTGTTCAGGTTTGGGGAACAAACCGAAACAGGGCATACCTTTTTCTGTTTTTTGCAATAGTTTCCCTGGGGATGTTTTTCTTTAGAAGGTATTACCGCAAAAAATTCAGCGATAGGCAAAATAAAGAATAAATGGAAATGGCCATTTTAATCATAATCGTCTCGCTCTTACTCTCTGCTTTCTTTTCGGGGATGGAAATAGCCTATGTTTCATCCAATAAAATTCATATAGAAATAGAGAAAAAGCAAGATGGCCTCTTGGCAAAAGTCCTTGCAAAACTTACTAAAAAGCCTTCAAAATTTATTGCGACCATGTTGGTGGGCAATAATATCGCTTTAGTGGTTTACGGTATCTACATGGGGGACCTGCTGATTGATTATATTTACCCGTCGTATGTTGGCGCAGAAAGCCTCCCCTTCGATGTAATATTGGTCCAAACGGTTATTTCAACACTCATTATATTAATTACCGCCGAGTTTTTGCCAAAAGTTTTTTTTCAGATTTATGCAAACAGCCTGCTTAAATTCTTTGCGGTGCCGGCATACTTTTTTTACATAATTTTCTCATTTATATCATCGTTTGTTATCTGGATTTCAGACATTGTCCTTAAAGTATTTTTTAAATCGAAAGGGGACGATGTGCAACTGGCTTTTAGCAAAGTAGAATTAGGCGATTATATTTCAGAACAAATGGAATCCGTAGACGAAGAAGACGATGTAGATTCCGAAATTCAGCTTTTTCAAAACGCCCTGGAGTTTTCAGAAGTAAAAGCAAGGGAAGTAATGGTGCCCCGAACAGAAATAACAGCAGTAGAACTGCACGAATCGCCCAAAGGGCTTGGCAAACTTTTTACCGAAACCGGCTATTCAAAAATACTGGTGTATAAAGATACCGTAGACGATATTATAGGGTATGTGCATTCCTTCGATTTGTTTAAAAAACCACAGGGGATCAAAAATGTAATGATGCCCGTTGAATATGTGCCCGAAACAATGCTGATAAGTGATGTGCTCGAAGTGCTAACAAAAAAACGAAAAAGCATAGCGGTAGTTTTAGATGAATATGGCGGGACATCCGGGATTATGACCGTCGAGGATATTGTGGAAGAGCTTTTTGGGGAAATTGAAGACGAACACGATAGCATTGTCTTGCAGGAAGAACAAATAAGCGAAACCGAATTTAAGTTTTCGGCAAGGCTGGAAGTAGATTATTTAAACGAAGAATACAAACTTGACCTTCCCGAAGAAGAAAATTACGAAACGCTGGGAGGACTTATCGTTAACAGGATCGGGGAAATCCCGGCAAAAGGAGAAGTGGTAACGATTGATAATTACCAATTTACCGTACTGGAAGTTGGTAGCACCAAAATAGATTTGTTGCACCTCAAAGTGTTGGAAGAAGAATAAAAATCATCAGGTTGAATTAAAATGGGAAAAGCCAGTCAAGGCATTTTGGATTATTGATGAAACATAATTTTCCGATATATCAAACAAAAAGCGCAATAATTGCACCTTCAGGTTTTTATTATTCCAAAAAAGTGGTATTTTCGCCCACATTAATTTTATAAAATAGTATTGATAAATGGCAATTCTAGAAAAAATTAGAAGTCGGTCTTTATTTCTTATCCTTGTAATTGGATTGGCTTTATTTGCATTTGTTATTTCCGGTATTTTTAGTAAAAATTCCGGTACCGGAAAATCAACTGTTGGAGAGGTAAATGGAGAACCTATTTTACGTCAGGATTTTGCGTACAAGGTGGAGAACATGTCGAGAAGATATGGCGCAAATGCTACTACGGTTCAAGTGGTAAATCAGGTTTGGAACCAGGAAGTGAGAGGAATTGTGCTTGGTCAACAATACGAAGATCTTGGGATAAATATTGAAAAAGACCAAATATTGGAAGTAGTAAAAGCAAATCCAGCTTTTGCTTCAGACCCAACGTTTCAAAACGAAGCCGGGGTTTTCGACGAAGGTAAATTCATAGAATTTATAGCCAACCTAAAGGCAAACAATCCAGCAGGGTATCAGCAATGGAAAATGCAGGAAGATGCCCTTATCAATGCATCAAAAGAACAATCTTACTTTAACCTTATCAAAGCGGGAGTAGGTTCTACTTTAAAAGAAGGAGAACTTGCCTATCACTTGGAAACCGATAAGGTAGATGTAAAATATGTAAAAATACCTTACACATCCATTCCTGACAGTACCGTAAATGTTTCCGATAGTGAAATAGAATCGTATGTCAAAAAACATGAAAATGAGTTCAAGCAGGAATCTTCAAGAGACGTTCGTTATGTGTATTTTGAAGAAAAAGCATCTGATGATGACGTTAAGGAAATAGAAAACGACCTTTCCAAGCTTTTAAAGAATTCTATTGTTTATAACGAAGCAACAAAGGCTGACGATACAGTAGCCGGGTTTAAAACAACAACAGATTTAAGGGATTTTGTAAATAGAAATTCCGACATTAAGTTCGACACTACATATGTTACCAAAGCACAGCTTCCGGCAGCATTTGCAGATACCCTTTATAACCTTCCGGTGGGTGGGGTTTTTGGCCCGTATAAAGACGGCAATTTCTATAAACTTAGCAGAATGGTCCATAAAAAAGAAGGTGGATCTGTAAAAGCCAGTCATATTTTAATTTCATACGATGGGGCAGGTGCCCAGCCAAAAGAATCTAGAACAAAAGAAGAGGCAAAAGCAAAAGCCGATGAGATTTTGGCTAAAGTAAAGGCCAACCCAGATGATTTTGCCGCACTGGCCAGGGATAATTCTGAAGACCCCGGTTCTGCTTCCAAAGGTGGAACATACGATAATATTCCAGAAGGGCAAATGGTTCCGGCTTTCAACGATTATATTTTTGATAATCCTATAGGCTCTATTGGTGTAGTTGAAACCCAATTTGGATACCACGTTATTAAAATAGACGACAAATACGATGTGGTTCAAATAGCTACCATAGCTAGAGAAATTGAACCTTCAGAGAATACAATAAACGATTTGTTTACCGCAACCACCAAGTTTCAAATGGCGGCTGTTTCCGGAGATTTTCAAGAAGAGGCAAAATCTTCAAATTATACGGTTCGTCCGGTAAACCAAGTAAAGGCGCTCGACGAGAACATTCCTGGAATTGGTAACCAACGAGGCATTGTGCAATGGGCTTTCAATGCCGATACCGAAGTAGGCGATGTTAAGCGATTTAACACACCAAACGGGTACGCTGTAATACAACTTACCGGAAAAAGAAAAGAAGGCCTGGCCACAGCAAAAGATGCTTCGGCAAGGGTATTGCCAATATTAAGAAAGCAAAAGAAGGCGGCCATGATAATGGAACAAAATGCAGGTAAATCCATAGACGAACTTGCCAAAAGCAATAATGTTAATGTTTCTGGAGCCACGGGGCTTACCATGAAAACGCCAACCATTTCTGGAGCCGGAAGGGAGCCAAAGGTTGTTGGGGTAGCCATGGGATTGTCTGAAGGCGAAAACTCATCGCTTATCGAGGGAGAAAACGGCGTGTTTATGGTGTCGGTTACCAAAAAAGAAATTGCACCTTCTTTGGATAACTATGCAACGTATGCCAATTCCCAGAAAACATTAAATAGAAACAGGGCAAATTTTGCAGCGTACAATGCTTTAAAAGATGCCGCAGATATTGAAGACGAAAGAGCCGATATTTATTAATAATCGAACTTAGGTTAATAGAACATACTTAAGCTAACTCAAATAAATTAAGTAGAGAGGGCTCCCTTACCGGGGAGCTTTTTTTGTTGCAAAAAAGCTGTGAGTTTAGTTGCGAATTTAGCTTAACATGCATTACTATATCGAAACGCATGTTAACTCAATATTATTTCCTGATAAGTAAATATGGTGTTATATCCTTTATTCTTAAAGTAAGGGCAAACATTTTCTTTATTGCCGGTAACCAACATAAAATCCCCGCCCCAAGCGCCTAAACTTTTTATGGCGCCCTTGTAATCTTTAAATAAACGTTGTTTTATGGGCGGTAAATTAATGAGGTCTCCAATTATATTTTCGTGTTCTTTAAGTAATTCTTCAAAAAGGGAAAGCGTTTGTGCTTGCTGTATTTTTTTGGTGAGCTCAGAAATAGCTTTTACCGAAGCACTTTTTTTGCCGGCTTTAGTGACCTTTTTATAGTGTTCAATTCCTTCCCGGCTGTTTTGCTTTTTGTTTAGATGAACAAAAAAAAGATGCTCCTTAAAAGGTGAGTTAAATTCAACCGGGATTATTTGGGGGTGTTTGTTGGCAACTTTGTAATTAATGGCAGTATTGTTTTGTGCGCATGCTATATCGTAACCACTGCCCGAAAAACTGTTCCACAACAATGCAAAGGCATCAACTTGTGCCCAAGATGCAATATTGTTGATCAATGTAGAAGATGATCCCAAACCCCAATTTTGTGGAAATTCAAGTTTTGTAACGGCTTCGATCCCTTCGGCATTTTTTAAAAAGCCGGGGTTGAGCTTTATGGCTTCGGTAAGGATGGCAATCAGGGTTTTTGCTTTTTGGGGGTCGCTGGTTTCAACAATGCAGTTTACAGAGAATCCCTTCAACTTAAAAAAATCTATTTTAGCCGAAAACCAAACATTGTCTTTATGGTCAAGGGCTTTCCAGGACAGTAGGTCGTGGTTGGTTTCCACGACGGTTAATGTTTGCCCGGACCTGCACGGTAAAGCCAAGCTTAATGCCCCATCCAGTACCACATATTCGCCTGTTATTAATAATTTCCCGTTACTTCGGTATTGATGAGTCATTCTTGCTTCTTAAAGAATTAAATTCATTAATCACATTGCTGTGAGTAATGGTTTTGTCTTTATAAAATTTAATGAAATATTTTTTTTCTTCTTCTGAAGCGCCTAATTGATTAAGAATGTTCAAAAGATGCATTTTCATGTGTCCTTTTTGTATGCCTTCGGTAATGAGAGAACGAACTGCGGCAAAGTTTTGTGCGAGTCCAGCAACGGCCACGATTTTCATTAATTCCTTGGCAGAAGGGTTTTCCAGTATTTCCAGGGATAGCTTTACGAGTGGATGTAAATTTGTGAGCCCGCCAACGGTGCCCAACGCCAAGGGTATTTCAATCCAAAAATAAAAAGTGTCCCCGTCAACACGGGCATTGGTCAAACTTTGGTAGGAGCCATTTTTACTTGCATAGGCATGCACGCCTGCCTCAACCGCCCTAAAATCGTTTCCGGTTGCCAAAACAACGGCATCAATGCCGTTCATGATGCCTTTATTGTGCGTAACTGCCCGATGCGGGTCTGCATTGGCAATAGCAAAGGCACGGACAAATTTTTCGGCAAATTGTTTAGGTGGCATGTCCTTGTCTTCATTTAGATCTTCAATTTTACAGCTTACTTCTGCCCGTACCGTGCAATTTGGTACGTAATTAGACAAGATGCTCATTACTATCTGGATGTCTTTTTCTTCCGAAGTAAAACCGTCAAAATTTTGAGCTTCTTTTTTAAAAGTTTTGGCAATTGTTTCCAGACAGGAGTTGATAAAATTAGCCCCCATAGCGTCAAGCGTTTCAAAAGAGCAATGCAACTGGTAATAATTATCGAGCTTGTTGGTTTTGTCCCGAAGTTCTATAGAGGTTATCCCGCCACCGCGTTTTTGCATGTTCTCCGTAATGCTATTGGTGGCTTTAAAAAGCTTGGGCTGTATGCTGTTGAAGAAATCATTCAGTTTGGCAAAAGCCCCGGAATACATAAAATGTACTTGTCCAATTTTTTCGGTGCCCAAAACATTGGCTTTAAAACCGCCTCTTTTTTGCCAATATTTAGCTGCTTTTCCTGCCGCCGCTACTACCGAACTTTCTTCAATTGCCATGGGAATGGTATGGTATTGGCCATTAATTAAAAAGTTGGGGGCAATGCCCAACGGAAGGTAAAAATTAGTAATGGTATTTTCTATAAACTCATCGTGAAGCACCTGTAATTGCTCGTTGGTGTTCCAATATTGTTTAATGGTTTTTATGCCTTCTTCTTTGTTTAAAAAGTGTTGGTCGGCTAACCAGGTAATCTTTTCTTCTTTAGAAAGTTTAGAAAATCCGTTTACGGGTAATGTCATTTTGTTGTTTGCTAATTTACCGCAAATATAAGGATTAAGAACAAAGGCTTGTTTTACCGTCCACAATAAAGAATGGGGAATTGATGAGGAAACGAAGTGCTTTTATCTTTAAAAGTTTTCAATTTAAGCCACAGGGCAATGTTTAACGCTAAAAGTTGCGGAATTTGTGAAATTTTTAGTAAACTTGACGGTTTTTTAATCAATACATAACAGTTAATGAAGAGACATTATACGTTTATCCTACTTTTTGTTGGTTTGATATCCCTCACAACCGCTCAAAATCAGAAAATTACATTAGAAGAAATATGGGGAGGTGCATTTCGTACTGAAGGCATGGACGTGCTGCATTCCATGAAAAACGGGAAGCAGTACACGGTTTTAAACTTCGATCGAACCGCCAAAAGTTCTTCCATAGATAAATATAATTACCAAACGTTGGAAAAGGTAGAGACAATTGTTTCTTCTTCAAACTTGGATGGAATCGACAATTTTTCATCCTATACATTTAGTAAGGACGAGTCCAAATTAATCCTCGCTACCAATGTTGAACCTATCTTTAGGAGATCGAGGCTAGGGAAATATTATGTATATGATATTGCATCGAAAGAATTAAAACTTATTTCTGAAGATAAAATCCAGGAACCTACTTTTTCTCCCGATGCTTCTAAAGTGGCTTATGTTTTTAAAAACAATATCTACATAAAAGACCTAAAAAACAATACAACAGTACAGGTAACCACCGATGGCGAAAAAAATAAAATCATAAATGGCGTAACCGATTGGGTTTATGAGGAAGAATTTTCCCTGGTAAGGGCTTTCGATTGGAATAAAACCGGAACGCATTTGACATTTATCCGCTTTGACGAAAGTAAGGTGCCGGAATTTTCCATGGATATATATGGCGAGACCTTATATCCTACAGAGCAAGTTTTTAAGTACCCAAAAGCTGGCGAGGATAATTCGGAAGTTAGCTTGTTTACCTACGAGCTGGGTTCGAAAAAGACCCAAAAAGTCGATCTTGGAGAGGCTTATTACATTCCTAGAATTCAGTGGACCAATAACGAAGACGTATTGAGCGTACAGGTAATGAACCGTCATCAAAACGATATAAAACTGTATTTCCACAATCTTAAAAAAGGGACAAATGTAGTGTTGCACGAAACCGATAAAGCTTATATAGATATTACCGATAACCTAACTTTTTTAAACGACAATAGCTTTATATGGACAAGCGAGAAAGATGGGTTTAATCATATTTATCATTACAGCAAAGAAGGAAAACTTCTCAACCAAGTAACCAAAGGGCCTTGGGAAGTAACCAATTATTACGGGTACGATGAGAAAACCAACCGCGTATTTTATCAGTCTGTAGAAAACGGCTCTATTAACAGGGACGTATATGCTGTCAAGCTTAACGGAAAAGATAAAGAAAGGTTGTCTAGCGAAGAAGGAACCAATAACGCTACTTTTAGTGCAGATTTTAGTTACTACATAAATTCGTTTTCTAGTGCGTCCATGCCAAACCGGTATACGTTGAACGACAGCAAAAACGGAAAGGAAATAAAGGAGATTGTTAATAATGATGCATTGTTAAAGAAAGTCTCTAGCTATGAAATATCGCCCAAAGAGTTTACGACCATTAATATTAATGGGAACGAATTGAATATGTGGATGATAAAACCCAAGGATTTCGACCCAAACAAAGAGTATCCATTGTTCATGTATCAATATTCGGGGCCGGGTTCCCAACAAGTGTCAAACCGTTGGATGGGCGCTAATGATTATTGGTACCAAATGCTAGCAGAAAAAGGTTACGTAATTGCCTGTGTAGATGGTAGGGGAACAGGGTTTAAAGGAGCCGATTTTAAGAAAGTAACCTATAAAGAACTTGGAAAATACGAAGTTGAAGACCAAATAGCCGCCGCAAAGAAATTGGGAGAATTGCCTTATATCGATGCAAATAGAATTGGTATTTGGGGATGGAGTTATGGTGGCTTTATGAGCACAAACTCAATTTTAAAAGGAAACGATGTGTTTAGTATGGCAATAGCCGTAGCTCCTGTTACCAGCTGGAGATTTTACGATACGGTTTATACGGAAAGGTACATGCAAACACCACAGGAAAATGCAAGCGGTTACGATGAGAATTCTCCGCTAAGTTACCCCGAACTGTTAAAAGGCGATTATTTATTAATTCATGGCTCTGGCGATGATAACGTACATGTGCAAAATACCATGAGAATGGCCGAAGCATTGATACAGGCCAATAAGCAATTCGACTGGGCTATTTATCCAGACAATAATCATGGAATATATGGTGGAAATACCAGACTACAGTTGTATACCAAAATGACTAACTTTATAGACGAACACTTGGGAGATAAAGCTGGAGATGTTCAGGGATCTGAAAAGATCAAAAAATAATTTTTAATCTTTAAAAAACCTTAACTAATGCCAACAGTAACTCAAGACCCTAGCAAAAGTGAATTATTTGGGCACCCTAAAGGGCTGTATATCCTCTTTTTTACAGAATTATGGGAGCGCTTTTCATATTATGGCATGCGCGCCCTTTTTACCTTATTTTTAGTAGCCGAGACCACGTCAAATAATCCAGGATTTGGCTGGACAAATAATGAAGCATTGGCTCTTTATGGGTGGTATACCATGCTTGTATATATGTCGTCCATTCCGGGAGGCTGGATTGCCGACAGATTTCTGGGGCAAAAGAAAACAGTAATGCTCGGCGGGCTGTTGCTCTGTATTGGGCATGCCGTTTTGGCCTTAAACTCCGAGGCTTCGTTTTATGTGGGTTGCCTTTTTATTATTTTAGGCGTAGGAGGCCTTAAGCCCAATATTTCTTCAATGGTTGGTGGACTGTACAAACCGAAAGATGAAAGAAGAGACCTGGGGTTCTATATTTTTTATATGGGAATTAATATTGGCGGTTTTATTGCCCCGATTATCTGTGGATATATAGGCGAAAAAATAAATTGGCATTATGGCTTCGGGTTGGCGGCAATTGGTATGTTGATAGGGCAGATAGTATATATATGGGGGCAAAAATACCTTAAAAATGTAGGAAACCTTATTTCTGATAAAAATGAAGCCGATCGGGAAATTTTAAACAAACCACTTACTAAAATAGAAAAGGATAGAGTAGTGGTATTGTTGCTTTCGTTTTTATTAATTATTTTGTTCTGGGCGGCATTTGAGCAAGCAGGCGGGTTAATGAACCTCTATGCAAAGCAAAATACAGACAGGAATTTTTTCGGACTTTTTACTGTTCCGGCATCTGTCTTTCAATCTGTTAACTCCTTTTTTATCATTACCTTGGCTACGGCTGTAGGAGCATTTTGGTTAAAATGGCGTAAAAAAGGCCATGAAGCTTCATCTTTGTTTAAAATAGCCATTGGGATAATAATAATGGCTTTGGGCTTTGGTTTTATGAGCGCCGCTGCCGTAGAAACTGAAGCAACAGGTTCATCGGCAATGTATTGGTTAATCTTGGCATATCTTTTTCATTCTATTGGGGAATTGTGTGCTTCACCGGTATCTTTATCTTTTATTACCAAATTGGCACCTCTAAAATATGCTTCAATTATTATGGGCCTTTATTGGGCAGCTACAGGTTTAGGTAATAAATTGGCAGGATATATTGGCCAAAGTGCCCAGCATTTAGGTGAATTTGAGATCTTTACCGGAATTACAGTTATCTGGTCTTTAATCGGTCTCGTTGTTATACTTTTAATGAAACCCCTAAAGCGCCTTACTCATGGTGCAGAAGATAATGAAGGTAAAATACAAGACGAAATAGCAAACGAATTGGAAACTTCAACATCATAGACAATTACATAACCAACCTTTTAATTACTTATAAACCATTCATATTAAAAAAATAGATTTAGTAATTAATAATTAAAAGCATGAATTTAACATTGTGGATTTTAACGGTAGGTTGGATATTTGTATTACTATGGGTTCCTTTTATTATTTATACAAATAGAAAAACGCATCCAAAGGCATTATTTGTACTTTTTTTTGCTGAAATGTGGGAACGTTTTTCCTATTATGGTATGCGTGCCCTTTTGGTATTGTACATGACCAAGGTTTTATTTGTTGACTTGGCACAAAGTGCTGCTGAAATTAAATCGTATGCCATATATGGGTCTTATACGGCCATGGTATACCTTCTTCCGGTATTGGGCGGCTTGGTAGCCGATAAATATTTAGGCTTTAGGAGAACGATTATTTGGGGCGGGTTTTTAATGGTTTTGGGTCATTTTACGCTTGGAATTCAGGGTATCGGTGATTTAGAAGGTAACATGCCATTGTTTTTTGGCGCTTTGGCCTTAATTATAGTTGGAAATGGGTTTTTTAAACCAAATGTGAGTTCGTTCCTTGGAAAATTCTACGAAACGGACGACCCCCGTAAAGACGGTGCCTTCTCCATTTTTTATATGGGCGTGAATATTGGGTCTTTTTTATCAATGCTAACTTGTGGTTATGTCGGTCAAAATATAAACTGGCATTATGGATTTGGTTTGGCTGGAATTGGTATGTTGATTGGCCTAACGGTTTTTTGGATATTCTCCAGGGGTTTTGGCGAAAAGGGATTGCAACCAAAAGAGGTACAGGAAGGCAAAGTAAAGTTGTTTGGTATAAAACCGGACCTTCCGGTAATAGTTTTATCCCTTGCGGCAATTCCAATATGTGCATTGATGCTTAACCTAAATGAAGTAATGTCGACCATATTACTGGTTATTTCATTGTTAATAGTTGGATATTTACTTTATCATGCCTTAACGGCAAAAGACAAGGCTACCGGGCAAAGGTTATTGGTGGTTATTGTCCTGTTCTTTTTCCATGCGGTATTTTGGGCATTGTTCGAACAGGCCGGGGGTTCCATAACCTTGTTCACGGAAAAAAATGTAGACAGGTTTATAATGGGTACAGAATTGCCCGCTTCCATATTTCAAAGTTTCAACCCATTGTTCATTATACTTTTAGCGCCTTTATTTTCTTACATGTGGTTGCGTTTAAACAAGGCAGGAAAAGAACCTAGCACGCCCATGAAATTTGTATTGGGGCTGGCACAATTGGCTTTGGGTTTTGCAATAATTGTAATTGGCGCGAAGTACTTTGCAAATAGCGAAGGCTTGGTTTCGGTGGCATTTATAGCATTTATGTATTTGTTCCATACCATGGGAGAGCTTTCTTTATCGCCCGTTGGCCTCTCTATGGTTACTAAACTGTCGCCCGGAAAAGTGGTTGGTTTTGTAATGGGGGCTTGGTTTTTGTCCATGTCCATCGGGAATAAAATGGCCGGATGGATTGGCACTTTGACTGCTTCAGAAAGTATAGACGAAGGTGCGCATCCAATGGAAACTTTAGGTATTTATGCCAATACGTACTTAATATGGGGCGTTAGTGTAGTTGCCGGGGCCGCATTAATATTGTTTCTGTTAATTCCGTTGCTTAGAAAATGGATGCACGGGATACATTAAATTAATTAAAAGTTAAATAACTATTCTATAACACAAGCTCCCATTTCACCGGTGTAGTGAAATGGGAGCTTTTCTTTTTTACAGCTGGCTTTCCATAATGCAATCAGGAATTTATAATTGCTTCCGTCTACAATAATTCTTTTTGGTTTGTTTTTTTAATAAAACGTTCCAGGTTTATTTTAGGTAAATTAACAAGCAATACAATGTCGGGGTGTAGGTTTTTGTAATTAACTTCGGTGCTATCTATTATAAGAATATCGTAATTTTTAAACGAAAAATTCTTTTTGAAAGGTACATATGCAATATTATCTATATTTTCTCCAATGCAAAAATCTTTTATAGTCGAATTTGTTTTATAGAGCGTGTCATTAATCAATAACCTCCTTCCATGTTTGTACCCCATAATGAGTTTCTGGATTTATGAAAAATAACCAAGCGTTCGTTTTTTAAAGTTTGATGGTCTTCATATAAAAAAGTAACTATTAATAACAAACTACTGCCTATTGTAACCAAGAAAATATGCTGTTTTCTGTTCTTTAACCATGAAACAAAAGCAATTATCAATATATATATATATATATATATATATATGATGCTGCCATTTTGTAGAAATTAAACGGTATTTCCTTAAATACAAATGCTTCATGGCCGGCAACCCACCCAATAAAACTGTTCATCAAGCCAATCAACTCAAAAAATATCTTGCCCAAAAAATACGGTAATGAGTTACTCCCGGCCAAAATAATTACAATAATTCCCAGTCCTAAAATGGTTCCCATAAAGGGAATTAAAACAATGTTGCTAAGAAAAGACTCGGAAACTGATGAAAATAATACAGCGAAAGCGGAAGTACACTTAATTGAGCGGTAAAGGAAACCGTAATAAGTTTCCAGAAATAATTTGTAATTCTATGCTTTGGGCTCCAATATTTTTTCATGAGAGGCTGTATACACACAATTCCAAAAACCGCGATATAACTAAGCTGGAAACCTACATCAAAAATAAAGGCAGGCCAAAATAACAACAATATAAGCATAGAACTTATAATAGCATAATAAATATTGCTGCCCTTTTTTAGTAGTTGAAGCACGTAAGAAATAAACGAAAACATGGTAACAACCCGTACAACCGATGCACTTAAACCGGTAAGTACTGTAAAGACCATAAACAGGCCAATATCAAGACAAGGCTTGCTACCCTTCCGTGCTTTGTGTGTTTTAGCGGTGCAAGCAGAAACTGTAAAATCAATAAAATAATACCAATATGCAGTCCTGAAATTGCCAGTAAATGGATTGCACCTGCCGATGCGTAATCTTGGTAGGTTTGGCTATTTATTTCGTCTCGTTGTCCAAGCAATAAGGCGTTTAAAATGGCTGTTTCTGTTTTGTATGGATATGTCTTAAGCACTTTATTGATATCGTCCCGTAGTTTTCCGGCTATTCCCTGTACTGTTTTTATGGATGTAGATTTCAAGGAAATGTCTTCAATGCCAAGCTTTAATTGGCTGTATATCCCTTGATGGGCCAAATAGTCCTTGTAATTAAATTGATGCGGGTTTAAAGGCGGGGTAATTTCTGTTAGGCTATTGGTTGTCTGGTATAGATAATCAATCTTTGGAGGCTTAAACCCGGTATTGCTACTGTCTTTATATGTGTTAAGCTGTACTTTCCCCATACAGGGTACTTCATTATTTTTTAATAAGTATTATGCTTTGTATCTGTAACTATAATTAGTTGATTTAAGTTTTTTATATATCCTAAAGCTTATGGTATCCCCATTTTTATAATGATGATTGTAATATTTAGGATTTTCCGGGGTATGTATTTTTGCATTGATGCATCCAAGGATGAAAAAAATAAACAAAATAAATATTCCGAAATAATGACTGGTTGCTATTTTTGATTTTAACCGGAAAACTATGAGCAATGCACGGCATGCAGCAAGAATAATAAAAATGTTCCTTAAACTAACAGGAAATGTAAAACCACAATAAATCCCTCCGATTAATGGAACGATTAATTTGGTAATGGGATAGTTCAATATTTTCACATTACCAATACACTAAAATAAAAAGAAAATAACCTACAATATTCTTCGAGCTTGGTTAAATGCGTAATTCCAGTAACCTTCGTTTAAGGAAGAAACCAGCACGCCCCTTGAAGTAGTAGAATGGATAAAGTGGATGTCGTTGCCTTTTACCTGAACCACAAGCCCCACATGATTTATTTTTCGTTTGTTTTTGCTTGTGGTAAAAAATAACAGATCGCCTTCTTCCACATCTTTGATTTTAATTTTTTTCCCCTGTGTAGCCATCATGTACGAAGTGCGTTGCATGGAAATGTCATTTTCTAGGAAAGAAGTATATATCAAGCCCGAACAATCCATTCCGCGTTTGGTAGTCCCGCCGTATTTATATGGAGTACCGTTAAAAGACAAGGCCGTTTTTATAATGGCATCGGCTTCTTTGTTTGTTTGTTTTCTTTTTGTAGCTGATGTATCTTCAGTAACCGGCCGTTCTCCTTTTACCGATACCTTTTTTTTTGATGAACCACAACTTATTATGATGAATGATATAAAAAGCAGCCAAAGTATTTTTTTCATGTATTCATTAGGGTTTGTTGCAAATTAAGAAATTTTATCATAAATAAGTTGAGCAGCTTTCATACTTGCGCCTTTTCCTCCCAATTTTTTTTCTAGCTCAAAATAATCAAGAAAAATACGTTCCCTAATTTCGGGGGTGAGAATTTTATGGAGCTCGGTTTTAAGATTTTTAGTGGTTAGGTCGTTTTGAATCAATTCCTTCACTACTTCCTTGTCCATAATTAAATTGACCAACGAAATGTACTTCAACGTGATGATGCGCTTGGCAATTTGGTAGCTTATCCAATTGCCTTTGTAACAAACAACTTCGGGGACTTTAAAAAGGGCGGTTTCCAAGGTAGCGGTGCCGCTGGTAACAAGGGCGGCTTTGGATACGCTCAATAGGTCGTAGGTTTTTCCCGTTACAAAATTAACATTGGCCTTGCCAATAAACTGTTCGTAGAATTGATATTCCTGACTTGGGGCCCCGGCAATAACAAACTGGTAATCGGTAAAGTCGTCTACCACACTTAACATGGTTGATAGCATATTGGTAATTTCTTGTTTTCTGCTTCCTGGCAGCAATGCGATAATTTCCCTTTTGTCGAGTCCGTTTTCTTCTCTAAATGTTTCCGGGAGTACCTGTTTCCTGCTGGAAATGGCATCTAACAACGGGTGACCAACAAAATTGACCCGGTATTGGTGTTTTGTTTCGTAAAAATCTTTTTCAAAGGGAAGAATTACAAACATTTCGTCTATATCCCTCTTTATGGCTTCTATCCGGCCTTCCCTAGAGGCCCATATTTGTGGGGAAACATAATAAAATGTCCTATAGTTGTGCTGTTTTGCCCATTTGGCAATTTTTAGGTTGAAGCCCGAATAATCAATAAAAATAATGACATCCGGATTGAAGTTTTCAATATCCTGCTTGCAATATTTTATGTTTGAAAAAATAGTGCGCAAATTCATAATAACTTCAAAAAAACCCATAAAGGATTGTTCCTTGTAGTGTTTTACCAGCTCCATGCCGGCTTGTTGCATAAGGTCTCCGCCCCACCCGCGAAAAGTAGCTTCTTTGTCTTTTGTAGAAAGTGCTTTTATAAGGTTGGAGGCATGTAAATCTCCCGATGCTTCTCCAGCTATTATATAATATTTCACGTATGCACGATTTTTATATTAAAAAATTTTTATCATTAATATAATAAAAGCAGTTAAAAAAGTGGCAATAAGGACACCTTTGGCCCTTAAATCCCTTTTCAGCTTTATAAACCCAAAAAAGGCCACTAGGTTTAGCAATGCTCCCAAAGCCAATAAACTTCCCAAATGTCCTTGTTCGCGGGCTACTTTTATACTGTCTTCAATACTTAAATCAGAGAAGATAAGAATGTATAGCAAAGTTCCAAGCACATTGGCAATGATACCGACAAAAAATCCTATTAAAACTTCTTTTCTAGTCATTTAAACTCCAGGTATTTAGATCTTGAATAGCGTGATGTGCGGTTAGGTCGAATTGAACGGGAACCACCGAGACATAGCCATTTGCCAAAGCCCACTCGTCGGTGTCTTCGCCTTTGTCCTGATTTGCAAATTTTCCGGTCAGCCAATAATAATCCCTTCCCATGGGGTTCGTACGCTTGTCAAATTCTTCTACCCATCGGGCACGGGCTTGTCTGCAAATCTTGATGCCCTTGATTTTATCATCCTTTAATTTGGGAAAATTTACATTGAGGACCACCCCTTTTGGGATACCATTTTTTAAGGCACTTTTGGTAATGGTCTTGGCGTACTCTTTAACAGCGTCAAAATTTGCTTCCCAAGAATAATCGCAAAGGGAAAAACCAATGGCTGGAATTCCTTCGATGCCTGCTTCGACTGCTGCGCTCATGGTCCCGGAATAAATAACATTGATGGACGAGTTGGACCCATGATTGATGCCGCTAACACATATGTCGGGCTTTTTGTTTAAAATTTCATTAACCGCCAACTTTACACAATCTGCCGGGGTGCCGCTGCAACTGTATTCAAGTTGTACGTCTTCTTCATTAATGGTAATCGGGCTACAATAAAGCGTTGAATTTACTGTAATTGCATGCCCCATACCACTTTGTGGGCTGTCTGGGGCCACCACGATTACTTCGCCAATTTCGTTCATAACACTAATAAGCGCTCTAATTCCGGGCGCCGTAATCCCATCGTCGTTGGTTACAAGTATTAAAGGTTTATTTTCCATTTTGGGTTTTGGTATTTTACAGTGCTAAAATAATCAATTTAAATATTAAAATAATTTATAGAAACGTTTAACAAAATATTAGGCGGAAGTACATACCATGGCACGATTTTTTCGTTAATTTAGTCGTTTAAAAATAATAAGGAAAGAAATATAATTTTGTTTATATATGATTGATGTCAAATATTATAAGCAGAAATTTCTTATATTTCGAAACATACAGTTCTGTTAGATGGTAAAACTGTATGAATTTTTTAAAAAGAATAATGCAGAGGGATTTTTTTGCCTCAAAAAATAGTTGTAAATGAAAAGGAATTTAGTGTATTTGCTCGCGGCCATACTGGTTTCTGCGGCATCGTGTAGTTTTACTAGCAAGTTTGACAACCCTGATAAAGACAAACTTTTACTCGATTTGATATCGTATGTGCTGGAAAATGGTCATTACAATCCGAGGACAATCGATGACGATTTCTCAGAACATGTTTATGATGATTATATTGAAGCGTTAGACCCGCTTAAAAGATATTTCTTGCAAAGCGATATTGACGAGTTTAAAAAATACAGATCGACAATCGACGATCAAATAAAAACATCAGATCTAACATTCTTCAACCTTACCTACGACAGGCTAATGCAACGTATGGACGAGGCATCTGTAATGTACAAGGATGTTTTGGAGAAACCTTTTGACTATTCAAAAGAAGAAAACATAGATGTAGATTACGATAACTTGCCATATGCAAAGACCAAAGAAGAACTTTGGGAACGTTGGAGGAAGCAATTAAAGTTTTCAACTTTGGAGCGTTATGCCTATGGAATAGAAGGCATAGAAAAGAAAAAAGAGCCCCAAAAGAAAATGACCAAGCAAGGGGTAGAAGATGTTATTGAAGAAGATCCAATTGCGCCCGGTTTGGAAAATGACGACGATTTGCCCGATGACCCTATTGCCTTGGAAAAGAAAACCAGGGAAGATACCCAAAAAACAATTGGTGAATATTTTGACTTTATGAACGATTTGGAGCGCAAAGATTGGTTTGTGGTTTATCTAAATTCTATAGTTGAAGAATTCGATCCGCATACGTTTTATTTCGCACCCGATGAAAAAGAACGGTTTGACGTGGGAATTTCTGGTAAATTTGAAGGAATAGGAGCTAGGCTTCAAAAGAAAAACGACCATATTAAAATTGTAGAAGTTATCTCGGGCGGGCCGGCCTGGAGAGGCGATAAAGTAGAAGTGGGAGACGAAATAATGAAGGTAGGCCAAGAAAACGAAACTCCAGTGAGTATAGTGGGAATGCGACTTGAAGACGCCGTTAAGCTTATTAAGGGGCCTAAAGGAACCAAAGTAATACTTACCATAAAACGCGTAGACGGAACCATTGCCGAAGTGCCTATTGTAAGAGACATTGTGGAACTGGAAGAAACCTACGCCAAATCGTCTATTGTAAAAAAGGACAACAGGACTTTTGGAGTTATCAACCTTCCTAAATTTTACATAGATTTTGACGATTATAACAATAGAAATGCCGCTTCTGATGTGGCCAAGGAAATTACCGAACTTAAAAAGGCAGGAGCCGAAGGGCTTGTTCTGGATCTTAGGGACAATGGCGGCGGGTCTTTAAAGACAGTGGTGGACATGGCCGGGCTTTTCATCAAAGATGGCCCTATTGTGCAGGTAAAATCTACCGGAAAGCGCAAAGAAGTGCTTGCCGATACCGATAAAAATATTCAGTGGGACGGACCTTTGGTTATCCTTGTAAACGAGTTGTCGGCTTCTGCCTCAGAAATATTGGCGGCCGCAATGCAAGACTACAAAAGGGCTATTATTTTAGGAAGCAAGCAAACCTATGGAAAAGGAACGGTTCAAAACGTAATTGACCTAAACCAATTCTTAAGGGGCGATAACGAATATGGAGATGTCGGAGCATTAAAAGTTACCACCCAGAAATTTTACAGGATTAATGGTGGCTCGACACAATTGGAGGGTGTTAAGAGCGATGTGGTGGTTCCAGATAGGTATAGTTACAGGGATATTGGCGAGAAAGATCAGGAAAACCCTCTTCCGTGGGATAAAATAGATGCCGTGCAGTACAACGATTGGGCCGGTTATATTGATTATGATGAAACCATTGAGAAAAGCAAAGAAAGAATGGCCAAAAATAGCCAATTAACACTTATAGACGAAAATGCCAAATGGGTGAAGAAACAACAGGAAGACAAAGAATACCCGCTTAATATAGACCAATATCTTGCAGAAACAGAAAAGGACGAGCAGGTTTTAAAAGAATTCAGGAAAATATCCGATTATAAAACCAACCTTACCTACGAATCACTTCCTTATGAAGTGGAACTGATGGCAAAAGATAGTGTACTTAGACAAAAAAGAGAACGTTGGCATGCCAATCTTTCCAAGGATGTTTATATGGAAGAAGCCTTAAATGTTTTGGAAGATTTAAAAATGAACAATATCAAGAATAATAAGGTAGCCAATATCAAGGATTAATAAAGAAATTAATAGAGGATAAAAACCCGTGTCACTTATCTGTGGCACGGGTTTTTTGCATATATGTAAAAGTATCGTTCCTCTATTGTTGTTATTTTACGTGCTTATTTTTATGTATAAGATGTTGTAAATCAGAAAATAATAAATAAATTTAAAAAATTTTGATATTGAAATAATAAAACACGAATGCCTTAAAACTCATAAAAACTAATCGATTAACTAAAAATAACGTATATGAAATTTCTTAAAAATTTATTGATTGTTATCATTGTAATTATAGCAATTCCATTGATTGCTGCCTTATTTGTTAAAAAGGATTATAAAGTAACTCGGGATGTAATTATCGAGCGGCCAAAAGAGATGGTCTTTGATTATGTAAAGTATCTAAAAAATCAAAACAATTATGGTAAATGGGCAAATATAGACCCAAACATGAAGCAAACCTTTGAAGGGACCGATGGTACCGTTGGCTTTGTGTCTATGTGGGAAAGCGATAATAATGAGGTAGGAACAGGGGAGCAGGAAATTACCAAAATTGATGAAGGGAAAAGGATAGAATACGAATTCCGATTTAAAAAACCTATAGAATCAACCTCGCCAGGATTTATGAGTACCGAAGAAATAGCCGATAACCAGACAAAAGTTACTTGGGGATTCAATGGGCACATGAATTACCCCATGAACCTTATGATGCTTTTTATGGATTTTGAATCGCTTATTGGTAATGACCTGCAAGTAGGCCTGGACAAACTAAAAGAAATATTGGAATCTCAACCTATAGAAGCAAAAGTAGGAACAAAGGCATTTTTGTTGCAGTACTTTAACCAAACCACCGACAACCTTATTGCCGATGTAAGTACTCTTACCGAAGCACAATTAACCTTTAAGCCCGCACCAGACAGTTGGTCGGTAAGTCAATGCCTCGAACATATTGTTGCTTCAGAAAAAATGCTTTTTGATATGGCCAAAAAGGAAATGGAAAAGCCTGCCCAGCCCGAACTTAAAGATCAGGTTAAAACATCGGATACGGCATTGATAAGCATGATGACAGACAGGAGCAAGAAGTTCCAGGCCCCGAAAGAATTGCAGGGCACCGGGGAATACAAAGATCCGCAAGTGGCCATAAACGATTTTTTGGCAGCCAGGAAACCTGTCTTGGAATATATAGAGAATACAGATGTTGAAAACATGCGAAACCACATAAGCGATTATCCAACCGGAAAGTCCGACGGTTATCAAAACCTATTGTTTATTGCCGCACATTGTGCAAGGCATACCAAACAGATAGAGGAGGTAATGGTCAATCCTAATTTTCCGAAGGGTTAATGTTAACTGAAATAGAAAATTAAAAAATAATGCTTCTGATAAAATTGTTTTGGAGGCATTATTTTTTTACCATTCATTAATTCTGTTGGCATCGAGTTTTATAAAAATAAATAGCAAAAGGGTAAAACCCAATAAACCGGAACCTCCATAACTAAAGAAAGGGAGCGGAATTCCAACTGTTGGCAACAAGCCAATAACCATCCCGATATTAATGGCAAAATGAAAAAATATAATCGAGGCTACCGAATAGCCGTAAATTCTGCTGAAAGCTGACTTTTGCCTTTCGGCTACAATTATGAGGCGTAAAATTAATAAGGTAAACAATACCACGACCAAAGCACTGCCAATAAAACCCCATTCTTCGCCAACAGTACTAAAAATATAATCTGTATGTTGTTCGGGTACAAAATTTCCTTTGGTGCGGGTCCCCTCTAAAAAACCTTTTCCAATAAAACCACCAGAACCAATGGCCGATTCGGATTGATAAGTGTTATAACCAATGGTTTTACGTATTTGCTCTAGCTTAACAGGGTCTTTTTCTAGCCGCAACCATAAACCAAAACGGTCCCTGTGCCTTTGCTCGAAAACATTGTTGTAGATAAAATCTACTGAATAAGAGAATAGGCAAGTAGTAATAAGGATGAGGATTAGCTTAAAAACCGATACTTTTTTCTTTCTTTTTTTAGAAATAAAATAAGTGATTGCCAATAAAATAGCAGCTCCAATAAAAACCCATATCGTGCCGTAAATTAATGTAGAGACAAATAGTATAACTGCAAAAACGCCAATAAGTAAATAACTGGCAGGAAGCCCTTCGCGGTAAAGAACAAAAAAGAAAGCAGCATATACCAAAGCACTTCCGGGGTCTGGTTGCGGTATAATTAAAAGTGCCGGTATGCTAATTATTACAAAAGCCCTAAATAAATCTTTTATATTGTGGATGTCTGTTTGAATGTCGCATAAAAACTTGGCTAACGCCAAAGCCGTGGCTGCCTTTGCAAATTCTGATGGCTGAAGGGTCATGCCCCCCATGGCATACCAGGAAGTAGCCCCGTTTACATTTTTTCCAAATAAAAATAACCCGGCGAGCGAAAGTAGGGAAATAAGGTATATTACGCCCGAAAAGCGCTCGTAAAATTTTGCTTCGACAGAAAGTACAAGAATAATCAATACAAGACTTGCCCCTATAAAGAAAAGTTGTTTTCCATAAAAGGCATCCGTGTTAAAAATAGACGAAGTTTCGCCACTGTAAGAAGCAGAATAGATATTTAACCAACCAATAAAAACCAAGAAGAAATAGATGAGAATACTTAACCAATCTATTTTTTTTAAAAAATTGCTCATTTATGGTATAGGTTTATCATTATTTGGGACTTTAATGTTTACGGTATCCTTAACGGGCCATTTTATAAATTTTCCATCATTAATTGTAAAGGATTTTCCACTCAATGGTTTGGCGTATTCTTCTTCAAGGCTACCGTTTAACACATATTCTTCCATATCTGTCCTTGTAATTTCGCCTTTTATGTATTTTTCAATCATCAGACCTGCAATTCTACCGGCCCATCTGCTTCCCCAATAACCATTTTCAACAAATACTGCGATGGCTATTTTAGGGTCTTCCACAGGAGCAAAGGCCACAAATATGGAATGGTCTGTAAGCTGTACCCTTTTGTCGTTTATTTTGGTAAAGTTTTCTGCGGTACCTGTTTTTCCCGCCATGGATATATCGGGGATTTTTATCCATTGGGCCGTTCCTTTTTCATACACGTCTCGCATGCCCTCTACAACGGGTTCAAAATACTGTGGATCTACCGTTGTTTGATGTTTTTCTACAAATTTATGGGCTATGGTATCGTTTTCTATTTTTTTAATAATATGCGGGGTAAAATAATATCCCCTATTGGCTATGGTGGCCGTTAAATTTGCCAATTGAATGGGCGTTGTTAAAACTTCCCCTTGCCCTATAGCGTTAGAGAGGGTATTGGTTGCAAACCATCTTTTTGGACCGTATACCAAATTGTAATAATCTTCATCAGGTACTTTTCCAGATTGCCCGGTTGGAAGGTCGTATCCTAAATAATTTCCCAGACCAAAACTCTCCACATGTTTTTGCCATGCATCCATTCCTTCGGCAGCCGATGGATATTTTTCAATAATGCGCCTGTATGTATTTGCAAAATAGGCATTACAGGACATATAAATTCCCCTGTCAAGGTTGTTTACGCTCCCATAAGGGCAATGACAGCCCATAAAAGAGTTTCTTCCGTATCGGTAGCCATGATAACAGGTAAAGGTAGTTTGTTCGTCTATAACGCCCTCTTGAAGTCCTATTAAAGCATTTACTGTTTTAAAAGGAGATCCGGGGGGGTATGTAGCATTGAGTGCCCTATCGTAAAGTGGCTTTGCAATAGAGTCGTAATAAAGTTCGGTATAATTTTTAGAGCGTTTTCTACCAACCAACAAATCCGGATCGTAATTTGGGGCGGTAATCAAAGCCAATATTTGGCCTGTCTTAGGGTCGAGGGCAACAATGCCTCCCCGCTTATGGATCATTAATTTTTCTCCATAAGCCTGTAATTTATTGTCTATTGTTAGTTCAATATCTTTTCCGGGAACGGGAAGCGTATCGTAAATTCCTTCTTTATAGGGCCCAATAACCCTGTTAAAGCGATCTTTTTGAATAAATTTCACTCCTTTTCTCCCTCTTAATACTTCTTCATATTGTTTTTCAACTCCTTGTCTTCCTATAAGCTCCCCCGATTGGTAATAAGAATACTCTTTTAAGTCCCAGTCGTTTACTTCACTAATGTAGCCCAATATATTTGCCCCGACGCTGGTCATGTAATGCCTTAAGGATCTCTTTTGAATGTAAAACCCTTCGTATTTCCTCATTTTCTCTTGAAGGATGGCATATTCTTTTTTGGATAATTGAGGAACAAATACCGACGGAAGCCTTGGGGAATAGGTATATGCTTTTTCAAATTTTCTGCTGAAGTCTTCTTTGCTAATGTTCAGAAGCGTGCAAAATTCTACCGTATCCAAAGGCTTTACATCCCTTGGGATTACCATAACATCATATGAAGGTTGGTTTGCAACTAGCAATTCCCCATTTCTATCGTAAATATAGCCACGTTCGGGATAGTCGTAAACCGCTTTTATTGCTGTATCGTCTAGAGGATTTTTATTGGTATTATCCAATAACTGCAAATAAGAAAGCCTTCCTATGTAAACAATAGCAACAATAACGATAATGGACGATAAAAGTAATTTCCTCATGAACTCTTCCTACTAAACAACGAGATAAAAATTAAACACAAAATTAGTGTGAATATTGCAGAAAATATGGTTTTTTTTAGAATTAGCAAAATATGTGCAAAGCTAAAAATCTCTAAACTGAAAAGTATGAAATGGTGTGTTAAAATTAAGATAATTAAGTAGTTAACCCGTTGCCCAAAATGTGTTTTCTCTATTTTTATGGTGTGGTAGTCGTAACTTAGCCCAAATACCGAGCGCATCATGAGTGGCCGACAATAAGCAGTACAAACACAGGCGGCAGCATGTACGCCGCCACTGTCGCAAAAAATATCGATACTGAGCCCCAATAGAAAAGAAAAAAAGAGGAACAATATCCTATTGTCCTTATCAAATGGAAAAAATATAATAAACAGTATGTAGATATATGGGTTTATATACCCCAAAAAATTAATGTTGTTAAAAATTATTACCTGTAAAAGTATCAACAATATAAAGCGGACCGTATTTATAAAAGTTGTTTTATTCATCGATACTATTTTCCAGGTTCATTATTTCATTCCTGTCCAGATTTTCAATAACATATACATGATCAACGGTGGTCATGTCATTAAAAAGTTCAACATCAATAAGGTAGTAATTTTCTGAAACGTCTAATGAAAAATCTTTTATGGTCCCTATTAAAATCCCTTTAGGGAAAATGCTGGACATACCGCCGGTAATAATGGTATCTCCTTTTTTAATGGGGGCAGCCCTTAAAATATCTACCAATTGTACTGTATTAAAATCTTTGCCGTTCCATTTTAAAGAACCAAAGTTGTTGGTATTCTTAATGGAAGCGTTTATTTCTGAAAGCGAGTTTAAAACAGATTGTACATTGGCGTAGTTGCTCGATGTATTCTCTACAATCCCAACTATACCGTTGGAAGTAATTACTCCCATGTCTTGGCGTATACTGTCGTTGGAACCTTTGTTTATAACCAGGTAATTGCGTTGTAAATTGTAACTGTTTTTAATAACAGCAGCTTGATGCAACCTGTAATTTGAAGACAGCGAATCGGTATACGATATTGAATCGTTGACATTTAGTCCTTCCTTTAACAATAACTTTCTTAACCGAAGGTTTTCTTCAACTAACTGTTTGTTATAATCTTTTAAGTGAAAATAGTCTGAAATATTGTTGGTACTATTGTAAATACCTCCTGAAACCCAATTTGCAGAGTTAAGGAGTTTTGTTTTTTGATATGAATGCGATTGTACAATAAGAAAAAGTGAGAAACTAAAAAGCAATAGAAAGGTAATAAAGGTCTTATTCCTTATTAAAAAATTGACAATCTGTTGCATTCACTAATTCTATTTTATCAAGATTGGTTTATACTTTTCTAAATTCTTTAAAGCAATTCCCGTTCCACGCACAACGGCCCGCAAGGGGTCTTCTGCAATATAAACAGGAAGGTCGGTTTTTTGCGAAATACGTTTGTCCAACCCGCGGAGCATCGATCCACCGCCGGCTAAATAAATACCGGTATTATATATGTCGGCAGCCAATTCTGGCGGGGTCTGCGATAATGTTTCCATAACGGCATCTTCAATCCGTAAAATGGACTTATCCAAAGCCTTTGCTATTTCCCTGAACGAAATTTGTACCTGTTTGGGTTTTCCGGTAAGTAAATCGCGTCCTTGAACACTCATTTCTTCCGGTGGAATTTCTAAATCTTCCGTTGCGGCACCAATGGCAATTTTTATATTTTCGGCAGTTGTTTCCCCAACATATAGGTTATGCTGGGTACGCATGTAATAAATAATATCGTTTGTAAAAACATCACCGGCAATTTTAACCGATTTATCGCATACAATACCGCCTAATGCAATTACTGCAATTTCGGTGGTACCGCCACCTATGTCCACGATCATGTTCCCTTTTGGCTGCATAATGTCCAGACCAATACCAATAGCGGCGGCCATAGGTTCGTGTATTAGGTAAACTTCTTTCCCGTTTACGCGTTCGGCCGATTCTTTTACCGCCCGCATTTCTACTTCCGTAATCCCGGAAGGGATACAGATAACCATTTTTAAGGTAGGCTGAAAAAAGCGCTTTTTTAATGCCGGAATCCCCTTAATGAACATGTTTATCATTTTTTCAGAAGCATCAAAATCGGCTATTACACCATCTTTAAGCGGCCGTATGGTTTTTATGTTTTCATGGGTTTTCCCCTGCATCATGCTGGCTTCTTTTCCAACTGCTATAATTTTGCCGGTCATTCGGTCTCTGGCTACAATAGACGGGCTGTCCACAACAACTTTGTCGTTGTGTATAATCAGCGTGTTGGCTGTTCCGAGGTCTATTGCAATTTCTTCGGTTAAGAAGTCAAAAAATCCCATGAATTATTCTGGTGTTAATCTGGTTATTCCTTTTAATTTTCCGGCATTAAAACCGGCTGTTTATATTTTATTGAATCCCTTACAGAAAACCTATAAGGGATTTTTATTTATAATCTTTCAAATGTAATAAAATTAATGTTTAAAATGGCGCGTTCCGGTAAATACCATTGCAACATTATTTTCATTACAATAATCTATGCTTAATTGATCTTTTATCGAGCCCCCTGGTTGGATAACGGTTGAAATCCCGGCTTTGTGAGCAATCTCAACACAGTCTGGAAAAGGGAAAAATGCATCGCTTGCCATGGCTGCCCCGTGAAGGTCGAATTTAAAAGATGCTGCTTTCTCTATTGCCTGCCTCAATGCATCAACCCTACTGGTCTGTCCTGTGCCGCTGGCGCATAATTGCTGGTTTTTGGCGAGGACAATGGTGTTGGATTTGGTGTGCTTGCATATTTTGGAAGCAAATAGCAAATCATCTAACTCCTTTTCGGATGGTTTATTGTTGGTTTCGTAAGAAAGGTCTTCTTTTGTGTCGGTTTTTAAGTCTTTTTCCTGAACCAAAACCCCGTTTAAGCATGAGCGTACCGACGAGTTAGGAAGGTTGATGTCTTTTTGAACCAATATAATCCGGTTTTTCTTTCCTTTTAAAACTTCCAACGCTTCATTGGTATACGAAGAGGCGATAACCACTTCGCAGAACAAATTATGAATTTCTGCTGCCGTCGCTTTGTCAATTTCAGTATTTGCAATTAAAATCCCACCAAAAGCCGAAACAGGATCGCCAGCCAAGGCGTCTACATATGCCTGATGGATAGTTTTTCTGGTTGCAACTCCACATGCATTGTTGTGTTTTAAAATGGCAAATGTAGGGTCGTCGTTTTTAAATTCTCCAATTAAATTAACGGCCGCATCAACATCCAGTAAATTATTGTAAGATAGTTCTTTTCCATGAAGCTTGTCGAACATTTGGTCGAGGTTTCCGTAGAAATATCCTTTTTGGTGCGGATTTTCTCCATATCTCAATGTTTGTCCTTTATGTTCGCTAACTTTAAATGCTTCCAGCTTTTCGGTCTGGTTGAAGTAATTAAAGATAGCACTGTCGTAATGAGAGGAGATATTAAAAGCTTTGGCCGCAAAGCGTCTTCTGTCTTCTAAAGAAGTTTGTCCGTTTTGGTTTACTAAAATGCTTAAAGTTTCGTCGTAATCTTCCATGGAGGAAACACAAAGCACATCTTTGTAATTCTTGGCAGCGGCCCTTATTAAAGAAATTCCGCCGATGTCAATTTTTTCAATTATATCTTGTTCGCTTGCTCTACTGGCCACTGTTTTTTCAAAAGGATATAAGTCTACAATAACAATGTCCAATTGGGGAATTTCGTATTTTTCAAGCTCGGCAGCATCGCCTTCATGGTCTTGACGGTTCAAGATTCCGCCAAAAACTTTAGGGTGAAGTGTTTTAACCCTTCCTCCCAAAATGGAAGGATAACTGGTAACATCTTCTACGGGAACTACTTCTATGCCAAGGTCTTTGATGAATTTCTCGGTTCCTCCTGTAGAATAAATAGTTACACCCAGTTCGTCTAATTTTTTTACAATGGGTTCCAGGCCGTCTTTGCTGAATACGGAAATTAAAGCTGATTTAGCTTGTTTTAAATTGTTCATTGTTATTGAGTTGTTTTGGAGTGCAAAAGTAGTTTTTTTTGCTTTAAAATGTTGTGTTGTATCTATGGAAAATCTTGGTTTTATTGCTAAACCCCAGCTGATTTACAAAATTTTTGCAACCTCGCCGTTTACAAATTCCAAAAAATCTTCGTCTTTATGGGTAAAAGGGTCTGCCGTATGCGAATCGATATCGATCTGCCCCACATTTTCACCATTTACAAACAATGGTATAACTATTTCTGCTTTTACAAAAATACTGCAAGCTATATAGTTGTTTTGTGCTTTTACATCGGGAACTACAAAATTCTTATTGGAAACCGCTACTTGCCCACAAATCCCCTTTCCAAACGGTATAATGGTGTGGTCTGTTGGCTCTCCCGCAAACGCGTGGAGCTTTAACTCATCTTTGTCGCCATTCTTAAAATAAAAACCTACCCAATTGTAGTATTCTATATTTTCTTTTAAAAGTTCGCATATTTTGGAAAGCTTTTCTTCGGTAATCAGTACTTTGTCATTAATTATCGAGGAAACCATGGGTTTTAGAGCTTCAAATGTCATAAGAATTTAATTTTGGCAAAATTAGGATAAAGTTTATTGCTGATGAAGTTTGTGCCGCAAAAGTTTTCTGTTATAAAAGACATCCTGCATGACAAGGCGTATTTTTTTAATGAAGGCGCTATCCGTTATCCTAAGACATGCAGAAATGGGTTTATATACTGTTATGGCTTGGTTACTTTTAACAGGAATTTTTTTACTTCTAGAAAAAAACTTATATTGTTGATTTATAAACTTATAAAAACACACAATTATGAAAAAGATTGTATTAAGTTGTGCCATGTTGTTATTTTTCGGTGGCACATTTATTTCCTGTAAAGAGAAAACAAAAGAAAAAGAAGTGATAATTAAAGAAGAATCCACAACCACAGAAGATGTGGAGGAAGAAGGTGTTCTTGAACGTGTTGGAAAAGAGGTAGATGAAGAGGTGGACGAAGAAGTAGATGAAACCATCGACAAAATAGGCGATGAATAATTGCAAACAAATATGTTGGTCAAGCCCGTTAAAGCAACTTTAACGGGCTTGTTTTTTTAGATGTTTTGCAGTTGTTTAACCGGGCATTTTTATATAAGAATCGTCGTTGGCCACTTTTGGAAATTATTTGTTTTTCCATCGTAGTTTTGCCTTTTCAATGGTTTCTTGAGATGAAGCTACAAAATTCCAAAAAATAAAGCGTTCCTCGGGAAAGGCCTCGCCGCCAAACAATAATAAATGGCTGTTTGGGGCAATCGTTACCTTGCAGGCATCTTCTGTTTTTGAAACAATCATATTGCCTTCTTCAATTTTTTCACCATAGGCCATGATATTCCCTTTTACCTGGTCTATGATTTGCAACGGGGTTTCGTTACTGGTTTTTACCTCAATCATAAATAAAGGAGAATGTACGGGCACGGGCGATTTTCTTGCGTAACCTTCGCCAGCTATTAAAGTGAAATCCGCACCGTTTTCTTCCCACTTAGGAAGTTGTTCTTTTTCAATATGATGGAATTCGGGTTCCATTTGTTCCAGTTCTTTGGATAGGGCAACCCAAATTTGAAAACCATGCATGGAATATTATCCGTTGTCCCGCAAATGTTCGGGGGGTACGTTCGGTGTGCATTACAGCGTTTCCGGCAGTCATCCAGTTTACCACTCCAGCCGTAATTACCTGGTCGCTCCCTAAACTATCGCGGTGCCTTATTTCGCCTTCAAATAGATATGTTAAAGTAGAGAGCCCGATATGTGGGTGCTGACCAATATCTACGTAACTGTTTTTTTTAATGGTTGCAGGCCCCATATGATCGATAAAAATAAACAGACCCACCATTCTTTTTTTCTGAAAGGTAGTAATCTTCCAACGAGAAAGTAGCTAATATCGAGGGCGCGTTCTTCTATAATTAAACCTTTGTTGGACATGGAATGAGTTTTTTATAAAGATAGTTATACTTAACGGACCCGTTTAAGCTTTTTCGCTACAACCGAAAAAAATAAACCTGGGTTCAACAAAAAACCGCACTGAATTTTCAATGCGGTTTTAGAAAGTTTTACGGAAAGTATGATTTTTACATCATTCCTGGCATTCCGCCACCACCCATTGGAGGCATTGCCGGAGCATCTTCCTTGATATCTGTAAGTGAACACTCGGTAGTTAAGATCATACCAGAAACAGATGCAGCATTCTCCAGTGCAATTCTTGTTACTTTGGTAGGGTCTATAATACCTGCTTTTAGCATTTTTACGTATTCGTCTGTTTTGGCATTGTAACCAAAGTCGCCTTTTCCGTCGTATACCTTGGCAACAACTACAGAGCCTTCTTTACCTGCATTCTCTACAATAGTCCTTAATGGTGCTTCAATGGCGCGTGTTACAATTTGGATACCTGTTTCTTCGTCATCGTTATCGGCTTTAACTTTGCCAAGTACCGATTTGGCGCGTAACAAGGCCACACCGCCACCGGCAACAATACCTTCTTCTACGGCTGCTCTTGTAGCATGTAGTGCATCGTCAACACGGTCTTTTTTCTCTTTCATTTCAACTTCAGAGGCTGCACCTACATAAAGAACGGCAACACCGCCGGCCAATTTGGCCAAACGCTCCTGAAGCTTTTCTTTGTCATAATCAGATGTAGTTGTGTCTATTTGTGCCTTAATCTGGTTTACTCTTGCTTTAATGGTTTCTGCATCTCCGCCACCGTTTACAATTGTAGAGTTGTCTTTATCGATGGTTACGGTTTCGGCAGTACCAAGCATATCTAAAGAAGCATTTTCAAGAGAGAATCCTCTTTCTTCAGAAATTACGGTACCTCCGGTTAAAATTGCAATATCTTCAAGCATTGCTTTACGTCTGTCTCCAAAACCAGGAGCCTTAACGGCAGCAATTTTTAACCCGCCTCTTAATTTGTTTACCACCAACGTAGCCAATGCTTGACCGTCTACATCTTCAGCAATAATTAAAAGAGGTCTTCCAGATTGGGCAACAGGCTCAAGGATTGGAAGGATTTCCTGAAGGTTCGATATTTTCTTGTCGAATAAAAGGATGTACGGATTATCTAGGTCGGCAATCATTTTATCGGTATCGGTCACAAAGTAGGGAGAAAGGTATCCTCTGTCAAACTGCATACCTTCAACAACATCTACATAAGTGTCTGTTCCTTTGGCTTCTTCTACGGTTATAACGCCTTCTTTGCCGACTTTGCCAAATGCCTGAGCTATTAATTCTCCAATGGTATCGTCATTATTGGCAGAAATAGCGGCAACTTGTTTTATTTTTTCTGAAGAATCCCCAACTTCCTGTGCTTGTTTTTTAAGGTCGGCTACAATAGCGTCAACAGCTTTGTCGATACCTCTTTTAAGGTCCATTGGGTTAGCACCCGCAGTAACGTTTTTAAGGCCTTCTTTTACGATTGCCTGAGCAAGTACGGTTGCAGTTGTTGTACCATCTCCGGCAAGGTCGTTGGTTTTAGAGGCTACTTCTTTTACCATTTGCGCTCCCATGTTTTCAAGCGCATCTTCCAATTCGATTTCCTTTGCAACAGAAACACCGTCTTTTGTTACTTGTGGGGCACCAAAGGATTTGTTTATAATTACATTACGTCCTTTAGGGCCTAAGGTTACTTTTACTGCATTTGCCAAAGCGTCAACACCGCGCTTTAGTCCGTCGCGTGCCTGAATGTCAAATTTTATATCTTTTGCCATGATTTTATTTGCTTTATGCCTAAAGTTGTTGTGCTTTAAGCTTGTTTAACTTGTTATTAAATTTTTGTTTTAAGTTTTTGTAGCGAATTGCAAGCTTAAACAATTGCAAGGATATCGCTTTCACGCATAATTAGGTAGTCTGTACCTTCAAGCTTTAGTTCGGTACCTGCGTATTTCCCGTATAAAACAGTATCGCCAACTTTTACAGTTACTTTTTCGTCTTTAGTACCTGGGCCTACTGCTACCACGGTTCCCTTTTGAGGTTTCTCTTTGGCGTTGTCTGGGATAATAATTCCTGAAGCCGTTTTAGTTTCAGCTGCTAAGGGTTCTATAAGAACTCTGTCTGCAAGTGGTTTAATGTTTAACTTCGACATATTTTTTAATATTTGATTAATTAATTTTAAAATTTACTTTCAAGTATGAGGCAGAAATTATGCCATTGAAAGGAAACTGACAATTTTACTCACTTAAGTGTATATGGTTGCATATTTTGTCGTATACGGTAGGGAAGGAAGCCATTTTTAGGGCTTTTATGACTGGTGACAGTTATTTGGACAACAAAAAATGCCAGCTTAGTGACAAGCTGGCATTTTTTTATATGGTATTATAGTTTTATTGTGCTTCTGTAGTGTCTGAAGTGGTGTTGGCTGGTGCTTGTTGTTCAGCAGCAGGCAACGTTGTGTTTGGTGCCGTATTTTCAACATCGCTGTTTTCTAGCAATTTTGAGTCGGACGTATTGTTGTTTGACATTAATGTAATGTTTGACAGCAAGATTAAAGCTACCAAAACAGTTGCCAAAGTCCAGGTGCTTTTGTCCAAGAAGTCTCCTGTTTTTTTTACACCGCCAACTATTTGGCTCCCGCCACCTCCAAAAGAAGAAGACAGCCCGCCTCCTTTAGGGTTTTGCACCATAATCACTAAAACTAACAAAAAGGCTACTATTATAATTAGCACCAAAAAAATTGAAAATGTACTCATTTCTATATCAATTACTTTCTTTTAATTTCTTTATTGCATTAATTTGGTCTGCAAAGAAACCACTTTTTTCCGGATATTTCAAACTTAAAATTTTATATGCCTGAATTGCTTTTTTATACTTCTTTTGTTCCAGGTATACCCGGGCCAAAGTTTCGGTCATAAGTTCGCTTTTTTCAACCATGTTCCCTTTGGCTAGGTTTACTTTGCTTATTTTATCGCTAACCGGGGGTATTTTTGGGTTATTTTCTATAAATTTATCAATAAGTTTTAATTTTCCTTCAATGGAAGATTTTTTTTCTTTTTTTGTTTCCAGCGTTTTCTCTTGAGCCTGTTCGTTTCTATTTACGGGTTTGGCTGTAGAGGAAAGCTGCATCCATTCTGTGAATGAATGTGTTTCGGAGCGGTCAAATTCCAAGGGTTTCCCTAATTGTAGGTTGTTATGGTTCTTCTCCGGCTCCTCTTCATCATCAATTTGCCCGTCTTCTTTTTTTGGCTGAAACAATTCGGGATCCATTACGGCATGGGCATTTACCTCATTAAAGTCAAAAGATGTTTTGTTGTTCCTTATAATGAGTTCTTCGGCATCTACGTTTATGGCATACAATTCTTCATTGGCCGTTTGCAGGGTTATTTTTTTGGCAATGGCATGCTGGTTAAATTCCTTTGACGTGATGTATTCAAAAAGTATGGAACGGTCGGTGGTATATGCGGCGGTAGATTTTAGCGCTGCATTGTATTTAAAACTTTCCCCGTCTTTTAGCGCTTTTAGGTAAATGGTGCGTACCGCCTGAAAATAAGGGTACTCCTCGATAATCTTTTTAAGGGAATCGACATGTTCCTGTGAAATATTTTCAGGTTTTTGTAATAGATGAGAAAAATCAGATACATTCATGCATTACCAGTTTGCCAGGGTTTCGTTAAAAATGTCTTGCGTAATTCTTTCAAATATTTCTTCGTGCGCCGTTTGTTTTACCGTTACCAATTGTGTCGCTGCCGGATAATCGTAAAAGAAGGAGAATTTCCTTTCAAAGTCTTCTTCCGGGTTGTCGGCATTAAAAAAGCGAACATTCACACCAATTGTAAGCCTATTCTGGGCAGCGGTCTGGTCGGCCGTGGCCGACATGGGGGAGACGCGGTAATCTGTAATTTCGCCTTCATAAATCAAATCGGCGTTCCGGTTTACCAACTGTAAATTGGTCTGGTTTACAATCAAGTCCTGTAAGGCGTTGGTAAAATCGTAATCCAGTCCCGGCTCCACAATGGGGGCTTCGTTTCTAAAAAAGTTTACCTGAAAGGTTTCTGCGGTAGTGTTTACCCCTGTAAAAGAGTATGGGCCGCAACCTTGCATTGTTATTATTGCTATAAAAAGTACAAAAATTTTTTTCATGTTACTGAAGCAGGGTGTTTAATTTTTTTAGTTATCAATTGATAAATTTAATTGGGTTTGCTCTTCGGGATTAATTGTTATAAATCATATTGTTTGATTTTCCGGTAAAGTGTGCGTTCGGAAATTCCCAGTTCGGTAGCTGCCGCTTTTCTTTTCCCTTTATTGCGCTCCAAAGCCTTTTTTATTAATTCTAATTCTTTATCGTGCAGGGAAAGGGTTTCTTCTTCCTCGATTTCTTCGGCAAAATGGTATTTATCTTCAACAACGGGTGGTTGCGGATTGCTGCTTTTTTGGTGTTCTATTTGAAGGATTTCCATGGCATCTTCCTCGTCGGCCTGCTCGTAATCTATTTCGCTTTCGTTTCCGTAGATTTTATTGATGAGCGTTTTGTTTTCCTGTTGCACCTTCTCTCCGTTATTGCCATCTTTCATTAATTCCAGGGTGAGTTTTTTTAGGTCGTTGAGGTCGCCTTTCATATCAAAAAGGATTTTGTACAAAATTTCCCTTTCACTGCTAAAGTCGCTTTCCGATTTCTGGTTTTTTATAACAGCGGGTAGGTTGCTCCCTGCATCGGGCAGGTAACTGCGGAGCGTTTCGTACGTAATGCTCCTGTTTTGTTCCAGAACGGAAATTTGCTCGGCAATATTGCGTAGCTGACGCACATTTCCGGACCATCTGTATTTGTTTAGCAGTTTAACGGCATCGTCTTCCAGGCGGATTGTGGGCATTTTGTATTTCTGCGCAAAATCTGAAGCGAATTTCCTGAATAATAAATGAATGTCGTCTTTGCGCTCGCGAAGGGGTGGCAAGTGTATTTCAACGGTACTTAAACGGTAATATAGGTCTTCGCGAAATTTTTCTTTCTCAATGGCTTCAAACATGTTGATGTTGGTAGCGGCTACAATCCTGACATCTGTTTTTTGAACTTTTGAAGAACCTACTTTTAGGAATTCCCCATTCTCCAAAACCCTGAGCAAACGTACTTGGGTGGTTAACGGAAGCTCGCCCACTTCGTCTAAAAAAATAGTACCGCCATTGGCTTCTTCAAAATAACCGCTCCGTGTTTGTGTGGCTCCTGTAAACGCCCCTTTTTCGTGCCCGAATAATTCAGAATCTATGGTTCCTTCGGGAATGGCGCCACAGTTTACGGCAATAAATTTCCCGTGTTTTCTGTGCGATAGGGAATGGATTATTTTGGGCAAAGCCTCTTTTCCAACCCCACTTTCCCCGGTGATGAGCACCGAAATGTCTGTTGGAGCCACCTGAATGGCCTTTTCGATGGCACGATTTAGTTTGATGTCGTTGCCAATAATGCCAAAACGTTGTTTGATAGCCTGGACGCTTTCCATGTTTTATCTTGTTTTGTTGAGGATTTCCTGTTAATTGTTTTCAGAATATCCAACGGCTTCGCCAATTAGCGTTGCCGCGGTACATTCGTTTATCTTAACGTTGACAAATTCTCCTATTTTATAGCTTTCTTTTGGGAAAACAACTACAGTATTTTGCGTATTTCTCCCCATCCAGTGTGCATTAGATTTTTTTGAAGTCCCTTCAATAAGAACTTCTTCTGTTTTGCCTATATGCTGTTGTGTACGGTACAGCGCGTGTTTTTGCTGAAGATTGATAATTTCTGTCAATCGTCGTTTTTTAACTTCCCCTGGAACGTCATCTTCCATTTTTCTTTCGGCTAAAGTCCCCGGGCGTTCCGAATAGGCAAACATAAAGCCGAAATCGTATTTTACATATTCCATCAGCGATAAGGTATCTTGATGGTCTTCTTCTGTTTCGGTAGGGAATCCGGCAATCATATCCTGTGAAATGGCACAATCGGGAATAATGTTACGGATGTTGTCGATGAGTTCAAAATATTCTTCGCGGGTATGAAGCCTGTTCATTTCCTTTAAAATCCGGTTGCTGCCGCTTTGCACCGGAAGGTGAATGTATTTACAGATATTGTTGTGTTTCGCCATGGTTTCAATAACGTCCAAAGTCATGTCCTGTGGATTGGAAGTTGAAAAACGGATGCGCATTTTAGGTTGTGTTTCGGCAACCAATGCCAATAGACCGGAAAAATTTACGGCCGTGGCTTTTTGCATATCGGTAGCCTTGTCGTAATCTTTTTTAAGCCCGCCTCCATACCATAAATAGCTGTCTACGTTTTGCCCTAAAAGTGTTATTTCTTTAAAGCCCCTGTCCCAAAGATCGTTTACTTCGTCTAAAATTGATTGCGGGTCGCGGCTTCGTTCTCTTCCTCTAGTAAAAGGCACAACACAAAACGTGCACATATTGTCGCAACCGCGTGTAATGGAAACAAAGGCGCTTACGCCGTTGCTGTTTAAACGCACCGGGGCAACGTCGCCATAGGTTTCTTCTTTAGAAAGGATAACGTTTACGGCATTTCTTCCTTCGTCTATTTCCTGTACTAAATTGGGGAGGTCTTTGTAGGCATCGGGCCCCACGACCATATCTACAATTTTTTCTTCTTCGAGAAACTTGCTTTTTAGCCGTTCTGCCATACAGCCCAACACGCCAACTTTCATTTTTGGGTTAATGCGCTTTACGGCATTAAATTTCTCCAAGCGCTTGCGGACGGTTTGTTCGGCCTTGTCCCGAATGGAACATGTGTTTACCAAAACCAAATCGGCTTCTTCCATTTGCTGGGTTGTATTAAACCCTTCTTTGGCAAGAATGGAAGCTACAATTTCGCTATCTGAAAAATTCATCTGGCAACCGTAACTCTCTATATAAAGTTTGCGGTTGTTTGCCTTGTTTTGTTCTAGGACCAAACTGTTCCCTTGTTGTTTTTCGTCAATGATCTTCTCCATTGTATCCTTAAAAAATCAATTTGTGTGCAAAGATATGATTAAAATTATTCTAGTGACAAATTGTCAGCGTAATTTTAACGCAACTTTTCAATGAATTCAATTTAAAAAAACGGTCATTTTTATCTGTGTTTTCTTAGTTATATGATGAAAAAACCTATTTTTGGGCAATAAACCATCAAAAAAAACAAACATTAATGAACTTTTCTTCCGTACTATCAAGGATAGAGCGTAACAATCCGCTAGATTTTGGAAATATATTCAGCAAATCAATAGACCTTTTTAAAAAAACATGGGGTCAAGGCGTGCTTTTGGTTGTAGCAACCATTATTTTAATGATCCCAGCTATGATTATTCTGTATATCCCTATTATTGGGGCGGCCGTTGTGGGCTCGAACAATCCCGAAATGCAAGCAGGAAATGTTTCTCCCTGGACCATGCTCCCTTTCTTTTTATTGCTAATCCCGGTTATGTTGGTTATGCAAACCGGCATGCTTGGCTTAATGGCGGGTTATTATAAAATGGTGCACAAAAGGGACATGGATATGGAAACGCCCACGGGTGATATGTTTGTATTTCTTAAGGGTGTATATTTAAAAAAATTGTTCACACTTTCTTTTTTTAGTATTGGCATAGCTTTGTTGGCCACTTTGTTGTGTTATTTCCCCGTTATATACGTATCGGTGCCATTGGCATTTGTTTCGGTAGTATTTGCTTTTAATCCGGAATTATCCCCGAAGGAAATTATTAAGCTTTGCTTTAAACTGGGCAATAAAAAATGGTTGATTTCTTTTGGATTGATATTTATAAGTGGCTTTTTGGCTCAGCTGGTCGGGATGCTCCTATGCGGAATAGGTATCTTCTTTACGGCATCGTTTGCATATTTGCCGGTTTATCAGGTCTACAAAGAAACTGTAGGTTTTGAAGACGAAGACGAAATTGGGCAAATAGGAATCTCCGAGGTTTAACCCTCTTTTGCATGCTTATTTGTACAGCTTGATTTATTGTAAATAAAAAGCGACATCATAATACATAAGGTGCTATTGACCTCTTTTTAAAGATGTTTTTATGTCCTTTAAAGTGTGCTTTGTATTGCAAATTAAAAATTCTGTATACTTTTGTACTCTTAAAAAATGGCTTATGGCAAAGAATTTGGTTATCGTTGAGTCTCCTGCTAAAGCGAAAACTATCGAGAAATTTCTTGGAAAAGATTATAAGGTAGCTTCGAGTTTTGGGCATATAGCAGACCTTCCTTCAAAAGAATTAGGAGTAGATGTAGAAAAGGATTTTAAGCCTAAATACATTGTTTCTTCTGATAAGAAATCGGTTGTAAAAAAATTGAAAGACCTTGTTAAAGGTGTTGAAACAGTTTGGCTGGCAAGTGATGAAGATCGGGAAGGAGAGGCTATTGCATGGCATTTGGCAGAAGAACTTAAATTGGATAAAGACAAAACCAAACGGATTGTTTTCAACTCCATTACCAAAAACGCTATCCAGAAAGCTATTGAAAACCCCCGCTCCATAGATTACAATCTTGTAAATGCCCAGCAGGCAAGAAGGGTCTTGGATAGGCTGGTGGGTTACGAGCTGTCTCCCGTTCTCTGGAAAAAAATTAAAACGGGACTTTCGGCAGGGCGCGTACAATCGGTTTCCGTACGCCTTATTGTAGAAAGGGAACGCGAGATAAAAGAATTTACCCCCGAGGCATCCTTTAGGATTGTCGCCGAGTTTAAAAATGAAGAAGGAAAAACGTTTAAGGCAAGACTTGGCAAAACATTTAAGACAAAGGAAGAAGCCAAAGCTTTTTTAGACAATAATATAGGTGCCCGCTTTAAAATTGCCGATCTGGATACAAAACCGGCAAAGAAAAGTCCGGCGGCACCGTTTACAACATCAACGCTTCAGCAGGAAGCATCAAGGAAACTTTATTTTTCGGTAGCCAAGACCATGAACATGGCCCAGCGTTTGTATGAAGCTGGACTTATAACTTATATGAGGACCGATAGTGTAAACCTTTCCGGCGAAGCTATTGAAGCGGCTAAAAACGAAATTGTAAAATCATACGGGGAAGAATTTAGTAAACCAAGAAATTATTCCAATAAATCCAAAGGGGCGCAAGAGGCTCACGAAGCAATACGCCCAACAGACATGTCACGCCACAGGGTTCAAATAGAGCGCGACCAAGCACGTTTGTATGAGTTGATATGGAAACGCACACTGGCTTCCCAAATGAGCGATGCCAAATTGGAACGTACCAATGTAAAAATAGAGGCAGATAAGCATGGCGAACTTTTTACCGCCAACGGGGAGGTTTTAAAGTTTGAAGGTTTCCTAAAAGTTTATCTGGAAGGTACCGATGAAGAAGATGAAGAACAAGCAGGAATGTTGCCAGCCCTAAAAGTTGGTGAAAATGTATACGAAAATTACATAACCGCAACCGAACGTTTTACAAGGCCCCCGTACAGGTATACAGAAGCATCATTGGTGAAAAAATTAGAAGAATTGGGTATTGGGCGTCCATCTACATATGCGCCAACCATTTCTACCATTCAAAATCGTGGATATGTAGATAGAGGTACAATTGATGGAGAAGAACGCAAGTATCTTCAGTATACATTAGAAAATAGTAAAGTCAAAGAAGAAACGCTTACCGAAAATGTGGGCTCGGATAAAGGGAAATTGGTGCCAACGGATATTGGAATGATTGTAAACGACTTCTTGGTAAACCATTTTGCGGGAATTCTTGATTACAACTTTACGGCAAAGGTCGAACAAAGTTTCGATGATATTGCTTCTGGGGAAGAAGATTGGACACAAATGATTGAATCGTTTTATAAAGATTTTCACCCCAATGTAATAGATGTGGAAGAAAATGCCGAAAGGGAAAGTGGAGAGCGCATTTTGGGGAAAGATCCAAGTACCGGTCGCCAGTTGAGCGTGCGTTTAGGGCGTTTTGGGCCAATGGCTCAAATAGGGACCGCCGATGAAGAAGAAAAGCCAAAGTTTGCAAGTTTATTGCCAGATCAGTCCATAGATACCATTTCTTATGAAGAAGCGTTGGACCTGTTTAAACTTCCGCGCAAGTTAGGGGTTTACGAAGGCGATGAGGTTGAAGTAAACGTAGGGCGTTTTGGTCCGTATGTGCGCTTTGGAAAGAATTTTGTTTCGCTCGAAAAAGGAGAAGACGTTTTTGATGTCGATATGGATCGTGCCAAGGAACTTATCTCTCAAAAGAAAAAAGCCGATGCGCCAATTGCAAGCTATAAAGGAAAAGAAGTTACCAAAGGAAAAGGGCGTTTTGGACCGTTTATAAAATGGGATGGAATGTTTGTCAACGTTAATAAAAAGTATGACTTTGACAACCTTTCCCAACAGGATATCGAGGAACTTATTGAAGACAAGCTTAAAAAAGAGCGCGAAAAAGTAATTCAGAACTGGGAAGAAGAAGGTATAAGGATAGAAAAAGCCCGTTGGGGGCGTTTTAACCTTATTAAAGGGAAAACCAAAATAGAACTTTCCAAAGATACCGACGTAGCAAGCTTAAGTCTGGATCAGGTCAAGGAAATGATCGAGAAAAAGGCCCCGAAGAAAAAAACGGCAACAAAAAAGAAAGCTAAAACAAAAAAATAAAATAGATGAATGTCGAATTTTTGTCGCCGGTAAAGAGCATGGTTTTGGCGCATAACGAATTATTGCCAAAACAGGCTCTTGGAAGAACAATAAGCATTCATACCGAAAAAGAGGGGTTTCCAGGACTCGAAAATATACAAATAGCCATTATTGGCATTAATGAATCCCGAAGCGAACATATAGAAAACAAGGAAGAAGTCGACCTTGCCTCTGTACGGTTGGAATTTTACAAGCTCTTTGCCGGTAACTGGCATGGTAAAATTGCAGACCTTGGCGATATCCAACCGGGCAACACATTGACCGATACGTATTACGCAGTAAGTTCTATTGTAGCCGATCTACTTAAAAAAAATATTATCCCGATAATTATTGGCGGAAGTCAGGACCTAACATATGCCGCATACCGCGCATATGATAAAATGGAGCAAATGGTAAACTTGGTTTCCATAGATAGTAAGTTCGATTTCAGTGCCTCCGATGAGTTGATAACCGAAAGTGCCTATATGAGCAAGATTATAATGGAGCAACCCAATAATTTGTTCAATTTTTCCACGGTAGGCTATCAAACATATTTTAATGCCCAAGAAGAGATAGACCTCATGGAAAAGCTGTTCTTTGATGCCTATCGCTTGGGCGAAGTTGTAAACGATATTACCATAGTAGAGCCCGTATTTAGAGATGCCGATTTGGTAAGCCTAGATGTAACGGCCATAAAGGCGGCAGAGCTGGGGCATGCGCCCAGTACCCACCCGAACGGTTTTGACGGGAGAGAGATATGTGCCATAGCCAGATATGCGGGTATAAGCGACAAAGTAACGGCCTTTGGGGTGTTTAACTATAAAAATACCGTGCAGTGCGCACAATTAACCTCACAAATTCTTTGGTATTTTATTGAAGGATACAATTTTAGAAAAAAAGATTACCCTTTTACGTCAATTGCCAATTATGTCAAGTATATCGTGCCTTTAGACGATATGGATATATGCTTTTTTAAGAGCAATATTTCAGGTAGATGGTGGATAGAAGTGCCACAAATAGAAAATTTGAATAATAAATTAAAAAGACATACGTTATTACCTTGCACACATAAAGAATATCTCGAAGCCAGCAATGGGGTAGTGCCCGAAAGATGGTGGAAAGCATATAAAAAAATGTTAGTGTAATGACCATAGAAATAACACGATATTTTAAATTGACTGTGTTTTATGGGCATTTGACAACAAAAATTAAGAGTTTATTGTTTTTTTGAAATTTATTAAATAGGTTTACCATCTTAAATCTAAGAATGTAATTTAACCTCAATTATGTATATGAAAAAGCTATTTCTATTAGCATCTGTTACATTAATATTAACCAGCTGTGGTTCTAATGACAGAGGAGAATTAGTTGGCGTTAGCGGAAAAAAATGGCATCCCGAGAAGCCCTACGGAATGTCGCTTGTCCCGGGAGGTGCCTTCATAATGGGTAGGTCTGAAGAAGACATGGCCGATGTTCTCAATGCTCCAACCAAAACCGTAACCGTACGTTCATTCTATATGGACGAGACCGAGATTACAAATAGCGAATACCGCCAGTTTGTAGAGTGGGTAAAAGATTCTATTGTTCGTACCAAATTGGCCATTTTGTCCGATGAACTCGGGGAAATCCCCGGAAATGGAGGGATAGGCGAGTATGCATTTAAAGATGCAGATACAACAGACCTTTCCGAATACGAAAAATACATGCTTTTCAACTATTCCGGAATGGGAGAGACAGGATACGAAGGAAGACGCTTGAATAAGGATGTAGACCTTATTTGGGACGTTTCGGAATATCCCGATGAGTACTATACAGAGGTTATGGATACAATGTACATTCCTGTGGAAGAATCGTACAACGGGCAACGCACCATAGACGTTACAAAATTAAAGTTTCAATACGACTGGATGGATATTCAGGCGGCTGCCAGGGCAAAAGGCGGTGGAAAACGTAAAGACTTTATCAAGCACGAAGAAGTATTGGTGTATCCAGATACTACTGCATGGATAAAAGATTTTAGCTATTCATACAACGAACCGATGCACAACGACTATTTTTGGAGTGAAGCATACAGCGATTATCCAGTAGTTGGTGTTTCCTGGAAACAAGCAAAAGCATTTTGTGCATGGAGGACAAAATATAAAAACGATTATCAAAAAGAAAAAGGAGACCAATTTGTAAATCAGTTTAGGTTACCAACAGAAGCCGAATGGGAATATGCAGCCAGAGGAGGAATTGAATCTGGAACATATCCTTGGGGTGGGCCTTATATTTTAAATAATAGAGGGTGCTTCATGGCCAACTTCAAGCCGTTAAGGGGCGATTACGCAGCAGATCAATCGCTTTATACGGTCGAAGCCGACTCATACGACCCCAACGATTATAACTTATATAACATGGCCGGTAACGTTTCTGAATGGACAAACTCTTCATACGACCCCAATTCGTACGAGTATGTTTCTACAATGAACCCTAATACTTATGATGGTGAAAACAAACGTAAGGTTATTAGAGGTGGATCGTGGAAAGATGTGGCTTACTTTTTACAAGTAAGTACAAGAGATTATGAATATCAGGATTCTGCTAGGAGCTATATTGGCTTTAGAACAGTTCAAGATTATATGGGTACAGAAGCTACCCAAAACTAAACCTAATCCAAATACTACTTATTAATAACTTAACTTAACTAAAAATTTTTATTACTATGGCACAATCAAAATCGACTAAGAAATTATTTAACATGGCCTACGGGCTTGGAGCATCAGTGGTGATTATTGGTGCGTTATTTAAAATTTTACACTGGGAGTTTGGTCCCATTAACGGAGGATTGTTACTGGCTATCGGCCTTATTACCGAAGCATTGATATTTGCTATCTCTGCTTTCGAACCTGTAGACGACGACTTAGACTGGACATTGGTTTATCCAGAATTGGCAGGTGGATCTGGCATTGCCAGAAAAAAAGATGCATTGGAGATTAAAGAAGCCGAAGGGCAACTTTCTAAGAAATTAGACGATATGCTTAAAGAAGCCAAAATAGATTCGGCATTAATGTCGAGCCTTGGGGACAGCATCAGGAATTTCGAAGGTGCCGCAAAAAATATTTCCCCTACCGCAGAAGCATTGACTTCAACAAAAAGATATAGCGAAGAGCTTTCATTGGCCGCTGCGCAAATGGAATCGTTAAACAGCTTGTATAAAGTTCAATTGGACAGTGCAAACAGGCAGGCCGCTATTCAAGAAGAAGTAGCTGCAAATGCTGGAAAGCTAAAAGATCAAATGGAGTCTTTAACAACAAACTTGTCTTCGTTAAATGGTGTATATGGCGGAATGCTTTCTGCTATGAACAGACCGGCCAATTAATTGAGTTTTATTGAAATTATAACTAAACATTAAAACCGATTAAGATATGGCAGCAGGAAATTTATCACCACGTCAAAAGATGATTAACCTTATGTATTTGGTTTTCATTGCAATGTTGGCGTTGAATATGAGTAAAGAGGTTTTGTCGGCTTTCGGACTTTTAAACGAGAAGCTTACAAACTTTAATAATAAAGCCACTGAACGTAATGCAGCTGCTTTTGCAGATTTAAAATTGAAATCTACAGAGCAACCCGAAAAATACGAAGCATTATTTGGTGAAGTGGAAAAGATCAAACAGACATCGGGGAGTTTCAACAGTTACCTGGACAGCTTAAAATCTCAAATGGTAGCCAATATAGCCCCCGAAGACCGAAGCGATTATGAAGTAATGGACAAATCCGACTTTTTGGATCAGGCATTTTTTCAAGGAGATCGTTATTCCGCAGAAGGACAGAAATTTGTAAACTATATCGATAATTTTAGAACCAGTACTATTGAAACCATCAATAAAATACCTGATTCTTTAATGAAACCTTCTCAAAAAGCCAGTTTGGTGGGGTCTATAGAAACCCGCTTTTTTACCGGCGATGAGAATGGAAAGGTCGAAAACAGAGATGGACGTCCTGTGGAATGGTTAAATTATCATTACGAAGGGTTTCCTTTAGTAGCATCTTTAACCAAAGTTACTTTGTTGCAATCTGACATTAAGACGACGCAAGACGAAATCTTAAAGGCAATGTTGCAGGGGCAAATGACTTCCGACCTTTCAATGACCAATTACACCACCTTGTTGGAGCAACCAAAATCTGCTTACTATCAAGGTGAAAAATTTGACGGGTCCATCGTTCTTGGAAGAAAAGACGCTACCACACGTCCAAACGAAGTTAAGTTGAAGCTGGACGGAAGGGACCTAAAGGAAAATGAAGATTACGTAATAGAAGACGGTCGCGTTAAACTTACGGTAAATGCCGGAAGTGCCGGAGACCATACTATTGAAGGTAATTTGATATTTAAGCAAGAAGGTGAAGAAATCGAGGTGCCCGTTTCGCAAAAATTTGCAACCATTACAAAGCCAAATGCGGCAGTAATATCGGCAGATAAAATGAACGTGGTATACCGTGGGGTTTCCAACCCGATTACCATATCAATTCCTGGTATTCCCGATAATAAAGTAAGTGCTTCCGCTTCTGGATTGAAGAAAGTTTCAGGCAGCAAATATGCAATGAACCCGGGAACCGGAAGAACGGTAACCATTTCTGCTAGCGGAACCTTGCCAGATGGACAACGTGTGTCTTCATCGTCAGAATTTAGGATTAAAGATATTCCACGTCCTTCAGGAACGGTAAGAGGGGAGTACGGCGAAATAAAAATGCCTAGAAACAACCTTGAAATATCAACCGTTGGAGCTATGCTGGAAGATTTCGACTTCGACTTAAACTTGGCCATCAGCGGATTCAAATTTAAAGTTCCAGGACAGCCAACCGTTCAGGTAAGAGGTAATAAACTGGATGGCCGTGCCAAGTCTGCACTAAAAAGAGCCGGAAGGGGCGAAGCCGTACAGATTTTTGATATTGAAGCTTACATTACCAATAACAGGTCGTATAAACTTAAAAAAGTTTCTCCTGTTGTTGTGGAGCTAACAAATTAATAAAAGATAAATGTTATGAATTGGAAGCGCATTTTATTAACTATAACAACAGTTTTAGTTTCTGCTTTAAGTTTTGGCCAGGCAAATTTGCTTAATGCAAAAACGCCGGACGAAGTAGGAGTGAAAACAGAAGACCAAATCGAGGCCGATAACGATGAGCCTCTACCATATGGATACGTAGACGACAGGGACATTCTCTGGTCTAAAACCGTATGGGAAACAATCGACTTGGACGAACGTATTAATTTCCCGTTCTATTATCCTATAGATACCATAGATATCGGGAGCGACCGTAGGTCTTTGTACGATGTTCTTATCAAGAATATTAAAAACGGAAACTTACAAGATGTATATGTAGATTCTTATTTTACCGAAAAGCGTAAATTTGGTGATTTAAGTGCTACCTTACAAAAAGTAGATACAACCGATCTTGGATACGAACAATTAAATGCCGGGGAGCAAGTTTCTGCTGAATACATCAACAGAAGAAACCTTACCGCTGCCGATATCCAAGAATGGCGTATAAAAGGTGTTTGGTATTTTGATAAGCGTCAAGGAGAACTTAAATACCGTTTGTTGGGGTTGGCTCCGGTAGCACCGGATGTTAACTTTATAGACAGTGAAGATTCTGACCTTGTTGAGCTGTTTTGGGTATGGTTTCCTAGTGCCAGAGATATCCTACACGAAGCAAAAGCTTTTAACAACCAAAATTCGGCCAGGCCTATTTCGTTCGATCAATTGTTGAATGCCAGACGTTTTAACGCGGTAATCTACAAAGAGGAAAACGTACAAGGCGATAGGTCTGTTAAAGATTACATTCCAGATAATGCCATGTTCCAACTCTTGGAGTCGCAACGATTAGAAGAGAAAATAAGGGACAAGGAACAGGATATGTGGAGTTACTAAATTTATATTTTGATTCCAATTCAAAACAAAATAACATTAAAAACCACGCATTGCGTGGTTTTTTCTTTTTAACAAATGCTATTTTTGTACCATGGTAGATTATATAATTGTTGGAATTGGGCTTGGGGGCATTGCCTTTTGCGAGCAATTAGAAAAAAACAATAAGTCGTTTATAGTTTTTGATGATAATTCCCAGCAATCTTCCAATGTAGCCGGAGGGATGTATAACCCTGTTATTTTAAAGCGTTTTACAGAAGTTTGGAAAGCAAAGGAACAATTGGAGCTGTTGGACCGCTTTTACAAAACTATTGAAGAAAAGATTTCAGAAAAAATAAATTATAAAATTCCGGTTTTAAGAAGGTTTGTATCTGTTGAAGAACAGAACATGTGGTTTGAAGCTTCCGACAAGCCCTCGTTACAGCCTTTTCTTTCTACCCAACTTGTTAAAAACAACAATAAGTGCATAGATGCTCCTCTTGGTTATGGAGAAGTGCTGCATACCGGAAGGGTAGATACCGATTTATTACAGCAGTCTTATACCGAATATTTAAACAATGGGGAGAAACTTCGTAAAGAGCGGTTTGAGTATAGCCTTTTAAAAGCCAATGACGGCTTTTTGGAATACAAAGACATAATGGCGAGACATATTGTTTTTTGTGAAGGATTTGGCCTGAAAGGCAATCCGTACTTTAATTATTTACCGTTAAATGGGACCAAAGGTGAGCTGTTGGAAATAGAAGCGCCCGGGTTAAAGTTGGATTTTGTGCTAAAATCTTCCGTATTTATTATTCCGCTAAAAAACGACCTGTATAAAATTGGCGCCACATACAAATGGAAGGATAAGTCTAATACGCCTACAGAAGAATCCCGGAAGGAATTGGAGGAAAAGCTTAGAACCTTTTTTAAATGCAATTATAAAGTGGTAAACCATGTGGCCGGAATACGCCCAACGGTAACAGACAGGAGGCCATTAATAGGCAGGCATCCAAAGTACAAAAATAGTTATGTGCTGAATGGTCTCGGGAGCCGTGGCGTTATGATTGCCCCGTATGTAGCCCAAAAATTATTCAATTATATCGAGCGCGGAACATTGCTGGATGCCGAAATTGACATTGCGCGTTTTCAAAAAAAATGGACAGGGTAATCTGGTTGATGTTTTGCGCATAACAATCTCTATTTCCATAAAACCAATCTTTTATGCTTGCGAAGCTTGATGTTTTTCTACTGCTTTGGGATCGTATTTAAAGAAAAAATTAATCCAGATATTTCTGGACAAACGCATAATTATGGGCATAAAAACAACCAAGGTGCCTATAATGGCAAAAAAAGCGGTTTTTACGCTGGTGCCAATAAAAAGATAAGAAATAACAAAAGCAGCCACCGCAAATGCGGTACCAACACCATAACTTACATACATGGCCCCGTAAAAAAAGGAAGGTTCTATTTTATATTTCGTACCGCAGTGAGAGCAATGCTCGTTCATATGGATGGTTTCGCCGGGATTGTACATGTTTTTGCTTACATACATGCTTTCTTCTTGGCATTTAGGACAACTTCCTGTTAAAATACTGTATAATTTGCTTCCTTTTTTTAACATTTGCAGAAATTTTATGTAAAAATACTATTTTCTAGTATTGTTTCATGTAACAATTATTGCAAAAATGTTGAACGTCCACAACCTTTCTATCTCTTTTGGGGGAGAATATTTATTTGAAGAAATTGCTTTTAGGCTAAACGCAGGAGACCGGGTTGGGCTAATTGGGAAAAATGGTGCCGGAAAGTCCACAATGCTCAAGTTGCTATCAAAAGAAATGGAACCCGACAGCGGCGTGATTTCTAATGATAAAGATGTTAAAATTGGCTTTTTAAAGCAGGATATCGATTTTAAATTGGGGAATACCGTTTTAGAAGAATCGTACCAGGCCTTTGAAGAAATAAAAACCATGGAGCTTCAGCTGGATAAAATTAATAACCAACTTGCCGAAAGAACGGATTACGAAAGTGAGTCTTACAACCAGCTCATGATCGATTTAAGCGACCTAACACACCGCTACGAAATAATGGGCGGTTATAATTACCAAGGAAAAACAGAACGTGTATTATTGGGGCTGGGTTTTAAACGCGAAGATTTCAATAAGCTTACAGATACTTTTTCGGGTGGGTGGCGTATGCGTATCGAGCTTGCTAAGTTATTGCTTCAAGACAATGATGTGCTTTTGCTGGATGAGCCCACAAACCATTTGGACATAGAATCCATTATTTGGCTGGAACAGTTTTTAAGGGCCTACGGCGGTGTTGTTGTGATAGTTTCCCACGATAAAATGTTTTTGGACAATGTTACGAACCGGACGATTGAAATTTCTTTAGGAAAAGCTTATGATTATAGCAAACCTTATTCCGAATATTTGGAACTCCGCTCTGAAATGCGGGAATTACAGCTAAATGCACAAAAAAATCAGGAAAAGCAAATTCAGCAAACCGAAAAGCTCATTGAAAAATTCCGTGCAAAAGCCTCAAAGGCATCCATGGCGCAATCGTTAATTAAAAAACTGGACAAGGTAGAACGGATTGAGGTAGATGAAGAAGACACCGCAGTAATGAAGGTACGCTTCCCAGTATCTATTCAGCCGGGAAAAGTTGTGGTTGAGGCCGAAGATGTGGGGAAGAATTATGGCAACAAGGAAGTCTTAAAAGGTGTTGACATGCTTATAGAAAGAAATTCCAAAACAGCATTTGTAGGCCAAAATGGGCAGGGAAAAACAACGTTGGCAAAAATTATTGTAGATGAGATAAAGCATACCGGAAAATTAAAGCTGGGCCATAATGTGCAATTGGGGTATTTTGCCCAAAACCAGGCCGAATATCTGGATGGGGAAAAGACCATTCTGGATACCATGTTGGATGAAGCCCGTGACGATAACCGGTCTAAAGTGCGCGATATGCTGGGCTCCTTTTTATTTAGGGGAGATGATGTTGATAAAAAGGTAAAAGTATTGTCAGGTGGGGAAAGGAACAGATTGGCACTTTGTAAAATGCTCTTGCATCCGTTTAATGTGTTGGTTATGGACGAACCTACAAACCATTTGGACATTAAATCTAAAAATGTTTTAAAGGAGGCCCTGAAGAATTTTGAAGGGACTTTGATTTTGGTTTCGCACGACCGTGATTTCTTGCAGGGTTTAACAGATAGTGTTTATGAGTTTAGGGATAAAAAAATAAAGCAGTTCCTGGGCGATATTAATTATTACTTGGAACAAAGAAAGGTAGAAGATTTTAGGGAAGTAGAGAAAAAAACAAAAGTTGTAGCCGAAAAGGTTGAGAAAAAAGAAAAAAAGCTATCTTTTGATGAGCAGAAAGTCTTAAAAACATTGAGCAACAAAATTAGCAAGCTCGAAACCAATATTGCAGATCTTGAAAAAGAAATAGCGGTTATCGACAAGAAATTGCTTACAAACCATGATGAAATGGTAGCCGAGCCAGGTTTTTTTGAAGCATACAATGCCAAGAAAAAACAATTGGAAACCCAAACCGAAGAATGGTATTTATTAACCGAAGAACTACAAAGTTTATCCTAAAAGTGCATTTCATCGAAAAAATATGCATTTAACAGATAATTTAGCTAACTTGTATGTATATTCGTGGCATAGATCAACTAAGTGTACTATACATTTTTTTTTGAATGTTCCACTTACAATTGTTCCATATTTTAGTTAGTTTGTTTGATTGATTTACAGAGTGTTAGTTGGTTACTAACACTCTTTTTTTGTTCGTTGCTTTCGATTTTAATTAAAATACCAAGTTGTTAGGCATGATTTGCAGTGTTTTGTAATAATTAATTAAGTCTTGAACGGTATGTTTGAACATTTTTTTCAATGTCCGTATTGTTGGGAAGAAATTTCCATGCTCTTGGATCCCTCGGTAAACCAAACATATGTGGAAGATTGCGAGGTATGTTGCAACCCAATAGAAATTACGGCAAAATTTGAGGAAGGGGAATTAATGGTGTTTAGTGCAGAAAGTATTGAACAGTAATTAACTTATGCCCAAATATGGGCTTCTAGCCCCGATTGAGCCAATTACCCTGCCCCGTCCGGGAGGAACGGGGCATGTATGGGTGAAAGCGGGCAAATGCCTTGGCTACAAACCCAGACCTATGGGCTCCTACTTATTTTTTAAATATTGAATTTCGCTTTTAAGCTCTGTAATGGATTGTTGTATTTGCGAAAGTGCAATATTGCCTGCATCCCCGTCCAGTTCCATGCTTATTTTACTTTTTACTTCCCATAATTCCTGAATGTCAAAAGTGTTGATGGTAATTGGCGGGTATTCGGGGTTTAATGAAATTAAGGATAAGTGCTCGTTGTTGTCGTGCTTTTGTACTTTTTTCACGAGTACGCTGTCGTGCAGGACCACTACGCATATAGCGTGATTGTTGAGCATGTTTACATTTTCTACCGATTTTCCCAAAACCCATTCTTTGGGGTGCAGACCGGGCAACATACTGTCGCCTTCTACCTGAAAGCCCCTATAGGTAGCATTTCTGTACTCGGGGAGGGGAAGGGTGAAAGCGGGGAGCTCTTCGTACCAGTCCAGATCCTGAATGTTGTGCGGATAACCCGCGGCGGCTTTTACATTTACCAAGACAATACCATCGTTGTTTTCGGGGGTGACGGTAAGTATTTTTGGCGCGGTATTGACCGTTGTACTTAATTCTTTTTGGTTGCTTTTTCCATAGAGCCATAAGGGGTTTACCTTAAACTGTTCCATGAGCTCGACTACAATGCTGCCGGAGATTTTTGATTTGCCCCTTTCGATATCGGCCGTAGAACTTTTAATGCCGAGGGTTTCTGCAAAGGTTTGCTGGGTAAAATTATATTTTTCCCTTATTTCTTTAAAGCGTGTTACTTCTATAGGAAGTTTAGATTTCATGTTTGTATGATGAATTAAATACAATATGCAATGTAAATATATAAAAAATTTAGGAATAATTCCTTTTTATTGGAATAATTCCATATATTTGAATCGGTTATTGGTAATAACATTGGCTAATTTAAAGAAAGATATGAAGAATGCATTATTAAATATTGGAATATTTCCAAAAACAGGAGCGTCAATTTTTACCAAGTTTTTTAAAAGAACTAAAAGAAAAACAACTATGAATACAATTTTAATTTACGATGGCAGTTTTATTGGGTTTTTGTCGGCCGTTTACAAAGTTTTTGATGAAAACATAAAAGAAGTTTCCATAGTGAAACCCAAGCATTATGTTCCCGATATGTTTTCGGAAACCGTAAACGTATCTTCTTCTGAAATATATTCCAAGCGGGTCTGGAAATCTTTGGAGGTGAAGCTAACAAAACATGGTGCGAATGAATTGTATAAAGCTTTTTTAAGCGAAATTAAGGGTACGGAAGATGCTTTGTTGAAATATATTGTGCATGTATATGCTACAGAATCTTTTAGGTATACCGATATGCCCGATGCCAATACACTTCGGGTCTCCCAAGTTGCCAGAATGGTAGACAGGGAATTGGGGCATATTAAAAATTTTTTGGTTTTTAAAACAACAAGAACCGGTATGGAAGTGGCTACCATAAATTCTAATTTTAATATGTTACCGCTTATCGGGAATTATTTTAAAAGAAAATACCCCAATAAAAAATGGCTTATTTACGACCAGCGCAGAAACTACGGCCTGTATTTTAATACCAAAGAGATTGACCGCGTGCACTTGTCCATAGACGACCAATTGAAAGTCTTTGAGGAAAACAATGCAATGTTCTATGTTAATTTACAAAATAAGCCATTTTATGGGCTTGCCAAAAGCAACAATAAAGCCGAGATAAATTGTTGATTATACGTTGGGCAATTCCCACCCATTGTGGTAATTGGCCTTTGTAAGTTGGTTGGCGCGGGCATTGTCTTTAAACTGCTCCTTTGTGGCGTCCCAATATATTTTTTCGCCGGTTTTATAGGCAATATTGCCCATATGTGCATTAATGGCAGCAATACTTCCGGTCTCTATACCACAATTTAAATTATTGGTTTCTCCTTTAATGGCATTAACGAAGTTTTGGGCATGGACGTCAAGGGCATTGTTTTTTCCCGGAATAAAATCTACTTTTTCTGTTCTTGGCACTCTTTTGCCGTCTTGGTCCTGAGTTTCTGGAATTACTTCCCAACCTTGCCTGTTTACTACCAGCGTCCCGTTATTGCCAATAAAGGCAATCCCTTCGGATTTTCCGTAGTTGCCACCGTCGATTCCTGTGGCATGTTCCCAAAGTAAGTTGAAATTTTCAAATTCGTATACGGTCTGTAAAGTGTCGGGGGTTTCAGAGGCATTGTTTGGATAGGCAAATTTCCCACCGGATGCAAGAATAGATTTAGGGGCTTTTACGTTCATGGCAAACAAAGCAATATCTATTTCATGTACGCCCCAATCTGTCATTAAACCACCTGCATAATCCCAGAACCATCTAAAGTTAAAATGAAACCGGTTTTTGTTAAAAGGCCTTTCTGGTGCGGGTCCAAGCCACATTTTATAATCTACTCCCTTTGGCGGTGCAGAATCGGGAACTACAGGAACTGGTTTCATCCAACCTTGATACGACCAACATTTTACAAGCCTTATATTTCCCAGTTTGCCCGATTGCACATATTTTATGGCTTCATCATATTGAGAGCCGCTTCGTTGCCATTGACCAACTTGTACTATCCGGCCGTATTTTTTTGCGGCCTTCACCATTACATTGCATTCCTCGATGCTATTGGCTATTGGTTTTTCTTGGTACACATGCTTTCCTGCTTCGCAAGCATCCACCATATTTAAACAATGCCAATGATCTGGCGTTCCTATAATAACAGCATCAATATCTTTGTTTTCAAGCATTTTACGGTAATCGGTATATAGTTTTGGAGTTGTATTGCGCAACTCCTTTACATTGGCGGCCCTTTTATCGAGTACATTTTGGTCGATGTCGGCCAGCGCGATGCAGTTTACCTCCGGGATGTTTAAATGGGCACTCATGTCGCTCCAGCCCATCCCGTTACAGCCAATTACGCCAAAGTTTATCTGGTCGTTAGGGCCCACTTTTTGTTGTAGCGCGGTTAATGTGTTTGCAGATAGGTAATTGGCCATGCCAAGTCCGGTAAGGGCTAAGGATGAATTTTTGATAAATTTTCTTCTGCTGGTATGCTTTGTCATATTACAATGTTTTGGTTGGTTTTACTATATATAACCCCGATAACCAAAGATGGCACGAGCTTATAGGTTTAAATATAAGTAAAATATACTTATATAAAATAAAAAGAGTTTTATAGTAGCTGGTTGTTTTTGTAATATTGTTGTAAAAGGGCTGTACTATATTTACAGCAAGTAAACAAGCAAAAAGGTAAATAAGTCTACTATGTATTTTATGAGGTGAAGCATGATTTGATTTTTTTTGATGATGAATAAACCCTTTTGATTTGATGATTTATGATGAATAACGGTTTTTATACTGAATAGGAGTAAGTCCGGTATATTTTTTAAAAATGGCCCTAAAAGATTTAGGGTCCGAATAACCTACGCTGAACATAATTTCACTTATATTTTTTTGATTTATCTCTAATAACTTTTTTGCGGCCTCTACTTTTACACGTTGGTGATATTCAATAACCGTAAAATGAGTTATCCTTTTAAACCGCCTTTGAAAAGTACGACGGGGTAATTTTGTTAGCATACATATTTGGTCTAGTGTAATCCCTTGAGTGTAATTTTTTTCAATATATTCTTGAGCTTCCAGCACCTTATCGTCTTTATGGCTTTTGTTGCCATTAAAAATAAAGAATTGCGATTGGTCGTTTAGGTTTGGTTCCACCTCAAAATATTTTGCCGTATGCAGGGCCACTTCTGGACAGGTAAATTTTTTTACTAAATAAATCAATAAATTCCAATAAGTATTGGCGCCACCGCTTGTGTAGATTCCCTGCGTGTCTGTAACCGTTTTATGGTGCTTTAGTTTTACTAGCGGATAACGCTCTCTAAATTGGTTTAGTGTTTTCCAGTGGGTGGAGCATTCCTTGCCATTTAAGAGCCCGGTTTCGGCCAAAAGAAAGGCACCCACACAAAGGCTTGCAATATCGGCACCGTTTTTATATTGATGCTTTACCCATTTAATGGTTTTTGCGTTTACATTTATGGACGCTTCCATTTTTCCGCTGGTGGGCGGGATTATTATCAAGTCGAATAATTCTTTTTCCTCAAATGTATGATCTGCCTGAATGGTATAAAGATTGTCGTTTAGACTTATTTCTGGTGTCTCTGCAATTAGCCTGACATCAAAAGACGGCGGCTTGCCAATTTCTTTTAAAAATGTATTTACCATTTTAAACATATACCGGGTATTGCCTATGGCCGCAATAATGCTATAATGTGGAACGAGTACACCAACTTTTTTCATGTTGCTAAGGTATTGATAAACAATGGCATAATCAACCCCTTAAAATGTCGTTAGTGCCAATTATGGTTAGAATGACCATAAAAAAAGGAGGGTGTTTTTATTAATCAACCCCCCTCCTTTTGTTTGGAATAAATCAAAAAATTTATTGCAATAACCACATTTCGGCATTTGTATTATCCCCGTTTGGATATTGGCGTTGAATGGCATCGGTTAAGTTATTTCCATTATTAACGGCTTCATCTGCTGGATACATCCATCGTTTTGGAATTTTAGCGTTGTTTAAAATTCCTTCTCCATCGGTGTTAAATTCTGGAAATCCGGTTCTTCTTTGCTCATAAAATATTTGCCACCCAGTATTTAAAAACATTGAAATGTGTTTTTGGGTTAAAATTGTTTCTATTTCATTTCCTGGTGAAAGCTGAATGTCAGGATTGTTTAAATAGTCGTTAAAATTAGAAATATTATAAAACTCCATAGATGCAGAAATGCCATTTTTATAATGAATATCAATATCGGCCGATATCCAATTTCTGGCAACTGCTTCAGCTAAAATAAATTCTAATTCCGCATAGCTTATTAATAAGCTTGATTCGTTCTCCGGATCTGTAAAATATCGGGGATGAACCCTGGAAGCTTCACCAGCAACAGCCTTGCTTGTGTTATCATTAAGATCTCCACTTCCATAAAGTCCACCATATGCAGAAAAATCGGTATTTGGTAAATCGGCGGCATTCGGTTTCTTTTCTGCAAATGCGAACAAGCGGGGGTCCTCAAAATTTTGGAGGCGCTCGACAAAACTTTCTTCCATGTAATAGGCTGTTTGTAAGTCGTTGTTATTTTGCAATGGGTATCTGTTATCCTGTATATTGTAATAATTTAATGCGGCATTATCTTCATTCGATTCAAAAATAGGGTATTTACCAGGGTTGGTATATACTTCGTTAAATCGGGCAACTATGTTTAATTCATCATTCCCTTCTTTTATGGAAAGATTCATTAAAACCCTTAAATAATATGAATTAATGAGCTTTCTCCATTTTAACTTATCGCCATTGTATATAATATCGCCAAGTATGGTTTCTTCATTAGTGGCCAGTTCGTTGTTTGCATCCTTTAAGTCATTTAAAACCTTAAGATAAATTGATTTCTGTGTATCATATACTGGAGTATAATTGTTTTCGGTTGCTTGAATGGCATCAGAATATGGTACATCACCAAACACCTCGGTAAGCGATATAATAAAGTATGAATTGAAAAATTTACCCAAGATTTGATAAACCCCCGATTCGGTTCTTTGAGCTTCTTCCATCATTTTGGATACCTGTTTAAGGTTGTCATAATCATCGTACCCGGCACGTTGCCAGTTGTAATACTGGTTTGAATTTACCCCATTGGTGTACGTTAAGTAGCGACTTGCCAGAGCGGCAGATAAACTTATATTGTTAAAAGCCTGAATTTCAATATTTGTTAGAAGTAGTTCCGGGCTTACTTCTGTGGCCCTGTTGGGGTCGTCTTGTAAATCTTCTGTTTTGCTACAACTGTTTATGGTTAAGAAAACGAGAAAGCATATAAAGGATGTTGTTATTTTTTTCATTTTAATTAAAATTTGGCATTAATATTAAATCCGATACTGCGAGTGGAAGGTGCTTGTAAATTATCTTTTCCAGAATCTGGGTCTACATTTGGAATGTCTGAAGAAAGCCATAGGTTTCTTCCAACAAACGAAAGGCTCAAGTTGGAAAGAGGCATTTTATCAATAATAGCTTTTCCAAAAGTATAAGTAAGGGTAACTTCCCTAAGTTTAATAAAGGTCTCTTTGTAGTAATGATAATTTTTATTTTGATTATTGCTGGTTGTTTGCATGTAGTTGATATAGTTTACAGCAACATCATTTGGTGCATATTCGCGTGTGTCGTTTACAATGTTTCCATTTACGTCATATTCAACCGAGCCACCAATAACCTTTACGCCCGGGGCAATAAATGTGCTTTCTCCATTATTGGCATCGTCCCTAAACTGGTTTACAGTGCCCGGGGCTGTACCTCCCCACCACATTTTTTGGTTGGTGGTAGAATACATAAGGCCATTGATGCGGCCGTCGAAAAGAAATGATAGATTAAAATTTTTATAGGAAATGTTGTTGGAAATCCCATAAGTCCAATCGGGTTCATCATAGCCTATATAGCGTTGATATGGGTCGGATACCGGGAAACCATTCTCTAAAATGAGTTCTCCATTTTCATTGGTTTGATAAACATTTGCATAAATTTTGTCGGTACGGTCGCCTACACGGATAAAACCTTCTGTTTGTTCTTTATTGCCATATATTTCTTCTTGATAACGCCTATACTGACTTAAGTTAATTTGAGTGTTCCATTGAAAATTTTCATTTTTAATAGGGGAAGCATCTAGTGTAAATTCAATTCCTTTTCGTTTGAATACATCGCCATTTAATAGCAAACTTGTATATCCCGACGTTTCAGAAAGCGGGCTGTAAATAAGATTGTTGTAGTCCCTTGCTTGATAATAAGCAACATCCAAACCTAATCGGTTTTGAAAAAACCTAATATAGGAACCTATTTCCCAAGTGTCTGAGGTTTCTGGTTTTAAATTAGGAGACAATAGCGCGCTTCCAAAATAAGCCGAAGGTGTTCCATCCCAACTCGTACCTTTTTCATAGGCTTGAATATGGCTATATGGATTGTTGGATTGTTTGTCTATTTTTCCTTCGGATACCCGGGACCAAGAGCCCCTTAACTTAGCAAAAGAAGCCCAACTTGGAAGGTCGAATATGCTTGAGAGCACCACAGAACCTGAAATTGACGGGTAAAAGAAAGAATTATTTCCTTCGGGAAGACTGGATACTTTGTCGTTCCTTCCCGTAAAAGTAAGATAAAAAGCATTGTAAAACTCAAGATCTACAAAGCCGTAAAAACTATGAATGGTTTCTTTGGTTATGTCATTTTCCCCAAATAGCGTAGCTCCCGAATTATTGTCAAGATTATAAAAGCCCGGTATGTTTAACCCGTCGGTTGCAGTAGAATGATACGTTGAGTTTCTATAATAATTTGCATAAGCAAACTCGCCATTTATAGAAATGTCTTCAGTAAGGTCGTTTTCATATTTTATACCAAGCTCACTTGTAATGTCGAAATAATTAGAGTCTTCAACGGTAAAGTTGCCTCTGGATTTATCTCCATACCCAATATAACTCTTAGGTTCTTTATAAGTTCTGTATAAGCTGTAAATATTTGCCCCGCTACGTCCTTTTAAGCTAAACTCTGGGGTAATATTATATTCAAAATTAATATTTCCAAAAACATTATCTTTATTATATCCTCTTAAATATTCGAAAGCCTGAAAGTAAGGGTTATTGTAATAAGAAACGTTGAAATGCCTTTGCTGATAGCCTTCTTGACCCTCTCTCCAATAATTTTTTAAATCGTTTACATCTACATCTACTCCCGTCCAAAGAATTAAATTATAAAGATAGTTTGTTGGCCCATATCCTACTTCGGGAAAATTGTTGGTGTATTGTTTATTATAGGTTAAGGTGGAGTTTACCTTAAAATTATCTGATGGGTTTATGGATCCACCAACGCTAAAAGATGTGTTTTTTAAATCGGTATTGGGAACAATTCCTTTTTGGTATACATTGGAAAGCGACATCCTATAACTGGCTTTTTCGCTTCCCCAATCTACACTTATGTTATTGGATTGAATAAGGCCGGTTCTAAAAAAATCGTCGATATTATTTTTGCCTCTACTTATATATGGAATTGGAATCAGCTCACCAGTTTGAGGGTCTATAGGGCTATTGTATTGTGTTGTTTCCACATAGCCGCTAGGGGTGGAGGGGTCTAATTGGTCTAGTTTTGGCCCCCAAATCCAGCCACCGCCTTCGGTACCCGAGCCACTTCCGTCCACATAAGCATATACCCCTTGATTACCGTTTCCGTAGGTAGTCTGTACATCGGGCACCTTAATAAAGGAAGGTTGAAACATGGTTGAATTGTTAAAGGAAACAGACATTTTGCCTTTTTTGCCTTTTTTTGTAGTAATCATAATGGCGCCATTTCTTCCTGCCGAACCATATAATGCAGATGCGGTGGCACCTTTTAACACACTTACGTTTTCGATATCGTCGGTATTTACTTTCCAAATATCGGTTGTCCTGTCTGGAATTCCATCAATCACCAGCAAAGGGCTAGCGCCCCGTAAATTGATTTCTGGATTTTGGAATAAATCTGTTGAGTTTTTTACAGTTAAGCCAGCCACCCGGCCCGAAAGGGAGTTTACAAAATTAGCTTCTTTTGCTTTTTCCAAACTTTCGCCATCAACTTCTTGTACGGCATATCCTAATGCTTTCTTTTCCTTTTTTATGCCTAATGCAGTAACTACAACTTCATTTAGTTGTTCAGAGTCCTCTTGCATAACTATATTTATAGTGTTTTCCCCATTCAAGGCAATAGTCTGCGTTTTAAACCCGATGTACGAAAAAATAATAGAATCGTCGTCTTTAGCTTGAATACTGTAATTTCCGTCAAAATCTGAGACAGTTCCTCCAACGGAATTCTGAATGCTTATGTTTACACCGCCCAAAGGGATGTTGTTTTGGTCTGTTATAGTACCCGAAATTGTGTTTTGCGAAAACCCAATAGCTGTAATTAGTAACAGGATTGAAAGAATAATTCTTTTTTTCATTGGTTTTTTTAGATTAGTAGTTATTTGATTATCCATGTATTGATGCTGTTGTTGTTGGTTTCTAAAACTATTTTGTAGAATTTAGAGTCGTTTTTCCCTAACTTTTTGGTGTAATGTTCTTTGCTTAGGTTTACAGTGCCCAATAGCCGGTATTGATCTTTTCCGCCAGTATTAAAATTGTTGGTTTCAGCGATATATAATTTTCCTTCTGAATTGTTCTGATTAATATTTTTCCAACTTACCTCAAGTTTCCCATCATGTATGTTTGCCTTTAGATTAATAGCATTAACAGGATTGATTAATGAAACCCCATCGATTTCATATTGAATGTCTTTATCAACATTTATATCTAGAAAGTCGATCATGGTAGGGAGAATGTCGACTATCCCGGGCGTTTCATTATTAAAATATTGATTGGTGTTTTTTATGTTGGTAACAATCCATGTGCTTCTTTCCCTGTCTGTTTGCCCTCCATGGTGCTTACCGTCTTTGACGGTTCTTCCGTGGTCGGTTGTAACAAGTAACATCCATTCTTCATCGTGGCTGGCCTCGCGTTCTTTAATCGAGTTCCAGATGGAACCAATAAGTTTGTCTTCAAATTCAATGGCATTGTACAATTGAGGGCTGTCTCCATATTTATGACCTATATCATCTGAAAATTCCAAATAAACCCACGATAGGTCGGGCCCTTTCTCTTTAATATACCTTGCGGCTTCATGAGCTACTTTTTTGTCGATATCCTTAATATATTTCCGTGCATCGTCATGTGGATAAGCAATGGTGTCTAATTCAAATCCGTCATAGGCATAATCCAGTTTTATGTAATTTGTTTGCGGAAGGCTGTCGCCAATAAGTTTGGTTCTGTTGTCCAACCAAGTTGAAAATATGGCAGTTTGTTTATCTGGAAATTGATTTTCAAACAGTCTAAAAATAGTTGGATAGTTATAATTTGGGTTTTTTATGCCATTTCCATATACATTATGCTTATTTACCCAAGTACCGGTAAGCAAGCTGTTGTACCCTACAGCCGAAATGGTTGGCGTTTCGGAATAGGTACCTACAAGGCCGCCAACATATGCTTCAGTAAAACTGCCTTGATTAGAGATATTGTCCAGATTGGGGGTATTAGCCTTTTGTAGCATGTTGAAGGCAATGCCGTCTACAATAATAAAAACAACCTTTTTTTCTTGAGCAAGAACAGTATTGATCAATACTAAAAAGGTGAGAACCGAGAGTGGTAATTGTTTGATTTTCATCTTGACTTGGTTTAAGTTTTTAATTGGGTTAAATGTATTTTATTAAAAAATAAATTGAATGAATGTTCAATTTAAAAAAATATTATGATAATGTTTAATTATTGTTAAACGTATTCTGTTATCCATAAACAAATCAAAGTGTTATATTTGTTTAAAACAGTGCGAGTGGGAAGAAAAAATTTGACAGATAAAAGACGTAAGGAGATTATCAAATCTTTTTATAAGGTGGCCAAAAAAATAGGTTTGGAAAATGCTTCAATTGCCAAGGTTGCCGATGAAATGGGTATAAGCAATGGTTTGGTCATGCACTATTTTAAAACGCGAGACGATTTATTAATAGGGTTGAATGAATATATACTAGAACGGCATTTGAATATTGTTAGCTCCAAAGAGTTTGGGGAAATCAATTCAGAAGAACGGTTGATTAGTTTTATTGAAAGTCTCTTTTCAAGAAAATGGAATCGGTATTTTGACGATGGGGTTTTTTACAGTTGCTATGCTTTGGTTTATAGAAAAAGCGATTTTAAAATAAGTTTTAAGCGGTACTTAGAATCATTGCATGAGGTTTTAAGATCGAAATTATACGAAGCACGTGAAAATAATGTCATAGCAAATACCGATATCGAGGAAGCTACCGAAATTATTTTTGCCTTAATTGACGGAGGATATTATTATTTGGGATTATTTAAAGAAGAAGAAACCGCATATAAAAAGCAAGTACAGTTATATGTATCGTATGCCATGCAATTATTAAAAGCAGGCTAGCCTTTAGACGACAGACTTTTTGTTGATGCGTAGATTGCAATTGCTGCCCAGACTACATTTACTAAAACATTGGGGAAATCTGATAAATAATAGGCATTTGCTATCAGGCAAATGGCTCCAATGGCATTTAAGATATGATACGTTTTTTTTCTGGCCGATATTTTTTTCATGACCAATAACAAGTATGCAATAATGAATATAATGGCGCCTACCCAGCCTATAATAGTGTAAAGTTCAATGTTCATTTTTAATAAATAACGGTTCCTTTCATTGAGCGGTCATACATAACAATACTACCTGCAACTGCCACGTTCAAGCTATAGGTAGATTTGAATTGAACTAATATATGCGATTTTTTAATTGCTTCATTGCTCAAGCCATGATCTTCTGCTCCTAATAAATAGACAGCCCTCCGGGGATGTTGAAAGGTTTCGAGTGGTTTGGCATTTTCGTTAAGTTCAACTCCAATTAATAATGCACTCTTTGGCAAGTGCCTATAAAAATCTTCAAAAGTGTCGTAATGAAAATAAGGCATGGCGCCTACAGCTTTGTGGGTGTCGCTTGCTTGTTTATGATAACGGTTGCCAATTGTAAAGATAAAACTTGCACCCATATTTTGGGCAGACCTCCACAATACGCCTAGATTTGCAGGTGTTTTTCCATTTAGGATTCCAATACCAAAATAGCCTTGTTCTAAGTTGTCTACAACCATGAAAATAGATTAATATTTTTTTCAGATGGGCATAAAATTAGGCGTTTTAATAATGATACTCAAAAAAAGAAATTTGCACTTTTCCATTTTGGTAAAATACTATGGATTGTGAGCTATCTTGAAATAATCAAACATGGCAGGTTTTTCGGACTTTCCGTATTGAATGAGTCCAGGGCGGGGGCTCCTGTCCCATTGTGGAAGAAAGGCTCCGTTTATGGTTGATTCACCTTCAAGTTTTATGGGTTTCCAGTTGCCTTCATCCTTCCAATAAAAGTGACATTCATTATTTTTCATGGAAATTTTAAGTTGAAGCATTTTGTAACCTTCAATAGAAACGGTTGATAAGACTTTCCGTTCATTGTTTTTTACCTGCCAAGCAATAATATTGTTATCAACAACGCCAAGACCAAGACATTGGTTGGCATCGCCATACACGGTTAGTCCTTTTAGGCTTTCATTTTTATTGGTGATACCGGCTTCAATGGTGTAGTTTCCATAAAAAGGGCGAACGGTCAGTGCGGTTCCTGCAAGATTTGTTTCTTTGGTCTGTCCAGATAGCAAAAGTTTGCCATTGTCTATGGTAACATTAGGCACAACGTTTCTAAAATCCCATTGCCAAGATTTATTCAGTTCATTATTGTTAAAATCGTCGTGAAATCCTGAATCAATATTTTGAACGGAATTGTATGGCGATTCATTTTGTTTAGAAGGGGCTACATTACTTTTTGGTATGGGCCACCCGGTTTTTTCGTCCCAAACAATTTCGTCTATCAAGCCTTGTCTTCCGGTATAGATGTCACTTTTCTGGCTATAGGCATGGTACATATATACCCATTTCCCTTCTGTAGTTTTAACCATGGTTCCATGGCCGGGGCACTTCCAGGTATCGTTGGCGGTTAAAATGGGGTTTTTGGTATATTTTTCATATGGGCCCTGAAGTGTTTTCGACCTTGCTATCCGCACATCGTAATCGCATTTGCTGCCACAACAAGCTCCTTCAGAATAAAAAAGATAGTAAAAACCATCTTTTTTAACCATATATTGACCTTCTATTCCCCGTAAATTATCATCCTTTAATATAGTGAATGGGTCGCCAACCAGTTTTAGTCCGTCATTGGAAAGCTTGGTGGCTAATAATTCTATTGGTCGTTCATCGAGCCCATATGCTTTCCAGCTTATATATAAATTGCCGTTGTCTTCCATTACAAACGGATCGATGGCTTCGCTGCCGTATTCAATTAAAACGCCATGGTCTTTAAAGCCATTTTCAATGTTTTTTGTAGTAGCCACACCAATGTAAGAAACGCCATCGCTTTTTCTTCTGGCAACATAATACAAATAAAATGTATTGTTATAATAGAATAATTCTGGTGCCCAAAATGAAGACGAAGCCCATATGGGTGTTTTATCGAAAGCATAGGTTGTTTGCGTCCAGTTTACAAGGTCTTTGGACGTAAATATTGGAAAATGTGGAGCCCATTCTGAGGATGTCCCGATTGCATAATATGTATTGGCGACCCTAATTACAGACGGGTCTGCAAAATCCCCAGGGATAACCGGATTGACATATAAAGAGGTGTTTTTTGCGAGAATTTCGGTTTGTGACCTACTTTTTTGCTTACAACCCATAAAGGTCGATACAATAAGCAGGGTTACTAAAAAAGCTGTGTTCTTCATGCTTGGTCAATGTTTTACGGCCTAAATATAACAAATAATTAATGTCTTTTTTACTTTTATTTTTCATTGTAGTATTCTTTAAGTTTCATATAAAAAAACCTTTCAAACGAAAGGTTTTTTTTATGTAAAGGTTGCAATCTCAAGCTATTCCAAAACAGGGAAAGTACTATAAATAGTTACCTTTCTCCAACCCAATGTGGATAAATAGGTTCTTGAAAGCTAACATTATTTAGTCTTTCCATTTGGTTTTTATTTAAGTTCCAGCCAACCGAATCTAGGTTTGAGATTAATTGTTTTTCATTTCTCGCACCTATAATTACATTATTGACCGTGGGATTTTGAAGCAACCAATTAATTGCAACTTGAGGGATGCTTTTTTTGGTTTCCGAAGCAATCTCTTCGAGCACGTCAAGAACATTGTAGAGATGCTCGTCTAATACAGGTGGGGCGCCTACCAAACCACCCGATTTTACTCTTCCTTCTGGAAGTGGGCTGTTCCTTTTTATTTTTCCGGTTAGCCTTCCCCAGCCCAATGGGCTCCAGACCATTGTCCCGAGTCCTTGATCCTTTATAAGAGGCATTATTTCCTGTTCGTAATCACGGCCTATCAATGAATAATATCCCTGATAGATTACATATTTTTCCAAGTTGTTTTTTTCTGATACCGAGAGCGACTTCATTAACTGCCATGCAGCAAAATTTGAAGCACCTATATACCTCACCTTGCCACTGGAAACCATTTTGTCCAAGGTATATAGTGTTTCTTCAATGGGTGTGGACGAATCAAAGCCATGCATAAAATAGACATCTATATAATCTGTGTTCAATCTTTTTAAACTGTCGTCCAGTGCTTTAATGATATGGTAACGCGACGAACCCTTTTCATTAGGGCCTTCCCCCATTTGAAAAGAACTTTTTGTAGCTATTAAAACCTGGTCCCTTTTTCCTTTAATGGCTTCTCCTAATATGGCTTCGGAATCGCCAAGGGAGTAAACATTAGCGGTGTCAAAAAAATTAACACCCCTTTCAAGTGAAATATCGACTAGCCTTGTTGCTTCCTTGACATCGGTTTCTCCCCACCGTTGAAAGAACTCGTTGGTGCCACCAAATGTTCCTGTTCCTAAACTGAGTATGGGGACTTTTAACCCCGATTTCCCTAAATTTCTGTACTCCATTTTCTTTGTCTTTTTTTATTTGATCAAAATTCCAACAAAGCATGGATTGATTAAAGGACAAATGTCACAAATAAAATGTGATAATTATCACATTATGCATGAGATAGCCTGCTTAATGTCTCTCTGGAAACGCCCAAGTATGATGCGATCATGGTTTTGGGAATGCGTTGTATCAAATTTGGATATTGCCTTAAAAAATCCTCGTAGCGATTTTGTGCATTATTACTTATTAAGCATAAAATCCTTCTTTGTAAGGTAATTTGTTCAAGACTTGTTTTTTTGCTGAAGAATTTTTCCATTTTGGTTAAATCTGCACATAATTTTTCTTTCTCCTGAAAGCTGATGAGGTATGTTTGAGTATCCTCCAGGCACTGTATATTAAGCGTTGCCTTGGCATGGGTATGATATGCCTGGGGATCTGAGACCCATGAGTTTTCTGTTCCAAATTGTAAAATATGTTCTTTTCCTTCCTCGCCAATGTGCGAGGACTTTACCAGTCCATTTATAAGGAAATAGTCATTATGTGCATAATTGCCTTCTTGAATAATAAATTGATGTTTCAAAAAAGATTTTTGGTCAAAATGCGAAAAGACAAAGTCAAATTCCCGATCAGATAATGCAATCGTTTTTTCTATATGCTGTTTAAGTTGCTGCTTCATTTACTAAATATAAACGATTTTTGAAACACAGGCTTATATTTAATGGCTTTTGCGTGAAGAACTTTATTATATTTACCATGTAAACAAAAAACCTCTCTAAGTGGAGAGGTTTTTGCTTTTGTATCCTTGATAAAATGGTTAAAACAATCATTTTATATATGATTTGAAAAAATTGACCAGCAGATATTCTTTTATCAATAATGATTTTTCATATTCATTTTATAATGAGGTTTTCGAAATTGATCAACAAAAAAAAGTAACTTTTATCAAATTCGAACCTCTATTTAAAATTATTTGGTCTAAAAGTCTATTTTTATTTATCTTTGATACAAAGATATTTAGATAATAAGATATTTTGTTATCAAACTAAAAAAATATGGAGACAACTAAGAACTTCAGCCAAATTAGTCGTGCCTATTCCGACACTTCAATATTAATGCATGAGGCCATTGCACGAAAAGTGGGCCTTTCTGGAACAGACCATAAATATCTCGGACTAATAATTGAATATGAAGAGATGACTGCTGGAAAGATAGCCGAAATAACAGGATTGACAACAGGTTCGGTAACGGGACTGATAGACAGGCTTGAGAAAAAGAAACTTGTACGACGGAAAGCGGATAAAAATGATCGTAGAAAAGTTTTAATTGTTCCGAACGTCACTAAAATAATGGGACTTCTTCAGCCCATTTTTTCAGATTTACAAAGAAGAACCCAAGAATTGATCGATACATTTTCTGATGAAGAAATTAATGCCATAATAAGATACTTTCTATCGGCAACTGAAATAATGAAAACCGTAACCATGGATTTAAAAAAGTGAAATAATGAATATTACTGAAAGTTACTTGTCAAGAGCTGAGCTTTGGATGCTCATTACTACATTGTTCTATTTTTTAATGAACGGGGCTCAAATTTTTGAAACAGCAGTTTTAGTACCTAAATGGACGGCCAACCCACCAGATACATTTGCTCTGTTGGCCAATAAAAATGGCGCAAGTTTAAAGGTTTTTTGGATAATTCTTCATTCCTTGCACGAGCTCACTTTTATACTGGCTATTGTTTTTTGCTGGAAATTAATTCCAATTAGAAATGGGTTGTTGATATTTTTTGCCATACATTTTGCTGTAAGGGCTTGGACACTTTCTTACTTTGCAACTAATATTATTGAGTTTCAAAAAGTGGCCGAAGGCCTAAGTCCAACAGCAGACATGGTAAAACGGGCCAATATGTGGCAAAGTTTAAACTACATCCGTGTGGCTATTTTTGTAGCCTTATCAATAGGAATGATTCCCTTGTTCTTAAAATTATTAAACATAAAAAACAATTGAAAAAATTGCTCCTTATTTAATGCTTGAAAATATGGAAAAGACTCAATTTAAAAAACTGAAAAGGGAATATCAACTTGCCAATAAAAATGGAATTGACTTTATCATATCGGCAGGTATTATATGGTTCGGATTTTTCATCATATGGGCCTTGGATTTTAAGGCCTTTCAAAAGGGTATCTGTTCATTTATATGGGGTGCCGCACTTACACCGTTAGCCATTGGGATATCAAAAATATTGAAAACGAGATGGAACGTAAAGAAAAACCCTTTGCAATCCTTGGGGCCTTGGTTGCACTTTGCCCAAATGATCTATTTTCCAATTCTGATCTTTATCTTATTGAAAAGCCCACAATATTTCATAATGGCTTATGCGGTAATGATTGGGGCTAATCTTTTTCCATATGCATGGTTCTATGACGAAATGGGCTATTTTGTTTCTGCCATCTTAATATCTGTAGGAGCGGTAATAATGGCACTAACTGTTCCTGTCGGCAAAATCTATTATATACCCCTATTTGCCTTTTTGGTCTTTTTGATCTTTGCAATTAGGGTATATAGGAACTACAAAAAAATTTCTCCTCAACATAATTAGAAAAAAGCCGCTTAGTTAAAATGTCACGATCGCACAAATCAACCATACTATTTGTTTTAATTGTAACAGCAATGGACACTGCAGGATTAGGGATTATCTATCCGGTTTTACCACAACTCATACAAGATTTAATAAATACAGATGTTAGCAGTGCAGCCACCTATGGAGGATGGCTAACGTTTGCCTATGCGTTGATGCAGTTTGTTTTTGCACCGGTTTTAGGCAATTTGAGTGATCGGCATGGAAGGCGGATTGTATTATTAATTTCTTTATTGGGCTTCGCTATTGATTGTTTGTTCCTTGCATTTGCTCAGCATATTATTTGGCTTTTTATTGGTAGGTTTATAGCTGGAATAGCAGGGGCTAGTTATTCTGTAGCTTCTGCTTGCATTGCCGATATTAGCAATGATGAAAATAGAACCGAAAATTTTGGCTATATCAATGCTGCATATAGTTCAGGGTTGATAATTGGTCCCGTAATCGGGGGGCTTCTTGGTCAATTTGGAACGCATATCCCATTTATCGCAGCTGCTATTTTAAGTTTTGGAAATTTTATTTTCGGTTATTTTATGTTTCCAGAAACATTGGAGAAAAAGGACCGAAGAAAATTTGAAGTTAAAAGAGCCAACCCATATGGGGCATTCAAGCACTTGAGCAAATTCCCAGCGGTCATAACATTGATTGTTGCAATGTTCTTTGTTGCAATTTCAGGACATAGTATGCCGAGTGTATGGGCGTATTTTACTATTGAAAAATTTGATTGGGATACACGATTAATTGGTTATTCATTAGCGTTTTTAGGAGTGCTTTCAATTGTTGTTCAATCTTGGCTGGTAAGGTTATTGGCCAAAAAGTTTGGAGATGCCAAAATGACAATCTTTGGACTGCTATCTTCTATTTGTGGACTTTTACTAATTGCTTTTTCCGCAGTAGAGTGGTTACTATTTCCAGCTATGATGATTTATGTAATCGGTAGCGTTCAAAGAACAGGCTTTCAAAGTATTATTACATCAAATGTAGCTAAAAACGAACAAGGTGAATTACAGGGGAGTTTAAGCAGCCTTCTCGGTTTATCAACAATTATTGCACCGCCTTTATTAACAATGGCTTTTACTTTCTTTACCAAAGATGAAAGTTCAGGACTTTATTTTCCAGGAACTCCCTATTTGATTGCTGTCGGACTAACGGTAATAAGTCTTTTAATAATGATAAAAAAGTATAGATCTATATAAAATAAAAGAAATAATGTTTGGTCAAAACGGAAGTAGGAATTTTTAAAACTATGAATAAATCGATACCTTCATACCAAGAATTCAGGTTAAATAAAGGATATAAATTGATTATATGTTCTAATTGTTTCCACAACACCTTTAATGCTCAAACCCTACAATTCGTAAGCAATCATGAGTATTTTACCGATTTAACCAAAGACCGGAAAAAGAAGCTAAGGATAATGCTAGTTTAATTTTGAAAGAAGCTTTTAATAAAGCTAAGGTTATACAAATGGCTTCTTAAGGTGTTGCTCCACTTGTTAGATACACACCATACGTAATGAACAAAAGACATACATAATGAAACAGTTTTTTAAGGAGTTATTTGAATATAGTCATCATTTCAACCAAGAGTTGTCAGATATTTTTATAGATAAGCCAGATAAAACATCTGAAAAAGCAGTGAAGCTGTTTAATCATCTTTTGAATGCTCATCAAATTTGGAACAATAGAATTAATCCTGAACAGCCGACCTTTGGTGTTTGGGAACTTCATGACACGAAAGATTTGAAGAACATAGACAAGATAAACTATGAACAAACCATGCAAATACTTGACAAATTTGATTTGAATGGCAATTTAAATTACACAAACACAAAAGGTCAAGTGTTCAACAACAGTATTCAGAACATTTGTTTTCACATCATTAACCATTCGACCTATCACAGAGGACAAATTGCTACAGAATTTAAGCTGCACGGAATTGAGCCATTGGTTACAGACTACATTCTTTATAAGTGATAAACAGACAGCATATAATATATCTATGTTAGATGATATCTATAAAAATGTAGGGAATGCTTTTAAATATTATTTAAAACAGCGAGAAATGACTCACAAATTTATACGGCATCTTCATCATGACTTTTACTAAACGCCTTAAAAACTTCAATATAAATGCTTTAAAATTTTATTTTTGGGTTTATTAAGGGCCAAGCCTAAGCAAGTCAAAAACCTTGCAAGATCGATGATTAAAAAGACTTTTGCTGTTATATGACCTTTTTTAAAGAGGGTGTAAACTGAACTCTGTCTGAATAGATTTAAATTATTAATTTTATTCAGATAGTAATTATGAGCAACAAAGCACAACCAGAGAGAGTTTAATTTACAGACCCAATCAAAGATTAAAGATTGAAGCGTTTAAAATTACAGTCTTCAATTATTTTTATAGTACTTTTCTTTTTGTACTAGAAGTACCAAACAACTTTAATATGTTCTTTTATAATGTGAGTTAATCGTGAGTTCCGAAATAGGTAATCCTGATAAACCTTATAAATACTCGGAGTTTCAGAATATTAAAAAGCGTAATAAATTGTACTTGCTAATTTGTATTTTTCATTCAATTTTCTATTCTGATTTTAGGTAGCTTTTGTTATAAATCTCCGGTAAGAAATTGTGCTTTCCCTTCCCCAAAAGACCAGTCCTCTTTTTTGTTTTCCACCACAGAAATAATCAAATCGGTAGGTGGAATACCTATGACTTTAAGTTTTTCACTCATTCTGGCATACATCGCTTGTTTTTGCGCTCTAGTGCGTCCTTGTTGGGTAATCTGAATAAAAACAATTCTATCGCTTCGGGTATAACCAAGACCTGCATCGAGTATTTTCAGTTGACCGGGTTTATGTTCGTTGATGATCTGAAAACGGTCCCGTTTGGGCGCAGCAAATGTTTCCATCATCACTTCTTGAATCACATCGGTGAGTTGGGTTAATTCTTCCTCATTTCGGCCTTCTATAATATCTATTTTAACTAATGGCATAAATTTTCGGTTTAATTAATTTGTGGTTTAGGTTTGTAATTGTTCACTTCGGAAATTAAATGTTTAAGAATATCAGTTGTGGAGGTGCCCGAAAATTCTGGCAATACCTGACCGGTCCAAAGACTAAGGAATTCTGTATTTTGATTTGTGTTGGCACTTTTCCGAAGTGCTTTTGTAAGTTTGTTCTGATAAGGATAGGGCAAGATATTTCCTGAAGCTTCCATTGCCTTAATAAAAGTATTATTGATTCCTCGAGCAGAACGACCTGAAAAACTTTTGGTCAATATAAGTTCCTCATCTTTCGCTTCCCGAAGACGCTCCTTAGCAAATTCAGGTAAATTACTTTCTTTTGACCCAAGCAGAAGGCTTCCCACTTGAAAACCCTGAGCTCCCAAATCTCGGACAGCCAACAGCGTTTTTGCATTATGTATTCCACCAGCATAAATAATCGGAATATTTACTTTCTCATATATTTCTGATAAAATGGAAAATCCATCAATTTCAGAATGGTCATCCTCATCAAAACTTCCGCGATGGCCACCAGCTCCCGTTCCTTGAAGACAAATGATATCGATCCCAGATGCTTCTAGTTCTTTGGCTTCCTTAAAAGACGTACACGTACCAATTAGAATTGTTTTATTTCTCTTTAATTTTTCAATACTCTCCGAATCGAGATTTCCGAACGTAAAACTGAAGATCTTCACCTCTTCCTCAATAATAACTTCTATTTGATCGTGGTAATCGGTTAGTTTTATTTCTTCTAGCATAGGAAAATCTACTTCTAATTGGTGCTCGCTTGCAAGCTTTTCAAGGAATTTTCGTGTTTCTTTATAATCTTTTCTCAGAGAATCATCAATCTCTGGAAGCTTGTGGACAAAAATATTAACGGCAAAAGGTTGCTTAGAAATTGCGTTTGTTTTTTGAATCTTCGCTTTACATTCCTCTGCAGGTAAATCACCTAAAGGCAAAGAGCCGAGTGTTTCAGCCCTCGTTGCAGCCGCTACCATTTGTGGGGTTCCCACGCCAAGCATAGGTGCTTGAATTATAGGATATTTTACATTCAATAATCGCGTAAGCTCATTTCCCCAGTCCATTTCAATTCATTTTTTGATTTCTCCACTATTTATAACTATTAGTCCAAAATTATAATTAATTTTGAAACACTACAAACGATTAATTATAATGAACACTAATCATAAATAGTGATAAATGAATATTAACGACCTAAATATTTTTATTGCCTCGGCAGAATACGAAAGCTTGACCAAAGCAGCATTATTTTGCAATACTGTACAATCCAATGTTTCTGCCCGAATCAAATTTTTAGAAAACGAGTTGAACACTAAATTATTTATCCGCAGCACCAGGCAAATTGAACTCACACCAGAAGGAACCGATTTTCTGAAAGTCGCGAAGAAAATAACCACATCGTTATCCGATTTTCAACGCTCGGTAAATGGAAAAAACACCAATCCCCAAGGATCTATTAGAATCGGCTGCATCCAAACCACAGCAGCGTTAAGGGCTCCAGAAGTTTTGAAGAATTTTTCACAAGCATATAGTGAAGTAGGATTTAAACTGAAAACAGGAACGACATCGGCTTTAATCAAAGAAGTCCTTTCTTTTAAATTGGACGGCGCATTTGTCAGCGGTGCCATTGCTCATCCTGACCTTGAAGTGTGTCCTGTTCTTTACGAAAATCTCGTACTTGTATCTTCTCCTACTTTTGAGGATTTCAATAAAAAGAATACGCACAAAACGCTGAAAATAGTGGTTTTCAGTAAAGGCTGTTCGTATCGTGATCTTTTAGAAGCCGTTCTCAAAGATATGGGCTTCAGTAGAATTAAGTTCATTGAAATAGATACGTTAGAAGGTATTATAAATACCATTGAGAGCGGTATAGGTTTAACGCTTTTGCCACGTGAATTGATCGAAAAACATTATCCCTATCGTAATTTAAAAATCAAAACCCTTCCAGAAAAAATATCCCAAGTGCCGACGGTGTTTATAAAGCACAAAGATTTTCCAATGAGTGAAGCGTATTCGCTGTTTTTCAAATCGATTATTAATGGATACAATTGAGATATTTTTTTGTTTAGATTTTTATTTGTGGAAATAAAATCAGAAGCTTTGGAATTATGTCCAAGACTTTTTTAATGAAAGGTTTTTCCCAAAATGTATTGAGATTGTCAAATATAGAATTAAATGTCACACATTTGAGAAATATTTATATCTTTGCCTTAACTTATGGCTGATACAAAAAAACGAATCATAGAATCTGCAATCAAGATCTTCAATGAAGACCTATCGGCTCCTTTGCAAAAAGTTGCGGATAATGCAGAAGTGACCAGAAGAACATTACATCGTTACTTTAAAGACCGTAATGAACTTGTGGAGGTCTGTAAACAAGCCATCGAGTCAAGTTGTAAAAAAGCAATGATAGCAGCTATTCAGAGTAGCGATGAGCCTATTATCCAGTTAGAACGAATGCTTTATGCCGGAATTGATTGCGGGGCAAAATATTCAGTTTTTTATAAACTGCACCAAAGTAAAGATCATAAACATACCCACCAAAATAAGAATTGTGTGGATTACGATTATATCTATAATCAATTCCAAGGTATTATCATCGAATTACAGAAAAAGGGTAGGGTAAGTCCAGCAATGTCACCTGAATGGATACAGGTTCTGCATTCAGGGATTATAGAGAGTACAGTCCACGCAAGAGAAACCACAACTAAAAGTTTTAAGGAAATTAAGGAACTCGCCTGGACTTCCTATATAAAAGCAATAGCAACTTAAAAAAATTTATATCGATATGTCTCATTTTTGAGACAATTTAAATTTAAAAACAATGAGAACTAAAAATTTTGAAGTAATTATCGTGGGCGGAAGTTATGCGGGTCTTTCTGCAGCAATGGCATTAGGACGTTCCCTGCGAAAAGTGTTGATTATTGATAACGGTCAACCCTGTAATCGGCAGGCCCCGTATTCGCACAATTTTATTACTCAGGATGGTGTACCTCCTGGGAAAATTGGGGCAAAAGCCAAAGAGCAAGTTCTGAAATACAAGACGGTTGAATTTGTTACTGACCTTGTAGTTAGTACAGAAAAAACTAAAAAAGGCTTCTCTATTATCACTCAATCAGGTAATGTAGTTACCGCTGACAAACTAATTTTTGCTACTGGGGTAAAAGATGTAATTCCTAAAATTCCAGGTCTTTCAGAATGCTGGGGAATTTCGATGATCCATTGTCCTTATTGTCACGGCTACGAAGTTCGAAATAAAAAAACAGCTATTATAGCCAATGGTGAGCGTGCATTTCATTTAGCCTCACTGGTAAACAACCTTACGGATAATTTAACCATTCTGACGACCGGCAAAGCAGATTTCTCATCCGAACAACTGGTTAAGCTGGAATCACATCGGATTTCTATCATTGAAACCGAAGTCTCAGAAATTGAACATCAGGAGGGCCATCTCCAAAAGGTAATCCTTAAAAACGGAGAAAAACTAGCCTTCGATGTAATTTACGGAGGATTTCCTTATACCCAACACTCTGACATTCCTGTTTCTTTAGGCTGTGAATTGACAGAGCACGGCCATATCAAGGTCAATGAATTTCAGCAGACAACTATTGAGGGCATTTATGCCTGTGGGGACAATTCGACAATGATGCGTTCCGTTGCCAATGCGGTTGCCAATGGAAACCTCGCCGGCGCAATGGTGAACGCCGAATTAACCAAAGAACATTTTTAATTAAATTCAGATAATGATTGAAGTATTCACCACCAATATCCCAAATCAAATGTCGGGAAACCAAATCATAAAAAGCCTTAAAATGTCTTTTTCAGCATTGCAGATTGATTTTGATATAGAGACACCCATCGTAAACTATCCTTGCGATCATAGCATTTTACGTGTTGAAGGAGCTACAATTAATGCACAGGGTATAATTTCTCATTTAAACAACAATGGATATCTGTGCCACATTTTAGAAGACAAAATATGTAACTAAATGAAAGAAAATATGAAAGAATTTTGGGAATCCAACTTTCAGGATAAACAAATAATGTGGGGACTGCAACCTGCTGATGCCACTTTGGAGGCGAAAGCGTTATTTCAGAAAAACAACATACAAAAAATTCTAATTCCCGGTTTTGGCTACGGTAGAAATGCAAAAACCTTTATTGATGATGGATTTGATGTAACGGGTATAGAGATTTCAAAAACTGCTATTGACATAGCTAAAGAACATTTGAAAGGGAACTATAAACTGTATCACGGAGCTGTTGGCGAAATGCCTTTTGATCAGGAAAAGTACAAGGGCATTTTTTGCTATGCCTTAATTCATTTATTAGGTAAAAAAGAGCGTGAAAAACTGATTCAGGATTGCTACGATCAGCTTCAAAATAATGGTATTATGATTTTCATTGCCCTTTCTACAAATGATGCCCGGTACGGAAAAGGCGAGAAAATCAGCAGGAATACATACCTCACTAAACACGGGGTAGAACTGTTCTTTTACGACTCAAACACATTGGAAAGGGAATTTGGAGCATACGGATTGGTTGAAACTGAAGAAATAAATGAGCCTGTAAAAAATACAAGCGACAAACCTTCAGAGAAATTTTGGAAAATTATTTGCAAAAAGTTGGATAAACATCCAATGGATATAAAAAATATTTTTTAGTAACGTAAAATACTATTTGCTTTTTAGCTATATTTGTAAAATATATTTAACGTTATGTCTAGAAATAGTCTTACACTACTACCAAAGAACAAGAAACTTTTACAAGCATTGGGAGAAAATATCAAGTTGGCACGCTTACGCAGAAAACTAACAATGAATCAGGTTTCAGAGCGGGCAGGGATTTCCCGTCCCACACTTTCTTCCTTAGAGAAAGGAAACCCTGCGGTTTCTTTAGGTATTGTTTTACAAGTTTTAGTAGTATTAGGTCTGGAGAAGGATATATTGCTTTTGGCCGACGATGATGTACTGGGCAGAAAAATACAGGATGCTGATCTAACCGTAAAGGAACGCGGCCCAAAAAACACCAAGAAATAATGGCATTGGAACGAAAAGAAATATTTGTATATGCGCATTGGGGTGGAATTGAAATTCCATTCTTAATGGGGAGTTTATATGCTACGCCATCTAGAGGGAAAGAAATATTTTCCTTTGAATATGATAAAGGATGGTTGCAATCGGATTATGCTCAGATCATAGATCCAGACCTACAATTATTCGAAGGGGCTCAGTACCTCAACAATGAGAAATCCAATTTCGGTATTTTCCTCGACTCCTCACCAGATCGTTGGGGACGGGTGCTGATGATACGCAAAGAGGCTGCCAAAGCCAGAAAAGAAGATCGACGCGCCAAAACTTTAATGGAGTCGGATTATCTACTCGGGGTATACGATACTAACCGAATGGGAGGACTTCGTTTTAAAACAGCACAGGATGGTGCTTTTTTAGATGATGATGAAGCTATGGCTGCCCCACCTTTTGCTGCGCTTAGAGATCTTGAATTTGCCAGTTTGCAACTAGAGAAAGAAGATGCCCGAGATAATCCGGAATACCTAAAATGGCTCAATATGCTAATGGCACCAGGGTCTTCATTGGGAGGTGCAAGACCTAAGGCAAATATACAGGGCAAAGATGGTAGTTTGTGGATTGCTAAATTTCCAAGCCAAAATGACCAGCAGGATATGGGTGCCTGGGAAATGCTGGCGTATCGACTTGCCATTCAATCCGGAATTGAAATGGCACTATCAAGAGTCCAAAAATTTTCTCATCACCAATATACCTTTTTGACACAACGTTTTGATAGGAAAATCGATGGTACCCGTATCCATTTTGCCTCTGCAATGACCTTATTGGGATATACTGACGGAACGGACTATCAAGATGGTGTCAGTTATTTAGAGCTCGTGGAATTTTTAATGCAGAATGGGACTGATGTTGATAATGATCTCAAGAAGTTATGGAGACGTATTGTGTTTAATGTCTGTATTTCCAATACCGATGACCACCTTCGCAATCACGGATTTCTGTTAACGGATTCTGGTTGGATGCTTTCACCTGCCTATGATATCAATCCAACCTCGAACGGTACAGGTTTAAAACTTAATATTTCAGAAAATGACAATGCTTTGGACTTAGACCTAGTACGGGAAGTAGCTCCTTATTTTCGGTTAAAAGAAAAAGAAGCCAATGCTATTATCAATACAATTGGTCAGAATGTAGCCCAATGGGAACAAATAGCGACGGATCTAGGTATTCCAAGAAACGAAATGGAATTAATGAAAAATGCGTTTAAGTATTAAAATAGTTCCTCATTGATATTTCTTGCTACAAAATAATATCATCTGAAATCAATAGAAATGTCAAATCGAAAATACTACGATTCTGTACTTATTCTGTACTATGTGAAATAAAAAAAGGCTTCACATTTCTGTGAAACCTTATCATTGCTAGTAGCGGGAACTGGACTCGAACCAGTGACCTTCGGGTTATGAGCCCGACGAGCTACCTACTGCTCTATCCCGCGATGTTTGCGAGTGCAAATATACAACACTTTTATACATCTGCAAGGGTTATACCTATTTTATTTAAAATAATTTTCTTTTTCCTTTTTTTCTTTCGCCAATCCAATGATTTATTTACTTTAGTTTTTATGGACAAAATTAATGATGTTATCAAATCCCTTATTCCGTATGCCGAATGGACAATGCTTATTTTTGTGATTGGAGGCGGTATATTTTTATTGCTTTACTCCCGATTTAAACCTTATAGAATGTTTGGCCATGCCATTCAAGTGGTGAGGGGAAAACACGACGACCCAGAAGATCCCGGGCAAATAAGTCATTTACAGGCATTATCGTCGGCCGTAGCCGCCACGGTCGGGCTTGGTAATATATCGGGCGTGGCAATAGCTATTTATCAAGGTGGTCCGGGAGTTGTTTTTTGGATGTGGCTCACCGCTATCGTGGGGATGGTAATCAAATTTTATTCATGTAGTTTGGCAGTTATGTATAGAACCATAGACAAGAAAGGGGCTATTGAGTCTGGGCCCATGCATTATATGACCAAAGGAATTGGTAAAACCGGTAAATCATTGGCTGTTTTCTTCTCTATTGCAGGGCTTATTGGGTTTTTAGGGGTGTTTACGGTAAACCAGTTTACGCAAACTTTTATGAGTGTGGTAAACCCCGATATAAACATTGCTCCATTAGGCGATTTTAACTGGAAGCTTATTCTGGGGCTTACACTTTCTTTACTCACATCATTGGTTATTTTTGGCGGCTTAAAAAAAATTGCCCGCGTTGCAACCGCCATTGTACCCTTTATGGTCGCCCTTTATTTTATTGCGGTTATATTTATAATGGCTACTAATGCCGGTGCCATATTTCCTTCGTTTAAATTAATTTTTCAAGAAGCGTTTAATATTGAAACAGCAATAAAAGGAGGTTTTTGGGGGTTGGTCATTCTTGGGGTGAGAAGGGCCGTTTTTTCTAATGAATCCGGTTTGGGGAGTGCGCCTATGTACCATGGGGAATCCAAAACAAACGAGCCCGTTCAGGAAGGGCTGGTTGCCATGTTGGGGCCTTTTATAGATACCATAGTAGTTTGTACCTTAACAGCCTTGACTATAATTATTAGCGGTGCTTACCTGGAAGTAGAAAACAATGGTATAGCTATGACCTTGTTGGCCTTTGAAAAATCCTTGTATGGATATGGAGATATTCTGTTAATGCTTATCGTGGCCGCCTTTGCAATGTCCACTTTATTTACATATTCTTATTATGGTACAAAGTGCTTGACTTTTTTGACCAATGTAAAAATTGGAAAGTTTTTTAACGTTTATTACATAGCTACCATTACCTTTGCAGCAATTACTTCTGTTGGGGTTGTTATTAATTTAATCGATTTGGCCTATGCTTTAATGTGTATTCCAAATATGATTGCCGTTATTTATCTGTCCCCCAAGGTAAACGCATCGTTAAAAGGCTATGTAAAAAAGTTAAAAAATGAAGGGTCATAAATCAGGTTTCGTAAATATAATTGGTAATCCAAACGTTGGAAAATCAACATTGATGAATGCCTTTGTAGGTGAAAAACTTTCCATAATTACCTCCAAAGCACAAACTACCAGACACCGTATCTTCGGAATAGTTAATGGTGATGATTTTCAAATTGTTTTTTCGGATACACCCGGGATTATTAAACCCGCTTATGAACTGCAACAATCCATGATGGATTTTGTAAAATCGGCTTTTGAAGATGCAGATGTACTTGTTTATATGGTCGAAATAGGAGAAAAGGACCTAAAAGATGAAGCCTTTTTTAAAAAAATAACCCATGCTAAAATCCCCGTGTTGCTTCTGCTAAACAAAATAGATATATCTTCCCAGGAGATATTGGAAGTACAGGTGAAGCAATGGAAAGAAAAAGTTCCAAATGCCGAGATCTATCCTATTTCTGCCTTGCAAAACTTTAATATAGATACCGTTTTTAACCGTATATTGGAGTTGCTGCCAGAATCTCAGCCTTTTTATCCAAAGGATCAGTTAACCGACAAGCCGGAACGATTTTTTGTAAACGAGACCATTCGTGAGAAAATTTTGCTGAACTATAAAAAAGAGATTCCCTATGCAGTCGAAGTTGAAACCGAAGAGTTTCTGGAAGACGAAAAAATTATCCGTATACGTTCGGTAATCATGGTAGAGCGGGATACACAAAAAGGCATCATTATTGGCCATAAAGGAGGTGCATTAAAAAGGGTAGGCATCCAGTCAAGGGCCGACCTGGAAAAATTTTTCGGTAAACAAGTCCATATCGAAATTTATGTAAAGGTAAATAAAAACTGGCGTTCCGATCAAAATCAGCTACGGCGTTTCGGATATAACCAGAAATAACAATTTATTTACTTCATAACGTATTGATAACATAATCTTGCACCTATAATAACACTCACTTTAAAAGAGAACAGTTTCTTTGGGAAAACATAAAACTAACCAAATGAAACTAAAAAACAGCATTGTTTTTGCCTCAATGGCTATTGTATTTGCCGCTTGTACATCAGACGACGACAATAATGGAGGAGAGGAGATTCCGCCATCCACAGATGTAAATTTTTCCTATGTAACAACAATCAATGCAGGCGGGACCACTGAAATTTCAGCTTTTGATGCAGAAACCAATAAATTGTTTACCGTAAACCCAGATAATAACGAGGTTATGGTATTCGATCTGTCAAACCCCTCAACACCATCACAATTGGGCGCTATAGATGTTAGTGCCATGGGAACACCCAATAGTGTTTCGATAAAAAATGGTCTGCTTGCCGTTGCCGTTGAAGCCTCCAATAAGCAGTCCAACGGAAGCGTTATGGTATATAATGCAGTATCTCAGGCGCTTCAAAACAATTATACCGTGGGTGCGCTTCCGGATATGGTTATCTTTTCCCCTGACGGAAAATATATAGTAACTGCCGATGAAGGCGAGCCGAGCAGTGATTATTTAAACGATCCCAAAGGGAGTGTGAGCATTATAGAAGTTGCGTCTGGAGCGGTTTTCACATTAACTTTCGATGCTTTTGAAGCTCAGGAAAATACTTTAAAAGAAAACGGATTCAGGGTTTTTGGTCCAAATGCAAGCTTGGCACAAGATGTGGAGCCAGAATATGTGGCCATTTCAGATGATTCCAAAACAGCATGGGTAACGCTTCAGGAAAATAACGGGATTGCAAAAGTAAACCTTGCTTCAAAAGAAATTGAAGCCATATATCCATTAGGTTTTAAAGACCATTCTTTGGCAGAAAACATGCTGGATGCAAGCGATAAAGACGACATGACCGAACTGAGAAACTGGCCGGTATCTGGAATTTACCATCCAGATGCCATTGAATATATAAATGTGGATGGTGTTTCATATATAATTACCGCCAACGAAGGTGATGCCAGGGATTATGATGCTTTTTCTGAAGAGGAAAGGGTAGAGGACATTACGTTAGACCCGACTGCTTTTCCCGATGCCGAAGTGCTTCAGGCCAAAGAAAATCTGGGACGCCTAAAAATAACGAACACAATAGGAGACACAGACATGGATGGCGATTATGATAAATTATATGCTTATGGTGCCCGATCTTTTTCAATTTGGTCTGAAAACGTTAGCCTTGTGTACGATAGTGGTAGCGACATATCTCAAAAAGTACTGGAATTTACGCCGGGAAGTTTTAATGCAGATGAAGGCGAAGTAGATGGCAGGAGCGACGATAAAGGGGCAGAGCCCGAAGCTGTTGAGGTATTAAAAGTTGGAGAAAGGGTGGTCCTGTTTGTGGGCTTGGAAAGAAACAGTCAGGTAATGGTTTACGACATTACCAATCCAACCGCCCCAGCGTTTATACAAATACTCGAACGGGCAGGAGATATGGCTCCCGAAGGCGTACTCGCCATAGCCGCCAGCGATAGCCCTACAGAAAAGGAGCTTTTAATAGTTACCCATGAGGATAGTGGGACAATTAGCATCTACGAAAATCAATAAAAGTTTAGTTTTAATTCCGTAAAAAGGCTGTTCTGATTTTATTTAGGCAGCCTTTTTTTATTTCAGTAAAATGGATAAATACAGCTACCAAAAATAAGTTGGCTTAAAAAATATAGTTTAAAGACATTTTTAACATTGCATAAAAACTAAAAAATAGAATTACCTTTGCGCCATAAAAAATTAAGTATGAGTGCAATTGTTGCCATTGTGGGACGGCCAAATGTTGGGAAGTCAACTCTTTTTAACCGTATGATTAAAAGAAGGGATGCCATTGTAGATGAAACAAGTGGTGTTACACGTGACCGCCATTATGGTAAATCCGATTGGAATGGCCGTGAATTTTCACTTATAGACACGGGCGGATATGTTGTTGGCAGCGACGATATTTTTGAAAAAGAAATAGACAAACAGGTAGAATTGGCCATTGATGAAGCCGATGCCATTATTTTTGTGGTCGATGTTGCAACTGGAGTAACCGGTATGGACGAGGAAGTGGCGCAATTGCTACGCCAAGTAGAAAAGCCCATTTTTTTAACCGTAAATAAAGTTGATAATGCATTGCGTGAAGCCGATGCGGTGGAGTTCTATTCTTTAGGGCTCGGAGATTATTACACAATTTCCAGTATAAACGGAAGCGGAACAGGCGAATTGTTGGATGCCGTGGTGGAAAGCCTCCCTGAGGAAGTTGAGCAGGAAGATACAGAATTACCAAGATTTGCAGTAGTTGGAAGACCCAACGCCGGAAAATCGTCGTTTATAAATGCGCTTTTAGGTGAAGAACGCTACATTGTTACCGACATAGCTGGAACTACCCGCGATAGTGTAGACACGAAATACAACCGATTTGGATTTGAATTTAACCTTGTGGATACCGCTGGAATCAGGAGAAAAGCAAAAGTTAAGGAGGATCTTGAGTTTTATACAGTAATGCGTTCTGTACGGGCCATAGAGCACAGCGATGTATGTTTGTTGGTTCTCGATGCTACACGTGGATTTGAAGGCCAGGATTTAAATATCTTTTGGTTGGCCGAACGTAACAAAAAAGGGGTTGTAATTTTGGTGAATAAATGGGACCTGGTCGAAAAAGAAACCAATACCGTAAAACAGTTTGAAGCATACATAAAAAAGCAAATTGAACCTTTTACAGATGTCCCCGTTATTTTTATTTCAGCATTGACAAAGCAACGGATTTTTAAAGCCATAGAAACCGCTGTAGATGTGTATGCCAATAAAACAAAACGCATCAGTACTTCAAAACTAAACGATGTTATGCTTCCTATAATAGAGCATACACCGCCACCAGCTGTTAAGGGAAAATATATTAAAATTAAATTTTGTACCCAATTGCCAACCCCGATCCCACAATTTGCCTTCTTTGCAAACCTTCCGCAATATGTAAAAGATCCTTACAGAAGGTTTATAGAGAACAAATTGCGAAGCAATTTTAATTTTAACGGGGTTCCCATTCAGATATATTTTAGAAAAAAGTAAGCTGGCTGTTAAAATAATATTAAAACGTAATAAATACTCTTATTCGTAAAATGTTTTGCCCTATTTTCGGGCAAACTATTACCAATGAGACCAAAACTACTACTCGTTTTAACTTTAATGTTTAGCGGAATTTGCTTTTCGCAGGAATTTCAAATAACCGGAAGGGTAATTGACGCAACTACCAAAGAACCCATGGAGGCTTCTACCGTATATGCCGAAAGCATTAAAGATAGCACCATGGTCTCGTATACAATTTCCGACCAGAAAGGTATTTTTGTCTTGGACCTAAAATCATCAGATAAAGCAGTAAACCTTTTTATTACTTATAATGGTTATCAACCGGTAAAAAAAATAATTCAGCTTGATAAGCAACATATCGCATTGGGCGAGATTCCATTAAATTTATTGGCAGAAGAACTGGAAGGGGTAAGCGTTGTGGGAGAACGTGTTCCCATAACTGTTAAAAAAGATACTTTGGAGTTCAATGCAGATTCTTTTAAAACCCGCCCCGATGCCAATGTGGAAGACGTGTTAAAAAAGCTTCCCGGTGTGGAGATAGATACCGATGGTAAAATTACCGTTAACGGTAAAGAAGTGAACAAGGTTTTGGTAAACGGTCAAGTGTTTTTCAGTTCAGATCCAAAAGTGGCTACAAAAAGTCTTCCTAAAGAGATAATCGATAAAATTCAAATATCCGATTCTAAAACAAAAACACAAGAATTTACCGGAGATGATGGCGATGGAGAGACCAAAACTATTAACCTCACCATAAAAAAAGATAAAAACAAGGGGTATCTGGGGAGATTGGCGGCTGGATATGGCACGGATGAGCGATATCAGGTAAACGGCCTTTTAAATTATTTTAACGACAAGGAAAGGGTGAGCTTTATTGCGAGCTCAAACAACATTAATAATGCAGGGTTCTCTTTTGATGAGATTTACGATATGGTAGGTAATACCCGTGGAGGATATTCTTTTGCAAACGATAATGGCCTTATTAATAATTACGGTCGCGGAATTACTACATCTTCTACCGTTGGTGCAAGTTATGCAAATGCCGAGAAAGATGCCTACGAATTAAGTGCCAATTACTTTTTTGCATATAGCGATTCCTACAACGACCAAAAAACCGCTAGGGAAAATATTTTGCCCGAAGGAAGTTTTTTTACCAATAGCGAATCCCGTTTTGAAGGTTCAACCAATTCAAACAGGGGAGCTGCAAGCCTGGAATTCGATATAGATGAAACTTTAAGGATTTCCATTGAACCCATTTTAAACGTAAACAGGACCAATTCATTGGATACCAGTGAAACTACATCTACCAATAACGAAGGGGAACTTACCAACGCCAATACCAAACAAACCATAGACGATGGTTTGCAGCGCAGTTTTACCAACCGTATCGATGTTTATAAAAAACTTGACACCGTTGGGAAATTTTTTAGGCTCTCGTTTTCAAACTATAATTTTAAAAACGATGCCGAGACTAATTTTCAATCGAATCGGGAAATATTTGGTGACGACCCTTCAGAAGAATCGGTAAACCAAATGACATTTACAGACAATAAAACTGATACATACGAATTTGAAGCCGCATACAGACAACCGTTGGGAAATAAGTTCTTTCTGGACTTTGAGTATCAACTGAACAACAATAATTATGAAAATGAAAGTTCGGTATACGATTTTAATGAAGCAACCGCAGATTACGATAGCTTCAACGACGTATTGAGTACCGATTATAAATTTAACGAGATCCAACAACAGCCTTCTTTTGGCATTCGCCGGGACGGTGAAAAATGGCGCTGGAGAGTAAATGGCGAATATGTTTTTACCAGTTTGGAAAATCAGGATTATTTGCAAGAAGGCTCGTTTACCAAAGATTACAAAAACTTGATGTTTAATGCTTCTTCTAGTTATAAATTCAGTCAGAACAAGCGCTTAAGGGTTAATTACCGATCCAACTTACGGGTGCCTTCGGTTGGGCAATTGCAACCGGTTCCCAATATAAACAATCCGTTAAATATTATTCAAGGAAATCCAGACCTAAACCTAGCTACCACACATTCACTTAATTTAAATTACAACAATTATAATTTTAGAGAACATACGGGCCTTTTTGTATACGGGGGCGGGGAAATAGAAGACGATAAGGTGGTAAGCGTAACCACTACCGATGAAAACCTTTTGCGGACAACAACTTTTACCAATATAAGCGGTAATTATAATGCCTATTTGGGCTTTGGATATTCAAAACAGATTAAAAAAGACAGTACGTTCAATGCTAAAATAAATTTTCATCCCAACCTTAATTACAACAACGATGTTAGTTTTAATAATGGGACGAAGCTTATTTCCAAGCGTTTTAGCGTTACGCCAAGAATTAGCACGACCTTAAATTTTAGGGAGATGTTCGAGATAGAGCCCGGCTATAGTATTACATTTAATAATACGCAGTACAATACCAATGCCTTTGAAGATGTGAAGTTTGTATCGCATAGAGCTTCGTTACGAACCACTACTTATTGGCCCGAAAATATTGTATGGGGTAATGATATAAGTTATACATATAATGGAAATGTGTCTTCTGATTTTGATAAGGACGTTCTCTTTTGGAACATGAGTTTAGGAGTCCAATTGCTAAAGAAGAAAGCAACCGTTAAAGTATTGGCATACGACCTGTTGAACCAAAACAACAATACAAGTAGGTCTACCGGAGCCGATTATATCCAAGATTATCAAAGTACAGTGTTAACGCAGTACTTTATGTTGAGTTTTAGCTTTAAGTTCGACAAGTTTGGGGGTAAAAAACCACAAGATAACAGACGTTTTTATAGAATGTAAATAAAATAGAAAAGCCCGGAGCATTGTTTCCGGGCTATGTTTCTTATTTTTTAAATTATCAATTATCAATTATCAATTATCAATTATCAACTACCAACTGCCACCGGCACCTCCGCCACTAAAGCCTCCGCCACCGAAACCACCACCAAAGCCTCCGCCACCGAAACCGCCGCCAGATGAACCTCCGCCAAAGCTTCCGCCACCACGGCCAAGATTGCTTAGAATAATCATGTCCAATAAATCTATTCCCCCGCCGCGTCTTCCGCGATTTCCACCACCGCGACCACCACGGCCTCGGGAAAGGATAATGGCAATAATGATAAAAACAATAATTATTAAGAAAAACTTACCGTTACTGTTAGAAGAGTTCCCTTTTCGCTTTTGCGGCGTACCTTTATAAGTACCGTTAAACAGGTCTATTATGGCATCAGTGCCTTTGTCCAGGCCGACATAATAATCACCTTTTTTAAATTCTGGAATAATTATATTTCGTATAATTTCCCCATTTATACCGGCCGTAAGCTTTTGTTCCAGCCCATAACCCGGCGAAATCCATATTTTACGTTCTTGTTCGGCTAAAAGTATAAATACACCGTTGTCTTCCTTAGCCTGGCCAACCCCCCATTTGTGCGCCCATTTTGGTGCTAGCATGCCAATGTTTTCGCCATTAATGGTGGGAACGGTTGCAATTACAATTTGCGTACTGGTAGTGTCTGCATAATTAATCAGCTTTTGTTCTAAAGCTGTTTTTTGCGAAGCAGCTAAAATATTTGCATAATCATAAACACTTGTCTCTTCGGCTGGTTTTTCTGGAATATCGAATTGTGCGTATACCGATGAGGTGAAAATACATCCGAAGAAAAATAAAAATAGGGTAAAAGTTTTTTTTAATATCAACATATTAGCTTTTGGAAATTTGGTCTGGAAGTTCGTTAATGTCGTCATGTTGCCAAGGAAAGTGTTCTTGCAGTTCTTTTCCGGCTTTTAGAATGCCTTCTACAAGTCCCTCTTTAAACCGTTTGTTCTTAAAGTGCCCTTGAATAATGTCTTTGGTACTATTCCAGAAATCGTCGGGGACTGCCTTGTCAATTCCTTTGTCGCCATAAATGGCAAAATTTTTGTCTTTAATGGCAACGTAAATCAAGACTCCGTTTTCGTCTTTGGTATTGTCCATTTTAAGCAAATGAAAAACTTCCGCGGCCCGTTTAAGGGGCGCTGTGTTACTGGATTTTTCTATATGTACCCGGATTTCACCGGAGGTTTCTTTTTCAGCTTGGCGAATAGCTTCTACTATTTCTTGCTCTTCATCGGCGGTTAAAAAGGCTTCTATTTTAGATGGTGCCATGCCAGTAATTTTAGGTTGTATCTGTAAATTAAAAAGGTGCTTGATATATGCAAGCACCTTTTGTGTTTTTATTTTTCGTCGTTAAAGTCAAATTGAACGTCCACTGGTTTTTCGGCGCCTGCTTCGGCATCGAAATATGGTTTTCCTTCAAACCCGAACCAACCGGCCAGGATAGAATTCGGAAATGTTTTTACGTGGTTGTTGTATGGTTTTATGGCTTCGTTATAGCGGACCCTTGCCGTTTGGATTGAGTTTTCCGTACTTGTAAGCTCGTCCTGTAATTTTAAAAAGTTCTGGTTTGCCTTTAGCTCTGGATAGCGTTCTACTGTTACCAATAAACGGCTCAAGGCACTGCTCAACCCACCTTGAACTTGGTTAAACTGCTCCAATTGTTCGGGCGTTATGTTTTCTGGGTTGATGTTTACCGAAGTAGCTTTGGCACGGGCCTCGATAACATCGGTAAGTGTATTTCTTTCAAAATCGGCGGCACCTTTTACGGTATTTACCAGATTGCCAATAAGGTCATTTCTGCGTTGGTAAGATGTTTGAACATTTCCCCATGCTTCAGAAACGTTCTCATTAAGTCGTATAGCTTCGTTATTAAAACCAACGGCCCAATTGTATATTCCAAAGGCAATAATGGCCAGCACAATTAAACCAATAATCCATTTTTTCATTTGTTGTAATTTTTTAATTAGTTAATTTTTAAGTTGAAAGGCTTGTTGACCCTTTTAAAATTTTGAGTCAAAATTCAGCAATAAAAATGAGATATAGAAATAAATTTATAACTGATCTTTAATTTTTGCGAGTTCCGCCTTGACTCCTTCCAATTTACGAATTATCTCATAATTGGAGAGGGTTTTTTGTTTTTGTTCTTTTAAGTGAAGTTTTGCACCGTCTAACGTAAAGCCGCGTTCTTTTACAAGATGATAAATAAGCCCGAGGTTTTTTACATCTTCTTGGGTAAACTTTCTATTTCCCTTTGCATTTTTCTTGGGTTTTAGAACGTCAAATTCTTTGTCCCAAAAACGAATCAGGGAGGTGTTTACGTCAAAGGCCTTGGCAACCTCGCCAATGCTGTAATATAATTTTTCGGGAAGGTTTATATGCATTAGTCAAGTGATTGGTTTTCTTGTGATGCAGCATGTAGCAACGCTTCGTATTCTTCAGCAGATAACGACCCGTAATAGAAGTTAATAGGATTTATTCTGTTGCCGTCCTTCCATACTTCATAATGGCAATGTGGTGCTTGCGATCTTCCGGTACTGCCCACAAACCCAATGAGGTCTCCACGTTTTACTTTTTGTCCTTTTCTAACATTGTATTTGCTCAGGTGGGCATACAGGCTCATGTACCCAAAACCATGATCGATCCTAATGTGCTCCCCAAACCCGGACGACTTGTTGTCGGCACGGATTACCACGCCGTCTCCGGTTGCGTATATTGGGGTTCCCCGAGGGGCGGTAAAATCCATTCCATAATGCATTTTTCGCACTTTTGTAAATGGGTCGGAGCGCCACCCGTAACCAGAGGCCATTCTGGTAAGGTCTTCATTGCTTACGGGCTGGATGGCCGGAATTGCGGCCAGTAATTTTTCTTTCTCCTTTGCCAGTTCTGTAATTTCATCTAAAGATTTAGATTGGATTACCAACCGTTTTTGAAGTATCTCAAGTTTCTTTGTAACATCTACAATAAGTTCGGAGTTGTTAAACCCTTCCAGGCTCTTGTACCGGTTTACACCGCCAAACCCGGCAGTACGTTGTTCTTTGGGAATCGGGCTGGCTTCAAAATAAAGGCGGTAAATATTATTGTCGCGGTCTTCTATATTTGCCAGGACATCTTCCATTTGTGTCATTTTTTTATTCAACAACTCAAATTGAAATTCATAATTTTTTAATTCCCGGGCCTGCGAAAGTTCTTTTGGAGTATTGATTAAATTGGTGTTCAAGAGGATCAACAAACAAATTCCCCCGAATAAAAAAGCAGCCAGTACAAATAAGCTAATATTAATGACCCTTTTACCCTTTTTTGGTTCAATCCTCCTATAGGATAATGTTTCAGAATCGTAATAATATTTTACCTTCGCCATTAGTTTAAAAGTTCTATTTTTGCCAGAAGAATGTTATACACTCTAAACTGCGTAACGAGCAAATATATAAATTGTTTTTTCAGTGAGTGTAATTTTTAGAAAAAGTTAAGATTTTATGATGAAATCCAGAGAGATAAGGAAGCAGTTTTTAGATTTTTTTAATGATAAAGGACATGCCATTGTGCCGTCTGCCCCAATGGTAATAAAAGACGATCCTACACTAATGTTTACCAATGCCGGGATGAATCAATTTAAAGAATTCTTCCTTGGCAATAAAGCCCCAAAAAACAACCGTGTTACAGATACTCAAAAATGTTTGCGCGTAAGCGGCAAGCATAATGATTTGGAAGAAGTGGGCAAGGACACCTATCACCATACTATGTTCGAGATGCTCGGGAACTGGAGTTTTGGCGATTACTTTAAAAAAGACGCTATTGCCTGGGCTTGGGAATTATTGACCAAAATATATAAAATAGATAAAGACATTCTTTACGTAACTGTTTTTGAAGGTGCCGATGCCGAAGGGCTTCCCGTAGATCAGGAAGCTTACGATCTTTGGAAAGCCATTGTACCGGAAGACCGTATTATCCTTGGAAACAAAAATGATAATTTTTGGGAAATGGGCGATCAAGGCCCATGCGGACCTTCGTCCGAAATTCATGTAGACATCCGGTCGGAAGAAGAAAAAGCCAAAACCCCTGGAAAAGATTTGGTAAATCAAGACCATCCGCAGGTTGTAGAAATATGGAACCTGGTTTTTATGGAGTTTAACCGCAAAGCAGATGGTTCGCTTGAAAAATTACCGGCCCAGCATGTTGATACGGGAATGGGGTTTGAACGTTTGTGCATGGTGCTTCAGGATAAAAAAAGTAATTACGACACAGATGTTTTTACACCGCTTATCAGGGAAATAGAAACCATTACCAATGCTAAATACAATAAAGAGGAAGAAATAAATATTGCCATTCGGGTAATAGCCGATCATGTTAGGGCGGTATCTTTTGCCATTGCCGACGGGCAATTGCCCAGCAATACCGGGGCTGGGTACGTAATCCGAAGGATTTTGCGACGCGCAATCCGCTACGGATTTACGTTCTTAAACCAAAAAGAACCTTTTATCTATAAATTGGTCGATACGCTTATCAAGCAAATGCACGAATTTTTCCCCGAATTGAAAAAAGAAAAAAATATTATCGTCAACGTTATAAAAGAAGAAGAAAGCTCTTTTTTAAGGACCTTGGCCCAAGGCTTGGTGCTGCTTGACAATATTATAAGCACAAATGACGGAAAAATTATTTCGGGGGCCAAAGCTTTTGAGTTGTACGATACCTATGGTTTCCCGATAGACTTAACGGCATTGATCCTTGAGGAAAAAGGGTATGGGCTGGACGAAGAAGGGTTTTTGGAAGAATTAGAAAAACAGAAAAACCGCTCTAGGGCCGCTACAAAAGTCGAAACCGGAGACTGGGAAGTCTTGATAGACGATCCAATTGAAGAATTTGTGGGGTACGATACTTTGGAAACCCAAGTACGCTTAACACGTTACCGTAAAGTAGCTAGTAAAAAAGAAGGGGAAATGTATCAATTGGTATTCAACATCACCCCTTTTTATGCCGAAGGTGGTGGACAGGTTGGAGATAAAGGCTATTTGGAATCTCCCAACGGAGATGTTGTTTACATTATAGACACCAAAAAGGAGAACAACCTGATAATCCATTTATCCAAAAATCTTCCCAAAAACCTAAACGATACTTTTAAGGCGGTTGTAGATACCAAACAGCGCAACCGTACCGCAGCAAACCATACGGCAACGCATTTATTGCATCAGGCGTTGCGTAGTGTTTTAGGTTCCCATGTTGAGCAAAAAGGAAGCATGGTGCACAGCGGGTATTTGCGTTTTGACTTCTCTCATTTCAGTAAGGTTACCGCAGAAGAATTAACACAGGTTGAAGATTTTGTAAATGCCCGTATCCGGGAACAATTGCCATTGCAGGAAAATAGGGCGACACCATTTCAAGAGGCGGTCAACCAAGGAGCAATGGCGTTGTTTGGTGAAAAATACGGCGATTTGGTGCGTACCGTTAAATTTGGTGAAAGCATAGAACTGTGCGGGGGAACACATGTAAAAAATACAGGAGACATATGGCATTTTATCATTACTGGGGAAAGTGCCGTTGCCGCAGGGGTAAGGCGTATAGAAGCCATTACTTTTGATGCTGCCAAAGAGTATTTTGCCAACCAAACAGATGCCTATAATCAAGTAAAGGCAGTGCTTAAAAGCAATGCTACAGATCCCGTAAAGGCCATAACGGCGCTTCAGGACGAAAATATAGCCTTGAAAAAACAAGTGGAACAGCTTTTAAAGGATAAAGCAAAAGGACTTAAGACTGAATTGAAAGCAATGCTTGAAGATGTTAACGGGGTTAAGTTCTTGGCCACAAAAGTTGCATTAGATCAAGGAAGCATAAAAGACCTTGCCTTTGAAATGGGCAATGAATACAATAATCTGTATTTGCTTTTTGCTTCTGAAAACGATGGTAAAGTCATGCTTACCTGTTACGTTTCCAAAGAAATGGTGAAAGAAAAAAACCTAAATGCAGGTCAAATTGTAAGGGAGTTGGGCAAACTAATTCAAGGCGGCGGCGGCGGACAGCCATTTTTTGCTACAGCAGGTGGGAGAAATCCAGAAGGTATCCCCGAAGCATTAAAAAAGGCTAAAGATTATATTTTATAAGAATACTTTTTGAAAAGTTTCAGGCCGGTTTATTAAATGTTTTAATTTGAAGGAAGATAGATGAAACTACAAACACAAATACCTTTAAAAGTAGCAGAAAATACCATAGATTACAATTCTAAAGTGTTTTTAATGGGTTCGTGTTTTGTGGAGAACATAGGAGAAAAACTTCAATATTTTAAGTTTCAAAACCTTGTAAATCCGTTTGGGATTATATTTCATCCCGTGGCTATGGAGCATTTGCTGGACCGTGTGGTAAAGGAGAGGTTTTTTACCGTTGATGACATTTTTTATTTAAATGAGCGTTGGCAATGCTTTGAGGTACATTCCGAGATGGGAAATAGCTCAAAAGAAGCCTTTTTAGACCACTTGAACACTTCCTTGGAAGCTTTGAAGGCTTTCTTGCAGGAAGCATCGCATGTTGTTATCACCTTGGGGACGGCCTGGGGCTATCGCCATATGGAACAAGGAAAAATTGTTGCCAATTGCCATAAAGTCCCTCAAAAATGTTTTCAGAAAGAGTTAATGGAAGTAAATGCGCTTAGTCTCTCATTAAAACGGACAACATCACTTTTGCTATCGTTAAACCCGGAGATTGAAATCATTTTCACGGTATCGCCGGTACGCCATATTAAAGATGGATTTGTAGAGAACCAGTTGAGCAAAGCACATTTAATAGCAGCCGTACACCAAATAATAACTGGTGAAAAAAGGTTGCATTGTTTCCCTTCCTATGAAATTATGATGGACGAGCTCCGCGATTACCGTTTTTATGCCGAAGATATGCTTCATCCCAATGAAACAGCCGTAAAATATATCTGGAAAAAGTTTCAGGATGTTTGGATCGACCATGAAAGTTTGCCTATAATGAAAGAGGTGGAAAAAGTGCAAAATGGGTTGCAGCACCGACCTTTTAACCGGGAAAGTGAAGAATATAAGAAGTTTCAATTAAAACTTCAGCAGAAAATTGTGTACCTTTCAAGTACATATCCTCATATTCAATTTTAATAATATGCGAAAGGTCCTTTTTGGCATTATCATCACACTTTTAATTCTATGGGTTTATCAACTGTATAAACGGTACGACGAGCGTTCGGAATATTTAAGGGAGAGTACGGCATTGATTCAGCAGGAAATAAAAAATGTAAGGAAGTTGGTCGTTACCGAAGGGCATTTTTCGCAGGTTTTTAATTACAAGCAGTCAGAAAAAATATTTGCCAACTTATTGACCACCGAAAAAAAGGCCTTGGTTGTTGTGAATGCCGATGTAACCATAGCCTACGATTTAAGCAAAATAACCTTTGATGTTGATGAAGCCAATAAAACACTGTATATAACCGGAATTCCCGAGCCCGAGATTAAAATTTCGCCCGACCTGAAATATTACGATATTTCCAGCGATTATTTAAATCCTTTTAATGCCAACGATTTTAACAAGATAAAAGCGCAGGTAAATCAGGCGGTTTCAAAAAAAATAAACGAATCCGGTTTGAAGGAAAATGCCGAAAACCGATTGATTAGCGAGTTGTCCCGCTTTTATGTGCTTACCAATTCCTTGGGATGGAAACTTGTATACAACAAGCAGACCATTACTGATGGAAATACATTGGAAACCCTAAATTTCAATTAAAAAGATTGTAATATTGATGCTTATTTTTTTTTGCAGGGAAGGTCTTATATTATATATTGTATTAAGGTTTTAGCCCTTGCCAATTTGGTCTTTTACCCAATTTAAAAATTCGTTTTTAAAATTGTTTTGGCTCCATTGTTGGTTTTTGGCAACATTCTCTTTTTTCTCTACAACAGCGTTGTTTTGCGTTTTTTGGTAATGGATGGTATAGGTGCCATTGGTATTATTGCTCCAATACGTTTCTTTCATTTTAATGGTCCCATTTTCTCCAATTGTTACAATCCTTACGCTGTAATTATTATTCCCTGTTTGGGCAGTGTATATAGCGGCTTTATGGTCTTTGTCTATTAATATATGTGGCGCCATTGAAGGTCCTGTAAAGGCGAGATTTTTTATAAAACTTTTCTTGAGCGGGTCGTATAGGTATACATCATACGTAGCGTTGCGGTTTAAATCGTAACCTTCGGGGAAGCTCAAATCGGTATATCCGTCAAAATTAATGTCGAAATCCCCGGGGTCGAAATCCTGCTCGGATACATTGCCAATATTTATCGCTTTTTTAATAGGAGATAGGGGGGCTTCAAAAACAAAGGTTGTATCTTTTGTATTTATTAATTCCCTGTTGGATATAGAAACTTCAACATTGGTAGGATTTGCATTGGTTTTTCGGGTATAGCGCACCGAATATTGCCAAGCTGCCATGAGGCCGTTGATTAAAAACGGTTTGCTTTGTACCAAAAAAGTGCTGTCTATCAATTCTGGATAATACTGCGGATATGTTTTTTCCAGCTTGAAAGAATCTATTGTCTGTATGTTGAACCTGAAATCTTTGGTATACCTATATGTTTTTACAATAGAATCTGTAGTATAGGCAACAACATGTCTGGAATTTTTTGATAATTCAAGGGAGGTTTCGATTTGCCTATATACAGAATCGTTTTTAAAGGCGCTGCTATAATATTTTTTTGCTTTTTTCTGTGTTTGAACACCACTCAAGGTAATATTTGTAATAATCCTGGAAGTGTCCTTAATGATAAGTTTCTCTATAATGGTGGAATCGTTTACAAAATAATAGGTGTTCAGGGCGGCGGCATCGTTAAGGTTGAGCAAGCCATTCCCGCGGTATATTTTAGATCCCCGTGCAAGGGTGTCGAGCAGGGAATCTCCCTTGACAATTTTGTCCTTTCTTATATTGAAGAATTTATCTGGGTTTTTTATGCTGTATTCAAAACGCTTTTGGGGCAGTAGGTCAAAATAAAAATTGGCGGTGCGCGTGGTTTTTTTTATGGAAACGGGGGTTGCGTTAAAATTTACGTCATAGGCACTAAAATCGCCTATTTCAGGTTCGTGCGTGTAGATTTTGTATTGATTGCTCTTTAGTTTGTCAATTCTAAAAACACTTCCCTGAATACGCGAAGTTATTGTTTCTTGGTCTTTAATAATAGCCGTTTGCTTAAACTCTTGCAATCTACCGTTCCGTTTGGTTTTTCCATATAAATTCATTGCAATAAAAGCAGAATCTTTAGGCCTTTTAATCATGGCTTTATAGAAAACGGTGTCTTCGGTAGTAAGTTGATTGTTTTTGGAGCGAAGCAGTTTTTTTATAAGGTCTTCGTCTGATATTTTTTTAATGGCATTTTGCCGAAGTTTTAAGCTGTCGGCTTTGGATAATGCATTTTTAGAATTGGCATCATCATTTTTACATGCAGAAATGGCAGCGATAAAACCTAAGATAAGCAGATATTTTTTCAATGTAACTATAATTGATTTCGGATAAAAATATAAAAACTTTCATTAGTATATACCAAAACGAAGCGAAACCCTGTTTGTTATATGTTTAAAATTATTTTATAGTGTTGATTTAAACGGAGTAATCTCCAACAAAGCCTATTTTGCTCATTGTAAAGATGTCTTGTTTAACTTACCAATGCTTCATTTATTAAAGAAATTCCATCGTCTATTAAGTGTCCAACCTTGGGCTTATACTGCTTTACGGTTTCAAGGTGGGCTATAATTTCTTCGGCAAAATCACTATCGCCATTGGTCTTGGCAAGTTCGTATAGCTCAACGGAAAGTAGCCAGTCTTCAGGATAATGGGTTTGTATTTCCTCAAAAACTTTATGTCTAGAAATGGTCCTGTTTTTTCCTTCCCTATATTCCCGTACCTGATTGTACAGAAGTTCGAGCTTTTGGGTGCGTTCGCTTTTTTTAGATTTGATGGTGTTTTCGGATGGTACATGGGTAATAAGGTCAAAGCTATTTACATCGGCAGGGCCACTGTATGCCGAAATAACTTCTTTACCAACGGCAAGATGATAAATTCCCCATTCTGGTTGAAACAAAATAATGTCTTTGTGCTTAACGGTACATCGATTGATGCTGATTAAAATTATTTTGCCCATTAAATTCCGGGTTCCGGTAATAATGGTCCCATTGACGGTTATATCGCCCTCAAATTCCAATAAAACTTCATGACCTTCGTAAATATGGTAGGCTTTTAAGTCGCGGGGGCTCATGTCCTCAATGGCCAGGTTGATGCCCTTTAGTTTGCCTATGGGGCTCCCAAACCCTTCACGGTGCTTTTTTGTGCTGTGGCCAACCAATTCTTTGTCCCTGTACGAAAGTGCCGTGTTTCCTTTTGTTTGAAAATAAATTGGTTTTCCATCATTCTCGATGGTTTCTGTAAATACGCCCGATACTTGAATTCCGGTACTAAGTTCAATGGTTCCCAATGCTTGCGAAGCAATAAGCTTTTCAAGTCCTTTCAGGCCTCCTTTGCGCAATGACATTGTATTGGCAAATTCTTCTAAAATTAAACTGAGGTGTGCAAAATCGGGGGTAACAAATAATTGTGGTTGCGGTTTTGTAATATCGAAATCCTGATAAGCAGCCTCAAGCGTATATGGTATTTTTTTTACCTCATTAGTCATGCACCATTTGCTTTCTCCAATAGAAGATAACAAGCCGGCTCCGTATATCTTTGGGTTTTCCGGTGTTTCAATGAGGCCATATTCAACGGTCCACCAATGAAGGTTTCTAATCAGGGACATCTCGCTTGGTGTGCCCATGTTTTGCTGGAGTTCGTCAACCTTCTTTTCGGCTGCCGTTATTTCTTCTTCCGGGGTATTGTCGACTTCTTTGATGATTGATAAATGGCGGATGGCTTCATACATTTCGTAATCCTTGGCGCTGGAAATGGCCTTGCAGCCAATTTCGCCAAAACGCCTTAAATATTCGGCATATTCGGGATTGGCAATAATGGGGGCATGGCCCGCGCCTTCGTGAATTATATCGGGAGCCGGAGTGTATTCAATATTTTCCAGCTGGCGTATATCCGAAGCAATTACCAAAACGTTGTATGCTTGAAATTCCATAAAGGCATTTGGCGGGATAAAGCCGTCTACGGCAACAGCAGCCCAGCCAATATCTTTTAAAATCCGGTTCATGCCGTACATACTGGGGATATGGTTGATGGAAATCCCGGTTTTTTTAAGCCCTTCGGTATATGAGGTATGTGCAACCTTGCTCAGGTAATCTACATTTTTTCGCATGACATACCTCCATACTGCTTGGTTAATGGGGGTATAATCATTGTAGTTTTGAGGTTTTATAAATTGCTTTAAATGTTTGGGAAGCCTATCCAGTAATGGGTTGCTTTTGTATCCGGTGTCCATATTTTTTAGTGTTTTGAGGAATTAAAGTTACAAAACCTAACGAAAACGTTTTCTTAAAATCTTATAAAATGAGCTTCAATAAAAAAAGCCGCATAAAAATGCGGCCTGTAATTATTTTGCAAAATTTGTTTTTAGTTTTCTACACTTGCCACTTGTGTGGTTACGGGAGGAAATTGTGCTAAAATTTCTTTTACAAATTCATTGATGCGTTCTTCTTTTTTAGCCATATTTCCATTGGTTACCAAATAACCTGTGCCTTTTCCCTGCCAAACCAATTCTTTTTTGCCGGCATCGATTAGGTCAATATAAAGTGAGCCTTCGGTTTCGGTGGAAACAGAGTTATAGCCACCTCCCCAATAGGGGTAACCGTACCAGCCCCATCCCCAGCCAACATTATTGTATACGCTAACGCGGTCTACTTCTTTTGTGAAGATGCTTACCAAAATGTCTGGATTTTCAGACAAGCGGTAACCCCGCGATTGTAATTCGTACTGGATAGAGCGTAAAATTCGTTTTTTATCTAGATCAGAAATTTCAGCTTTATCGATTCCGGGCTTATAAAACGCAAAGGTTTTATACTTCCCAAAATCAACTTGTCTGTCATAATCTGTTGCTACACGTACAGAAGTACAGGCACCTACAAGGATTGCAAGGAGCATTATTCCGGAAAATAGTTTAATTGTTTTCATCTGCTTTGGATTTTTTCAGTTTATTTTAACAGGTCTTCATCTACAAAATGAGGCAATGTTACTTTTAAGTTCGGTTCAATTTCCATTGCACGCTTAATGGCAAAAACAGCTTCTTGGTTTCTGGCCCAGCTTCTTCTGGCAATACCATTGTTTACGTCCCAAAATAACATTGATTGCAAACGTTTATCTGCTTCTTTAGTACCATCAAGAACCATACCAAAACCTCCATTTATAACTTCTCCCCAGCCTACGCCACCGCCATTATGGATGCTTACCCAGCTAGCGCCCCTAAAACTGTCGCCAATAACGTTGTGTATGGCCATGTCTGCCGTAAAACGGGAACCATCGTAAATATTGGAAGTTTCCCTAAAAGGGGAGTCCGTTCCGCTTACATCATGGTGGTCCCTTCCTAAAATTACAAAACCTATTTTATTTTCGGCAATTGCTTTGTTGAAAGCTGCGGCTATTTTTATTCTTCCTTCGGCATCGGCATACAAAATACGGGCTTGAGAGCCAACGACCAATTTGTTTTTTTGGGCTGCTTTAATCCATTGTATGTTGTCCTGAAGTTGCTGTTGTATTTCTTTTGGGGAATTTTTTTTCATTTCCTCTAGGATGTCGCAGGCAATGGCATCGGTTTTTTTAAGATCTTCGGGGTTGCCGCTTGCACAAACCCAACGGAAAGGCCCGAAGCCAAAATCGAAACACATGGGCCCCATAATGTCTTGTACATAACTCGGGTATTTAAAATCGATGTTGTTTTTTGCCATTACATCGGCGCCTGCCCTGGAAGCTTCCAATAAAAATGCATTTCCGTAGTCAAAAAAATAGGTTCCTTTTTGGGTATGCCTGTTAATGGCTTTGGCGTGTCTCCTTAAACTTTCCCGAACTTTTTCCTTAAACGTTTTGGCATCTTCGGCCATTAATCGTTGGGCTTCTTTAAAAGTAACGCCTACTGGGTAATAGCCGCCGGCCCATGGGTTGTGAAGCGAAGTTTGATCGGAACCCAAATCGATTTTAATGTTTTCTACGTCAAATTTTTCCCATACATCAACAATATTTCCGTGGTACGCAATAGAAACGGTTTCTTTTTCTTTTTGAGCCTTTTTTACACGTGTTACAAGTTCGTCCAGGTTGGCGATAACTTCGTCTACCCAACCTTGAGAATGCCTTGTTTCTATGGCTTTCGGGTTTACTTCGGCACAAACGGTAATACAGCCGGCTATGTTTCCTGCTTTTGGTTGCGCACCGCTCATTCCGCCAAGTCCCGAGGTAACAAAGATATTCCCGTTAGGGTTTTTGTTTATTTTTCTAAAACCGTTTAATACCGTAATTGTTGTTCCGTGCACAATGCCTTGTGGGCCTATGTACATATAGCTTCCTGCTGTCATTTGTCCGTATTGGGTAACGCCCAGGGCATTGAATTTTTCCCAATCGTCTTGTTTGGAGTAGTTTGGAATCATCATTCCATTGGTAACAACAACTCTTGGTGCATTTTTATGCGAAGGAAACAAACCTAACGGATGACCACTGTACATAACCAAAGTCTGCTCATCGTTCATTTCAGAAAGATATTTCATGGTAAGCCTGTATTGTGCCCAGTTTTGAAATACGGCCCCATTACCACCATAAGTGATTAACTCATGCGGGTGCTGGGCAACTTTGGGATCCAAATTGTTCATAATCATTAGCATAATAGCGGCCGCATGCCTTGATTTTGCCGGATAAGCATCAATGGGCCTTGCGTACATGGGGTAATCTGGCCTTAGCCGGTACATATATATTCTACCATATGTTTCGAGTTCTTCCTTGAATTCTTGGATTAACTCGGCATGTAAACTTTTATCAAAATAACGGAGCGCATTTTTTATGGCCAGCTTCTTTTCATCATCGGTTAAAATTTCCTTTCGTTTTGGGGCGTGGTTTACCAATGGATCGTAATCCTTTTTTTTAGGAAGTATCTCGGGTATCCCTTCTTGTATTTGTGATGCGAAACTGTATTCTGTGTCAATCATTTTTTGGTGTTTTTCAAAGGTTTAGGGGTAAACTTTGTACTTGATTTAAATTTTTTATATCCTGCCTTAAGTCTTTCGGCTTTTATTAAATCCGTATGGGCAGTGCCTGCAACCACTTTCGCAGCAATAACCTCTTTTTAGGTGGTATTGCTCGGTGAAAACACGGTAGCCTTCGGGGGAAAGATAATAATCACCTTCCTCTGGACGAATTATTTTCTTCATTCCTTTATAAAGTATCTATTTAGATTATGCTATCTTTACAAAGATAAAGGAATTGACTGTATAAAGAATTCTAAACAAATCTTAATTTTAAAAACGCTTTCCGTTATTTTGATTCTCATATTCAAATATATTTTCCCAAAACGTTATGTAGGCCTTACATTATGGCCATTAATTATCCTCAAGGACGGCTCTTTAAAAAAAGATGCTGTTTTGATAAACCACGAACGTATACATTTAAAACAACAAGTAGAGTTGTTGATACTTCCTTTTTATTTGCTGTATTTAATGGAATGGCTTATCGGACTTTGCTATTATGGTAATTTTGTTGAAGCATATAGAAATATTAGCTTCGAGAAAGAAGCCTATCAAAAACGAGTGGAATTTAAATTATTTGAAAGAACGCCCGCGTTGGCATTTTTTAAAATATGTTTTTAACCATTTTTAACTTACGGCTGACTTTTTTTGCCAAAAAGGCACCAAAACTATCATAAGCCATATCTTTGCCCATTGAAAAATACACATTGGCTTTGCACAATCAGGAAATACATATACCGGCAATAGAGAAGGCTTCCGTTAGGGTATTTATAAAACGGGAAGATCGTATCCATCCTTTTGTTTCGGGTAATAAATTTAGAAAACTAAAGTACAATTTACTGGAAGCCCAAAAGCTTGAGCAAGATACCTTGTTAACTTTTGGCGGTGCTTTTTCCAACCACATTGCGGCAACAGCTTACGCGGGTTTTGAAAAAGGGCTGAAAACCATTGGGGTTATCCGTGGGGAAGAACTGGAAAGCTCGGTTTCAAAAAATCCTACCTTGTTATTTGCACGGGAACACGGTATGGAGTTTAAGTTTATTAGCAGGGCAGATTACAGGAAAAAAGATACTTCGGCATATATAAACATACTAAAAGAAGAATTTGGCACGTTCTACCTAATCCCTGAAGGCGGTACCAATACATTGGCGGTAAAAGGATGCGAGGAAATTTTAACCCAAGACGATGCACGGTTTGATTACATATGTACGGCTGTTGGAACGGGCGGCACTATTTCAGGTTTGATAAATTGTTCACAACTCCGTCAACAAGTTTTAGGATTTCCTGCCCTTAAAGGGGATTTTTTGAAATCAGAAATTCATAAATTTGCCCATAAGGATAACTGGAAGCTAATTGCCGATTATCATTTCGGGGGATATGCCAAGATAAACAGGGATTTAATAAATTTTATAAACCTTTTTAAGGGGCAGACAGATATTTCCTTAGACCCGGTTTATACCGGAAAAATGATGTTCGGGATCGTCGATTTAATCCAAAAGGGATATTTTGATGAAAACACCAGCATTTTGGCGGTTCATACAGGAGGTCTGCAAGGAATTGCAGGAATGAACCAATATTTAAAACAAAAGAATTTACCATTGATAAAATGATTGTTAAACGTATTATTGTTGCTTTTCTTGTATTGTTTTTAGTGAGTTGCGGTGCTAAAAAGAAGGCAACTTCAACTAAAAAAAATAACAGGGGCCATTCTACAACAAAAACAGACACTAGAAACGGTAACGCTAGCAGCCAAAATACCGAAACCCTGGAGTCTACTTCCAGAACTACCGTTTACACAGCAACCGTAGAAGATTACATAGATGTTTATAGCCCGATAGCCATGCGCCAAATGCAAAATTATGGTATTCCGGCAAGTATTATTTTGGCACAGGGAATCTTGGAAAGTGGAGCAGGAAAAGGAGAGCTGGTAAGGAAAGCCAACAACCATTTCGGAATTAAATGCCATGCAGGATGGAACGGGGAACGTGCCTATCATGACGACGATGCCAAAGGGGAATGCTTTAGAAAATACAAATACCCGGAATATTCTTATCAGGATCATTCAGAATTTTTAACCACCCGAAGCCGGTACAATTTTTTGTTCAGCTTGGATAAAGACGATTACAAAGGCTGGGCAAAAGGACTGCGGTCGGCAGGATATGCTACCGATAGGCGTTATCCGCAGAAATTGATAAGCCTTATTGAAAAATATCAATTATATGAATACGATGCGGCAGTTTTGGGTGTAGCGCCCGAAAGTATTGGCCGCATTGCAGACAATACATATGTGGTTTCTAAAGGAGATACCTTGTATTCCATTTCAAAACGGCATAATATTTCGGTTGACGATCTAAAGAAGAAAAACGGCTTAAAAGATAATAATATCAAAATAGGACAAGTATTATACTTAAACTAAAATAGAGAACATGTTATATAAAAGAAGTAGTGCACTTTTTGCTGAAGCTAAAAATTATATTCCGGGAGGCGTAAATTCTCCGGTAAGGGCTTTTAATGCTGTTGGGGGCGATCCCATTTTTGTAAAGCAGGCAAAAGGCGCATACCTATATGATGAAGATGGAAATAAATTGATAGATTATATTGCCTCTTGGGGGCCAATGATTCTCGGACATGCTTTTCAACCCGTAGTAAATGTAGTTATAGAAAAAACCACTCTGGGAACTTCTTTTGGAATGCCAACGCTTATAGAAACAGAAATAGCCAAGCTGGCGGTTTCCATGGTGCCCAATGTGGATAAAATCCGTTTTGTAAATAGTGGTACAGAAGCTTGTATGAGCGCCGTTAGGCTGGCAAGGGGATATACTGGAAAAGACAAGATTATTAAATTTGCAGGCTGTTACCACGGACATTCCGATTCTTTTTTAATCCAAGCGGGAAGCGGGGCCGTTACTTTTGGTAGCCCAAACAGTCCCGGGGTTACACAAGGAACCGCAAAAGACACCTTATTGGCCAATTACAACGACCTTAAAAGTGTGGAAGCCTTAATTCAAGCCAATAAAAACGAAATAGCAGCCATAATTATAGAACCCGTGGCCGGAAATATGGGCTGTATTGTTCCTCAAAAAGGATTTTTAGAAGGCTTGCGTTCTCTTTGCGATGCCAATAACATGCTCCTTATTTTTGATGAGGTCATGACAGGTTTTCGTTTAGCGCAAGGAGGCGCTCAGGAATTGTTGGGCATAAAGGCAGACATTGTAACCTTTGGTAAGGTAATAGGCGGTGGGCTTCCCGTAGGGGCATTTGCCGCCCGTAATGAAATTATGGAACATCTCGCACCTTTGGGCCCCGTGTACCAAGCGGGTACTTTAAGTGGAAATCCCTTGGCGATGGCCGCCGGACTTACCATGCTGCAATACTTAAACCAGCATGAAGAAGTGTTTAAAAGTTTAGCCGATAAAACATCGTATTTGCACCAAGGGCTGGAAAAAGCACTCGAAGAGACCAATATTACCTATACCATCAATAAGTTGGGCTCTATGATTTCGGTGCATTTTACAGATGAAGTATACGATTTTGAAACTTCGGCTAAAGGGAATAACGAAACATTTAAAAAGTTTTTTCATGGAATGCTCAACGAAGGTATTTACCTTCCGCCAAGTGCTTTTGAAAGTTGGTTTTTAAACAATGCCCTTACTTATGAAGACTTGGACAAGACCATTGAAGCGGCTTCCAAAGTGGTAAAAACCCTATAACCTGATTATAAAACATCAAGGAACAAATACATAAAAAAGCAACAGGCCCCGCAATAAAATGGTAGCGGGGCCTGTTTTTTAAAGTGTGAGGGTTTTATCTTCTTTTTCCGTACATTTTCTTGCGGAATTTATGGTGCATTTGTTTTTTAGACTTTTTCCATGATTCATATTGGTCATTGTCCAAAATTTTCTTCATTTTTCCTTGTACGGCCAATTGCTCGTCCAGTTGTGCATTTAGCATTGCATAGCGCTCGTCTTTTGTAGGCTTTTCAGCAGTATTCTTTTTGGCTTTCCATGCTTCTATTTTTGCTTTGTGCTTGGTGGCCAGATCTTTGTTCAGGCTCAATACTTCTTTTTGTTGGGCATCGGTAAGGTCTAATGCCAAAGCCATTCTTTTAGTTTTTAATTCTGCTATCTGGTCTGGAGTAAGATCGCTGTAAAAGGATTTAAATTTTTCTCTTTTTTCCGTTCTGTCTTTTCGGTCGCTCTTGTTTTTTTCTTGCGCAAAAGATGTAGCGGTAATCAATACGATCAATAATAAGCTTAGTGTCTTTTTCATTTGTTCATAATTTTATGATTTCTATACTTATAAGACTTATATTTCGACTTTAGGTTTAATCAACAGTAAATATTTAACAGATTTTTAAATAAAACAATACTTTCTATCAGGGAAAAATACCCTTTCTATTTCATGCTTTTACCTCTGGTTTTATGAGGGTTGCTTATGTAGTTTTACATCAATCAAACAAAAAAACTAATATCATGAGTGCATTATCTTTTAAAATCGACAAAGTAAAGCTGGATACCCAGCAAAAAACAATTTTATGGAACGGAGACCGCATCCCGATTCATGGGCATATGGTCTGTAGCGGTATGTCTAACCGGTTTATGGTTTATTTCGTGGACAGAAAATATGCTTTTATCCCGTCCATTTATATGCCGCACCAGCGTTTGGTGGTGAAGTTTGTTTATTTTGAAGAAATACACGATTACTTTTATCTGGCAGACACCAAAGAAACCATTTATGGGTATTACAATACTGAGTGCCCAGAATTAAACTGCATAACCGTAAACCAGCCCATTAGGGAATTATGTTATTAATGCCTCGTTGTGAAGAAAGCCTTCTTGCTGATTATAACCAGTGAGGAGGTTTTTTATCAAATTAGTCGTTTCTGTATCATCTTTACCATATTTTTTGATGTTAATAGAATTTCTTTTTCAGCTATAGACGACTTCAGAATTTAGGAAAGCAATCCGTAATTATTTTTACGATAGCCAGGTTTTTAGTTCTTCAAAAAGAGTTTTGTTCTCTGAAGAAATCCCATCAAAACCGAAAACAACATATAAAAAGGTTTCAGAATCCTGAAGATCAGAATGTATGGTAAATCTAATAGGAGCCCAACTTATTCCCATGCCCCTTGTTTGGAATGTACTGAAAATCTCATCATATCCGTAATAAAGTTGCGTTATGCTGCTTTTTTGAATTTTAAAGACAGTATCTTCTTTATTATAAGAATCATACCCGCTAAAAGCTAGCGCATCATAATCAAAAGTAATAGAGCCTTTATAACGATATGGAGGCGGAGCGCCCATAATATGCGATGCTATCCAATTTGAGCCAATTTCGCTTTTTAAAATCTTTTTGAGAAATTAAATAAGAATCTGTTATTGTCATTATAGAAGTTCTTTTGTGCTAAATAGCATTACAAATGGGGCTAACCTATTGTAATCGCGATTATATAATTATTTTTTTAAATAGCTGAGTTGCTTCCTGGTCGAGAATAAAGCAAATCAGTTAGATAAAGATATTAATTATAAAAATTAAAGATCTAGAAAATATTAGTATATATTACCCTTTATTAAAAACAAAATAAGTTCTATAATTGAGAACTTATTTATTATCTTTGCAACAGAAGTAAAATTTATGAAAAGAATCATTGCAAAGAGAACATTAAGAGAGTTTTGGGAAAAGCACGCTGATTCTGAACAATACCTAAAAACTTGGTATGAAACAGCCAAAAACTCAAATTGGACTTCTCCGAACGATGTAAAACAAACTTACATAAGCGCAAGCATACTAAAAGACAGTAGAATAGTTTTCAATATTAAAGGAAACTCATATAGATTAATTGTGAAATTTAATTTTGATAGACAATGGGCATTTATAAGATTTATCGGAACTCATTCCGAATACGACAAAATAAACGCTGATACTATTTAAAAAAATAAGATTATGAAAATTAGACCTATAAAAACTGAACAAGATTACGAAAAAGCCCTGAAAAGACTAGAGTTGATATTTGATGCTTCTCCAAACACAAAGGAAGGAGACGAAGCTGAAATATTATCAATGTTAATTGACAATTATGAAAATCAACATTATCCTATTGAAGCTCCAGACCCAATTGAAGCCATAAAGATTAGAATGGAAGAAATGAACTTAAAGCAAAAAGACTTAGTTGGAATAATCGGAGGAAAAAGTAGGGTTTCTGAAATTTTGAATAAAAAGAAAAAGCTGACTGTAGATATGATTAGAAAACTTGAAAAGATTTTACATATTTCAGCTTCTGTTTTAGTAAGTAATTATCAATTATCTAAATAAAAAAAAGGTAACAAAGATGGCTATAAGTAATTGCAAGGTAGCTAAGTGCTAACCCACGCAACAACTCATAGCCGAGACCGATAAATGCGATATCTAAACGATTTCGCAAAACAATCCTTCGTCGGTTTTTTCAACTTTTACCAATTTGTGCTTTGTAAGTCCTTTAATGGTCTTGTCCCATTTTTTATTGCTTAACCCGGATGCGTCTTTAAGATCGTTCAAAAGCATTTTGTTTTCTTTTTTCAGCAATTCAAAAACAGCTTTTTCCTCATCGTTCAAGGCAACCTCGACTTTTTTCTCGGGGCGCATCTGCGGGAAGAAAAGCACTTCCTGTATAGAAGCATTGTTGGTTAAAAGCATTACCAGCCTATCAATACCAATACCGATTCCCGAGGTTGGTGGCATTCCATATTCCAGGGCCCTCAAGAAATCCTGATCGATAAACATGGCCTCGTCGTCTCCTTTTTCAGAGAGTTTTAATTGTTCCTCAAAGCGTTCACGTTGGTCAATTGGGTCGTTCAATTCCGAATAGGCATTTGCCAGCTCCTTTCCGTTTACCATCAATTCAAAGCGTTCGGTAAGCGTAGGGTTTTCCCTGTGTTCTTTGGTAAGCGGGCTCATTTCCTTTGGATAGTCGGTAATAAAAGTGGGCTGGATGTAATTATGCTCGCATTTTTCACCAAAAATCTCATCTATCAGTTTTCCAACACCCATGCTTTCATCTACGGAAATATCCAGTTTTGTGCATACTTCGCGCAATTCGGCTTCGTTCATCCCGGCAACGTCAAAGCCTGTATGGTCTTTAATTGCCTGCAAAATAGGCACGCGCGGGTATGGGGCTTTAAAATCTATTTCATTCTCTCCAACAATAACTTTAGAACTTCCGTTGGCATCGGTGGCAACCTTTTCCAGCAATTCTTCGGTCATGCCCATCATCCAATTGTAATCTTTGTACGAAACATACAGCTCCATAACCGTAAATTCCGGATTGTGGGTTTTGTCCATGCCCTCGTTACGAAAATCCTTGGCAAACTCGTACACACCGTCAAAACCACCAACAATAAGCCTTTTTAAATACAGTTCGTTGGCAATACGCAAATACAACGGGATGTTCAATGCATTATGGTGCGTAACAAAAGGACGAGCGGCAGCACCACCGGGAATAGATTGCAAAATGGGTGTTTCTACTTCCAAATAACCACGAGTGTTAAAAAATTCCCGCATACTGCTAGTAATTTTTGTACGCTTTATAAAGGTTTCTTTTACATGCGGATTCACAATTAAATCTACGTAGCGCTGGCGGTAACGCAGTTCGGGGTCGTTAAACTCGTCAAAAACCTTTCCTTCGCTGTCTACTTTTGGCAACGGCAAAGGGCGCAAAGATTTATTCAGTACCGTAAAATTTTTGACCATTACGGTTTTCTCGCCGACCTGTGTGGTAAAAAGGGTACCTTCAATACCAATAATATCGCCAATATCAAGCAACTTTTTATAAACTTCGTTGTAAAGGGTCTTATCATCGCCTGGGCAAACTTCATCCCTGTTAAAATATAGTTGAATACGCCCTTCGCTATCCTGCAACTCTGCAAACGAGGCCTTTCCTTGAATCCGTCGGCTCATTAAACGACCGGAAAGCACCACCTTTTTATCTTCTTCAAAGTTTTCCTTCACCTGTTTAGAAGTATGGTCTACCGGATACAAAGCGGCCGGATATGGATTAATGCCCAATTCACGTAGCTTTCCAAGCTTTTCCCTACGAATAATTTCCTGTTCTGAAAGTTGCATACTGTTTCATTCTCAATTTAAGCCTGCAAAGATAGGGAGTATTTAACAATCTATCAATCAATTTATATTATTTGGGCGGCTTGCTACCGCAACCGGGTTTTTCGCAGTACACGCCTGCCTGGCCATGCCAGTCAGTCGGGGTACTTTGCTACAACCCCTGCCGCAAACAGCAGAATTATTTTTGAGCATTGTAACAAATTATCGGGTAATGCGTCATATAAGTACATCAATCAATATATTTGTTTTTCCAAAAGGACTTTATCAATCCAGGGAAAGCAGTTTAACAAGAGCACTTTAAAGGTGCAATCAATCAAAAAACGAAAAAAAATGAGTATTTGGAGAGTATTACTTTCAATTATCTGTCCGCCGCTTGCCGTGCTGGATAAAGGTTGCGGTTCAATTGTTATTGTTTTTATACTGTGGTTATGCGGTTGGATTCCCGGCGTTATTGCGGCCCTGATTATCTTGAACAACCCAGATAGGTAATTTGGCTTTTTTAGCCAATTGAGAATAGTAAAAACAAGTTCATTACCAAGCGGTCGGGTAGAATGCTATTCAATAGCAGTCAAACTAACAATCCAAATATCTAAATCCGTATCTTTGCACTATGAATAAAAAGGTGATATTTCAAGATTTAGGGTATATGGATTACAAAGAAACCTGGGATTATCAGGAATCTTTGTTTAAGGCTATTTTGGATATTAAAATAAACAACAGAAGGGAGGATACGCAGTTAGCGACCCCAAATTATTTTTTATTTGTAGAGCATCCGCATGTATATACGCTAGGAAAGAGCGGGGATATGGAAAACCTGCTTTTAAACCAAACACAATTGGCACAAAAAGGAGCTTCTTTTTATAAAATTAACCGCGGGGGCGATATTACCTACCACGGCCCGGGACAAATTGTGGGGTACCCCATTTTGGACCTTGACAATTTTTTTACCGACATACATAAGTATTTGCGCTTTCTGGAAGAGGTTATTATTTTAACTTTAGACGAATATGGCATAAAAGCCACACGCAGCGAAGGGGAAACTGGCGTTTGGATAGATGTGGGAACTCCTTTTGCAAGAAAAATATGCGCTATGGGCGTGCGTGCTTCCAGATGGGTGACCATGCATGGTTTTGCCCTTAACGTAAATGCCAATTTAGGCTATTTTGATAATATAATCCCGTGCGGCATACGCGGAAAGGGAGTAACTTCGTTGAATGTTGAATTAGGACAGGCAGAAGTTCCTTTGGGAGAAGTTAAGGACAAGCTCTTAAAACATTTCCAACAATTGTTTCAGGCAAATTTTGTAGAAGCGGTTGGGCAATAAACAATAATTGGTTTTGCGGGTGGGTATAACCTTCACAAAACCAATATTTTATTTATTTGTATTCAGAAACAAAATGAAGCTTTACGTTCGGGTATTTCTGTTGCGTCATTTGTATTGAAAAAGCAGAGTCTGCAAAGAAAACCAATTGTCCTTGTTTGTCTTTTGCCAAAAATTTCTGTTTTACACGTTTAAATTCGGCAAATTCCTTGCTATTACTGTCTACGGGATCTACCCAACAGGCTTTGTGTACGGGAAGGTTCTCGTAACTGCACTTGGCACCGTATTCATGTTCCAGCCTATATTGAATAACTTCATATTGCAAAGCGCCAACGGTACCAATTACTTTGCGGTTATTTATTTCCAGTGTAAAAAGCTGTGCGACCCCTTCGTCCATTAATTGGTTAATTCCCTTGTCTAGTTGCTTGGCCTTCATTGGGTCGGCATTGTTTATATACCTAAAATGTTCTGGTGAAAAACTAGGGATGCCCTTAAAGTTTAAAACTTCTCCTTGGGTAAGGGTATCGCCAATTTTAAAGTTGCCTGTGTCGTGCAGGCCAACAATATCGCCGGCATATGATATGTCTACAATTTCTTTCTTTTCGGCAAAAAAAGCATTTGGGCTTGAAAATTTTAAATTTTTATTATGTCGAACGTGTAAATAAGGCGTGTTTCGCTCAAAGGTGCCCGATACAATTTTAATAAACGCCAACCTGTCCCGGTGCCTAGGATCCATATTGGCATGTATTTTAAAAACAAAACCAGTAAAGGCTTCTTCGTTTGGTTTTACTAAACGTTCTTCGGCTTTTTTAGGAAGTGGTGGTGGAGCTATCTCTACAAAACAATCAAGCAATTCGCGCACCCCGAAATTGTTCAAGGCAGAGCCAAAAAACACAGGTTGCAATTCACTTTTCATATACGCATCCTTGTCAAAATCGGGGTAAACTTCATATACCAGCTCAAGGTTTTCGCGAAGTTCTTCGGCAGCCTTTTCGCCAATAATTTTTTCAAGTTCCGGGTTGTTTACATCATCAAAAGCAATGGTTTCTTCAATATTTTTTTTACTGTCCCCGCTAAAAAGGTTAATGTTTTTTTCCCAGACATTATAAATTCCTTTAAAATCATACCCCATACCGATAGGGAAGCTAAGCGGCGTGACTTTAAGTCCCAGTTTTTGCTCTACTTCATCCAAAAGATCGAATGCATCTTTACCTTCACGGTCTAGTTTATTTATAAAAATAATCATTGGTATATTGCGCATGCGGCATACCTCGACCAATTTCTCGGTTTGTTCTTCAACCCCTTTGGCAACATCAATTACAACAATAACACTATCTACGGCGGTAAGTGTCCTAAAAGTGTCCTCGGCAAAATCTTTGTGTCCGGGCGTATCAAGTATGTTAATCTTTTTTTCTTTGTAGTTAAAAGCCAATACAGAGGTAGCTACCGAGATTCCCCTTTGCCGTTCTATCTCCATAAAATCGCTCGTGGCACCTTTTTTTATTTTATTGCTTTTAACGGCACCTGCTTCTTGAATGGCACCTCCAAAAAGCAATAGTTTTTCGGTTAAAGTAGTTTTCCCGGCATCGGGGTGCGAGATTATACCAAAGGTCCTTCTTTTATTAATTTCTTTATTTAATTGCATGCTCCAAATTTAAAGGATTGCAAAAATAATTTAATATAAGTCAAATGCCACTATTTAGTTCAATATTTTATAAATGAAGATTTTATCACTAAAACGATTAACTATATTTTGGTAATCCTTAAACATTTTTGTTTTATGCATTTCATCGATAGATTGTTGTGGGTAATCTTTTTTATTTTAAAATAGTATGCTTGCATAATACTTTTGTTTCGAAATCAAATCCTTTAACAAAAAATTAAGAAAACCCAAATAATCAAACCCATATTAAGTACTAAAATTTAATGAACAACAATTTTTAAAATAAATTAACCTACATCCCTCTAACCAAATGAACAAACTGTATTTTGGAATTTTATTCCTAATATTTCCAACACTTATTCTTAGCCAAACCACACCCCCATGTGCCGGCGTGCTGGATTATGAGTTTTACGACCTTGTTCCGTCTGGAAACACCGTAGACAACATACCTCTTTCCGGGGCCATGGCAATGGGGCAAATAAGCAATTTTAATGTGGCAGACTTGCAAAATGCCATAGATCCGGGAGATACAGATAGATATTCTATTCGTTATTCGGGATATATCAATATAACCCAAACAGCCGATTATACATTTTACACAAATTCTGATGATGGCTCTAAACTTTATATAGACGGAACCCAAGTTGTCAATAACGATGGAAATCATGGAACCCAAGATCGCTCAGGTATAATAAACCTTACCAATGGATATCATGAAATAGAGATATTATATTATGAAAACGGTGGGGGTAATACACTTGAAGTAAGTTATTTGGGCGGGAATGTGCCATCGAGAATTTCCATTCCCTTTTCAGTTTTATATAGCGATTGCACGCCCGCGGATATTTCTGGAGACGGTGCAACAAGCAACGATGTTGATAACGATGGGGTTTTAAACAGCAATGACCTTGATAAAGATGGAGACGGGATATTAAATACAGTCGAGTGCGAGAATGCAATAGGAGGGCCTAATTTAATTACAAATGGAGATTTTTCCAGCGTAGATTGGCTGCAAGGATGGGATAGAGGTACTTTGAGCATATGGAATGAGAATGCTAATAATTATGCATACTATCAATCTACTGGTGAGGGAACAGATTTTCTGGCGCAAACAAAAACTGTACTGCCTGGAACGCAATATATATTGTCTTTCAAGGTTGGTGCAAATGCAGATAATGCAAATTCAACTTCTTTTATAGTAAGGATTAACAATACTGTTGTTTATTCTAAAACCGCCACTCAAATAACAAAGAAATTAAACGGAAATACCACAGCTGGAAGTACACTTTCTCCAGCATATACGGTAACACTTCCTTATATACCCGATACCAGTTCGGCTACTATTAGATTTGAAGGATATTCCACCGGAATAGGGCATGATATGTTATATCTTGACGACGTTTCTTTATATGTGGGAAGCACTTGTGGTGATTTAGATGGCGATGGCTTGTCTAACGAATACGACCTTGACAACGATGGCGACGGTATCCCCGATAATGTGGAAGCACAAACTACCTTGGGTTATACGCCGCCCTCTGGTACTAGGGTGAATGGCTTGGATACGGCATACGGAACAAATGGAATTATCCCGGTAGATACCGATGGCGATGGAACCCCGGATTTTTTGGATGCCAATAGTGATAACGAAGGCGATAATGACACAGCTGAAGCAAGGATAACATTGAGTAATGCAGATGATGATAATGATGGTTTGGATAATGCAACAGATGCCGTAAATGGATATGTAGATCCTGGAGGGACAATCGATAATCCTTTGAATGGATCTGTAATTTTGGTCGATTTTGACTCAGATGCGACTACCGGAGGGGATGTAGATTTTAGAGATAACAGTAACAATGTTGATAATGATCCACCTCAAATTGAAATCACCCCCAATACAGACCAAATACATTGTTTGGGAGATAACACTCCAATTGTGGCTTCAGGTACTGTTAATATAACAAATGGTACGGAATTGGCGAATATATATCTGCAAATCACGGCAAATTACCAAGAAGGTGATGAACTAGCGTATACAGACAATTATGTTAGTGGTATAACTGGATCATGGAGTGCCCTTGAAGGCAAATTAACTTTAAAAGGACCAGCAACTTTAGAAGAATTTGAACAGGCAATAGAATCGGTGACTTTTATTTCTAACAACCCAGACGTTACTGATGCTACAAGAGATATATCCATTGTATTATCTGAAAAGAATTATTTAGAATCAACAGGTCATTATTACGAGTACATACCGGCTTTAGGAATTAAATGGACAGAAGCAAGAGTTGCTGCCGAATCAAGATATTTTTATGGAGTACAAGGATATTTGGCTACCATAAGTTCTCCAGAAGAAGCAGCTTTGTTAGGCGAGCAAGCTACAGGTGCAGGCTGGCTTGGCGCTAGCGATGCCGCAGTAGAAGGCGAATGGAGATGGGTTACAGGGCCAGAGGGACAAGAAGAAGGCGGACTCGGAATACAATTTTGGCAAGGAACGGCTGGGGGAAGCACTGTAAACAGTATGTATGAAAATTGGAACGACGGAGAGCCAAACCAATCTGGCGATGAAGATTATGCACATATCAATGCGCCCGGAACTGGATTTGACGGTTCATGGAATGATTTATCTAATTCTGGGTCGGAAAGTGGTGCTTATCAGCCAAAAGGATATTTGGTAGAATATGGCGGTTTAAATACGGGAGAAACCTTTCCGCAGGTTTCAGCGGTTACAAAAATAACCCCGTTTACTATTAACGATGAATACCAACCCGAAGATCAAAGTGTTTTTGTTGGGGAAGAAGCGACATTTAATGTTCAAATTAAAAACATAAACAATACCAATGTAGTTTGGGAAGTTGATGAAGGTGCCGGTTTTAACCCCATAAGCGCAAGTGAATATAATACAAATATTGTTTATGATGCAGCGACTGAATATTATACGGTTTCATTACAATCTTTAAATACAGAAATTGATAAAAACGGCTATAAATACCGGGCTGTGTTAAAAAGCACAAAAGTTGCGTGTAATGCCATATATTCAAGCAATGCAACATTAACGGTCAAGGTAAAAACCGTTATTACCAATAGGAATAAAACCTATCGGGTAAATAAAAATTAATGCTTTTTGTCTAAGATATAAGTTGTTTATCTGAGACACAACATTATGTAGCCGTTACACATCAAAAATTATGTAAGGGCACTGTTTTAGAGTAATTTTGGCTAATTAAAAGGAATCTATAAAATCAATAAAACCTCAAACTTATGAAAATAAAATACGCTTCATAGGAGGATCGATTTACATAAGCAATGATAGCTTTTTATGTAAATCGCATTAATCTAAATACACCAAATAACTATTGAATAATTGAATGTTGTTTTTAAGCAGCCTGGACGGGTACTGCCTAAATTCAAAAAACTAACTATTGTTAAGAAATAAACAAAATGAAAAACGGAATTTTAATTTTTGTATTGCTAATTTCCGGATTTGCGTTTTCCCAAACTACAATTAATCTAGAAAATCAATGCAATTGCGAAGTCATCAAGGGAACCGATGTAACTGTCGCAGGAACAACTACTCCTATAGCCGATCAAGGAGATATCTACATTAATACCAATACAGGTGTTTTGTATTTTTGGAACGGGAGTTCATGGGAACTTACTTCTGGAAAAAATACCGTAAATAAAACCTTTATAGTAGATGGCAGCGACTTAGTGATTACCGATAGTGATGGTAATAAGGTATCGGTTGCGTTGGCAGATATTGTTGCGGGAGTTAATACGGACGACCAAAATGCAACGGAAGTAAGTTACGACAATACAACATCAGGGTTGACCGCAACCAACACTCAGTCAGCAATAGATGAGGTGGCCTCTGGGAGCAGCGACGACCAGAATTTGGAATCTGCAACGTTGGGCACTGACAATATATTGAGCCTTGGCATAGAAGACGGGACGGGAGTGACGGTAGACCTGTCGCCCTTGGACGAATCGGCGGAAG
>NZ_JAQSVC010000008.1 GCF_029603165.1 Galbibacter pacificus
TCCCATCCTGAGCCCGTAAATCCTGTGTAAGGGCACTTGAGGCATATTCGGCGAACACGTCAAGATTATTGCTGATCTTATAGGTCCCTTCCACGCTCAACACTAAATTTTCCTTTGGCAGTACTTTTTTCTGTTCCGGGACCGAATCGATGGAATTAATGGCGTCCTTGGCGTAAAAACCAATAACACCTACCGAATATTTCTCGGTTTCGTACTCGGTTTTTAGCCCGTACCCCATTCGCTTGTACGCAGGTACCGTTCGCGGATCCTCATTGTCCGGGGTGGCTTTTAGGAGCCGTCCCGCCATGGCACTTACCTTAAACCTTCCTTTGGGGGTAAGGTCCACGCCTCCGCCCGTAAATTGGTGCCCGTTTAGGGTATAGGGCGAAAAGGCCATGTTTACATCGCCAATATGCCCTGTTATCCATTTGTATTTGGGGTGCAGGCTAAGCCTGTTGAAGTTAAAGGGCAATTGGTAATCCAACTTTTCTCCCTGATTGGTAAAGCTGTAACTAATGGGCATTGCAAAACTGTACAACTGCACGTTGAGCGTTCCCTGTAAAAAGTACGTAAACGGCTCGCGCGCACTGTTCTGGTTGGAATTATAGTACACGCTGTTGGCGGCAATATTGCCGGTAACCTTTAGCGGTTTTTCCTGGCCAAATTGTTCCAAATCGACGCTTTGTGCCATGGAAATACCAGCTACAGATAAAAGTAGTATGCAGAGTAGTTTTTGTTTCAATATTTAGTTAGAATAGATGGAGTTAGCCTATATGGTCGCTGTATTTTGTTTTTGGTGTTTGAAAGGTGGTTATGTTGTGTTTTTTTATTTATTCTTTTGTTTCTATGCTTTTTTGTCTCGTTTTCCCTCTTTTATTGTTTACTTCTTGTTTGACTTTTTAACTATGCTCCACGCAAAGTTGGGAAACCTGAAAGCTTTCGTAATCGCGTAGCGAGGAGAATCATATGATTATTTCATTTTAGATTGCTTATAACCTTTTACAAAATATGTCCATGCCATAAATAAAAAAAGAGCAACTAATAAAAACCTCCAGTTGCTTGATTCTAATTTGGCAACGGCATAAACAAGCCCAGAAGTTTTGGAAGATCCCAGATCAGAGTAACTTCTTTCGCCCATTATTTTTGAAAACCATTTAAAACTTATTGCCAAGGAGAGTAATAAAGAAATTACTCCTAAGACAATATGTTCATACCATTTTATTTTATAATTTGATTTTGCCATAACTTACTTATTTCGAAATGTTTTCCAATTCTTCTTTTGTGTGGTTATCTAAAAACTCAACTACCTTATTTAAATCCTGTCTACTCCATTCAGGCCACTCTTTTATAAGTTCATTGTATTTAGATTTCAATTGCTCATAATTTGGATTCTGAGACAGCTTTGATACTATCAAACCATTAATCAATGTTGTTGGAAGATGCATTGATTCATTTAAAACTTTTTGAGAATTAATAAATTTATCAAGTTCATGAATTTCAGTTAGTTTTTCTAAAAATGGATAAGCCACTTTAGTATAATATTCATACAAATCATTGACCATTTTGGTTATATCTTTTTCTGTTTCAATATCGTATTCTAAAACAGGAAATTCTCCATTATCAAATAATCTAGTTTGTTTAGTACCATATACGGTATATGGATCTCCTTTCTTCAATCCTCTTTCAAGTAAAATAGTAGCTAAAAGGTTATTTACTTTTACTGAAGAAATTCCATAATGAAATGTAGAGGGAAAAGTAATATCACTATCAACTATTCCATAACCAATATAATATTCGTAATCCTTATCTTTTTTAAATAAAAAACCCTTTCTTTTTTTAAATCCTAATTTTTTAAATTTATCTGATAATTTATTCAATAAGACTCTATTAACCTCTGATTTTTTCATTTCTTTAAAAATTAATTATTTTTTTAAATATACTATACCCATCAACAGCAACATCATTTACATAAAATTCAACGTTATTACCAATGCTGATTGGCTCTATCAAGTTATTGCTTTTCACATCAAAAAATTCTAAGGCATTCTTCCCTCTCGGTTTAATGTTTTGAACATTTCCATTTTTTAGAGCATTATAAAAAGTTTTTTGATTTGGAGTAGACCAGCTATTTACAAGATTGTCTGCTGTCTTTGTACTCAAATTTTGAACAGTACTACTTTTCGCATCAATTATTTTATAAATACTCCCATCCTTCACCAGGTTGTCCAACCTACAAGTTATTACATTTCCGTTCTTTAAAGTAATATCTACAGTAATTTGTCTACCCACATTGGTATTACCATAAATTTGTCGTAAATATTTGGTAACATTCATTTCATGGTTGGCCCAAAACTTTTTGGTAGTATTGGAGATTGTATTATTTGTTATAGCTATTTCTGTTTCATTTTCGGCAAAATCTTTTGCCGCTTCTGCCAATTCATCAAGTACATTATTTGTTTTCCCTGAAGCAACATTATTACCTCCATTCGTAGATTCAATATCATCAACCCCTTTTTCTATAGCTTCTATTAATTCATCTGCCTTATCATCAGGAATCCCTCTTTTAATAAAGAGCTCCCTTAACTTTTCTTTACCTTTTAAAATAGCTTCAGATGCTCTCTTTTTAATATAAGGTGAGGAGGTAAGCGCTTTTACTCCATAAGTAATAACCACGTTTAAAGCACAAGCTTCAAAATCAAAATCTTCTTTAAAACCTTTGGCATCTGTATAACCATTAATCAAACATGTTCCGGCACCTGAGGTTAGAAGTTCTGTTAATAGACTCTTATATTCAATTGTACTTTCTGCTGCAGACCAGCCTACTGACATCCAATTAATGTTTTCTGGTTTAGCTGCTTCTTGAAAGGTTTCATACTGGTCGTCAAGGATATAATTAAAAGTAGCTTGTAGGCCATAATCTATTATAGCTCCTTGCAATGCATCTTTCCCCTTCTCAGTAATAATTTTCTCAAGCCCGGCTTTGCCTATTTGCTTAGAAAGTTCTTGCATAAGGAATGGACCAAATTCTACGACCAACCGATAGCCTGAATATGCAATTAGTGGAGCCTCAGCCCACCTCGAAGACCATTCTGCTATAAAAGGATATGCCGAATTAGTGTTATATTTACTTGTGTACTGATCATAAAAATCTTCATAACTAATCGATGATGCTTGCCCTGCATCTTCACTCGCTATTATTTGTCTCTTTATACCACTGTATTGTGGATCGTTAAAGACACCATACCGCATTAATAGATCGTTAAGGGAATAATAGTACCTGTCCGTTATTTCTACATAATCATCGGATTCTTCATAATCCCAGTCTCCTCCATCCTGAATATAATAATCAAATGAATTTTTATTATAGTTTTCTACATCTAAATCGCCCCATAAATCATAGATTGAATAATATGTTGTAAATACATTCTTTCTACCTTCATAATGTCTGGCAACTCCTTTATACGAGAAAGTATCTTTAAATTCTTCTATAGTTTTTATGTTAAAGTCACTGATGACCGTAATTAACTCTTCTTCAACTTCACAGTTATAGTCCAAACAGTCAGCATTATCTACCACAAAATGTTCACCGTTGTAATTATCAGTCAGGTAATTGGCGAGTTCTATGAGTTTCTTATCTTCCTCACTGCCTTTTTCTATTTCACCTACATAAAGTTGGTATATTTCAGTTCCGACACCTTCTTTTAAACCTTCTACTTCGGGAATGTCAATATAATACTCAAGGGCTAGGAGTACACTTTCCATTTGGTCTTCGGAAAATCTGTAGATATTGCTTTTATCAGGGATTCCCTTATATTTTTGGTATAGTTCCTTTAAAAAGGCTTGATTGATATTTTTTTCCTTCTTTTTAGGATGCATCCCCCATACAAAAAACTGCTTTCTCAGTGCATCACCTTCATAATTGGCCATTTTCTCATAGGTAAGGTTCATGATATATGGCAGAAAGTGGTTTTTCTTAGGAGACTGTTTAAAACTTGTAGTATTGTTATAAATACTGTCTAGGATACCTTTTTTTAACCCAGAGAAGTGTCTCAGGGCAAATCTGGCTTCTCTCAGTTCTTTTTGTTCTGGAGAGCCTGTTTCTAATGATCTACTGCTTAACTGGCCTTCTATTTCGGTTATGTGTTCATTAACGGTTTTTCCTTTAAATAAAGAAGTGACCTTTAATGTTTTTCCATAATCGGTGATGGCAGCATAAACTTCATAATCCGGGCTTTCCCTGTTAATGGCAGTTAATTTATCGTTTAAAGCGGTTAGTTTCCGTACATCATATTGCCCCTGATACCGGGTAGCATTGATGATATACTTTAGATCTTCCACATCACTCCCTAAAAAGAAAATGTACCAATTATCCCTATTTGATTGTTTGTTCAAACTATACAGGTAATCCAGTTGCTCTGCTGAACTCTTATATAATTTGTGGTCTACCGTTACAATAGAGTCCTTTTCGGTAGCCCCTACTGTTGTTATGAATAGGAGCAACAATAAGGATGCAATGATATTTTTGATAATCCGGGTCATAACAATATTTTTACAAATGCCATTCTTAATTCTACCTTGAGCTCTTCAATAATTTCGTTATCAGATTTATTAGCTGATTTTCCTTCTTTGATGATCTTCATATAATCTATATCAATTGCTTTTGACTGTGAAATGAAATTAGAAATTATTGTTTGGTCTTCCTTCTCACTAAGCACCTTGGAAAAAAGATATACAGCATACCTTTTTTCAGCATTAAACATATCTTTAGTTGAAATACTTACTTGATCGCTTTCCACTGTTTGGTCGCCTAAGGTCTCAAATCCAAATTCTACTTCTTCGGATACATCGGAAGGAATATCATCAAGGATAAAACTGTTATAACTGTTCACAATTTCAACCTCACTATCCCTTCCCTCCCTATACAACTCTCTTATTGCCTTTTTAAGTAGATCAGCGGCTTCCTTTTTAATTTTCTCTATTTCCTCATTAGCTTCATTAAGACTTTGTTGTGCGTTTTGGAAATCTTGTTGAGCCTGGTTTGCAGCCTGGGTATCTCCAGTTGAAACAGCTTCATCATAATGCTCTTTGGCATCCAGCATGTCATTTTTTGCTTCTTCGACCTGCGATACCAGTTCTTGTGGCAAACCTTCATCTTTGATATCCTCCATCAAGGCATTAGTCAAAGCTTCAATATTTTCCCTCGTAGCCTTATCAATATCCAAGTTCAATAATTCCGTGACAATATCCGCTAACTCCCCAATAGCCTCGGGTATCTCGGCAACAGCATCAAGTTCATCTCTCACATCGTCCACATTGCCCCAATCGGGGTCATAAGTGGTGTAAAGCGTCCCAGCATACAGCTGGTAATCGGTATTGATGCGGATGTTATTGAATTCTACGGCTATTTTCGTATCGGCCAGGTAGGGTACTACAATATAACCTGCCCCGCTATAGGTCCCGTTTTGCCCCTCCACTTCTTTTACCGTTACCGGGAAGTCGCCGGCGGTGAACACCTCGTTGGCAGCAAGGCTTGGTAGCGGGGTTTTGTTGCTGATACGTATTTCGGGGGCTATGCCACAATTATAGTAACTGTCTGCCGTTTTTATCGGTGTGGTAAATTCCTGTACCGCCGAGTAGGTATACCTCGGTTCCTGATTGGCAACGGGTAGCATACACTGCCCGCCCACACGGAACTCATAGGTGGTGCCCGGCTCCAGATTATAGATGCGTGCCTGCGGGTTGATGGCGTTGACATCGAACCAAACCGCACCGCGCACTCCTTTCTTTTTGTACTGTACCTTATACGCCTGGTGGTCCAGGTTGGGCTGCCAGGTGATTTCCTCGCTGTCGCTGCTGAGCGATTTTGCCAAAATAAATTGAGGTGGCTTACAATCAGCAGTATACGTAAAATAAAAGATTTCGCTGTACCCATTGTTCCGAAACACGGAGGTCTCGCTGATGCCATCGGTGACCAAGGCGCGTACCCGCCAGGCATAGGTCTTGTTTTCCAAAAGCGGCGTCTCCCCCGGGCCGTACAACAAGGTATTGTTACGGGTGGTTGTTTGGTACAGGTTCGGGCTCGCCAAGAAAGCGGCCTGTGGGTCTATCTGTGTGTCCCATAGTTCCCGGAGCTCAAACTCGTACTGTACGTTGGTGGCATTCAGGTGCCTTGGCGTCCAGTTGAAAACAATGTTCTGCGGGTTCTTTGCCTCTACCAAATCCCCTTTCCTGGGCAGATTCAAAAACGGTGGGTCGTTGACAATAAGGTATGCATTGGCGCACCCCAATTGTGGGTTCGACAGCCGTTGACCCGATACCCAATCGAAGACTTCAAAACAGAAACTGTAATTGCCGTCCGGTAGCGGGCTGTTGTATTGCTGCGGGGTGATGCCCTGCAGGTTCTGCAGTTCGAAATACGGGCGCAGGTCGATATTGGTGAGCCTGAGCGGTACGCCCCCATCGGCAAAGACGGGATTGGTACCGATGACAAAATCGTTGGAACGGATATTGAGCCCGTTCCCTTTGATGGTCAGCCGGAACCGGAGCTGCCTGTTGTATTCGTTCACGTCGGTCATGAGCACGTTGGCGATGAGCTTGTCGCTCTGTGCGGTCACGTAATCGGACAGTTTTAAGCTATAGGGCGGGATAAGCTGCGTGTGTACCTGTACGGGGTAGACCTGGGCCAATCCACTTTTTGAAAACAATACGCATAGCAGGACCATTAAAAAGAAATTTCTCTTTTTGATCTTAAAGCCTTGATATTTGAAATTTGTGTTCATAGGTGGATCAGGTTCGTACTGTTAGTTTATGATTATTCTGTTATCGTGATAGAATATTCATTAGTTTCATAAAATTCATCTCCTTGTTCAAAGACTACCCGAATTGAAAATTCTCCGGGATGAAATTCATACTCTGATTCAAGCCCTCTAATTACAAGGTGATCCATTCTATGGTATACATTTAAACCAAAAGGATTTTCATAAGGCCTGTCTCCTAACCTTGAGAAAAATGAACACTTTTGTAAATCAGTTAAATGTTCAACAAAAAAGAAATCATCTGTATCCTTATCCGTAACAAATACTCTTACTTTATTTGATTCGATAAAACCTTGCCCTTCATCACCAGTATTGTCGACATTCATAAATGCTCCGCTTAATGCAATATTGTACGATGGTACATTGCCACATGCATAGTCCACTGCTTCAAGCTTCGTTATTACCGATTCTAAAATTTGCGGTTTTTTGTTATAAACAACCATCACGATATTATGTGCCCTGGAATCATCACTGTTTTTTAAGTTGAACGATTGTTCATTGCCCACTGTATACTCGATATTATATGTCCGATATATCTCATAGGGGTCATCCGGTATCATATTTTCTGGGATTGTAAAATAAAGACTGTCGTTTTCTATCCTAACATTTTCCAACAGCACCGGTTCGGTTGTTACTTCTTCCGGGATAAGCTTCGCATTGATGGCATTGACCTTTGGAGATATGTTTTTCAACTTAATCGCATGTTCAAAGCCTTCATGTGAAGCCACATTGTATTCAGAAAAATTAGAATTTTGTTCTTCAAAAACCACATCAAAGGGTAATGTTGTAAATGCCACTTTTTTATCGGATACCTCTCCTGTTTCTGTATCATAAGCAAAGAACTCATAATCAGTATATGGTTCTAACCCTACTTCTCTGTTCTCATCGTCATAAACCTGATTTATTTTAGTATCATTTTTCTTTCTGTATGCAATAGCAATACTTGATAATCCGTTAAAGTTTCCTTCCTCATAATCCACTGTTGTGGCCGAAACATTTGTAACAGTTATGTCCCAAATCGTTTTATCGACTTCTTTAACATCAGGTGTTTCATCATCCTTTGAGCAAGAAAGTAATAATGTAAACATCAACAGAAATAATAATTTGTTTCTCATCTTTAATTTTTAATTAGATTCTTTTTGCGCTTTTATATCGATCAATATATAGGAATCACTTCCCTCTTTTATAAATGCTGTTATTTTGATAGCCCCTTTACGTCCATCGGCTGTTTCGAACAGTACAATCCGTGGGCTTACTTCATTGGTGAAATGCTGTGAACCGGCATTCGTTTCTTCTATGGTTAAATTCTTGAGCAAGCTATCGTCTTCCATACTGTCAAATTCCGCCACCGACATGGAAACGCCACAACCACAATTTTCCTGTGTGTTGATAAACTTGGTATGGGTGGCATTCGGGATTGCCGAAAAAGTAGTTTCTTCGGTAACCTTGTCGGGTGCTATAAATTTGTTAAAGCTAAATGTGCCGTCCAGTCCAAAGAATACGATATCTATTTCTTTTCCTGTTTCGGTCGATACCCCATTTTTTGTATATACTTCGCGAGTCGTTGTGGAGAAAAATGCTCCGATATTGTTATTGTTGTGCGCCGTATTGATGCCCAGTTTTACGTTTTTATGTGTACTCAAATTGGTGTCCGGGAAAACCTCGAATGTTTTGGTAACCTCCTTGGTTTCCTTTCCGTTGGTTACTTTTAAGGTGATGGAATGCACTCCGGGAGTATCAAATGTTGCGGTAGGGGCTTCTTCTGTTGATGTCTGCGGCAAGCCCCTGTCAAAAGTCCATTGATATTCGGTGGCACTGATGCTGTTATTGGTCATTGTCAAGGTTACCGGGGCCTGATAGTCGTCATCCTGAAAGGCCACTTCCCAGCCAAAATCGGCTTCCAGATAGGGCTTCACTGTAATAGTCCGTTGTTGCGAGTAATTTTCAAAATCGGTTCCGGCCTTTAATGTGATTTTATGGTCTCCCGGCGCTGTAAAAACTACATTTTGAGGATGCTGTGCTGTTGATGTTTTGGGAATCCCTCCTTCAAATGTCCACTCATAAGTACTCGCCCCAGTAGTTTTATTAGTGATATTTACTTCCACGGGAGAAAAATCGTCTTTTACGATCGCCACATCAAAATCGAGGTCAATTCCATCAAAAACGGTTATCGGAAAAGATTTTTCCCCTGCTTCCCCATCTTGATTGCTGGCCTTTAATTTGATAAGGTAATCGCCCCCTTTTTCATAAACAATGGTTCCGGGATTCCGGCTCGTGTTCATGGTATTCGATATGCTCCCTTCCAAAGTCCACTGATAGGCATCTGCACCTGTGGTCTTGTTATTGATTTTTACCTGCACGGGAGCCGAAAAATCATCGTTTACCACGACAATATCATAATCTACCTGCACCGGAACCGCCTGTTCTTTGGTGCAAGAGGAAGTGGCAAGCAATAATATGCTCATGAAATACCTTAGTTTTAATATGTCTTTGTTATTAATCACCATTCTATTTTACTATTCCTTCTAACGAACATGAGATTTCTCCCTCCGGTCGAAATGACTTTTCATCTTTTCCATTTAATCCTTCAATATTTAACTTTCCAACTTTACTTTATAATCACCCTTCGTACTTCGTTTCCTTTCGGGGTTTCCAATAACAGGATATAGGTGCCCGAAGCCAATGCCGTGCTATAGGATTCCGAATAATTATCCCTGTTTATCATGGTCCGTATGTCCGAAACATCGGCGGTCAATAAACTGATGAGACGCAAGGCCACATCGGCGGTTTCCGACAGCTCTATTTCTACGGTGAAATTGCCGTCATTTGGGTTTGGATGTATCAAAAACTTCTTTAGGAACGGTTGCTCGGCCTCGCCTATATCATACAGTTCTGTTGGCTCTTCCACCACGATCTGTTTGGTATAATCCTGATAACAGTCGCCTTCAAGTGTCCGCAAACGGACTTCATAGGGTCTGGTTTTTTTGAATTTTAATATGATGGCCTCATTGCTTTCCGAAACAACCGTAACCCCGTCGGGCACGTACCATTCGGTCCCTTCGCCCAGCGGACTGCTAACGTTCACCAATACGACTTCTTCTCCCACGAAGGCCTGCGAGGTAATCAAGAAATCGGCGTCGATGGCCGCATTGCTCTGTACTATTTCAATTTGATCTTGACCAATGCATCCCAAAGAAGTAGTAATAGTAGCCGTATAAACTCCGGCCTTGCTTAAGGTTACCTGCGGATCGGCACTTGTAAATCCGTTATTGGATTCCCAATAATAACCTGCCCCTGCATCGTCAATGGCGATATCCAATGAAAATTCTTGATCGTCGCATAAGGTCCTGTCTTCACCTAAATCGATATAAACGGGCTCGGGGTCTTCCAAAACAATTTCTTTGTAGGCAATACAATCTTGGCCGTCGATTACCCGTAACGTGTACTTTCCTTTTGATAGGTTTGAAATAGAATTGGTTGATCCACCTGTATTCCACTGATATTCATACGGCGGGATTCCCCCGGTGATATTCATGCGTATTGCTCCATCATTGCCTTCAAAACAGGTCGGGTCCTTTTGCACGACTACGTCAAACCGTATCCCTCCCGGTTGTGCCACCTCCACATTGCCGCTTACTTCGCAGCCACGGCTATCGGTCACAAAAACGAAATAGTTGCCGCCAATCAGTTTTTTGATCTCTTGTGCGGTTTGTCCGTTCGACCATTTAATGGTGTACGGCGGTGTCCCCCCCGTGATGTGTACCTTGGCCGAGCCGTCGTTTCCTGCATCGCAGTTTACCTCAGTCGTTGTAAAACTTACTTCTAATAGATCGGGTTCCTTAAAATAAAAAGTGCTATCGATGGCCTTTGTTAAATTATCGCTGGAGTACCTCCCCATTACCGTTCCCTTGGAATCTTCCACGTTTAGGGCATAATTCCCATCGTTTAAATTAAGGGCAATGCTATCCAATTGATCTGTTAAATCTTCCCATTGCCCGGCTTCGTTCTGTTTTTTCCAGTGATAGATGTACGGGAGCCCGCTATCGAAAGGGACACCCCCTGTTATGTGTGCTACCAGGGCTCCATCGCTATACGGATCTTGATATTCATTTGCCGTGTTACACGATATGGGTATCTCTATTTCGATAACCGCTTCAATGGGCTCATCAATAACAAACTCGCTATTGGCAAGGGTACAGCCCAGTTTCGTGGTCGCTATCCCGTAATTTTTATCCTGAGCGGTTAAATAATACGTTCCCGCGGTAATGTTTTTTAACCGGATAACATATGAGCCGTCTACCGTTTCTGCCGAGGTCTGGGCATTTAACAATGTACCTTCTTCGTCTTCCCAGAAATAGGTATAGGTGTCATCATCAAAAGAAGTACCTCCGGTAACCACTGCTTCTATCCAGGCATCATTGGCACCTATGCTTGTTGGCCTGTTATACTGCGGGTAACTTATAGAAACCGGGGCCTCGGGTTCGGTAATCGTTACTTGTGCAATCGCTTCGCAGCCCCTGTCATCGATGACATGGACTTCATAGGTCTTGGCGCTTAATTCGGTTGCCCGTGCAGTTGTATCCCCATTGGACCATTCAATGTCATAGGGAGCTGTCCCCCCGGTAATGGAAACTTCGGCCCAGGCGTCGCTACCGGCATAACAATATACATTTTGTTGGGTCGTGCTTATTTCCAAAAGTGGTGGTTCCTCCAATGTATAGAGCGTGTCAATGGCTTCTTCCAACTCATTATCAATTCCATAATTTCCTAAAATCACCCCATTGGCATCTTTGATGTTCACGGCATATTCCCCGGCATCAAGATTAACGGCGACACTATCGGTCTGGCTGGTCAACACCCGCCATGTCCCATTGGCATTTTTCTTTTTCCAGGTATAATAGTAACGAAGTCCATCGTTAATCTCGGACTGTAACCACACCCCTCCTTTGGCGTGGGCGGTAAGTTCCCCATCGGCCCAGGGATTTCCGTGTTCATTAAGTACATTACAGGAAATCACCTTAGTTTCTACAACTATAAGTTCCAAAGGATCGGGTTCGTCCAATTTGTACATATCAGTTGCCGTACACCCCATATGACTGTCCGTTTTTGAATAATTGGCATCCGTAACCGTTAAGGAATAGGTGCCCTTGCCTATGCCATTCAATTTGATATAATAAGCATTGGTCCCTAAAGAGTCCGTTACTTGGGTATTTAGGTTATTTCCGGCCGAATCTGTCCATTGATAATTGTATGTTTTGTTCGGTTTTGGTGTTCCCCCGGTAATTTTGTACTGGATATAACCATCGGTCAGTCCGGTGGCTTTGGGCTGTTTATAGGCAAACTCTTCTACCATCAATGGTTTATCGGGTTCATCAATGACAACTTCCCTAGTGGTATAGCAGTCGTTAGAGTCATATACGTACAAAGTATAGGTCCCGGCATAAAGGTTCTCTATCCTATTTGTTGTTTCCCCATTACTCCATTCGTATCTGTAGGTCTCTCCGGGGTTTAATGTCCCACCGGTTATACTGGCTTCTATCCAAGCATTGTTGCCACCTTTACAATACACATCCTCTAGGCTAATACTTATTATTATTGGGTCAGGTTCCTGTAATTCGTATTCAATATTAGTAGGTCTTTCCAAGGCATTGTCTTTATGCTTCCCAATGATAATTCCATTTTCATCTTTGATATTGACGGCATACTCTCCCTGGGATAACCCGGATAACACACTGTCTTTTTCATGTTCCATTTCAATCCATTCCCCCTGGGCATTCTTTTCATACCAGGTGTAATAATAAAACTTACCTCCATTATCCCCAGCCTCCAAACGCACTCCTCCCCGTCCACGGGCGGTCAACTCTCCATCGATTAAATCAAATTCATCATTGGTACTGGCATTATTACATGAGATTGCTTGAGTTTCATCTATGATCAAACTCAGAGCTTCCGGTTGACCAATCTCAATATCCCCAACGATAATTATACACCCTTTACTATCTTCAATTGTTGCAGTGTATGTTCCTGCTCCAACATCCAACAACCTTTCGGTATAAGTAAAACTATCGTCGGTCTCTTCTTTCGAATCCGATTCTGTATTGGGATTGCTTATAATCGATCTGTCTTTTTCCCAAACCACCGTATAACCGATATTGTTATGGTTTCCGCCGTTGATTTCAATGGAAATCACCCCATCGGTAAAGCCATGGGCGGTAGGCTCTTTGGTTTCAGCCTCAATGAGGGATGCTTCTAGGGTTAACGGTTCAGTTATTATTTGTGCTTCTTCTATTTCTTCGCCTAAACCGATTATATCCCCTGTTGTTTCATCCCTTTCTATCTCTTTTGCAATACAGCCATTTGCATCTTGTACTTTTACGGAATAATTCCCTTTTGGCAACCCAGAAATTACAGATGTATTTACAGATGAAAATAATGTCCAGTCTCTATATACAGCACCTTCTTTTAGCAATTGGTATTTATAAGTTCCTGTTGTATTTCCTCCGGAAGCTTTTATACTGATAGTCCCATTATCTTCTCCATTACATACTACATCGGTATACCCTGTAATGGAAAATTCTACCGGAGTGGGACGTACAATAGTAATATCAAGAGAGTGATTGGTGCCATCTGTATAATAAGGAAAATCATTATATTCTGAATCTTCAATAGCAATAGGGACTTCTTCTTCATCTCTATATTCCGTACCTTCCCCAAACCCTATCATTTCAAAAAAGTAATGATCGCTTGGTACCAGCCCATCTATCTCTATAAAATATTCACCATTTTCTTCTGTAAAGCTGGTTAAATTATTTTCATTAAATAATGGCGTATAATAAGGTTTGCCCCCAATATCGCCAGCAGGTTTGGTTTTATCAGATATAACATAACTGATTTTGTCTCCGGAGTCTAATTGCCTGTTAAAATAAAGTTTTACAGAGCCATTGGAATCATAACACTTTGGTTGGGTTATGTCTTTTCCGATTATTTTTGGTGCTGATTTTCTTAAATCATAAAATATTTCATCATTTGATGTATATCCTTGACACGATTTAATTCTGAATCGTATTTTTTTATTTATAGCATCTTCATTTAAAAACTCATTAGGTACGATATCAAAATTTTTTTTACCCATCGTCCAATATGGCATATCTCTCCACTCCCATTCTCCCTCTATACGATATTGCCAATTATAGGACGTATTCGAAAATCCCATAGAGTTACTAGCAACCTTTATATTAAATGGATCATCATATCCGATAATGGTATTAGAATTTTGGAATAAATCAATTAATGGCTCTGCATGATCAAAAGTAAAACTTAACTCAAAACAAGCCGCATCGGCGTGAAAAGTTTTTTTCTTAATTGCTCTAGGAATAAAAGTTTTACTTGGGCATGTAATATCTTCAACATTAAATGTTCTAATATACTCTGATGTACAATCTCTTTGGGCATTTTTTATATTAGATGTTGTTCTAATCTCAAAAGTAATATTATTACTTGCATACATCTCGACAGTACCCTTAATTGTCTCCCCAAAAGCCTCCCATAACTGATGTTCGTTGTCATATATATACTTTATGTCTGATGATGATTTAAATATCAACTCCCTTATTCCTGCTTTTTTTCCATCTTTACAATTACAATTTTGATTAGGAATATTTAGTGTCCAATATATTTTATACTTGTTCTGAGAAAACAAGCATGTTATACTAAAAAACATTATCAATAAAAGCAGAACTCTCTTCATGCCGCTTAGTATTTTATGTCCATAGTTTCCAATATAGAAAGCTCGCCTGTTTTAAGGGTCGCCCGTATATGGTAACTATAGGTATTGTTAGGGTTAATATTTGTATCCTTTATTTCGGTAATACCCGCCGGCAATACCTTAAAGGTCACGGGAGGTTGCCCTGCTACATTTTTATATAAGGTTACCTCGGCAACTTCTTCTTCGTTTTGCAGCTTCCAGCGGATTTCTATTACATGGCTCTCCCTATCGGCATAACCGGTAAAGGATTTCATATATGCTTTAGGTTCTATATTGGTTATTGTTACCGTAACCGGCGTGGATGGCTCCGATTCCAGCCCACTTTTATCGGTCGCCATAATTGCATATCGGTAGGTTTTGTTCCCGGTTACTTCCCGGTCGGTGTATTTCTGTATGGTGTCACTGGTCGAGAATACTATTTCCCAGGCCACATCATCGGTTATATTCTTTCGGTACAGGTTGTGCACGGCACCTTCTTCGGTACTTGGTTCCCATTGCAATTGTACGGTACCGTCCGTTACTTTGTAATTGGTGAAAATTGGTGACGACGGAGGTACCACATCCGGTTTTTCCAGTTCCAAAACTTCTGAAAAATCGGATTGGTTATAGCGTTTGTCCACTGCTATAACCGTATAATACACCTTGCCGTTCAAGGATTTTAACTGTACCGTATCTTTGAAGTTGACCGTCTCTGTAGGGGCCACGGTCAACTGTACCGGTTCCTCTTTTTCAATGTTTTTCCTAAATACGCGGTAGCCAAATATATCTTTTTCGGTATTGGCCTGCCACGATACCGTTACCACGCCCAGACTGTCAATGGTGCCTTCAAGGTTTACGGGCGGTAACGGCGGAATGGAATCTACCGGTTGTACAAGTGTTGAAAATGATTCCTTTATTTGATTGTTTTCGCCAACGGCTTGGATTTTTATATAGTTGGACGGGTTTAATTTTGAATACAGTATTTCCCTTTTATGTTTGGGAATGCTGTCAAAGATGAGCTCGTAAGGCCCTTCGTCCTTATCGGCTCGTGTCATTGTAAATTTTTTGATAAGCGCTTCGCCTTCTTCTGGGTATTCCCATTTGATAAGGGCTTCATTTTCATTATCTGTCCATTCAAAATTTGCTATCCTGGGCGTAAACACCAGTGTTGGGCTTGCTTCCCCCGAAATTACTTCCGAATAAGGGCCTTTTTCTCCAAAAGGGGAAATACCATAGACCCTGTAATGATATTTTTTGTGGTTTTGTGCCAAGGTGTCTACATAGTACATACGCTTGGCAGGGGCATCGGGCTTGTCGTTCAGGTTGACAATGGGTGTCGGGCTCAGTTCTGTAAAGTGGGTACCATCTTCGGAACGTTCTACGTTATAAGAAGTATAAATGGTTTTAAAAAGTGCATATTCCCATGTAAGCATTACATTTTTATCGCCCCAGACACCATGAAGTCCCATTGGTTTTGGGAGCTCCTCGTATTTATCGATCCCTGCCAGTACCGAAGCGCTCTTTACAATGGCTACCTCTTGTGGAATGGCCGTTTTTACCTGATAGGCATATTCTTCGCCCGGTTTTACCTCATAATCTACATAGCCCCACCCCGCTTTTACTGCGGCCTTAAAATTCATATCGGCGGCATAAAGGCCAAAGGAGAAACGCTGCTCTATTTCCTGAACAGTATTTATAATTTCTGCTATCTGTCCTTGGTTCTGGGTCCCTTCCACTTCAAAACCTTCTCCGTACAGTGCCTGGGCAATAATGGCCGCATAATCGTTTTCTTCGACGATCTGTTGCCATTTTTCTACCGGATCGGCCTTGATAAAGATAGGGGTCGGGTTGACTTTTTCCAATGGGTCGACCCGGGCTCCGTTTCTTTTGAACACATACTTATCCAAATAAAAACCATAGGTATTGGCCCGTTGCCATTCCAAAGGCCTGTCCACCGCCCAACGCAACAATATTTTGTCCTGTTGGGCACGGGCATGTAGTTGAACGGCAGCCGTATCATTCACTGTAGGGTCGTATTGTGCTTGTGTTATAGACACAAACAGCAACGTTAACAATGTAAGTACCGTTTTTTTATTTGGATAAGTAAGGCTTAAATACATTAGGATATTTAATCAATTTTTGTATAGGTGTCAACATTTGTATAAGTATTTTCACCATCTACATATGTTTCTTCCGATGTAAAAGTGTTTTTATTAAAAGTAATTTTTGCAGTATATTTATCTCCATTTTCATATCTTGTTTCATATACACCTTCTCCTTTGTTTTCCCATTGAAGGTTATCAACTCCTTGTGAAACGCAATCTGTACCATCTTCATCAAAAAATTCAGAAGTTAGTGTCCCATCTACTTTAAATTCAATAGTTGACTGTTTTTCACATTCTGATAATTCTGATGGTTGTTGTTCTCCATCCATATATTCGATTGCTTTGGTATATTGCCATTTCCCAATAACTGGATCTTCTTGCTGCACGCCCTCATCATCCCCACTTTCATCAGGTGTCATTGAATAAACATGGATATCTTGCACACTAGAATCCCCTGAAGTATATGTATACGTCTCTATTAAGGTTTCTCCTTCCAGCTTCACTTCAGTTGTATATCCATCGTCTTCTATGTATGTAAAAGTATATACTCCTTCAGCAGAAATCATCCAATCTATATTTTGACTCCCATCTTTTTGACATTCATCATTTACATCTCTGTAATGAAATGTGGAAAGAATAGTTCCGTCTTCTTTAATATCAAAATTGTCCATTTTTTCACAGGCATTCATCAGAAAAGTTGTTTCTTCCCCATTTACTATCTGTCGTTCCTCTATTTGATACCACTTGCCAACTATTGGATCAATGGTTGGCTCTTGTGAATTATCATCATCACTACTACAGGCTACAAAAGACATTACTGTCACCATTACTATAAACATTGTTTTTTTCATTCTTTTAAAAATTTTAAATTACTGTTAATCAATTCTGTGCACTTGTTCTTTTATTTACTATGGCTGCACTTCACCTTGATTTTTTTATCTAAACCTGTTGTTGTTTTTAAAACCGTATCGGTAACCGGTCCCTTTTCCACCTCCCGGCAATACATACTGCATATCGATAGTGTATTTCCCATAGCGCATAAAGTAAAAGTCCTTGTCCAAAAATGCCGCCGCCAAACTTCCCTTTGGTACCAGGCCATCTACATAATCATTTAGTATTTGCGAACGTAAATCCACCCAATCCTTCTTGTAAATAAGCGGCAGGTTATAGAAATACGGGAAGTTGGTCTGCATCCATGCATGCTCGACATCGTTTTGGGCACTGCTCAAATAGTACGCCAACACCGGTACCGCTTTTCTGGGCGGCATCCCGTATCCATCTTCTTCACGGTTTTCAACCCTATATGTTCCCCCAAGCGGATATTGCCCGTATATGGGCGGTTTCATATCCTTTTGGTAATAATCATCGGTCAAGGTTGCCGTTACACTTACCAAAGGTTTGTTTTCGGTATAATCATTTCCGGTTAGCTCTGCGACATCAAAGGTTTCGTCGCTTTGTATCCGGTTTGCCAAAAAGATGACATCGGAATAGATCTTGCCCCAGTTCCGGCTCACCGTTTTTATGGCCCTTGCCTTTTCTGTAAAGGTATTGTACTTGCTGGTCGAAAAATCATAGCTCAAGCGGTCTATCTCTCCTTCTTTGATAATGCTTTCTGCCTGCGTTTGACGGATTTGGGCAGTGTTCCCATCCCCAACATTTTTGTTCTCATAAGTTGCTTTGCTGCCCGATGTACTTTTCTTTTTGGTCGTACTTACAATGGCCATTTTATATTTGGCGGTATTTTTCAGTTCCGGCAGGTTGTAGTACACTTTATTGTCTGTTGTTTGATAATTAAACGCTGCCATGGTTTCCTTTCCGGTCTGGTCCACCATTTTGACATCGGTTTTCCAATCGGCCAGATCGAACAGGTAATCCTGTCCGCGTTCCAACTGGATATATCCTTGACCGTGTTCTTCCTGCAAGAAATATTTTTGGTCGATCACCGGATATGCATACACAATGTTGTGCAATGGGATATGGTCGGGTGCTTCCCCCGTGGTGAAGTCCCGGGTTTCGGTTTCCACCGCTTTTTTGCCATCCACCATCAGGGTCCGGTAGTTTCCGTTTACGTATTCCTGAAAGCTCACTTCCACCTCAACCTTCATTGGCTGATGCGGGGGTAAGATATCGGTAGAAATAAACGTTCCCCGATCACCGTTCATACCCCATTTTATTTTCCCGGGGATTTCTTTTCCATTATGGACAATCCTGAATTTATCTACAAGAATTTTATAGGTTTTATCCCCCTGGTCTTCCGGAATTACAATCGGCTGATTGACTTTCATGGAGAACGTGGCCTGAGGCGCGGCAAATACATCAATGTCTTTGGTACCGTCCTTGGGGGTAACATCAGCAATTATTTTCATGCCACCCAAAGGTGAAGCATTCATCAGCTCACATTCTTCCCCAATGGTCAGTTTTAACCGGAAATTTCCTTTTACAAGTCCTCCAAGAAGGTTAAATTCACCAGCCACATAGCCCTTCATCCAAACGGGATTCGGGGCTTTTGCCTGCAATAAAACTGCTGCCGCACCCTTAATAATGGGTATCTTCTTTCGTATAAAGAAAAGTTTGATATTGATTCCCAATTCTCCTTGCAAATACGCATACGCCTGCCCGTTGGCATACCAACCGTCGATTCCGATTTGTTTCCCGCCCCTGTTTGAACAGGCCGCTTCACCATAATCCTTCAGCATGATATCAAATCCGGCACCTGCCTGGAACCTCGCATAGAGGATCAAGAAGTTGATGTCGCCCGTATCCACGGATATATCGGCACCAAAAGCAAAGCCACGGCCTTCACCAAGCGCATTCAGGTCCCGCATATAATCAAGGTTTTGCACATCTTCCTTTAAAATTTCCGCTACGATAGGTGGTGGAGGTGGACTTCCCGGGATTTTATCTCCTATCATAAAATAGCCTCCTGATTTTACAGAGACAGGGCCGACACCGATTTTTAAACCCAGGCGGTCGGTAGGGGTTCCCATATGGAGATACCATTCATTTGGTGATGCATGATATACGGCCCATCCGGCCCTTCCGCCACTGGCCCGTCCTTCAACAACCCCTCCGGCAACATTTACAAAAACATCCAATTCCCCGTGAAGGGTAGAATTCTCAAAATCGAATTCAATGCCCAGACTGGCCTCAACCCCCATTTGCGTATTGATTTCAGGAAAGCTCATTTCTGCTTTCTGCAAAAAGGGCTTTCCCATTTTGGCAAGTGATGAATTGGGGTCAATATTGATATAATCGTCCAAGGCAGGGGCATTTTCCTTTACTTTGCCCATCAAGACATTTATATCATCTCCCAAGGGGAGGTCTGCCATAAATTTTGCCTGTCCAAAAAAGCCCATCCGGGACACCCCTCCATTTTTATTGAAAAGGATTTCAAAACCCGCTCCCGCGTCAACCACTCCGTTGGCCCCTATGGAGCACATCATCATAGCTTTTACACCCAAGCCTTGCTCTTTATCAGGTACATATGACAACCCGGAAGGTGAGAATTCAGAACCAAAGCCCCTTCGCTTCATTTTATAATAAGCACCTCCGGCAAACCCTTTAGGTGTTATAAATCCTGTAGTCGTTCCCGGCGGCACCAAATTGTTCACACTGGCATCAAAGTACCAGTACCGATATCCGTCGACCCTTCCAAAAATCCCTTTGGCACTGACCTCAACTCCCTTTAATCCATTAAACGTTGCACTTAATTCCCCGGCAAAGCCATCTCCATATTCAGGATCGTCATCCATGATGGTCAAGGAACCATAGAAAGCAAAGGCCCCCATGTTCGCGGAGACCGAAATCATTCCCATATCAAGTCCGTCATACCTCCACCGTTGCCTGTAATCCCGCTCCTCATTTAATGCCTGGACCCCCAATCGGGTGGAACCCCCAAATCCTGCCCCGTCCATTAAATTGATGTTCAGGTCAAACCATAAGGATGCATAATTTGCTTGTGCAGTTAATTCTATATTGGCAATGGACACAGGGAAGTTGCCAAATTTCACTTCATCCCTATATCCCAAGTAGCCTATGGAAAGTGCCGGGCTTTCTGTTTGCAGCACAAATTGTTGGAACTCGATCCCCTTGAACTGGACCAGTGCCGTAGAATCTTGCCCTGTGGGTGCCGGTTGCCCTTCGTTTGCCAATGTTTTCTTCTGACTGGCATTGATTGCCAACCGTCCGTTTAAAATGGCCTTTGGCCTGAACTTCCCCTCAACTACCCGCAATTCGATACCGCTATTAGGGAACAACTGCCCTTTGGCTTTCCATAAATTAAAGTCGACTATGGAATCGGTGGCCACTTGGAGCATATACTCTTCCTGGGTAATGAGCCCGAGATAACGCAAGCCTATTTTTCCGCTTTCATTGGTTTGTTTGGATACCGGCATCAGGATGCGACCATCCAATTCAGCTCCGATAAATTGATTGGCTGCCAAACTCACCTCAATATGATCTAAAGAATAGGCCCAGGCACTTTGCTCATTGGTTCTTCCCTGATCCATCTGAAATAAATTATCGGCATAAAAAGTTCCCGATAATCCATAGGAATCAATTATCATATGATGCGCCCCGAAACCAACCCTTCTTTTTTGGTCAATTGATTCTTTGGTTTTAAATTCTTTAGGAAGCCGAACATCAATGGTTTCTATATACACTCCCCGCCAGGTATTCGGGTTGGGCATTAACAGTCCTTTATCGGCATAATATTCCGGAAAGGACACACTGGGAGAGTTCCTCAGGTCGCTAAAATCGAGCACGGCCTCGTTTGCATAAAATTGAAAGTTTCCATCGAAATCCTTTCCATTTCTTTTTTTGGCACGTGTGAACGGCTGTATGGATACGTCTACCAACAAATCGTTCCAATCCTCAACGGTCACGTTAAAATCTGCCCGGACCCTTGTCCCGGAGGCTTCATCTACCTCTCCGTTTTCCATGACCGGAAGGATATAGTTACGCGAAAATTCAACGGCCCCGTTTATAGCTATGTTTTTAATTCCGTCGCAATCGATCGTGGCATAGGTTAGATTGGGCGTGAAGCCCGTGCTGTAGTCAAAGCCCCCGTGAAGCGTTACCAGCCAGTTACCTCCGTTAAAAGGGATGGGAACGTCCCCGAGCAGGACCAATTTAGCATCGCCCACTATACCTCCCTGATGTGAAAGTTTTACGTTATCGGCCCCAAAAAACAATTCCAATGGCTCCCCTTTTTCATTGCTCTGGGGTATCCTGATGCGGGCAAAAACGGTCAGCTCGGTATATTGGGGGTTAATCTCTGCCTTTACCACACCTATGGCATATTCTACATTTCCAATAGTATTTTTTACCCCAACGGGCAAAGCCACAATGTCTTCATTCCCGAAACGGTCTACCCAGAGCCCGCTTTCTTCTATTTTCTTAAGTGAAGCAGCTGCCTCGTTTTGAAGGGTATTTACAGAATCGGGAAGTTTATACCTTTCCTTTAAATACTGCCAGTTGAATTCGGGGGATGCTGTTTTTTCTGCCTTTAAGCTTTCTTCTGCCTTTGGAAATTTGGCCTCCAACTTGTCCAAAAAAGAAATGGAAATTTGTTTCTTCAACGATACGGGCTGTCCTTTTTTATCAAGTGAGAGCGTATCGGTATCGGATAGCCCATAACCTCCAGGGATGGAGGGGTACATTGACAGGGAACTAAAAAAACATATACAGAGTAGTAGTTTTTTCATAGGCATCGTTTAGGTATCGAAATAGGGCACAACTTAACAGAAATCTCCTTATTATATTTAGAAACAGATAACTGCAAAAAGTCACTACAAATATACTTTTTTCTATAACAAATCAAAGACCGGGAAAATGAAGAATTTGTTTCTTAGAAAATATCCTTTGTAACCGAGAAGAATCCGGTAGGACAATTACTTCCTTAATTTTACGCTTTGATGATTGAACAATTCCCTGTCCCTTGAAAGAAATAAAGAACAAAAAGCTGCCGAAAACATCTATTTTACTGCTTATGGCAATATATAATATTGGATTATTATGTTGTATAATACGCAGGTACTTAAGGGATGTTCCTTATTAAGGTCGTAAAAATCTTCAATGTGCATCATTTAAAATTTAACATATTATCGATAAGGGGATTTTTCCCCTTTTCAAAAGTCGTGTCACTATTTTGGAACTATCCCATAATATATATTTCCATGGAAACATTCTCTTCACTTCGATGCAAGTTTGTTTAAAACTGCTTCCGTTTGTGTTTTTATAGGTTTAGGGAAGACAAGGAACAGGTCATCGATTTGCTTATACTTGCTTTTCGATTTTCCCTCTACACACTAAGCATCTTTTTAATGATAGCGCTTCGTTTACCGACGAATTCATATGGATAGCGTTTTGAATCTATCGAGTAGTCGGAGGTAGGTTTTACATGGTATAAAGTTCCAACCAGAATGTTAAAGCCGATAGACGTTCCGACTACTTTTTTTATTCAAAAGGTATCATTACAAGCCGTTTTTTAACATTTTAAAATGTTGTATGCTCAGATAAAGGCCCAGAGTTGTTAAAAGAACATTGCTTTTCTGAAACCTATAAAAGAATTACGGCATATTTGTTGCATGCTTTTAGAGCGAAATAATAAGTAGAAATGGGAGTATAGCCATTCCGGAAAATACCCTTATCAACTTTATTGGTCCGGATGATAATTAAAGTGTTATCAATCTTATCTTTAGAAGATATAAAACTTGTAATATTCCCATTATAATTCCCGAGGGGTAAGCAATAATAAAAGCCCTCTATTAGTCAGCAACCTTTCCGGGCTTTCGATTTTCTTTTCCTTCAACCTTAGTCAGGGCATCTCCGAGCTCAGCACGTTTCTTATCGGCTAATTCCATCATTTTCCTAACCACTTCCGGATGCTGTTCAATTACATTTTTTCTTTCAATGGAATCGGTTGCCAAATTGTAGAGTTCCATGTCCATATCTATATATCTGTATTCACCCGGCAACCCATCTTTTCCTGGCTCCTGACCGTCCATCGTTCGGTAACGGTGCGGAAAATACAGCTTCCAGTTTTTGTAGCGGATGCCATGTAGCTCATTCACCCGGTAATAAAAATAAAATGCCTCATGGGGTGATTCATTGGTTTTTCCGGTAAGAATGCTCCATATATTCTTCCCGTCTATTTTGTTTTTTGGAATCGGACTTTTGGTAACCGCCGCTATGGTCGGCAATACATCAATGGCCATAACAGGTGTTCCTATCACCTTGTTTTTAGGCAACCTCCCTGGAAAACGGGCAATAAATGGTTCACGTTGCCCGCCTTCCCAAGCGGTTCCTTTTCCTTCCCTAAAGGGGTCGGCAGAACCGGCATGATTTCCATACGAAAGCCATGGGCCGTTATCCGATGTGAAAATAACCAGCGTATTTTTATCAATTCCTTCGTTTTTAAGCGTTTTTAGTATTTCGCCAACGCTCCAGTCGATTTCCATAATAACATCGCCGTAAAGTCCTCTTTTCGATTTCCCCTTGAATTTATCAGAAACGAATAAAGGAACATGGGGCTGCGGATGTGCAACATATAAAAAGAACGGTTTTTCTTTGTTTTTCTCAATGAATCCTACTGCCCGTTCCGTAATTTGCGTGGTTAATTGCGATTGGTCATCGAGTGTATCAATAATTTTTTCATTGTGGTACAGCGGAAGCGGATCGAAATTAAAAACAGTCCCCTGCTGTGGATGGTGTGGCCACATATCGTTGGAATACGGAATACCGAAATATTCATCAAAGCCTTGCTTGTTTGGCATAAACTGCGGCGCATCGCCCAAATGCCATTTGCCAAAAATAGCCGTATGGTATCCCTGCGCTTTTAACATTTCTGCCATGGTGGTTTCTTCTGGATTCAATCCAATTTTTGAATTGGGCATCAGTGCTTGGTGGATTCCAATCCTGTTGGAATAGCACCCGGTTAGCAAACTGGCCCTGGAAGCCGAACAAACCGCCTGTGTGGCATAAAAACTGGTGAGCTTTACGCCTTCTTTTGCCATTTGGTCCAAATTGGGCGTCTCTATGTCCGGGGAACCAAATGCCCCAACATCTTCATACCCTTGGTCATCAGTAAAAATAATCACGACATTGGGCTGCGTTGGGGTTTCGATTTTTTCTTTTTCTTCTGATTTTTTTGGTTGGCAGGAAACTATCAAAAAAAATGACAGCACAAACCATAAGTTGGAGGTGTTTTGGAGTGTTTTCATATACCAAATATAATGAATTGCTGGATTGTGGAATTTTAATGTCTTTATCGAATTTCGACGATACGAATTTATTGAAAGGGAAGGATTCCGATAAAGGTTAAAGGGATTAGCGGGCAGGGGTCAGTTGAAACTTTTAACAAACCTTTTGCCCTTGGCTTATTGATTTATCCTTTAACTATGTAGCTGAAAACTGAATGCCAAAAATTACCGCATCATACAGCGGCAATTGCTGATTCCCTGAAAGATATCGATTCCAACGGTTACCATGTGCGTTCCCGTGCTGTATGCCTGGATTTCGTTTAGGATGAGCTGGTATGAATACGCAAAGTAAAAACTTCCCTTTTTCATCCCCACCATGGGACCAACATTTAACGGGTCGAAGAATTGATCATTTAAGAAGCGGTAGCTAATCCCTGCCCAGTAATAATCTTCAAAATCCCAAAAACGAACTTTCATGTTCACATCGGTACTGGAACGGCCATCGCTTTCAAAGATTTGGTAAAAAACCGAAGGCTCCCATTCAAAATCCGACCGAATATTTTTCTTGTAGCGATATCCGGTATAAACGTAATAGTTCCTTAAAGTATTGGGCTCGTTTATCGCGAAAACATTTAAGTCTTTATTTAAAATATTAGATGCATTAAAACTGGCATAAAACCCACCGCTTCGGAACAATACTCCAACATCGAAGTTGTGATTTGTTGTTGAGCGGTTGTCTGTAATGCTTGGATCTCCCGTGTCTGGAACACCATCGCCGTCGGTGTCGAAATTGTTAATGTCCAGTCGGAATGAATTAACATTATACGAGATTCCGAAGGAAAGGAAACGGTCTTTTGCATCGTCCAGGGTAAGGTGGTGTGCAAAAGACAACCTAGCCCCAATTTGACGTGTGTTCCCATTTCTATCGTTATAAAACAAAGCCCCCACGCCTGATTTCTGACCCAAACGCACATCGCCAACCAATGTTTGGGTATCGGGTGCATCTTCGATACCCACCCATTGCGTGAGTGCATTTGCGCGTATTTTTACATAATCTCCAATACCGGCGTATACGGGGGAAATTACAAACTCGTTATCTGCCAGGTATTGTGTAAATGTTGGAAGTGTTAATTCCTGGGCCTTGGCAGAAAGCCCAACCGTTATTGCAATTATAAAAAGATACTTTCTCATCATTGTTTCTTTATCTATAAAGTGTAAAGTGACCTACAAATTCCCTATCGTCCTCATCCCCGTTCAGTTTTATAACATACCAGTAATCTCCTGTTGGCAATTGGGTTCCGTTGTAACGGCCATCCCATTCATCGCCTAAACGCAATTCGGCAACAACCCTACCATAGCGATCGTAAATCTTGGTAATTATATTTGGATACTGAATGGTGTTTTTTGGTGTCCAGGTATCGTTATTATTATCGCCGTCAGGCGTAAAGACATTGGGCACATCTACATCTACAAATTCCATTTCTATTTGTGCAATGCGTTCGCAACCATTGGCATCTATTACTTTAACTTCATAAACACCGCTCTGCCTGATTACATAAGTTGGATTGGTTCCGTTGGAAACGCCATCCACATAATATTCATAAGGCGGTGTCCCACCAGATGCTTCCATGGTAAACTCATTGATATTGCTCTGTCCAACGGCCATATTTAATGGCTCAATGGTGTCAACTGTAAAATCGACCGTGCGTTGACATCCGTAGTAAGAAACCGTAACAGTATGACTTCCGGGAGGAATGTTTGTGAATTTATTTTCAAACTGATCCGGGCCTCCGTCCATGCTATAAATTACATCGGTAAGTCCGTCTTGCGCCAAGATAATTTCCACCTCATTGGACGCCGAGTTGTCAATACATGTATAGGCTACCTGTGCTTGCGGGTCTAGGTTTACGGGAGCGTCCATAGTTACAATAACATTGGTTTGACAACCATTGGCATCCCTAACAAATACCACATAGGTTTCTCCGCCGGCTAGCCCGTCAAATGTTATTCTGTCCTGAACAAAAGCATTGTCATCCTGAGTGTTTATAGCGGTTGAATATGGTGCTGTTCCCCCTTCTATATTCAATTCAAAGCTTCCGGTTCCATCGCCAACGCAATACTCTTGATTTAAAATATCTGCTTTGGCAGCAATTGGGTTTGGTGCTACAATTTCCCTTTTGTATACATATGGATTACATCCTTTGGAATCCTGGGCGATAATGGTATAGGTTCCTGGTTCAAGATCTTCAAAAACATTTTTGCTCTGGAACTGATCCAGATTTGGAGAAATGGCATATTGATACTCGCCTGTCCCCCCTTCAAGCTCCAGTTCGATTCGGCCCAAGTCGTCTGAACACATTGGGTTGAACACAACAGGTTCTTTAGAGGTTAATGGCTGACCTTGCATAATTTCAACTCGTAATTGTTCCATACAATCCTCACTATCTACTTGTACATAGTATACCCCTGCAGGGAGGCTGTCAAAGGTGTTTTCTTCTTGTTGCGGACGTACCACTACATTTCCTGAAACATCCATTAAAGTATATAGGTAATTTCCTAATCCTCCGGTAACATCTACTTTAATATATCCGGTTGCTTCGTTATAACAGCTCACATCTGCAACAACAGTTGGAGTAATCTCAAGTGGACGAACCGGAGAGATTGTAACGCTATTTGAAATATTAGACATACATTGGTTTGCATCGCGTACATAATACTGGTGCTTTTCTTCTGAAGCAAGAGGGCCAGCAATGTCTATCCTAATGCTATTTCCACTCATTGTAGCCCATGGGCCATTAAGTGATTGACTGTATTCATATCCTGAGCCAGTTCCTCCATTTGCGGTCAATTCTATCGTTGCCCCAGTTGTACAAGTGTTACTTTTAACCAGCCTTAAAGCTGCTGTAACGGCTGTTGGTTCAGTAATGGAAGCCAGCAAAGGAACAGACTCGCAATCGTGATTGTCGGTAACAATTACGCTATAATCTCCGGCTGCCAAGTTGTTAAAAACGTTTGATAATTGTGGAGCAGATGTAGATACAATATTTCCACTTTCATCAAGTCGGTTTAAGACATATAAATATTCAACCGTTGCGTCAAAATCTGGTCTTCCACCAATAGTCCCAGTTACGGTAATGCTTCCAGTCTTATCACCTTCACAAAGCACATCAATAGAAGTTGAAGTTGCCGTAGCCGAAATAGGATCTGGTTGTGTTAATGTAATTGTTTCATATGCTTCACATCCTTCTGCATCTTTTACATAGATATCATATGTCCCTGCTACAATACCTGCAAATGTTTTACTTGTAGTGTATAGTGCCGGTGTTGGAACGGTTGCTGATGTAACAATAGCATATTGGTAATTGCCCCATCCACCGATAGCCTGTGCAACAATTTCTGCTTCGCTTGTAATACAACTTAAATCTTCTGCAATTGAAACCGTTATATCCAATGCTTTGGTTGGAGATTTAATAGTAACGGAATTCGTTGTTTCCGGACAATATGGTGTATCTGTCGCTGTAATTTCCACATAATAATTTCCTGCCGAAATTCCCGATGCCACAGCTTGACCTGGTGCTACCCCAACACCCGTGACCCCGGTTGATGTTCCATTACTACCGAACACTTCATATGTATAGTCTCCTGTATAATTAGCTACATCAATAATAATTTCTCCGGTGGCAGAGCCAAAACAACTTACAGGTGTGTTTGCCGTTGCCGTAGCAGAAATAAAATCATAAGGATTAACTGTATATGGTGCTGTAGTAAAATAACAACCTGTTACATTGTCTGTTACCTGGAATACATAATCTCCCGGTGCAGGTAAATCGAAATCTGCTGTTTGACCAGTTATAGATTGTGTAGGCCCGCTTGGTAATAGTGTTACATCAAAATCTCCTGATCCGCCAACTATTTCTACCTGGACTTCCTCAGGATTAATACAAGTAATAGCCGTAATTTGAGTTACTCCTACTGCATCAATTTTTGGCAATGTATTAATGCTTACATTATGTGTATCAAAACATCCATTAGCATCTTTTACATATAATGTATAGGTTTCATCGTTTCCGGTATCAACAACATCAAAAACATTAGTAGACCGATAATTTGTTCCGTCTATACTATATAAATAAGGAGCTGTTCCTGTTCCCGCTGTAATATTCACAGTAATTTGTCCTACGGCTAATGTATTATCAGGGTTGCATGCAAATTCTGTGGTAACCGATGCTGTAAAATCTAAGGCAAGCGGCTCTGCAATTTCAACCATTTCTTCATCGGAACAGCCCAATGCCGATCTTACCCTTACTGTATAGCTTCCGGGAGGAAGGTCTATGAACAAGCCACTAGTGTTGGAGTCGGAAACCGGTCCGCTCAATATATAAGTGTAAGGCGGATTTGTAGCTGTAGCCGAAGCAACTGTTGCTTTAATTGTACCATCATCTGCCCCTTCACAAGAAATATCTGTTTTCTTGGTAATCTTTATTTCCGGGATAACCGGAGCATCCAAACCTAACTTGATTGTATTATCACATCCTTCGCTATCTTCGACTGTAAAAATATAGGTTCCTAGTTGATCCAATCCGGTAAAAGAAGCAACGGTGCCATTGTTGGCGATCGAACCATCCGGATACGCTACACTATACGTATAGGTACCGGAACCGCCGGTAGCATTAATCGTAACAGCTCCGGCAACATTATTGTTAGTGGCATCGCAAGCTATTTCACTATCAATATCATAGGTTAATGCTATTTTTTCATACAAAGTAACCGAAGTAGGGAGTGTAATCGAACAATTCCAGGTATCAGAAATCGCTACTTGATAATTTCCAGCTCCCAATCCAGTAAACGTAGCTGTCATTCCCGTTTTTGGTGAACCGAAATCAGCTCCGTCTTTTATTAATTGGAATGTATACAATCCTCCTGAACCGCCGGTAACATTATCAACTGTAATTTCTCCGCTTAAACCATCGCAATTTGGTGTACTTGCCGAAATATTTCCGTCAAGAGGGGTTGGTTCAACAATAGCTTCCGAAGGTAGTTTAAGTGGACAGCCCTTTTGATCGATGACCCAAATCTCATATGTTCCGATTGCTAAATTTTCAAATCGAGGGTTGTCTGAATAATTAGTAATATCATTCTCATCTGGAATCGGTGTGGTATCCACATAATATTTATAACCACCCCATCCACCAGATACATTGGTAATTTCAATTACACCATCATCACCATCACAAGTTTTTGGTGTAACGCTAGTAGTTGCCGTTAATGCAGCCGGTGGCGTGGCAATGGTAAAGTCTCTGGTTTGCGAACAATATGGGGCATTATCTTGAACAACCTCTGCTGTATATGCTCCTGCATTAAATAAATCTATTGTAAGAGCTGCATTTGATGCTCCTGAAACTGATTTTATGGCTGTAGTAATATCACCAACCGTTCCTGTTGAATCATAAATGTAAACAAATACAGTGCCTGAGTATGTTGAATCTACCAATTCTACCGTGATTTCTCCCGTAGCCGAGCCAAAACAAACAGCACTTGAAACTATATCTAAATCGATATCGAATGTGTTTGGATCGGTTAGTTCTTCGGTTGTGTTTAATTCACATCCTGTACCTGTATTGATTACTTTTATTTGATAATTCCCCACATCTAGGTTTTCGAAAGTATGAGTGGTCGTATTCCCTGTATAACCTTCGGAAGCTATTATATTTCCGGCATCGTCATAAATCTCAAAAGTCAATATTTCTGTGCCCAATCCTAATGCCAATGTAGCGTCTACGGTAATTTCTCCATCACCTCCGTTACAAGTTGGGTTGATTGGTGTGGTAGCTAATTTTTCTAGTTTATTGTACGGCAGCACATCCACATTATCAGAAATAGGACATCCTTTTTCATCATACACATTTACAACTACGTTTCCTCCTGCAATATTTGAAATGTTAAACACTGATTCTTCGCTTTTTTGCGTAATATCATCACTCGTATCCCCCGGTGTCCCGTTATTATACACAAATTCATAGATATAGTCCCCTGTTCCACCTGTAACCCCGCTAGCAGTTACAGTCGCTATATTCATGGTATTGCTACCACTCGTACATGCAAATTGCGTTACCGATATCCCTAAATTATTCAATCTTTCGGGTTGGTAAATGGTTTCGGTAATGGTTTCGGTACATTCATTGTCCAAATTACCCGTGACTTGCACAGTATATTCCAATCCGGTTTCTAAGCCTGCTAGCCCTGTAAATGTGGCCGTATAACTATCTGCCGAAGTTGGTGCCAACGACAATGGGTTTGTTATTCCCGAAGCGGCATCATATGATTGAATAATTTCAAATGTAAAAGGCCCTATGCCATTATCTAATGCCGACACTGTAATGGTTCCGTTATCATTCCCGTTACAATCTACATCGGTTTTCCCTTGAATGGATGGCTCTGGAACTATTTTTTCCGGCACATCAACTTCTACAGGAACCGAGCAACCTGTTGCGACATCGTTTACGGTTATGGTATACCTTCCAGGAACATTTGCTTCGGCAAAAGTCCAAGGGTTTGTTCCAATGGCCCCATTTGTTACGGGATTACTAAACCCTGTAGGGCCAGCAATTGTATATGTAATGTTTGCTACTGTAGCAGAAGAGCCTCCGCTTACTTCAAAAGTCAATTCTGCATCTTCGTCGCCAAGTTGACAATCTAAATTTTCGCTTACCTTAGCTTTCAACTCAAGTGGTTCAAAGATGTCTACGGATGTACTGTGCGTACCAATACACCCATTGGTGTCTTTTACCCAAATGTCATAATTTCCGGTAGCAACATTCGTGAATACATTTTCATTAATTGCTTGGTATGTTGCACCGCCATCAATGGAATAATAATAGTCTGTAGTTTCTCCTGTTACATTTATGGTAATGGTTGAGTCTCCTTCGCAATTATCTACAACTACGGAATTTACAACCGGTGGCTGAGAAATAGTTAAGGTTGCCGTTCCTAAGAAATTTGAACATTCAAATTGGTCTATTACATTAACATCGACTGTTATGGTGCCCACTGCTGGGTCTAATATATCATCTATCGAAACTTCCATTGGATTATTGGTGGTTCTAATTTCATCAGAAGTATCATTAACACCATCTCCATTGGTATCAAAATCGGTACTTGTAAGAACATAAGTATATGTTCCGCCTCCGCCAGCAATGTCAGACACCTTTATTAATCCAGGTGTTTCGCAAGCAATGTCTCTTATTTTGGCAGGAGTCCCGGTAATTGGATCTTGTTCTTCAATAAGAATGTTTTCAGTGGCACCATAGCAACTATCGGCACCGCCAGCATCTACTTGAGTAACTTCTATATAATATTCACCGGGTGCTAATCCCGTTACTTCTATTTCTTGAGGTGATGCAAATGGTACTATCCCCCCGCTGGTTGAAATTATATTTTTATCAATATCAAATAATTCCCAACGCATTCTATTTTCTACTGTTCCATCTGTATCGGTAACCGTAAATGTAATTTCAGCATCATTACTTCCAGTACATGCAGGCTCATAAGCATACGTAATCTCCATTGGTAGGGTTACCAAATCGTTCACGTTTTTACTACTTTGGCGCACGCAACCGGCATCATCCCTCACGTAAAATACATACGTTCTTCCCGGAACCAAGCCAGTAAATAGATGATTCCCGTTTGTTGCTGGTGTTGTCCATGAGGCCGTAGCCGGATCAAAAGTTGTCGGCGTTTCAGTATACGTATATTGATAAGGAGGATTTCCTTGCGTTCCTTGTACATCTACTTGCAGCTCATTACAATTAACCACGATAGCAGAAATGGTAATATTTAAATCGTCTAACGGATAAGGAATAATATACCTTGGGAAGTCGGTTTTACAAACGGTATCACCAGAGCCATCCACTGTACGAATTGATGGATACACAATATCTCCGGATTGAAAACCTGCACCAGTAAATTGTGGGGAAGATTGCCATGTAAGCCCCCCATCGGCACTAAATTCTACTGTGCCTAGGGTTGAAGTTACGTTTTGAAACTCGAACCCATAATCATCTGGATTAGCACTTACACAATTTGCAGGTAATATTGGTTCTATATCGGCAGTTAATTCATCTGGGTTTGTAATTGATGGTGTTTTAAAATCATCACACCCATAATTATCGGTTACGGTAACTGTATAATTTGCCGCAGGTAAATTATAGAATGTAGTGTTAGTCCCAGGAAAGTCATTTTTAGTAATTACATCAGTTGTTCCATCGTTAATTACAATGTCATACGGTCCTACGCCTCCAGAAATATCAACCTTAATTGCTCCTTTTTCGTCATGACATTGTGGTTGTGTAGGAGTAGCTGTTATACTAATAGCCCCAAATTCTTTTACCTCAACCATTTCCATATAATCACAATAAGGAGCAGTTCCGTTATTGTCTCTTACATATACATCGTAATCTCCAGCACTACCCGATGCAACTGGAAAACTATTAGACGGCCCAAAATCTGAGTCTGCAACCGTGTTCCCGCTTGGAATAAAGGCGTATTGATAGCTTCCTGACCCTCCCGATGCTGTTACGTCTATAGAGCCGGAATTACAAGCAATGGCCGTTGGTTTAACAACCGCTTTTAATTCCTGACCGATAATAACCCCTGTTAAAGACAAACTACATCCATAACCGTCTTTTAGAACAATATCATAAGACCCCGGGGTTAATCCTGTAAACCTATGGTGGGTATCATCCACGTTTAAGTCGACAAAAACACCACCATTTAAACTTATTCGATAGTTGTCGTTTCCGGCTGTTACTTCAACATCTATATACCCATTATTATCGCCTGCATAACAAGGAATAGGCGTAGCTGTAAACGCAATTGTTTCTGGGCTGGTCACCGATACCGTATTTGAAACGGCATCGCATAATTTACTGTCTCTAGCTCTTACCACATAATCGCCTATTGGCAAATTGCTAAAGATCCTGTTATCTCCATTCGTAGCAAAACCATATCCTGCAATTGGGTTTCCAATAGTATCTTCCAATTGATATTCATATCCCGGAGTTCCTCCTGTGGCTATTGTTGCAGTAATCGTGGCTGTTGCTATATTACAGGTAATTTCTGATGTTATCTGTGCGGTAACCGCTACAGGATCTGGTTGCGAAATTGTAACCGGTAAATCTACATTACATGCAAGAGCAGGCGTAGCACTTTTATTGTCTATATCGCGTATTGATAATGTATATGTGCCCACTCCTAATCCTAAAGAGATTGTTTCCGTTGTGTTTGTAGAGCTTCCTAAAACAGTGGTAAAATTATCTATACTATATTCATAGCCTCCAGCTCCAAAATTACTAACACTAATGGTAATTTTACTATCGTTATCACTATTACATGTTACATCGGTTGTGTTTACTATTTCTGCCGTAAATTTGTGGCCGTCTTCAACAATAACTTGTATGTCTTTACTAAGCGGACATTTTTGAGGTATTTGAGTAACCAATATATCATCAATAGCTAAATCATTACCATCTTCTACTGTTGAATTGGTTCTAACTACCAAGTCCAATTCTGTATGACCGTTCGGGTTTAAATCGATAATAGACTGTTCCCATTGCTCTGATTTAGGAATAACTCCCGTTAAGTCTTGAGCAATTACAGCATCATTGCTTGGGTCTACCAATTGAATTACAATATTAGGATCTCCTTTATTGGGGTCCGAAGAGGCTTCCATTAGGTTTTGTCCCCAAATAGATACTTGCACATCCTGATTTGGAAGGAACTCTTTTATTGGTTTTCTATAAATAACACCGCCCATTCCCGCTACACCACCAATATTAATGGCTAAAAACCGACCATTGGTGTTTCCTGTGTGATCTACAACGTCTACCCAATCCCCAAAGTCTTGGGCTATTTCTTGGGTTACAGAATATTCCCCATCATTTATTCTGGTATCGCTAATATCTCCCGGATCGCCACAGTTACCTCCCGGCATTTGATCTTCATAACAATAAACAGACGCATCAATACTTGGAATACTGGTATTAGGGCCAGCTCCAAAATCTTCTTCTAATAAAACACTTGGCGTGGCCGGTAAATTACTTATATAGTTAACAGTTATATTATGAGTTCCTGGTACCACTCCGATAAATTCATTTTCCGTTTGTTCGGTTCCGCCATTTAATTGATAAGTATAATCATATGTTGAAGGTGATGCCTTTACCGTAATATTTCCTGTGCCATCGCAATTATACGCAACTGATGCGCCCAATTCCGGATCTTCCGGTCCTTCTTCAACAGTAATAGGCATGGGGCCAAAAATACATCCGCTAGCATCTTTTATATATAATTCGTAACTACCAGGCATTAAGTTTCGAGTAGCTGAAGAACCATAACTTGAGCCGCCATCAAAACTGTATTCATACGGCTTCGTTCCTCCCTGCGCATTGGTAATTCTAACATCGGCACCAACTCCGGGATTACATTCCACTAAAGCCGCCACATTTGCCGATGCTGTTAATGCTTGTGGTTGAGCAATTGTATAAAACAATGTTTTTTGACACCCCCTAGCGTCTTTAATTACAATATTATAATTGCCTGCAATGAGGTTGTTAAACTCATTTAATAGCTGGAATGTAACACCATTATCAATAGAATATGTATAACCTCCTGAGCCGCCTCCCGCTGTAATGGTTAAGGTTGATGTGGTGCCATTACACAAAATATCAGTATTTGAAGCCGATACAGTTAAAGTCGGATCTGCTGTAATGGTAATATCGTATTTAGCTTCGCAATAACCTGCTCCTCCTGCATGATCTCTTACATAAACATCATAATCTCCTGCTGAAGTAACACTTATTGGGGTTGTTGTTGAAAAACCAGTTGGTGTACCTCCAGTTGCTACAATTGCATATACATAATTTCCATCGCCTCCAGTAGCTGTTATGGTAACGTCTGTTGAAGTATTACACGCAGAAATAGGGCTGGCCGAAGCAGTTACTTCCAATTCTGGGTTAACTGTAATGGTTTCCGTGTCGGTACAATTCTTTTCATCTGTAACAGTAACGGTATATGTGCCAGGGCCAAGCTCATCAAAAAACCCTATAGTATTAGTTCTTCCACCGTTTAACGTATAACTCAATGTTCCGGCTCCTGTTCCTGGAGTGACTGTAGCTGTTATGGTTAATCCTACAGCGTCGTCATAACATAAATTATTCGCTGAAAGATTCAATTCTGGTGCAATAGCTGGATCAATAGTAATTGTAGTTGATGTAATATCACATTCATTTGCATCTGAAACCTGAATGGTATAATCTCCTGCAGCCAGCCCTGAAAATGAACCTGTTCCATTGCTTTTTATTAAATTATTAGAACTATCATACAGTTCGTATGTATAGCTTCCCCAGCCACCGGAAGCAGTTATGGTTACCGCTCCAAGGTTTGTTCCCGAAGGAGAGCAACTTTCGTGTGTAATATCGGGGGTGCCCAATGCCAATGGAGATACCGGTTCTTCCACCTCAACATTATCGGTATCGGTACACTTTGTGGTGTTGTCTGTAACAGTAATAGTATAGTTTCCGGCCGGTAGTCCTGTTATATCAATAGTGTTGTTTGTTTCATTGCTACTACCATCCACAGTGGTTCCTCCTTCGTTGGTAATATCATAACTATAATCTCCTGTAAAACCACTTACGTTAAACCTAATTTCGCCATTGGTGCCTGTTACACAGCTAACATCGCTTATTAATTGCCCATTAACTCCAATTGGTGTAATGGGCGAAATGGTTAAATTTTCATCATAAAAGCAGCCCTTTTCATCCGTTACCCTAAAAGTATAAGTAGCACCTACAGGTATATTTTCAAAAGTATTATTAGTCTCATTATCTACAATAGCACTTGCCGGCGCAATGATTTCATAATTAATTGTTCCAAAACCTCCTGTAACCGAAAGACTAACATTGGAGGTTTGTGCCGGACATTGTGGTGCACTTGAAGTAAAATCAATATTAGTTGGTGGTGTTAATGAATCGATTGTAATATCATCTAATTCTCGAATACAATCCAAATTGTTTATATCTCTGTATCTAGGTGTATATGTACCTGCTGTTAAGTCACCAAAAACAGGATTATCTTGCCAGTTAATGCCGTCTATTGAATATTCAAAGGTTCCAGAACCTCCGGTGGCATTGCTAAATGTAATTTCACCATCATGATCACAAGTATAATCTTGGGTAAGATCGGCAGCAGCAGAAATTTGCACTCCGGGGGCTATTGTAATGTCTCTGGTATAATCACATGTTACATTTCCCTTGGTAGCTCTTACAGTAATAGTATAATTATCTGCCGTCAAATCATTAAATATGTTTGTTCCGGAAAAAGTAACTCCATCTATACTATATGATATGTTATAACCATGGGCATTGTTTAAAGTAACTGTAATGCTACCATCTTCTGCACCGAAACAAGTTTCATCAGCCTTATCTACTGAAAATTCTGCTTTGGGCTCAAGAACAACAACAACTTCATTTGAAAATGCATTACAATTGTTGCTATCGGTAACCAAAAATGTGTAGATTCCTTCACTTCCCTCTGCAATTGGAAATTGATTTGTTGGTGTGTTTTCGTTATAAGCTGATCCAGGTACTTCTGAAATATCTGAATAGCTTATAGCGGGTGCTGTTGCAGTTCCTGATGGAGAATAACTCCAAATTGCATATGAATATGTAGGCGATCCTCCTTCAACACTAAGTGTAACCAGCCCATCATCACAATTAATATTTGCTGTTACATCTGCATGCAATATTAATTCTTCAGCCTCTTCAATTGTGTAAGGTTCATCAAAATTACATCCATCAACTGTTGTTACTTCTATAGTATAATTCCCCGGATCTACTCCTTCAAATTCATGATGATTGTCGTCTGATGTATCCTCTTGATCTACTACAGATCCTGTATCATCTCTTAAAACATAAGTATACCATGCTCTTGCATCATCAACATTGACTACAAAAGAGCCTTTACTATCTTTACAATTAGGATTATTTGTAGTTACATCAACAGAAAAATTTCTGTTGGCAATAACTACATTTTCAAATTTGAATAAACACGGTTCTCTATCACCGTCTTCTATATCAATATTAACCTGGCGGATATATACGTTGTATGTTCCTGCTGTTTCAACTTCAAAAGAAGGATCGTTTTGCCATGCAGCAGTATTGGGATTAAAAGTAGTTGAAGCTAATGCAATGGCATATTCGTAACCATTTCCTACACCAGAGATATCGATGCTCCCTTTGGTATCGCAAATAATATCTTCGGTTGAAATTGTTGGATCTACTGAATTTTCATAGGCTTTAAAATAAAATCGGTTGAAACAGTTGTTTTGGTAACGAACTTCCAAGCGGTATTCGCCCGGTCCTGCCAATTCATATTGGTCACCGGTTCCTATATCATTCCATGTACATGAATTATCTTTTGTAGGGCAATCATCTTCAGTGGAAGTAGCCGAACAACTTTCGTCTAACTTTTGCCAAACCAACGCTATGGCATCGGGAAAACTAACATTGAGCATCCGGTCATCATTAGTTCCACACAAGAAAAATTTTGGCAATAGTGTTCCGTCGTTAGGACAGGTAACTACTTGATCGGCCACTGATGCAAACGGACTTGTTAAGTCGTTGCTTCTCGGAACTACTGTAATAAACTCATCGTAATCCTTACATGGTTCGGTTATTTTCTTTTCCACCTTATACGTTCCATAATTGGTGGCCGTATATGTTTGGCCGGTAGCACCTTCAATAACTCCGGTTAATGCTCTATAGCTTCCGTCGGGATTTTGAAAAAACCATTGGTATGTATCGTAATTTGCTCCTGCTATTAATTCTACAGAATCTCCACAAATAGCGATTTCCCTTTCGAAGTTACATTCGTCCAGATTTGGCAAGAAGTTGGTTGAACCCGGAATCCCGAAATTGCATGTATCAAAGCCGGAAACACTAGGGTCGTCAGAAATTAAATTATCGTTCAAGACCCCTTGGTATGTTGCAAAAGCCTGGTTTTGAATTATATTGGAGCATGCATCCCGTAATTTATCGCAATCTTCCTGTACACGAACATTAATTTTAATAGTGTAATCTTCTCGTGGAACTTCTACATAAATATCGGGAATGGTAAAAATCAATTCGTTTGTGGTATAGTCGTGCGTATAAGTAATTTGTTGACCGGATATAGAGGGGGGTAATTGTGCGCTTATAAAATCTACATTCACCGGAAGTATATCTTTAATAGAAAAATTAGTTCCGTTGTCATTCCCTATGTTGTCAAAGCTAAGTGTATATTGAATTTCTTGTCCTAAAGCTACTTCTTGACCCTGAATATCGTTTCCGTCGGTATCAAAAACCCCTTTTGCCAATTGCATATCCGGCTCTATAACCTCTACAGAAAAAGAACTAAAGAAAATATCGTACTTATCTTGCGTTGAGCTTGCACGGAGAACTGCTCCGGTTTCATCGTTTGGTATTACCGAATTGTTAGGATTGTTTATTGAGAACAAGTCAACGTCCCATCCTAATGTGTTAATACTATTTGGTGTTCTTGTGGTTACAATATTATCTTCAATGGTAATATTACTGTTGAAAAAATTATTGCTTGGGTTGGTTGTATTTCCCAAGGTAGTAAAAGCACTATTGCTGTTTGCCTTTATAGACAGTTTATCTCCTGTAATTCTATTATCTCCTTCTAAGGTAGCAACGGCCATTTTAGCATTTACAGGAAACGGTGGCGGAAGCGTAATAAAACCATTATATGGAATGTCTACGCTTTCTCCACTTTTTACACCAGCATAACCATCAAAAGTAGTGATATATTTTCCTGGTAGCGTTGGGTTTTCATAAACTACGACCATGGTCCATCCTGCTGAAATACCTCCGGTAATATCGTCTCCGGAACTAGCCCTAACATTGGCAACAAAATATTCCCCATCTGGATTTCCCAAAGCACTTATAATCGAAGTAACATCTTTATAGCAGGCATACGGGCTATAATTTCCAAAATCTGAATCGTTATAACCATCAAACAAGATCTCATCCGCTGTTAAGTTTTGGTATGCACCGCCTGGCGTTTTAAACTTTACCCGATTAAAATCGCTTCTATTGCTTTCTTTATAGACTGCCGACCAATATAACCCTGCATAGACAATACGGCTACAGTTTGGGTCTGGTACAGATAAAATAGCACTACTCGAACTAAACGTTGATCCATCATTATCAATATCGATATATTGCATGTTGAGATCGTCGTTATAACTCGAACTACTTCCCGTTGCATCATACGGATCTTCCGGATCTCTATAGTTTGAATCTCTATTTACTATATTATTGGCAATAAATGTAAGTTCTCCTCTGATATTGTCTTGATACCTGACATCAAAGTTGTTTTTTACCTGCGCCGATAACGCAAAAATGCCTGCAAAGAATATGCATGCAATTAGTAAGTACGATTTTAGGGTAAAGTAGTTTTGTTTCATAGCTTTAAGTTTTGGGGACTTGTTACTATATATATTTTTTGTATGTCTAATATGCTTTATAAGTGCTTGCTAAGTGCTCTTCATGGGCATTATCCAAATATCCCTTTTGTAATTAATGTTTTCCCGGTAAGAGACCATGGCCTTTTGCCAACTTTCATATTTACTTATGTATACATATTTATAATTGTTTTTTGGGTTTATAAAGAATTTGGCATTGTAGCCTTCGCCTTTTAATTTTTTAATATACCGATCGGCATTTTCGTCTTCAGCAAATACATTGGCAATAATGTAATAGCCCTTTTTGGGCGCTGTCGTTTCATGGGGAATTTCTTGGGTGAGGGCTTCAGAATATCCATATTTATCAGACGCTAATATTCTTGCCACATACCTATCGGTACAATATGATACGCCGTTATTGCCATACGTGGCGTTGTTATTGTATGACGTACTGCTATGGGCAAATGCCTCTTGCTTAGTATCTCCATTATCTTTATGCACATTCTTGTTTGCATAAGCGGTATCTGTGTTTGAATAAGAGGCTGGGTTGTTGTTCCTAACATTTAGCAACCAGACATTGCCGTTATAGGTTTGGGCAAGGTCATCGTTGTAGGATTGTCTTGCCTGTTTTACATTGTCGTATCTTTTAATATAAACGTATTTAAGACCGTTCTTTTCGAAGTACCCGGCATCGATTCCCTGGGCATCCAATTGGTCTAAAAACTTATTTAAATAATCCTCCGTCTTGTATACGTTAGCAATCACGTAAGCCCCGTCTTCTACATTGGCTATGGTTGTTGTAGTCATCGATGCAGTTAATACTTTGCCGGAACTTACGCTTTGCTTGCCAACTGGTTTTGGGGAAACCCTATTGCTGTTGTTTCTCTTGTTATTGTTATTAGTAGCGTATGAATATTTGCTAGCGGGATTTAATTTGTTATACTCATTGGTATATTTTTTATCGGCTTCCTTATAGGCGTCTTCATCCATTTCTTTCATCATTGCCACCACATTCTCCTTTACTTGTTGTTGGTTGGGCGCCCCCTTATTATCGTTAATGTATTTTAGGATATAGGCAAACCTCTTATTGATATCGTTCTTTCTGGCTTCTTCCATGGAATCCTGCTTAAACATCATTTCATCAATAATCATGTTGTTTTCGGCTACCAGTTTTCTTAGCCGGGCAATTTCTGCATCTTTATCCGTTATGGTATCTTGTGTTTCTTCGTTTTCTACCATCAACAGGTTTTCGTCTTCTTCCAAATCTTCGAACACACGGTTTTCACTAAGCGTTGGTTGGAAGGAATAGGCAAAATTAATTTCGTGGGTTACCCCAAAGTTGGCCACGTCGTCTTCTATGCCTTTCTCAAAGGTATAGCCCAACGAAAGCCGTTTGGTAATGTTAAAACCAATACCAGCGGCAATGCCATAATAATCGTCGTACCCGGTTTGTAACCACCCAAGTTTGGGCAAATCTAAAATCAAGCTCCCGGACAGGTTTACATAGTCGTCGCCAACACGGCGTGCCCTTGTTAAGCCACTGAGCCTGGCATCTTCCATAATGCCCTGCCCATTTTGAAACCGTTTGGTATACATTAAGTGCCCGGTAAAGGTTTTATCGCCAAAATCGGTTAGTGACTCTCCATTGGTTATGTTGTAATCAAATGCGTTTTCGGCATATACACCAATGTCGAAATTTCCCAAAGAAAGGTTTATTCCCGGCTGAAAGGTCAACAAAGAACCGTCTTGAAGGTCGGCAATCAACGGGTCGTCTGGCTGTCCCGTATTTATATTGCCTTTATCAATGCCACTATTGTAATACGATAAATTGAAACCGAATGTAAGATTGCTTCGTTCTGCCAGCCTGATTCCATATGCGTAATTAGCGATAACACCAAAATTGGAAATGGTCCCGAATTTTTGATGGTAAATACTAAGCCCAAGCCCAGACCTATCGCTTATCCTTCCGGAATAGCTTGCCAAATAGGTTTGGTAATTGTCTTCAAAGCTTACCCATTGGTTTCTGTGATAAAAATTCAAATAAGAAAAATCTTCGTTTACCGTTGAAAAAGTCGGGTTGATCAAAAAGCGATCAAACTTCAAAAGGTTTTGTGCTGGGATCTCAATGGATACAACAGCCTCGTCTTCCTGCCCAAAAAGGGAGCAAGTACACAGCAGTAGGAGTAGGATTGAGAATAACCTGAGCTTCATTAGTTTATTTGATCACGGTAATGGTACCTTGTTTTAATGTTTCTTTTCCTTTGGTAATTTTGTAATAATATATGGGCGGCCTTCCTCCGGTATACATAATGCTGGACGACTCTGGCCAATTGTTTTGATAGGCCGATGCTCGGTATATTGGTGCTCCGGACTGCTCGTAAATGTTTACTGTAACGTCTTTTTGGTATGCATACGAGTTTGGTATGATCCACAAGTCGTTAAAGCCATCTCCATTGGGTGTTATAACGTTTGGAACTACGTAGCTCACTAAATTGGTAAACTTAACGGTATTTGTAGCTTGGCACTCCCCAACGGAAGCCAATAATGTATATTCGCCTTCTTCGGATAAAGTTACCGATGGCCCGTTGCTTATCAATTCGTTCTTGGTGTTAAACCACTGGTAAGCATCTCCTCCCGAAGCTGTAACCGTTTTTGTTTCCCCCTCGGGAACGGCTATGGTTTCTGGGGCATCAATGGTAACCATGGAAGCATCGAATGGATTAATCACAAATTCGTTTGATGCTACCGAACAGCCGTAGGCACTTACTTTTAATTGATACGTTCCTGAAAGGTTGGTAGCGAAATTCGGAGTATTCTCAGTAAGTTCAACATTGTTCCTATACCATGTGTATGTATATTTTTCGTCTGTAACGGTAGAAGTAATTTCAATCGTGTTACCGCTATCGCAAGCAACATTTCTGTTGCCTGTAATCTGAGGGGAAATATGCAAGCCTAATTTTACGTTAAACGCTTCAGAAGTAACCCTCTTGCCGTTTTCCATGGTAACAACCAAGGCATATTTGCCGTTGTTTTCCGGGCTTGAAACTTCAATGCTTTTGGATGCTTCTCCTGTTAAGGGATTTCCGTTATATACCCATTGGTATGAAAACCCGTTCCATGCAGACTGCGGAATGTTGTATACTTCTTCTGAAGTTGCATTGGCTTCTATTTTATCAAGAGATATGGTAACCGAGCTATTGTTGCAATCGCTATAATTTGAAGACGAAACATACGCCACATAATCTGAAGGCTCTACAATTGTAATGGCATCCGAAGTTTTACTGGCAATACATCCGTCGGTCTGCGAAACTTTTACGTAGTAGTCGCCGGGAACGCCCACAACAAGCTTGTCGGCACTTTCATCGGCCAATAGCTGGCCATTTCTATACCATTGGTAACTGGCCGAAACCGCCGTTGTTGAAGTTTGAAGTGTAAGCGTTTGCTGTGGCAAAAGCACCGTGCCGCCAAGCGCCTCAAGACTTAAATCAAAGCCTCCCGCCTCTATTTTCACCGTCGATGTTTTTTCTTTACAGCCACCGGGCTGTTCCAGTTCCACGTAGTAATCGCCGGCAAAACCGGGGTCGCTGCCATTTACCACCAGCGTGTTGCTGTGGTTTTTTTCAAGTAGCTCGCCGTCTTTGTACCAGCCATATGTCATGGATGGATCGTCCAAATCCGTGGTCAAGGTATATGTTTGGTCTTGGCAAAGCGATACTTTCTTAGCGCCTATCAATTCTGCGCCTAAGGAATTTTCAATATAAACCTCTACCAAGTTGGAAGCCGTTGATGTTGAGCAATAGCTTCCATAATCAATTTCGGCAAAGTAAATCCCAGGCTCGGTAACTTCAATGGAAGATTCGTGTTTTCCCGGTATCATTGCCATGTCTTTGTACCAATTGTACGAAGCTTCATTTGGGTAGTTGTCTACTTCCAGATAAACGGTAGCGGCCTCGCAAACCGATGCTTCTTCAAAATTGTTAACCACCAATGGCTCGGTTACATTGAGGTAGTAAGCGCCAAAGGGGTCACTGGCCGGGCTTGTCTTGGCTGGATTTGTGCTCCTTATACGTACTTTGTAGTTTTCACCACGCACGTCTTGGGGCATGTTGAACTCAACGTCAAAGTCGAATACCGTATTTTTGTCAGAAATGGTTGCAAGTGTTGTAGGGGAAGAAAAACTGCCGTTGGCATTGGAAAGTTCAAGCACGAATTTATTATCGGATTCCACAATTGGGTTGGGATCCCATTTAAATTCAACGGTAAAGCTATTGTAGTCTTTGGAAGCGCAAGCATCTGAAAATCCCAAGATGGGCTTTTTTAAATCTTGCGAATACACTGTAGCAACTCCTATGAGCATAGACAGTAGGCAAAGACGAATAGATTTTTGGTGTAAAGTTCTATTCATAGTTCATGGTTTATTTTGGGCAAACACAAAGTAACAACTTTCTGAAATAGAAAACCAAAGTTATTAGATTTTTTCAACAATTCTTACAAATTGTGGTGAAACGCCCGTTTTTATATGCCAAGAAGGTATTTCGTAAAGTTATTCACATTTTTAAGACAAAACATACTCATCGGTTTGTAAAAAAATAACCCAAAAACCTATGTTTTTATAGGATTTTAAAAATTTTACCTTCTGAAAAATCTCATAAAAAATTGTGTTAATAACTTAACCAAACCCCACTTTTTCCATTTTGGGGCATCCACATCCATAAAACCCTAAAATTTACGTAATTTTGCAGCTTATAAGTTTTAAAAAATGGCAGAAGAAGCAAAATCATTAAATTTTATAGAACATATCATTGAAGACGACCTAAAGGAAGGCTTTAACAAAGAGGGCCTTCGTTTTCGTTTTCCGCCTGAGCCTAACGGTTATCTACATATTGGGCACGCAAGTTCCATTTGTTTAAATTTTGGGCTGGGCGAAAAATACAATGCCCCGGTAAATTTAAGGTTCGACGATACCAACCCCGCAAAGGAAGAGCAAGCGTTTGTCGATGCCATTAAACGCGACGTTGAGTGGCTCGGGTATAAATGGGACGAAGTGCGGTATGCATCCGATTATTTCCAGCAATTATACGATTGGGCTCTGGTACTGATAAAAAAAGGGAAGGCTTATGTAGACAGTCAGCCATCCGAAAAAATAGCCGAACAAAAAGGCACACCCAACACACCTGGAACAGAAAGCCCCTATAGAAATAGAAGCGTTGAGGAAAACTTATCGCTTTTTGAACAGATGAAAAACGGGGACTTTAAAGAAGGGGAGCATGTTTTGCGTGCAAAAATAGACATGGCTTCTTCTAATATGCTCATGCGCGACCCCGTAATGTACCGCATTTTGCACAAAGCGCACCACCGAACAAATACCGATTGGTGTATTTACCCCATGTACGACTGGACACATGGTGAAAGCGATTATATCGAGCAAGTGTCGCATTCGTTTTGTACGCTTGAGTTTGCCATGCACCGCGAATTGTACAATTGGTTTTTGGAACAGGTTTATGACCCAAACAAGGTAAAACCAAAACAACGCGAATTTGCCAGGAGGAACTTAAGCCATACCGTGGTAAGTAAGCGCAAATTGCTCCGCTTGGTGGAGGAAGGTGTTGTAAAAGGTTGGGATGATCCCCGCATGCCAACAATTTCCGGATTGAGAAGGCGCGGTTATACCCCCGATTCCATAAAGAATTTTGCCAAAACCATTGGTATTGCCAAGCGCGACAACCTTATTGATGTCTCTCTATTGGAATTTCATGCACGGGAAGACCTCAACAAAAAGGCTCCACGGATTATGGCGGTTTTAAACCCACTTAAGGTGGTAATTACCAATTATCCAGAAAATACCGATGAGTATTTGGAAGCCGAAAACAATCCCGAAGAAGACGTGCTTACCTACAGAAAAGTGCCTTTTTCTAGAGAAATTTACATTGAACAAGAAGATTTCAGGGAAGAAGCCAATAGAAAGTTCTTCCGATTAAAGCTCGGGGGCGAGGTACGCTTAAAAAATGCATACATTATCAAAGCTGAAAAAGCTGTTAAAGATGATCAAGGGAATATTGTTGAAGTACATTGCACATACGACCCATTGAGCAAAAGTGGAAGCGGGACGCCCGAAAGCCAACGAAAAGTAAAAGGGACCTTACATTGGGTTTCCATTCCACATGCCAAAGAAGTTGAAGTTCGGGAATACGATCGCCTTTTTACCGAAGCAGAGCCAGATAGGCACAAAGAAAAAGATTTTTTGGAATTTGTAAACCCAGATTCGCTTCGCATTGTAAAAGGTTATGTAGAACCCAGTGTTGAAACCGCCAAAGAAGGCGATCATTTCCAGTTTCAGCGTATCGGGTACTTTAACGTAGATCGTGATACAACCCATGAAAAACTGGTATTCAACAAAACTGTTGGCCTACGCGATACTTGGGCAAAAATAGACAGTAAGTAATATTCTTAATAAAAATATTTCGCTATAAAGGCACGCTGATTCAGGGTGCTTTTTTATTTCTTTAACATAGTGTGTTAATAATAGGCTAATTAGGTGCTTTTATTCGTAAAATTCTTTCAATTTACGTATCTTAGGTTACATAGAATTTAGTATTTATATTAATCAGAAAAAAATAAAACTATGTCAAGCAACACAGGAAATACATTATTAGCATTACTTACCGGCGCAGCCATTGGGGCTGGTGTTGGAATTTTGTATGCTCCCGATAAAGGAGACGTGACCCGAAAAAAAATTAAAAAGAATGCAAAGAAAACTCAAAAAGAGTTGGAAAAGCAACTTAAAAAAACAACAAACCAACTTTCGGCCAAAGCAAATCATGCCCGAACAGAATTTGAACACAAACTGGAAGACACGTTGTCCAGCATGAGCTATAAGGCCGATGATATTTTGGTGGCCCTGGAAGAAAAGTTAGAAGAACTAAGGGCCAAAAACGCCAAACTACAAAAAGAAGGCGTTGTAAATAAAATAGAAAGCAAAGTTGCAAAAGCAACCAAATAGATAGCTTAATATGGCATTTAACGATTTGTCTGAAAATTTTGAAGGACTTAATAAGAGTACACAGGAGTTTGTTGAAAAAAATTACGAGTACTATAAGTTAAGCATCTTTAAAACACTTACCAAAGGAACCTCTTCAATGGTCTTGTTTATGTCCATTGGAGCTGTTCTTTTTGGAGCAATGCTATTACTAACCTTTGCAATGGCATTATTTATAGGTGCTTGGCTGGATAATTTAGGGCTCGGATTTTTAATACTGGGCGGTATATACCTTATAATTGCGCTTGTTGCATATTATGGGTTTAGAAAAACCATTGAAAGGAAAATATTAATTAAAGCCTCAAAAGATTTTTTTGATTTTGACGACTAGTCCTCTTGTATCAGCTAAATTAGCGTGGGAATAACGGTTGAAGATAATAAAAGATCAAAAAAAATTGATGGAATAATGGCTTTATAGCACGAAGCATGGATTCCCTCTTTTAAAAAAACTGAACGAATGAAAAGGATTTATACCTCATTTGAAGAAATTGACAAAGACCTAAAAGTTCTTAAACTTCAAAAAGAAATTCATAAAGAAGAAATAAAACTGAATTATAACGGCTTAAAAGACGATTTGGGGTTTTTGAACGTAATAGGCAAAACCACGGGCTATATTGTCAAGCGTGCGTTAGCACTTAAGGTAATGCGCAAAATATTTGGTTAAAAAATCCTCCCCAAACTTTGGTTATGTTGTTTGGTATATGTCGGGGAAAAAGGGCTGTTAAAATTCAGTTGGAATTTTAACAGCCCTTTTTAAGCTTTTTTAGCTAACGTTGCAATTTTCGCAATCGGTTCATAAAACCGTTTTCCATCTCCTAAAAAGTCCAACATGTGTCTATAAAAATTCCTTTGCTCATAGAAGCCTTCCCTAAATTGGGTAAGGCTACATACAAGGCTACAGTTGACCTTGTGATTCGGTTTATAAATTATTTTTGCGGATACTTTGTTGGCAACAGTTTTAATTCTTTTTGTTCCACTCTTCAATTAACCTGAACGTTTTACTGTTCTTTACAATATCTAAATGTTTTACATTTTCTAATATTTCAACACGCACAAATTTTTTAGCGGGCTCAAATACAACTGGAAATTGTTCAGGATAAAAGCTTTCATCCTCATTACCGACCAAGACCAAACATGGTATATCAATGTTTTTTATTTCATTTTGATGGTCATTTGTGTCAAAATTCATTGTCAAATTGTATGAATAGGAAGGGACTTGCAGGCTGTCATTAATGTTTTCAGGACGATTAAAAAACAATACGGGTAAGTGATTTAAGCTTTTCACATGCAAGTTATTTAGCATAGAAAGTCCGATGATTCTTTTTAAAGCGACTTTCACCCATCCTCCACTATTGGGTTTTACCGTGGGCGCCTTATAACCTAAATAGGGTGCGAGTAAAATGGCTTTATCCACTTGAATGTTTTTTGGATTTCCAATGTACCTCAAGACAAATCCTCCACCCGATGAATGCCCAGCCAAAATGGTTTTATTTGCATAAAGATTTTTATTGCTAAATTGGATTAAATCCTCGATATCGTTTTCAAGTTGTCCAATAAAATCAATATCACCTCGCCTTCCTTTATTTCTTCCATGTCCTCTTATATCGGGAGTTATTACCGTAGCAATATTTTTACTTGCGATTTCATTTGCAATTTCTGACAAATATCTACTTTCAGATCCCGAGCCGTGAATCAGAATCATCACATCTTTGCTCTGACTTTTATAAATTCTACTAAAAATTTCATAGCCATCTCTCATTTTCAGCCATTGTTCAGTCCCTAAAGCTATTTCTGTGTGTTTTTTAACAGAACTATAATCATAATTCTTTACATTTTTTTCAAGTTTAATCGGCCAGTAAATGAGAGCTAAACAGATTAGTGTATAAATAAAAAGACCTATTAAAAGTGTCTTGATAATTCGTTTAAAAATTTTGTGTCGCATTTTTTCAGTTAATTATTTCTCGCCAAAAATGAATCTAAAATCCTATTTTTAGAAAAATTAAATTCTGAATTGTTGCTTTTAAAGGATGAGTTGTCAAATTGTTGCCAACGGTTCTTGTGTGACCAACTACCGGTTCAGTCAACACGGCGTTCATGTTTGACCGTACCGACCACACGAATCTTAGTTATTGGCAACAGTTTTTTTATTAATTCGCTTATAATTTTTCATTCAAATCTTGTCGTCCGACAATTGCCATTATTTCGACAAAATTTCCATTTATTTTATAGTAAATACTATCAATTCTACATACGCATCGTCTATATCTCTTTTTTATATAATCCACTGATTCAAATGAAAAAGGACGTTCAGCAATAATGTCAAAATATTCAAAAAAAGATTCGAAATATTTGTCTGCTTGAGTCATTCCAAATTTTTCAACTCCGTAATGATGAATTCTAATCAAGTCATTTTTGGCTTCATTAGTCAGTTTGTATTTAGCCATTTTGTAAGCTTCCCCTAATTAGAACTGCTTGATTGTCCAAAAATATCATTTTAGCAAAGACTTTGATTGGGCTAAAATACTTTCTTTACTGTCGGTCGTAAATCCGCTATTTTCAGCTCTTTCCAGTTTTGCTCGAATCCAATCAATTTGAACTTGTTGTTTTCGAGCTTGTCTAATCAAGTCGTTAACCAATTCGCTTTTGCTTGAATACTCTTTATTGTCCACTTGGGCTCTTAACCATTCGTCATTCGGTTTTGTAAATGATATACTTTGTCTTGACATAATTTTATTATTTGATGTAAATATACACCAAAAACGTACCGTATCCAAATTGTTGCCAAGTCGTGGATACTGCATTTCGATAATTAAAGGTAACGGTTAGTATATAAAAAATAGGCGATTTTTTATATACATTGTTAGCGGGTCATTTTTTCTTATTATCTATTTGAATTCCTTGTCTAATGTAGTACTCAAGAACTTCTTCTGAGTAGTCGGTCAGACTTGTTATTCTAAGATTTAAAGTTTTGTTTCCTACACCTTCTAAAAGTCCATATTTGTCTTCAAACTGTTTTCCTTCTGCAAATGAGAATGTAATACCTTTTTGTGTTGGACTTACTGAAATAATTATTTTGTTCTGTCTGTATACTGGAACACCATAATATTTTTCTGTTCCACCACGCATTGCTTCTTGTAAGGTAGGGAACTTCTCTTTTATTAAGGTTCTGAACTTTAAAAAAATAGGCTCAAATTCATGTTTGATTTTTGCATCAATAAACTGCTCTATTTCATTCATATATTAGGTTCTTTGAAAATTAGCTTTCTGCAAATTATTAGCACAGACATAACACCAAACAGCACATAATACTATTACAATTCTCCCATACCAACCAATAGGTGTGTCTTCTGTAATCATGCCGTTTGTTTTACTTAAATAATAGCCCATTCCACCTACCAAAATTAACTCAGCCAACCAAACCAAAGTAGTGGTTAACAATATTGAGATTTTAAAAGGTTTTAAAGACGGTTGCTTATAAAATTGAATTGTAACAAAAATGGTAGCAATAATCATCAACCCTAACAAGCCTGCGGCACCACTATGAATTTGACCAATAACTGTTATGTTCTCAGGACTTGTTGTAATAGGGTCGGTATTAAAAAAACCTGCAAGAAAGTTCCCTACTGATGCCAACAGCAGAAGAATTCCACCGATTTTTGAACCAATGTTAGTAAACTTTTGAATTAGAAACATACCTGAAAAAGCAAAAGAACAGCCCAAAAGAATGAAAGCCAAATTCATCAACCATCCAAATTCACCTAGGGCATATTCGCTTATTGGCTGCCAAGTTGGATTCACCGTAGTATTTATTATATGTAAAAGAAATAGGATTGATACAAATCCAACAGCACTATACTTTGAAAACGTTAGTTTATTCATTTTTTAAAGTTTTAAGTAAAACATCTAATCTTTCGTGAGAATCCACAACGCCTCTTTCCATACCAGATTGGATATGTCCATCTCTGTCAATGACAGATTTGTAGATTATCTGAATGGTCATTTTGCAATGGTTGTCAGTAATATTTTCTAGGGTCAAAAATTCTAGCGACACATGGCCTTTATCAGGCATACCCTCATATTCAAATGTTCGGATTATTCTTTCTGGTTTAGCAACTTCATGAATCACCCCATTGAACGAATGGTTGTTACCTTGTGGGTCTTTGTGTGTAAATCTCCAAGATCCATGCGATTGATTTATTAGCTTATCTACAACAGTGGACATTTCTTTTGGGCCCATCCATTGCCTAATAAGGTCAGGTTCAGAAAAGGCTTTAAATACCAATTCTCTTGGTGCGTCAAATTCTCTTTCGATAAAGAGCTCTTGTTTGTCTTGTTCTGCAATAATTTGCGTGCTTCGCTTCATAAATATTTATTTTTTTGCTTGATTTTTTAATTTCTCTAATACACTATCCATTCTGTCAAACCTGTCTTCCCATAATTTACGGAATGGTTCTAACCAATCAGATACTTCATGCAGTTTCTGAATTTCTAAATTGCAATACCGTTCCCTACCCGCTTTTTGAATTGAAATAACCCCACATTCTTGTAGATATTTTACATGCAAAGAAACTGCCTGTCTGGTCATGTCAAATTTCTCTGCTAGTGCATTTACATTTTGAGATTCGGAGGTAAGCGACATCAATATGCTTCTTCGAGTTGGGTCAGCAATAGCATTGAAAACATCTCTTCTCATAATTTAACTGTCAATTTATGCAAGTAATTGCTTGCAAATATAAATGCAAGTATTTGCTTGCGCAAATATTTTTCTCTTTTTTCAAATTAATTTCTAGGGATTAGGGCTAATTGATTGCAGGATGTCTTTTTATAATGCCCGCCAACGTTTAGTATATGAAAAGTAGGCGCTTTCGAGTCAGGAAATTTTGGCTAAAACCAAAGGTTGAAATGTGCTAAAAACTTGTGTTTGTTAATGATTTCGCCTATTTTTTATATGCCTTGTGCCTGTTGCACAAGTTAGCAAAAAATTGACATAGGGTTGATATTTTCCTTTCATTAGATACCTATATTGTAGTATGCAAGGCAAAAAGCAATATCAGGAGAAACTGTTCAATCAGTTT
>NZ_JAQSVC010000009.1 GCF_029603165.1 Galbibacter pacificus
ATGCGCAAAAAAGCGGCATAGGGCCACTTGGAAAATTTATCCCTTCACCAAAATAGAAAATTAAGAGGTCAAAGACACCAAATTAAAAAACCGCCCCATTCTGTGAAATGAGACGGCTTCTTTAAATGTTTAAATCTAAATCTTTAAAATTTATTATGCTTCTACGCTAATATCGGCAGTTTTAACTGTTTCTATAATTCTAGCAGCAACTTTGTATGGATCTGCATTAGAAGCAGGACGTCTGTCTTCCAGCCATCCTTTATAGCCTTTTTCTACAGTGATGATAGGGATACGTATGGAAGCACCTCTATCTGAAACTCCATAACTAAAATCGTTGATCGAAGCAGTTTCGTGCTTACCAGTTAAACGCTCGTCGTTAAACTCGCCATAAACTTCAATATGTTCTTTGGTAACGGGTCTAAATGCTTCGCAAACTTTGTCGTAAACATCTTTAGAGCCACAAGTCCTTAATAACGAATTAGAGAAGTTGGCATGCATACCAGAACCGTTCCAGTCACCTTTTACCGGTTTCGGGTGGTATTCAATATAGTAACCATATTCTTCGCATAATCTGTCTAGTAAATAACGGGCAACCCATATTTCGTCTCCTGCTTTTTTACCACCTTTTGCAAAAATTTGGAATTCCCACTGTCCGCAAGCAACCTCTTGGTTGATTCCTTCAAAGTTAATTCCCGCTTCTATACATAGGTCGGCATGTCTTTCAACAACTTCCCTTCCATGGGTGTTCAAGCCGCCAACAGAACAATAATAGAGTCCTTGAGGCCCTGGATAACCTCCTACGGGGAATCCTAACGGAAGTTGTGTCTTGGTGTCCATTATAAAGTATTCCTGTTCGAAACCAAACCAGAAATCGTCATTCTCATCATCAATCGTTGCTCTTGAGTTTGTCTCGTGGGCTGTACCGTCTGCATTTAATACTTCAGCCATAACCAAGTATCCATTTTTACGGGCTGGATCTGGATAAATCGCTACAGGTTTTAATAAACAGTCAGAAGACCCTCCTTCTGCTTGTTTTGTTGAAGAACCATCAAAAGACCAAATAGGGCAATCTTCTAATTTACCGCTAAAATCATCTTCAACTTTAGTTTTACTTCTCATGTTTTGGGTAGGAAAATAACCATCCAACCAAATGTACTCAAGTTTAGCCTTACTCATTTTATTAATAGTTTTAATTGAACTTTACTCGATGACAAAAATATGTTTTTTTGTTTTTCATACCGAAAAATATAGGGGCAATTTTAAAAAAACTTTGTTATTTTTATTAATACCCTATTTTTGCAGGGGGGTATTTTTTAAATATATAATTTTAATGAAAAATGTTAATAATTATTTAATATTTAATTTATTTGAAAGGTACTTTTTTTTGGACTTAAATAGCATTTTTGTTATTAATTAAACAGATAGATTTTAAAATGAATTTTTTATAACTAGGTATATGTCAACAATCAGGTTTAAAGCAATAAAGAAAACTTTTGAACGCAAACCATTGGCCATCGAGTCCACTGCCAAACGTTCGGAAATGTTTGGTAACAATGTTTTTAATGAAATGGTCATGCGGCAGGTAATGTCGAAAGAAGCATTCAACAGTGTAATTTCTGCAATAGAAGGAGGTGAAAGAATAGACCGAAAGCTTGCCGATGAAATTGCCGCGGCCATGAAAAACTGGGCCATATCAAAAGGGGCAACGCATTATACACATTGGTTTCAGCCTTTAACGGGCGCAACGGCCGAGAAACACGATGCTTTTTTTGAGCCGATCAGCAATTCGCATGCCGTTGAAAAATTTGGCGGAGACCAATTGGTACAACAGGAACCGGATGCTTCCAGTTTCCCGCACGGCGGCATTAGAAATACCTTTGAAGCACGTGGCTATACTGCATGGGATCCCACATCGCCGGCATTTGTATATGGAACGACCTTGTGTATACCAACTGTTTTTGTTTCCTACACGGGCGAAGCCTTAGACAATAAGGCCCCGTTGTTGCGGGCATTACAGGCAATCGACCAAGCGGCGACCGAAGTGGCCCGTTATTTCGATAAAAGCGTAACCAAGGTAAACGCAACTTTGGGCTGGGAGCAAGAATATTTTTTAATAGATAAGGCGCTGGCGTATTCCAGGCCAGATATTGTTTTGGCAGGACGAACACTGCTCGGGCATTCCCCCGCAAAGGGGCAACAATTGGACGACCATTATTTTGGCTCCATTCCCGACCGCGTGCTGAGCTTTATGCGCGATCTTGAGAACGATTGTGTAAAGCTTGGGATTCCCGTAAAAACACGCCATAATGAAGTGGCTCCCAATCAATTTGAGCTGGCACCACTTTTTGAAGAGGCAAACCTGGCGGTAGACCATAATTCCCTTTTGATGGACTTAATGGACAAAACTGCCGATAAGCATAATTTTAAAGTGCTGTTTCATGAAAAGCCATTTTCGGGGATCAATGGCTCTGGGAAGCATAACAACTGGTCTTTGGCTACCAATAATGGAACAAATTTATTGAGCCCGGGAAGTACGCCTACCAAAAACCTTCAGTTTTTAACGTTTTTCATCAATACCATTAAAGCTGTACACGACTACGAAGAACTGGTAAGGGCATCGGTGGCTTCGGCTACCAACGATCACCGTTTGGGTGCCAACGAGGCACCGCCGGCAATTGTATCGGTATTTATTGGTTCGCAGTTAACAAAGGTTTTGGACGAACTGGAAGATGTTTCCAAAGGGAAGCTCTCTCCTCAGGAAAAAACAGACCTCAAACTGAATGTTGTGGGTAAGATTCCCGAGATATTACTGGATAATACCGATAGAAACCGAACTTCGTCTTTTGCGTTCACCGGAAATAAATTTGAGTTGAGGGCCGTAGGCTCCAAATCCAATTGCGCCAAGCCCATGACGGTACTCAATACCATTGTGGCAAAACAATTAAAAGAATTTAAAAAAGAAGTAGATTCCCTAATCGATAAAAAGAACCTGAAGAAAGATGAAGCTATATTTAACGTGTTGAGGGAATATATAAAAGCTTCCAAAAAAATTAGGTTCGAAGGAGATGGTTATAGCGAAGCATGGGAGAAAGAAGCCTTGAAAAGGGGGCTTAGCAACAATAAAACAACCCCGCAGGCATTAAAAGTATCCGTTTCTAAAAAAACATTGGATCTATACGAAGAAATGGGGGTCATGAACGCCACAGAGATTAAAGCGCGCCATGAAATAGAATTGGAAGAATATGTGCATAAAGTACAAATTGAAGGACGCGTACTGGGCGATATTGCAAGAAATCATGTAATACCAACCGCAATTAGGTATCAAAACGCATTGATAGAAAATGTAAAAGGACTAAAAGAAGTATTTGGAAGCGAATTTAAAAAATTGGCACCCGAACAATTGGACCTCATCGAAGAAATCTCGAACCATATTTCTGAAATTAATTCTAAGGTGAGGTTTATGACCGAAGAACGCAAAAAAGCAAACAAACTGGAAAAAGCACAACTAAAAGCCGAAGCATACTGCCAAAAGGTTCTGCCGCATTTTGAAGCCATCCGTTACCATTGCGATAAACTGGAACTTTTGGTAGACGATAACATATGGCCGCTTACAAAATACCGCGAGTTATTATTTACTAGATAAATGTTTGTAGAAGTAGAAATTGGAGTATTTTTTCTATCAAATATATTGTATGGGGCTTTTAATCTGTTTTTTACAATGTTTTATCGAAAAATACTACAAAGAAGCATAAATAGGGTGTTTTTCCTGATAAATGAGCCGAGGGATTTTATATCTTTGGAATGCTATTAATCAATTTAATGATGTGGTTTTTGAGCCAGAAAAGACCAAGAAAGCTTTTGTTCAAAGACCACAAAAGGATTAGGAGGATTTAAACCAACCTTCTAAAAGAATAAGCACACGAACTTTTGTTTGTGTGCTTTTTATTTATAGGCTATTTTTGCATAAAATTTTTATAAATGAGTTCAGAGATAAGCAAGAGGTACGCACAAAGAGGTGTTTCGGCATCAAAAGAAGATGTTCACAACGCTATTAAAAATGTAGATAAAGGATTGTTCCCGAAAGCCTTTTGTAAAATAGTACCCGATTATCTCACCGGAAGCAAGGAACACTGCGTTATTATGCATGCCGATGGTGCCGGGACAAAGTCGTCTTTGGCCTACATGTACTGGAAAGAAACCGGAGATGTATCGGTATGGAAAGGTATAGCGCAAGATGCTTTGATTATGAACATAGACGACCTTCTTTGCGTGGGTGCCACACAAAACATTATGCTTTCTTCAACTATTGGGAGGAATAAAAATTTAATTCCGGGTGAAGTTATTTCAGCAATTATCAATGGAACAGAAGAATTGATTGCCGAATTAAAATCTTTTGGCGTACACATACATTCCACAGGTGGCGAAACAGCCGATGTGGGCGATTTGGTCCGGACCATCATTGTAGACTCTACCGTTACTGCAAGGATGAAAAGGAGCGAGGTTATAGACAATGCCAATATTAAACCGGGAAATGTAATTGTTGGGTTGGCATCGTTTGGGCAAGCAACTTACGAGAAAGAATACAATGGCGGAATGGGCAGTAACGGGCTTACTTCTGCACGGCATGATGTTTTTGAAAAATACCTGGCCGAAAAATACCCCGAAAGTTTCGATCATGATGTTCCTTCCGAGCTGGTGTATTCCGGGAACGTTAAATTGACGGACTCCGTTGAAAATACGCCAATCGATGCCGGAAAACTGGTGCTTTCGTCAACCAGGACATATGCGCCCATCATTCAAAAAATATTAGAAAAGTTCAACCCGACTGAAATTAGCGGAATGGTCCATTGTAGTGGTGGCGCGCAGACCAAAGTATTGCATTTTGTAGATAATGTCCATGTAATAAAAGACAATATGTTTGCGGTACCGCCATTGTTCCAATTAATTCAGGAACAATCCAAAACCTCATGGAAAGAAATGTATCAGGTATTTAATTGCGGGCATAGAATGGAGTTGTACGTAGACGAAAATATTGCAAACGATATCATTGAAATTTCAAAATCATTCCATGTAGATGCCAAAATTATTGGTCGCGTAGAAACTTCTGAAACCAAAAAACTGACCATTACCAGCGAATATGGAACCTTTGAATATGTCTAAATGTTAACAAGCGAAATTCTAAAAGGAGATTTTTTAATTACTACAGATAAAGAAAAACTTGATGTCCCTTTTATTCATCGGTTTTTAAGTACAGAAGCCGGTTGGTGCGATAATATTCCATTGGAAACTGTCCAGAAATCGATTGATAATTCGTTGAATTTCGGACTTTTTCACAACGATAAACAAATTGGTTTTGCACGTATTATAACAGATTATGCAACGATTGCTTACTTAGGGGATGTTTTTATTTTGAATGAATACAGAAAACAAGGGTTGAGCAAATGGCTTATGGAAGTAGTTACAAACCATCCTGAATTGCAAAATTTACGCCGATGGATGTTAATAACCGACACAGCACCTTGGTTGTACGAAAAGTTTGGTTTTGCAAAAGTTAAAGGCTCCAACTTATATATGGAAAAACATTTTCCGAATGTTTATAAAAAAGATTAAAAACTGGTTACATAACCATAGATAACAAATTCTTCTATTTGTTGAATATGTTTAATGTGCCTTAATACGTTGCTCTTTCTTCTTTTTTTTACTACCTCTAAAATCACCAAAAATAATCGTAAATTTGCAAACCGAATTAGAGACGAATTATGCTAGATAAATTAAACATTGTAAAACAGCGCTTCGATGAGATTTCCGACTTGATTATCCAACCGGATATAATTGCCGACCAAAAGCGTTATGTAGAACTCAACAAAGAATACAAAGAACTTAAAGAATTAGTAGACAAACGCGAAGTTTACAAAGAAGTACTCGATAATATAGCCGAAGCCGAAGAGATAATAGAAGACGGAAGCGATGCCGAAATGGTGGAAATGGCCAAAATGCAGTTGGAAGAGGCCAAAGAAAAGCTGCCCGACCTGGAAGAAGAAATAAAGTATATGCTTATCCCTAAAGACCCGGAAGATGCCAAAAACGTCATGATGGAAATCCGTGCTGGGACTGGTGGGGACGAAGCCAGTATTTTTGCAGGCGACCTGCACCGTATGTACACCAAATATTGCGAAGGCAGGGGCTGGAAAGTAAACGTGGTAGATTTTAACGAAGGGACCTCTGGGGGATACAAAGAAATTATTTTTGAGGTAAATGGAGAAAATGTATACGGAACCCTGAAGTTCGAATCGGGGGTACATCGTGTACAGCGTGTGCCACAAACCGAAACACAAGGCCGCGTGCATACATCGGCTGCCACGGTGATGGTACTTCCCGAGGCTGAGGAATTTGATGTGGAATTGGACATGAGCGATGTAAAAATTATCCGGACTACTTCAACCGGGCCCGGCGGCCAGTCGGTAAACACTACGTATTCTGCAATCCAGCTTCAACACATTCCAACAGGAATTGAAGTACGGTGCCAAGACGAAAAATCGCAGCATAAAAATCTAGACAAGGCCATAAAAGTATTGCGTTCACGTTTGTACGAACGCGAATTGGCAAAAAAACAGGAAGAAGATTCGGCAAGGCGTAAAAGTATGGTTTCCAGCGGAGATAGAAGTGCCAAAATCAGGACGTATAATTATCCGCAGGGGCGTGTTACAGACCATAGAATCGGGTTGACACTTTACGATTTGTCTAATATAGTAAACGGTGACCTGGAAAAAATAATTGAAGAATTAAAAATGACAGAAAATACCGAGAAGCTCAAAGAAGCCAATGAAACAATGTAAACGATATTTATTTTAAATTTAAATGAGAAAGAGAAGAATGTCATGCTGAGCCTGTCGAAGTGTGACATTTTTTATATTAGATGTAAACTTTACTAATGGAAACAAAACAACTCATCGAACAAATCAAACTAAAAAAATCCTTTCTTTGCATAGGCCTGGACGTTGACATTGATAAAATCCCGTCACACTTGCTTGAAGAAACCGATCCTGTTTTTGCTTTCAATAAGGCCATTATAGATGCTACACATCATCTGGCAGTTGCTTATAAGCCCAACATAGCATTTTATGAGGCCTATGGAATTAAAGGATGGCAATCGCTTAAAAAAACAATAGACTATATTAACGAAAAATACCCAGAGCTTTTCACCATTGCAGATGCCAAACGTGGCGATATAGGGAATACCTCGACCATGTATGCCAAAGCTTTTTTTGAAGATTTAAACTTCGATTCGGTTACCATTGCACCATACATGGGGAAAGATTCGGTAGAACCTTTTCTGGCATTTAAAAACAAACATACCATTCTTTTGGCATTAACTTCAAATGAAGGAGCTTTCGATTTTCAAACTAAAGACGTAGAAGGAGTCCCTTTGTACCAAAAAGTTTTGCAGACATCCAAATCTTATAAAAATTCAGAAAACTTAATGTACGTGGTAGGTGCCACTAAAGCAACATATTTAAAAGAAATAAGAAACATTATCCCGGAAAGTTTTTTATTGGTACCGGGTGTAGGGGCTCAGGGCGGAAGCTTGGATGAGGTATGTAAATACGGAAAGACCCAAAATATTGGCTTGCTCATTAATTCGTCAAGGGGCATTATTTATGCTTCTAAAGATGAAAATTTTGCCCAAAAAGCAGCCGGAAAAGCAAAAGAACTACAGCAGCAAATGGCTGCATATTTATAAATTATGTTTCGGTTGATAGATCAAACAGGAAGGCATATCAACATTCCCGAAACGTCTGCACGAATTGTTTCTTTGGTGCCTTCCCAGACTGAGTTGCTATGCGACCTTGGCTTGGAGACGCAATTGGTGGGGGTTACAAAGTTTTGTGTGCATCCTTCATCAATAAAAGATAAAAAGCAAATAGTTGGTGGCACCAAAAACATTAAACTGGATGTTATTCGGTCGCTTCAGCCAGATATTGTACTTTGCAATAAAGAAGAAAACACAAAGGAAATAGTGCAAAGCCTGGAGCAGTTTACAACAGTCCATGTTTCGGATATTTTTACTTTTGAAGATGCTTTGTCGCTCATAAATCAATACGGGGTGCTTTTTAAAGTTGAAGACAAAGCTTCGGTATTGATAAGGGACCTTGAAGAAAAGAAAGCAGATTTTGAACTTTTTATTCAGAATAAACCCTTGCGGAATGTCGCCTATTTTATTTGGAAAAAACCATGGATGGTTGCTGGCGGAAATACATTTATAAATCATCTTTTAAAGCTCAATAATTTTAAAAATGTGTTTGCAGCCTATGCCCGATATCCCGAAATTGAATTAGCTCAATTAAAATCAAAAGGAACAGCATACATATTACTTTCTTCCGAGCCGTACCCCTTTAAGGAAAAACATATGGCAGAAATACAAAAACAAATACCTAAAGGCAAGGTTATATTGGTAGACGGGGAATATTTTTCTTGGTATGGTTCGCGTTTGCAAAAGGCTTTTTCGTATTTTAAGGAACTACATGAGAAATTGTAGTTAAAAAGCCTTGCCCATACGGTATTGCCGAAATATAAATGAAAAAAGCCGATTTGTATAAACCGGCTTTTCTAAACTAACTTGCTAACTCAAACAATTCAAAGTATGAAACTTACTTTCTGGTACAAATTTCAGAATAGATTGGCTATTCTATGTTAAGTAGAAATTACCAATGGGTTATAGAGTTATTAAGTTAGTATGCTTAAAGTGCCGAAATATTGTTGCTTTTTAGCTTAACTTTTCTTCTTTGTAATTTTCCCGCAGAATACGGTCGGTTTCCTGTTTGTTTTTAAAAACCTGAAAATCTTTCCCCTGCGTTCTTAATGCCCCAAGCACATTGGCATATTGAGCGGCTTTTATGGGGTCGTTATAGCAGGTAAGCCCGTATGCCAAACCACCCGCAAAAGAATCTCCGCACCCGGTCGTGTCTATAACATTGGTAACTTTCACCGATGGGGTCCAATCTTTTTGTAGCGTATCATTATTGAGTTGATAGGCAACGCATCCACGGGAGTCCAATGTTACAAAAAGTATTTTAACGCCTTTTCTCAAGGTGTCTTCGGCAAAATCGTCCAAGTGGTCTGTATAATTTTCATCATAAGAAGTAAGGATTTTTTCATCTTCCAACCAACTAAACTGCGATTCTTCCAAGTTCATTTTTAAGACATCAATATAGGGGAACCATTCATTTTTGTCCTTCCAAAATTTTCTGAGGCGTTCTCCTTTATCGTTTATCCAGGTGGTGGGGCCGTGGGCATCAAAAATAACAGTGGCTTTGCTGTTTTTCTTTATATACTGAAGGGCACCTAGCTCAATTTCAAAATCGGTAATGGGCACAAATACAAAGGCGTCTACATCGGTAAATTTTTCAATGTCCTCTTTTTTTATGGGCTCCATTTTAGAGCGTTGTTGCTCTTTGCGGTTGTTTTGGTCCAGAAATTTTAGTTCTATTACCGTTCCTTTGTCTTTGTGGGTATAAATACCATCAACTTTAATATTTGTATGCTGATGGAATATTTTTTTTATGGGCGCTTCGTCAATTTTATGGATATGGGAAATAGGGAAAACCTCTCCGTCGTTTTCCAGGAGTTTGGCCAACGCAATGACCGGATGCGTGACACAGCCATATTTTTTTATAACATCCCCTTTATGGGTAATAATCTTATCCCTTGGTATGGGGCCAATAATTGCTATTTTGGTTTTCTTAGACATGGTGTTTTTGCAAATTAAGTATTGGAAAGGCAATGCCAAGAATGGGTTTGGAAAATAAACATATCTTCCCATACAAGATAAGAAATAATTGCTACGGGTTATAGCCGTTAACTAAAAATAATGGTCTTGTTGTTAAAAACCATGGTCTTTCTGTCTATATGCAGTTTTATTCCCCTTGCCAGCACGATTTTTTCAAGGTCGCGCCCCTTCATTACCATGTCTTCAATAGAATGTGCATGTGTTACACGGGCCACGTCCTGTTCGATTATCGGGCCGGCATCAAGTTCTTCGGTTACATAATGGCTGGTAGCGCCAATAATTTTCACGCCTCTTTTATAGGCAGAATGATAAGGTTTTGCCCCAACAAAGGCAGGCAGGAAAGAATGGTGGATATTAATGATTTTATGTTGATATGCTTCAATAAGTTTACTTGAAACAATTTGCATATAGCGAGCCAGGACAATAAAATCGACTCCATGTTTTTTTAATAGCCTCAATTGTTCCTTTTCTGATGCTGCCTTGGTTTCCTTGGTAACCGGGATATGGAAAAACGGAATATTAAAGCTATCGGCAATATATTTTAAATCGGGGTGGTTGCTGCTAATAAACGGAATTTCAACATGGAGCTCCCCTGCATTATAACGCCCAAGGATATCATACAAACAATGGTCATATTTAGAAACAAATATGGCCATTCTAGGTTTGTAAGCTGCTGTGTATAGTTCCCATTCCATTTCATATTTTTCGGCGATAAGCGCTCCGAAATTTTTTTTAAAAGATGGTAGATCGAAAGTTTTTGGGTTAAATTCGCTTTCAGATCTCATAAAAAAAATGCTGTTGTGCCTGTCCACATGCTGGTCGATATAAACAATATTGCCATGATTTTTATGAATGAAATTGGTGACCGAAGCAATAATTCCGGAAGTATCCTTACAATGAATTAAAATGGTAAGCTTTGCCATAGCTGGTTGTTTCTTAGCATCAAAAATACATTGTTTTGCCAAGTAATCAATTGGATTGAATGAAAAGTAACAGGAATGCCGTCAGAATAAAAGAAATTAAACAAAAAAATAGTAACATAACAACATAACTGCATTACAACAAAAAATACTTACCTTCGCCATTAAACAAAACCATGTGGAAAAGAAGCGTATTTTAATAACCGGGGCAGCCGGGTTTTTAGGCTCGCATTTATGCGATCGGTTTATTAATGAAGGAATGTATGTTATTGGAATGGACAACTTGATTACGGGCGACCTTAATAATATTGAACACCTTCGTGCCAACCCAGATTTTGAATTTCGTCATCATGATGTAACAACTTTCGTGGATATTTCTGGCGAATTGGACTACATTCTTCATTTTGCATCGCCCGCCAGCCCGATTGATTATTTAAAAATCCCTATCCAAACATTAAAAGTCGGAGCTTTGGGAACGCATAATCTATTGGGATTGGCCAAAGATAAAAAAGCACGAATTTTAGTAGCTTCAACTTCTGAAGTATATGGAGATCCCTTGGTACACCCACAAACTGAAGAATATTACGGAAATGTGAGTCCGGTTGGTCCGCGTGGTGTATATGATGAAGCCAAACGATTTATGGAGTCCATTACCATGGCCTACCACCGTTTCCATGATCTGGATACGCGCATAGCCCGTATTTTTAATACCTACGGTCCACGAATGCGATTAAACGACGGACGCGTAATCCCGGCATTTATAGGCCAAGCCCTTCGCGGTGAATATATTACCGTTTTTGGCGACGGTAGCCAGACCCGCTCTTTTTGTTATGTAGACGACCAAATAGAAGGAATTTACCGCTTGTTGATGAGTAATTATAATGAGCCTGTAAACATTGGCAATCCTACCGAGATATCCATAAAAGATTTTGCCGAAGAAATTGTGAAGCTAACGGGAACCGACCAAAAAATAGTGTATAAACCCCTACCAAAAGACGATCCGCAACAACGTAGGCCAGATATTACCAAAGCCCGTGAAATCCTTGGCTGGGAGCCAAAGGTAACCCGCAAAGATGGCATGAAACGTACGTACCAATATTTTAAAAACTTACCAACAGAAGAGCTCTACAAAAAAGAACATCGAGATTTTTCCAATAGGAACAGGAAGTAATTTGTGCTAAAAGTAACTTGCTGAGTAAATATAAATTATAGATGGTATCTCTCAGCAACATAAGACTTTGCGGAGCTAGTTAAAGAAGTTATTTTCCTTCACTTAAAGAATTATTACATGCATAAAAAACAACGTGCTTCCTATAATATATTCAGACGTCTATTAGCATAAAGGAAAGCTTTAGCATTACAGGTTGGCAAATCAAAAACTTTTTCAGGATTAAATTATGTTTTTGCAGCTACTCCGTGTAACTTTGGCATCTTTAAAATAAAAGTCAATATAATTCAGTAAAAATGAACATCCTTATATTAGGTTCTGGAGGTAGGGAACATACCTTTGCATGGAAAATAGCGCAGAGCAATAAAACCACACAATTATACGTAGCACCCGGAAATGCAGGTACCGCAAAAATAGCTACTAATGTAGCTGTTTCGGTAACCGATTTTCCTGCCATAAAAAAGCTGGTAACGGCTAAAAAAATAGATATGGTTGTTGTTGGGCCCGAAGATCCATTGGTACAAGGGATTCATGATTTTTTCTTGAATGACAATGAATTAAAGAACATTCCGGTAATCGGACCTCAAAAAAGCGGGGCCATTCTGGAAGGAAGCAAAGAATTTGCCAAGGAATTTATGGCAAGACACAATGTTCCTACCGCGGCTTACCAAAGTTTTACTTCAGAAAGCCTGGATGCCGGTTATGCTTTTTTAGAAACGCTCCATCCACCATACGTTTTAAAGGCCGATGGTCTTGCGGCTGGAAAAGGGGTGTTGATACTTAACGATATCGAGGAGGCCAAAATAGAACTTAAAAATATGTTGGTCGGTGCCAAATTTGGCAATGCAAGTGCCAAAGTAGTTATTGAAGAGTTTTTAAGCGGTATAGAATTAAGCGTTTTTGTACTGACCGATGGAAAGAATTATTTAATACTTCCAACGGCTAAAGATTACAAACGCATTGGCGAAGGAGATACCGGGCTCAATACTGGTGGCATGGGCGCCATTTCACCAGTGCCTTTTGCAGACATAACTTTTATGGAAAAGGTAGAGGAGCGCATTGTAAAACCGACTATAGAAGGGTTTCAAAAAGATAAAATTCCCTATAAAGGATTTGTTTTTATCGGCTTGATTAAAGTTGGGGAAGAACCATATGTTATTGAATACAATGTGCGAATGGGAGACCCCGAAACCGAAGTGGTAATTCCGCGTATACAAAACGATATGGTAGATATGCTCCAGGCAGTGGCAGAAGGCACGCTCGATAAAATAAACTTGAAAATAGACGAACGCTCAGCTACAACCGTGGTTGCGGTTTCGGGTGGATATCCCGAAGCTTACGAAAAAGGAAAGGAAATAACAGGGCACGATAAGGTAGCAGATGTTATTGTTTTTCATGCCGGGACACAATTAGACGACAATAAAGTATTAACTTCCGGTGGAAGGGTGTTGGCAGTAACTTCCTATGGGGATGATTTCCGGGAAGCTTTAAAAACTTCCTATAAAAGTCTTGAAAGTATAACTTTTGATAAAATGTATTACAGAAAAGACTTAGGTTTCGATTTATAATTGTATTTTTCAGATAGAAAAGATGCATGTTGATCTGAAAACTGAAAAATTATAATGCCCGAGAATAACTGTAAAAAAAAGCATATTAAAAAGGAGTGGCGCGCCCATGTGTGTCTGCTCCTTTTTTGTATTGTTTTTGGTCTAAAAACCGCCTTGGCATCCTATATATTAATACCAATGGACGCCGAAACGCAAAAAAACCATTTAAAGGCCTACGGAATTACCTATTGGGTGTTGGCAAAGAATGAAAAGGTAAAGTGGTTACTTAATTATAGGGGCGGCTCATTTTTAATGACGGATACTGATGAAATACGAAAAGAATGCCAAATTCGGGGCGTTTCTTTTGAAGTTTTATCAGATGCAAAGACCGAAACCATTTTAAAAGAAATTAGCAGCCCATCCAAAAACCAGGAATCCGTAACCTTGGAAAAGGCCCCGAAAATTGCGGTTTATTCCCCAAAGGGAAATCAACCTTGGGACGATGCTGTAACAATGGTGCTTACTTATGCCGAAATCCCTTATGAAGTAGTTTACGATACCGAAGTGCTGGAAGACAAATTGCTGCTTTATGATTGGCTGCATTTGCACCATGAAGATTTTACGGGTCAATATGGAAAATTTTACGGAGCTTACCGGGCAACACCATGGTATATCCAAGAAAAAAAGGATGCCGAGGCACTGGCTACCGACTTGGGTTACGATAAAGTTTCTCAGGAAAAATTGGCGGTAGCGATAAAAATTCGTGATTATGTTGTGGGCGGCGGGTTTATGTTTGCCATGTGTTCGGCTACCGATAGTTTCGATATAGCTCTGTCAGCAGAAGGCCTAGATATATGCGAGCCCATGTTTGATGGCGACCCGTCAACACCAAATTATCAGTCAAAAATAGATTTTTCAAAAACTTTTGCCTTTAAGGACTTTATACTGGAACGAAACCCGTTGGAATACGAATTTTCTTCCATAGACATGACAAACAAAAGAAGAACGGTACAACGGGAAACCGATTATTTCACATTAATGGAGTTTTCGGCAAAATGGGATCCGGTGCCTACAATGTTATGTCAAAACCATACTTCTTTAATTAAGGGCTTTATGGGGCAAACTACTGCCTACGATCCAAATACCATTCGTCCAACCGTATTGGTAATGGCCGAAAATAAAGTAAATGGGGAAGCAAGGTATATTCACGGAATTAAAGGAAAAGGATTTTTTACATTCTATGGCGGGCACGACCCCGAAGATTATCAACATAGGGTAGGGGATCCAAAAACAGAGTTGGAATTGCATCCAAATTCTCCCGGTTATAGGTTGATATTGAATAATGTACTGTTTCCGGCGGCAAAAAAGAAAAAGCAAAAAACATAATATAGCAGGATGGAGTTTTTTCAAAAAGAAGTAAAATTAAAAGCGAGGAAACGGGGGTTTCATTTAATTACAGGGGAAATCCTGCATGCGGTCCCGGAATTAAAAAATATTAAAATCGGGCAACTTCAAATATTTATAAAACATACTTCGGCCAGTTTAACCATTAATGAGAATGCAGATCCGACCGTTAGAACAGATTTTGAAAGCCATATCAATAAAATGGTTCCCGAAGATGCACCATATTATATCCATACCTATGAAGGCCCAGATGATATGCCGGCACATATCAAGGCTTCGTTGATGGGGAGTTCAGTGCAGATTCCAATTACAAGCGGCAGGTTAAACCTTGGAATTTGGCAAGGCATCTATTTATGTGAACACAGAAACCACGGCGGAAGCAGATCGGTTGTAATAACAGCTTTTGGAAATTAAATTAGGATAGCTTTTTCTTGGCCTTTATTAATTGGTCCAGTATAAATTCAACACCATTTTCGTCGTTGCTTTTGGTTTTATAGTTTGCAGCCTTGATTACATTTGGGTGTGCATTTTCCATGGCATAACTAAAATGTGCCAAGTCCAGCATTTCCAAATCGTTGTTGTAATCTCCAAAAACCATGGTTTCTTCTTTGGTAACCCCCAACTTTGTTTGAAGCAGCTTTAAGGCATAGCCTTTGTTGGCATTTGGGTGCGAAAGGTCCAACCAGTTTTTTCCAGAAACCTTTACTTGCAAAGTGTCTTCATAATGTTGTACGGCGGGGTAAATATGGTCTTCGGAACTATCAAAATGGTATACCGCTATTTTAACAAAATCATCATTGGTAACCTTTGTTAAATCGTCTACAACTTTATAAGCAGCGTAATATTCGTTAAAGAGAGTAATAAATTTTTCATTCTCAGTTTCAATGTAAGAAGATTTTTTACCACAAAGTACCACATATACATCTTCCAACTTTCTTAATAAGGTAATTAACTCATGGATGCTTTCGTTGGGCATATTTGTTACCAAAAGTTCATCGGTACCTTGTTTGGCAATACCACCGTTTTCGGCAATAATGGTAATGTCGTTAACAATTTTTTCGAGTTTGTTGGTTATGCTGTTGTATTGTCTTCCGCTTGCGGCAACAAAATGGATATTGTGCTCACGGAGTTCCTTGAAAAGGTCAAAAAAAAGCGTGCTTACTTCCCCTTTACTGTTTAAAAGTGTTCCGTCCATATCGGTAACCACCAACTTTACATTTGATAAATCCATAGTTTATTAATAATAAGGTGCAAAAATAAGGCTTCTTAACCAGATTGAAGTTAATACTTTGTTAGGAATTTATAATTTACACAAATCTATAAAAGTGTTTTCTAATTGAAATTTTATAATGCAGTTGGTCGAATTAAATTGTTTAAACTATGAAGTTTTTCTATATTATGTAACTATAATCTTAAAAATAACTTTATGAAAACCAACTACCTTTTAACAGGCGTTATAGTCATTGCTATAATGCTTGGATCTTGTACTAAAGAAGATACTTATGTAGAGCCCGATTTAAATGCCGTTTATGCTACTTCTATTGTCAACAAATTCCCTAATTTATCGCAAGGAACAACCGTTAATATAGATCTTGGGATAAATGAATTCTCGTACTACGACAATCTTTTCAAAGTTGTAGAACCGTCAGAATGTGGAACAACTGCTTTCGATGAGGCCATTGATGAAACAATTTCAGAAAACCTCGATCAATTGGGAGCTCAGTTTTACAGTATATACAGCGATATTAACTTTTACATGTCTCTTGTTGATACAAGCCCGCAATATTTTGGTGTCGATGGAATATATACCAATTTAATGAAAAAAAGGGTAAAAGATCAAGAAAGGTTTTGGGACATGCCAAATGAAGTTGCTGTAAAAGGGCAGCATAATGCCAATTTTAAAAATGAAGACCTGCTTAGGGAAACATTGCCTTTTCTTTATGGCCCAACTGCTGATATTGATGCACTTATTGAGGAAATATATGTAATTAACGAGGAGAGTACTTTTTTAATTGAAAACCCCTTTGTTTCATTTGACGGATTTGCCATTAATATTGATAATTTTTTCGGTAAGGGCCAAGGAGATATAATTGTAATAAGCGACGGAATAGTTTCGGTAATGACAAAAACGGGAATCGATGCCAATATTATTTGGACTGGAATACTGGCACACGAATGGGGGCACCAAATACAGTTTAATAACAATTGGAGTTATCCTGTTGAAGATGGAAATGTGCCAGAATCTACACGTTCTACCGAATTGGAGGCCGATTTTTTTGCCGCTTATTATATGACCCATAAAAGGGGAGCAACATATAACTGGAAGCGCGTTGAAGAATTTTTTGATCTGTTTTTCAATATAGGCGACTGCAGCTTTGAGAGCGATGGGCACCATGGTACGCCCATACAGCGTATGGATGCCGCTCACCGTGGTTTCGAGCTGGCGCAAAGTGCCCAAAAGAAAGGTCATATTTTGTCTCCTGAAGCTGTTCATGAAATATTTATTGCCCAGTTACCCGAAATAGTGGAATAAGACATAATTAAATAATATAATTTTCGATAGAGTAATCTATGTTGGATGCTTATTTTAAGTAGTTGAGTTCAACAAGCTCCTGCAAGATCTTTTTTTCGACCTTGTAGGGAGTGTTTAACCGTAAAATTAAAACACCTAGAAGGTCTCCAAACCTTGCAACAATAAGCAATTTTAATAGAGGTGTTAACTTTTCTATCTCGAACCCACGTTAAATAAGGCCATAAAAAATCCCGGTTCAACGAACCGGGATTTTTATAAGCGGATAATATATTGTTAAACGTTTACTTTACTTTCTCAACAATTGTTTTAAAAGCTTCTGGGTGGTTCATGGCCAAATCGGCTAAAACCTTACGGTTAAGCTCAATTTCGTTAGCCTTTACTTTCCCCATAAACTGAGAATAAGACATTCCATGCAATCTGGCTCCCGCATTAATACGGGTAATCCACAACGCGCGGAAAGTTCTTTTCTTATTTCTACGGTCTCTGTACGAATATAACATCGCTTTTTCAACCGCATTCTTGGCAACCGTCCAAACGTTTTTACGTCTACCGTAGTAGCCTTTTGCTTGCTTCATCACTTTTTTTCTTCGTGCTCTTGAAGCTACTGAATTTACTGATCTTGGCATAATTTTAATTTTTTGTAGCAGGCGGCCGATAACCGGCACTTTGTTTCATTTATTTTTGATTTAACACTCTTATAAAAGCGCTTAATTTTTTAAAATGGCCTGACTCCAGGGTTAAACAATTTAATTGAACCTAAGGGCAATTACTTTAAACGCAATTGTTCCTTGATACTATTCTCATCTGCTTTATCTACTAAACCAGAATGAGTTAGTGCAAGCTTACGCTTTTTAGATTTCTTTGTTAAGATGTGACTCTTAAAAGCGTGCTTTCTTTTAATTTTACCGGTACCGGTAAGCTTAAAACGCTTTTTGGCACTGGATTTTGTTTTCTGTTTAGGCATAATCCTAATATTTATTTAATTATCTCGCTTATTATCTTTATATACTGTCCCGATAACTACCGGGATTAACAGTATCCTTAACTTTTAACTTTGTACTTTTAAAATTCGTACTAGGTAAATTACTTGGTTTTTTTAGGAGCTATGAACATGGTCATACGCTTTCCTTCCAATTTGGGCATTTGTTCTACTTTCCCTATATCTTCCAACTCCGATGCCAGTTTAAGCAGCAAAATCTCTCCTTTATCTTTATAAACAATAGAACGTCCTTTAAAGAAAACATATGCTTTTAATTTTGCACCTTCTTTTAAGAACTTTTCGGCATGTTTCTTTTTAAAATCATAATCATGATCATCGGTATTGGGTCCAAAACGGATCTCTTTAACCACGACTTTGGAGGCTTTCGCCTTCAGTGCCTTTTCTCTTTTCTTCTGTTCGTACAAGAACTTTTTATAGTCCATTATTTTACAAACAGGTGGCTTGGCATTGGGTGAAATCTCAACGAGGTCCAATCCTAATTCTTCGGCTTTGCTTAAAGCGGTTTTGGTTGGGTATATGTCCATTTCAACATTGTCTCCTACCAGTCTCACTTCCGGCACACGGATCTCTTTGTTGGTTCTATGCGGATTTTTAACTTCTCTTCTTTGAGCGTTTCTGTTAAATCTTTTAATTGCTATGGCTAAATAATTTTAATTAAACTTAATTTTTAAAACTTCTTTAATGTACGATTGATTTCTGAATTTATCAAATCTGAGAACTCATTTATGGTTATGGTACCTATGTCGCCCTCTCCGTGTTTTCTTACAGAAATTGTACCGTCTTTTTCTTCTTGCTCGCCAACAATAAGCATATACGGGATTTTTTTCATTTCGGCATCACGTATTTTTTTGCCAATTGTTTCGTTTCGGTTGTCAACGAGGGCGCGAATTTCGTTATTTTCCAATAAATTTAAAACTTTTTCGGCATATTTTTCATATTTCTCACTGATTGACAATATAATAGCCTGTTCCGGCATCAACCATAACGGGAAATTTCCAGCGGTATGTTCCAGCAGTATGGCCACAAAACGCTCCATGCTTCCAAATGGGGCCCTGTGTATCATTACCGGGCGGTGCAGCTTGTCATCGCTGCCTTTGTAGCTCAAGTCGAAACGCTCGGGAAGGTTGTAATCTACTTGTATGGTCCCCAGTTGCCAGCTTCTTCCCAGGGCATCTTTTACCATGAAATCTAGTTTGGGGCCATAAAAAGCGGCCTCGCCGGTTTCAACTACATAATTCAATCCCTTTTCTTTAGCGGCACTAAGTATTGCATTTTCTGCTTTTACCCAATTTTCGTCACTGCCAATATATTTATCGGGGTTTTCGGGATCGCGCAACGAAACCTGAGCCGTAAAATTTTCAAACCCTAAAGATCCAAAAACATACAACACAAGATCGATTACTTTTTTAAACTCGTCATCCAATTGGTCCGGGGTACAAAAAATATGGGCATCATCTTGCGTGAACCCCCGAACACGTGTTAGGCCGTGTAGCTCTCCGCTTTGTTCATATCTATATACAGTGCCAAATTCGGCATAACGCTTTGGAAGTTCTTTGTAGCTCCACGGACGCGAATTGTATATTTCGCAATGGTGCGGGCAGTTCATGGGCTTTAATAAAAATTCTTCATCCTCTTTTGGAGTATGTATGGGCTGAAAACTATCTTCGCCGTATTTAGCATAATGTCCAGATGTTACATACAATTCTTTCTGTCCAATATGTGGCGAAACAACTTGCTCGTACCCTGCTTTTTTTTGCGCTTTCTTTAAAAAATTCTCCAAGCGTTCCCGCAAGGCAGCACCTTTTGGCAACCATAGAGGCAATCCTTGACCTACTTTAGAAGAAAAAGTAAACAGTTCCAGTTCCTTGCCCAGTTTCCTGTGGTCTCTTTTTTTAGCCTCCTCCAGTAATTCAAGATATTCTTTCAGCTCCTTTTGTTTCGGGAAAGAAATCCCATAGATACGTGTAAGTTGTGGGTTGTTCTCATCTCCTCTCCAATAAGCGCCAGCTACCGACAATAGTTTTACGGCCTTTACAATCCCTGTGTTGGGTATGTGCCCGCCGCGGCATAAATCGGTAAACGTATCGTGGTCGCAAAAAGTAATGGTCCCGTCTTCTAGATTTTCAATCAATTCTACTTTAAACGCATTATGTTGCTTTTTGTAAAAATCCAAAGCTTCGGCCTTACTAACCGAACGCATTTTGTAGTCATGCTTCCCTCTGGCAATTTCCAGCATTTTAGCTTCAATGGCAGGAAAATCCTTTTCAGAAATTGTTTGGTCGCCTAAATCAACATCATAATAAAAGCCATTATCAATAGAAGGCCCAATGGTCAATTTAACACCGGGGTATAGTTCCTCCAAGGCCTGAGCCATGATGTGCGAAGTAGAATGCCAGAACGCTTGCTTTCCTTCATCGTCGTTCCATGTATATAATATAAGACTCCCATCGGTGGTCAAAGGCGTAACCGTTTCCACTTTTGTGCCATTAAAACTTGCAGAAATAACATTTCTGGCCAAGCCTTCACTAATGCTTTTAGCAACATCCATCGGAGTTGTGTTCTTTTCAAACTCCTTAACCGATCCATCGGGTAAAGTAATCTTAATCATTATATATAATATTTTTCAGTCTGCAAAGATAAGCGTAAGTCTTTACGCATACAACACTATATATAATATGTTTACAAGTTAATAAAAAACGGGGCGTTCCCTCCATTGCATTCGGGCCGGGCTTTCCGCTGCTACTCCTCGCCTTGGCTGCGGGGTGACCGCTGCAATCCCTAACGCGCGACCCCACA